>NZ_CVSZ01000001.1 GCF_001180325.1 Prochlorococcus marinus
TAAAAGTATTCTTTTACCTTCGCTAACTTCTTGAGAAAGTTTGTCGTAGGTTACATTTGCAATAGTATTTGTACATTCGACTTCATTTGATGTAAGTGTGAATTTATCTCCTTTTTTAACTTTTACTGGGCCATCTTTAAAGCGCCCTAATCGTATTTTAGGTCCCTGAAGATCTTGCAATATTCCAATATCTATATCTAAC
>NZ_CVSZ01000002.1 GCF_001180325.1 Prochlorococcus marinus
TAGATTTGTTGTAGTATTATTGCCAACCCTCCAAGCCCACTCTTGAGGAGCAATATAGTAAAAAATTGGAATTTTAGTCTTTGATCTTTTTAATTTAGTACCAATTTTTATATTGGGTCCCATATAGTCAATCAAAATTAAGCAATCAGGAGGATATTTTTTTAGTAATTTATAGAACCTTCTTTGAATTATTATTGTTGGGATAATAAGAGGTAAAGCCTCCCAAATTCCTATTGCACTAATTGATGT
>NZ_CVSZ01000003.1 GCF_001180325.1 Prochlorococcus marinus
AAATATTCCAACTGCAAACTTTTGGAAAGTCAATTCCCTAGAAGAAGCCAAAAAAATTATTAATTCATCATCAATTCCATTTGTAGTAAAAGCTGATGGTCTAGCTTCTGGTAAAGGTGTTTTTATTCCGAATACAAAAGATGAATGCATTAAAGCAGCAGAGACGATTTTTAATGGGAGATTTGGTAACTCTGGGAATGTAGTCGTTCTAGAAGAAAAAATTCAAGGACCAGAAGTTTCAGTTTTTGCTTTATGCGATGGAAAGAGATATAAATTACTTCCAGCGGCCCAAGATCACAAACGACTTGAAGAAAAAGATAAAGGTCCCAATACAGGAGGTATGGGGGCTTATTCTCCTACCCCATTATTAAAAGAAGATTACCTAGATAGAATCATTAAAGAGATAATTGAACCTACAATAAATGCTCTAAATAAAAGAAATATTGACTATAGAGGCGTAATTTATTTTGGGTTAATGATCACAAAATCTGGGCCCAAGGTTATAGAATATAATTGCAGATTTGGTGATCCAGAATGTCAAACAATAATGCCCTTGATGGATCAAAATTTTGTATTTCTTTTAGAAAAATGTTCAATGGGAAGTTTAACTGGTGATGAAAAAATTAATACTTCTGATAAAGTCAGTGGTTGTGTAATAGCGACCTCCAAAGGCTATCCTGACGAATACAAAACTGGCTATCAAATAAAAATAGGTAAAATTGATTCAAAGGATTGTCAAATTTTTGACTCAGGTACTTCTTTTAGTGAAAGTGGGAAATTATTAACTGCTGGAGGAAGAGTTTTAAGTATTGTCTGTCAAGATAAAGACTTCGATATGGTTTTTGAAAAAGCATACAAAAATTTAAACGAAATTCATTTTGAGGGTATTTACTTTAGAAATGACATAGGTCATCAAGTGAGAAAAAACTTTTCTAAGGGGAATTAGGCTTATGGTTGATACAAATAATCGAGAAAGTAGAAAATATAACATTACTGATAATGAAGATATAAACATTAACTATTGGATTAATGGATTTCTAGCTTGGTGGAGCGGGTTCAGTTTAAGAACAAAGTTATTAGCTATAGCTACTCTTGTCGTAAGCCTCCTTATGACAGGAATAACTTTTTTCGCTTTAAATAGTATTCAAAGAGATGCAGGTATGAATGATACTAGATATGCTCGAGATCTTGGCTTATTGTTATCTGGGAATGTTACAGAATTAGTTGCTAATAACCAAAAAAAAGAAATTTCAAATGTAGCTGAAAAGTTTTGGAGATCAAGTCGAAACCTGCGTTATATATTCTTTACTGATGCTGAAGATATTGTTCAACTAGGGATACCGATTAGTGCTACACCAACAAGCTCAGACAGTCAGTTTCAGCTCACTCGAAAATTAAAACTACCTTCAGAATTGAAGAAGCGACCACAATTCCCTTTGGTCAGGCAGCATGCGACACCTCAAGGTCAAGTAACAGATGTATTTGTCCCAATGTTGTGGAAAGGCAAATATCTTGGAACTTTAGCTTTGGGAGTCACCCCTAATAAAAAAGCACTAGCCAGTGCTGCTTTAACTAGAGAAGTAACTATTGCAGTTTTTATCTCTATTTGGGTTTTAGTTATACTTGGAGCTGTATTCAATGCACTTACAATTACAAGACCAGTCAGAGAATTAGTAAGAGGTGTTAGAGAAATTTCAAGAGGTAATTTTAAATCCAGAATTTCTTTACCTATGACAGGTGATCTAGGAGAACTCTTAAATGGATTTAACCGAATGGCAACACAGTTAGAAAATTATGATGAAGCTAATATAGAAGAACTAAAAGCGGAGCAAATAAAGCAGCAATCATTAATAGCTACAATGGCTGATGGTGCAATATTATTGGACTCACAAGGCAAGATTGTACTTACTAATCCAACAGCAAAGAGATTATTTCGTTGGGAAGGAAGATTTCTTGAAGGCAAACATTTTTTAAATGAAATCCCCGAAATTTTATCCAACGACTTACATACAAATATAGAATCTATTTTAAAAAGGGAAAAGGAGAATGACGATTTAAGATTCAGCTTAGGAGAGCCAGCAAGAACCTTAAGAATTGTCTTGCAATCAGTCTTAGATACAAATAAAGTTGAATTAAAAGGAATTGCGGTAACAATCCAAGATTTAACTAGAGAAGTTGAACTTAACGCCGCACAAAATAGATTCATAAGCAATGTATCACATGAATTAAGGACACCACTTTTTAATATCAAAAGTTATGTAGAGACCTTACATGATTTAAAAGATCAGCTTTCTGATGAAGAACAAATAGAATTTTTAGGAATTGCAAATTCAGAGACTGATAGGTTAACAAGACTTGTAAATGATGTATTAGATTTATCGAGATTGGAGTCTGGGAAAATTGTTCAACTAGAGCAAATGGACATAAAACCAGCAATAGAACAGACTCTTAGAAATTATAGACTTAATGCTTCAGAAAAAAATGTTTCATTAGCTCATGACATAGAGGAAACTATTCCTCCAATTCTTGGTAATTTTGATTTACTTTTGCAGGTTTTTGATAATTTACTAGGAAATGGATTGAAATTTAGTCCAAAAAACAGCTCCTTAATGATAAGAGCTTATACTTGGCCAGATTCCTGTCCTGCTCTCCCTCCAAGTATTAAAAAAGATGGAGTCCCTCAATGTGAATTAGTTTCACCACTTCCAAAAGTAAGAATTGAAATTGCTGATACTGGCTCAGGAATATCTCAGGCTGATCAAGAAAAGATATTTGATCGTTTTTATAGAGTAGAGAATTCTGTTCATACTGAGCAAGGAACGGGTTTAGGTTTATCTATAGTGCGGGGAATAATTGAGAAACACGGTGGGGAGATTCGTATGGCTAGTGAATTAGGAGTAGGAACAACGTTTTGGTTTGATTTGGCCTTGGCACAATCTGATAAAGATGAATTATTGACAAAAGCCATCAATAATTTAGACTCTTTCCCAGGTTCTGAAATTAAAGAAATTATCTAATTATTATCTATTCCTTTAAATACATTTTGAACATTTTGATCAGGCACAACTCTGTGAGGGGCACCACTAAATATTTGTTCAAAATTAGAAAAAGAATCCCTTATTTCTGGACCACTATTTGTAATAATAAATTCTCTTATTCGTTTATCATGCCATGATCCCCGCATTTTAAAAACATTTAAAGCCCGTGCCATCTCACCTTTTATTTCTACATATTGAAGCAACAATATGGTGTCTGTAATTGTTGAGATGTGAGAATCAGTTATAGAATGACTTCCCATAAATTCTTCTGCAGTATTAGTAAAAAAGCCTGCTATTTCCTCTTGTTTTGTATAACCAGTAACAGCAATTACAAACTGTCTAAATGCGTTCAAACTTACACCTCTGGCTAATGCAGAGAGAGAATCAATTGCCATTCTTTTTGGTTTAAATTGATTAATTTGCGTTTTTATAATTTGTAAGTGATCCTCTAAACCAGTTGATTCAGGATATGCACAAATAATTTTTAATAATCCATCACTTTCCATTTTTTCAAAATCTATACCCCAGCTAGTAGCATTCCTAAGCAATTGAGCCCTAGATTCTTCATATGCAAAAAGTATTGCTCTTTCATTATTGTTATAAGCATCTTCAACAAATTTCGATACAAGCATTGTTTTGCCCGTACCAGTTGCTCCAGTAGCGAGAATAATGGAATCTTGAAAATATCCTCCACCACACATATCATCCAAATCTTTAACTCCAGAGCTAATCCTTATATTTGAGGATCTCTGCGTTAATCTCATTGCTCCTAACGCAAACACACTTATTCCATCCATTCCCATAGTGAATGGATATTCACCTTTCATATGTACAGTGCCTCTTAACTTCAGAACTTCTAAAGTTCTTCTTCTCTTCTCTGACTCAAGAACATTTCTTAATAAGACAACATTATCAGATACAAATTCTTCTACACCATATCTAGCAATTGGTCCGTAATCATCCACCCTTTCAGTAGTCATAACTGTTGTCACACCTATTTCTTTTAATCTTGCAATCAATCTAAATATTTCCCTTCTAACAACGTAAATGGCATCATACTGTTGAAAGACAGCCGTTATTGAATCTATTGCAACTCTTTTAGCTTTATATTTTCTAATTGCATAACTAATCCTCTCAATAAGACCAGACAAGTCAAAGTTACCCGCCACATCCTGACCATCAGGATCAGGAGATGCGTCCAGAATAAAAAGTTTATTTTGATCAATTAATTCTTGTAAATCCCAACCAAAACTTGCAGCATTTCTAATAATGTCTAAAGGTGATTCCTCAAATGTTACAAAGATTCCAGGTTCATCAAAATTACAAATTCCATGGTGAAGGTATTGCAGAGAAAAAACAGTTTTACCAGTTCCTGAGGTACCACTAACGAGTGTACTTCGAGAGACAGGCAATCCACCCCTACAAACATCATCAAAACCCTCTATTCCAGTTGGTAATTTTTGTACTTGCATTTTATTTGATTTGCCAAATTTCTTATCATTCATAGTTTTTTTGTGCTTATTAAAAAAAAATAAAATAAATTTTGAATTTATTTTTAATTTTAAAAGTTATATATATTATTTATCTCCACTATATTCAGTTTCAGTTAATTCATCAAAAAGTAGATCTAAACCAATTAAAACTTTCTCTCTATCTGAAAGATCACCTATTATTTTTCTAACTGGTGGCGGTAAAATTTTAGCTAATGTTGGAGTGGCTAAAATTTTATCTTCTTCTGCAAGTTGTGGTTGCTTAAGTACATCGATAACCTTCAAAGCATAAACTCCTTTGAATTCATTATCTAAAATTTCTCTTAAGGTATTTAAAGCTCTCATTGAATTAGGAGTATTTCCAGCAACATAGAGTTTTAAAATATATGTTTTCCTTGCTGCCATCGTTATTGTTCCTGAAATGATATGAAAGATTTAAAACAACCCTTGACTTATTACACTACAAAATAAGAAAATAAACAAACTATTATGATTGCTTATTGGGCTTAATCAAATTATTAATTTGAGCCTAGTAGCGTCTTTAAGACATGACAAATTCTAAAAAATCCTCAAACAATTCTTCTAAAAGTAATGAATTGTATGCAATAGCAGAAACTTCAGGTCAACAATTTTGGTTCGAAGTTGACAGATATTATGATATAGACAGGTTAAATGCAAAAGAGAAAGACAAAATAACACTGGAAAAAGTTTTAGTTTTAAAGGACAAAGATTCTATAACTATTGGTAAACCTTACGTTAAAGACGCAAAAATTGAATTAGAAGTAGTCTCTCATAAAAGAGATAAGAAGATTCTTGTATACAAGATGCGTCCAAAAAAAAAGACAAGAAGAAAGATGGGACACAGGCAAGAACTTACAAGAGTTATGGTAAAATCTATAACAATTGGTAAAAGCGCTCCCAAGTCTTCTGTAAAAAAGGAAACTGTTAAAAAGGAAACTAAACCAAAATCAGAAAAATCTACAAATTAAACACTTCTAATGGCTCATAAAAAAGGAACAGGTTCTACTAGAAACGGAAGAGATTCAAATTCCAAAAGATTGGGTGTTAAAGCTTATGGAGGAGAAAAAGTAACTGCTGGATCAATCTTGATACGTCAAAGAGGCACCTCTTTCCTTCCAGGAAATAATGTTGGGAAAGGTAAAGATGACACCCTTTTTGCGCTCAAAGAAGGAACAGTAAGTTTCGAAAGCATTAAAAGAAATTTAAGAAATAGAAAAAGAGTTAATATAGTTATCTAATTTTCTTATAAGCTCTTGTAGTTATAAGAATAGGATGAAATACTTCTAAAAAATTTGATTGAAGAGTCTCAAAAAACTTTTCAACAACTTGAATGTCGTCGATATGAAACGGATATTCATTTTTTTCTCCTTTGAAAAAATACCAATTAAATAAAGCAATAGAATTAGCATCCATAAATTCATTGAAAATCTGAATTTGATAAGCTGGATCAGCAAGATGTTCCAAAACATCAAGGCAAACTATCGTATCAAATTTAGATATTTGTGTATCTTTAATTGTCTTGCAAAAAGTAAGTTTTTTTTCGACTCCTAATTTCTTAGCCCTGTATTCAACAAAGTTTCTATTTGTCTCATTAATATCTACAAAAAAAACATGCTCAACTTTTGAAGACATAGCGTTAGCTAAGGCATGCGTTCCAATACCTCCTCCAAAATCTAAAACCAAATCTCTAGAAAATCTCTGCTGAAGTTTTAAAGTATCAGAGATGTAGTCCTTGCTTGTGATATGCCAAGCAGCTAAATCAGCTACATGCCGATCTCCAACTATTTCAGTATAAAAATCTGAAACATCATTTAAAGCATCTCCAGGATGTGAATTTGCTAAATTCATCTTTGCATTTGCAAGGAATCCATCTAAATCACATTCTCTAATAGATAAGTATTCCATTAAATGTGATTTCAAATTAAAAGCATTGTCTAAAAACTCTTTTACAATAAAATTATTATTTTTCAATTTCTTTCTCTAAATTTTCGATACCAAAATCATAGGATGATTATAAATCTTTCTCAAAGTATTCTTAATATTAAAAATGGATACTAAAGATGGATTCTTAGTAATTAATAAAGATAAAGGATGTACCTCACATGATTGTGTTAAACAAATAAGAAAGTTACTTAATACGAAAAAGGTCGGTCACACAGGAACTCTTGACCCAGAAGTTATAGGAATATTACCAATCGCGATTGGCACTGCAACAAGATTTATTCAATATCTCCCTCAGGGTAAAACTTACATAGGACAAATTAAATTAGGGATAAGAACCAACACTGATGATATTCACGGAGAAATAATTAATCAAAAAAGTTGGCCTAAAATCAGTGATGAAAAATTAGATAAATACTTAAATAGATTTAGAGGAATTATTAAACAAATTCCTCCGAAAGTATCTAGTGTGCACGTTAATGGTGAGAGAGCTTATAAGAAATCATTCAGGAATGAAGTTTTTGAATTAGCACCAAGAGAAGTAAAAATAGACGAACTTACTTTAATGAAATGGGACCAAATAAACGGAATCATAGAAATAAAAATCAATTGTTCAGCAGGTACATACATAAGAGCAATTGCAAGAGATTTAGGAGAAATTCTTGATTCCGAGGGTTGCCTTCTACAACTAAAAAGGATTTCAGCTTGTGGCTTTGATGAACAAAACTCTATAAAAATATCTGATATCGAAAAAGGTAAAAAAAACTCGAAAAATTTCATTATTCCAACAATTTCTGCTCTTAATCACATTTCATCATTTGTCTTAAGTACCGAAGAACAAATCAATTTTTGGCAAACAGGAAGGGCGATTAGAGTTGATATTAATCACTTCCAGGAAAACAAATGTTTTGACTACAAAAAACCCATAAAAGTAATAGATAAAAAACAAATACTACTTGGGATAGGTTTCTTAAATGAGGAGCAATCTAATATAACTCCAAAATTAGTCCTTAATGCTAAATAACTTCTACAACTTCTACAGGTAATCTTTTCTAAAAGGTTTAATCTGCACACCCTTATAAAAATGCTTTAATATTCTTTCTGCTTTTTGGCCTCTAGAAGCAAGATATCTTGCCCCCCATTGACTCATACCTACTCCATGACCTGATCCCTGTCCAACAACTATCAAACCTTTTTTTGTAGGAAATTTATTATTTAATTTTTCTTCAAAAAATTTAAATCTCACAAAATTACTGTTGAGGCCTAATTTTTTTCTTAAAACTACCCCAGATATTTGATCAGAACCATAAGCTCCAATAAGTTGTACATTTTTTACCCTTCCGGTACTAGTAATATCTAGAATCTCTATATTTTGCAAACCTCCAATTTTGGGGAACAAATCAATTAATTCATTACTTGAAAATTTTTTTTGCCATCTAAATTTTGGATTATTTTTATCAAAATCTTTCACACTTGATAAATATGGATATTTATTCTTCCATACATCTTGGCTATTTTCCGTCATTCCACCTGAACTACTATGAAACAAAGCATTAATTAATTTATTTTTATACGTCAATACCAAAGATCTGGTACTTTTAACCGCTCTGATAGTTTTATAAGTTCTTGACTCTAACCCATTATAGACTTGATTTTTTTGGGTTGAATCTATATCAAATAAATTATTTCCCTTTTGCTTTAAAGCGTAAGTTCTTGAGGCAATTGCTTGTGCTTTTAATGCTTCAATAGGCCATTTTGTTGGCATCTCTGAGCCCACTACACTACCTAGGTATTTTTCTATTCCTAATACATTCACTACCAATATTTCAGAATCAAGTACGAAGAGATTAAGTTTACCAGAAAATCTTTTCTGACCTACCCATATACCTCTTCCATCAAAAGATCTAATTTGAAATTGTTGATTACTTTTTAAGTCATATTTTTTTTGTCTATTCTTATCAAAATATAAAATTTTTCTATTTTTCTCATTTTTCAAAGTTAAGCCTTTTATTTTTTTTCTTGAAAAAAATTCCCCCTCTATGATTAAAGGAATTGATCTATCTGATCTAATTCTTAAATTGTTATTTTTTGATATCAAAACTCTAATTATTGGCTCTCTAGATGCAAAAACACTTTGATTCTGAAAAACACAAATAAAGAATATGATTATCAGGCAACATTTACTATAATTATTTTTAAATTTAAGTATCACTTTGTTTAAAAAACAAATGCTCAATTTGCCTAAGTTTGACTAAAAGTCTAGATTTAATCCAGATATAAAAATAAAAATATCATAAATAAGTGAATATCACCTTCTTAGGAACAAGCTCAGGAGTCCCATCCTTAACGAGAAATGTTTCTTCTCTAGCACTCAAATTATCACAGTCCTCAGAAGTTTGGCTTTTTGATTGTGGAGAGGGAACTCAACATCAAATAATGAAAAGCAATATTAAATCTTCTCAAATCAAGAAAATATTTATTACACATATGCATGGTGATCATATTTATGGTTTACCGGGACTTTTGGCTACCTTAGGTTTATCAGGCAATAGTGAGGGTATTGAAATTTATGGTCCTTCAGAGTTGCGAAGTTTTATAAATTCTGCGCTTAAAAGTAGTTTTTGCAAATTGTCATTCCCATTGCACTTTGTGGAAGTTGAAAGTTTTGCATCAAAAAATAAAAATTTATTTGAAAACAACAAAATAAAAGTAAATTGCGCCTACCTTAAACATAAAATACCTGCTTATGGTTATAGGGTGAGTGAAAAAGATAAGCCAGGTATATTTGATATACAAAAAGCAGAGTCTCTAAATATAGAACCAGGACCAATTTATTCAGAACTGCAAAAAGGTAAAAAAGTCGTATTAGCGGATGGGAGGACATTTGATGGAAAAGAATTCTGTGGACCTCCTAGAGAAGGAGAAAGTTTTGTTTATTGCACAGATACAGTTTTTAGCGAATCAGCTGTTTCACTATCGAAAAATGCCGATTTACTCGTACATGAATCAACATTTTCTCAGGAGGATGAGAGCATGGCCTATGAAAAATTACATTCCACAACAATCATGGCTGCCAAAACAGCATTATTATCTAATACAAAAAAATTAATTATTACTCATTTAAGTCCAAGATATAATAATAAAAATTCAATTACACCAAGCGATTTGCTTAAAGAAGCGCAAAAAGTTTTTCCAAATACTCAACTTGCAAAAGATTTTCTAACAGTAGAAATAAAATAAACTGCAACAGTTCGTTAGCAGGAGGGTTGTAAATGACCAACCCATGAAATAATAGTCTTAGGTTTTCTATTTGATGTCGATCGAAATGGTCTCTATTTTTTCATCACTACATAAGTCTTGCAAAAGACTATTTATTTTTCTTCCATTAATTATTGGTTTACTTATTAATCCAATCTCTTCATACGCACTCTATCCTAGTGATCCTTCATCAGTTGACGTTCTAAAAGATGATCTTCACGGTGCTGACCTTCATAATACTGAATATGTAAAATATGATTTATCTAATCAAGATTTAGGAGAAGCAAATCTTCAAGGCGCATATATGAGTGTAACTACAGCCAAAAACTCAAGCTTTAAAGGAGCCAATATGACAGACCTCATTGCATATGCGACACGCTTTGATAATGCTGACTTTACTGATGCAAATCTTACAAATGGTGAGCTAATGAAAAGTGTTTTTGATGGAGCAATTATTGATGGAGCAGACTTTACTGATGCAAATCTTGATCTCTCTCAGAGAAAATCATTATGTGAAAGAGCTAGTGGAACTAACTCACAAACTGGAGTTAATACAATTGATAGTCTTGAATGCACCGGCTTAAAAGGCTACATGCCTCCGAAGCCAAAAGCATAATATTTAAAGCCAACTAACTTCAGAAGGGAAGATATTACCAGGCTCTTTTGAGCCTGGTTTTTTGCTATACCACCATTCTTGTATATCAGAAGAAAATTTCTTTGAAAAAAGAGTTATAACTGTCTCAACAGGTTTTGATCCAGGCTCCAAAATCTGAACTGAGTAAGATGGGCATTTTCTTGAAGCCATATCAGCAACGAACCTAGACCCTATTCTTCTCCAACTAGGTTCCTTACTTCTCCAAGCAAGCCTTGAGCAGGGCCAAGGTAACTCTTCCCTATCATAAAGCCTGCAACATGGGCCAATCACCTTATAACTGTACTGACCTCCATAACTTGATTGAACACTGCCAGTCTTGAAAAATTCAAATTTATCCATTTACAAAAAAAAGCCACCTTCATAGAGGGTGGCAGAGAAATAATCAATAATCAACTTTGAAAAGTTAAATTTTTATAATTAGTACAATTCTTCCTCAGCATGAGTTGTAATTGTTACGTCAGATGTTGGATAAGCAACACAAGTAAGAACAAAACCAGCCTCTAGTTGGTCGTCATCCAAGAAACTTTGATCAGACTGATCAACACTACCTGAGGTAACTTTTCCAGCACATGTTGAACATGCTCCAGCTCTGCAGGAATAAGGAAGGTCGATACCTTGTTCTTCAGCCGCATCGAGGATGTATTGGTCATCAGGTACTTCAATAGTTGAATTGAGGCCTTCACCTTCGCTGATGAGAGTAACTTTGTAAGAAGCCATTTAAATAAAAAATTGTTGGTAATTAATACCTATCAAATACATTTTTAACATCGATTAGGTCGATATGTGAGATTTTGAAGTAAAAAATGACACAATAAAATGTATGAAAGAGTATCTATAAGAAAAACTTATACTTAGGTTGGATTGCTGGCTTTTTGCGCAGAAATGCATGCCCAATCTTTTCTAGTTGATACATCCATTAATTTCAAGTCATTCTGGATTATTATTTTTATAATTTCATCTTTTTGTGAATTCAGAATTCCACTGAAAATGACTTCCCCATTATTACTCAAGCACTTATAAATATTTGGAATCATTTCTTTTATTACTTCAGCAAGAATATTGCATAAAACAAAATCAAATTGTGTGAGTTGATTTTTTAAAATTACCTCATTAAAAGATCCCAAATATGTATTTAAATTGTTTAAATTACCGAAATTCAGTTGAAAATTAGAGTTAGTTGAATTTATAGCTAAATAATCATTATCCACTGCACAAACCTCTTTAGCACCAAGTAATCTTGCGGCGACACTCAAAATCCCGCTACCACTCCCAATATCTAGTACCTTTTTATCAGAAAATACAATATTCTCCATTTTTTCCAAGCAAAGATAAGTCGAAGGATGACTCCCCGTACCAAAGGCTGCTCCAGGATCAATTTTAATGATTTGCTTTTCTTTAAACTTTTTATTTAGATTTATCCAACAAGGCAATATTAAAAAATGATTTCCTACTAATTCAGGAGCCCAATATTTCTTCCAGCTTGTCAACCAATCCTCCTCTTTAATGATACTCCAGTTAAAAAATTGATTCTTAGAGGGTTTAATATTTAGAAGTTTGCTAATTATTTTTTCAAAATCACTTCTAGAACACTCGCCCCAATCATCAATTGGAAGCCATATATTCACTTCTTTTTTATTTTCATTTTTAATTAAATATTCAAATGAAAAACTAAATATTCCCAGCTCATTTAATTTCCAAATAATAATTTCTTCAGAATCACTTTCTATCAGAAAAGTTAGTTTATACCAATCTTTAATTGCCATCAATAGATTAGGCCATTTTATAGAGTAACTGGATTAGCGTTGGTAATTCCCTCTACTTCAATAATAGTGTCAAGCAACTTATTAGGAATTGGATCATCAATACTTAGAACCATAACAGCTTCACCTCTAACTATTTTGCGCCCAACTTGCATTGAGGCAATATTTACATTGTTACTACCTAATAAAGAACCAAGCTTACCAATAATACCAGGCATATCCCTATGCCTGGTAACAAGCATGTATCTACTTGGCGATACATTAACAGGATATTGATCAATACTAATAATTCTTAATTCCCCATCAGCAAAAATGCTTCCTGCTACGCTATGGTCGCCATTATCTCCAAAAGTAGTTAACTGAAGTGATCCACTAGCAAATTCAGGTCTTGCCTCATCTTTACTCTCGACTACTGAAATGCCTCTTGAATCTGCTTCTAGAGAAGCATTTACATAATTGATCCTATCTCCCAAAGCTTTACTTAGAAGCCCTTTCAGACTCGCTATTATTAATGGCTGGGATGGATGTTGAACAAATTCACCTTGAAGCTTTACTTCTAGTTTTTGAATCTGCCCACCTGAAAGCTGGCTTATAAGCAGTCCCATTGTTTCAGCCAACTGCAAATGAGGTTTTAGACTATCCATAATATCAGGGCTCAAACCTGGAATATTTACTGCAGTTCTTGCAGATAAACCAAGCAAGACATCTCTTATTTGTTCTGCAACATCAACAGCTACATTTTCTTGTGCTTCCCGTGTAGATGCTCCTAAATGTGGGGTAAGTATGAGATTCTTTTCAACCTTCAAAAGTGGTGAATTAGATTCCAAAGGTTCTTTAGAAAAGACATCTATTGCAGCACCTCCAATCAATGATTGATTTAAAGCTTGTGCTAATGCCTCTTCATCAATTAAGCCTCCTCGTGCACAATTAATCAATTTTGCGCTACTTTTCATACTTTTAAGTACGTCTATATTTACTAAATTCTCTGTCTCTGGTGTGCGAGGCAAATGCAAAGTTACATAATCGGATTGTTGGAACAAATCCTCTAGTTCAGATAGTTTAACTTGTATTTGTTGGGCTCTTTCAGTTGAAACAAAGGGATCATATCCGTAAACTTCCATTCCTAATGCATTAGCAACTTTCGCAACATGAGCACCAATTTTACCTAAACCTACTACACCCAATTTTTTCTTATAAAGCTCATTACCAACAAATTTCTTTCTTTCCCATTTACCAGACAAAGTACTACTATTTGCAATTGGAATATGTCTAGATACAGCCAACATCATAGCTATAGTATGTTCAGCAGCGGCTATTGTGTTACCTCCTGGAGAGTTAACAACAAGGACTCCTTTTTGAGTAGCAGCTTTAACATCTACATTATCGACTCCAACTCCTGCTCTTCCAATAATTCTAAGCTTACTTGAAGAGTTAATAATTTCTTCAGTAACTTGAGTACCAGAGCGAATCATTAAAGCATCATAATCTTTAATAATGGAAGCTAACTCAGAGTCTGAGATTCCTATTTTCTGATCAACCTGAGCAACTTGTGAAAGAATATCGATTCCTGTTTGATCAATTGGATCTGTAATGAGAACTTTTGTCATTTAAGATTGGTTCTTTAATCTTTTACTTTAACTTAATCTATAGTGTATGTATCTTATTTTATTAATTTGAATAACACACAAACATTTGAGGATTGAAATTTGACTAAAAGTATTGTGATATTTGAAGACATTGATAAATGTATCCAATTATTTGAAGTTTTCAAAGAAAAATCAGTAATTCTCTCTGAAGCTATTTTGATCCCACCAAAAAGTGAAAAAATAACATCAGATGAAACCGAATTGCTAAATGCGAAAACAAATATCTTATTCAAATCTCAAAATTTTGAAGATATAAGAATTTTAAATCCTAAGCTTGATAGAAAGATTAGACAAAAAGAAATGAGTATATGGCTAATGCCATTTGGATTTATAGCTGGATTAGCTTTTTCTAATATGACAAGTTTATCTACTTTCAGTTTTCTAGGTTTAAATAACATTGGGGAATCATTAATTGGAGGTCTCTTAGGAATGGGTTCAGGTTATTTGGGAAGCATTGTTTCTTCTGCAAGTATCAACATCAATAGGAATAAAGAGTTAAGATCAATTATTAATTTAAATAAAGAGGGTAAATGGCTTGTTCTACTTGAAAATCAAATTGGAGCTGAATTACCGTGGGCTTTGATAAAACAATCAGAAGCAAAAGATATAATTTTTTTAGAAGGCTAAATGATTGACTTAAAAGAGATCTTAATAAATTCAAACTACAAAAAAGAAACTGAGGAATTAATAAATATTGCTAAATTAGCCTACAAACACTGGGAAACTTATTGGACTGGGTTTAATTCAACTTATGTTTGCGAAGAGATTTTAAAAGATTTTGAAAATTTAAACGATTTCAAATTTTTTATTTATGGAGGATTCTCCTCTTCTCAAAGATCTAGGATAGCTTGCTTTAGAGGAGATAATATTCCTGAAGAGGATGCGCTAAAAAGTAATTTTCCAGCTCAAGGAATAAAAATCAATGGAAATTTTTTATTTGATAATGCTACACAAGACGACTTTAGATCCCTCTTAATTGAAAATGGGGTTAATCAAATAAAAGTTGGAGATATATGGACTATTGGCGATAGGGGAGCACAAGGAATAATCGATAATTCAAATATTAAGCATCTAGATGAAAAGATTTTTTATTTAAGAGACGTTAAAGTAAAAGTTAATGTAGTAGGTATAGATGAATTACAAATACCTTCTGGAAGATCAAAAAAAATTGTCAATACAGTAGAAGCTTCAACAAGATTAGATGCTATAGCTTCAGCTGGCTTTAGGGTATCACGAACCAAAATCATTGAAAGAATAGAAAATGGAATGCTCAAATTAAATGGAAGCAAAGTTAATAAGCCAACAATTAATCTAAAAATTGGCGACAAACTAGAACTTGAAAATAAAGGATTTATCGAAATTCTAAATTTAGAAATAACCAAAAGAGAGCGATGGAAAGTTAAATTACTTAGAAAATGAAACGCAACCTGCTATTTTCTTATAAGGGGGATTAAAAATTCCTCAATCGGGGCGATTAGCTCAGTGGTAGAGCACTACCTCGACACGGTAGTGGCCACTGGTTCGAATCCAGTATCGCCCATTAAAACTATTGACGACCTAGGTTATATCCACAGAAAATAATTTCATTTTTTAGATTATTAAAAAAGATGAAACTTAATCAAATAATTAATCTACATAAGGGGCTCACTGCATTTGTAGTTGTTGGTCTTATGATTGTTTTTGATAATTTTACGATCGCTCCCTACGTTTATTTAGCTCTGCATGGTACTTATGGATTACTTTGGCTTTTAAAAGAAAAGATATTCCCAGATCCTTATTTTAAAGAAAAAATCAATTTTTTAACTTCAGTTACTGGTTTTATTTTCCTTGGAAGTTACTGGGTAGCTCCCTACATTCTTATCTCATCTCAGAAATCTGTTCCAAATATCGTAATAGCTGCATCTGTATCTATAAATATAATTGGTGTGTTTCTACACTTTGCTAGTGATGCCCAAAAATATTTTTCTCTCAAATTAAAAAAAGATCTAATTAAAGAAGGATTTTTCAAAAATATAAGGAATACAAATTATCTTGGAGAAATACTGATTTATCTATCATTCGCCATACTTTCAATGAGTTTAATACCATTAGTAATTCTTGCAATATTCTTCTCTATAGTTTTTCTACCAAGAATGATAAAAAAAGATAAATCGCTCTCAAAATATGATTCATTCGAAGAATACAAAAAGAAAAGTGGTCTTATATTGCCTAAATTAAATGCCTGATAACAACTTACCCAGTTGGAGGCAAGATTTAAAATCTTCTAGAAAAAAAGAGGGTAAATCACCTTCTAATAGATGGATACAGCTTGCAACAGTCAGCGAAGAAAATGAGCCAAGATTAAGGACAGTTGTTTTTAGAGGATGGCATAAAGATAGTTCAATGATTATTTTTACAGATAGAAGAAGTGAAAAAATTGGGCATTTAAAATCTAACCCTAATGCAGAAATATTATGGTTATTTTTGAAAACCAAATCACAATATAGATTCAAAGGAAAAATATATGAATTAAGTGATAACAAAAATTATTGGGATTTATTATCAGAAAAATCAAAATCTTCTTGGTTTTGGGGACCTCCTGGAGAGAAAATAAACCCAAAAGTCCAATCTACTTATGAAATATTATCCAATCTACCCAAGTCAGAAAATTTTGTAGTTCTAAATTTTGAAATCGATTCAGTAGATCTTCTTAAATTAGAACAGCCTCTTCATAAACGATATCTTTGGGAAAAGATTAAGAAATGGGAAAAAGTTGAAATTAATCCTTAAATATTTCTAAATTGTATATTTAGGTTGAAAAACAGATATTGATCAGTCAGTTTTAAAAAAGAAGTATTATTCGTATGAATTTCTCAGAAATTCCAGAAAACCCTTTTATCTTTTTATCTTGGGTAACAGCTATAGGGCTATTTATAAGTCTTTCTGAAGCAACAATTAAGATAAAACTTGAGAAGAGAAACATTTATCGAAAAAGGTTAGAGCTAATCAATAACCTTTATCCTAAAAAGTTAGCTTGAAGTATCTGAGAGTATGTTCGCTTGCAAAAATTGAAATAAGCCACCCTTACTTGTTTCTTCTTTAACTTGAACTTGCTTGGAAGATTTTGCTTTTGTTGAAGGTAGAATTTCCTCCTCATCTTCTGATTTCAAAATTCTGATAATAACTTCATCCAAGGAGAAATTTCCGGGGCCTGTTAATGCAATTGAAGTTGCTGAAGCGAAATACAAAAGTAAAAGCTCTAATAAGAAAATATTAAAACCTGAAGTAACAAGTGCATGATATATAGCGACAGAAATTGTTCCAACAATTGCCAAAGCTCCGAATCTTGTGGCTAAGCCGATTATTAGTAACCAACTACCACCTATTTCTGAGAATGCCGCTATGTATGATAAAAATATTGGGAATGGGAGATGTAATGGTCTTACAAAAGCATCAGCGAAATTTTCTATATTTGCTAATTTCTCATAACCGTGGTGAATAAGAACAGTTCCAGTTATTACTCTAAGAATTAATAAAGCAGTATCTTTGCTAAACGACTTGGTAAGAATTGTTGAAAGCACTATAAAAAAATTATCCTTAAGTAAAAATAACTAGTCATAGTATCCATCGTGGATTAAACCGCAAAAGTCGCGCCTAATTAAGTATTTATACTTAGTGTCACAATCAATTCTTTTTCTGATTAGGAATTCAACTAAGTTAAAAATTATTTTTTTAAAAAATTTTCCAATATTCTCTGATTTATTTTTGGAATATTTTCTTTAAATTTAAAAAACCCTCTCTTAGCAAATTTCCAAGCAAATAAATCTTCATCCCTCACGAGATTAAAAATTTTTTTATGGTGTAAACTTTTAAACTCAGTTATGAAATCATAGTTTTCTCCCACACCAGGATAAATAATGTCTATTTCATTAGTATTTTTAAAAGTATTTTCCAGTGAATAAGGATCAATCTGTTCAACATTATCAAATTGCTCTACAAATTCAGAGATTAAATCTTGTTTGAATTTTAAAACAGATTCAGACAATTCAATTTGTCTTTGTTCATTTTTTAAAAGGATAATAAATACTTTTTTATAGCTTGGAAGTAAATTTTTAAGGGTTGCAAGGTGCAGATCATTTTCAAACATAATCAGATTATCTGATTTAGGATTCATATCATTTTTATAAATCTCATCTTCAAATGGTATTTGATTAGATTCTTCAAGAAAAATTTGTTGATTACTTATTTTTTCTACATTAAATCTATTATTTGAAAACTTTCTGAGGTTTGATGATGAAAAAAGATATTGTTTTCCCTTCGTTTGCAATCCTCCGACCCATCTCCAGCTGAGGAGATTAGATGAAGCATCTCCATCAAAAAGATATTTAAAGAAAAACTTTGCTCCCAATTGCCATGGGAGGCCTAAATTAAATATCCAAGTACTCGCAAACCACATTCTTGTATGGTTATGCAAATAGTTGTAATGCTTTAATTCATGGACCCAAGAATTAAAAAAATCTAATTCTGTATTGCCATTTATTGCACTTTCATATAGCTCATAATCAAAATCGAGATTGTTTTCTGAAATAAAATTTCTCCAAACTTTAGGTCTATTTTCCATCCACCCTTTCCAGTAAACTCTCCAAAATATTTCTTCAACAAATTTAGTTGAATTTTTGATTTTGTACTTACTTTTAATATCATGGATCAGATCATATTCCGATAATATTCTATGAGTAATGAAAGGCGATAATTTTGAAACTGAACTTTCGTTATTTGGCCCAAAATCAAAATTTCTTAATTTTGCATAATCATTAATTTTGTATTTCGCAAAATTTTCCCAGGTATTTTGAGCTTTCAATAAAAATGACATTTTCTCATAACTTTAAAAAATTTTTTTTTGTATTGATAGAAATTTCAAAAATTTGCCTTCTAATTAATCCTTAAAATTTTCTATTTCACTTTTAAGTAAATATGTTTGATTGAAGTATTTAATTTAAACGCCTTATCAGTACATTTTATACTCTTAAATCGCTCTCTGCATAGGAGGATATTTAGTGGTCAATTACTTTTTAGATCTAATTTTAATTTTCAAATCTTTATTTACATGATTTTTTCTAAAAGATTTTTAATTATTTATCAGAATTATTATGAATAATTTAATAGTGAGAGATGTTAAGTATCTAGATGAACAATACAGAATAGGTGAAGGCATAATTTCGGATGATGCATTTAAGCAACTTGAGAAGCTCTTTATTCCTATTGATCCAAAGCCTGACTACTTTAATCAAAAAAATAATAAACTTTTGCCAAAATTAGCTAAAAAAAACTATAAAGAATTTTTGGAAAGTTTATTAACAAAAACAAGATTAAGCATTCAACCAAAAATTGATGGCTGTGCTATTGCAATTAGATATATAGATGGCAATTTTAATAAAGCTATTACAAAAAAAGGATTTGATGTCTCAAGCAAAATTAAACAAATTAAAAATGTCCCCGATTGTATTCCTATCAAACGAGATTTTCAAATTAGAGGTGAACTATACGCTACAAACAAAGTTGCCGGCATTTCCCAAAGAATTACAAGAAAATACCTCAATGATAAGAAAGGGGTTGGAGAAAGTCTCCGCTTTTGCTGTTTCCAAATACTTAATGGAAGACTTAATCAATACGAAACCCTTAACTATCTTAAAAAATGTGGCTTCAGCACCCCTGACAGTTACTTCACAAATCATACAAGCGAAATCCAAATATATAAAAAAAATTGGTTAGAGAAAAAAATATTTGCAAAATATCCAACTAATGGGATAGTTATAAAAATAAATAGTAGGAAATTACAGTTACTTAGAGAGAAAAGTTTATCTCAAAATAACGAATGGCAATATGCAATTGAACAATAATATTGAATAGTACCTTCAATAAGAGCTCACGATACTGACTTCCAGTATTTACAGTAGAAAAGTAATTAATTTAGGTTAAATTCCAAAGCAATTTGCAGGATTATTAAATGACTGCCACTATTTCAAGACCAAAAATCTCTAACTGGGAAACATCTAATATTCCAAACCTTACAGGCAAAACAGCGCTAATTACTGGTGCGAATAGTGGTCTTGGATATTACACTGCAAAGGCCTTAGCAGAAAAAAATGCTCATGTTGTTATAGCTTGTAGATCGCTCGAAAAAGCTAACCAAACTATCAAAAAACTTAAAGGTCTTAATCCTGAAGGATTATTTACACCATTAGAATTAGATTTGTCAGATTTAAAAAATATTGTAGAAGTTCAGTCCAAAATTTTTGATAATTTTGAAAATTTGGATTTACTAATCAATAATGCAGGCATTATGCATCCGCCTAAAACTCTTAGTGCCCAAGGATATGAAATACAATTTGCAGTTAATCATCTAGCTCACATGCTTTTGACTTTAAAGTTACTTCCAATTATTGAAAAAAAAGAAGATTCTAGAATAGTGACGGTGACTTCCGGGGCACAATTTTTTGGCAAAGTTGGTTGGAAAAATCTGAAAGCCGAGAACTATTACAACAAATGGGAATCTTACTCCAATAGCAAATTGGCAAATGTAATGTTTGCTTTGGAACTAAATGAGAACTTAAAGCACAAAAATCTACTTTCTTTAGCTGCTCACCCAGGAATTGCAAAAACAAATCTCTTTACTGCTCAAAAACCTAACCCTGGTCCATTAGAAACATTCTCAATGGAATTGTTTAGTCCTATTTTTCAAACTGCTGAGATGGGTGCTTTACCTCAGCTTTTTGCAGCTACTTCACCAGATGCAAGAGGCGGTGATCATTATGGTCCTAGATTTAATTTCAGAGGTCATCCAAAACTATCCCCTACTTCTCCTTTCGCCATGAATAAAAAAGAAAGAAAAAATTTATGGGAAAAAAGCCTCGAAATACTTAATAACTTCTTATAAATTTTTCATTTTTACTAACTTTAGAAAATACTTCAAGATATGTAATTCACTCTCTGAGAGTTTCATAAATTCTGTTAGGGCATCATAATTTTTTTCATCAATTTTTTTTGACAATTGAATAAAACTATCATGGTTTTCATTAACAAAGCGCTCAGCAATCTGAGACGGAGTTAAACCCTGTTCAATTAATTCACCTGGAGCATTTTTCTCCCACTTTTCATAAAACCAAGAGAACCAATATTTTGCAGTATTATCTTCCATTAATTAACTTTTCTTGGGCGAATACTATAAATACTGAAGAAAAATCTCATGATTGAATTACCCTTTAAACACAATTAATATATATGCAATTATAAATTTAATGATAGATAATCATTTAAGTAAAAGAAATATTAATCTTGTAATTGGATTAGGTAAATCTGGATTTTGGGCTGCCAAGTATTTGAAAAGCATCAATAAGAGAGTAATTGTTTGGGAAAGTAAAGATGGGATAGAATTCTTAGAAAGAAAAACAGCATTAGAAGAGCTTAATATCATAGTCTCTCTAAATAAAAAATTTGTATTTGAAGAAATTCAACCTTTTTTGAAAGAGATCGAATCTGTTGTTGTAAGTCCATCAATACCTTATGACCATATAACTGTTATTGAATTAAAAAAAAAGGGAATTAAAGTAATTGGAGAAATTAATGTTGCATGGGAAATTTTAAAAGACAAAAATTGGATAGGTATTACTGGCACTAATGGCAAGACTACTGTTACTCATCTACTAAGCCATATACTCTGTGATACTGGATTATATGCTCCTTTTGCTGGAAATATTGGTACACCTTTATGTAAGTATGCTCACTCCAAAAAACATGAAAAAATTGATTGGGTTGTAGCTGAATTAAGCAGTTATCAAATAGAAATATCTCCAGAAGTAAAACCTAATATTGGGATATGGACAACCTTCACAGAAGATCATCTTGAAAGACATAAAACACTTGAAAACTATTTCAACATAAAAAAAAGCTTGTTAGAAAAATCTGATTTTAGAATTTATAATTATGACGATAAAAACCTAAGAAATCACTACAGTTCACTATCAAGAGGGGTTTGGATAACAACTAGTTTTGATCAATCAAATTTTATGCATTGCGATTATTGGATAGATGAACAAGCGTTCATTGTTGAGAGAGGGAAGAAATTATTCAAACTTGAACATTTTTCTTTAAAAGGAATGCATAATCTTCAAAATCTTTTATTGGTAATTGCAGCAGCAAGAAAAGTTGGATTATCTGGCAAGAAGATTAAAGATTCTTTATCAAATTACAAACAATTACCCCATAGGATGGAAACAATTTATAAAAATAATGATCTGGAAATCATTAATGATAGTAAAGCTACAAATTTTGACTCATCTATTGCGGGAATAAGTTCAATTGAAGGTCAAATAATAATAATTGCTGGGGGTAGATTAAAAGGCAATGAATATAGTGAGTGGATAAAAGTTTTAAAGAAAAAAGTTCAATGTGTTTTCCTTTTTGGAGAAAGCTCAAAAGTCCTAAAAATGGCGCTTATTAATGAAGGATTTAAAAAAAATATTTTTGAATTTTCAGATCTAAAAGAGCTTATAAATTTTGTTTTCCATTATTTACAAAATAATAGGGTTGGAACATTATTATTCTCACCTTCATGCTCTAGTTTTGATCAATTTAAAAATTATGAAGAGCGTGGAGATTATTTCAAGAAACTAATAAGTGAAAAATTATTGGTTAATAAATCCATTTTTTGTTCAAGTATCATTTCGTAATTTTCAGGTCGGTCATCACAACCGTTTACCCTCTAGCAAATATTCACTTAATTAGTTAGATTTTGTCTATAAATAAACCACTAGCAATGAGTGAATCTAACAATTTACCTCAAGCAATAAGTCATAAAAAATTAAGTTACTTGATGCTTAAGGCACAAAAGGATTCTCATTTTTCTGATGAATTAGCAGAAATAGAAAGCCCTGAAAAAAGAGAATTTGAAGAGTTAATCAACAATTGGGAAGCTTCAACTAAGAAGGTAGTTAACGAGTTATCAAAAAGAAAAGAGAATTTACTAAAAGATAAATCACCAAATTCTTTAATTGCACTTGGTGCTATGGAAGTTCACCTTAACATGGCTTTGCAGGCCTTAAATGCATTTAATAAAGGAGTTGATGGTTAAAATAACAGATAAATTATAAGGAAGGCATCGAAAATAAGAGAAAATCTAAGTTTTTTTCAGTATCTATAGAAACATCATCATAATAATTAACTTCAAAACCCAACCCATCTCCAGATTCGAGAAATATATTTGAATTAGAGTCTTTACTTTTTAATAAAAGACTACCTTCTATTATCTGTATCCAATTATATTTATCGATTTTTAATGGCAATTTTTTTTCTTTAATTGGCTTATATTTACAACGCCATAAAGAGATACTTTGATTTAGAAAAAGCTTATTATTTTTACCGTCTTTGTAATTAAAAATAAGATTGTCCCACAACTTTTCATTTAATGAAATTTGATCATATCGAGGTTTGATATTTTCTTTTTGAGGGTATATCCAAATCTGGAACAACTTACAGTTCTCATTTTCTTCATTCTTCTCGCTATGAGAGATCCCAGTACCTGCAGACATAACTTGTACTTCATCTTTGTGAATTTTTCCAAGATTGTTTAAAGAGTCTCTATGAGTTATTGCTCCTTTTGTTACGACAGTAATTATTTCCATATTTGCATGAGAATGTGTATTAAATCCTGCATTAGGAGAAATAATATCTTCGTTTATAACTCTAATTTTCCCAAAATTATCCCATTTTGGATCTCTATGCTCTGCGAAAGAAAATGAATGCATCGAATTTAGCCATTCTCTAGTCGATCTAAATCTTTCGTGCGATTTCCTTATTTTAATTATTTTCAAAGACATAAATACTAAGAAATAAATATGGTGTATTTGGGTAAATTAGATATTTTTGAAAATTATTATTTATAAATAAGTGGGTTTACTTTTATTTATTTGTTGATTTTACTTTGTGCTTTATTTGCTTTATTTATTATTTTTTTTGCTTCTTCTCTTGTAGAACATTTTTCTGCCTCAACATTCAAGTTTTTTAGTTTATTTAATTGCTTTGAAATTTTCATATTAGGTTAACTTAACAAATAGAAATTAACACATATTTAATGTAATAGCTAAAAATACTGGTTTGCATTTGAGCCTTAAAACCTAAAAATAAGATTGGAGGATGGAATAATCAGAACAATATAGAGGGTGTATTGGATTATCTTTGATTGTTTTCTTAATTAAAAGCGGTCCAAGAGGATTATCAAAATTATTTTTCCTTATTGAGTTATATTGCATTATTTTTTTTGATATTCTTTTATTTCTATTTAAAAATTTACCTTTGTTACCCCAACCTAACCATAAATCACAATTTTTACTTTCAGACCAGTGTTTTAAGTTTTTATAAATATGATTATTGTTTAGATAGCCCACAGGGTTTTTATGTTTAAAAAGTTTTTCTGGTTTGCTTGAAATAAGAGCAAATAGATTGATTAATTTTACTTTGCCGTAATTATTGTTTTTCGAAATTTTGATTATCTTTTTTGTTGTGTTGTCCAAGAAAACTTCATCCGATAATGAGGGATTTAAACCAATAAAAATAATTTCCTTTTCAGATTTAGAAATCTTATAACTTAAACTCCATCTATATAGTTTGTTAGCACTTATTAAACAATTTCTTTCTAGAAATAAATTATTCAACCTAAACCTACACCTCTAGCCATAAGAGTGGCAAACAAAGGTATTGTTGCAAAGCCCACTAATTCAGTAGTAATGATTAGTCTGAACCTCTTGACTAGATTCTCAGATATTTCAGGTAATTTATTCTTACTTAATGGAATGGCCCATAAGATATAGGTTGTTGTTGGGTATAAAGAAAGTAATCCCACAAGAATATAAAGAGAAACCTTTATCCAAAACACAGGATTACCTGTATAAAAATCCCCTCCTTGACCAAAATACTTAACACGCAAAATCCCAGTAACTAATATCGCAACTCCTGCTAAACCATAAACCACATCTGCAATTATCATTGAGATCGTCTCATTTCTATTAAGACCTACTTTGAGAGTCAATCTTTCAAACAAAAGAGAACCGAAACACAATATTATTCCTAAATAATGAACATATGCTACTAATGCACTTTTAGCAATTTCACCTGTCAATAAAGTTCCTAATAACATTTTCTAGTCAAAATTTATACAATACTAACCACCAAATAAAGAATTTGTTTAGAAAATAAATTAAACAATAAAAAGCCAGGTATTGAATTTAGGACTCTAAAAACCTTTTTTGACCATCTTCAAAGAAATCCTTTTTATTCCATACTTCGATTACATCTGGGAAATGTTTTTCCATACAATTATCACAAACCCCATGACTGAATCTAATATCACTAATTTTCGAAAGATATTTTTCTAAATGCATCCAATCTCCCTCCTTATTTTTCACTTCTCTGCAATATGAACATACAGATAAAATCCCTTCCTGTTTATGCAAATTAGATAAAGCATCTAGCAAGTTTAATGACTTTTTTCTAAGCTCTAAAAATGAAACTATTTGCTTGGATAATAATTCCATAATATTAAATTGTTGTGTAGTTAGATTTCCTGGCTTTCTGTCTATTACACACAGAGTTCCAAGCTTATTACCATCACTATTTCTAAGGGGAAAACCTGCATAAAAACGAATCTTTGGATCTCCAGTTACCAATGGATTATTTATAAATCTTTCATCTTGGAAAGCATCATGAATAATTAATGGACTATTTTCTTTTATTGCATGTGTACAAAAAGACCAATCTCTTCTAGTTTCTGATATTTGAAGTCCTATTTTGGATTTAAACCATTGTTTATCTTTGTCTACCAAAGTCATCAAAGAAATAGGCACATTACAGGTTGTAGCAGCAATTTTTGTAATATCGTCATAACATGATTCTGGCTTGGTTCCCAAAATCCTATATTCTGCTAAAGCTTTTAATCTTCTTTCCTCTTCTTCTTTTTTTGATACAAGATTCTGCATTAATCTTCACCAATAATTAAAACTTTAAAATTAAAGTTTCTCCAAAAAACTTTTTCCGTCTAATACTTAATAAAAAAAAGATAAACTTATTGAATTGTTACTTACTGATTTATTACTTATTAATTTATTATTGATTGATTTAACTTTGAGACTGCCATCCCAGCGATCCATCCACTTGTCCAACAATGTTGAAAATTAAATCCACCAGTGATCCCATCAACATCCAAAACTTCTCCAGAAAAAAATAAACCTGGACAAATTAAGCTCTCCATACTTTTAAAATTAACCTCATTAATTTTTACGCCTCCGGAAGTAACAAATTCCTCTCCAAATGGACCTTTGCCCGAAATTATATATTTATCCCTCATTAGAGTATTTATCATTTTCTCTCTTTCATCCGCCAGTAAATCAGCCCACTTTTTCTCTTTATCAATACCTATTTTCTTTAATAAAAAAATCCATAATCTTTTTGTTAATAGTGGAACAGGTCTACTATTAATAAGATTCACCTTGCCTTTATTTAATCTTAAATAATTAATTTTTTCTTTTAACTCCTCATAACTTAAAGAAGACCATTTAATGATTAAATTAAATTTATATTTTTGGCTATAAAGTTCCCTTGCTGCAATTGATGAAAGTTTTAGTACTGCTGGCCCACTAAACCCCCAATGCGTTATTAGTAAATCGCCTCTATTTTGAAAATTCTTATTGTTTAAATTAATTTCTATATCTATGCCCCTTATCGATACCCCACTACATTCATCCAAATTTGGTTCCTTTGTAGAAAAAGTAAAAAGCGATGGTACAGGTTTAACAATGGTGTGTCCAAGATTTTGAGCTAATTTATATCCGCTTGGATTGCCTCCAGTTGAAAGAATAATATTTTTTGCAGTTACCTTTGCTTTTTTAAGACTAAAAATATTGAATATATTATCTGGAGTTTTTGAAATTTCTTTTACAAAAAATTTTGTTAGTATCTCTACGTTTTTTGATAAGGCACTTTTTCTCAAACAATCAATAACATCTGAAGAAGAATTAGAAACTGGGAATACTCTTAGATCTTCCTCAATTTTTAATTTTAACCCTTTTTTCTCAAACCAATCGTATACATCTCCAGCAGCAAAACGATTAAATGATTCCAAGAGCTGAATTCCACCTCTGGGGTAATTCTCAATTAGTTCATTCGGTATCCATGTCGCATTAGTGACGTTACATCTTCCCCCTCCACTAATCCTTACTTTCTCCATAAGTTTTGAAGTTCCTTCAAGAATTATTATTCTTTTTAATCCATTTTCAGCAGCAGTTATTGCTGTCATAAAACCGGCTGCACCGCCTCCAACAACTGCTAAATCGAAAGGTTCCAAAAACTTATTATTTAATATGCTTCAATCTGATAATAGCAAGTAGTTATAAAGAAAAATTAGTCCAAAAATCATAAGAAAATAAATATAAAACTTTAAAACTACATAATAAGTAGCTACGATCCGCTAATTTTTAAATTTCTAGAAAAATCAACACAGTCGTTATTTTTATGCTTTAAGTTAATTAAATGAGGCTTATATTTTCTTACGTTAAATATTCTGAGGCCAGTTTCCCTATGACTGGTCAATATACTGCTCTTCTTTTAATAACTTCTGTTATTTGGGTTCTACTTTGGTTTGGATATAGACAAAATAAGATAAATGATGAGATCAAGAAAAAAGAAAAAGAAGAAAGAATTAATGCGAAAGTTCAAAGAAGAAAGAAGTTAGAGAGTTTGTACCCTACTAATAAAAAAACTGTTTAAAATAAATTATTTTAGAAAATATGAAAAAAAATAATTTCAAATCACTAATTCAGTACTTACCGGGGATTTTGATACTTATTTATGTATTCTTTTTAGCATTTACTCAATTTATAAAATAAAATTTTTAAAAATTATTCGTTTTGATTGGAATCCTTTCTGCTTTTGGAGCTGCTACATCTTGGACATATGCGTGTTTTATTTGGCGGTCGCAAACTCAAAAATATAAATCAATAGATATTAATTTAATAAAAAATATAATAGCTTTTTTAATTTTTATACCTGCTTTTATCAATTTAAGTTTTACAACTGAATTAAAAAACATATTTATCCTTCTAATTAGTGGAATAATAGGTATTGGTTTAGGTGATACATTCTATTTAAAGTCACTACAAACAATTGGCACAAGAAAAACTTTATCTATAGAAACTCTTTCTCCGTTAATGGCAGCTTTATCAGGGGAATTTTTTATTAATGAAAATTTAACAACTAAATCATGGGTTGGAATAATTATAGTAACGATTTCGCTATTCATAATTCTCAAAAAAGGTAACGATTTTAAAGAGGAAAACTCCTCTTTCTCAGAAAAAAATTACTTTAAGATTTTTGCTTTTCCTTTTTTATCAGTTTTATGTGCTGTTCTTGGGGGTCTTTTATCAAGGATAGTTTTCCTTAAAAGCAATTTATCTCCTTTCCTTACAACTGAAATAAGATTATTAGGTGCAATAATTTTTTTGATTAGTCTAAAAGGATTTAAGATTAATTTTTTCTTAAAAAACATAGACAAAAAACAACAAAAAAGATTTTTTATTTCAATACTTCTTGGAACAAATATAGGAATATTTCTACAACAAGTTGTGTTTAAAACCCTTCCCATAGGAGTAGGATGGGCTTTATTAAGCATATCTCCAGTGATTTCCTTATTTTTTGCTAAGACTGAGGAAAGAGAAATTACAAAAAAAATAATATTTTTTACTTGTTTTTTATTTTTTGGCTTGACATTAATAATTCTTTAATCTCTGAGTTAATGTAAAAAATACTCATGTTAATAAAAATCAAATTAAATAAAATTACCCTATAAACACTCAAAACAATGAAAACATTAAAGAAAAAAAGACTTGGAACATTGGAAGTTTATGTTATTTTTTTAAGCTGCATTTTTGCAGGCTTTATAGGTTATAAATCTATATTAAATGTTTTATTTACTTAGAATTAATTAATTCTCTCTAATGATTTAATCAACTTACCTCCATCTTGGTCATCATCATCGTTTGAAGCGAAAAATAAAAAAAATATTCCTAAAGAAGCTATAGATAATGAAATTGACAATACTGAAAGCTCGTCCATAAAATTTAATTTTTTTAATGATAAACCAAAAAAAATAAAAGACAGTAAACAAATACACATTCTCGAAAATAAATATTTCTTTTATTTGTAAAATGAAAAAACACATCCTAATTATTTCGTGAAAGTTCTAATAACTTCCCCCTGTAGTGCAAGCGTAATAATTCAATATGGAATAAAAAGTTGGCCTATTTGGGAATGTGAGCCAAGCAAATTTCAATGGAATTACGATGATAAGGAAATTTGCTTTATTATTGAAGGTCAAGCGAAAATAAGTACCCAAAACGGCGACATTTACATGATTAAAGCTGGAGATCTAGTTGAGTTTTCTGCTGGTCTTAACTGCGAATGGGAAGTAACCAAAAGTATTAAAAAACATTATCGATTGGGTAGCTAAATTTAAGAAAAAAGATTTTTTCTTCTTTACTGTTAAGTCAATGTAGATAAAATATGGTTAATAAATAATCTTCAAGAAGGAAACTAATATTATGCCTTTTACTGATCAAGAATATTTTGAGGTTATTGAAAAAAACGAAATAGTAAAAAAGGCCTTTGAAAATATTAAGCAAATTTGCATTGATTTACAAAAACAAACAAATTGTCCTGAAGAGGATCTAAAAGATTTTCTTGAATTTATTTCTAAAAAATGGAATAAGTAATAATTAAAAAGCCTTTAAATACTAAATTAAAAATTTCAATTTAGTATTCTGAGATAATAAGTTCTAATCTAATTCCTTTTTTGGTTTTGTGTTGATACTGGAAGTTCCCTTAGCAGCAGAAACGAAGAAAAAGAAGCCTACAATTCCTGATATACCAAATATCGCAGCCAAAGGATCAAAAGTGAAAGAAAACATAGAATTTATAAAATCAAGATAAATAATAGTTTTTGAATCAAAATTGTACAATTATTGTTAAGTATAAAAAATAACAATCGCGCGATTCATTATGTCATTATTAGTTTATCAGTAGGTTCAAATAAATTATTTTTCAAATTGATTTTAAGAATAAAAATATCAATACATATCAAAGATCTATTGGTGACAAAGAAAAAAGTTTTTTTAAATATTTATAGAAATATTGAATAAAACACTACCCAGAGGATCCACAATTGTTGTTTCTTTAGATTAATATCAATTCATGACAGATTTTTACTCAGCTTCTTCCTCAGTAAGTCCTCTTTCAGCGATATTATGGTGCTTTTATCCAGTAGCTGTACTTGTAATGATTGAATTACTTCATGGAGGCGGATTTGATGATGATAACGATGACCAAGATGGCGGAATGCTTATACCTGCTTACTCTAGATCTGACGTTTGAAATTTCTTAGATTTTAAATTACAATCTCTGAAAAAACTTCAGTAAATTGATTAACAATATTGATATAACTCATATCTCTCTAATTACACTTACCATTCTTATCATTTCATCTTTGTCTTGGCTTGTCTCGAGAACCCTTAAAGAAGGGAGAAAAGCTTTAACAGATTTAAATAAGGATAAATCGTAAAAAACTTAATTAAATACTAGAATTTGTAGACTGACTAAGTTAAACAACTAAACTTCATAGTCGTTCCTTTTTGTGACAGGGCTCTCCTACTAGTTACTTTAATAAATAAAAATGCATCTAAATTCCTTACTTTATATTTGTTCTATATCTTTATTCATTTATGTAATGGCGCTATTTTGGAGAGACTTGCCAAATCAAAAAAAGTAAATAATTAACATTAAATTTATTGCTTATTAAAATCAATTGGGTTATTAATTAAATATTGGATTTAATTTTTTTATATAAATGCTGAAAGAATCTTCAAATAACAATAACAAAAATATATTCTCAGAGACTACAAGTATTGACAAAGAAAAGATGATTTGTAAAGACGGATTCTGTTCATTACCAAATAAAGATGAGATCCCAAAACAAGATTCAAATGATATTAATTTATTTGATCCTATTTAGGAAATAAAAAACACTTTAATAAATTAAAGATTAAATAGAATATGTTCAATTTTTGAATTTTTAATTTATGCTTAATGACTTTTTCAGTGCATATAAAGAGTTTTGGATTAAAGCTACAGACTTCAAAGGATTCACATCTCGATCAGACTGGTTGTTAGTTCAATTAGCGAATCTTATAATTTCTTTCCTAACTATCCCAATATTTTTAAAAACGTTTGGTTTTAATGCTTATGGATTAGTTTGTATTATTCCTCAAATAGCTATTGATATAAGAAGAATCAGAGATTTTGGAAAAGATTGGAAATGGATTTTTATTAATTTAATACCTATCTTCGGATGGATCTTGTGGTTTATCTGGCTAGGCTTTGGAAAGACTGGTAATGGGAAAAATAAACTTATATAGAAATCAACTCCTCATTTTTTTCTCTTTTTAAAATCTACAAATCTTACCTTGTTTCTAAACTCTATTTTTTTTTCAAGAATTCTAAACACATGCATCTCGCATTCGGTTAATTTAAGAAATTGATCGAGTGTATCTTTATCTTCTTCATCAAAACCTTCGAAAACTTTTGATATAGCAGTACTATTTCTAGAAATAAAGCCCTCTGCTACATCTCTTGGATTCTTTCCGGATTCGAAATCTGCAAAAGCTTCATAAGAATTAAGTTCTCTCGTTAACCATTTAAACCATGGTTCATTTTTATTATCTTTTTTATTTATGTTTTTCTTCATGAAAAATTTTTTACTAGTTTAATCATCATTAGTTTTTCATTCTTTGACAGCTGTACAAATACTTATTAAAAGAATTTAATTAAAGATAATCCCTATTTATTTTCTATGGAATAACCAAATTACCAATAAAACTTAGTAAAAGAATAAGTATTTATTACTCATTTTTTTGTTTATGAGATAGCTAGAATTTATTTTTAGTAAAGTAAATTGTCAATTCCATTTTACGACTTTCCTTCATCTCCAATTTTAATAATTGGTGCTCTTGGCATTGCAGTAGCAATAGCAGTTTTTTTTGTCTCTTACCAAAAATATTTCAATTCTCCTTTGAATAGAGAGCTTGCAGAAAAGAAAAAAGCCTTAATTAAGGAACAAAAAGAATTAAATGAAAGATTAGAAAAAATAGAACAAGATTTAAAAAATTTATAAAAAATTATTCTTAGTAGAGATGAGTTAATGATCTCGAATTCAAGACCTTATTTTTTTTAACAGGGATTTTGGTCTATAAGGAGTTATGGATAAAGACCATCTTATTGAGCTAATTTCTAATAGTCTTCTTTACGAGAGTAAAAATTCTGACTCTACTAAGAATCTTAGTGACTTTAAAAATTACTTAGAGAGATTAAATCTAGATCAATTGAGAACTATGTCTAAAGAATTTATTCTTTAGTATTGTTTTTAAAATTTTTAATTGTTTATTAAATAATCAATAGTTTTTAAAAATTGTTAGTATCAAAAAAATTAGAAAAATATGCCTAGAGTAAATAGAGGTAAATTTTTAATAAAGCCATTTCTAAAAAGAAATAATTTAAGAGCTTCTTATCAAATTATCTCTACCATCTTTCCGACAATCTCAATTTGGTTAATCATCCACCACATAATAAATCAACCCTATGCATTATTGATTAAAGGATTCCTATTAATACCTTCGATAGTTCTTCTAACTCTATTCTCTTCTCGAACATTCTCATTAATGCATGATTGCGGTCATAATTCTCTTTTTACAAAAAGGAAATTAAACCGCTTCTTTGGATTTTTACTTGGCTTATTTAATGGTATTCCACAAAAGTCATGGTCGATTGATCATGCATTTCATCATAGAAATAATGGAAATTGGGAAATTTACAAAGGGCCCGTAGATGTTTTAAGTCTTGAAGATTATGAATCCCTTACAAAAGGAGAGCAAATATTTTATAAAGTAAGTCGAAACTGGATGATGCTTTTCCCTGGCGGTTTTTTTTACCTAGTGTTAAAACCCAGATTAGGACTTGTTATTATTATTTTTAATCTAATTAAAGATATACTGGAAGAGACTTTTATCAAAATAAAAAACAGAGAAATTTCTCAACTTCTACTTATTAATTCAAGAGTTAAACCACCTTTTTCTGATTATGGAGATAATTTCAGTGAACTAAGTGAATTAATAATAAATAATATAATAGTAATAATAGGCTGGATTTTTATGAGTAAATGGTTGGGGTTAGTTTTTTTCTTATCATTTTATTCCATTGTATTAACATTATCAGCAGCTATTTTAATATGTGTTTTTTTCGTACAACATAACTATGAGAATGCATATGCTAAAAATACAAAAAATTGGGACCTCATCGATGGAGCTATTTTAGGCAGTAGCAATTTAGATATCCCTAATTGGCTAAATTGGTTTTTAGCAGACATATCCTTCCACAGCATTCATCATCTCTCTGAGAGAATCCCAAATTACAACTTAAGAGCTTGTCATAAAGCAAACATTCATTTGCTCCAACAATCAAAGTTCTTAAAATTAAGCGATTTTTCAAACTGCTTCAAATACATTATTTGGGATAATAAAAATCAAAAATTAATTCCCATAAGTTAGTACCTAATTCAACCTTCTTCTCAATTTTCTTTTTAGAGGAATACTGCTATATGCATGGGTGCCAATAGATGGAGGCAAGTCATTCTTTAAAGGATGCATAAATGCATTTGCCATACTCTCTAACATTTTCGAAAGCCAATTAATTACTGATTTCATTTGAAAATCTAAAAGTGTACTTTTTAATCATCTAACTAAATTAATGAAAAGTAAATCAGTCTTTATGCTGATTTTTTTAGGAATTTGTCTTGTAAATTTATTATTAAAAAATCAAAATTAATGTTTCATTTCTCTTTTAAATAGAAAATATTAATATTTTTTAGGAGGTAAACCAGGTCCAAAATGAATTTAGTAAATAATACTTATTTTTTCTAATTCACTTAATAAATTAAATTATTGAGCATAAATTCATGCTATATCTCTATTCCAAATAAATCTAACAATATTATGAATGATTCATTTGTTTCTACCAACCAAAATACAGAAATAGATTCTATTAATTCATATTTCGAGTGTATTACTGAATGCAGTATTGTGGATGGTCATCAAGAATGTATTACACGTTGTTTAGAAGTTCATTTAAAGGGCGGTGATCAAAATGAATAAAAAAAATTCACCTCAAAGGAAAACAACTTTAAAATGGAACTCGAATGGAGAACTTTCCGAAATTGATATGTTAAGAATTTTAGAAAAAATTTCATCAAATGAACTTAATCAATGTGAATTAACATGCGATTCTGATCAGTTTTAAAATTAATTATTTCTAGATATTTTTTAAATTAATTACGTAAAAAATTTGATATTTGTATAAAAAAAATACTTCTATTAAGCTGAATTTTTAATGATCTGAAGGCATACTAGATTTAAAAATTTCTTATTCAATATTTTACAAATGCTGCTGCTAAAAGGAAATTATGGGAATTTAAGATATCAATTTTTAATTAAACAGATTTCAATCAATACTTAGAATACCCTAACAATATCTTAGGTTTTATTTAAAAAATTAATTTTTTGAACTTCTACCTTTTTTTAAGAATGTTTTACTAATTTCTTTTTTTGTTAGTTGAATAGGTTTTACTAAACCTGAATCACCATGAGTTGGACAATAATAAGTCATTAGCATCCACTTTTTTTCTTCATCCATACACTAATCTCTATTTGAATAGTATTTAGATTAATAGGACGAATTATGAAAAAATTGATTTTTTTTAATCTTTTTTTCTTTTTTACTTAATAATTTATATAAATTTTTGAACCTATTTCCACCAAATAGATATAAATACGCATGACTTTTAAAAAAAATCCTGCTATTTATTAATAAATCCAGAATTTTTCATGTCTCTAGAATCTATATTGATGGTAGTTGCTCCACTCTGTCTTTTTACGGTAGGAGTTATTGTTTTACCTATACTTGTAAAGCCACGTAAACAATCTGGTTTGCCTAAAAGGTATATACGCGGTCTTTAAATTAATTAAACGTTAAGGAACAGCAAAGACGAAAAGCATAAGAAATAAAAAATTTAAAAGATTGCGAAAAAAATAATAAAATAAAAAATTTTTGGCACAAACTATTTAATTGAAGATGAAATTAAAATCTTAAAAACTTTATCAAAAAAAAATTATAAATTCTTTCCATTATGAAATCCTGTGATGGATAATAGAGTATATAAAGTCACTTTTATTTAACAAAATTATTAACCAAAAAAATTTGAGTAATATAAAATTTTCCGGTCTTAAAGGCCGAGCGCTTGTAATAGAGGATAAAGATATCCCAAGCATAAAAGAATTTCAGGATGTTATCCCAGATCACTATTTTAAGATCAATACCAAAACTTCTTTGAGGTATCTTTTACAATCAGCTTTAATTCAAGCATTAGTAGTTGCGATAGGGTTATCTATTCCATTTACCCCAAAAATGATCCCAATTTGGATTCTTTATGCATTAATTTCAGGTACCACTGCAATGGGATTCTGGGTAATTGCCCATGAATGTGGGCATGGAGCATTCTCTAAAAACAAGCTGTTGGAATCTATAACTGGTTATTTACTACATTCATTTCTTTTAGTACCTTATTTTTCTTGGCAGCGTTCTCATGCAGTTCATCATCGATTCACAAATAACATAACCAATGGAGAAACTCACGTCCCTTTAGTCATTAAAGGGAATGGAGTTACAGAAAAAGTTGGCGGAGAAAAAGAATTATATTTTTCAAATTCCTTAGGTAAGAAAAATTATGGAATTCTTCAACTTGTTTTACACCTAATATTTGGGTGGCCTGCTTATTTACTTACGGGGAGTACAGGAGGTGTTAAATATGGAACTTCTAATCATTTTTGGCCAATTAAACCATTTTCTAAAGCATTATGGCCATCAATATGGCCTAAGAAAGTTTGGATATCAGATATTGGTGTAGGTTTAACATTATTAGGAATTTTTCTTTTCGCTTTCAAGTATGGATTATTTCCAGTAATTGCTCTATATTTTGGTCCTTTATTAGTGGTTAATTGTTGGCTAGTAGTTTATACATGGCTTCATCATACAGATTCAGATGTACCTCATCTTTCAAATACGGAATTTTCCTTTATGAGAGGCGCATTTCTATCTATTGACAGGCCTTACGGTAGACTCCTTGATTTTCTTCACCATAATATAGGTTCTAGCCATGTCGTCCATCATGTATGTCCAACGATCCCTCATTATCATGCAAAAAAGGCAACTATCGTAATTAAAAAAGCCTTTAAAAAAGCATATCTTTTTAATCCTGATCCAATACACAAAGCTCTATGGAATATTGCTTGCAATTGCGTTGCTGTTAAGTTAGACATCAAGAGAGGAACATATATATGGCAATCTTCATACAAAATGGTGGATTAAAAACACAATTAGCATCAATTATTTATCACATTAATTTACGCAAATCTGAAAAGAATATAAAATAAATAGCAAAAACAAATTTTACATCTTAAAAATATATACGATTTAGTAATTCTATGAGTGGCGACAACTTGCTTGGTAAGCAGCCTATTAAATTTTATTCGGAAAAAATAACACTTGCAAAAGTTGAATTATTAGAAAGACAGTTGAGTTTAGGTGAAAAAATTTCAGATTTAGATCAAAAGCATAAAGAATGGAGCAAAAAACTATCAGGTTGATCATCTAATATGATGAATTTAATTACTTTTTAATATTCTATTTGCCTTATCAAGAAACTTTTCTGTAAATTATTGAAAAATTATTTGCGGGCATACTAATAATATCCTCTTGAGAAAAGCCATTTTTCTTACTCTCATCACAAACTTCCTCAAGATTTTTAATACCCCAAAGATCATTTTGCATTTTTAATGAATTATCGAAAAAATAATTACTTTTACTTGTATACTTATTACAAATTTTAAATGGCCCATACAATATTAAAAATTGTCCTTTACTGAGTAATTTTCCTGACTCTCTAAAGAGTGCTACATTACATGACCATTCTGCTACATGAATCATATTTATACAGACTATTCCTTGCAAAGAATTAGCTAATATCAATGGAATTTTCCAAGGAATTTTTTCTACATCAATCTCAAGAGGCTGGGGCATTTTCTCAGTTAGGTTTTCATACTCAATCCAAGAACTTATACTTTTTCTATGCACTAACTCTGGGTCACTTGTTTGCCAAATAATTCCAGGAAATCGTTTTTGAAAAAAAACTCCATGTTCACCACTGCCACTCCCGATTTCCAATACTGAACCTTTTTTAATAATTCGGGATATTACATAACCAATGCATTCTCTATTTCTTTGTGTTGCAGAAAAAAAAGTCTATTATCCAAAATTAAAAAAATTGGGCGCTTCAGTAAAAATAATAATTCTAAAATCCTTGATTATTTAACCTTTCTCAATTTAGGAGTCTTGAAAAACATTATTTTAAGGCTAAAGAATAATATTGAAATTGTAAGAGCAGGCAAGATATAAAGTATTAAATCAGAACTCATTAGAGAAGGAATCCTTCCAAAAATTAAATGCATGTAATAAGTCGCAAATGACATCAATTCATATATATCTAATTTATTAATAGCAATTATTTGAATTGTAAAAACTAATTTTAATCAAAAACTAAAAATTCTCAAAAAAAAAAAGAGTCAGCCTGTATCCCTACTAGCTGACTCTTGCAATATATTAATTTAAATTAACTCTAAATGAGGATATATCTTTAAAAAAACAAGGCAAAAAGCTTATTTTTTTATCTCAAATTTAAAAAATCAGAACAAAAATAAAAATATCGATAAGGTATATTTCGACACATATATGTAGCAGTTTTTTAAATTTTCCTGATAAATCCAGGAATATCTCGGATTTCCTTTACATTACTAAATAATTATGTTATATTTGTTTACAAATTACTAAAAAAAAATGACTCCAGAAGCAGAACGTTTTAATGGTTGGGCAGCAATGTTAGGTTTTGTTGCAGCAGTCGGTGCATATGTCACAACTGGCCAAATCATTCCAGGTTGGTTCTAATGAAAAATAACGAACCAAAAATAGTTGAAAAAGAAAAAATCGTTGCTGAAAAGCTTAACGGTAGATTTGCAATGTTAGGTTTTATTGCTCTAGTTGGAGCCTATTTAACTACAGGTCAAATCATTCCTGGTTTTATCTAATATAAATTTTTTAAATCTTTATAAAAAGTCTAATTTAAAATTAAATTAGGCTTTTTTTTCGATATTTTTTTGATAGTAATTAGTCCTTATTAATTAAAATTTGAATAATCCTATTTTCAATTAAAAGTATGCTTAAAATCATAATAACAACATTATCTCATTTCTAAAAATTAGATTCTAAGTTATTTGGATTAATTTTATAATCTATACACACGAGAAACAAATCAAACTAAGAAGGTTTATTAGCAACGATATGAAAAAAACAATTCTTACTCCTAGAAAGCTGGAGAAGGAAAATGATTAATTTAAAAAAATTTTTAAAAAGAAATATTAATTTGATTATTTTTCTCCTTTAAAACCTAAATTTATTCTCTAATTGATGCTATCTTTATCGAGATAATTCTAAGATTTAATGAGAGTAAAACTTGAACCCGAGACAGCATTTATTGGAAAAAAATTCGCCTATATATTTCTAGGAATAATATTTAGCTTAAATGCAATAACTTTTATTTGGTTTTTCTTATTTTCAAATTTACAATAAAATCTAAATTCTTCGTTGAAACTAAAAAATTCCTGGAATGATCTGTCCAGTCGTTACATAGGCACCTAATAAAGCAACGAAACCGACCATAGCCCATCTACCGTTTACTTTTTCTGCATTCTGTGGATATCCATCGTAAGACACAGTTTCATCAATATAAGGCCTAGTTTCTGATGGGAACATATTCTGCCTTCCACCTGATTCTGTAGTTACTCCTGATTTTGTCATTGAAAAGATAATAATTGTTAACTAAAGTAACACAAATATTAACTTATGTAAACAAAATCTTGAATAAGATAACTCTGAAAATTTAAATCATGGGTAAATATGCGACATTTTTGTTTAAAAAAACTAACAAGTCGCATTTAAAAATCACTTTTTATTGTCAAATTTGCAATCAATTATTATAAATAAGCATTTATACCCACAGTAAGTATTTTTACTTAGTAAAATTTTAATAGCATTTAGGAAGTGCTTGGCTGGTTAAATCAGGAATCTGAATTAACTAGGTCGTCATGAGCTTGCCAGTGGGATACTTGCAGGCTCTTTCAATTTTAAGAGTGGTAAAACATACCAAGCATTTAAATAATTTTTTACTTATTTAATAAATCTTAAGGGCGAGAAACTAATGTCAAAGATTTAAATATTTGCTAAATAGAAAATAGTCTGAACCAAATGAATGTCTTTAGATTTTATTCTCATTCCATCTTGTATTTTGATTATCCTTTTTCTTTTAAATCGAGAAAATATGATCTATAAAAGAAATCAAAAGGTTAAATAATATCATTATTATAAAAAGGGCTAAATACTAAAAGATCGAACAAATTCATTTTTTCTGAAAATATTATTTTTTAAAAAAGTTTTTTAAAAATAAGTTTTGAATCCTAAAAGATTTAATGGGTAGACTTATACTTCCTTTTTTTTAATATTAATTTTTCCCAATATACTCTTGATCGATTTATTTGTTCTAATTTTTCTTGGCAATGATTGCACTTACAATCGTTTAACATATTTTTTTTTATGTAAAATTATTTCTTTCTTTTAATTAAGCAAATTTGCAAGTTAAATACAAGTACAAATAAATAAAATAAAAAATTCTCCTTTAACCAGAATTTTTAAAACCCTGACATGAAATAATTAAAAGATATCTATAAATAAAATATTGATAGAAAAAACTTAAAAGAAAATTATGACATATTAAAAGAAATTTTTCTTTAAAAGGATACCTAAATTTTTATATAATGATAACTTAAAAGCTAAGATGCTTTTTTTAACAAATAAATGCCACCTGAAAAAGATATCAATACTGGGAGCCAAGCTGCAATAAATGGGGTAAGTATACCTTTCACACCAAGTGAACTTGATAAAAAAGAAACTATATAATAAAGCAGAATCAAGATTACACTTAAACCAAATCCTTGGCTTTTTGATGTTCTCAGGTTTTGCTTAGACCCTAAACTACTACCTATTAATCCAAATACTAAGCATGCACAGGGTAAAGTAAATTTTTCTTGAATCCTTACTGACATTTTTCTTGCCTCCTTTGCATCACCAGTCTCTTCATAAAGTTTTTTTGCTTTAAGAGCCTGCTTTAAAGTCATTTTATTAGCATCATCTGGAATTTCAGAAACTCTTAAAGGTCCATCTCCCAACGGATACAAGTATTTTTTAAAACCTATAGTTGTAGTTTTTCCACTTTCGTCTAAAGTAATTAGCTTTCCATCAGTAAATATCCATGCTGATTTATCTCTATCAAAGATTCCTTGATCAGCTGAAAGAATTTGTTTATATCCTAAAACAGAGAAGTCAATGAGAGTAACATTTTTCATAACGTTATCTTCTACTATCCTAGAAAAAAATATTTGATTTAAGAAAGTATTTTTTTCGGTTGATTCATTAGTATTTGGATCAGTATAAGAACCGTATCCTTTAAAAAAAATATCATGTCCTCTTTCAATAGAAATAGATTTTCCTAAACCATCTCTTAATAACGTTTCAGAATATTTAGTCGTTAAAGGAACTAAACTATTATTAAAATAAAAAGTTAATACAGTCATAAATATTGAAAGTATTATTGCTGGTATAACAAGTCTAGAAGTTTTAACTCCCAAACTTCTAGCTGCCAATATTTCAGAATTAGAAGACATCTTTCCATAGGCCAATAAAGTTGAAAGAAGTACAGACATTGGGAATGAGAGTACCAAGAAACCTGGTAATTTTAAAAACATTACTTGAATGGCAAGTGTAATTGGTAAACCAAATTCAACTATTTTCCTTATCAAGTCAAACATTACCCCAACGGAAAGAGAAACCACCGTAAAGGCTGAGACTGCAAAAATCAAAGGTGGAACGAGTTGGCCAAATAGCCACCTATCTATAATTGGAATACTTTTTATTAGTTTTGATAAATATTTAATATTTTTTTTATACATTATATTGATAGAAACTAATTGAAACGATATTCATAAAATAAGAAAGTTAATTGATTATGCCAATAATTAATATTAGACAATTTAATATTAAAAGTTTTAAAAAAAATTTTTCGCTTCACATACTTTTTAAAAGAAAATTTTCATTTGAGATCTTTTTTACCGTTTTAATAATATTAGGAATTCCCTTAAATTTATATAAAAATAGATTTTATGATAACTCTTGGACTGTTGGAGAATGGCTAATATCCTATGCTGGTGGATTTGTGCGCAGAGGCTTACCAGGAGAATTAATTCATTTTATTTCTACACACTATTCGTTATCTCCAATATTATTAGTATGGATTTTTAGTGTACTTTCCTTAGTATGCCTAATTTTACTAATTCTATATTTCTGTAAGAATTCATTTGAAAAATCTTTTTTATTATCTCAATTAATAATACTTGCACCTATATCTGAAGATTTTTTAGTTAGAAAAGATACTTTAATAGTTTTTTTATATGGGCTTTGCTTATTAATGCTTAAATTTCTATGTAAAAAAAGTATAGGAAGAATTACTTGTTTCTTGGGTATTAATTTATTCTCAATTATTGCAACACTATCTCATGAGAGTTACGGAATATGGGCATTACCAAGTCTTATATTTATTTTGTATTTATATGAAAGATCTAATAAAACAAATCGAATAAAATCATTCTTTTTAGCTTTATTTAACTTAATACCTGCATTACTATCTTTCTTATTATGTTGGGTATTTAAGGGAGATATAAATCAATCACAAAGTATTCATCAAAGTTGGCAAGCCTTAAGCCATATACTCCCATCAACAGGTTCTCTTAAAGCTCTTGAGCCAAGTGGAGCAATAGCTGCTATTGGATACGAATCATCAAGAGTTTATTCAAATACATTAATTTCTCAATTCAATCTTTTAGTTTTCTGGCATCCAGGGATGTGGCTTTTAACTATCTTTTTAACAATAAGATTATTTATAGGAATAAACAAAAAACCAAATCAAGACGCAAAAAGATTTGTACTTTGTTACCAATTAATAGCATTTTTACCAATGTTTTTATTTGTTGATATTGGAAGATGGATATTTATGTGGTTATCATCCTCGGCTTTATTATTTAGTTTTTTAAAAAATTTCTTTGGAATCAATTTGATTATACAAAACGCATTGAGATTAAAAGGATCAAGATTTTTGCCAAAATTAATACCTGGATTCAATTCATTAAATAACTACAATACATTTTTATTATTTCTTGGAATACCACATTGTTGCTGGTCATTAGGAAGATATTTAATTTCAAACCCAATAGGTTTTTCTATCAAGAACTTAATTTTTTATTTTAAGTTATTTTTCATTAAATGATTGCTTTCAAGTTAATTTTTAAAAATATCATTCTCACAATTAGTCTTTCCATACAAATTTAGATGATGCTGCATAATTCCAAATAAAAACAATTATGATTCCAGCCATTTGTGATAAAAACTTATTTGGAGTTACGAATTGATAGAAAGAGCTAGCTAAACCAACATTTGCAAGAAGCGGTATGGATGAAACTATCAAAAATTTAATTAACCCAAAGATAAGTTCGACTCCCTCCAATCTTGCGTTTCGAAAAGTTAATAAATTATTTATTAAAAAGTTTGAACTTGCTGCACTTACTCCAGCAATGGGAAGAACTTGAAAAAATGTGAGATTAGTTATACCTAATAAAAAATATACAACAAAAAGATGAACTAAAATGCCAGTCGCTCCTACAAATCCGAAACTAATCGCTCTTCTTGGGATTATTCTTTTTGTTAAAGTATGAGCTGCTGAAATAAAAAAGTCCCAAATTACAGCATAATCTAATTTAGAAGAACCATATTTTCTCGCCTTAAAATCTAAAGGGATTTCATTAACTTTCAATCTTCCTTTGCTTATAGACAATAATTCATACAAGAACTTAAATCCATTAACATCAATTAGTTTTACATAATTTATGCAAGTATTCCTTTTAAAAGTAAAACATCCACTCATAAAATCGGAAATATGACTGTAATCTTTGGGGAGAGTATATCTTGCTAAATCATTTGCAAAACTTGATCCTTTTTTTCTTTTCTTACTTAAACCAGTAATTGAAGATCCTTCTTTAAAACGACTTCCAATAATAAGATCATTTTCACTATTTAATAAATATGCAATAGATTGATAAACCGATTTAACCTCATGTTGACCATCAGAATCCATAATTGCAATTACATCTCCATTTGTATTCAAACAACCTTCACATATCGCGCTAGAAAGGCCATACCTTCCTAACCTATTGATTAATCTCACTCTAATATCAGTTTTCGAGAATTCTCTTACCAAGTTTTGTGTTTTATCAGTAGAGTTATCATCAACAACAATTATTTCAATTTGATATTTACAGTCAAAAGATAAAATCTTTTTAATCAATGGGATTATATTCTTTTCTTCGTTATAAGTGGGTAATACGAATGTAATATACGCAAACATTAATTTTTTCAAAGATATACAATTTTAAAATTAATTATCCAATGATTTATCCAAAAAACATAAGATTTAATAAATCAAATAATTTTCTTACTTAATATTTGTTTTTCAATAAAATATTATCAACTTAAAAAAATGATTCCTGAATTTATTTATTGTTATATTCTTAGACCTTGGCCTTTGAGAGATATTACCAACTGGATTATTAAGAGGTTATTACCTATTAAAGTAAAAATTGGAAAATATTTTTTATACTTAAATCCTAATGACCCAGTAGTAAGCGGGGCGATTTTTTTTAATGTTTATGAGAAAAGTGAAAGTAAATTTATAAAATTAAACTGTTTTGAAGGCATGAATATTTTAGATATTGGTGCAAATATTGGTTACTACACCGCTCTCTTTTCTCAACTTGCTGGAGTTAACGGGACTGTAATTGCTATTGAGCCTGATGAAGAAAGCTATAAATATTTAACTAAAAGTGTAAATACATTTAATTACAAAAATGTTTTTTCATTTCGCCTTGCGGCTTCAGATACCAAACAAAAACTACCTCTATACATATCAAAAGACAATAGAGGTGATAATCGCCTTTACTCAACTAATAAAAAACGTAAATCGATAATTGTTGAATGCTTAACAGTCGATGAATTACTAAAAAAAAATAAAATAGAAAGTTTAGATTTGATAAAAATTGATGTCCAAGGATACGAACCTAAAGTTTTGAAAGGAATGAGAAATATTGTGAAATCATCCAAAAAATTAATCATATTATCAGAGTTTTGGCCAAAAGGTATTTTAGAAGCCGGTGAAAATCCAAAAGAATTCTTAGCGACTTTGAGAAAAATGCAATTTCAACTATTTGAATTAAAAAAAAATGGCTCTTTAATTCTTCTTAAACCTTGTGATGACCAACAATTCATTAACAAATATCGAGGAAGAAAGTATACTAATATAGTTGGTAAAAAAATATAAGTTAACTATTTAATCAAAAATCTTATCTGCCATAGAAATTTTTAAATTTAATTAATCTTTATTCAAAAATTACTATATGTCGGAAGGGAAAAACATAATTTTTTTTTGAATTATTAAATTATGCTTTTGATTAATTGAACCATCCTTTTTTATTGGCTTTAACTTTTGGTGAAGTCTCCATCTTAGTCTTTTCGTCAACTCTACCTTTGATAATCATTAAGGGAACTATTCCCCACAAAGCTAAAAATAATATCCAGAAAAGGTAAATGTTCATAATTCTAAAATCAATGTAATCATTCTAAAAATAATTAAATAATATTCGTGAGTTTCTTTTAAAGTCCTAATTTAGATGTATGATCAGATATTTTTTAAGTAAAGCTAATTAAAATGCTTCATTTATTAAAATGAATGATGATAACTTAAGGATTGAAAATACTAGAAATGAAAAATTTTTATTAATCAATGAAAATTATTTGCACTTAATATAAACACTTCTTTGCTTCAGGATTTATGGCGTGCTTTTTTATAGTTTCATTATAAATTTGTTTTCGTGAGTCTTTTTAAATCAAACTTTTGCTTATCTAAAATAAAATTAAAAATTAAAAACTAAATGAAAAAATGTGATTCATGTCATAAGCCAGATAAAATTCATTACAGAGTTAAATCCATAATTCATAAAGACTGGATTTTTTGTTGTAAAGAATGTTGGAATTTAATTTCTAAACATAATAAATATTCCTACGGTGGCACAAGAAAGTCAAAATAATTAATTGACCTGTAAACTAATATGCAAAAACAATCAAATAATTAGAGCCTTAGAAATCTATATATTACTTTAAATAAGGACTTGTCAATAAATGATGATTTATAAACATGATTGATAAAATTTACCAACAAAAATAACTTTCTTTTTTTCTTTGATTTTTATTTTTAATGTACTTTTTTGTAAAAGAGTCTTGTCTTATTTTGCTAAACCAAACTTTATAGTTTATGACGAATGGTTTGATAATGATTTAAAAAAAAATAAATTAAATTTTAAAAATAACAAAATAACAAATATTTCAAACATACATGAATTTTTTTATGAGCAATCGAATTACAAAGTTGGGGCCTCTGAAAATACTTTACAGATAGACATTAATGAAAATAGGGAAAAACTATTAAATAATTATTATTTTAAAAACAATTCTGAAAAATATGATTCATTATCAAATAAAAAATTTCTGTTCTTTGGAAAAATTACCAAAAACAGACTTAACTTTGGTATCAAAAATAAAATAATTTATAATTTATCAATTTTTGCATTTGTAATTATTTTGGGATTACTGCTATTTTTTATTTCGCAATCTAAAAAAAATGAATCGACCATACCAAATAAATCAATTTTATTAGAAAAAAGATTTTGATTTTCTAAAAAAAATCACTAATTTCTTTTTTTATAGATTTATATTCTAAATTAATTTCTTTAATAAATTTATCTACTTCTTTTTTAGTATTCTTATATTCATTAATTTTTAGTTTGGTTTTCTCATAGAAAATGGATTCAAATTTTCCTGGACTTACTTCCTCTATCCAATATCCTGCTAAGCAATAAATTTTGTTTGGGACAAAAGTAATAATAAATAATTTTTTGGAATTTTTATATTGATCAATTATCTTATTAGCGAAAGTACCTTTAGTTTTTTTAGTCCCAAATAAAGAAATATCTTTTGCTAAAGACTTAAAATTCTTAGATAGATTCTTTCTTTTTTCTAATGTATTTCTAGAAATTATTTTTTCTAGAGAATAACAATAATCGAAAAAATTAGTGTTTTCATTTATTGAAGGATATATAGTAATTAGAGAACTAAAAAGTAAAAAAGAAGTTAAAATAAATTTTTTAAACATTTTATTTTAATTAAATTTATCATTTTATAAATATAAAAAGACAATTCATAAATTACTATTAACTTCCTAAAAAAGATTCACATTAATTAAAAAGATTTCTATTAATTTAGCTGAACCTCTTTAAGAAAAATTTAAAACTATTTCGGACTAATAAAGTATTTAGCAAAAGCATAAAATTTTTTTCTTATAATAAGATTATGAAAAATTCTTTTTTGAAAAATAAAAGTATCAAATCTTTTTTAGATTTTTTTTCAAGATTATCAATTTCAGCAATATTTATCTCGGCAATACCAGGCAAAATAAATGATTTTGAAAGAACAGTTGAATATATTTCTTCAAAAGGTATTCCTGAACCAATTTCATCTATTCTTCTAGTGGGAGCAATTATATGTCTTATCTTGGGTTCTGGATTTTTTATATTTGGGGAAAATCAAAAAATCGGTTCAGTCTTTTTATTACTATTTATTATTCCAACAACAATAATTTTCCATGTATTCCCTTTTCATCAAAAAGCAGTATTGTTCAATCTCGCATTGATGGGTGGATTAATTATTACTGCAATAAGGGAACCAAAATAAATAACTTAATTAAAGAAACCTAAATATTTTTATATTTTCTCCCTTAATTCTGGGAAGTAATTTGCAATATGAATTAATTCATAAACCTCTTTGCTATCGTATTTTTTATTCGGAATTCCACTTCCCACCTCTATACCTCTTTCTTTCATCTTCTTTAATATCAATTGTTGTCTTTGCATACTTGACATAGACTTAAATATTTTGGTTCGTTCTTCTTTATTCACTAGTTTTTAATTTAGTTAAACTTTATTATTAAGGTTATATCATTTAGCGATTCATTAAATAAGTAAGAAAGCCAGTAAATGTAAGTAATTTAAATCCAATAAAGAAAGGCAGATATTTTTTGACCTTTTTGCCAACGGGCAATAATTTGTTTAATGAATTGATCATGATTTACATTAAAAAATCTAATTATTTAAACATCCTAACGAATCTTTTTTAGAATTATCCCATCTCCAGCTGTACATTTTAAACAGTGGATCTAAACTAGAAGGGTTACGTCCCTTTTTTTATGAATGAGAAAGAAACAATAATTTCATTATTAAATGAGTTTGCCGATCCTAAAAAAATGGCCTCATTCTTCGTAGACAATGCTACTCCCGATTTTTTATTCATAAGACCGAGTGGTAATCCTATAGATGCAAAAGGGTTCGAACAAATGATCACTGGTGATATAGTTCAAGAAAAGTCAGAAATAACTAAAATTCACCGATTCGAATTTTTAAGCGAAAATATAGTAATGTGCATTTTTACACTAGGTTCAAAATTTACTTATAAAGGTACAGCTAATGATGACTTACCAACAGTTACGTCAATTTTTAAAAAAGTAAATAATGTTTGGAAAATTCACTGGATGCAAAGATCTACAGGAAATTCTGATTTATCTTTATGGGATTAGCAAAGTTAATATCTTTTTTAATGGTGCTACTTCTTCTAGGTAGTTCTTTTATTGGTTTAATTTTTTATTTTATAAAATAAAAAGATCAAATAAAGAATACCCAGTATCTATTTCTTGTTTTAGAAAACAATTGCTTCTTTGTTGTGAAGAAATTTGATTTTAGGTAAAAATGAAAACTTTAGACAGACTAACGCCTATATCTAATGCTAATAAAGCGATTAGTAACTTACTCATTTTTTAGAACTCTCAACTATTTTTTTGTAAAGTTCTTCAGAAATAGGCTGCATTACCTTTTAAAAATCTGATTACAAATTAGTTATTTTAAAATTAATTTCTCGTTACTAAATATACGAATATATGAATTTTTAAATAGGTAAATAATATCTTCATAATAAGTTTTTCTTATAAGGTATTAATAAATACTGAGTTCAAAACTTTAACGAATGTCCAAACTTTAAAAAAAATCTTATTTCAAGTAAATAGATCCTCTATAAGTGAGCTTTACTATCTTTTCTTCTTGTTTTCTACAATATACGAATGACTTTCCATTGAAATACATGTTTACCATGATGCAGCTCCTGAACTTGCTCAAGTCCCCGTCCTATGGCTTGAGTCGTACTGCGGTCTATCAGATGGTAGATCGGACGATTTTGTAGTATTCACTACAATCTATTTATAAAGTATTTATACTTAGATGTCAACAATTAATAGAAACTAAACTTCAATTTAAAATTAGATTCTGTTATAACAAACAGCCTAAAAAGAATATAGAGCATATAACTACGAGTAAATCCAATAAAAACTGAAAAAAATGCTAGAACTACACAAATAGGGCAATGTGGGAATCCCATTATTTATTTATTTTCCAATATAAATTTTAATTCAGCCTCTGCATTATAAATATCAATTCTTCTCTTAAGTAGTTTAAAAAATTTAATTATTTTTTTCACAATTAAACCTTCTTTAGGCATCAATAATAATATTATTCTTAGAATGAAAATATCAATGAGCAAAAATACTGAATCCATTGATATAACTAATGTTTGTAACAATATTATACAATAAATAACACCGAAATTCGCTCAGATACTCACGATCAATTAACCAATAAAGGCTTATACAGAATTAAATATAATAATTGGTGATCTCGTTACCTTGCAGTGCTATTTTTCTTTTGCTAAAAAAATAGAGCGGGCTAAAGTCCAATACTCCACGAGGATTAAGTCCGCTGACTAATGCCTGAGATTGCAAATTTTTCTTAATTAATAGGCAACTATGCTCTATAAGATAAATATCTTGGTTGCGCAATAAATTTATTTTGTATATTGCTATTACAAAAATGATGAGTTTATTTAAATTAGTTACTAAATCCTCGTGGAGAAAGCTTTAGTAAATTTCTTTTACTGGTTACTGATAAGATCAGCCGAATCTCATTATGGAGAATCATTTGTATCTGTAGAAGCTCCATCTAATTCAATCAAAAGTTTTTCTTGATTTTAGAAAGTTTTTAATTCTTAAATTCATAGCTTTCTTAAAATTGAATAACTAATTTGAGTTAAGTTGGTTAATTATCTCTATTGCAAATAAAGATAAGGTTGTTAATCTTGCACTTAAAGAAGAAACTTAATTTCTTAAACTGATGCAATTTGATCATTTAAATTTCAATGAAGATGATGGCCTCATGTCCATAGAAGATTTAAGGGCTTTACGTCTTCGAAAAAAGAAAATTGAAAGTGATAAGAAAGCTAGAAAGTATATCCTGGATATTAATCAAAGATATAGAAAAATGAGTACCCGCAAAAGTAACAACTTTTTGAGGAATATGAACCCTTTTAAAAAGGCCGCATAAATTGTTAATCATGATTTTGTTAATTTGTTTAACTTTGCAACTTTCAGAGTAAGATTTTAATGGTGTTTCTTTGGAAGAGTTTCACCAAGAGGGGTCGATTTTTGGCCCCTTCTTTGCGGAGATATTTTTTAATAGAAACTCGTTATAAAATTAAAGTAATACTTTCCTAGAAGGCGAACGTGATAAATATCTTTTGTTAAAAGTTTATTATTACCACTTAATGAAAACTCTATATCTTCAAATAAATCCTCTCATTAAAAAACAAAAGTTTTAGCTTATGAACCATTTTCAAAATTTATTGAATTTTTTCATTTGAGATTTTTATGGCTTCACCTACAAGTTGGGAATTCTACAAAGAAGTTGAAACTAAAACTCTATGGGTCAATATTTGTAACCAAAATTTAGAAGGAGTATCTATTTCGATCAATAAATGGTGGAAGACAAGATATCCAGCATACAAAATCAGAATAGTTTCTAAAAAAGAATTTGAGCTAATAAAAATGCAAGCTGAGAAAAAGGAGCAATAAAATTATTCTTTGGTAAATATTGATGCTGAATATTTAATTTTTGCAGCTATTATAAAATTAATAAATTAAGGAACAAATGAACTCTGCATTTGCAAAAGTCTCAAATTTGAAAGTTAACAGGGCTTCTAAAATAGCTATTACTCTCGCATCATCAACTTTCTTTTTATATGCCTTGGGTCAAGCACCAATTTTTAAAAATATTCTTGCAGGTGCCTTTTCTTGCTCTGGCTAAATAAAAACTTTTTTTTAGAGAAGCTAAAATAGACTACGATTGACAATCGATCTAAACTTAGAGGGATAAACCCTCTTTTTTAATGATTAATAGATTTATTGATGAAAAGATAATGACTCTTCTTATTTCTCTTTTCAGCTGATGAATATTTCCCCGCACCTATTAATTGATGCTGTGATATTAAGCGCTGCCCTTACGATAACTTTAGTATTAAGAGCAAAAGGCAATGCTGCCAGAAAAGAAAAAAAAAATAAATGATTACTAAAGAAGAAGAAAAAGAATTTAAAAAACTTAAATTATATAGATTTTGGAACTTTCTTATTTATGGAAGTTCAATAGCTATTGGAGTTTTCTTAGTTTATTTATATTCTGCTTATGTCTTTATAAATAAATGACTTTCATGTATGGCATAGCGATTACTTATGGGGTTGTGAGTCTTTTATTGCTTGGTAGGTTTGCATAATTTACTTTTAAAATGAAACGCTAATTTATATGTCCTCTTCAATGAAAGATTTCTTAGATAAATTTTTTGATTTATGTAGAGAATATCAACAAGAAATTCCACCTCAAAAGATGGCTGAGATTTTAAGGGATATGCAGATAGATTAGATGATTGTTAGATACTGGCAGACCTGAGAAATATTAAGAGAAAATAATCTCTAAGCAAAATTTATACAAATTTTTTTAAAGTTAGAATAAATTTTTTGAAGATATTTTCCTTGCAATCATTTATAATTTGAGATTTTTTTTTGATCCTTAATCCGTACAATTTTGTTCCTCTTACCGCACACATACAACTTGAAATTTAACATTCAAATGAATTAGAACATAGTTGTAGTAAAGGGTAAATCTTATGGCACTAAATGACACATTTACTATCCAAGAAATTAATTTGGATAAAAAAAATCTTTCATATGACAATAAACTAAAAGAAATTGAAGCTTATTGGAATAACGAATGTGCAGAACATCCTAGTAACAACCATTGCAAGATTTTTTGTGATTGAAACTTTAACTTTTAGGTATTCTTACGCTTGATTTTTACTTAATACCCGTACTAAAGAATAATCAGATAGAAAGGAGGCTAAGCAAATGACAAATTTAGGTATAGAAATTTTATTTTGGACAATTTTAATTTCTTATTTGGGATTAAGGTTTTCTCAAACTTGGAATAGGTTCAAAAAACAGTATTAATTAGGAGAAAAGAAAATGAAACTACAAACTCAGTTCACGGTTCCCACAAAAGAATTAAAAGATCTTGATTATGTTAAGAAAGTAGATTTCTTAGAAGGAACTTTAAACAAAGAATGTATAGATTATCCAAATCAAGAAGATTGCTTGGTTTGTTGCAATTAGAAATCAAAAAATAGCTGTTTTTTAAAAGTAAATAAATTTTTATTTGTATTTATAAATTTTCTAAAAGGGAGTTAGCACTATGGAATTAAGATTCTTCCCAATAAATATTTTTAGAGAGACTCCAAAAGTCGCATTCTTTGATGCAGGCATAGATAGTTCTAATGGTTCTGATGTTGTGATCCATTCTGGGGAAGCTATATCTCCTCCAGATGATTTAAAAGATGAGCAGTATTACATTCACAATCATCAAATTGACCACAATTTAGTTATCACTGGAGAAAGGAAATTTGTTTTAATAAATCCTTCCTGGGATGAACCTCATCATGTGATTTATTTAAATAGATCTATGGGAGCATTAGAAATTCCTATAGGAACTTATCACAGATCTATCTCAGGGAAAGAAGGCAGTATTGTTTTAAACCAACCCAAAAGAGATAAATTTTTTGATCCTGCTAAAGAATTTATCCCTCAAAAATTAGACAAAATTAATTTAATTAAGGCAAGAAAAAGTCAGCCTGTTTATTGGATTTACGAAAATAACAAAATCAAAAGGGTTTATTTTAATCCTCTAGAAAGAAAAGTTAAAACTCTTGTTTGAAATGAAAAAACATCTTTCCCATAGTAATAATTTAAAAAACCTGAATTTAATTATTAATTCTGATACTTATAAATTGGCTCACGAAGATATTGGCCTACTAAGCCGAAATGAAATGCGTGGAGTTAGGATGCTTCTTGAAATTACTAAACCAGATTTAATCCTTGAAGAAAATAAAATTCTTTCAACCATAATTATTTTTGGAGGTGCAAGCATTGCAGAAGAATCAAATACAAAAAAGAGAATTGAAAATATAAAAGAATTAATTAAAAAAAATCATAAATCGATACTTCTAAAACGAAATTTAAATAGATTAGAAAATTTGCTTCTAATGAGCAATTACTATCAATCTGCAAGGGAGTTTTCTAAACTTGCTTCAATTAATAATCAAAATAAAAACTGTAATTCTCACGTGATTGTTACAGGTGGGGGGCCAGGAATTATGGAAGCTGCTAATAGAGGTGCATTTGAAGCAAATTGCAAGTCTATAGGGTTAAATATCAGTATCCCTAATGAACAAATACCAAATGCTTTTATAACTCCCGGTCTTTGCTTTAAATTTAATTATTTTGCATTAAGAAAGATCCATTTTGTTATGCGATCAGTAGCTGCCGTATTTTTTCCTGGAGGTTTTGGAACACTAGATGAATTATTTGAACTATTGACACTTTGTCAAACAGGAATGAAAACTAAAATCCCAATCATACTTTTTGGTAGAGAGTATTGGAATAAGGTAATTAACTTTGAATATTTAGCTGATCTTGGATTAATTGAAGATGAACATTTAAATCTTTTCCAATATGCAGACACTGCATCAGAAGCATGGAAAATTATCAAATCATCAAAAAAGTCAGTCTAAAAAACTACAAGATTACTTGATAACAAATTTAAAAGAAGATTAGTTAATAAGTATTTGATATTTTGTTTTTCATGCTTTCAATCTTATTGATTAATTCATCTAACCATTCTGTATTATTTTGCTGATGTCTTTTATGACTTTGACTTTTTTGATTACTCATAAATTTCTTACTGTTAAGATTTATTTAATATATCTTCAGAAATTAAAGGAATCAATAAGCAATATTACCAAATCTATTGATAAGACAAGCTTTAGTAGCATTTCATACAAACCTAACCATCACAAATTAACTAAGAAAATCTAAATCTCTTCAGTTAAGTATTTTCTACGATGTTTTTATTTGAAATTCTGATTTGAATTATTAAAGGTATAGATGTTCCTATGGAAAAATCATTTCTGAATTTTATTTATTGGATCCTATTAAAGTCAGCTGAAAGTTACTACGGAGATTCATTAAAAACAGAAGTACCTTATACACCTTATTTTTAGTTTTGTTGGACCTTAACTTTTAATATTAGATCTCTATTTTGAGAATTATTAGTTTGGAATTAATTTATTAAAAAACACAATATGGGTTACTTATAGATTCACTACAAAAAAATCTCTTACGTAGAATTTCTTTTACTGATTGTGAATAAATTTTGGCGGTAAGGATCGTTCCAAAATTAACTAAAAATATAATTAGAAGAAGTAGCTCAATTGGAAGGTTGGTCATAAGATTACCTCCCTTAAATATATATAAATAACCTATAACGGCAGAAAAGGTATTGAATAGAGTTTAAATTCTTATCTTTAGCCATCGAGATTCTTTGGTACTGGAATAGGTTCACAATTTTCGACGCATTCTTCTAAAGACTTTTCAGAATTACTCTTGATTTCGCAACTACGAAGACAATCATAGAAGGCATACTTGGGATCTAATTCATTTTTGAATTGTTTATTTCTAAATGTATTCATGATCAAACTCCATTTGATTTTTTTTCAAGTTGATTAATTAATTTATCCAACCAAAGAGTGTTGTTGATCTTTTTTGTGTTTTTAAAGTATTTTGTTTTGTAAGTACTCATGAAGTGAAACCTCCAATCAGTGGATCTAATTTAAAGGTGATGATTCAAATTTCCTAGAGCAAAAATACTGATTATGAATTTAGTGAAATATTTTAAAAAAGATTAATTTATATTTTGTATTCTGAGTATTAAAACTCTTGATTCTTGTATATAACTAATACTAAATAACTTCTAAAAAAGAAGGTTAATTATGACTTATGGAAATCTAATTAAAAATAAAATTCAACATGGATTTGGTGGTTTGTTTGATACTTTATCAATTGAGAGAAAACTAACTGATGCTCAAATGGAATGTATGCAATTCGGAATTTGTGATTATGCTCCAAGACAAGTTGAGGAAGTTCCCTTTTTTCATTATTAATTTAAATTTATTTTAAACGAAGAGCAATTAGCTCCTCCTCACCCAATCAGGAGATCCACTAAACCAATCAGCAAGATCATCATTTTTGGGATCGAAATGATTTTCAGTTTCTAAACCATCAAGGCCAAGATTCTGGATAAGTCCATTTATTCCATCTGATTTTTGCTTACCATATCTCCTCAAGCTATTAGCTTTCTTAAGCCATGTCCATATAGTTGAATTATGTTTTGCAAACTTTTCTACATAAATTCGTTCTTCCAATGCAACAGGTTCATCTAATGAAATCCTTTTTACAATATCCTTAATTTTTAAACGAGTCTTGTTTGTTAGGAACATATTCATAAAAGAAGTTAATGTTTTATAAAAGTTTTTTTTATGAATGTCTTGTCAATCTTTATTTCAAGAAAAAGTATTTTTTAGGAGCTTTTCAAGGACAAATATATTTATTTAACAACAGGTATATTCAATTGGTAAAAAAGACTACTTAATTTGATTTATATAACTTATATGAAAATGAGTTCCATATAAGTTTCTCTATATAATTTAAGAATTAATTTATAAAATTGAATAAGGAAAATTTACATTCACAATAGATCTAAACTAAGAGAATAAAATAGAAAAATTACATTCATTTTTTAGCACTCTTCCATACAATAAATTTAATATTGGAATTCAGGTTAAAATTAAAAACATTTAAGATCTCAATATATATGTATGAAGAAGCCTTCAAAAATATAGACGACGTCTTTTGGAAAGATGCCGGTTGCAGCAGTGAACTGGATTATATAGAGCAAACTAGTTGGATTCTTTTTCTCAAATATTTAGATGATTATGAAGAGAATAAAGAAACAGCGGCAATTTTAAATGGAGAAACTTACGAAAGAATTATTGATAAAGAATTTAGATGGAAAGAGTGGGCTTATCCAAAGACTGGTGATGAAAAACTTAATTACGATATTGCATTAACAGGAGATGACTTACTTGAGTTTGTTAATAAAAAACTTTTTCCTCATCATTTTTTCTAAACTTTCTTCGACTAACTATCTTCGATAAACTAAACAAAACGCTTTGGATTTAGCTTACTTTCGAAAAAAGTTAACAAAATGCCATACCAGCAGCCCTATTTCCCGCAAACTATAGACCATGACTGAACCTAACTACTGGCTAATGAAAAGTGAACCTGATGCTTACAGCATAGATACTTTAAAAAAGGACGGTGTAACTTTATGGGATGGAATAAGAAATTATCAGGCTCGAAATTTTATGAGAAAAATGAATAAAGGAGATAAAATTTTTTTCTATCATTCGAATTGCAAACCTCCAGGTATTGTGGGACTTATGGAGGTAATAGATCTAAATATTGTTGATCCTACTCAATTTGATCAAGATTCAAAATATTTTGATCCAAAATCGAAACCTGATAATCCGAGGTGGGATTGTGTAAAAGTAGAATATAAATTTAAATCAAATAAGATTTTAAGTTTACCTGAATTAAAGCTTTTATTTAATGAGGATGAGTTATTAGTCGTAAAAAAAGGAAATAGATTATCTATATTACCTGTAAGAAATGATATTGCAAAAATACTACTAGAAAAAATATAAATAATTTTTAATCCTTAAAATTCATTGAAAACATATTGCCAATATAAAGTCTAGTTAAATCCCTATTTTGAAATCCTTTTTGCATCAAAAATCCTGCTATGGCGGCTTGTAGTATTCTGTATTGATCCCAGTTAGGATGCTCTTCAACAAATTCTTTCATAGCCTTTTGAAGATTTTCTTGAAGTTCACATTTGAAACTTATTACTTCATCTTTGTGATTTAGAAATTGCGAATTTTCTCTGTAATTTAACTCTTGCATATTGTAAAAATTTTATTGGAATTTAAATCTACAAGATGTAGTTTTCTCCAAAATTACTGAATCGTCAACAAGCATTATTAAAAGACAGTCTCAGGTTATAGAATAATGAGAATTCAGTCATACATGGGGGAGTCATGGAAATCAATTTTGTAAATTTAAATCTTACCTAATTATAAAGTTTTATATAAAATTAGAAGTTTTCCACATGCTTTAGATCATTAGATATTTTTTTTTAAAATACTGTGGAAAAGGTGTGAAAAAATTTTTTTTAGAAGGGGAAATTTTTTCTAAAATTTCCAATTTTATTTATCTTTTAATCCATTGATTCCCACATGTTTTTTATTTCATAAAATAAATTTTGTGCTATTGGTATCGGCCAATACATTTCGAAGGATCTAGTTTGGTCTTGACTTTCAAAAACAAACCTTAAACTCCATTCATTTTTTTGTCCCTCTAAGTGAATATACCAAGGCAATTGTTCTAATTCTAAAGTAATAGATTCTTCATCCATTAGTTCATCTTTGATAACTAATAGTTGTTCATTTATTCTTAAGAGTAGAAGGTAAAGTGAATTGAATTCACTCTTTTGCAACTCAATTGACCAATTGTCTACACTAATCAAAAAGCAAAATTTGCCTTTTTTAAAATCTTTAAGTAATCTCCATCTTTTTTGGTCTTTTACCAAAATTAGCCTGGAAGTAAATCTGGTTGATCTTGCTCATCACTTAGTTCAATAATTGACCTTTGAACGGGTTTAATAGTTGATTCTTCTAATAAGCCATCAAAATCATCAAAACGTCTTTGTTTAGCTCTGAAAGCAATTTTCACTGTAGTTAAATATCTATTAGTTGATTTTCTTATCAAGCTCTCACCTCTCTTTGCAAGATCATTAGAATCAACTCCTACATTATTAGATATGTTCATAAAAAAATTTTTTGCTATAGAATATATTTTACAGTTTATTCGACAGTTTCAAAACATAAATTACAAAAAGAACTTAATTGATTTAAATAACTTCATATGGAAGAAAGTTTATCTGGAACAATTGCTATTGATTTAGGGAACACTAATACTGTTGTAGCTTTTCAAGATCAAAAAGATATACATTCTGTTTTAGTTGAAATACCGAATATTACGTCATCTCCAGGAGTTATTCCTTCAGCAGTTTGGTTCGAGGAACCTTCAAAGATTCCTAAAATTGGTATTAGTGCTCTAAAGATGAGAGATAACACAAATTCTGATTTATTTTTTCATTCGAATTTTAAAAGATTAATTGGAAATTCTATTGAAAAAATTAACCAAAAAAATATTTTAAATCCTAATGAATGTGGCGAAAAATTTTTTAAAATTTTGTGGGCAAACATTCCGCACAAATATGACATCAAAAGACTCGTTTTAACTGCTCCTATTGATACATATAAGGGTTATAGAGAATGGTTAGTTAACCTTTGCGAGGAAATATCTGTAGATGAAATAGCCCTTGTTGATGAGCCTACTGCGGCAAGTTTTGGAATAAATTTACCATTTGGCTCAAAAATTATGACATTAGATATTGGAGGGAGTACAGTCGATATGAATATTGTGAAAATAGAAGGAGGAGAAGGAAAATCTAGTCCAATAGCTGAACTATTAAAATTTAAAGGTAATGATGTAAGCTCAATTTCAAAACAAAAAATAAGGTGTGCTGAAATAATTGGAAAAACAGGTTCAAAAATTGGTGGGAAAGATATTGATCAATGGATAGTTGATTATTTTATTCCAGGGGATAATTATATTAAAAATCTTTCAAAAGCAGAAAAAATAAAATGTAAACTCAGCTCATCTGTAATCAAATATGAAAATAAATATCCAATAAAATTATTTACTGACCAAAATAAAGAAAGTGATTTTTACCTAAGTAAAGAAATATTTGAGAAAATACTCATTGATAATAATTTTCTTAATCACCTTAACTCTTTACTAAAAGATTTATTAAATCAAGCAAGAGGTAAATTTTGCACAGTTGACGACTTAAATGCAATTGTTTTGGTTGGTGGAGGAACTCAAATACCATTGATCAAAGAATGGATAACAAAAAAAATTCCAAAAATTCAAATAAAGTCTCCACCCCCTATTGAATCAATAGCTTTGGGAGCTTTAGCAATGACCCCTGGGGTAAAAATTAAAGACATATTAAATAAAGGATTATCTATAAGATTATTTAATAAAAGAGAGCAAAAACACTTTTGGCATCCTATTTTTTGCAAAGGTCAAACATGGCCAACAGAAAACCCTTTTCAACTGATCCTTCAAGCCAGTAAAAAGAATCAGAAAATATTCGAAATAATAATTGGAGAGACACAAAAAGAAAGAGCATATGATGTTATTTTTGAAAATGGATTACCAAAGTTATCAGAGATTCAAAATGAAGAAGAAATTATAGAATGGGACAAAAAGCCACTCAAAATAATATTAAAAAATAAATCTAATATTGGAGAAGACACTTTAAAACTTTTTTTTAAAATTACGAAAAATGCTGATTTATTAGTTAATTGCTTTGATGTTAAAGATGAATTTTTTGGAGAATATAATTTAGGAAATATCTTCTAAAAATAACCTATTCAAGGAAAACTCCTTCTTCATTATCAACATTATTTAAACGTAAGCTAATACTTTCAATTTTACTAGTTGGCACTTTTTTACCACAAAAATCTGGTTGAATAGGTAATTCTCTATGACCTCTATCTACCATTACTAATAACATCACTCTTTGGGGTCTGCCCCATGAATATAAAGCATCCATTGCAGCTCTAACTGTTCTACCTGTGAAAATTACATCATCTATCAAAAGAATTTCTTGTTTCTCGATAGGAATCGGAATATCTGCAGCTTGTATCAGGCGAGTTCCAACTCTATTTTGGTCATCTCTGTAAAAAGTTGGATCAATTGTTCCTTTTCTGAATCTTAAACCTGTTCTAGAGAATAATTCCTTCTCTAGCACCTCGGTCAGCTCAATTCCTCTAGTCGGGATTCCAACCAATAGAAGGTTATCTAGTTTTTTTACTTTTTCGATAATTTCGCAAGTTAAACGCGAAATAGTTTTTCTAAGCTCGACTTCAGTTAGTATTACGATCTTTTTTGTTTTCTTAGACATGATATATCAAGAAATAAAATTAATCTAATATTTTCATAAATTAGCAAAAGCTAACTATATTAAATATAAATTGTTAAAGAGTATCATTAGAAGCTAAATTTAAGGTTGGATCAGCTAACAATGAATTTGATCTAAATATGTCAAATATTAGCAGCAAAAATATAAAAAGATTAAATGTTCCTCAGAGCCCTGTAGTTCTTGCAATACTAGATGGATGGGGATATCGAAAAGAAAAATCAGATAATGCTATTAAAAGCGCCAGTACACCAATCATGGACTCGCTTTGGCATGCTTACCCTCACACCCTTATAAGTGCTAGTGGATCAGATGTAGGCCTCCCAGACGGACAAATGGGTAATTCAGAGGTAGGACACCTTACCATTGGTGCGGGAAGAATAATCCAACAAGAACTTGTAAGGATTTCAAATATTGTAAAAAATAATCAATTAGGATTGTTAAATGAGTTAAAAGAGATGGCTGCTTCATTAAAGAAAAATAATTCTACTTTGCATATCATGGGATTATGTTCCGATGGAGGAGTTCATAGTCATATCGATCATTTATTAGGCTTAATAAAATGGGCATCTGATAATAACCTTAAAAAGGTTGCAATCCATATTATTACTGATGGAAGAGATACTCCTGCAAAAAGTGCCACGAAATATCTAAATCAAATAGAATCATGTATAAAGAAATTTAACGTAGGCGAAATTGCTTCAATATGTGGAAGATACTGGATAATGGATAGAAATCTTCTATGGGATAGAACAGAAAAAGCATATTCTAATTTGACTGATCCAGATATTCAAATAACAAATATTTCTCCCAAGGATTACATAGAAAAAAGTTATGCCAAAAACATAACCGATGAATTTATAGAGCCCATACGAATGTCTGAAAACTATCTTAAAGATGGGGATAGTTTGATATTCTTTAACTTTCGTCCTGACAGAGCAAGACAAATAGTAAAATCTCTTTCGGTCAAAGAATTCTCAGACTTTGAAAGAAAAAATTATCCAAATCTAGAATTTGTTACTTTTACTCAATATGATCAGAACTTTCCCGTTAAAGTTGCATTTCCTCCTGAATCACTAAATAATTTTATAGGTCAAATAGTTTCAGAAAACGGGCTTAAACAATACAGAACAGCGGAAACCGAAAAATATCCTCACGTAACATACTTTTTCAATGGAGGAGTTGAAATACCTTTACCTGGAGAAGAGAGATATTTAATTCCATCTCCAAGAGTCGCAACTTATGATATGGAACCCGAAATGTCTGCAGAGGAATTAACTAATAGTTGCTCTAAAGCAATTAAAAGCGGGAATTACGCATTTATAGTAATCAATTTTGCCAATCCTGATATGGTTGGTCATACAGGCAACATGGATGCAACAATTAAAGCTATAGAAAAAGTAGATAAATGTGTAGGTCAAATAGTTAATGCTACTGGAGAAATGGGTGGAAGCATTGTTATTACAGCCGATCATGGTAACGCAGAGGTAATGAAGGGATCTGAAGGAGAACCATGGACAGCACACACAATAAATAAAGTTCCATTAATTTTGATTGAAGGTGAAAAAAGAAAAATCCCAAATTTGGGAAATGAAATTAATTTAAGAAAAAATGCGGGCTTAGCAGATATTGCTCCCACTTTATTGCAATTATTAAATCTTCCAATACCAAGAGAAATGACAGGCAAATCGCTTATTCAAGAAATTGAATTAAAAGGTTATAATAAGGTCGTTCAACACGTTTAAAGTTAATAAAAGTTTTTTTAGCAATGATTCAAATTATTAGTTGGATTTGGGTATTCTCTGGAGTTCTTCTCATTCTCTTAGTTTTACTTCATAGTCCCAAAGGTGATGGAATGGGAGGAATAGCCGCAAGTGGAAGCTCTATGTTTAATAGCGCAAGTAGTGCAGAAGCCTCTCTAAACAAAATAACTTGGACTTTTTTAGTGATATTTTTGTCTCTCGCAATTATTCTAAGCGCTGGTTGGATTTCATAAAATTTGAATAAAAAAAGGGACCATTTTGAATGATCCCTTTTTAAAATATTTGAAAACTATTGTTTAGTTAGTAATCAAAGTCTCCGCCCATACCTGGAGCGCCTGCCGGAGCAGCTGCATCTTTTTTCTCCGGTAGATCTGCAACTATGCATTCAGTGGTTAAAACCATTCCTGCTATTGAAGCTGCATTTTGTAATCCTGAACGTGTAACTTTTGCAGGATCAACTATACCAGCAGAGGACATATCTACATATTCTCCAGTAGCAGCATTGAATCCATCATTAAATGGTTTAGTTTTTACATTTTCAGCAATCACAGCTCCATTAGAACCTGCATTCTCAGCAATTCTCATAAGAGGAGCAGTAAGTGAAGCTTCAACAATGTTAGCTCCAATTAATTCTTCTCCTTCTAAATTTTTATCAGCCCACTCTTTTAGAATAGGAGATAAATGAGCTAAAGTTGTACCACCTCCAGGTACAATTCCTTCTTCAACAGCTGCTTTTGTTGCATTAATAGCATCCTCAAGACGAAGCTTTTTGTCCTTCATCTCAGTTTCAGTAGCAGCTCCAACTTTAATCACTGCCACACCTCCAGCTAGCTTAGCCAGACGTTCTTGAAGCTTTTCTTTATCATATGAAGAATCTGTTTCATCCATTTGCTTCTTAATTTGATCACATCTAGCTTTAACTGCTTGCTCATTACCTTCAGCAACAATAGTTGTAGTCTCTTTATTGATAGTTATTCTTCTACCAGTTCCGAGCATATCTATGGTAGCACTCTCTAATTTCAAGCCTGCGTCTTCAGTAATAAGTTGTCCATTAGTTAAAACGGCCATATCTTCAAGCATTGCTTTTCTTCTATCGCCAAATCCAGGAGCTTTTACTGCAGCAACGTTTAACACGCCTCGTAATCGATTAACTACAAGAGTCGCTAAGGCCTCTTTTTCAATATCTTCTGCAATAATGACTAGTGGTTTACCAGTTTTAGCTATTTGTTCCAAAACGGGAACTAAATCCTGCACTAAAGCAATTTTTTTATCAGTCAGAAGGATATAGGGTTCATCTAAAACAGCCTCCATTCTCTCTGTGTCTGTTGCGAAGTAAGGTGAAATATAGCCTTTATCAAAGCGCATACCCTCAGTAACTTCTAATTCAGTAGTCATTGATTTTCCTTCTTCTAAGGAGATAACACCTTCTTTACCAACTTTATCCATAGCATTGGCAATCATTTGACCAACTTCTTCGTCGTTTCCAGCAGCAATAGTTCCACATTGTGCTATAGCATTGCTATCGCTAATAGGCTTGGAATTCTCTTGAATTTTACCAACTAGAAAATCAGTCGCTTTATCAATTCCTTTTTTCAAGGTAATTGCATTAGCTCCTGCAGCAACGTTTCTCAACCCTGCTTTAACCATTGCATGAGCTAAAACAGTGGCTGTTGTGGTACCATCTCCAGCTGCATCGTTAGTTTTTGATGCAGCTTGTCTGATTAAAGCAACCCCTGTATTTTCAATGTGGTCCTCTAATTCGATCTCTTTAGCGATTGTGACACCATCATTAATGATTTGTGGAGCACCAAATTTTTTCTCTAGTACAACATTTCTTCCTTTTGGTCCAAGCGTTACAGCTACAGACTCAGCAAGGATATCAATTCCTCTCTCGAGCGCTCTACGAGCTTGTTCATTGTAAATAATTCTTTTAGCCATGTTTAGGCAGTGATTTAGTAATAAGTTTTAATAATTTTTGAAACAAATATTTTAGCTTACTACAGCTAAAATATCCTTTTCTGAGAGCAAGACATATTCATCTCCTCCCAATTTAATGTCTGTGCCAGCATATTTGCTGTACAAAACTTTATCGCCAATACTCACTTCTGGAGTTTGTCGAGAACCATCGTCATTAAGTTTGCCAGGGCCCACCTGAGCAACTTCTCCAACCTGTGGTTTTTCTTTAGCTGAATCAGGCAAAAGAATGCCCCCAGCAGTTTTTTCCTCAGATGCGGAAACTTTAATAAATATTCTATCTCCCAGTGGTTTTACTGTAGAGACTGTAAGTGAAACAGCTGCCATAGATTAATGGAGGATCATGATTGAGACGCTTTGCGTCATAAAAATGGAAAGAGAAATTCTCCATCCGTATCATCAACAACATAATCTGCAAAGCGGCAATTAAACCATACTTAAACTGTGCGGGTGGCCGAACCCATTTAACGAATTTACCCATGAGGTGGTAGTATTTTCGGATTATGTGCTGTTTAAATCAGCTATTCATCACCAATCAATAAAAATGGTAGCAACTCCATCAACTTCTTCACAAACAAAAGGCGTAGTACGTCAGGTAATTGGTCCAGTTCTAGATGTGGAATTCCCAGCCGGTAAATTGCCCAAGATATTAAATGCTTTAAGAATTGAAGCTAAAAATCCAGCTGGACAAGACATAGCGCTCACTGCAGAAGTCCAACAGCTCCTAGGTGACCATAGAGTTAGAGCGGTGGCAATGAGTGGCACAGACGGCCTTGTAAGAGGTATGGAAGCAATCGACACAGGAGCTCCAATATCTGTACCTGTTGGAGAAGCAACTTTAGGAAGAATATTTAATGTTTTAGGAGAACCAGTAGATGAACAAGGTCCAGTAAATACTAAAGATACTGCTCCAATTCATAGAGCTGCGCCAAAGTTAACTGACCTAGAAACCAAGCCAAAAGTTTTTGAAACTGGTATTAAAGTTATCGACCTTTTGGCTCCTTACAGACAAGGAGGAAAAGTTGGATTATTCGGAGGTGCTGGTGTTGGGAAAACAGTTCTTATTCAAGAATTAATTAATAACATTGCAAAGGAGCATGGTGGAGTTTCCGTTTTTGGTGGTGTAGGAGAAAGAACTAGAGAAGGGAACGATTTATATGAAGAATTTAAAGAATCTGGAGTTATCAATGCAGATGACCTAACTCAATCAAAAGTTGCCTTATGTTTTGGGCAGATGAATGAGCCACCTGGTGCAAGAATGAGAGTAGGCTTATCAGCACTTACAATGGCCGAACATTTTAGAGATGTGAATAAGCAAGACGTCCTACTCTTTGTTGATAACATTTTTAGATTTGTTCAAGCTGGTTCTGAAGTATCTGCATTACTTGGAAGAATGCCTTCAGCTGTTGGATACCAACCTACTCTGGGAACTGATGTTGGTGAATTACAAGAAAGAATTACATCTACATTAGAAGGGTCAATAACATCTATCCAAGCTGTTTACGTGCCTGCTGATGACCTAACAGACCCTGCTCCAGCTACAACTTTTGCCCATTTAGATGCAACTACCGTGCTTGCTAGAGCTCTTGCAGCTAAGGGAATTTATCCAGCAGTTGATCCATTAGACTCAACGAGCACTATGCTGCAACCATCAGTTGTTGGCGATGAGCATTACAAAACAGCCAGAGCTGTTCAATCAACTTTACAAAGATACAAAGAACTTCAAGATATCATTGCAATTCTAGGTTTAGATGAGCTTTCTGAAGAAGATAGATTAACAGTAGACAGGGCTAGAAAAATTGAAAAATTTCTCTCACAACCTTTCTTCGTAGCAGAAATATTTACAGGAATGTCTGGTAAATACGTAAAATTAGAAGATACCATTGCTGGTTTCAATATGATTTTGTCGGGTGAATTGGATGATTTACCAGAACAGGCATTTTACCTAGTTGGTAACATTGATGAAGTTAAAGCAAAGGCTGAAAAAATAAAATCAGAAAAATAAATATTTAAATATATATTTAACCTTCAATAATTTTAAATTAATGGCAATTTCTCTAAAAGTTTTAGCTCCTAATAAAAATGTTTATCAAGGCGAGGCTGAAGAAGTAATCCTTCCTAGTACTACTGGTCAAATTGGTGTACTACCAGGACACATCTCTTTAGTTACTGCTATAGATATTGGCGTTTTAAGGCTAAGAATGAATTCCCAGTGGAAATCAATCGCTCTTATGGGAGGCTTCGCTGAAATTGAATCAGATGAAGTTATAGTTCTAGTAAATAATGCTGAAATTGGTTCTGAAATTAATGTTCAAAATGCTGAACAAGATCTTAAAGAAGCAAAATTAGCAATTAGCAAATTTTCTGAAAATGAAAAAAATCCAGAGAAAATTAAAGCCTTGAAAGAGGTTTCAAAGGCTGAGGCTAGGATTCAAGCTGCAAAAAACTAATATTATTTAGGCGGTTCCACAAAAAGTTACTTCGGGGAACTTTAATTTGGCTTCTTCTAACTTTTTTGTTTTACCTTCTTCTTGCCAATAATTTATAACTTCAGTAGCCTTATTCAATATCTCTACTCTCTCGTTATCTGTAATCCAACCTTTATTCTCAAGTTCACTTTTTAATTTTTCCCAAGCATCATCTCTTGGCCAAAAATAATAAGCCGTAAGAGGGCTTGGGCCTCCACCTACTATTTGATCCACTGCTAGAGCCACATTATCAGGTAACCACAATACTTTAATTATGAACCTTCCTTCATCGGGCTTAGGAGTATAACCAGTAGGTACCCCATCTTCATCAATTGTGGCAGCTGCCAATACAGCTGTGGCACCCATCATTCCTGAATTAGGAGAAGAATTTTTAGAGTTTGGTGCATCACTGTTTTTTCCCTTTTTTTCTGTTGAATTTTGATTTAACTTATCTGATGAGGTCATTCACTTATTTGTGTTTAATAAATAATTTATCAGTTTATGGTCACATTTTGATTGATTTATTCAAAATTTCTTGATTTTAGTAATTGATAACTTCTAAACAGGATTTTATCTATCATGAGTTACTTCATAAAAATCATAAATAGTGGCTTCCAATGAATCCCAAAGATCTTTGGGGATATCGTTTTCTTCTGCGAACATGCCAAGCTGACTAGCTAAGCCTCTTGCTTGAGAAAGTTTCGAATCATATGAATCAGACTTATTCATTTTTGAGTTTTAAACTTAATAAAAAATAAATCTATTAACTAGATAAGTCAAATTTCAAAACTCTAAATCAGAAATTTCTTTAAGTGCAGCAATACTTAAAACATCTGGGTTTGTATCTTTGACCAGGACATCATCTTCAATTCTTATCCCTATGCCTTTCCATCTCTCATCTATAGAGGGTTGTCCCTCAGGGACTGGGATCCTATCACTTAT
>NZ_CVSZ01000004.1 GCF_001180325.1 Prochlorococcus marinus
ATCCTTATCAGCTTTTAGCGCATTTAGTGAGTCATTTAGAGAAGAAGGTACTGTATCAATTTTTGCAAGTTCCTCAGCTGGAAGCTCAAATAAATCTACATCTACTCCATCGCCAGGATCAATTTGGTTTTTAATTCCATCAATACCAGCAAGCATCATTACAGAAAATGCTAAGTAAGGATTTGCAAGTGCGTCACCTGATCTGAATTCTAATCGCTTAGCTTTAGGACTTGGACCTGTTAAAGGAATTCTTACTGCAGCTGATCTATTACCCTCAGAATAAACTAGATTTACAGGTGCTTCGAATCCTGGAACCAATCGTTTATAACTATTTGTAGTTGGGTTAGTAAATGCTAAGAATGATGGAGCATGTTTAAGTATGCCTCCTATGTACCATCTTGCTGTCTGAGATAAATTTGCATATGCTCCTTCACCAAAAAATAGTGGCTGGCCACTCTTCCATAGACTTTGGTGAACATGCATCCCTGTTCCATTATCGTTAAATACAGGCTTAGGCATAAACGTTGCAGTTTTTCCATATTTTTTAGCAACATTCCTGACAACGTATTTATAAGTCATTACGTTATCAGCAGAATTTATTAACGAATCGAATTTCATTCCAAGTTCGTGTTGGCCAGCACCAGCAACTTCATGGTGGTGCTTTTCTGTAGGAATGCCTAGTTCCCCCATTAAAAGTAGCATTTCAGACCTGATATCTTGCGCAGTATCATTTGGAGATACTGGAAAATAACCCTCTTTGTATTGAATCTTGTATCCTAAATTTCCACCTTCTTCAATTCTTCCTGTGTTCCATGGGGCTTCAATTGTATCTACACTGTAAAAGCAGGAACCTTCTTTTGAATCGTATCTCACGTCATCAAATA
>NZ_CVSZ01000005.1 GCF_001180325.1 Prochlorococcus marinus
CACCACCAATCCATCGCTAATACTTGCTGCTGCTAAGAACCCTGATTATGCGAAATTAATTGATAAAGCTTTTGAAAGTTCAGAAAATGCCTTGCCTCAAGGATTCTCCGAAAGTGAATTAATCAAAGAGACTGTTGACCAAGTTTCAGTATTTTTTGGAAAAGAAATATTGAAAATTATTTCAGGGCGCGTATCTACAGAAGTTGACGCAAGACTAAGCTTTGACACCGAAGCTACGGTAGAAAAAGCGAGAAAATTGATCAATCTTTACAAAAATTTTGGAATCGAAAAGGAAAGAATTTTGATTAAGATTGCAGCAACTTGGGAGGGAATTAAGGCAGCTGAAATTTTGGAAAAAGAGGGTATTAAGTGCAATTTAACTTTACTTTTTAACTTCTGCCAAGCGGTAACTTGTGCCAATGCAAAGATAACTCTAATTTCTCCGTTCGTCGGCCGTATATTAGATTGGCATAAAGCAAAAACTGGTAAAACTAGTTTTGTTGGTGCTGAAGACCCTGGTGTTATTTCGGTTACGCAAATATACAATTACTTTAAAGAAAAGGGATTCAAGACAGAAGTAATGGGAGCGAGTTTTAGAAATCTTGATGAAATAAAAGAACTAGCAGGTTGCGATCTTTTAACAATCGCACCAAAATTTCTTGAGGAACTTAAAAAAGAAAAAGGAGAGTTAGTTAGAAAATTAGATGTAAGTACCCAAATAAATAATTCTATTGACTACGAATTTGAAGAAAAAGATTTCAGGTTAAGTATGTTAGAAGATCAAATGGCAAGTGAAAAGCTTAGTGAAGGTATTACTGGATTCAGTAAGGCTATAGAAGAATTGGAAGAGCTGCTACTAAAGAGATATTCAGAGATTAAAAATCAAAAATTGATTTCTGCTAACTAAATTTAAGTTTGAATTGAAAAAGAATTAAGTCCCACTTTTTGTTAAAAGTCTTCTGATAACTCTTTTTGCGATATCTTCATAACTCATTTCTCCTGATAATATTTGAGCAATACGTTTAGGTGCCGTTTTCCTTTTGACACCTAATTGATATCCAGTTCTGGGAAATCTATAAAATACTTGGGCTATTCTCCTCCCCCAAGCCATTGATTTCCCCCAAATGTTGTTAATTTTCTTCGTATAAAGATTAAAATCATCTACTTTCCCTGATAGGAACTTATCTATGTATTCTGCAGCATAAAAACTGCTAATTAAGGATGGTCTAATTCCTTCAGCTAAAAATGGATCACATAGAGATGCTGCATCTCCAACCGCTAAAACTTTGTCACCATTAATTGAGTGGAAGCCATTCCATATTCTCA
>NZ_CVSZ01000006.1 GCF_001180325.1 Prochlorococcus marinus
AAATATTATTCCTCCCAAGCCAAAAAGTAGTCCCAACCATCCTATTGGATTAATTAAATTCCCAAAAATTGCCCTCGCTAAAATAGCTACCAAAAGTGGTTGAGAATCAATTAAGACAGAACCTAAACCTGCTCCAGTTTTTTCAATGCCATAAGTTAAAAATAATTGAAAAAAAGTGGCATCAACAATAGTAAAAACAAAAAACCACTTCAAATCGCACTTATAAATTTTTAAATCTCTTTTAAACAAATATGTTGTTATTAGAACAAGAATTCCTGCAGGAAGTAATCTTAAAGTAGCCACTAACTCTGGCCCAGCACTAGATACTAAAGGAGTCATTGCCGCCATTGAAGTCCCCCAAAGTGCAAAAGGGAGTATCATTAAAAACCAATTTAGGATTGAATTCATTAGGTCTGCTGATAATCTTTTTAAAGTAGTTTTATGAATTTACCTTAAAAGAATGATTTGGCCTTTTAGACGAAAGTCAAAAAAAAGAATAGCTCGTATAGTAATTGATGAGCCTATTACAAGTTCAACAAGAGTTTCAGTCCTTAAAGCTCTTAAACAAATTGAGGATAGAGAATTTCCTGCTTTAATCGTGAGAATTGACTCCCCAGGGGGTACTGTTGGTGATAGCCAAGAAATATACTCTGCTATTAAAAGACTAAAAGATAAAGGATGTAAAGTCATTGCCAGTTTTGGGAACATCTCAGCATCAGGAGGCGTTTACATTGGTGTTGCATCCGACAAAATAGTTGCTAATCCAGGCACAATTACGGGATCTATTGGTGTGATTATAAGAGGAAATAATTTATCTGAATTATTAGATAAAATCGGCATTAAATTTGAGACTGTTAAAAGCGGTGTATTTAAAGACATACTTTCTCCAGATAAACCTTTAAGTAAGGAAGGTAGAGGTCTACTCCAAGGACTTATAGATGAAAGTTATAAACAGTTTACCGAAGCTGTTGCTGATGGAAGGAATTTGCCTGTTGAAGAAGTAAGAAAGTTTGCCGATGGAAGAATTTTCACTGGAACACAAGCACTAGAACTTGGTCTTGTTGATAAGGTTGGAGATGAATTTGTTGCAAGGGAGCTAGCTGCAGAAATGGTTAATATTGATCCAAAAATTCAGCCATTAACATTTGGGAAGAAGAAGAAAAAAATACTTGGACTAATTCCTGGAAGTAGAATGATTGAGAAAATTATCAATAATATCTTTTTTGAGTTTGACTCCTCTAATAAAGTACTTTGGTTATACAAGCCTTAAATCGATATGTATGAAAAAATGAAAGATGATTATAAAATTACATTTATTCGTGGAGCTACAACAGCATCTGGGAATTCTGTTAGGGAAATAGAAGTTGCCGTAGTGGAATTAATTGATGAATTAATTTCACGAAACAATCTAATTAAAACAAACATACTTTCCATTACATTCACAGCGACAAAAGATTTAGATGCATGTTTCCCCGCTTCAATTGCAAGGAAATTTAATGGACTTGATTCAGTTGCCTTTTTAGACTGCCAACAAATGCACGTATCAAATGATGTTGATTTTTGTATAAGAATAATGGCTCAAGTTTTATTGCCACCAAATTATGCAATAAAGCACCCTTATTTAAAAGGCGCTGCAAAATTAAGAGCAGATAGATGTTAATCTATGTGAAATTATTCTGCTTTAAATTTAGATAGCACTAACTCAACTTTAAATTCCATTCCCTTCAATGCTAAAAATCACAAATAAACATATTTTAAATCTTAAAATTTTAAGATTTTTTATAATCCCTACAATTTTAGTTTTAACTCCTTTTTTTAATAATATCCAAGATGCTAAAGCGGGTTTGGAATTCCAGTGGGATCAAGACGATAGTTATAGAAGATTAAAGTGGTTTCAAAAAGAGAATAAAAAGAGATTTAGAAATACAATTTATTTTTTCTTGAGGCCATCGGATAGAAGAACTGATCTCTTAAAAATTAATCTAGCAATTCCTAAGACCTTTAAATCCACTCTTAGTAATGAAAAAATTAGTTTTTGCAAAGTAAAAATAGGTGGTTTTGAAGGTAGAACTAAATGCTTGGAAGATATTCCAGCTGATTTCGAAATCAAGACTGATGAATCAGGCTTACAATCACTAGATATTTACCCCTACAGCCCGATTCCATCTAACAAAGACAGTTATGCAATTGTCTTCAAAATCTTTAATCCAAAAAAATCAGGTCTATATCAATTTCATTCATTTGGGCAACCTAAAGGGAAATCATTTTCAAGTTATTTAGGAAGCTGGACTATAGTGATCGATTAAATGATAAATTAAATAAGGATAATTAAACAAATGACTAAAAGAACTTTTGGCGGGACTTCAAGAAAACGAAAACGTGTATCTGGTTTTAGAGTAAGAATGCGTTCTCATACTGGTAGAAGAGTTATTAAAAGTAGAAGACAAAAAGGTAGAGAAAGAATAGCTGTATAACTTCAAATTTAAATGGCATTACCTAAAGATATGCGTTTAAAAGGTCATAGGACTTTTAATTACATACATAAAAATGCCACAACATATCATGGGAAATTAATGACATTTAAAGTTGCAAGATCAAATCCAGATATACTCTTTTCCCATAAATTCACTAATACCTCAAACAAATTTAGGGTAGCTATTGCTATTAGTAAAAAAGTTTCAAAAAAAGCTGTAGAGAGAAATAAATTAAGAAGAATCCTGCAAGAGTGGTTATTAACAAACATTCAAAAAATTAATAACCACAAACCTTATTGGTTACTTGTTAACCTTAAATTTGGGGATTTCTGCAATGATAAAAGCAGACTTTTGGAGGAATTTCAAACTTTAATGTTCAAATCTCGTCTAATTAAATGATTAACATGAATGAAGAAACCTTTTACGAAGGTGGTCCTGCTAAGGGTGATTTAATAATAAATCTACTAGCAGGAATATCTATACTTGGTTTGCCATTTACCTTTGCCGCAATAGTTAGAGCATTGTGGTTGAGATATAAAATTACAAACAAAAGAATTACAATCGATGGTGGCTGGTTTGGTAAAAACAAAACACAAGTCTCATTGAGTAACATTGAAGAAATCAGATCTATTCCAAGAGGATTCGGTTCATATGGTGATATGGTTCTTATTCTTAATGATGGATCAAAGGTTGAAATGAAATCATTACCTTTATTCAGAGAAAAGCAAAAATTTATTGAAGAAAATATAAAAAAAAGATCACAAATCCCAAATCTCAGCGAAGTAGAAGGATTTGCGACTAAATCCTAAATAAATGAATTACAAAAATCTTTTTTTCCTGTAAAATAAAATGTCTATTAAAATTTCACTCTCTTTAATATCGTGATAGGGTTCATTTCTGAAAAACTACTTATCCCGATTCTAGATTTTTTCTACGGTTTAGTTCCTAGTTATGGTTTAGCGATCGTTGCTTTGACAGTCGTAATTAGAATTGCACTTTTCCCTTTAAGCGCTGGTTCCATTAGAAGCGCAAGGCGGATGAAGATAGCCCAACCTGTAATGCAAAAAAGGCAAGCAGAAATAAAATCTAAGTTTTCAGGTGATCCAAAGAAACAGCAAGAAGAGCTTGGAAAATTAATGAATGAGTTTGGCAGTCCTCTAGCAGGTTGTCTTCCATTGATTGTACAGATGCCTGTGTTATTTGCATTGTTTGCAACTCTAAGAGGCTCTCCTTTTGCTGATGTTCCCTATAACATAAATCTCAAGGTCGTTCCACAGGATCAAGTAGCAGCAATTGATCCAAAACCTTACAAATCCCCAAGACACTCTATTTTTATTACGGAGAAATCACATTTTCCTGTAGTAGCAACTATACCCAGTGGAACAAAACTAGGAACAGATGAATCTATAAAAGTAAATTTACAAACGACAAATGGCAATAGCTATTCGGAAGTTTTATCTAAATACGACGACGGATCTAAATTCCTCCCCACTTGGAAAGTTTCTAAAGGATCCGAAAATATTAAAGTTTCCCAAGACGGTACAGTAACAGCGATTAAACCGGGAGATGCAACAATCGAGGCTAAAATCCCTGGTCTAGCAGCTAAAAGTGGTTTTTTATTTATTAAAGCTCTTGGTCAAGTTGGTTTTTACGTAGATGGAGCAATTAATTGGGATATTGCTGCATTAGTTGGTGCCTTTGGATTAACCTTACTTCTCTCGCAAGTTTTATCAAGTCAGGGCATGCCTGCGAATCCACAGCAATCAACAGCAAACAAAATTACACCAGTTATGATAACTGGAATGTTTCTATTTTTCCCACTACCAGCTGGAGTTTTACTCTACATGGTTGTTGCTAATATTTTCCAGGCATTTCAGACTTTTCTGCTGAATAAAGAAGCACTTCCTGAGAACTTACAGAAAATTTTGGATCAACAATTACTAGCGAAAAATGAAGTAATAACAACTTCTGCTTCAACAATCTCAGATAAAAGATTACCTTTTGAACCTAACAATAAAAAATAGTCTTAATCTTAAATGATGGATTCATGGTGTAGAAATTTTGAATTACTCATAAAATCAAGAACCTCTTTAATTTGGATAAGGACCAAAGAAGAGGAGAGATTAGAAAAATTAATTAATTATTCTTGTGAAAGAATAAATATAAAAAGATTTGTTTCCTGGGATTGTGTTAACGGTATTAAAGGATTAATAAATGAAGAAGGTAAATTTTCTAACAATCCGATAGGAGTTCTTAATTGGCTTAAAGATCAAAGCTCTGAAATTTCAACAGTTTTATTAGTAAAAGATTTTCATAAATTTTATGATGATCCATCTATCAATAGAACTATTAAAGAACTATTTTCAGCTCTTAAGAAAACAAGTCACAATTTAATTATTAGTTCACATTTATTTCCATCATCAGAAGATCTAGATGAATTAATGGCAATTATAAATTTACCTTTACCTGATCAAAAAGAATTGAAAAATCTAATAAAAAAAATTGCTATTAATACCAATTCAAATCTTGAAGAACAAGACTTAAACGAACTTTCTATAGCTTCAAGTGGACTTACCGAAGTAAAAGTAAAGCAAGTCACGGCAAAGGCCCTTGCTCAAAGAGGGAAAATAAGTAAAGAAGATATTAAAGATATTCTTGAAGAGAAAAAACAAGTGATCGCCAGAAGTGAAATTTTAGAATTTTTCGATGCTAAATCAAGTCAAGATGATATTGGCGGTTTAAATGTTTTAAAAGTTTGGCTTAATCAGAGATACAGGGCCTTTTCTAAAGAAGCTAGAGACTATGGACTACCAATTCCAAAAGGAGTATTACTTGTAGGGGCGCAAGGTACAGGAAAATCACTTACTGCCAAATCAATTTCCAATAGTTGGTCAATGCCACTTCTCAGGTTAGATGTTGGAAGACTATTTTCTAGCCTTGTTGGTTCAAGCGAGGCAAGAACAAGAGATACAATATTTAGAGCTGAGGCTATGTCGCCTTGTATCCTTTGGATCGATGAAATTGATAAGGGCTTTGGTGGCGATGCTAGAAGTGACGGAGGCACTAGTCAAAGGGTTTTGGCAAGTTTATTAACTTGGATGGCTGAAAAAGAATCTGCTGTATTTGTAATTGCCACTGCGAATGCTATAGATAAGCTTCCTGCTGAATTATTAAGGAAAGGTAGATTCGATGAGATATTTTTTCTTGATTTGCCAAATTCGCAAGAAAGATTAAGTATTCTGGATTTGCACCTAAAAAAAAGAAGACCAAGTTACAGTTTTCCTCTATCTACTATCATCGATAGAACAGATGGATTCTCAGGGGCAGAACTTGAACAAGCAGTAATAGAGGGGATGCATATTTCATTCTCTGAAGGTAGAGAGCTTATGGAGAAAGACTTAATAAAGGCAGTTTCTGAATTAGTTCCTTTATCAAGAACCGCTAAAGAGCAAATTGATTTCCTAAAAGAATGGTCATCCTCAGGACGGGCCCGATCTGCATCGTGAATAAAATTTAATTTTTAAAATATTCCATAAGTCAGGAATCATTAATTTAGTTAATTTTTGATCAAAAAACCCAAATAATTAATTGAGATTAACTATCTTAATTAATGTATTAAAAAAAAAGAGTGTTAGATCAAAAATTAATAAGAGAAAATCCAACATCTGTTGAAGAGAATTTATCCTTGAGAGGAAAAATTTATAATATATCCCACATACACGAATTAACTGTTAAGAAAAAAGATATTGATATAGAAATATCCAATCTTCAATCTGAGAGTAAAAAGTTAAGCAAATTAATTGGTCAAGAAATCAGCAAATCTAAAAACAAAGATTCTCCAGAACTAATTTCCTTAAAAAAGAAGGGAAACGAATATAGAGCTAAAATTTCTGAACTAGAAGAGAAACAAAGAATATTAGACAAAGAAGTAAATGATGAGATTTATAATTTGCCAAATTTTCCCAGCAAAGAAGCTCCTATTGGAAAAGATGAAAACCATAATGTCCAAGTAAAAACTTGGGGGGATCCTCTAATAAAAGCGAATATAAAATCACACTGGGAAATAGGAGAGAGTCTTAATATTTTTGACTCTGTAAAATCAACAAAAATATCAAAAAGTCGTTTTATCACTCTCATAGGCAATGGTGCCAGATTAGAGAGGGCATTAATTAATTTTATGCTCGATATGCATACTAAAAATGGATACCTGGAGTTAATGCCGCCAGCTTTACTAAATTCAGAAAGTCTTACCGGATCTGGTCAATTACCTAAATTTTCAAATGAAAGTTTTAAGTGTGCAAATGACGATTTATGGCTTTCTCCAACAGCTGAAGTTCCACTGACTGCTTTTCATAGAAACGAGCTTATTGATCCCAAGCAGTTACCTATTAAGTATGTTGCATATAGTCCATGTTTTAGGAGAGAAGCTGGAAGTTATGGAAGGGATACTAAAGGTTTAATAAGACTTCATCAATTTAACAAGGTTGAACTCTATTGGTTTTGTGATCCAAGTAAATCTTTAGAAGCTCATAAAAAGATTACTTCTGATGCAGAAAGCATTTTAAAAAAGCTCAACTTACCCTACAGGTTAGTAGATATTTGTACTGGAGACTTAGGCTTTTCTTCTAGTAGAACTTTTGATCTTGAAGTTTGGCTTCCCAGTAGTAAATGTTATAGAGAAATTTCAAGTTGCAGTAATTGCCTCGACTTTCAAGCACGTAGATCATCAATAAGATCAAAAATTGGCAAAAAAAATACATACATACATACCTTAAATGGCAGTGGTCTCGCTATTGGAAGAACTATGGCTGCTATTCTCGAGAATGGCCAACAAACAGATGGTAGCGTTAAGATTCCAGATGCTCTGGTTCCATATTTTGGATCAAATTTTTTAAAAACTGCTTAATATAAAAAAATGAATGTTTTAACCTCAATAACAGTACTTGGATTTCTCATTTTTTTTCATGAGATGGGACATTTTCTTGCGGCAATTTTGCAAGGTATCTATGTTGATGGATTTTCGATTGGTTTTGGACCATCAATAATTCAGAAAAGATATAAAGATATAACCTATTCACTTAGAGCCTTTCCCTTAGGCGGATTTGTTTCTTTTCCTGATGAAGAAATAAAAAATATTGATCCTAAAGATCCAAATCTTTTAAAAAATAGGCCAGTTATACAAAGAGTAATTGTAATATCCGCTGGGGTATTTGCTAACTTAATTCTTGCTTACACCATCTTAATTGTAAATGTAACAACTATTGGTATTCCGTTTGATCCCGAGCCAGGTATTTTAGTTTTGGCTACTCAGCCTGAGAAATCTGCTTCTATTGCTGGATTACAAGCAGGGGATAAAATCTTAAAAATGGAAAGCAATACTTTAGGCGTTGGCGATCAAGCAGTTTCAGCTTTAGTAAAAAAGATTCAAAATTCATCAGACGAACCAATTTCAATCAAAATTGAAAGGAATGGAATTTTCAAAGATTTAACTTTAGTACCAAAAAATATTGATGGGAAAGGAACAATAGGTGCTCAATTGCAACCGAATATAAGGAAAGAAACTAAAAAGACAAAAAACATTTTCGAACTTTTTAAATACACCAATAATGAATTTTCATCACTTTTGGTAAAAACAATTCAAGGTTATAAAGGTTTAATAACAAATTTCTCCTCAACAGCTCAACAATTAAGTGGGCCGGTAAAAATAGTTGAAATCGGTGCACAATTATCTCAACAAGGTGGAACAGGCATATTATTATTTGCGGCTTTAATTTCTATTAATTTAGCAGTACTTAATTCATTACCTTTACCATTATTAGATGGAGGACAACTTGTTTTTACTTTAATTGAAGGTTTTAGGGGGAAGCCTGTTCCAGTAAAGGTACAGATGGTTGTTACTCAGTCCAGTTTTTTTCTTTTAGTTGGACTAAGCGTTCTGCTTATTATCAGAGATACTAGTCAACTATTAATCGTACAAAGATTATTAAACCAATAAATAAATTTTAAAATCTGTTCTCCAAGCTGTTAAGATAATATTTAGTTTCAAATATTCTGACTAAATGGCGAAAAAGTCCATGATTGCGAGAGAAGTTAAACGCAAAAAACTCGTGAAGAAATATGCTGCAAAAAGGAAAGCATTATTAGATCAATTTAATGCTGCAAAAGATCCAATGGAAAGGTTAGAAATTCATAGAAAGATTCAAGGTCTACCAAGGAATTCTGCACCAAATAGAGTCAGAAATAGGTGTTGGGCAACAGGTAAGCCCAGAGGAGTATATAGAGATTTTGGTCTTTGCAGGAATCAATTAAGAAAAAGAGCTCATAATGGTGAACTTCCTGGAGTAGTTAAATCAAGTTGGTAGTACAAGTATTTTTTTTGTATCTTTATTGCTTACCGTAAATAGAAATTAAAAATTATTTTTGGAACAAATTTAAGAATTTTATAGCTTATCTAAATAATTTACTCAATATGTCCCTATAAAATGTAAGAATAAATTATGTATAGATTAATAATTTAAAAAGTGGAAGGACAAAATAAGTCGATCACGTTTGACGGACGAGAGATACGACTAACAACAGGACTATATGCTCCTCAAGCAAATGGATCAGTAATGATTGAGTGCGGTGACACCTCTCTATTAGTTACAGCAACAAAAACCACAAAAAAAGATGCTTCAGACTTTCTACCTCTAATATGTGACTACGAGGAGAAACTATATGCTGCCGGAAGAATTCCTGGTGGTTTCATGAGGAGAGAAGGTCGCCCTCCAGAAAGAGCGACTTTAATATCAAGATTGATTGACAGGCCAATGAGGCCACTTTTTCCATCATGGATGAGAGACGAAATACAAATTGTTGCCTCTTGTCTTTCTCTAGACGAAAGAGTCCCAGCAGATGTTCTAGCTGTTACTGGTGCTTCAATAGCAACTTTACTTGGAGAAATCCCATTTTATGGGCCAATGGCTGCAGTTAGAGTGGGTCTCATAGGAGATGATTTCATTTTAAATCCAAGTTATAGAGAAATAGAAAGAGGAGATTTAGACATTGTTGTTGCAGGTTCACCTGACGGAATTGTCATGATTGAGGCAGGTGCTAATCAGTTATCGGAACAAGATACTATCGAAGCTATAGATTTTGGTTATGAAGCAGTTTCTGAACTTATTAAATCTCAAGAAGATCTATTAAAAGATTTAGGAATAAAACAGATTAAGCTATCTGACCCTGAAGAAGATAAAACATTGCCCTCTTATCTAGAGAAAAATTGTACAAAACCTATTGAGTTGGTTTTAAAGAAATTTGATCTTTCAAAGGAAGAGAGAGATCTTGAACTCGAAAAAATAAAAGTTGAGACTCAAGATAAAATTGATGCTTTAAAAGATGATCACCAATTAAAAGCTCTTCTTTCTGAAAACGATAAGTTATTAAATGTTGACTTTAAAAAACTCACCAAGAAATTAATGAGGTCCCAAATCATTAATGATGGGATAAGAGTTGATGGAAGGAATCTCGACGAAGTTAGGAAAATATCTGCTTCTGCAGGAATTCTTCCAAAAAGAGTCCATGGATCGGCTTTATTTCAAAGAGGTTTAACCCAAGTATTATCTACAACTACATTAGGTACTCCTAGTGATGCTCAAGAAATGGACGACCTCAATCCAAGCACAGAAAAAACTTATCTCCATCACTATAACTTCCCTCCATATTCAGTAGGAGAAACAAGACCGATGAGAACTCCTGGAAGAAGAGAAATTGGCCATGGAGCATTAGCTGAGAGAGCAATAATTCCAGTTCTCCCAGGGAAAGAAACATTTCCTTATGTACTTAGGGTGGTTAGCGAAGTTTTAAGTTCCAACGGATCAACTTCAATGGGTTCTGTATGTGGAAGCACACTTTCATTATTGGATGCAGGGGTTCCTCTCAAAGCTCTTGTAAGTGGTACTGCCATGGGCTTAATAAAGGAAGGTAAAGAAGTACGGATTCTTACAGATATTCAAGGCATTGAAGATTTTCTTGGAGACATGGACTTTAAAGTAGCAGGAACTGAAAAGGGTATAACTGCGTTACAAATGGATATGAAAATTACAGGTTTGCCAGTATCTATTATTTCTGATGCGATTAAAAAAGCTCGTCCTGCAAGATTACAAATTTTAGAAAAGATGCAAGCAGCAATCGACAAGCCTCAAGAATCACTTTCTCCTCATGCTCCCCGACTATTAAGCTTTAGGATTGACCCTGAACTTATTGGAACAGTTATAGGACCAGGCGGAAGAACTATTAAAGGAATCACTGAAAGAACCAATACTAAGATAGATATAGAGGATGGAGGCATTGTAACTATCGCCTCTCATGATGGAGCTGCTGCAGAAGAAGCTCAAAAGATAATCGAGGGGTTAACACGCAAGGTGCATGAAGGTGAGATCTTCTCTGGAGTTGTTACAAGAATTATACCTATAGGTGCTTTCGTTGAGATCTTGCCAGGCAAAGAAGGAATGGTACACATTTCTCAGTTATCTGAGGCAAGGGTTGAGAGAGTCGAAGATGTAGTTAGACAAGGAGATGAGGTAACTGTAAGAGTTAGAGAGATAGATAGCAGAGGAAGAATTAATCTTACCTTAAGAGGTGTAGGCCAAAATAATGGTATGTCTTATCCAGAACCAACCCCTACTCCAGTTGCTCCCCTTAATTAAAAACTAAAGAGGATAAATTCCGTTATCCTCAATAATTTTCTTTATTTCCATACAAATACTCCCATGAGTATTCTTATTATTAGTTGCTACTATAATCCCCCCATGTTCGAAATAAGTTTGTCCATAAGTTAGTTCTTTGTTATCTAAATTTGTAATTGCACCGCCAGCTGCTTTCAGAATAGATTCTGGTGCGGCAAAATCCCAATCTTTTGGCGAGCTTTTCTCAGGTAAACTCAGGCAGATATATATATCAGTATCTCCCCTAACTATAGATGCTAATTTACAGCCAATGCTTCCCATAATTTCGACTTTGTTAAAATTAATTTTCTTAATTAAATTTTGCAAAATTTCATTCCCATGATTTTTACTTGTTACTAAAGTCATTTCTTGAAGAGTTTTATTCTTTAAAACAATTGGTTTATATTTTGATCCGTCTCTTTTTTCACACCAAGTTTTTTCTCCATCAGTGATCCATAATTGATTTTTATCTGGAATCAAAACAAACCCAATATAAGGCTTTTGTTTAAAGTTCAATGCTAAATGCATTGCATAGTTACCCGTTCCTTGGATAAAGTCCTTCGTTCCATCTAGAGGATCAAGAACCCAGATCCAATCAGATTTACCATCAAAAATTTCTGAAGAAATTTTTACATTTTCTTCACTCAAAATGTCCCAATTAATATTTTTATATTTTTCATTTATTCTTTTAATGATTATTTCATTAACTTTTAAATCAGCCAAAGTAACAGGATCGTCTTCATTGTTATTTTTAAGTATATTTTTTTTATAATCTGAATTCTCTAACAATTTAGAGTAATAAAGCAAAATATCTGCAGCCTGCCAGCTGAAAATTCTTATATCATCGATAAGATTATTTATATCTACTCCAGAAGGTAATTTGATCATTCAATGACTAATAATTCCATATTATCCCATAGAAAAGAGGAACCTGAAAACGGTATTTTGTATATAGTGGGAACTCCAATTGGAAATTTAAATGATATTTCTCAAAGAGCAATAAATATTCTTAAAAATGTTTCTTTAGTTGCTTGTGAGGACACAAGGCAAACAAAAAAAATAATGAACAAGTTCAATATTTCAAATAATCTTATAAGTTTTAACGAACATAATTCTTTAATAAAAATTCCAAAAATAATTAAAGATCTCAAAGAGGGGAAATCAATAGCAATTGTGAGTGATGCTGGCATGCCAGGAATTTGCGACCCAGGGGAAGATATATCTAGGAGTGTAAAATCTGAAGGAATTGATATTATTTGTATTCCTGGAGCATGCGCTGCAATAACAGCACTTGTTTCAAGTGGGCTACCCTCATCTAGTTTTGTATTTGAAGGATTTCTTCCTAAAAAGCAAATTAATAGGGAAAAAATTCTTTTAGAGATAAGTAAAAATGAAAAAACTACTATAATTTATGAATCTCCTAAGAGACTCAGAAAATTATTAAAGGAATTACGTGAATTTTGTGGAGGTAATCGAGAAATAATAGTGGCAAGAGAATTAACAAAAAAATTTGAAGAACATGTGGGGAATAATATTAATGAAGTTGTAGAGTTCTTCAATAATAAAGATATTATTGGTGAAATAACAGTTGTTGTTAGAGGTATAAAAAAAGGAGATTTTCATCCTGATAAATTAATTATAAAAAAAGATCTCAATGATTTAATAAATGCAGGCCTTAGTTTGTCAGAAGCCTCTAAATACTTGGCGAAGAGAAATGGTCTAAAAAAAAGCGAAGTTTATAATATGATTTAAAATTTAAATAAACTTTTAATTATATGAGCTTATTTATTAAAAAATTATTCTTCTCAGCAATTTTCAACTCTTGTTTGTTTGCACTTCTATTTATAGGGAATTTAATTAATCCAATAGGATGGTTGGGACTACTTTTTGGCTTGGGAGGAATAATATTTTTAGGTGTTCCACAAGAATTTTTAGGGAATTGGTGGCTAATGTCTGACAAGTCTATAAATGATGTTGCGTTTAACTTTGGAGAACTTTGGATGCTTGCAGCTTCTCTAGCTATGGCACTAGGAACAATTTTAATTAGATTCACATGTACCAAAAGTGATCCAGTGGCAGTTACAGGTTGGCATATGGTTTTAGGGAGTTTGCCCTTAATTATTAAGCACTGCTTACAATCAAATTTCAAAATAATTCCAGATTGGTCAATATTTGATTGGGGACTTATGTCATTTGCAAGCATTTTTGGAGGAGCAATTGCTTACGGATTGTTTTTCTACTTTGCTAATAATAAAGAAATAACTGGATTTAGTACTCTTGCTTTTTTAACACCTGTATTTGCTCTTCTCAGTGGAGGTGTTTGGTTAGATGAGAGACTCACTATAGTGCAGTGGGTAGGAGTGGTGTTTGTTCTTATCTCAGTATTTTTTGTAAGCCAGAGAAAGAGTTTATGGGAAAATAAATTTTCCGATACTACTATTTAATTAGTTTCTTTTTGTAAAAAGTCTAATAATGCGAATAGTATTGATTAGTACTCCAATAGGGTTCTTAGGGAGTGGTAAAGGTGGTGGAGTTGAATTAACTGTAAATTCTTTAGTTTCAGGTTTAATTTCTTTAGGACATTCTGTTGAGGTTGTAGCTCCAAAGAATTCTAAGTTACATGAAAATAATGTAAAAGCAAAATTACATTTTGTGGAAGGTGAAGATCAAATAAGTTGGCAGCATCAAAATTATAATTCTCCAGTGAGTATCCCAGACAATTCTCTTTTAGCAGGAATGCTTGAAAAGGCATTGGATATCGCTAAACATGCAGATGTCTTGTTGAACATGTCCTATGATTGGTTGCCTATTTGGATGACTCTAAATTTAGATATACCCATTGCTCATATTATTAGTATGGGTTCTGAAAGTTCAGTAATTAGTAATTTAATCTCTAAAGTATATGCCAAATATCCAAATAATTTTGCTTTTCATTCGAAAATGCAGGCTAATGATTATCCATTCATAAAAAAACCAACAGTTATTGGGAATGGGTTTAATTTAGATAATTATATTTTTCAAGATTCAGTGAAGGGACCATTGGCATGGGTTGGAAGAGTAGCTCCGGAGAAAGGTTTAGAGGATGCAGTATATGTAGCAAATCAACTTGGCGAAAAATTAAAAGTTTGGGGATTTATAGAAGATGAGATGTATGCCTCAAAGATTGAAAAATTATTCCCTCAAGGAGCTATAGATTGGATGGGTTTTTTATCAACAGACAAATTACAAAAAGAACTTGGTAAATGCAGAGTGTTGCTAAATACTCCGAAATGGAATGAGGCATATGGGAACGTTATTGTTGAAGCTTTAGCATGCGGGGTGCCAGTTGTAGCTTATAAAAGGGGAGGACCTAGAGAAATTATTCAGCATGGCCTAACAGGATATCTTGCTGATCCTGACGATAAAAAAAATATGCTTTCTTATGTAGAGATTATTGAAAAAATAAAGCGTCAGAAATGTAGAGAATGGGTAGAAAAAAATGCCTCCTCAGATATATTTGCTAATAAGGTTGTGAACTGGCTTAATAAGGTAATGCATGAATATAAATAATATTAAATGATTCTTCTGAATTCAAAAAAAAGGCTTTTAAACGCAGTAATAATTTTAGTTTCTGGAATCATTATTTTTATTTTAGGTTTAGGTAATACAGGATTGGTGGATGAAACGCCTCCTTTATTTGCCGCGGCAGCAAGGGCGATGAGTGAATCTGGTGACTGGATAACTCCAAAGGTAAATGGAATGTTCCGTTTTGATAAGCCTCCACTGATATATTGGCTAATGGGTTTTTTTTACTCATTGCCCAAAAGCGAGATCTGGGATAGTTACGGGACAATCTCAGCAAGACTTCCTTCAGCCTTGGGATCATTATTTTTAATGTTGATGATTGGAGATACTTTATTTTGTTGGCCACAGAAGACTGAAAAGCAATTCCTTACTCCAATAGTTGCATCATTAGCCTTTGCTTTGTCTCCAATAATAATTATTTGGAGTAGAACTGCCGTGAGTGATGCTCTTTTAACTGGGACCTTGGGGATTAGCCTTCTTTTGTTTTGGAGAAGAATGGCAAGTGAAAATAATGACCAATGTATTTCAGCGTGGGTATTTTTAGGATTGGCAATTTTAACTAAAGGACCTGTTGCATTTGTTTTGGCATTATTGACTATTACATCTTTCTTATTTAGTCAGAAGAATTGGAAAACGTTGCTTTGTAAGATCAACCCTAAGAAAGGTTTTTTAGTAACAATACTTATAAGTGTTCCATGGTACATATTAGAACTCATAAAAGAGGGAAAGCCTTTTTGGGACAATTTTTTTGGTTACCATAATTTTCAAAGATATACCTCAGTTGTAAATAATCATGCCGAACCATTCTGGTTTTTTCTCTACATAATGATATTGGCTTCATTACCATTCACTCCTTTTTTGTATCACGGGATATTCAATGCCTTTAAGGATTTTTTGAGAAGTTCAAAAGAAAGTTGCAATATCACTAAAACCCTTTATACCTATTCTCTATGTTGGTTAACATCTGTTTTAATCTTCTTTAGTCTTTCTGCTACAAAACTACCAAGCTATTGGCTTCCAGCAATTCCAGCAGCCTCAATCTTAATTAGTAATAGCTTTATAAACTTAAGAAATTTAAGTAGAAGTTATCTATATTTATGGATTTTTAATATTTTAATTTTATTCGGTGTTTCAATGGCATTCTTTTTCTCAAATTATTGGTTAAGTTCAATAAATGATCCCGAAATGCCTAATCTTGCATCTGAACTAATAAGCTCTGGTATAATTTTTAAAGCCAAATTATTCTTCTCTTCATTTACCCTGCTGGCAATAATTTTATTTTCTTTAAAATCTAGAAATATCCTTCTTTATCTCCAAATTTTACTTCTAGTGGGACAATCTTATTTGATGTCGCCAATTAGAAAATTAGCAGATACTTCAAGGCAATTACCTTTAAGAAATATCTCAAAATTAGTTTTAGATATTCGCGAGGGGAGGGAAACTTTAGCAATGATCGGGATAAGAAAACCTTCATTACATTTTTATTCGAGACAAATAGTTTTTTATGAACCCAACACTAAAGAGGGATTAATTAATCTTTCAGAAAGGCTAAATACTGATAGGAGAGAGAATTATGAGGACCAACCTAATTATGAATATGAATCTCTATTGGTCGTGATAGATGAATACTCTATCCGCAGCCAGCAATGGTCAAAAATTAATCATCAAAAATTGGGTAAATTTGGAATTTATAATTTATGGCGAATTAAAAAAAGTGACTTAAACAAGTATTCGAGATTTTTAGTACAAAGTGGTTATAAATCTGACTGGGTAAATAGAAAAGTTGAAAAATTTTAACAAAGTCTTTTTTTAAGAAGAGCATTTTTTAAATCATCAATGCTGCACTTGCTTGGAATCTCAATTTTGTTTAAATCTTCCATTAATTCGAGATCGATGACAGAATCTTCGGCTAAAAAACTAAAAACCTCATTAATGCTTATTCCCATATCTTGAGCCATCTCTGAGATAAGCCTTAGAGTATCCCTCCTCACAGAAATCCTTAGATCTATAGGGATATATTCATTTTCAGGGTTTGCTGACTTCATAACCTAAATCTTAAGACATTATTTAGTTATCAGGATATAATCTTTACAATATTCATCAATCATGCATTTTTAAACTTTTGTTCAGATAGTCTCAGTAAATAAATTCATAAACATTTTTAATAGAGGAATTGTTATTAATGAAATTATGGTTGTAGTAAAAAGAATTTTGGAAGCTATTTTTTGTTTCACACCATAAGCCTCTGCCATTAAAATTGTAGATATTGCTGTTGGGGTGGCTGCCTGAAGAATTACTGCAAATGATTGATTTAAGTTAAAATTTAAGTATTTGCTAAGTAAAAAAATAATAAAAGGAAGAATGAATAACTTTAATAGAATTGAAAATTTAATTTCTTCATTTAGATCCAAAATCCTCTCATTCTGATTTGTGATTATTCCAAGTCTTGTTCCTACAACTATTATTGCCAAAGCAATAACTATTCTTGCAGGAATCCAAAGATAATTGCCTAAAATTTCATCTATTTGAAAAAGATATGCAAGAAGTACACCAATGATCCCTCTTGATGCAGGGCTATTTATCAATGCATCAAATAGTCCTTTGATGTTTGGGATTTTTTTGCTGTTGGATTTTTCTTGAAGAAAAAAAGGTCCAAATATCCAAGCGAAAAGTGTTGTTCCTAAATCAAATCCAACAGTGAAATTAATAGTTGTTGAAGGAAGAAGAGCTAGCGCAATTGGTATTCCAAGAAATGATGTATTACCTATTAGGCCTGCTAGCTGCAATGTGTAATTTGGTAGCTTCTTGTTAAGTATTGGGATTATATTTATTAATGTTATTAAAAATCCAATTACAGAGAATGCTAAAAATGCACTTTTAATTAGGTTTATATCTATACCTTCCTTTAATAGAAGACCCATTACACTTAATGGAATACCAAATCTTATTAGAGGTCTTGCTATATATTTTGAAATCATTGGATTCTTTTTTCCCAGAAGAAAACCAAAGATTAAAAAAGGGATGATATTTATAAAAAGAGAGTAGATGCTATTAATTAAATATTTATTAAAGCAATATTAACTCGCCAAAGTGCAGTCAAAAAGTTTTTTATTATTTATTGAAAATTTAAATTAATTTCCAGATTGCTTTTTCAGGAATTAGAGGAGATTTATATAAATTTTCTGGTTCTTTAGTCAAAACTCTCCATGTAGGAACCCTACAAGTTACGTAAGCAGGACTTTCTATTAAAACCCCTGGGTTCTCATCAAAAGTACATGTAAAGCCTTCTTTCCAATATCCGCCATTGTTAAGGCTTCCTTTAAACCAAACCCAGCATTTTGAAGTTTTCAAGATCAGTAAATTTTTTTTTTCTATCTTAATCAAGATTTCAGTAATAAATATAAAGTTTATTACTTTTAAAAAAATTTTACTTATTTAAGTTATTTGAAAAATATATTTTAGAGATTAATATCAATAAATTTAAGATCAGGGTAATTAAATTTGCTATCAATATTGGTGTAGAGGAAATTTTATAACCATAAATAATCCAAGACAAAACACCAATAATAAACATTATTGATGTTGTCAAAGAAACATCATCTGCCTTTTTTGTTTTTAAAGTTTTTATCAATTGAGGGAGAAATGCTGCTGTTGTTAAAATCGCTGCAAAATATCCAAATATATCTACATTCATAAAAATATTTTAAAAACTATTATTTAATTAAATCATTCAAAAATCCTAAGGGATCCCTCATGTTTGATGAATATCCAAGAACATCGTTGGAAAAAAATTTATAAATAATTTGATTTTTATTATTCAATAGAAAAGAAGCCCCTCTTTGAGGAAGGTATTCTTCATTAAGAATATAATCACTCCAATTTTGAATTATTTCATTCATATTATTTAATCTAAATGTTGCTAATTCAAGTGGTCTCAAATAACCATTTCCGAAAACCTTTTTAAAAGAATTACCTGAAAATTTTAAAAATTTTAAAACATCAATTTGGTCAAATTCTGAATAGATTGGCTTTGCTTTTCGGTCGCCGGTATAACCTCTAATAACTTCTTTAATTGTTTTAAAAGAATTTATCCCTGATAGCATCATAAGCATATTGATCCAACCTCCTAAACCAATATCTAATCCTCTTGAGACTCTTAGATTATTATGGATTTGATTATCAGAAACAACTATTAAATTTTCTTTGTTAAAGCCAGTAAATTTACAGAATTTTTCTTTCCCATTTTCCTTCCCAATAGCAATTGCAAAAATATCTAAATTTTTATCTTGATTTTTATCCATAAAACTTTTCAAATTCATTGCATATTCAAAGCTATCAAAATCTCCTAATAAACCAAATAAAACAATTAATTTGAATTTGTTATGCCCATTGAAGTTGAATTCTTCAATAAGATTTTTGATATCATTTTGTAATTTGTCAGTCACGATGGTTTGAATTTTTTTATAAATTATTCTCAAAAAATTTTTCTTACCTTAATTAGTATAAAATTTTACATGAAAAAGTTTTTAAAGAAATTAATTTAGCGTTTTTTGATTTTATTATTTTAATGTAAATATTTTGAAGCTATGACTGTAGGAATTTATTACGCAACTACAACCGGAAAAACTGAAGATGTTGCTGATCGTCTTCACAACTTTATCTCTTCAGCAGAAGCACCTAAAGATGTATCTGATGTGGATGATCTTTCAGAATTTGAAGGTCTTGATGGAATTATCTGCGGGATACCTACTTGGAATACTGGTGCCGATGAAGAAAGATCTGGAACTGCATGGGATTCAATCTTAGAGGATATTGGTGAACTAAGTTTATCAGGAAAAAAAGTTGCAATTTTTGGTTTAGGAGATTCCTCTACATATACAGAAAACTATTGTGATGCAATGGAAGAACTTCATAGCTACTTCACAAAAGCAGGTGCCGAAATGGTCGGTTACGTAGATAAATCTTCTTATACATTTGATGAGTCTAAAAGTGTTATGGGAGAAAGTTTTTGTGGCTTACCTCTTGATGAGGATAGTGAATCTGATTTGACGGATTCGCGTCTTGAAAAATGGGCTTCTCAGCTAAAGGGTGAAATCCCTTCATTGGCGTAAGCTTTCTCAGATATTAATTCCCTAGTTTGTAACATTTGTTCTTTCACAATATGTTTTTTTTACATAAGTAATTAAATCTGTAAAGAACATATAAAAACATCAGCGATAAGCAATAAGCTCAACTTGCTGTTTACTTAAATCAAGTGTTACAAACTTACGGAAAATCTGATGTCACCTATGACTGGTATGCAGGGAATTCTGGTGTTGTTGGCCGTTCAGGTAAATTCATCGCTGCTCATGCTGCTCATGCAGGCTTAATGATGTTCTGGGCAGGAGCTTTTGGATTGTTTGAATTAGCTCGTTACGACGCCACTATTCCAATGGGTGCACAGAAAGCAATTGTTTTGCCTCACCTAGCGGGTATAGGAATCGGTGGCATTGAAAATGGTGTTATTACAGAACCATATGGAATTGTTGTAATTTGCACATTACATCTAATTTTCTCAGCAGTATTGGGTGCTGGAGGGTTACTGCATTCCAACAAATTTGCAGGTGATCTTGGAGACTACCCAGAAAATAGTAAGCCACAAAAATTTGATTTTGAATGGGATGACCCAGATAAATTAACTTTTATTCTTGGTCATCATCTAATCTTTCTTGGGCTTGGAGCAATTATGTTCGTTGAATGGGCTCGTATTCATGGAATTTACGATCCAGCAATAGGATCTACAAGACAAGTAATTTACAATTTAGATATTGCTGCAATCTGGAATCATCAATTTGATTTTTTAAAAATAAACAGTCTTGAAGACGTTATGGGAGGTCATGCTTTTCTGGCTTTCCTAGAAATCATTGGAGGTATTTTCCATATTTGTACTAAACAATTTGGAGAATATACAGAATTTAAAGGTAAAGGATTACTTGGCGCTGAGGCAATTTTGTCATACTCAGTTGTTGGTGTTTCTTATATGGCTTTTGTTGCTGCTTTTTGGTGTGCTTCAAATACGACCATATATCCAGTAGATCTATATGGAGAACCCTTGAAGCTTCAATTTGAATTCGCACCTTATTTTACTGATACAGTAGATTTAGGTTCAGGATCGTATAGCTCAAGAGCTTGGCTTGCTAATACTCATTTTTATTTGGGTTTCTTTTTCTTACAAGGTCATCTTTGGCACGCATTAAGAGCAATGGGATTTGACTTTAAGAAAATTGGTCAAGCTTTTGACAATATTGAAAATACAAAAATTACTCAAAACTAGTTTAATCTAATAAGAAAACCTTTCCTCTAATGGAGAGGTTTTTTTTTGTAGAATTATTCAACGTATTCAAAAAATTAATGGATAATCAAGAAGAAATTAATTGTAAGGAGATTTTTAAAAATGCTTATGAAAATCGTTACACCTGGAAGAATGATTTTCATGGTTACCAAGGTAAATGCATTTTCTTGATTAATAATAATATTTATAAAGGTGACTTCGTATTAGGTAAAGACTTTAAACCTAATATACAAAATATAGAAGATGATAAAGTTGTTAAAAGTATTGCCTCTCAGTTATTTGAAGTTTGTATACATAGGGTAAAGAGAGAATTTGAATCAGTACATTCTGAAAATAATTTTAATTTTCTTAAAAATTCTGAAAGTGGGATTGAAATGAGTGTTTCAGGGAAGAATCACGGAGATAAATATAGAGTTAAAAATAACTGTATTAATATGGTCTACAGAAAAATTCATGGAACTATAATAGAAATTTTTGTTGAAGAATTTTTAGATACAGGAAAAGGTTCCCTTAGTAAAAAATATAGTAGTCAACAAATTGATCCAGTTACACTTGAGATAAATTCTCAAAAATTAGAATACAAGGATGAATTTATAAATATGGGTAAAGACGATTATTGGATATTAAATTCGAGGACAATAAAGTACTTAAACCCAAATCAAGAAGAAGAAACACAAAAGTTTGTCTTCGAGGATCTATGCTTATTAAATTAGTTTTTTATTCAACCAATCTAAACCCTTTATCAAGTAGTTTTTGATACAAGAGTCTTGCTCTAAAAGCTAGAATTTGCTCTTCATTTTCATTACTAATTACATGAAAATAATTATTATCTAATTTATTTTTGCTAAAGCATACATTTGCTTCTCCTAATCTTAAAGTCCAGTTTTCTTCTTTTGCTAAATGTTGATTAGGGCCAAGATCCCAGGGGCATTTTTCAGGATATTTTTCTCTTTTAGAACCCATATGATTAATTTTAACTATCCAATATTAGTAAAAATTTAAAAGAATGGCTATAAAAAATTGTTGATAACTTTTTCATAGAGTTATTGTTTAAAGCGATGCAATTAAAAATTACTTTTTGTTTGCGATTAAACAATAAAATGGGTCTTTATTTAAAAAATTAAAGATATTAAGTGCTGGTTCAGTAAACTTTTTGATAATTTTTGGCTCATTAAATCCGTTGGAGATTAATACTTTTCTTACATATTTAACCCTCTCTTCTTCAGTAGATGAAGTCCATATGTTAGGAGCTTTATGCCAAAATGCTCTGTTTGAAAAAGCAATAATAATTTTACCATTTCCGCTTAATATTCTTGCAATTTCTTTCGTTAATTTCTCTGGATATTGTAAATATTGCCATGCGGCCACCATCAAGCAATAATCAACGCTTTCTTTTTCTAAAGGAAGTTGTTGACTTAAATTAAAATTTTGTATCCAATAAGAATCAAAAATTTTGTTTCTTTCAAGTTCTTGCTTGTTTAAACCATGTCCAATTATTTTTTTATATTTTTTCCCTTTAGGTAAATAACTATCCCAACTAGACATTAAATCAAGCACAGTTGAATTATTATCGATTTCTCTTTCATATAAATTTGAAAGATTTTGCCTGAAGTTTGCGTCTAAATGATAAACAAATTTTGGATCAGAATAAAATTCTTCATCATTGCTCTCATCAAGCTTTTTCCTTTGATAATTATTTAAAACTTCCAAATTAACTAATTTAAAACCTATGTAGTAAATCTAGTAAAAAGAAATTCTAATTGTGTATTAGCAATTTATTTTTATCTCATAAATTAAAAATTCTCAAAAAAACTAGACATCTATTCAAAAAAAGTTAAATTATTAATTAATGATTTATTAATGATGATTGAGTTTAAGAGGAGCAATAAAAACAGGTCCAAAAATACTCTTTTCAATCCTTATAAAAACGGAATAAGTTCATACGATATGGCATATCTTTCATCAAAAAGAAACTTAAAAAATAAAACAACTTTACTTAAAATTGATTCTAAAAAAGATTATTTTGCTGCATAGAGATGCCATATATTAATGTTTCAACTTCAGCAAAAGTAAATGATAAAGCTAAATTGCTCGAAGAAATTTCAATTTTAATTTCATCTTTAACTAACAAATCAAGAAGATTTGTTATGGCAAAAATAGATGATAACTGCCAAATGTATTTTGCTGATGAGACACCATCTTGCTTTTTAGAAATTAAATCAATAGGTTCTCTAAATCCTTCAGATATGGCAAAGCCAATATCAGATTTTGTATATGAGAAAATTGGAATTCCAATAGATAGGATTTATATTTATTTCGAAGACGTACCAGCCTCATTGTGGGCTTGGAATGGAAGAACATTTGGTTAAAAATTTTTAAGTTTAAAGTTAATGGAAATAAGTAAATTAGTCGATTTAAATAATCTTAGAACTGCACCTCAATTAAGTCATAGGCAAGAAGAAAAACTATTAGAGGAACTAGAAGCAAACATATTAAAATCAGATTGGTTAACAATAGGAATAATGGCACCTTGCGACAATGAGGCTATTGAAGCATTACAATCAATTTCTAAGAAATATTCCTCAATTAAATTTGGGAATTTAGATTCCCTACATGCTGATGGAGGAGTTTTTTTAAAAGCAAATCAAAAAACTGGTAATGTTTTTGTGAGATCTGAAAATGGTCTTGGAGAAGGAATTTTAATAACATGTCAGTATGAAGAAGGTACTAAAGAATCTAATACTTTTGGACCATTGCCATTAGATTTTTTTACATAATTAATTCCTCATTTAATCTTATCAAGGATCTATTTTTATGAAAGCTTTTTATCGGATGGTATTTTTGAGGAATTTGATTTTAAAAAATTTTTTACTTTAAAGCTTTGTTATGATGTCTAATTGTATTGATCTAAATTTTTACAATATTTTAACTAAATGTTTTTTCAGGATATAATTCAAAATTTAAATAATTTTTGGTCAGAAGAAGGTTGTTTGATTATGCAGCCATATGATACCGAAAAAGGTGCTGGAACAATGAATCCTCATACTTTTTTAAGGGCTATCGGACCAGAACCTTGGAATGTGGCATATGCGGAGCCATGTAGAAGACCAACAGATGGGCGTTTTGGCGATAATCCAAATAGGGCGCAACATTACTTTCAATATCAAGTAATAATTAAACCTTCACCGGAAGGAATACAGGAGAAATATTTGACATCTCTAGAATCTCTTGGAATTAATCCTAGAAATCATGACATAAGATTTGTGGAGGATAATTGGGAGTCTCCAACACTTGGAGCCTGGGGTGTAGGTTGGGAAGTTTGGTTGGACGGAATGGAAGTTACTCAATTTACTTATTTCCAACAATGCGGAGGTATAGATTGTAATCCAATCCCAATTGAAATCACTTATGGATTAGAAAGGATCGCAATGTTTTTGCAGGATAAAGAAAGTATCTGGGACTTAAATTGGAACAAAGATTTGAAGTATAGCGATATTTGGCTTCAATTTGAAAAAAGTCAATGCTCTTATAATTTTACTGAATCTAATGCTGACAATCTTAGAAAATTATTTGAAATTTACCAAGCGGAGGCAAATAATTTAATCGAAAAGAAATTAACCTATCCTGCCCTTGATTTTGTCCTGAAATGTAGTCATACATTTAATCTTCTAGATGCCAGAGGAGTAATTTCAGTTACAGATCGTGCACAATATATCGAAAAGATTAGAAAATTAGCTAGAGAAGTTGCATCATCATGGGTAGAAGAAAGAGAATCTCTAGACTATCCATTATTAAATAAATAATGCAGAAAATTTTTCAAAAATGATTGTATAAAAAGTCACACCGGCTTGAAACTTATATTTCTTTCCTTTTTTGTTACGCTCGATACAGTATAAGTACCCAATTTATTTGGGCTACTTTAGTGTGAGGTAAAATGAAACTCTTCCAACAAATGTTGGTAGCAGGAGCATATCTGAGCTTATTAGCTCCAGTTGCTGCTCAAGCTTCCGACGTTGTCAATTTAGAAGAAATGAACAGCTACTCACGTAGCCAAACAAAATCTTCGAGACTTGACAGCAAAACATTCATTAACGAAGTTAGTGAAGATATTGCAATCCTCAAGAGTCGTGTAGACGGACTTGAGGTTAAACAAAATGAATTTGAAGCAGGTGGTTTCTCAGATACGACTGTAATGGATCAAAAAGTTGTATTTGATGTTGGTGTAATGGATTTCAGTGAAACTGATGACATAAACGAGACTACTCAATTTGCGTACTCTTACAGAATGAATCTTAATACAAGTTTCACTGGGGACGACAACATGTATATCAGAATCCTTTCTGGTAATCATGGTCAGTGGATGAAAGACTCAAATGACGGAGGTTATTTGACCTCAGTCGGTAAGGGTAACAACTTACAAGTCGATAAGATTTGGTACCAATTCCCTGTAGGTGAAAACAATACTGTATGGGTAGGTCCAAAGATTGAAAACTATTACATGCATGGTACTGCTCCATCAATTTATAAGCCTGTTACAAAACAATTTACACTTGGTGGAAATGGTAACGCTTATGGAGCGAGTACTGATACTGGTGCTGGTTGGGCTTACAAAGCAGATAACGGATTTGCTATTAGTTCAAACGTTGGAACAAAATCCAAAACTACAAATGGTGATACTGGTCTTCTAACCAATAATTCAAAAACAAGTTGGGCAACCCAGGTTGGCTACACTCAGCCACAATACGCAGTTTCTGCAATTGTTAACTTGAAATACAATGGATGGACAGATGGTTACTTACACACTGCTGCGGCTGATGATGCTGTAACAGGTGGAGACGGAAACCATACAGCTGTTGGTTTAAGAGGTTGGTGGAGACCAGAATCAACTGGAACTGCTACGCCATCTATTTCTGTTGGTTATGACACTACTCAGTATTCAGGTGTTCCTTCTGGAACTTCAGATAGTTCTGATATGTGGTTTGTAGGCCTTCAGTGGCAGGATATTATCAATGCTGATGATAAGATTGGCTTAGCTTTTGCACAGCCAACAATGCATGACGATGAAACTAATGATCCATTTGCTTATGAACTTTATTATTCATATAAAGCAAACGACTCTGTAACTGTCACTCCAACCATTTTTGGTGGTACTGATAGAGATGGTGGAACAGAAGATGTTTTCGGAGCACTTGTTCAAACTACATTTAAATTCTAAATATAGTTGATAAATTAAAAACACCCTTACGGGTGTTTTTTTTTTATTTAAAAAACTTTTAGTTTTTTTACCAACAATTTTCTCCTTCCCCAATAGGAACACAAGTACTTGATTTTGCAGCTTCATCGGCTATTTTTTGAGCTTCAGCATCTAATTTGAAATCTGCATTTAAAGGCATATCAGTATTCCATTCTTTTAATCCCCCTAAATCATTTTCACCTGATTTAACTGAATTACTATCTGACGTTGAAATAGCTAATGCACTTGTGGCGGCGATAAAAATTGCAATTGAACTTCTTTTTTGCATTCTATAAATAGCTTTTCTAATATATTAATCAATTTCAAATTTATATTCTTTTTGTTGTATAAAATGATTCTTTTTAATCACCCATAACTCTTAAAAGATTTGAATAAGATTTAAAAATAAGATCAAGTTCATCAGATCTGCCATGCTTTGCCAGTAAACTTCTTGCACCTGCGTCTAAATCAAATAAATATTCTCTTTCTTCAATACTTTTTATATAACTCTCAATCCATCCAACGCATACTATTCTTTCTCCATTGAGAACTTCTTGAACTGAATGTAAATAGGTGCTTGGGTAAATTAAAATTTCTCCAATATTAAGTTTAAATTTGTTTTCTAAAGTAAGATTTTCTATTAATAGTTCGCCCCCTTCGTATTGATTTTTTTTTGTAAGAAAAACTGTGAAAGATAAGTCAGCCCTGCCTGATGACATATATGCATTATCGATATGTCGTCCATACTTCATTCCTATGGAGGACTTAGTAAACATGATTCCATGAATATTTTTTGGTAAAGTAAAGCTTTTTATTAAATCATCATTTAAAATTTTTTGTCTAACTAACGATGATAATTTTTTCGAAATATCTGTTGTTCTTTTTAGTTGCAAATTATTTTTTACTATTGAGGCGTGACTGCCAGCAGTCTTTTTCCCATCTTCCCAAGATTGATTTTCTTGTTCTAATTCTTTTTCTATAAAATTTATTTCTTCAGCATTTAATAACTGACGAGTTAAATAATTCATATGAGATATAAAAAATGATACATCTTAATGTATCGAAGATGGCTTTTAGAGTTTGAACTCTTTTGATGGGTATAAAGTAACCATAGATACTAATTTTAAAAAGTGCAAAATCTCAAAAAACTTTTTTATTCAGCACTAACTTGTACATTTTTGCTAAACGTTAATATACCGGCTAATTCAACAGAGAAAGAAGTCAAAGTTTATTCCGGGAGACACTACAACACTGATAGGAGCATCTATAAAAAATTTGCAGAAGAAACAGGGATTAAAGTAAGGCTTATTGAAGCTGCAGGTATATCTTTAATTGAGAGATTGAAGAGAGAGGGTAAGAATTCTCAGGCAGATTTAATTTTATTAGTTGATGCCGCAAGAATTACTAATGCAGCCAAAGCTGGGTTACTTCAACCAATAGGATCTTCTGATTTAGAAAATGATGTTCCAATTGGATTAAAAGATCCAAATAAGGAATGGTACGCCTTAACAAGAAGAGTAAGAGTTATGATAGCTAATCCAAAAGTAGTAGATGTTAGCAAGATTAATGATTACACTGATTTGGCTGATCCTTCTTTAAAAGGGAAAGTATGTTTAAGAAATAGAAAAAGCCCATATAATCAATCTTTAGTTGCCAATCAAATAATTAACAAAGGTGAATCAGAAACTAAAGCTTGGTTATCAGGAATGATTTCAAATGTTTCCCAACCATTCTTCCCTGGGGATATTTCAATAATTAGAGCAGTTTCTAAGAAAAAATGTGGAGTAGGAATTGTTAATCATTATTATGTCGCAAGAATGTTAGCAGGGGTTAATGGTAGAAGAGATGCTTTATATGCAAAAAAAACAAAGGTCCTTACTCCTAATCCTGCACACGTAAATATTAGTGCCGGTGGTGTTGCAAAATATGCAACAAATAAAAAAGAAGCTATACAGTTGCTTGAATTCTTAGCATCTCCCAAAGGAAGTAAAGGTTTAGCTGCTCCTACTTTTGAACATCCTTTGAAGGAAGTTAATCAGAATGAAATAGTAAAGAACTTTGGAAAGTTTACGCCTGATAATGTAACCGTAGAAGACCTTGGAGAAAAAAATTCTTTAGCAATTATATTGATGAAAGATGCAGGTTGGAATTAAAAATTAAGATATTTTTATAGTTCATAATTTTCTTATTATTGAGTGCATACTTATAAACAGGCGGAGAGGTGGCTGAGTGGTCGAAAGCGAACGACTCGAAATCGTTTAATAGGCAACTATTCGTGGGTTCGAATCCCACCCTCTCCGGATTATTTTGAGTGTCTGACAGTGTCAGAAGCATTCTGATAGATTCAAAATTTATGTAAAGACAAGTATTTGCAACGGTTTTTTCTAATTTCTTCTAGAAAATAGTCTCTAATGGTGTCTGGTAGATTCTGGTAATATCAGATCATTTTTTTTGAAAATGTTGGGAGAAATGTTGGGAGAAATGTTGGGAGAAATGTTGGGAGAATTTTGAGAGTGTTGGGAGAATGAGTTCGATCTTAAGTAAATAATTTTTTTCTAAAAAACACGCTTTTAAAACGAAAAACCCATTTATAAAAAATTAATAATAAGTTTTAGGAAAAAATTTTTAAGATTGACTTTCTCGGTGAATTTTTAAATAGTTTTTGTTGGGATAAAATTCTTTATTTTTTGGTAAAGAAATCCTTTCCCCTTCATATTTTCTTAATTCTTCAAAAAGGTTTTTATCTTTTTTGGTTTCTTCTCTGATTTGTAATCTGTAATTATCATCTATAAAGATTAAATTGTTTTCAAAACATTGATCTACTAGTTTTGATAAACAAATGCCATTTTGTGGGTCAATTCTTTTATCTTTATGGTCTGCCCATCTGAGTATGTGAGCGGCAGTTAGTAGGGATTTTGTTGTAATGCCAGTGATGGCACATTTAAATTGATAATTAGGAAGAATAATAGAATTACGAAAATAGTTTTGCCATTTTCCCCTAGAAGAACTTGTTTTTACTTCACTGTCAGGAACAGAAAAATCTTTATTTATTATTTTTTGATGCGCTTTAGTTTTTATCTCATTATCATCCTTTTCATAAATAAAATCTTCTCCAGTTCCCTTATTCAATAAAAAAAGAAATGTTGATAACTTGATTTCATCTATTCCATATTGATCAAAAGCATATGCCCAATTTTCTCTTGAACTTCTTAGATCTGTTGGATTCAAGTCTGATTCGTAAATGGGGTTTTCAAAATGTATTGAATTAGAAATCCTTGCACAAATATCTCCTTCATTTTGAAACTGAGGATCATTTTTATCTGGATAAAAAATTGATTCTATTTTCCCTGCCCCAAAGAAATAAAATTGTTTATTATGAGAGACTTTTTTAGGGACTCTATAAATAAACAAATCACCTACTCTTAATTTGTTGTTTCTGTGCGTGTTCCAAGTATATATTTCATAATCAATATCTCTATGCTCATAGCGACCAGTAGTTAAAAGATAGAAATTTGTATCTGTGTTTAAAATTTCCTCTTTATAGAAGTTAATTAATAATTCCCATTTGTTTTCATTGAATTTATGAAAAAGATGATGTCCGCCTAATGTATTACCTTTGGAATTGTTTTTTAAAACATTGTTTAAGATGATTTTGGTTGAATCAAATTTTAATTTAAATATATCCTCCTCACCTTTAATAGTGGGTTCTATTTTTCTGTAAATTTCATCAAAATTTTCTGATCCACCATTTTCTCTTAATATGTCAACAAGATTGTCCCGTGTTGTAGTCATTGGATTTTTCATCAATCCCAACCATATTTAAAATATTTTCTGCAACCACCAGAGTCAACAAAGAATCCCTCAGATGCATTCAGAATCGCCTTCATCTTTGGAGAAAGATTAAATCGACCATATTCTCCTTCCTTGTGATTATTCGTAAGTGAGTAATAATAATCTGATGGTAATTTGGGCATTAATGCTTTCATTGTTCCTCTTCTTCTTTCTTGTCTTGTTGTTGAGGTTGCCAACTGATTGCCAACAAAATTCACAAATCTACCATTACTAACTAATTCAGTATCCTTTGTTCTTACGGCATAAGGTAGACCATTGTATTGGTGGGATGCCTCAGCAGAATAAGTTTTTAATTGATAATACTGAGTTCCATATCCATTACTTATTCCTACCTCAAAATAATATTCTGGTTTATTTTTATAGTTAAGAGTTCCATATCCATAACTTTTACTTGGATAATGCATTGTAATTACGACATCTGATTCTTCTTCACTAGTTAGAGTGCAAAGTTTTGTATTTTTGGCAGGTGTAAAACTTCCGATCACTTTCCCATTTTCATAAGTAATCGCTTTTTTTAAAGAACCATCTTTATTGAAATATTCCCAGATTCCATCTTTCCCACCATCTTTCATATTGCCTTGCCATCTTAATTGACCATTATCAAAGAAAGCACTAAATAACCCATCTTCTTCGATTCCGTTGATGTAGTTTTTAGCATAATAAATTTGACCATTTTCGTGAAATACTTCCCATAAACCTTCTGCTTTCCCATCAATCATCATCACTCTCATTCCGAGAGTTCCATCATCTCGATATTCCTCCCATAAACCATTCATTTTCCCATCTTTCATAGTTGATCTCATCCATACGCTTCCATTTGGATGAAAACTTTCTCGGAAACCATCTTTTACCTCTCCACTGCGGCGACCTAGATTTATTAATTTAGTGGTCTTTTCGCAAATATCAACATCTATCCATTCCATATTTGCGGTATGAGTAGACATATCTTCTTTCGCTGCTACTTCATATTTACAATCTTTCCTTTTATAAACCCAATACCAAGGATACTTATAAAATTTATTTTCCTTAATTCTGTCTGACAGCATCTTCCAATATTTGTCGTTAACTAATTTAATTGCTGCTCTTTCTCCTTCAGAACATTCACCTTGCGATTCTGGACAGGTATATTTGTGCCTTTTATATTGTTCCGCATTTACAGGAGTATAGAGTCCAAGAAAAAAACCAAGAAGTAAAATTTTTTTAATCAAAGAAGTCATATTGAAGTCAAGGTTTAATCCAGATTATTGTTGCAATAACTAAAAGAAATGAATACAAGTAAGATAATCTCTTTGCACCTCTTTTCCCTTGTTCTTTTAATGAATCATCTACAAATTCTTCGAAAGGGAATTTTTTAATACCATAGAATGCTTTTGCTGCTCCGTATTTTGGGTTTCCATAAACGAAATCTTCTGCCCAATTACCTTGTATAAGGTGACCTGGAATACCTACACCAGATATATCTAATAGAAATAAAGCAATTGCACTTATCCAAGCGATATCATTTTGGAAAAGTTCAAACACGAGAAATAAATATAACCAAAATGAACTACATGTAATTGTAAAGACATGAAGTAAAACAACGAAGTCTTTCGCTTTTAATTTTGTGGAGACGAAACCAACTATTAATGAAGAATAAATCGCAGGGAAGACTGGTCTAATTTGAGGAAATAAAATAGTCGATAAAATGTATCCAATCCAAAATGCTTTTATTGGTGATTGGAACCAAACTTCAATATGTGCTTTTTGAGTATTACTTAAATATTCATTGCTTAAAGAATAAAAATTCGCTTCATTAGTTGCCTTTGCTTTTCGTTGAGCAAACTCTTTGCCATAATCACTTTTATTATTATTTGAGTTACTCATCCACTTGAGTTTTAGTTCATACTCCTAATTTTAAATATCTTGTCAATAACTAAAAAAAGTGTTGGGAGAAATGTTGGGAGAAATCCCTTCGATTTCTTAAAACTTAGTATCTGATGGTGTCTGGCAGTGTCTGATAAAAGCAAATCGACTTACACCCTCTCCGTTAAATAATAGTTTGTAGAGGTCCTAAAAATAAATAAGAGGGTATTTGTTTGCCCTCTTCTAGTTTTATGCAACTCACTATCCATAAAGTCGCTGAAGTGCTTTTGAATCCTGAATTATTTCTACTAGTACTGAATGGAAAAAGATTTTCGAGACAACCATAAAGCACTAATACTCGGGTATTAATACTCTATTAATTTCAATTGAATGGGAGGATAATTAAGGAGTAGAGATATAGGAGGTTTTATGTTTTTGAGACTCACCACTACATTTACTGCCCTTAAAAATGCAACTTCAGATTTTTGGAGAATGCATGATTTTAATTATCAACTACCAAAAGATCAAAGACAGGATTACTGGGAAAAAGAATGCATAGACCACCCAACAAGTTCTCATTGCAAAGTTTACTAAAGGTAATATAAATTTAAGACATTAAAAACACTCTTTTGAGGGTCTTTTCTTCTAAGTAAGTAGATATTTTTTTAGTAAAAAACTAAAGAAAATATGGCTATTAATTATTCAATATCTAAATATGATTGGCAGTATCTTGTAACAGGATTTTTTTTAATCTCAGTTTTTATTTTTACAGATCTAATTAGGGTTATTGATAAAGAATATTTTTACTATGTACCAAGATTAATTAGTGATCAACCCTATAGAATTTTCACATCAATATTAATCTATGCAGATTTAAATCATTTATTAAGTAATCTTGGAGGAATAATCATCACTAGATATTTTTTGATGAAACTTGGAATTAAAAGCAGATTTTTTTATTTAGGATTTGTTTTAATTTGTCCTTTTTAAAATTTTTTTATTATCTGGTTTTTCGAAAAGATCTTATCCTATTTTAATATCTTTCCCAATTATGCAGCTTTAGGATTTAGTGGAATAATTTATGCTTTATTTGGATTATTACTATTAACTTCTTTTTATGGAAAGAAATATTTTTTAGGAAAAGAAATTGGTTTTAGGTCCAATTATAAAGTTCAAAAAATGTCAAAGACAATATGTTTTATAGGTTTGATCTTCTCTTTTTTGCCAGGGGTAAATTTATTAGTTCATTTAAGTGGATTTATTGCAGGGTGTTTTTTATTCTATATCTAGTTAAGATTAATTATTATTTGATCAAATTAATATAGTTATTCGAAATAGTTGAACTTATATGAGTAAAAAAGAAACTAATTTTAAATCGGTAATTGTTAAAGTCTTTTTTACCTATTTAGTTGTATATATTTTGGCATTATTATTTAGATATAACAATGATGTTGAATCTTTATTAAATAATATTCAATATAGATATTTGATAGTTTTGAACTTAATCTCTGTATTTTTAGGTTTACCTTTATCTATTATTTTTGACTTTATATTAATAAAGCTATTTGGGTTATATTATGTTTTATTTTTTTCTCCTTCTTTAACTATTTTGAGTTTTGTTCAAGTTCTTATTTTGAGAAAAATTAACTTAAAACTTTTAAAAAGAACATATTTTTTTAAAAAAATAGAAAATAATTATCTTTTAAAATTATTCAAAAACCTTACTTTTAGATCTTCATACATTGTAGTCATAAGGTCATTTCCTATTTTGCCTCATATATTAGGTAGTTATATTATTGCCTCTTCAAAAATCAAAAAAAATGTCATTTTAATATATACATTTTTAGGTTCAGTCTTTTATTATATTTTTTTATACTTAATAATCTCGAATGTCTAGTGAAACTTTTCTTGAAGACTTGTAAACTTAAAAAATTTCATATGAGTTTTAATTCTATTAATTTTCGGATAAATTTAAAATATAGTTTAGATCTATAAAAAAATATTTTTTTGCTACTGGTAAATTTTTTTTATCGGAAACTTTGAGATTGATTAATTTTGTTGCCAATGCTTATAATTTATAAATGTTAGAAGTTTATACATGAGGTTGATTTTTTATATATTTTTTATTAGTCAATTATCCAACTTTATTGGAGTATTTGCAGAAAAAGTAAATGAAGATTCGTCAGGATTAAATTCGATTAATTGGGAAAAGGTAAATGAAGATTCGTCAGGATTAAATTCGATTAATTGGGAAAAGGTAGAGGAAAATAAATCTAAACCATTTAAAAAGATTATCTGGAAATCTTACAACAACGATGAATCTTATTTTGGAAATAAAAAAAAACAAAGTTCAACAATAAAAAGGACTAAATCATCAAACGAAGAGAGAATATCTGAATCCTCCGAAAGATCAGTTTCTACTACTATTACTGAAATTGAACCTTTTTTACCTCTTAACAATTTTCTTGAAAAAGGCAATTTTCAAACCTCAGTTAGGTGGAAATCATCTTTTGAAGGAGGTGCTTCGGGCGGTATTGGGCAACAAAACCCCTCATTTATTTTTGATTATGGTATTTCAGATTCTTCCTTAATAACCATTAATTTTTCTGAAGCTGATGATAAATTATACAATAGAATTAATGGTCAAAAAGTAGATTATCATTGGCAAAATTATGCTTTTTCATTTAAGAAAAAATTATTAAATAATGAAGATAGCTTTCTAATATCGATAGTTCCAACACTTGAGTATTGGAGGCATGCTAGTGGATCTAGGGATTCTAAAAGTATTTATAATCAGAAAGATAGTCAAGATGGTAAAGAGGAATTTGATAATTTGATTGGATCTTTATCTTTGCCTATATCAAAAAATTTAAATCAAAACTTTACTGCTTTAATTGTTCCTGGTGTTACATTCCTTCCTGAGAAATTAGGTTCAAAAGGTATTGAAAAAAATGCGTATGGTAATAATTTCTATATTGGAAGCGCTATTGTCTTTGATATGGTTAAAGATGTTAATTTTCTTGCCTCATATACATCTCCTTTAGGCCCAGGATATAATTATTTTGACAAAGACTTGAACTACTCCAGAAAGCCAATTTATAGTATTGGTTTAGGATGGGACATTAATTCTAAGATTGGTATAGAAGGAAAAATAACAAATTCATTTGGAGCTTCCCCCTCAACTGGATTGCTGACGATCCCATCAGATAATCAGCCGCTTTACTCTGCCAAAATAATTTATAAACCTCACGAACAAGATACATATCTTTTGCCTCTTAATGAGAGAGATAAATATATTAGTAATGGTGGGATTACTGTAAATAATGCCTTGATGCCTAAAGCTGGAACTTCACTAGTTAAATTTAATTATGATGAAGGAGGAAATTTGTTTGGTTTTTATGGATATTCTTTATCAAATATTTTCCAGATTGAGCTTCTAAATATTGGTAGTTTTGATGGATTAAATTTTGGAGGGGATAAGAATTCAAATTTATATTCAACTTACTTAAGTGATAATAATTTCAATTTTAGGTTAGGAGGAAAACTATTAATATTCAGTCCACAAAAAAATGACCTTTATTGGGTGGCATTAAGATCATCAGTTGGAAGAAATAATGATACTAATCAAGGTTATCTATTCTCAGAATTTATTAATACTTTTAGAGTCAACAATTGGTTAGCCTTTAATGTAAGTCCAAAATACTTTTTTAGTGGTGTTGAAAGTTTTGGAGGGGTAGGCTTCTCAAGTTATATAAATTTATCTGATAATTTGATGCTTATTCCAGAAATAAATACTTCAATAAAAAATAATTCAGATTTAAATTCTACTCTTGCATTGAGATATTCTTTTTCATCTGAAAAGTCATTAGATTTTTATTATTCAGATGCCGCAGGAGTTCAAGACATCGGACAAATTCTCAAAAATAAAGGTTATAGATTTGGAATTAATTTGAATTTTTTATATTAATAAAATATAAGATTTAGCTTTCCCAAAAGGGATCTGTAGTTAAAGAAACTTTTAATAGACTTTTTTTATTACTTTTAATATCACTTACACAAGCCCTTATCGTTTCACCATTTACATCTATCTCACAGGCACCGCAACTACCCGTTAAGCAGCCAGCTGGAATTTCTAAACCTGCTTTTTCTGCAGTTGAGAACCAATCATCCCCCTCAGAAGCATAGGTCTCGTTGTTGTTTGACCATCGAATTTTAATTTTTGAATCTTTCAATTTAATAATGATGTGATATCTAAATGTTTATTGAATTCATTTGCGAGATTATCAATGATGGATTCTCTCTTTTTTTTATAAGATATTGATTTTTTATTTAATAATGGTAAATTTTTACTCTTCCTTATTAAATTAATATATTCATCTCTCCAACTATCATTTTCAAAGATCCCATGAATGTATGTACCTGCAATAGTTCCGCCTTTATTATTTTCTTTATACCAACCAAGATCTGAACCTTCAAAAATAGGATTAATCTTAAATGAACGGTGGATGCCCTCTAATACAGTTTGACCATTATGAATTTCAAATCCATTAATTTCTGATTGGCATGGCCATATAGATTTAGAGTTGATTTGACGTGTTAATTTTTTTTTAAAAAAAGTCGTTTTTAATGGTAGTAATCCAATACCTTTAATTTTTTGTTCAGAATATTTTTTGGAACCCTCTTTAAAAAAAGGATCTTCAAGAGTAGTCCCTAACATTTGTAAACCGCCACATATTCCAATAATATTACCTTCGTTATTTGAATAGTCCCTTATATTCTGAGATAAGCCAGAATTTTCAAGAAATATTTGATCTTTAATAGTTTGTTTACTACCCGGCAGAATCATGATGTCATACTTACTTAGGTTTTGTGCTTTTCTAATCCATTCAATTGATATCGTCTCTTCATTTTCTAGTGGATCAAAATCCGAGAAGTTACTAATAGATGGTAATTTTATAATTCCAACTTTGATTTCAGGATTTTTAGAAAGTGATTTTTTTTCTATTAAATCTAAAGAATCCTCTGGTGGAAATGAATCATTTAACCATGGAATAATCCCAATAACAGGGATCTGAGTCTTATTCTCTATCCATTTTTTTCCATCTTCAAATAATGAAAGGTCTCCTCTGAATCTATTTATAATAATTCCCTTAATTAGCTTCTTTTCTTCAGGCTTCATTAATTCAAGAGTACCAATTATTTGTGCAAATACTCCTCCCCTTTCAATATCAGTAACCAAAATGCAATTTGCATTTAAATATTTAGCAACTCTTAAATTAGTCAGATCTCTATGAATCAAATTCATCTCTACCGGACTTCCAGCCCCTTCGATTATTAAACGGCAATTCGGATTACGTTCGTAAATAGAATTTAAACTTTTTTTAATTACTTCCCAGCCTGGAATAAACCAATCTTTATAGTAATTTTTTGCGGTTGTGGTCCCTATGCTTTTGCCAAGGTGAATCACCTCGCTTATTGAATTTCCTTGTGGTTTTAATAAAATTGGATTCATCTCTGCAGAGGGATTAATACCAGAAGCAAAAGCTTGAAGTGCTTGTGAATATGCCATCTCTCCACCTTCCCAATCAACCCAAGCGTTGTTACTCATATTTTGTCCTTTAAATGGTATTGGTTCTTCTCCTAAATTTTTAAGAATCCTGCAAATAGCAGTAACGGTTAACGATTTCCCTGCTCCGCTGGAAGTGCCTAGGACCATTATTGGTTTCCTTATTTCATGTAATTTTGCTTCTAACTCCATTAGTAATTTATATTAATTTTAGAATTTATTAATTATTAAATTGAATTATAATTTGTTAAAAAATTTGTGTTAATTCTAGCCTCTGCTTCTCAATCTAGAAAGAAATTACTAGAAAATTGTCAAATCGAATTTATTCAAATATCAAGTGACTTTGATGAAACTACTATTCAAGAGGAGAATATATTTAATTTAGCTTTGGAATTATCTTTTCAAAAGGCTAAAAATATATCTGAAAATATTCAAAACATATCATTGCCCGAAGAGTTTAATTATGGACCTTTGGAAATACTTGGGTGCGATTCAATTTTTGAATTTAAAGAAGAAGCTTATGGAAAACCATCTAATAAAGAGGAAGCATTTAATAGATGGAAAAAAATGTCTGGAGAATTTGGATTTTTACATACTGGTCATACTCTAATAATTGGGAATTTTGATTCAACTTCCAAAATTTTTAAAATCACTGAAATAATAAAAAAAACAGTAAGTTCAAGAGTTTATTTTTCTAATTTGGAAGATTGGGAAATTAAGAGTTATGTAGATACAAATGAACCTTTATATTGCGCCGGAGGATTTGCCTTAGAAGGTATAGGGGGTAAATATATAGAAAAAATAGAGGGTTGCTTCAGTAATGTAATGGGATTAAGTTTGCCATGGCTCAGAGAAAATTTATATAGAAAATAAAATTGAGCAAAAAAAACCCCTATCCTAGGATAGGGGCTTTTTTATTGGAGATAGAAATTAATCTAAATCAGGCATTTCTAGAGCTGGTTCACTCTTTCTGTCGATTCCTTTTTCGAAACCAGCAGCGGCTGCTCTAGCACGTCCAGCATGCCAAAGATGACCAATGAATGTAAACCATCCTAGGAAGAATTGAGCTGCAGCTAACCATTGTCTTAAATTAACGAAGTTAACAGCATTGGGCTCTGTAATGATTCCACCAACAGAGTTGATAGAAGCGTTTGGAGCATGAGTCATATATTCAGCGGCTCTTCTTACCTGCCAAGGCTGAATATCATTTTGGATTTTCTCAAGGCTCAAACCATTAGGTCCTCTTAAAGGCTCTAACCATGGTCCTCTGAAATCCCAAAATCTCATTGTTTCACCACCAAATATAATTTCACCAGTAGGAGATCTCATGAGATACTTACCAAGACCTGTTGGTCCCATTGTTGAACCTACGTTGGCTCCAATTCTTTGATCTCTCACTAGGAAAGTAAAGCTTTGAGCCTGTGAAGCTTCAGCATTTGTTGGGCCATAAAATTCAGAAGGGTAAGCAGTGTTGTTAAACCAGATGAACGTTGAAGCAATAAAGCTTGCTACACAAATTCCACCAAGAGCATAACTTAATAGTCCTTCACCATTCCAGATAAAAGCTCTTCTTGCCCATCCAAATGGTTTGGTAAAGATATGGAATATTCCTCCAATAATTGCAGTAATACCCACATAAACATGTCCACCAACAATATCTTCAATGGAGTTAACACCGATTATTGAACCAGCTCCTCCCCATGGAGATCTGAATAGATAACCAAGAATAACTCTTGGATCTAAAGTTGGATTTACAAGTCTGACTTCCCCACCACCAGGTGCCCAAGTATCATATGCACCACCAATAAAACACCAGTTTACTGACCATGCTAGGGCACCTACACCTAGAACAATCAAATGATATCCAAGGATATTTGTCATTTGATTTTTATCTCTCCAATCGGTTGAGAAAAATGGAAAATCTTCTTCAAGTTTTTCTGGACCTGCTAATGAATGGTAAATACCACCAAAACCAAGTACAGCGGAAGCTATCAAGTGAACCACGCCTGCTTGGAAGAAAGGCATGATATCAGTAACTTCACCACCTGGGCCTATTCCATAGCCAAACATTGCAACGTGTGGCATACAGATTAAGCCTTGCTCCCACATTGGTTTATCAAAAGTAAAATGATTAACTTCAAAGAGCATCATTGCTCCCGCCCAAAAGACTATTAGTCCAGAGTGAGCAATGTGAGCTCCTAATAAACGTCCAGATAAATTGATTAATCTAGCATTACCTACATACCAGGCATAACCAGTTTCCTCAATACTTTGGTTTGGAGCTCTTAATAAGTTATTAAAGGGCGTTTCCACGTGGAAGAACCTCCTCAGGGAATACAAAGTTTTCGTGTGGTTGATCCACAGAAGACATCCATGCTCGCATACCTTCGTTCAAAAGTATATTTTTTGTATAGAAAGTTTCAAATTCTGGATCTTCTGCTGCACGGATTTCTTGGCTTACGAAATCATAAGCTCTTAAATTTAGTGCTAAGCCAACAATACCAATTGAAGATGTCCACATACCCATAACAGGTACAAAAAGCATTAAGAAATGTAAGAAACGCTTGTTTGAGAAAGCAATACCGAAGATTTGACTCCAGAATCTATTCGCTGTAATCATTGAATAAGTTTCTTCTTCTTGAGTTGGGTCAAAAGCTCTAAATGTTGAACTTTGAACCTTACCATCTGTATAAATACTTGTATCTTCGTACAAAGTGTTTTGTACTGTAGCTCCATGGATAGCGCAAAGTAGAGCACCACCAAGAATTCCAGCAAAACTACCAATATTTAGAAGCTCAATCTGGAAAATATTTGATAAAGAATATCCATAAAAAC
>NZ_CVSZ01000007.1 GCF_001180325.1 Prochlorococcus marinus
GATGCAGTAAGCCCAGCTCCCAAGAAAAGAATACATACTTTTATTGCGACAAGTGATATTCATCTTAAACATAAACTTAAAAAATCCAGAAAAGATGTCCTTCAAATAGTTCCAGAAATGGTTAATTATGCAAAATCCTTAGTAGATGATATTGAGTTTTCTTGTGAAGATGCCTCAAGAAGTGATCCTGATTTTTTATACGAAGTGATTCAACTAGCAATTACTGCAGGAGCGACAACAATAAATATCCCTGATACTGTTGGATTTACAACTCCTAGTGAATTTGGCAAACTAATTGCCGATATAAATAAAAATGTTCCAAATATTGATGAGGCAGTAATCTCGGTTCATGGTCATAATGATTTGGGTTTAGCAGTAGCCAATTTTCTTGAGGCAGTAAAAAATGGAGCAAGACAATTAGAATGTACTATTAATGGAATTGGAGAAAGAGCCGGGAATGCTTCTCTTGAAGAATTAGTAATGGCACTTCATGTTAGAAAAAGTTTTTTTAATAGTTTTTTCAAAAGAAATCCAGATTCCCCAACTCCTCTTACGGCTATAAGAACAGAAGAAATAACAAAAACCTCTAGACTTGTTTCTAACCTAACTGGAATGACTGTACAACCTAATAAAGCAATTGTGGGAGCTAACGCTTTTGCACATGAGTCAGGCATTCATCAAGATGGTGTTTTAAAAAATAGACTAACTTACGAAATTATCGATGCGAAAACTGTTGGTTTGAGTGATAACAAAATATCTTTAGGGAAACTTAGTGGAAGAAGTGCGGTAAGAGCAAGATTAGAAGAGATGGGATATGACTTGAGCAGAGAAGATTTAAATGATGCTTTTGCTCGTTTTAAGGATTTAGCTGACAGGAAAAGAGAAATTACTGATAGAGATTTAGAAGCAATAGTTAGTGAACAAGTACAGCTGCCAGAAGCTAAATTTCAATTAAGTCTTGTACAAGTAAGTTGTGGTAATACCTCTAAACCTACTGCCACCATTTCCCTTATAAACACGGAAGACAATAG
>NZ_CVSZ01000008.1 GCF_001180325.1 Prochlorococcus marinus
TTGACAAAGAAGGTGCATCTCCAGACAGAGTAAAGCAGGAACTATCAGAAAAAGATTTAATTGCTGAAGATTGGGGAGGAGATACAGTAATGGTTCCAGTAAGTGCTATCAAAAAACAAAACATTGATAAATTACTCGAAATGATTTTATTAGTTTCAGAGGTAGAAGATCTACAAGCTAACCCTGATAGATTTGCAAAAGGTACTGTGATTGAAGCTCACCTAGATAAAGCAAAAGGGCCTGTGGCTACTTTGTTAGTACAAAATGGAACCTTGAAATCTGGAGATGTTTTAGCTGCGGGTTCAGTCCTTGGAAAAATTAGAGCAATGGTTGATGAACATGGTAATAGAATTAAAGAAGCAGGGCCATCATTCCCAGTGGAAGCGCTAGGTTTCAGTGAGGTACCCACTGCAGGTGATGAATTCGAAGTATACCCTGATGAGAAAACTGGTCGAGCCATTGTCGGAGAAAGGGCAACAGATGCTAGAGCTACAAAATTAGCTCAGCAAATGGCCTCTAGAAGAGTTAGCTTATCATCCCTATCAACTCAAGCAAATGATGGAGAACTTAAGGAGTTAAATTTAATTCTCAAGGCTGATGTTCAAGGTAGTGTTGAAGCGATATTAGGATCACTAGAACAATTACCAAAAAATGAAGTTCAAGTCAGAGTCCTACTTTCTGCTCCTGGAGAAATAACTGAGACAGATATAGATCTCGCTGCTGCATCTGGGTCAGTAATTATTGGATTTAACACCTCATTGGCTTCTGGCGCGAAGAGAGCAGCTGATGCTAATGACGTCGATATAAGAGAATATGAAGTAATTTATAAACTCTTAGAAGATATTCAATTGGCTATGGAAGGGCTACTTGAACCCGATCTTGTCGAAGAATCATTAGGGCAAGCTGAAGTTAGAGCAACTTTCGCAGTCGGAAAAGGAGCTATTGCGGGCTGTTATATTCAAACTGGTAAATTACAAAGGAATTGTTCTCTTAGAGTTATTAGATCAGAGAAAGTAATATTTGAGGGTAATTTAGACTCACTAAAAAGAGCTAAAGATGATGTTAAAGAAGTAAATACAGGATTTGAATGTGGAGTTGGCTGCGATAAATTCTCTTCTTGGATTGAAGGAGATGTAATCGAAGCATTCAAATTTGTAACCAAAAAGAGAACCTTATCACAATAATTAAACACCTAGCTCTATTAATCTTTATTTCTGTCAAAGATTAATAAAGTAGGAAATATTACACAAGCACCCAACTGTATGAGAAGGTTATTTTGCTGTAATTCAGTTCCGCTTGCAATTCTGGAAAGCATTATTAGAAGTCCCAAAAATGCAGAACCGCTAAAAGCTATCCACAATATTCTTCTTAATCCTTTGAAAGGAGCTTGGGATTCCTTTAATAATTTCTTTTTCAATTCAGGATCTATTTTTGACATAAATTCTCTCAATTATAAAATTAAGTTTATATGAAAATTGAATAATTAATTTGGCCGGTATAGCTCAGCGGTAGAGCAACTGTCTCGTAAACAGTAGGTCATTGGTTCAATTCCAATTATCGGCACTTACAAAGTAAATTAAAATGGTTAATAAAATTTTAAAATTTATATATCTTTTTAAATTATTTGTTTTTATTCCCCTTATATTTTATTTTGGCAAAAGAAGTTATATTGCGTTTGATGAAGGTTTTTATGCACTGCAAGCTAGATGGATATTAGAAAAAGATAACTGGACAATTCCACTTTGGTGGGATGAATATGTTTTAGATAGAACAATAGGATTACAGTTTTTAATAGCAAAGTCACAAGAGTTATTTGGAAGAAATATTTTTTCTGCATATCTACCAACAACAGTCGCTTCAATATTGATGCTATTTACAACTTATAAATTACATGAAGAATTATTTAATAAAAAATATGCAATTATATCTCCACTAATACTTGCCACTACATATCTCTGGTTTGACTACTCACACTTAGCCACTCAAGATATTATTTATTCATGTTTAGTAACTATTGGAGTATTAGCTTTAGTCAAAATAAAAAGTAAAAAAAATAAATTCTATATTCTGCTTTTTGGAATTTGGATTGGTTTAGCTTTTATGATGAAAACTTTTTTAGTTTTTGTACCGTTATTATCACTTATACCATATATATTTTTTAAAAAAAAATTTTTATTCATCAAAGTCTTTTGGTTAGGACTACTAATTGGATTTATTCCTTTTTTATTCTGGACGTTTTCTATCGACCCTTATTTAGACAAAAATATTATTTTTTACCTAGTTGAAAAGTTTAACTTTCTATCAAGTAAAAATACTTTTACAAATCCTTTTTATTATTATTTCTGGAATGTACCCGTAACATTTCTGCCATGGAGTTTTTTCGCAATTATTGGCTTAACATACAATATTTCTCAAAGTAAAGAGAATAAATATATCCTTGCTTTTTTCCCCTTGATTTTAGTAGCTACCCTTAGCATTTTCTCTACAAAAACGCCCTACTATACTCTACAAATCTCATCTATTTTTTCATTAAATACTTATATAGGAATAAAATATTTATTCAATTCTTATAAATATGCGCGATTTTTTATATTTATGATTTCAAAAATAATTCCATTATTTATATTTGCGCTAACTTTCACATATTATTTTTTCTTTAAAGATTCAATTAACTTTAATACAAAGGAAAATACATTTATAATCCTTGGATTATTATCTTTCGGCTTATCTTGGTCATTCATAAAAAATAAAAATTCGTTCAAAGAAAGCTTAATAACTCTGATAATTGGTCCTTACTTATTTACTTCACTTATTCTGCAATCAGGTTTATTCACTGATAGATCTAGAGAACTAAGAGAGAAAATGGAATATGTTTCATCCCTTGATTTAGTAAAAAATCAAACGATCATGGTTGATAAAAAAGGAATAAACAACCCTCAATCACAATCAAAAATCATAAGGATTTCTTTATTAACCCCTAAATTAGGTAGGGGATTAGAAAGTATTAATCAATTAAATAAATCTGAATTAGCATGGACAACTGACCTTAAAACAAAAAATAATGATAATTCTTTTAAAGTAATTTACGAAAATGATGTTTTAAATCCATGGAAATTAATATTAAAAAAGTAAATAATCCATATATAATTAGTTGTCGTTTGTAATCTTTAATAATGAGATCTGTTAATAGTTGGAATTTAACTAATAATAAACTTCATCAATTCTTCAAAGACAATAACGAATTTATTTCTATTAAAGTCCGTGGTAATACTTGGGAGCCAATCACTAGATGGCTAAGATTAGATTCAAGAATTTTTAGAGAAACTACCAGCAAAGCAAGAATAACTTTATGCGATATCGAATCTCTAGCAGAAATTTATAACTACAGATCAATTAGATGGAAAGCAAAAAAACTAACTCCTATGCCCACTAAGGTGATTCCAAAATCTATTAAAAATATTCTTCGGAAAATACCAATCATTAAACAACTCGCCTATGAACTCGAAATAGTTTTTTATAAATATAGTGAAAATATTTCTGAACATTTAATATCAATAGTAATTCCTGCAAGAAATGAAGCTGGTAATAAAGAACTTTTAATTAATGCTTTAAATAAATTTAAAAATATAACCAATAAATTAGAAATTATATTTGTTGAAGGTAATAGCAATGATAATACATATGAAATTTTGAAAGAATTAAAAGAAAAATTCTCAAATTCTTTCAAGATATCTCTTTTAAAACAAAGTTCTAAAGGGAAGAAAAATGCAGTCGTGGAAGGATTTAATATTTCTTCAGGTGAGACCCTCGCCATAATTGATAGTGATTTTACTGTAGATATTGATGACAGTATTGCAGCAATTATGGAATCAACCAAAAATAAAAATATCTTAATTAACTGCGCCCGCACAACTTTTCCAATGGAAAAAGATGCCATGAGATGGGCAAATTATATAGGAAATAGACTCTTCGCAATTTTTTTATCAATTCTCATAAATAAGCCTGTATCAGATACACTCTGTGGAACAAAAGTTTTTTCAAGAAAACTCTTTAAACTTATGAAACAAAACGGAAGTTGGGATTCTAAATCTGACCCATTTGGAGATTTTACAATAATATTTGAAGCTGCGAACAATAACATAAAAATACTAAATTATCCTGTTAGGTATTACGCAAGAAAATCTGGAGCACCAAATATATCTAGATGGGTAGATGGATTAAAACTTCTCAAAGTATGCTGGATTTATATGATTTCTGATATCTAAATTAAATAAAATTTTCGCGAGTATTTTCTTAGGATTTTTAATTTCTCCAAATTAGTAATAAAGTAGTTAGATTCTTAGAGGAATTAATTCATTAAATTTCATGACATGAATTTTAATTTGAAGTTCGAAAAATTAAATAAAAAAAATTACCAAAGAAAGCACTATGGAAAAATACTAACTGTAAGATTGCCATGTAATCCAATATTTCCAATAGGACCTATTTATCTAGCAGACCATATTCATAAATGTTTTCCAGATTTAGAGCAGCAATTCATTGATCTAGCAATAATTCCATCTAATAGAGTTTCCAAATATTTAGCTAGAAAAATTGATCAATTTAGACCACATTTAATCATTTTTTCGTGGAGAGATATACAAATTTATGCCCCTGTTGATGGAAGAAGTGGAAATCCCCTACAAAACTCTTTTGAAGTTTTCTACTCAAAAAATATCCTTAAAAAAATTAGAGGTTCCTGGGGAGGATTAAAATTAATTGCATCTCATTATGGAGAAATATATAGAAATACTTCTTTAGTCAAGATGGGACTTAAAAGAGCACAAAAATACAATAAAAATGTAAAAGTAATTTTAGGAGGTGGGGCTGTTAGTGTCTTTTATGAACAGTTGGGTAATCTACTCCCAAAAGGAACAGTTATTTCAGTTGGAGAGGGAGAAAATCTCATAGAAAAAATCATAAGAGGAGATTCAATAGAGGAAGAAAGATGTTACATCGCTGGACAAAAACCTCGCAACAAATTAATACATGAACAACCTTTAGGAACTGTTAAAACTGCCTGTAACTATAAATATATTAAATCAATATGGCCTGAATTTGATTGGTACATTGAAGGTGGCGACTATTACGTAGGGGTACAAACAAAAAGAGGTTGTCCTCATAATTGTTGTTTCTGTGTTTACACCGTTGTAGAAGGGAAGCAGGTTCGCGTTAATCCTGTTAAGGAAGTAATCAAAGAAATGAAGCAATTATATGACCTTGGAGTAAGGGGATTTTGGTTCACAGATGCACAGTTTATTCCAGCCAAAAAACATATTGAAGATGCAAAAATACTTTTGCAAGCAATTAAGGACCAAGGCTGGGACGATATTAATTGGGCAGCATATATCAGAGCAGATAATATTGATGCTGAGCTAGCTCAGCTTATGGTTGATACAGGTATGAGCTATTTTGAAATAGGTATCACGTCGGGATCTCAAGAACTTGTTAGAAAAATGAGATTAGCGTATGACCTTGAAACTGTATTAAATAATTGCAGAATGCTAGTCAAATCAGGTTTCAAGAATCATGTTTCAGTCAATTATTCATTTAATGTTTTTGATGAAACTCCTAGCACCATAAGACAAACAATTGCTTACCATAGAGAACTAGAAAATATTTTTGGTAAAGGCCTAGTTGATCCAGCCATATTCTTTATAGGTTTGCAACCTCACACTCTTCTTGAGAAATACGCCTTGGAAAATAAAATTTTGAAGCCAAATTATAATCCAATGAGCATGATGCCCTGGACAGCGAGAAAACTTCTTTGGAATCCAGGCTCACTAGGGAAAAAACTTGGTCAAGTTTGCTTAGAAGCTTTTGATAATCCTGAAGACGAATTTGGCAAAACAGTTATCGACATTCTTGAGAGAGAATATGGAAAGTCCTCCTTAAAAGAATCCCTAAAAGTCCGTCCTTTGTCAGAAAGGAAATTAGCTCATTCCAAATAAATTAAACATTATTAATCCTCTTTCTCAATTGAACTAGAAATTCCTTTAGATTTTAATGATTCTGAGTAGAATTCTGCTGGCTCTAAATCACAAACAATTACTAAACCTACACCCGTATTGTGTGCTTCAAGCATTATTGCAATAGCATCTTGTTCGCTTAATTGCGGCACAACTTCTCGGAGTGAAATTGTGACATACTCCATAGAATTAACTGGGTCGTTATGAAGTAAAACCTTATATTTTGGAGATTTATTTTTTAATTCAGCAGGTTTCTTTTCAATCACCGCTGAATTGTTATTTACACTTTGTTCTAACGTTATAGATAGCATTAAATTTATTAAAGTTTAAAATGTACTAATAATTATATATTAATTATTCTTTCCATTGCATCAAGGACGTTTCTTCGTGAGTTAAATGCTGACAAGCGAAAATAACCCTCTCCTGCTAATCCAAATCCGCTCCCAGGTGTTCCCACTACACTAACTTTTTGAAGAAGGAAATCAAAAAAATCCCAAGATGTCATTTGATCTGGAACTTTAATCCAGATATAAGGAGCATTGTCTCCACCAAAAACTTTATATCCTGAATTCTGAAGTTTATTTTTCATTATTTTTGCATTTTCCATATAAAAATCAATTAAACCTCTCACCTGTCTCTTACCTTCAAGAGAATAAACAGCCTCTGCTCCTTTCTGAACAACATAACTTACTCCATTGAACTTTGTAGATTGTCGCCTATTCCAAAGATGCCATAAATCTATTTCCTCATTTGTTGAGCTCAAACCTTTGAGATTTTTAGGTATTACTGTAAAAGCGCATCTAACTCCAGTAAATCCTGCATTCTTTGAAAAAGATCGAAATTCAATAGCACAATCCTTTGCTCCCTCAATCTCATATATTGAATGTGGAGTATCATTATCTTGAATAAATGCTTCATAAGCTGCATCAAAAAGTATTAGGGATTTGTTTTGAAGAGCATAGTCAACCCACTTTTTCAAATCTGCTTTATTAATCGTTGCTCCAGTCGGATTATTAGGAAAACAAAGATATAAAATATCAACTTTTTTTTCAGGTAGTTCTGGCAGAAAGTTATTTCCCTCGTTTATTGGAAGATATGTCAATCCTTGATAAGTACCATTTTCAAGAGAATCACCAGTTCTTCCTGTCATCACATTACTATCTACATAAACTGGGTAAACAGGATCTGTTACGGCAATTGAATTATCTTTGCCAAGAATATCTAAAATATTGCTACTATCGCATTTAGAACCATCAGAAACAAAGATTTCTTCAGGTGAAATTTGACAACCTCTTGAAATAAAATCATTTTCAGATATTTTTTCTCTGAGCCAAGAATAACCTTGTTCTGGTCCATAGCCTCTAAAACCATCTACTGTTCCCATATCATCTAAAGCTTTACCCATAGCCTCTATACATGCTCTAGGTAATGGTTCTGTAACATCCCCAATGCCAAGCTTAATAATGTCAGCACTCTTATTTGATTGAGAATATATTTTTACCCTTTTAGCAATTTCAGGGAATAAATATCCTGCTTTGAGTTTTAAATAATTTTCGTTTACTTGAACCACTTTAGATTAAAAATCTCACCAATATTAGAATAATGTATCAACGTGCTTTAGTGGTGATTAAATGTTAATATTATCTAAGTTATGATTAATTTAAGAAATAGTCATAGCTATGAATTCAATTTCCATTAGTTTGAAAATTGTTTAAATCTTTATAAATAGTAGAATTTAATCACTATTAACTTTATTAATTCTAAAAAGTAAATATTTATAGCTAAAAATTGGTTTATTAAAACTAAAATCTAATTCTTTAATTTAGACGATTTTCAAAATCCAAATCATTCAGAATCAATTATATGTCTCAGCAAATTATCATCGCTGAGCAGGCTCGAATAGCAGCACTACTCACAGATGATCGTGTTGACGAATTAATCGTCGCACAAGGTCAATATCAAATTGGCGATATTTTTTTAGGAACAGTTGAAAATGTTCTCCCTGGCATTGATGCAGCTTTTATAAATATTGGTGAATGTGAGAAAAATGGATTTATCCATGTTTCAGATTTAGGTCCACTAAGACTTAAAAAAGGGATATTTGGAATAACTGAATTACTAGAACCAAAACAAAAAGTTCTAGTACAGGTAATTAAGGAACCTACAGGATCTAAAGGTCCCAGACTAACCGGAAATATTTCAATTCCAGGAAAATACTTGATATTACAACCTCATGGACAAGGAGTAAATATTTCAAGGAAAATAAATACAGAAACAGAACGAAGCCGTTTGAAAGCTCTTGGGGTTTTAATAAAACCACCCAGCACAGGCCTATTATTTAGAACAGAGGCTGAAAAAATAAAAGAAGAAATTCTACTTGAAGATTTAGAACAATTAATTCAACAATGGGAAAATATACTGAAAGTTTCTGAATCTTCTAATCCGCCAAATTTAATAAAAAGAGATGATGATTTCTCTCATAAGATTTTGAGAGATTATATAAAAGAATCAACTAAAAGCATAATTATTGATAGTAAATTTTCAGTTGAAAGAGCAAAAGATTTTTTAAAAAATTATGAATCTGATATAAATATTGAATTTCACGATAACAGTTTAAACCAACATATTTTCGAAAAGTACGAAATTAGGAAAACAATTCAAAAAGCTCTCCAGCCGAGAGTAGATCTTCCTTCGGGAGGTTATATTATTATCGAACCTACTGAAGCTTTAACAGTAATCGATGTAAACTCTGGATCATTTACAAGATCAGCAAATTCAAGACAAACCGTTTTGTGGACAAACTGCGAAGCAGCAGTTGAAATCTCAAGGCAAATGAAATTAAGAAATATTGGTGGAGTTATCGTAATAGATTTTATCGATATGGAATCTAGAAGAGATCAATTTCAGTTACTTGAGCATTTTACCTCAGCAATAAAAGATGATTCTGCTAGGCCTCAAATAGCTCAGCTCACTGAATTAGGCTTAGTAGAGTTAACTAGAAAAAGGCAAGGTCAAAATATATATGAATTATTCGGTAAAAAATGTTCTACATGCGATGGTACCGGACATGTAGAAAATATATTAAATTACGAAATTTCTCAATTAAAAATTAAAAATGTTGAAAATAAATCTAATCAATCAAATAATCTAAAATCTTTAGATACAGATACTTCTCAATCAAATGATGCGCAGGAAAATAGTGACAAGGAATTAATTAAATCCAAAGACCTAAGTAAAGACAATTCTTCTAATAAAAAAGAAAAAGAAAAAGAAAATGATAATGATAATTTGAACCAATCAAATTCAAAAGAAAAAAACATAATAACAGTTGATCTTTCAAATGAAGAAAAAATTGTTTTCAGTCAATTAGGTATTAATCCACTTATAAAGCTGGGTAAAGAATATCTCACCAGCAATAATTTTGTGCGTTTAAAAGAAAGTAATAAAGAAACGGAAAAATCCCTAGATAATAAAAAAACAAACACAAAACAAATTAAAAAAATCTCAAAAGCAGGAGAAGAGAAGATGCAAATTAAAATCGAATCAAATGCAAATTCTCAAGACAAATCAACAAACAAAACTAATAAAAATAATGAAGTTGTATTTACAGATAAAAAGGATGAAATTGAACTTACAGATGAACTAAATAATACAAGAAAAAAAAGAAGAAGATCTTCAGCAAGCATTGAATAAAGTATTCGAAGTTGGAATTGATGAAGTTGGAAGGGGATCAATTTTTGGTCCAGTTTTTGCTGCTGCTGTAGTATTAACTGAAAAAAATAAATTTATCTTAAAACAATTTGGAGTAACAGATAGTAAAAAACTTACTCCAAAAAAAAGAAAATTACTTTTACCAAAAATTTTATTACTCTCTTCAGATTATGGAATTGGGCAATCTTCGGCCAGAGAAATAGATAAATTAGGTATCAGGGTTGCGACAGAACTTTCAATGATAAGAGCTTTAAAAAAATTAAAACAAAAGCCATCTGAGTTAAAAATTGATGGTCCCTTATTATTAAGGCCATGGGAAGGAATTCAGGAAAACATAGTATCTGGAGATTCAAAGTTTATCTCGATAGCTTCAGCAAGCATAGTTGCCAAAGTTTCTCGCGACAATCTAATGGAGAGGTTAGAAAAAAAATACCCAGGATACTTGATATTTAAAAATAAAGGTTACGGAACCATAGAGCATCTTTCATTAATAAAAAAAAATGGAATAACTAAACTTCACAGGATAAGTTTTTTGAAGAAATCAAATCTTATTTAACTTACACCAATCTAAAAAATCTTTTACGAGTTGCTGTTGAACACGAGACTTTATACCCAACAGAATCCCATTTAATACCGAATGACCAGTAGATTCCAAAATTTTCTTTGGTACCAACTTCAATAGAGGAGGTTGACTTACAGATACCCCAAGGAGCGCTTCACCTTCTAAACCAATATCAGTTGCTTCCAAATTCGCTTTCAAAATAAGATCAAAATCATCTATAATCCCCAGACCATCCAATGTACTTTCTAGAGCACTCATTTTTAAAATCCCATCTTTATTTTCTACCGCAATTGAGACAACAGGGTTAATATCTAATTGAAAAACCTTAAAACTTGTTACTGTATACTTATATCTACCTACTCCTTCAGGTACTAATTTTTTGGAGTCAAGCATTGCTCCAACTACTCTTTCTTCTTCCAAAAGATATTTAGAAAGATATTCTTTATTACGTGTTACAGAAAGCTTGAGTTTCTGTTTAGCATCAAAAGACAATAGCATTTTCTATATTCCTCCAATGCTTATTTGATCTCTTTTTTTTTTACAATTAATCATGCGCAAACAAGTTGCATATTTAGGTCCTCAAGGAACATACGCAGAAAAAGCAGCTCATATTTTATCAAAGCTTGCCAATTTTCAGACACCTATATTTGTACCATGTAATGGGTTACATTCGGTCATTAAATCCATAGCGTACAACAATTGTGATGCGGCAGTAGTCCCTATAGAAAATTCTGTAGAAGGGGGAGTCACAGCTACTTTGGATGCCCTATGGAAATTTCCTGATATTTTTATAAATAAAGCAATTGTTTTACCTATAAAACACGCATTAATTAGTGATGGAGAACTTTCAAACATTTCAGAAGTATTATCTCATCCTCAAGCATTAGCTCAATGTTCAGAATGGTTATCTGAGAATCTTCCAAATGCAATTCCTCTCCCAACAAATTCAACCTCAGAAGCTGTAAATATGATCAAGGGGAGTAAATTCAGAGCTGCTATCGGTTCAAAATCGTTAATTAAAATCGAAGGACTTAAAGAATTAGCCTTTCCTATTAATGATGTTCCAGGTAATTGCACTAGATTTGTTTTATTGAGTAAGGAATCAAATTCAAATTTAGCTAATATTGCCAGTTTTGCTTTCTCATTAATTTCAAATAAACCTGGTGCTTTGCTTAAAGCTATAAATTATATTGCAGATTTTGGATTTAATATGAGTAAAATTGAATCGAGACCCTCAAAAAGAGAATTAGGGGAATATATAATTTATGTTGATTTAGAAATCAATAATCAAAATAACATTAAAAATCTTCTTGAATTAAAAAATAAGTTAAAGCCACTTTGTAAGAATTTTGTTGATTTTGGTAATTATTTTTCTGAAAATGTTGAACTAGATTAATTTACCCTCTACATTTATAAACTCCAAACTCCATTAAACCTTTTCTAAATGCCCAATTCATGAGAAGTATTGTTGGGATCTCCCTAACCGACTTCACTATCGCAAATGGGCCAAGTGACAAAATAGCAAAGGGCCTTCTAATTCCTTCAAAAATTGAGTCGTACCATGAAGGATTTGTATAGAAGTTCCAATTTTCAGAAATAACTCTTCCTGAGCTATTTTCGTTAGTTCTAAGAATGTTACTAAATTCGTTAATGCTAATAAAATTAGGATGTACCCATTGTTCAAGTAATTGTTTAAGAACTAACTTTTCAAAAAATGATGGGGGGTGTGCTCCAAGGTCTCTTGAGTTCCAATCAGCCAAAGCGAGATACCCTCCAGGTCTTAGAGTTCTCAGAATTTCATCTGCAAACCTAGTTTTATCATTCATGTGTGCACCAGCCTCAACACTCCAGACGGCATCAAATGATCCATCCTCAAATTTCAAATCCAAAGCATCCATTACTTGGAAGTGGCAATTTAGCCCATGAGGAGTAAGTTCTCTCGCTCTTTTAACTTGAGCCTCACTAATTGTGATGCCAGTGACATTAAACCCGTAATATTCTGCAAGAATCCTAGAACTTCCGCCTATTCCACAACCAACATCAAGTATTCTAGATCCCTTTGGTAATTTATCTAAACCACTCCATTTGACTAATTCATGAACAAACTGAACTTTGGCCTTTCTAAAATCAATTTTTTTATCCCCTAGGGGATAAAAACCCAAATGTATATGTTCTCCCCATAATCTCTCAAGTAATTTATCCTGGGTCCAAGCATCATATGCAGAAGCTACTGTACCGGAAGAAATATATTTTCTAGCATTATTTCTCCATATTATCACTAGGACTAGACAGAATAAAACTATTAAAAAAAAAGAGAGTAATAATTCAAACATTTAATTTTCTTTTATATCAGGAAAACTCTCTTTCAATGCTGTTCTTGCTGCAAGTTGTTTTCTTGTATGATCAAGCATTTCATATTCTCTTTGCAAACGGGTAAAAGTATTTCTCTCTTCAAGAAGTCTTTGCTGTTCTGCCGCAACAGGACCGCCCAAATGAGCGCCTATCCAAAATGATAAATCCAATGGGTTTTCAGGTAATTTATCAGGTAGATTTTTTTTTGTATTAGTCAATTTACTCGTTAAATTAATAACATCACTAAGTGCTTGTTTTACTGAATCTTTTAGGGAATCTAATTTTTGAAAGTCATCAATATTATCATCACTAATCCAACTAACCATCGCAGAACAAAATGGCGTGGAACGAGTAATTTCTAAGACTTGAAATCTTTGTTGGCCGAGAGTGATAATATTGCTTCTCCCATCATCTGCAGTTTGATGTTTTAAAATTTGTGCGCAACATCCAACATTAGCCATACTTTTGGTAGTGGGATCCCACTTAATCACTCCAAATAAGGAATCACTTTCAAGAACGGATTGGAGCATAATCCTATATCTAGATTCAAAAATATGTAAAGGCAATACTTCTTGAGGAAAAAGGACTACCTCTGGCAAAGGAAATAAAGGTAATTCCCTTACTGAGAGTTCTCCCATTTAAACCTCATTTAATATTTTTATATTAGTCTATTTGGAGCGGTTTCGGGATTTATTAAAGTTTAACTTCTATATCTACACCGCTAGGTAGATCTAGTTTCATCAAAGCATCAATAGTTTTTGCAGAAGGACTGTAAATATCTATTATTCTTCGATGTGTTCTTGTTTCAAAATGCTCTCTAGAATCTTTATCAACATGTGGTGATCTTAAAACACAATAAATCTTCCTTTTTGTAGGTAAGGGTATTGGACCTATTGCTGAGGCAGAAGTAGTATCAGCAGTTTGAATAATTTTGTCGCAAGATAAATCTAGCATTCTTCTATCAAATGCTTTGAGCCTTATTCTTATTTTTTGTTGTGCAATTGATGCAGTCATAATTTCAGATAACTTCTAAAAAGGGGCCATTTATAAAAATGACCCTTATCCATTAATCCATATTAAATGATGGAGGTTAAATTTTTAAAATTCAAATTTATTATTTGAGAATTTTAGAAACAACTCCAGCTCCGATAGTACGTCCACCTTCACGTATGGCGAATCGCATACCTTGTTCGATAGCTACTGGACAAATTAATTCTCCAGTCATCTTAATTCTGTCTCCTGGCATAACCATTTCAACATTAGAGCCATCGTCTGAGGTAAATGCAGTTATTTGGCCTGTCACATCAGTTGTTCTGATGTAGAACTGAGGTCTATATCCTGCAAAGAAAGGAGTATGTCTTCCGCCCTCTTCTTTTTTGAGAACATAAACTTCTCCTTCAAACTGAGTATGAGGGGTAATAGATCCTTTTTTCACAAGAACCATTCCTCTCTCAATATCTTCTTTCTGAACACCCCTTAAAAGTAAACCAACATTATCGCCAGCCATACCTTCGTCAAGAAGTTTTCGGAACATTTCAACTCCAGTAACGGTTGTTACTCTTGTATCTCGTATTCCAACTATTTCAACTTCTTCTCCAACCTTAACTTTACCTCTCTCAATTCTTCCAGTAGCAACAGTTCCTCTACCAGTAATCGAGAAAACATCTTCAACTGCCATCAAGAATGGTTTATCCACTTCTCTTTCTGGTTCGGGAATGCTAGCATCAACTGCTTTCATTAATTCTTCAATCTTTGATTCCCAAGTAGAATCTCCTTCGAGAGCTTTTAAACCTGAAACTTGTACTATAGGAATATCATCTCCAGGGAAGTCATAACTATCTAACAATTCCCTAATTTCCATTTCAACAAGTTCAATAATTTCTTCATCATCGACCATATCGCACTTATTGAGAGCAACTACAAGAGCAGGAACTCCAACCTGTTTAGCTAATAGAATATGCTCTTT
>NZ_CVSZ01000009.1 GCF_001180325.1 Prochlorococcus marinus
TCTATTAAATTGATAATTAGGTATTGCTGAAATCTCTACTAAAGCTGCTATCCCATCTGGATTAATCGTTGAAATCGCAGATGCCAAGACTTCCTCTGAGACAATATTTATTAATGACTCATCAAATTTTTTGCTTAGATTTTGATTCTTTCTTAGCCATTTTTCGGTGACTAAAATCTTAGAGGGATTTTTTCCAGACTTCAGCAATTCTTTAATGAGATGCGTACCCTCTATGCAAAAAAAGTCTTGATCTTTTGGAGATGATCCTCTTTTAAATGATCTAAATCTTTTAACTAGATTATTGTTTTTACTAGTTATTTTTAAAAAAGTATTTTCTATGAGTATTTTGAAAAATTTGTTATTAACTATATTTTAATTACATAAATATTTTGATCAATTATTTATTAAATTTTTATTTCCCAAGAAATCAAAAAATACATTTTCACTTTTAATTAATATTCATGACGTTACATAGGGTGGACTTAATATTATTAGTTTGTCATGATGAATCTAATAAATTAAGTCTTAATGATTTGCGGAAGCAAAACGAAGTCATATCTTAAATCCCAAAATTTAAAGATTCTTGGCCAAGGCAAGTTAAATGGAATAGTTGAAATAAGTGGTGCGAAGAATTCCGCCTTAGTTTTATTAGCCTCATCATTGCTAACTAATGAAAAAATAATTCTTGAAAATGTACCTCTTCTCACTGATATTGAAAAGATGGGAAATATCTTAAAGAATTTAGGAGTGAATTTAGTTCGTAAAAACAACCAACTAGAAATAGATCCAACAACTATTTCGATTAAAGAACTTCCATATGAACTTGTTAAAGGATTAAGAGCTAGTTTCTTTTGTATAGGTGCACTATTAACTAAATTTGGAGAAGCTCAAGTACCGTTACCAGGTGGATGCAATATTGGTTCAAGGCCAATAGACGAGCACATTAATGGATTAATCGCACTAGGAGCAGACATTATCATTGAAGATGGAATTGTAAAGGCAAAAACAAGGGAGAACAAAAATAGACTTCATGGTACTCATATTAAATTAAATTGTCCAAGTGTAGGTGCGACTGAAACTTTAATAATGGCAGCATCTTTAGCCAAAGGAAGAACTACTATTGAAAATGCTGCTAGAGAGCCTGAAGTTCAAGATTTATGCCAAATGCTTAATAAAATGGGGGCAAAAATTTATGACTCCGGGAAAGAAACAATTATTATTGATGGTGTTAATAAGCTTGGCGGATGTACCCATAAAGTAATTCCAGACCGAATAGAAGCTGGAACTTTTCTAATAGCTGCTGCTGCGACTTCCTCTGCAATAACAATTTCTCCAGTAATACCTCATCATCTTGAAGCTGTCACTAATAAGCTTCAAGAGAGTGGGAGTAAAATTACGATTAAAGGTAATTCGATTTCTATCAAGAGTAAAGAGATTAAAGGGGTGGATATTGAAACAGCTCCTTTTCCAGGATTTCCTACTGATTTGCAGGCACCATTTACAACTCTAATGGCAATCGCAAATGGTGAATCAAAGATAACTGAAACAATTTTCGAAAACAGAATGAATCATATTTATTTACTTAATGAAATGGGCGCCAGTATAAAACTAAACAAAAACATAGCTCACATCAAAGGTGTTAAAACAATTAATGGGATGAATCTAGTTGGCTCAGATTTAAGGTCATCAGCTGCATTAATAATTGCAGGAATCATCGCTAAAGGTAGTAGTAATTTCTATGGATTAGAACATCTAGATAGAGGTTATGAAAATTTTGAATTAAAGCTAAAAAATTTAGGTGTAAAAATAGTTAGAGAGATCAGTAAAAATACTTTTGAGGAGAATGGATATAAACTTGAACCTAAATCTAAGAATCTTTCAAAACTCGAAGTTGCTTAGTCTTTTCCAATAATATTATTAAAACTAAGAAAGTTGATTCAAACGTAAGCAATATTGATTAGTGAAATACAACCCAAAAATAATATAAACAAAACTAAAAAGCGATTAGACCAAATTTTATTTAAACCATTAAATTTGAATTCGTTCATGCCCAAGTTCCGCCATTAGATCCGAATGTTGTCAGAATAGTTACTGCAATAAAAAGATAGGGGACAAATTTAAAGGATAATTTTTTAGCTTGAGTTTTAGACATTTGTTTTTTTGCCAAATATAACACAATATTACTAATCATGAAGCTATCCCCTTTAAAAAACAACTTTTAAGCTTATTTATTTACAAAAATGTATCATAAATGTTTAAATTTTCTTTTTTACCTCATTTCTTGTCAGCAAATGCAATAAATAATTCTATGTTTTTATCGAAAAGATTAACTATTAACAAACGTTTTCTTGATAACCTTTCCTTGACCAAAACAATAGTCAATAAGTTGATTTTTGTTATAATAAAAAAGTTCATTTTTTCAAAAGCCTTGGGAGCGTGGTGGAATTGGTAGACGCACCGCACTCAAAATGCGGCACCTTCGGGTATGTCGGTTCAAGTCCGACCGCTCCCACTTTGATGAATACCTATAATCGATTCGAGATATCTTTCAAAAAAGGAAAAGGTTGTTGGCTATGGGACAAAACAGGTAAAAGGTATCTTGATGCAGTCGCTGGTATAGCAACTTGTAGTCTTGGACATAGCGACAGAGTTTTAAGAAGAAGATTGTCAACTCAATTAAAAAAGATTCAGCACATTTCTAATCTCTACAACATTGAAGAACAAGAACAATTAAGCAGAACTTTAACGAATATGAGTTGTGCTAAAAGCGTCTTCTTCTGCAATAGTGGTGCGGAAGCAAATGAATCAGCAATTAAATTAATTAAAAAATATGGGAATACAACAAATAAAGGTAAAGAATCCATCATTCTTGCAGCAGAATCCAGCTTTCATGGAAGGACGCTTGCAGCCTTGAGTGCCACTGGACAGCCCAAATATCAAAAAGGTTTCGAACCAATGATTCAAGGGTTCAAATTTTTTAAATTTAACAATTTTGATTCGGTAAAAAAATTATTTGAAGAGTGTGAAAATAATGATCAAAAAATTTCCGGGGTTTTAGTTGAACCAATACAAGGAGAAGGCGGCGTAATTCCTGGAAGTAAAATATTTTTTAAAAGCCTGAGAGAAATATGTGATAAATATAATTCTCTTCTCATTTTAGATGAGGTCCAAAGTGGAGTAGGACGAACTGGAAAAATGTGGGGTTATGAGAATTTAGGAATTGAACCTGATGGTTTCACCCTTGCTAAAGGATTAGGAGGAGGTCATGCAATTGGAGCATTATTAGTAAAAGAAAAAGCCAACATTTTTTCTCCAGGAGATCATGCAAGCACTTTTGGAGGGAACCCATTCGCCTGTAAAGCTGCCCTAACTGTATTAGAAGAAATAAATAGAAGAAATATTATCAATAATGTTTATCTAAGAGGGGAACAATTAAGTACTGGGTTTGAAGAATTGTCGAAAAAATTTCCAAATATTATCAGTGGAAAAAGAGGTTTAGGTTTAATACAAGGTCTTGTGATCAATGATGATTATGCTGATGCAAAAAAAATTACATTAAAAGCTTTTGACAAAGGATTACTGGTAGTCCCTGCAGGAGGAAATGTTGTAAGGATTGTCCCACCATTAGTTATATCTCGAAGAGAAATTAATATTCTTTTGGATAAGCTAAATTCAATTTTTGAAGATTTATAGCAATTTAAATTTTGAAAAATGCAGATTTAAAAACTTTTGAATTATTATCACCTAAATATGAAAGGGATAATATCAAGTTAGGTTTATCAAGAATTAAAAAAGCACTTAAAGAACTTGGTAATCCTTGCAAGAATATCCCTGCGATACAGATTATTGGAACCAATGGGAAAGGATCAATCGCGGCATATTTAGAAAGTATACTTTTTGAAGCTAAAAGGAATTTTGGTGTAACGACATCTCCTCATCTTTTGGATGTATGCGAGAGGATTAGAGTTAATAAAAAAAATATTAATAAAACTGATTTTGAAAAAATCTATAGATTTATAGAAAAAAATTTTTCAACACTTGAATTAACTCCTTTTGAAAAAATCATTTGCTGTGCACTAAATTTTTTTGACCATAAAAAAGTTGAATTACTCATTCTTGAAGCTGGCTTAGGGGGAAGATTAGACGCGACAACAGCCCATAAATCTAGACCAATCATTGCTATTGGGAATATTGGCTTAGACCATAAAGAATTTCTTGGAGATACGATTGAAAAAATTGCCGAAGAAAAATTAGCAGTTATTGAAAAAAACTCAATTGTCATCTCATGCAATCAAAATAGTCAAGTTGAAAATTTAATAACCACAAAAGTAAAAGAGGTTGGGGCAGAAATTATCTGGAAAGATTCAATTTCAAACAGCTATGAGCTTGGATTAAAAGGAATTTTTCAAAAGCAAAATGCTTCAGTAGCTGTTGGAGCAATTGAGGCGCTGAATAATTTGGGATTTAGTATAAAAGAAAAACATATATCTGAAGGTCTTAAAAAAACAACTTGGAACGGAAGGCTAGAAATAATAAATTATTTCAACAAAGAAATTCTTGTAGATTGCGCACATAATTATCCTGCTGCAAAAGCACTCTCTAATGAGCGAAGAAATTGGGAGAATGAAGATAAAGGAATCTATTGGATTTTAGGTGTTCAAAGACAAAAAGATATTTACGCAATATTAAAAACACTTCTAAAGAAAAATGATCGTTTATTACTTGTGCCAGTTCCAAACCAACCTAGTTGGCAATTAAATGATCTCTCTCAGATTAAACAAATTGACTTTCAAAAAACAATTGAATTTAATACATTTGAACTTGCCATTGACTATTTATTTTCCCTAGAAAAATGGCCACCTAATCGTCCAGTCCTAACGGGTTCTATTTTTTTAGTTGCTGAATTTATTAAATTTGCAAATAAACAGAAATGTTAAATATTAAATTGTTCCTTTACTTCCCAACCTTCCAATTTCCCAGGATTTAATAGCCCTTTAGGATCAAATTTTAATTTCGCTTTTACTTGATCTGCGTCAACCACTCCTAGGCCTCCGCCTTCGACAGTTAAAACATGGGGATTAAAAATAAACGCCCCAAGTTTCTTACAATCTTCCATTATTTCATTTAATTCATCTATCCCATTCCACCTTAATACAGGTAAAGCCGCTAATCGCGGTGATCCTTGTTGAGAAACTGCCTCTAAATGCCAAAGAACTTTTCTACCCCATTTTTTTCTCAGAAAATTAATCAATTCTAGTTCATTATTAAGTGGCAAAAGCATCTGTAAATAAGTCCAAATTTTATCCTTAGACCTCATATGAAGAGTTGTATGATTCCATACGACTTCAGAAATTCCATTGACGAGTTTTTCTTCTTCCCCAAGGAGTGTAAATTCAGCTTTGAATTTTTTACAAATCAACTCGATTGTTTTTGTTCCTCCAAAAGTAGATTGAATTAATATCTTGTGACTTCTAGCATTACTTTTAAGCCATTTTGGCATTTGATCTACAATTTCATCTTCAAGAATTGCTCCTAGTTTCAGATCAATTGCTGCGCTGGTAAGAGTTTTTAATATTTCTATTGTTTTTTCAAACTCAATACAGTCAATAACTATTGAATACCACTTACGTTTGATATCTGTAGCAAGTAGTAAAGAAGTAATTATTCCATTTGTCCCATAAGCATGATTTAGTGGTTCGGATTCTTCAGCATCAAATTTTAATAATTCAGGTTTTTTATTAATCGTTACTGCCTCTAAACCAATAAGATTTCCTGGATCTCTTAAAAATCCCCACCTAATTGAACCAATACCTCCTGATCCACCTGCAATAAAACCACCAATTGTTGCAGTTTTCCAAGTACTAGGAAGCAACCTCAATTCCCTCCCATATTTTTCTAATTGTTTATTCAAGTCTCCCATCACACAGCCAGACTGTACTTTTACAAAGCCTGTATCTGGATCAAATTCTTCTAACTTATTAAAGTTACTCATCTGCATTACAACTCCTTTAAACAATGGGACAGCTTGTCCATAATTACCTGTACCTGAACCCCTCAAAGTAAGTGGGATAGAAAATTCCCAACAAATTTCTGCTACTTCCTTTACTGCTTTGTGATCACTAGGTCTTACCACCAAATCAGCAATACATTCGTCTAATTTTTCAGTAAGGATTGGAGAGTAGTTATAAAAATCTTTTGAAAGCCTTTTTATGTCAGATTGGCTTTCAATTATCTCTAAGTTTTTAACTTCCCTAAATTTGTCTATAAATTTAAGAGTTTTTGATCTCATTAATTAAATTCTTATTGCTATGTATATAAATTAGCCGATTAGCTATATAAATCGCCTTTTATAAACACTTTTCTCTTTAATGAACTCGAAAAAACATCTGCCCATCTTTGTGCATCTAAAATCACAAAATCAGCAGGACAACCCTTTTTAATTAAACCATCCCATTTTAAGTTTAATAATCTGCTTGGAGCTAAAAAAATAGAAGATAGAGTCATTCTCTCCCAGGGATTTAGTTGAAGCATAGGTATAGAGCAAGACAACATATAAAAAGGATCAAAATTACCAAATGGGTACCAGGGATCTTGAACGTTATCACTACCTAGAGATACATCCACGTGTGATTTTTGTAATTGCTTTATTGGAGCAACTGGTCTTTTTAATGAGGTAGTTTTATTACTTCGATTGAGCAGCCAAAAATTTGTTAGAGGTAAAGCAATAACTTTAATATTTTTCTCAGCCATTTTTTCTCCTAAATTTGTAATCTCTCTATGACTTAGAGAAATAAGACTACTCAAATGACTACAAGTAATTGGAATACTTTTAATTTTTAAATTTTCGATTGTCTCTAATAAAACTTTTATTCCCGCTCCAGGTTCAATAATTGATTCATCTATATGCAAATCAATTTCTAATTTATATTTACTAGCTAGAAGTAGCATCTTTGAAAGAAATTTGCTTGTATCTTTTTTATTGAAAGGAGGAACAATTACACCTCCTAAAATGCCTCCATTAGAGGATAATATTTTTGCCAAATCTTCTCCATTAGTTGTATCCCAGAATTCCAATGGAGCTAGAGCAACGAATTGTAAAGTCAACTCAGATGAAAATTTTTTTTGTAATTTAAAAAGTTCAATCCAAATATCAATAGATTGACTTTTGTAAGTATCAATATGACTTCTAATAGCTCGGTATCCATTTTGTATGGCGAGTTTTAATGATTTCTCAACTCTTTCAAGAACCTTGTCTTTAGTTCTAGTTTTATGTTCTTCAAGATTTACTGATAATGCTCCTCCATAGTTTGATTCCAGATTAGGAAAGTCTGCCCATGTAAAAGATTTATCAAAATGCGAATGCGTTTCAACAAATCTTGGGAATAAAATATTTTTTGGTTTTGTAACTTTATTTTTTAAAGGCTTTAACTCAGAAACAAATCCATCCTCCCAACAAATGGAAACTGAACATAAATCCTCTACATCGATAATGAGGTTATCTATATCTTCTATTAAACAAAGGCTTCTGGGAATAAGAACCTCAGCTGTGCCGGAATTACTCAAATTTTTAAATTTTTTTTTATTTTAAATCATAAGAAAACTTTACTGAATTAGAAAATAATTCAAATTTCGCTAAAAGATAAAAATAACTATGAAAAATTACCCTCGAGTTGTTAAATTTATAAATGTGAGGCGGGCGTCGCCAAGTGGTTAAGGCAGCGGCTTGTGGCGCCGCTATTCGGGGGTTCGAATCCCCTCGCTCGCCCTCAAAAATATTGCAGCAAAATTATTTAACTTGTAATTTTGAATTAAAGAATCATAAAAAATTACTAGCAAAGTGCTAACAAAAACAAAATCAGACGAAAAAAAAACTCAAAATAATTCAACTACTGGTAGTTATTGGATAACCACATTTGGGTGCCAAATGAATAAGGCTGATTCTGAGAGAATGGCTGGGACATTAGAGAAAATGGGATACACCAGAGCAGATAATGAATTAAATGCCGATTTGGTCTTGTACAATACATGCACTATTAGAGATAATGCAGAGCAAAAAGTTTATAGCTTTCTAGGAAGACAAGCAAAAAGAAAGCACAAAACACCTAACTTAAAACTTGTTGTTGCAGGTTGTCTTGCTCAGCAAGAGGGAGAATCCTTACTAAGAAGAGTTCCAGAACTTGACCTAGTAATGGGCCCTCAACATGTAAATAACCTTGAGAATCTTCTGGAGAAAGTTGAATTAGGGAATCAAGTTGCTGCTACAGAAGAAACCTTCATTTCTGAAGATATAACAAGTGCCAGAAGAGAAAGCTCTATTTGTGGCTGGGTTAATATCATCTATGGATGTAATGAAAGATGTTCATATTGTGTAGTCCCCTCTGTCAGAGGAAAAGAACAATCAAGATATCCAAATGCGATAAAAAGTGAGATCCAAAAATTAGCTGATGATAATTTTAAAGAAATTACTCTTTTGGGTCAGAACATTGATGCTTATGGTAGAGACCTTCCCGGAACGACAAAAGAGGGGAGAAAAGAGAATACCCTAACTGATCTTTTGTATTATATTCATGATGTTAAAGGAATTCGCAGAATAAGATTTGCTACTAGTCATCCAAGATATTTTTCAAAAAGGTTGATTCAAGCTTGTTATGAACTTGATAAAGTTTGTGAACATTTCCATATCCCCTTCCAAAGTGGAAATGATGAAATTTTAAAGCAAATGTCCAGAGGATATTCTATTAAAAAGTATAAAAATATTATCGAGAACATAAGGTCATTAATGCCAGATGCATCAATCACAGCTGACGCGATAGTTGCTTTCCCAGGAGAAACCGAGCAACAATATCAAGATACACTAAAGCTAATATCAGAAATTGGCTTTGATCAGGTGAATACAGCAGCATACTCTCCAAGGCCAAATACGCCTGCAGCAGTTTGGACAAATCAACTTTCGGAAGAGGTAAAAAAAGCTAGATTACAAGAAATTAATGATTTGGTCGAGAAAACCGCTAGGAGTAGAAACCAAAGATATATCAGTAATATCGAAAGCGTTTTAATTGAGGGTTTAAATCCAAAAAATTCATCTCAAATTATGGGTAGAACTAGAACAAATAGATTAACTTTCGTAGAGATTCCCAAAAACATTAACTTTAATTTTTCGTTAGGAGATGAGATAAATGTCAGAATAAATGAAGCAAGACCCTTTTCTTTAACAGGAGAACTTTCTTTATAAATTTTTTTTAAATGATCGGGGGAAAGAAAAAATGTATTGGATTAATATTTGGCGGGCATTCCAATGAACATGAAGTATCGATATCCTCTGCAAAAACAGTTTTTCAAGCATTTAATGCACAAATAAACAAAGAACGCTTTACAGTTAAAGCCTTTTACATAAACAAATACGGAGATTGGCTTGATAGTGATATTTCAGAAAAAATCCTAAATGGTGAAATTGAAAAAAATAAATCAAAAAAACAAGAAATTATTAATCAAGAAAAAATTAATTTCCTTGACGGAATTGAATTTCAAAATGTTGATATTTGGTTTCCTCTTTTACATGGATTTAATGGTGAAGACGGATCAATTCATGGCTTACTTAGATTTACAAAGAAACCTTTAGTCGGATGCGGAATTATTGGCTCTGCACTTGGAATGGATAAAATATTAATGAAAACAATTTTCTCAAATCTTAAACTTCCACAAGTTAATTATCTAGTTTTTCAAAATGATAATCTCAACGATAAGGAAGTAAAAAATAAAATAATTAATGAAATTTTAAAAAAATTAAAATTTCCTATTTTTGTTAAACCATCGAACTCCGGATCATCTCTTGGCATCTCCAAAGTCAAAAATGAATCAGAAATATTACAAGCATTAGAAAAGGCTAGGGAAATAGATTCAAGAATTTTAATAGAAGAAGGTTTAGAGGTAAGGGAGATTGAATGCGGAATAATTGGTAATTCAAAACTCTTAACCTCAAAGATAGGCGAGGTAAATTACGAAAGTGATTGGTATGATTACGATGCAAAATATCACTCAGATAATAAAATAATTATCCCAGCCGAAATAGATTCTAAAATTACAAAAGAAATCAAAGAAATTGCTATTAAAAGTTGTAGAGCACTAAATATTTTTGGTTTCGCAAGAGTAGATTTCTTTTTAGAAAAATCTTCAAATAAAATTTTGCTAAATGAAATAAATACAATTCCTGGTTTTACAAAAAATAGTATGTTTCCAATGCTTTGGGAAGCTTCAGGTTTAAAAATTGAACAACTTGTGGCTAAACTGGTAGATATATCTTTAGATTTGTAATTTAAATCAAATGTTGCATGGACTACTTTGGTTACCATTACTTTTAATCTTCATTTTATTAACTGCACTTGGATGGTTAGAAAGAAGAAGGCAAAATCTTTTTAGAAGTTGGGCTAGTGATTCTGAACTTTGCAAGTTAGATAGTTCAGGTGCAGCATCTTTAAAAAATGGGGAGTTAAAGTGGAGCGCATTTGAGGCTGGTAAATTTGAAGAAAAAGATTGTTTTACGATCAAGAAACTGGAATTAGTTGAATTAATGGCACTAACTTCTGGAGAAGCTCCTCTAACAAGTGAATCTCAAGGTAAGTGCAGGTTGAGATTAGTAGGGGATGGGAAAGAAATGGATGTACCATTTTCAGATGCAGACCAAGCGAGAGAATGGATGGACCAACTGATGAAAAAAGCTCGATGTGATTTGTGAAAAACAAAAAAGGAATCAAAAATAGAAGCATTTTTTTTCTAATTTCATTTTTATTTTTAACAAGCCTTTTAAGTATAAAAACACTCAAGAAAGTTGATGCTCAGGACATTAGGATTTCTGGTAGTGAATTATTTTCGCAGAATGATGTAATAAAAAATTCATCTTTAAATTTTCCAATCCGATTAATTTTTGTTGAAACTAATTTGTTAGAAAAAGAGTTAAAACAAAATTTATCTCTTAAGAATGTTTCGGTAAACAGAGAACTATTTCCTTTTGGCTTGAGAGTTTATATTAATTCAAGAACTCCAATAGCTTACGGCGAGAGAATATTAAACGGCGAAAAAATATTAGGTTTTATTGATAAAGATGGAATTTTTATAAATAAAGAAAATGTAGATGAAAAAAATTTGAACAAATTAACCGTAAAAGTTTTTGGGTGGAAAGAAAAATTTAAAAAAATATTATCTAAAATTTTTATTGCTATAGATAATTATGAATTAGAGATAGTTAAAATAAATTTTTCATCCGATGGGTTTCTAACTGTTGAGGAAAAAGATTTAAAAACAATATTCTTAGGATTTAAGCCAAATTTAATAAACAATCAATTTCAAAAGATCAATTATCTTAAAAATGAATTTAAGAAAAATAGCTTTTCAAAAAAAATAGATAATATTGATCTCACTAATCCAGATCAACCAAAAATAAAAGTGTTCAAACCCTAATATTTAAAAAAGGATTTTGAGTAATTTTTTTTAATTATTGTAGTGTTGATATGGACTTTGCGTTCAAAACAAAATATTTAATAAATAAATATTTTTAGGATTTTCCTCAACAAATTCCTACAGATGAGCGCAGTAAGTTCATAATGCACCCAATACTATTAAAAGATTCCCATTAAGAGATGAGCTTCGGTAACAATCCAAACTTTGATCAATCGAGAGAAATCCTTCCAAGCCAAAACGCCAAAATAGAAGTTATTGGTGTAGGTGGTGGTGGCAGTAATGCAGTCAATAGAATGATAAATAGTGATTTAGAAGGTGTCTCATTTAGAGTCCTCAATACCGATGCACAAGCCTTACTACAATCTTCTGCAGAAAGTAGAGTTCAACTTGGACAAAACCTCACTAGAGGTTTAGGTGCAGGTGGGAACCCAAGTATTGGGCAAAAAGCAGCCGAAGAATCCAAAGAGGAGCTTCAACAAGCTTTAGAAGGATCTGATCTAGTTTTTATAGCCGCTGGAATGGGTGGAGGAACTGGTACAGGTGCTGCTCCCGTTGTTGCAGAAGTAGCTAAACAAAGTGGAGCTCTAACTGTAGGTATAGTAACCAAACCATTTTCTTTTGAAGGGAAAAGAAGAATGCGTCAAGCAGAGGAGGGGATCGCAAGACTAGCTGAAAACGTTGATACGCTTATAGTTATTCCAAATGACCGATTAAAAGACGTTATAGCAGGTGCTCCTCTTCAAGAAGCATTTAGGAATGCTGATGATGTTCTAAGGATGGGAGTCAAAGGCATTAGTGACATAATTACTTGCCCTGGATTAGTTAATGTTGATTTTGCAGACGTTAGATCAGTTATGACTGAGGCTGGCACTGCACTTCTCGGGATAGGTATAGGTTCAGGAAGATCGAGAGCTATAGAGGCAGCACAGGCAGCAATGAATAGTCCTTTATTAGAAGCAGCAAGAATTGATGGAGCTAAAGGCTGCGTTATAAATATTACTGGAGGCAAAGACATGACTTTAGAAGACATGACCTCTGCATCTGAAATTATTTATGATGTTGTTGATCAAGAAGCAAATATTATTGTAGGCGCAGTGGTTGATGAGGCAATGGAAGGGGAGATACAAGTTACTGTAATTGCTACAGGATTTGAAACAACCCAACCATTAAACCAGCAAAGAATAAAAAACAGATTATCTAATCAACCCTTATATAATTATTCCGACAATAAAGAATCAGGAGCAAGTATTCCTGAGTTTTTAAGATTAAGGCAAAATAAAAAAGATATAGGTTAAAGGTTAAAATAGAGTGACTCGGTTATCTCGCCTGCCTCAAGCATCCCTTATGGCTGCTACCTTCCGGTCCTGACCAGGTTTGGGCGTTAAAACTGCGAAAGGCCGAGTCAGAATAATACTAGCAATTCTTGATTAAAAAAGATACATAAATTTATTATGTTACCTTCAGACCTAGTTAATTATAAAAAAAAATCTCGCAAAATCATTGCATTAACAGCTTGGGACTCCATATCAGGATCTATTGCAGAACAAGCAAATGTTGATCTCGTCCTGGTAGGAGATTCATTAGCAATGGTCTGTTTAGGATACAAATCGACATTGCCAATAACTTTAGAAAACATAATTTATCATACTAATGCTGTTTCAAGAGGATTTAAGAAAAAAATTGAGGAACAACCTCTAGTTGTTTCAGATATGCCTTTTCTGACTTTCCAATGTGGTGAGGATAAGGCTGTTGAATATGCAGGGAAAATCATTCAGAGCACTTATGCAAAAGCTGTAAAAGTGGAAGGAGCTGAACCAGAAATACAAAAAGTTATTTCTAGATTAATAAGAATGGGAATCCCTGTTATGGGTCATATTGGTCTTACACCACAAAGCTATCTAAATATTGGATTAAGAAAACAAGGAGAAAGCTTAGCAAGCCAAGAAAAAATTAAGAAAGAGGCTTCAATTCTTGAAGAATTAGGATGTTTTTCAATAGTTCTTGAACATATTCCTGATTTGCTTGCTAAAGAAATACAAAATTCCTTAACAATTCCCACAATAGGTATCGGCGCAGGTAATTATTGCGATGGGCAAGTAAGAGTTACTGCAGATTTGTTAGGCCTCAATGATGATCAACCCCCATTTTGCCAACCAATTATCCAAGGAAAGAAATTACTTAAGGATAAACTAAAAGATTGGGTAGACTCTGAAAGACTTAGTTAATCTCATCCCACCACTTAAACATAGAAACAAGAACTTGATTACTAAGTTCCATGCCATTAGGCTCACTTAAGAAGAATCTATTCCCCTTTCTTACTAGTAGTCCACTTTTAATAAATCTTTCCCATTCTTCAATCAATTTACTGAAGTTGCTTTCAAATTTTTTGTTTTCCCAGTTTTGTTCTTTAAACACTTCTTTGATATCTACACCCTCTTTGAGTCTTAATCCCAACATTATTTTCTCATCAAGTTCTTTATAAACAAACTCATTATTAGTTAGGGATAAATCTAAATTAAATTCGTCTTGACTAGTTACCCACTCTTTATATTCCTTACTAACTCTTGGTCTAGTTAACTTTTCCCCCCAAGGCGAACTAGTAGAACCTTGACCAAAACTCCACCAGCCTAAACCACTCCAATAAACTCTATTATGTCTCGATTGATGTCGCGGAAGGCAATAGTTTGAGATTTCATATCTTGAATAACCTGAGTTTTTTAAAATTAAATGGGTTAATTCACTATTTCTAAAAGCTTCTTCATCACTTGGGAGTTTTAATTTTCCTAAATTAACTAATTTTTTAAAAACAGTGCCATTTTCAATATTTAAATCGTAAATAGATAGATGCGGTGGTGAAAATGTTATTGCTTTTTTTAAGTCATCTTGCCATTCTTCAAATCCACTAAGTGGCAAGTTTTGAATTAAATCTAAACTCCAGCTTTTTATTAACCCAGAATCATATTCTCTCTTCAACCATGAACAAGATTTTTCTGCATCCTCTTTCGAATGACGCCTTCCCGACTTTTGAAGAATCTGAGTATTAAAACTTTGAACTCCTAGACTAAATCTATTTATCCCAGCATTTATGAATCCAAAAAGATCATCTTGAGTAAAACTAGCTGGATCAACCTCCATAGTGATTTCAGCACCATAGTCAATCCCATAATTTTCTTTAAAAAGATCAATTAATTCTTTGATTTGGGTTGGATCTAAAATTGATGGTGTGCCACCTCCTATATAAATTGTCGATAGAGGTGATTTATGCTTAATTGACAATATTTCTTTAAATAAAAATTGCAAATATTCTTGGACAGTTTTGCTTCCATAACCTTTTAAAGTTTCAACATTGTTTCCTAAAGGAATAACTGCAAAATCACAATAGAAACACCTTCTGTGGCAAAAAGGAATGTGCACATATGCACTTCTTGGAAACTTATTCATAATAAAAATTCATTTTTAAGTCCCAAAAGAGTATTAAGGATCGAAAAAAATAAAATCCTTATTTACTCAATTAATAAATCCTAGTAGATTATAGATATGACAGATATCTTAGTATTAATTTTATTTGTATTGTCTGGGGCTGCATCAGGATGGCTTGGTGTTGATTTATTGCCAGTAGACATACTCAAACAAGTATCTAATGTAGAAGGTTTTAGAATTGTTTTAGCAATAATTGGTTTTTTTGTAGGATTAGCTGCTGGTTTTGTATTTCTGCAACTTAGAAAGACGTTTCTAGATCAAATAAGAACAATGCCTACGGATTTACTAATAAGTAGGTCCGTAGGATTAATTTTAGGATTACTTGTTGCGAATCTCCTACTTGCTCCAATACTATTAATTCCCTTCCCTAGAGAGGTTTTTTTCGCAAAACCCTTGGCAGCTATATTAAGCAACATTTTCTTTGGTGTGCTTGGTTATAAGTTGGCAGATACTCATGGAAGGACATTATTAAGATTATTTAATCCAAATAATACTGATGCATATCTAGTCAATGAGGGTATCCTTCCTGCTGCAAGTCCGAAAATTCTTGATACTAGCGTAATTATTGATGGAAGAATCAATGGCTTATTAAGTTGCGGCTTATTGGAAGGGCAATTAATTGTTGCTCAAAGTGTAATTGATGAATTACAAACATTAGCTGACTCAAGCAGTAATGAAAAAAGATCGAAAGGCAGAAGAGGTCTCAAGTTATTAAAAGAATTAAGAGATTTATATGGGAGAAGACTTGTAATAAACCCAACAAAGTATGAAGGTAATGGGGTAGATGAAAAACTCTTGAAAATTACTGAGGATATGACAGGAACTTTAATTACAGCTGATTATAATCTCTCTCAGATTGCTGAAGTAAAAGAATTAAAAGTTATGAATTTGAGTGATTTGGTTATTGCCTTAAGGCCAGAAGTGCAACCAGGAGAATCACTTAATATAAAAATCGTGAGAGAAGGCAAAGAAAAAATGCAAGGTATAGGATATTTAGATGACGGCACAATGGTTGTTATTGATGAGGCAAAGAATTTTGTAGGAAACAGAATAGATATTGTTATTACTGGAGCATTACAAACTCCTACTGGAAGAATGATCTTTGGAAAACTAATAAATAATCCTGAGTCAAACAAATCTTTTAAATCACCAGCGACACAGGGCTAAATCTAGCTAGAATCAGTTCAATATTAATTTTGTGATACAAATGACTGTATCTGCTCCTTATTACGGCGAAAACACCGTTATGAGGACCCCACCCCCTGATCTCCCCTCTCTTTTACTGAAAGAGCGAATAGTTTATCTTGGTTTACCATTATTTTCAGATGATGATGCGAAAAGACAACTAGGTATGGATGTTACTGAGCTAATCATTGCTCAACTTCTTTATTTAGAGTTTGAGGATCCAGAAAAACCAATCTATTTCTATATCAATTCAACTGGGACAAGTTGGTACACTGGTGACGCAGTTGGGTTTGAAACAGAAGCTTTCGCTATCTGCGATACAATAAGTTACATTAAGCCTCCAGTACACACAATATGTATAGGACAAGCAATGGGGACTGCTGCAGTTATCCTTTCATCTGGCACTAAGGGGCATAGAGCCGCTCTTCCACATGCCTCTATTGTTTTGCATCAACCTATAAGCGGAGCAAGAGGGCAAGCAACCGATATCCAAATAAGAGCTGAGGAAGTTTTGAAAAATAAAAAATCAATGCTGGAGATTTTATCTCGAAATACTGGAAAGACTATCGAAGAACTCTCAAAAGACTCTGACAGGATGAGTTACCTCAATCCCCAAGAAGCACTAGATTATGGAGTTATCGATAGAATACTCTCAAGTCAAAAAGATCTGCCAACTAAAATTTAACACTCACAAAACTATTTTAAAATCATGCCAATAGGAACTCCAAGCGTGCCTTACAGACTTCCAGGAAGTCAATACGAAAGATGGGTTGACATATATACAAGACTAGGTGTTGAAAGAATTCTTTTTCTTGGCCAAGAAGTGAATGATGGGATTGCTAATAGCCTTGTTGCTCAAATGCTTTATTTAGATTCTGACGATAATTCCAAACCTATCTATCTTTATATAAATAGTCCAGGAGGATCAGTAACTGCTGGCTTGGCTATATATGACACTATTAAATACGTAAAAAGTGATGTAGTTACCATATGCGTAGGCCTGGCAGCCTCCATGGGAGCATTTCTATTGGCCGCTGGCACTAAAGGCAAAAGAGTTGCTTTGCCGCATAGCCGAATCATGATCCATCAACCTTTAGGCGGGACATCTCAACGTCAAGCAAGTGATATTGAAATAGAAGCTAAGGAAATTTTACGAATTAAAGATATGTTAAATATGTCTATGGCAGATATGACAGGTCAATCATTTGAGAAAATTGAAAAGGATACTGATAGAGATTATTTTCTAAGTGCCGAAGAAGCAAAAAATTATGGCTTAATCGATAGAGTAATTACACATCCAAGCGAAGCAAATCAGTCTTAAATTTTCTAAATTAATATTTTAATTTTAATTTTTAAATTAATAATTTTTTTGGTTTATTTACACCTTAATGTCTAAAATAATTATTATCAAACGCAAAGAAGCTACAACTAATGACCCAACTCTTTTACGACACAGATGCAGATCTAAGTCTTTTAAATAATAAAACAATAGCGATTATTGGATATGGTTCACAAGGTCATGCACATGCCCTAAACCTAAAAGATAGCGGCATGGATGTAATTGTTGGACTATATAAAGGAAGTAAGTCTGAAAGTAAAGCTATTAACGATGGTATACAAGTATTTAGTGTTTCTGAAGCTTGCGAAAAAGCAGACTGGATTATGATTCTCCTCCCTGATGAGTTTCAGAAAGATGTTTACCTTAAAGAAATAGAACCAAACTTAAAAGAAGGAAAGATATTAAGTTTTGCTCATGGCTTCAATATAAGATTCGGACTTATCAAACCTCCTAGTTTTGTGGATGTTGTAATGATTGCCCCAAAAGGACCTGGACACACTGTTCGTTGGGAATATCAAAATGGTCAAGGAGTACCAGCATTGTTTGCAGTAGAGCAGGATTCTTCCGGAAATGCGAGATCATTTGCGATGGCTTACGCTAAAGGAATTGGCGGAACGAGAGCTGGGATTCTTGAAACAAACTTCAAAGAAGAAACAGAAACTGATTTATTTGGTGAACAAGCAGTTTTGTGCGGAGGATTATCGGAACTCGTCAAATCAGGCTTCGAAACTCTTGTAGAGGCAGGATATCAGCCCGAACTTGCTTACTTCGAATGCTTACATGAAGTGAAACTTATTGTTGATTTAATGGTGAAGGGAGGCTTATCTCAAATGAGAGATTCCATTTCAAATACTGCAGAATATGGAGATTATGTAAGTGGTAAAAGACTTATCAATAGTGATACAAAGAAAGAAATGCAGAAAATTCTAAAAGATATTCAAGATGGAACTTTCGCTAAGAATTTTGTGGAAGAATGCGATAAAAATAAACCCTTAATGACAAAATTAAGAGAAGAGAATTCAAAACATGAAATTGAAAAAGTGGGTAAAGGTCTGCGCTCGATGTTCAGTTGGCTGAAATAAATTTATTTTTAATATTTCTTGGATCGATTGGTTTTGATTTATTGATAGGCGATCCAAGATTCTTAATTCACCCTGTTCAAGTAATTGGCTTTTACATAAAAAAAATATCTGATTACCTCATAAATAATTTTGGGGAAAATAAAAATATATTGTTTTGGGGAGGGTTCATCATAGCTTTATCCACTATTGGAATGAGTTTTGGTTTAGGAAAATTGATGGAACTCAGTTATATGAAATCAGGAAATCACTTTTTTGTTGGATTGTTAATTTTTTTTGGACTTTCAAGTTGTTTTGCGACTAAAGGACTTATTTCAAGTGTGAAAGAGATTGCAGACCTAATAGAACACGAAGAAATTAATGACCAAAATAAGAAAATAATCAAAGAGAAGGTACAAAGGATAGTTAGTAGGGATGTAAGTTCATCTTCTTTAGAACATCTTTTGAGATCAAGTACAGAGAGTCTGACCGAGAATTCTGTTGATGGAATATTTGGACCATTATTTTGGATTTTTATTGGAATTTTTTTTATGAAATTTTCAATTTTTCTGCCAGGGCCTTTATCACTTGGTTTTTCTTATAAAGCCATAAGTACTTTAGATTCAATGATAGGTTACAGATATGATTATTTTAGATATTTAGGTTTTTTCAGTGCAAAAATCGAAGATATTTTTACGTTCGTTCCTTCAAGATTAGTTTTAATTACATTACCTTTAGTTAGTCCCAAAATTAATGAGTATGGAACAATCATAAAAAAAAGCTATCTTGATGGTAAAAAATATGATTCGCCTAATGCAGGGATTTCAGAAGCTATATTTGCTTATATTTCTGGAATAAAATTGGGTGGAAAAAGTAAATATAAAAATGAAATTATTGAAAAGCCAATAATTAATGAGACTGGAGATAATTGCACTGAAGAAAAAATCAAATTAATTTGTCAATTAATTATGAGATTACAATTTTTGTGGATAATAATTTTTGCCTTAATTTTTTTTATAATATCTAGTTTAATTTGATAATAAATTAGTTTAAAAATTATTAGAATAAAACTAAAACCAATGCAAGAAAACGGATCTCAAGTAGAAAATCAAAATGATGATCTTACTAATACATCATCAACTGATAATGAATACTCAAAATGGGTAGACAATCAGGGTGATGAAGTTAAGAATGTTTTTGGATTCAATAACAGTGCTGAGCTTGTAAATGGTAGAGCAGCAATGATCGGATTCTTAATGCTCATATTAACCGAGTTAGTTTTTAGCGGCAGACCAGTCACTTCTTCAATTTTTGGTATCAATTAAAAATGGAAGAAAAAAAATCTAATCCAATAAAAGCAATCCTATACATATCAGTGTGGGTAATAATTTGGGGAACATTAGGCTCTTTCATTGATTATCCTCTTTATAAAAATAAAATTTACTTAGAAGGAAGCATATATCAGTATCTTACTTTCGCAATTACAGCGATAATATCAATAATAAGTGCAAAGTTTTTTTATAAGAAAATTGATTTATAAAAACTTGTACCTAAATTTCTTAATTATTTTTGCTGGTTCTTTACTTTCATTGGACTCGTAAAGTATCCACTGATGTGTCTCAGTATCATGATCACAACCATAATTTCCAGATGGGTTATCGTAACTTGAAAGATATGAATGACAATTTTGGTCTGCCTCAAAAGCGGAGTCATAACCTGTTAGAAAATATATCAAAAAAAGAACAGTTATCAACAAAAAAAATATTTGAGAAACTAAACTAACTACCTTCATGAGATATTCTAAAATTTAAATATATCATCTAATAAAATCTTTCGATCAAAAATATAGCTAACGTCCTACATTAAATACAAAGTCATGGAATTCTTGATTCTTTAAATACAGGATGACTAGCAATACTAAAATGATATTTAAGCCTATTACTATTGATCCAAAAATATTTATTTGTTTTTTGCCTGGCAAAGTGTAAGTAAATTTCTTGCCTTTAAGAAAACTAGCTAAGCCTTTTTTTTCTTTTATTTGAGTATTTTGAGTATTATTCTTAACTTCGTTATCAGAAAAACCTTTTACCATTACAAATTAAATAACAAATTTATAATATTCCAAAAAAATAAATTATTTTAATAATTAACAATTTTTAATCACATATGGGATCATTAAGGAAATTCTCTCATTTGAGAAATTATTAAAAAAATACGCTTCAATAATTTCCGTTTGCAGCCCCAATAAACTTGATTGACATTTGAATCTATTTTGGTCAAATACTACTAATTGAAGTTTTTCTATTTCAGAAACTAATTCTTTACATATTTGGGTTCGAGAATCTTTAAAACAATCATTAGATTGTTTTAAAATCTTAGACTTTGTTGGTATCGTTTCAGCCATAACAAAATTAGATAACAACAAAAATTTCAGGAATAAAATAGTTAAACATTTCATTACTTCTTAAGATTTTCAAAATTTTGGATGCCTCGTTAAGAGTGTTGGGCATTGAGCTAATTGCTTGTTTTTGCGATTTAAAAAAAAAGATGCCCTAAAGAGCACCTAGTTATTAAAGGAAGAAATAGATTAAAAAAATTACCCTTGAACTCTATCCTTAAAAAGTTTACCTGCAGAAAATGTTGGAACTCTTTTAGCGGGTATTGCTATTTTTTCGCCTGTCTTAGGGTTTAATCCCTGTCTTGCAGAACGATCTCTTGGTTCAAAAGAACCAAATCCTAGTAAAGAGACTTTTTTGCCTTCCACTACTGAATCAACAATAGTTTCAATAGCTGCATCAACAACTAAAGAAACATCCGTTTTTGTGAGCTCTGTACGAGCTGCAACAAGATTTACTAAATCAGCTTTGTTCATTGAAATTTAAATTAAAGCTAGGGGTTAAAAAAAAGATTTAAATCGAGTTTAACCCTCGAACTTTCACATCATATGGAGCAAATACAAATACGGCAACCGAAAATGCCGGTGGCGCAAAGCTTTATACAAATTTTAGGGACATTTTTAGCAACATTATTTATTTCTTATAGACGCGCTTTTTCATTCATAAAAAAAAGAATCTTCATTTAGAGAACAGCAAAAAGCATTGGTAGCACTGGATTTAGCATTAAAAATCTAACTACATTTAGCAAAGGGGGAAAATGTCAAAGGGGAGGTGAATTTAAGAATTTGAGCTATTTATTATGTTTTATTAATTTTCAGATATATTTCCTTCTCATCACATGAACAAACACAATTTGTATTTTGAAATCAAGAAAAATCTGGTTTTCTCATAATTAAACTTTCTCTATAAATCGTTTTATGCACTGAGCAGATGGATGAAGAAATTGTAATTAATTAGAAAATTAATACTCTCCAAGATCTAATAAAGTTGATTAGTGAAGCCTTAAATTTGAGTTTTTTTTTAATTTTTGCATCTATTATTCAAATATCAGTAATTTAAATAAATTATCTCAATATTTAACTAATCAATGATAAAGAAAAAGTGATTCATCTCAATAAAGGTAAACCATTTCCTTTAGGGAGTTCTCTAACTTCACAAGGGATTAATTTTTCCTTAGTAGCCACAAATGCAGAATATGTAGAAATCTTATTGTTTGAGAAAGAGGACTCTATTTCCCCAAAAAGCATATTCAAATTAGATCAGACTCATAATACAGGTCCATACTGGCATGCGGAAATAAAAAATCTAGATGAAGGTTGTATTTATGCTTTTAGAGTGAAACAAAAAAATAATGAAATTAATAATAACTATGAAAAAAAAGTATTACTTGATCCATGTTCAAGGGGTATTACCGGATGGGGAAGTTATAAAAGAGAAAATGCCTTAAAAAATCAAGAAAATACTAATTCTTGTCTTAAAAGTGTTGTTTGCGATAGAAAATTATTTAATTTTAAGGATTATCCAAGACCGAAACATTCTTGGGAAGAAACAATTATTTATGAACTCCATATCAAAGCTTTTACTGAATCAACTGATAAAGATGAAAGTTGTTTTAAGAAATTCTTAAAAAAAATTCCTTATCTCAAAGAACTGGGTATTACAACAATTGAATTACTTCCAATTTTTTGTTTTGATCCTACTGATGCACCAAATGGTCTAAAAAATTTTTGGGGATATAGTCCAATTAATTGGTTTACTCCGCATTTTGAATATCTTTCGAATGAATCCGCCGAAAAGAATAGAGAGGAATTTAGAAGATTTGTAGAGGAATGTCATAAAGCAGACATTGAAGTCATATTAGATGTTGTATACAATCACACTTGCGAGGGTGACTCAAAAGGGCCAGCAATATCTTGGAAAGGTATAGATGAAAATCTTTATTACTTTATTGGGAAAGATAAAAATTTTCAGGACGTCTCCGGATGTGGTAATACTATTGCAGCAAACAGAGGATTGGTTAGAAAACTAATAATTGAATCTTTAAAATGTTGGGCGAGTGAATTAGGAGTTGATGGTTTTAGATTTGATTTAGGAATTGCCCTATCAAGAGGAGAAAATCTTTCACCGCTTGATAATCCTCCAATTTTTGAAGATATAGAATGTGAACCAGAACTTATCGATATCAAGTTCATAAGTGAGCCATGGGACTGTGGCGGTTTATATAAATTAGGTGATTTCCCATCTAAGAATACTTTCACTTGGAATGGTCATTTTAGAGATGACTTGAGGAGATTTTGGAAGGGGGATAAAGATACAGCTTGGAATATGAGCGATAAAATCAAAGGTACTCCATCAATTTATAAAGGAGATACTATTTTGCCAAAATCAATAAACTTTATAACTTCACATGATGGATTCACTCTAAAAGATTTAGTAACTTTCAATAGAAAACATAATTTTGCGAACAGAGAGCAAAACAGAGATGGTGATAACCATAACAATTCTTGGAATCATGGTACTGAGGGACCAACTACGAACTTATTAATCAATGATTTAAGAAAAAGACAACAAAAAAATCTTGTTCTTAGTTTACTTATCTCTAAAGGTGTTCCAATGATACTTATGGGAGATGAAATAGGAAGATCACAAGGCGGGAACAACAATTCTTGGTGCCAAGATAATTTATTGGGCTGGATGAATTGGGAACAAGGTCAACAAGATTTGGAATTATTAGAATATTTTAAATATGTTATAAAAATCCGAAAAAAACTAATAAACATTTTCAATCCATCATTCTTCCCTAATAATCAAACCAATAAAAATATTCCAACATATCATTGGCATGGAACAAAGTTAGATAGCCCCGATTGGAGTAGTTGGTCTCACACAGTTGCCTTTAGCATTAACCAAGACAATACTAATCCGCTGGTTTGGATAGGTTTAAATGCATATTCAAAAAGTATCGATTTCCCCTTACCGAAATGTAAATATAATTGGTTAAAAGTTATCGACACTAGCATGTCTGAGATTTTTGAACCCTTAACCATTAATGAAAAATCTGTTTCAATAAAGAGTAGAAGCTCTTTACTAATCATTTCAGAAGAAGTATTTGGGGCAAAAAATAATTTATTCTAAAAGCGGGCGGCGGGAATCGAACCCGCATCTTCAGCTTGGAAGGCTGAGGTTTTACCACTAAACCACGCCCGCATTAAGTAATTGAATTACCATTGCAATAATACATTATCAAACAATAAACAAAGTAAAAAGATTGGAAAATTCACACTCGAAAAAAAATATTTCTAGATCAACAACAAGATTAATGTTCTCTTATGGGCTAGGAGATGCAGGCACAGGTTTAGTCGCGACACAATTTGGTTTTTTTCTTTTCAAATTCTTTATTTCTGCTGGTTTACCAGTAATAATTGCAGGATCATTATTAATGTTAATAAAGATATGGGATGCAGTAAATGATCCGTTAATTGGATGGTTAAGTGATCGTACTAAATCAAGATGGGGGCCCAGAATCCCTTGGATGGTAGCAGCATCTGTTCCCCTTGGTTTCTCTTTAGCTGCAATATGGTGGACACCTACTGGTTCAGTGCTAACCAAGACTATTTACTATGCCATAATTTCTATAATCGTAATGACTGCTTATACAAGTATTAATCTCCCTTTCGCAGCTCTTTCTACTGAAATTTCTGAAAAAACAGCAATAAGAACAAGACTAAACGCATCTAGATTTACTGGCTCAATAATCGCAGGACTAACTGGTTTAATAATTGCTGGAGTTGTATTAGGTTCCGAAGGATCAGCAAATAATGAATATTTTTTAATGGGTAAAATAAGCGGATGTATCGCAGTTGCTGCAACATTAATTTCTTGTTGGGGATTAGCTCCATTCGCAAAAAAAGCAAGAAGGCCTTCAGGAAAAGTTGAAGCTATAACACTTCAATTCAAAAGGATCTTCAGAAATAAAAAATTTCTAAAAGTTATTACGCTCTATATTCTTCTCTGGTGCGCCTTACAATTAATGCAAACAGTAGCGTTAATCTATGTCGAGGATGTACTGAACGTACCAACTTATATTGCGAAGTGGATCCCCATACCTTTCCAAATTAGCGCTTTAGTGGGTTTACAAATATGGACCAGAGTATCAAATAAATTGAACAGGATTTCAGCATTAAACTATGGAGCGATTATGTGGATTATTTCATGTACAGCAGCTTTATTTTTACCTTCACTATCAAAAATTTCAGTAGCTGGAGATATTTTATTCCTAAATACCAGCAACATATTTCTGTTCATTCTTTTAATTTTCATAATCTGTCTTATTGGCATTGGAGCTTCAACCGCTTTTCTTATCCCTTGGTCACTACTTCCTGATGCAATAGACGAAGACCCAGAGAAACCAGCAGGATTATATACTGCTTGGATGGTACTTATTCAGAAGATTGGTATCGCGTTTAGTGTTCAATTATTAGGATTTTTATTGTATTTATCAGGTTATCAATCATGCTTTGTTGATAAAGATGGCCTTAATGTTATTGAACAATGCTACTCAGCACAATTAACTATTAGATTATGTATTGGTTTTATACCCTCAATATTGGTAATCATTGGTCTTTTAATCATGAGAAAATGGGATCGAAAATTAATTACAAACTAATATAAAGATATGTATTACCTTGATTTTTTCAAAAGACTTCTAAGCAGTCTAGTCATTGGCGGGCAAGCAATTAATTTTATCTTTAAGGGTAAAATTTCCAAAAATGATCTCTTTGAGCAACTTATGGAGTCAGGTCCTGGCAGTTTGTTAATTGTATTAATTACGGGAATTGCCGCAGGTACAGTTTTTAATATTCAAGTTGCATCACAACTTACAAGTATGGGGGTTTCAAGTGAAATTGGAGGTTTATTAGCAGTAGGCATGGCAAGAGAAATGGCTCCTCTACTAACTGCTACTTTAATGACTGGAAAGGTTGCAACTGCCTATGCTGCTCAACTGGGTACTATGAAAGTCACAGAACAAATTGAAGCAATAACCATGTTAAGGACCGAACCAGTCCAATATTTGGTAGTCCCAAGGTTACTATCGATGGTAATAATGTCTCCAATTCAGTGTCTTTTGTTTTTATCTGTAGCTTTATGGAGTGGACAAATTTGGAGCACAATTTTTTATAAAGTTCCTCCAATAGTTTTTTGGACATCTGTAAGATCAGGCAATGTGAGTTTAACCAGTGCAGACTTAACTGCAATGTTAATAAAATCTGTAGTGTTCGGATTACTTATTTCAATCATTGCTTGTGGATATGGACTTACAACCAAAGGAGGTCCAAAAGAAGTTGGAACAAGTACAACAGGTGCAGTTGTAATGACTCTCGTTACTGTATCTTTAATGGATGTATTACTAACGCAAATTTTATTTGGATGATCCTATGTTTAATACTAAATCAAAAAAAGAGGAGCCAGTAATAATATCTCCTTCATTTCAGTTACCAATCATTCTAATAGTTTTAAGTTTTATGCTTTTGTTTTTGAATATTGGTTCTTTACCAACAATAGTTTTTGCTTCTTTTAGCTTTTTTTTATTACTTCAGTCATTCACCTTAAGAATAAAAATTACAAATGATGATTTTATCGTTTTACAATTAGGGAAAGAGATTAGAACTTTTCCATTCAAGAACTGGATATCATGGAAATTCTTTTTCCCTATAATCCCAGGTATTTTTTATTTTAGAGAAAAGTCCAGTCCTCATTTATTACCAATTTTATTTAATCCAAAGCAATTAAAAGATGAGCTCATAAAAAAAGTTGACTCCCTAGAAATTAAAAATTCTTAAAATTCAGACTTTGCCTAATCATCAAAATTATTTAAATGACCAATACAGAAATTTCCGACAATAATCCTGAAAAGGAATTAAAAATAGATAAGTCAATTTCAGATGATAAAACAAAACAAATTAGTAAGAAAAATACAACTCAAAATAAAAAAATTACACCGAAAAACGATAAATCAATTAAATCTTTTGATGAAATTTCTAACGAAATTTTTAGAGATCTCTTTTCAAAAAAAGATTCTTTAGTTAAAGAAATAAAAGAGTTAGAAGCAAAAAAAAATGAAATAGAAAAAGATATTGAGTCTAATTTTAAAGGACAGTCAGATAATATTGCTAAAAGAGTTAAAGGCTTTCAAGAGTACTTAACTGGAGCTTTGCAGAATCTTTCACAAAACGTAGAGAAACTTGAATTAGTTTCTCAACCAATAATCGTAAAGCCTTCTCCCCTTGATGAGAAAAAGCAAGACAATAGCACAAATAATGTAGTTAATGTTCCTGCTCTTTCCGAGACATTTAAGCCAGATGAAGAGATTATAAAAAGTTGCTTTTCAAGTTTCACAGAACAACCCGACTTTTATGCAGAACCTTGGAAATTAAGAAGGAGTCTTGATTCCTCAGATATAGAAATTATGGATGATTGGTTCTTTAACATGGGAGGAAGAGGTTCTCTTGAAAGTAGAGGATCTCGACAAAAAAATGCCTTGTTATCAGCTGGCTTAATATCTATTCTTGGCGAATTATATGGAGATCAATTTCAGACTCTTATTTTAGCTTCGCAGCCTGAACGATTAGGTGAATGGAGAAGAATTCTTCAAGATTCACTTGGTCTAACAAGGGATGACTTTGGACCTAATAGTGGGATTGTTCTTTTTGAAAGACCTGAAGGTGTCATCGAGAGAGCTGATAGATTAGAAGCGAATGAAGAATTGCCATTTATTATCATTGATGCAGCAGAAACCTCTGTTGAAATTCCAATACTTCAATTCCCATTATGGGTTGCATTTGCTGGTTCAGATAATGAAATTTACGATGATCTTGAACTAAACTAAGCTTTATGAATATCTTAATAATTTTTGCAAGTTATCTTTTAGGATCACTTCCGACAGGTTTTTTAATTGGGAAATATCTCAAAAATATAGATCTGAGAACTATAGGTTCTGGATCTACAGGTGCCACAAATGTATTAAGAAATGTTGGAAAATGGCCAGCACTTTTTGTATTTATCATTGACGTTGGGAAAGGCCTTATTGCAGTAAAAATTGCCCAATATTACACAGATCAAGGATTAATAGAAGTTATAGCAGGGATATCCGCTATCTCAGGACATATTTGGCCAATATGGCTTAGAGGTAAAGGAGGGAAAGCTGTTGCAACTGGATTAGGTATGTTTTTAGCTCTTTCTTGGAAAGTTGGACTCGCATCTCTCGGCATTTTTTTAATAGTTCTAACAAAAACTAAATTTGTTTCTTTATCAAGTATTTCAGCTGCAATCTTACTTCCTATTTTTATGTTTTTTTACCTAGGTAAATTTATGCACTCATACTTTTTTATAAGTTTAATTGTTGCATTATTAGTAATCTGGAAACATAGAACAAACATAACAAGATTGCTTAAGGGAGAAGAATCCAAAATTAATCAGAATCAATAGATTTAAATATTTCTATTAGAGCTTTATTAGGATCTATAGCTTTTGAAATTGATCTGCCAATGACTAACTTAGAAGCACCATTATCTATAGCTTCATAGGGAGTCATAATTCTATTTTGATCATCTTTATTGTCAATATTTAATCTGATACCTGGTGTAATAAGTTCAAAATTATGCTTATAAATAGATCTCAACATTTTTACCTCCCAAGGGGAACAAACACATCCATCTAATCCTGCATTAAAAGACAACTTTGCAAGTCTCAATACATTTTCTTCAATTGAATTATTCCTATCAAGATCAGTTTGAAAATCTTCAAGAGAAAAGCTTGTTAAAACAGTTATTCCTACAACCAATGGAGGTTTTACACTGACTGAGGTAGCTCCTTCTATAGATGCTTTTTTAGAATCCTTTAGAGCTTTTAAACCTGCTGAAGCATGAATAGAAATTATATCAACTCCTAATTTTGAAACTTGGAAACATGCTGCACGCATGGTATTTGGAATATCATGAAATTTTAAGTCTAAAAAAATTTTTTTATTTAAACCTTTTAATATTTCAATAACCCTTGGACCTTCCCTAACAAAAAGTTCTAAACCAACTTTAACCCACTTAATATTAGGACATTTTTCCAAAAGTAATTTTGCTTGACTTACATCTAATCCATCAATTGCCAATATTATTTTATCTGCTGAATTAAATCTATTATTCATCAATTTTCAGTTTTCAAACCTCTTAATTATTTTTTTTCCAATTTGCAAAATTTTTCCTTCCAAATCATTTTTTGAATTAAAAACTAAATCAGGATTTATTACTTTTTGACTATCAATTTTTACACCCCCACCTTTAATAGATCTTTTTGATTCGCTGCTAGATTTGAAAAGTTTTAGAGCACTCAATAAGTAGAAAAATTTTACTGGAAAAACTACTTCTTTTAAAGAAATCTCTGGAATTTCTCCAACTTTTTCTTTGTGTCCAAGGAATAATTTTTCGCAGTTTGATTGCGCCTTTAATGCTTCTTCGGCTCCATGGAATAAAGTAGTAACTTCTAAAGCCATTCTTCTCTGTAATTCACGAGGATTTGAGTTTTCCAGAAAACTTAAATCTAATTCAGTAAGTAATTCAAAATAGGTGGGTATTATATTATCAGGTACTTTTTCTAATTTTGAATACATTGAAAGAGGATCTTCAGTTAAGCCGACGGTGTTAAATTCAGATTTACTCATCTTTTTAATTCCATCTAAACCAGTCAAAATTGGCAGCAGAACACCAAATTGAGGGTCTTGTTTAAAATGCCTTTGAAGGTCTCTTCCTATAGCAATATTAAATTTCTGATCTGTGCCTCCAAGCTCAATATCTGATTGAACAACTACTGAATCATAACCTTGTAATAGTGGATATAAGAATTCATGCAAAGCAATTGGGACTTGCGAAGTGTACCTTTTATTAAACTCCTCCTTAGCTAACATTTGACTAACTGTTGCACTCCCCATCAATTCAATTATCGAATTAAGATTTAATCCTTTTAACCATTCGCTGTTATATCTAATTTCTATTCTATCTTTTGAATCAAAATCTAAAATAGATTCATTGGCTGGCTTTCCCATCCCTAGTTGGGTTAAGTATGTTTTTGCATTATCCTTAACTTGTTTTTCCGATAACTGAACTCTTGTTTTATTTTTTCCGGTTGGATCTCCAATTTGAGCTGTAAAATCCCCAATAATTAAAACTGCAATATGTCCATTATCTTGGAATGCCCTAAGTTTTTTAAACAATATGCTGTGCCCAAGATGAATATCGGTTCCAGTTGGATCGATGCCGAGTTTAACTCTTAATTTTTTATTATTTTTTTTCGCATGATCAATTATCTCCGAAAAGGTCTGATCTGTTCCCTTAATTGGAAAATATTCTTCTATTCCTCTTGACAGCCATGATGGCAATTTTAAATTATCTGTCATGAAGCTTTAACCGTTAACTTTAAGAAGTTTTATCAAGTTCATCCTTCATTCTTATTAAGGTTTTATTCATTTGATCGAACATTTGATCAGGAGTAATCCCAAATTGACTTAACTGTGTCTTCAATTGTTCTACTGTCATTTTTGCTTGAAAATCTTCAGACAATTCAAATCTCTTCATGAAAACCTTATAACGATCCATAAGAGATTCCATTTTTTTTATAAACATTTTTTTCCCTTCTCTATCAAATTTTCCATAATCAGAACCAAGTTTCATAAGTTCTTGGTAATCTGTAAAAAGCTTTTTAGCTTCTTCTTGAACGATGTCTGACTCAAAGAATCCCATTTCTATTTTTTTACTTCGCAGATTAAGGCTCAACTACAAGATAACAAGAATCTTTAAAATTGATTAGAAGATTAATAAATTTTAGTTTATAAATAATTCTTTGATTTATATTTTTTCAGAATTAAATTTAGTAGACATGTTTCATAAATATTGGAAAAATTTAACGTAAATAATATTTCAAACCAAAATAGGCAATTTGAATTATTTGGTTCAAATGTAAATACATCAATTAATTTTCAACACTCATATAATCTTAAAATCAAAGGCGAAATCCTAACTGAATGGAGGGAAAGAATATATAATCACCAATTCAAAATTTTAAAAGATACTCAAAATAAAACTTTGCACCAAACAAGTCTTCCTATAAATACAATTTCCGATGAAAGAAAAATTGATCCGTTTTCCTTGCAGCCATTATCATTGAACTTTTGGAGAACCAATCAATATATACACAATGGGCCAGCAATGTATTTTGTAATTGACTCGATGGAGAGTTCTAAAATAATCCTTTATATAGGAGAAACAAATTCAGCAAATAAAAGATGGAAGGGAGAACATGACTGTAAAAATTACCTCATGAACTATAAAGAAGCCCTAGCTCATAACAAACTCTCAAGTCACCAAGATATTCGTTTCTTCTTAGATGTACCTAAAGAAGTAAAATTAAGACGTAAATTAGAACAGCAACTGATATATTTATGGTTACCACCCTTTAATAAAGAAACTCGAGATAGGTGGGCAACTACTTTCACAAACAATTAAAAGTTAATTAAATCCATTTTCCAAATGCAATTTTCCTCATTCCAAAAAAATCTAGATAACTGGCAAGGTGCTTCATTAATTTTTGGAGTTTTAGAGGAAGATATTGCAGGCCAACTTGAAAACATAAAATTTGTTATTGACCCAAAATTATTACTAAAAAAAGTTACTCAAAAAAAATTTAAAGGAGAAAAAGGAAAAACTTTAAGCTTTGAATTTTTAGATCAAAAATTAGAAACTTTATTCATAGTTGGTCTTGGCAAATCAAAAGACCTAAATAAAAGTGATATAGAAAACTCTATAGGAAATCTAGTTAGGAAAACTGTTGATAAAAATGAAAAAATGAGCATCTTACTACCTTGGGAACTTATAAATTCACAACTAGAAATAAATCAACTAGCAGAGTCAATCAGATTATCTGCCTATAAGGACAATAGATTCAATAAGAAAAAAGATGAAAAGACAGTTCTTAAAGAAATAGAGTTTTTGAATCTGAAAAAATTTGAGAATATTAGCTTTGAAGAGACAGCACAAATATGTGAAGGTGTAGAACTAGCAAGAAGACTTGTAGCCGCCCCTCCAAATAGCCTTACTCCTCAGGAAATGTCTATTCAAGCTTCTCAAATAGCTAAAGATCATGGTTTGGGAGTAAAAATTTTAGAGGCAAAAGATTGTGAAGATCTAGGGATGGGTGCATATTTAGCTGTAGCAAAAGGGTCTGATCTAGATCCTAAATTTATACATCTTACTTTAAAGTCAGAGGGACCTATAAAAGAAAAGATTGCGCTTGTTGGGAAGGGTTTAACCTTTGATTCTGGAGGATACAATCTAAAAGTGGGAGCCTCTCAAATTGAAATGATGAAATATGATATGGGCGGAAGCGCTGCAGTTTTAGGCGCAGCAAAAGCACTTGGGGCAATAAAACCAAAGGGATTAGAAATTCATTTTATTGTGGCATCTTGCGAAAACATGATAAATGGATCTGCAGTACATCCTGGGGATGTAGTTAAAGCATCTAATGGTAAGACAATTGAAATAAATAACACTGATGCAGAGGGTAGACTCACATTAGCGGATGCTTTAACTTACGCATCAAATTTAAAACCCGATTCAATAATAGATCTCGCCACTTTAACAGGAGCTATTGTTGTTGCATTGGGGAATGATGTAGCTGGATTCTGGAGCAATAATGATGATCTAGCAAATGACCTAAAAGCTGCATCAGCTCTGTCTGGAGAAGAATTATGGCAAATGCCTTTACAAAAATCTTATAAAGAAGGTTTAAAGTCTCATATAGCTGATATGAAAAATACAGGTCCTAGAGCAGGTGGGTCAATAACTGCTGCTTTATTTTTAGAAGAATTCTTTGATAAAGATATTAAATGGGCTCATATTGATATTGCTGGGACTTGTTGGACTGATAAGAATAAGGGAATAAACCCATCAGGTGCAACCGGTTTTGGAGTTAAAACTCTCGTGCAATGGATTAAAAATAAATAACTATATTTAAAATCATTCAGTCCAAAGATTTATTGATCTAGCGTTATCCCCCCATAATTTATCCAATCTCTGATCTCTCCCACATGAGAATCTATAGAACTTATATTTTAATTCATTTCTCTCAGCAAAATCCTGATGATATTCTTCAGCTAACCAAAATTTCCCTTTTAATTTTAGTTCTACAGATATTTTTTCTAATGGCAATCGCAATTCATTAGAGGCCGAAAGAATTGCATTTTTTTGCTTCACTTTCCTCAATTTCATCTTTGAAAAATATCACTGGCCTATAAGAATCTCCACGATCACAAAATTGACCCTTGCCGTCTAGAGGATCAATATTTCTGAAATAAAGCCTAAGTATCTCGCTTAAAGTTACCAATTTGGAATCATAGTTTACCAAAACAACTTCCTGATGTCCTTCATGATTGAAATAAGTAATCCGAACACTACAGATTTTATTAACATTGCA
>NZ_CVSZ01000010.1 GCF_001180325.1 Prochlorococcus marinus
CTTTTGGTTTTAATATTCCGATAATTTCATAAGTGTGGTCTTTAATTCTGATTTTTTCTCCAAGAGATGAAGATTTATCTTTGAAAAATTCGTCTTTAAGATCAGGACCTATTACAACATAACTTCTTGCACTATTAACATCACTTTTTGATAAAAATCTACCCTTATCAACTTCAAAGCTTCTTACTTCAAGAAATTCAGGAGTAACTCCAGCAATTGATATATTTAAACTTTTAGAATTTGATTGCACTATTTCGTTAGCAGAGATTTGAGGAGCTACTTTTTTAACTGTTGGTACTTGATTGCTTATTGCTATTGCATCTTCTAAAACTAGGTTTTTAGGGAATGAAATACCTCTTCTTCTTGTGTCATTATTTCCGGGAACAATAAATAAAACATTGGCACCTAAATTGCTTAGTTGGTTTTTTGCTAATGTTTGAGCACCTCTACCAAGTCCAACAAGTGTAATAACTGAAGCATTTCCGATAATTATCCCCAGCATTGTTAACGAACTTCTCAATTTGTTCGAAACTAGAGTTTTTGTTGCCATGCCTAAGGCTTCTTTTATTGAGATATTCCTAGACATATTTATATTTATCTATTGCATCATCATCTTCAATTTGTCCCATGTAAATAACACCTTCATTAAGCTGAAGTGTAATAAGGTCACCATTACTGATTTGATGATTATCGATATTTTCTAAATTACAAATTGTAGAAATCTTTTTTTTATTTTTGTTGAATAAATCATAAACATCATTTACATTTTGGTTCGTAACAATGCCGGCAATATTTTTACTCAGTGGAATATTTTGCATTAATTCCTTAGGAACAAATAATATTTCTCCTGGGCAAATTAAAGACATATCAAGATTATTTTTAATTATTCTGGCTTTACCTGTAACACCGATTTCCCCTATGGAAATACCTCTTGATACAATCTTTCTTACTAAACCGACTTTTATTAGATCTGTAGAGCCGCTAATCCCAGTCAAAGTTCCTGCGGTTTGGACTACTAAATCTCCTTGATTTAGGATCCCCATCTCCTGAGCAATTTGCATAGCTAAACTAAAAGTTTTTGCTGTTCTTTGATCATTTTTAACTACTAGTGGAGTAACTCCCCAAACAAGTTGCAATCTTCTCGCTACACTTCTCTCTGTAGTAGTTGCCAAGATAGGTGTTGGTGGTCTGAACTTACTTACATTTCGAGCGGTAGAACCTGATTTGGTTAAGGGGATTATAGCTCCTGCATCAAGTTGTCTAGCTATATTACTTACTGCTGCACTAATAGCATTCGGGATCGTACTCGGTAGGTGGCTTTCAATAGCCTTAAGTGGATAATCCCTTTCAATTCTTCTTGCTATGGTTGCCATCGTTTCAACTGCCTCTACAGGATAATCGCCAACTGCCGTTTCGTTTGAAAGCATTACAGCATCTGTACCATCAAGAATTGCATTTGCAACATCACTAACTTCGGCCCTGGTTGGTCTTGGGTTAGAAGCCATAGAATCAAGCATTTGAGTTGCTGTAATTATTGGGATACCTAATGTATTGGCTTTTCTTATTAATTCCTTTTGTAAAAGAGGAACTTCTTCAGA
>NZ_CVSZ01000011.1 GCF_001180325.1 Prochlorococcus marinus
AACCTCTATTGTTCCCATACTATCTTTTTCAATCCTAAAATTTTTTGTCATTATTCCTCTGAATGGTTTGAAGTAAGTATATAAACCCACGGAATCTATCACGGAGAGGTGCCTTTTAGCTAGTTTTTTTTTATAAAAAATTAATTCTTAAGATTTATGATGAATCTGTAGGCCATTTATTACTTTATTCTTCAAAAATAAAATTTAAGAAAAGTCATCTTTTTTATTGCTTTAACACTTTAAAACGTTAATAAAAGACTTGGCAAAATCTCAATTAAACGTCTCAATAGTATATAGACATCTAAAAAATTGGAGATAAGTCAAGAAAAAATAAAATACAAAAGAATTTCTAAAAGAAAAAAAACCTTTAGTTCTAATTACAAAAAAAATCTAAGCAATTTAACAGAGTCTATATTTCCCTTACCTTGGACGATATGGCCTTATGAGGCAAAAATCCTCGTTGTTCTCATTGGGATTTGGTCAATATTAGGAATATGCATTCTTGGATCATCAAGTTGGTGGGTGGCTAGTAGGGAAATGGGAAATTGGGCTTACTTCTTAAAAAAACAAATTATTTGGACAATTCCAGGAATTGGTCTATTTTATTTTGTTCTGAATACAAACATTAGAAATCTTTTAAAGTTTTCAAGAATTATTTTTTTTATTTTATTTTTTCTAATATTACTAACCAATATTACTGGAATTACAGTTAACGGATCTTCAAGATGGCTAGTACTAGGAAATTTACGTCTACAACCATCTGAATTAATTAAGCCTTTTCTAATTTTAGAAGCTTCTAACCTTTTCGCTCATTGGAATTTGATTAAGAATGATAAAAAATTAATTTCAATATTCTCTTTTGGATTATTAATTTTATTAATACTTAAGCAGCCTAATTTAAGTACTGCATCATTAACTGGAATTCTTTTGTGGGTAATGGGTTTATGTGGAGGCGTAAAACTAAGTTCTCTCTGCTCATTTGCCTCATTAGGATTTATGACTGGATGTATTAGTATCCTCAATAACGAATATCAAAAACTAAGAGTTACTTCATTTATTAATCCTTGGAAAGATCAACAGGAAAGTGGATTTCAATTGGTTCAAAGTTTATTAGCTATAGGTTCAGGTGGTCTTTTCGGTCAAGGTTTTGGCTTGTCTATACAAAAATTACAGTACCTACCTTTTATGTACACAGATTTTATTTTTGCCATTTTTGCTGAAGAATTTGGTTTGTTAGGGTGTACTTTATTCCTAGGTTTTCTAGCAGTTTTCTCTTATATAACTTTAAGAATTGCCCTCAAGTGCAGGAACAACTATACAAAATTAGTTTCTATTGGATGTGGTGTATTGTTGATAGGTCAATCAATAATGCATATTGCTGTAGCAACAGGCTCTATGCCTACTACTGGCTTACCATTACCTTTCATTAGTTATGGTGGGAATTCCTTAATCGCATCATTTTTTATTGCAGGGATGTTACTTAGATGTTCATTAGAATCTACAGGCTTCATAGGTATGATTGGTACACGAAAGACTCTTAATTAGTTAGAATTTATAAGAATTAATCCAAGTTATCGAATCATTTAATTTAGTTATTTCAGAATTATCTCAAAAGGGTAATCTGCTTATGCAGAATGGCCTGAATAATCCTGGACCATTTACTATATTTTTGGTTTTCAGCGCCGGACTTTTAACAAGTCTTGGCCCATGCTCATTATCATTATTACCAATCACAATTGCTTATATAGGAGGGACAGAGAAAAATAAATTTAAACTTATTAGTTTTTCAGGAGGAGTCGTTTTTTCACTCGTTGCGCTTGGCGCTGCCAGTGGATTCTTAGGTAAGATATATGGACAAATCCCATCTTTTTATACTTCGATCGTTGCCTTGATAGCAATAATAATGGGTTTAAATTTACTAGGTATTCTAAAATTTCAGTTCCCAAATGGACCTGATATAAAAATAATTGAAGATAAAATACCAACTTTTATAGCACCCTTTGCCATAGGGACTACTTTTGGACTAGCTTCTTCACCTTGCATTACTCCAGTTTTAGCAACTCTTCTAGCTTGGGTATCACAAGCTAAAAATCCAACAATATCTATTATTTTTTTATTTTTCTTTGGGATAGGCCAAGTAACCCCATTAATCGTTGCAGGAGCTACTGCAGAGAACTTAAAACAATTTTTAGAGCTTAGAAAATTTAGTCAAATAATTCCAACTTTAAGTGGGATATTTTTAGTTTCTCTAGGGTTATTAAATTTATTATCAAATTGGATTTAAATGATTATTTTTAAGAATCTAATATTAAAAATATCAAGTTTAAGATTCGCCATATCACTGATAATCTTTATAGCTATCACAAGCGGCATAGGGACTTTTATACCTCAAGGTAGCAGTAATAAATTCTATATTGAAAATTTCGATAGTGCTCCCATTTTTGGATTTTTAGATGGAGAAAAAGTCTTAAAACTTCAATTGGATCACATATATACAAGCTTTTGGTTTTTATTTACATTAATTCTTCTTTGCATTTCTCTAGCAGCTTGTAGTTTCAGGAGACAAATACCTTCATTAAAAGCTTCATTAAAATGGATTGAATACAACAGCGAAAAAAAATTTAGCAAACTGCAACTAACTACAAGCCATCCAATCAATCAAGATGGAGAACATTTATCAAAAGTAGATTTATTACTTAAAAAAAGAGGATGGAAAACATACAAATTTAAAAGTCATATTTCTGCAAGAAGGGGTTTAATTGGAAAAATTGGTCCTTTAGTTGTACATATCGGATTAATAGTCTTACTTATTGGTTCAGCATATGGAAGTTTTACAAGTCAATCAAAAGAACAATATTTACTGCCTGGAGAAACTTTGGATCTTGTTAATGAGAGCACAAACTCAAAAGCCAATGTAAAATTAGTTGATTTTTCTATAGAACGAGAAAGTGATGGTGTACCTAAACAGTTTATTTCAAAATTAAATTTTTCTTCTGAAGATCTTAATTTGAATGAAATAAAAACGACCAAAGTTAATCACCCAATTAGATTTAAAGGATTAACTATTTATCAAGCAGATTGGGCAATATCAAATGTTGTTTTAGAAATAGATAATGTCCTTTATCAATTACAATTGCAGGAGATTCCCGAAATCGGAAATCAAGTTTGGGGAGTTTTAGTTGAATTAGGATCGGAGACTAAAAATAATTTCCTTTTAACAATAGATAATGAAAATGGTCCACTTAAAATTTCGAATATAGAAAATTTTTCCGGAAATAATCTCTATATCAATGACAATCCTTTAGAAGTTAATTCTTCAAAAGTATCTCTAAAAAAAATAATCCCCAGCAGTGGTTTAATAATTAAAAATGATCCGTCTATACCATTTATTTACTTTTCTTTTATCTTAATAATTTTTGGAACAATAATAAGTCTTATACCAACTAACCAATTATGGATTCTGGTTAATAAAGAATCAAAAAAGTTATCTATTGGAGGCCTTAGTAATAAAAATCTAGTTGGTTTTAAAAAAGAATTTTTTAAATTATCAGACGAAATAAAAAATTTTTAATTTCTTTTCTGCCCACTAAAAATATCTAACTGCATAGAAACATTCCCTCTAGGGTTAAATGCAGCATTTAAATGTATCCAGTGAGGTGAACCTTCATTCACTAAATCATCCATAATTCTATTTACGACTTCCTCATGTGATATTTTAATATCCCTAAAATTATTAATATAAAGCTTTAAAGACTTCAACTCATAGACTTTCAAATTAGGTTGATAAATAATATTTAGCTTTGCAAAATCTGGATAACCAGAAAAGGGGCACTTACATGTAAATTCAGGTAACTGAATAGAAATTTCATAAATTCTTTTCTTATTTGGATTATCGAAACAAATTATTTTTGATTCTTCAATAATTCTCTCACCATATAGCGGTCTTTGAGTCGAATCTTCTAATTTAGCTGTACTCATTTTTAGTAGAAGTTTTTTACTAAACCTATATAAAAACTATATATAAAGATAAAAATTCGCAAAAGTATCAACAAATCTAAGTATTAAAATTGACTAAGTCAAAAGATGTTAAATCTTATTTTTGTATCAATAGTAACATTCATAATGTCCGCCGAAAGGTTTATATGTGTTTAGTTCAATGAAAAATTAATGGACATTTGTTTGATAACTATCGATAACAACTTAAATAAATCTCTTCAACCAAAAACTGCAATTGGAATGTTATGGCTTCAAACACACTTTGAGAATGATCAGTGGGAAGCGTTGTCAAATAGTACAGTAATAATTTCTGAAGAAAATTCCCAACTATTAATTGAAGACGCCAATAATGCAGGCCTTAATGTTGAATGTTTTTCTGATATTTCAATGTTGGATGTTTTTCCAAAAAACAATTAAAATAAGAATGTTCAATCTTTAATCATGAAGAAAATTGAAGCAATCATACGTCCATTTAAGCTGGAGGATGTAAAAATTGCATTAGTAAATTCCGGTATTGTTGGAATGACAGTCAGTGAAGTTAGAGGTTTTGGAAGGCAAAAAGGACAAGTTGAAAGATATAGAGGTTCCGAATTTACTGTTGAATTCCTTCAAAAACTTAAAGTAGAAGTTGTCGTAGAAGATGAAAAGGTTAATTCAGTCATAGATGCGATTGCCGAAGCAGCAAAAACTGGAGAGATAGGTGACGGAAAAATATTTATCACTTCAATTGATTCTGTTGTGAGAATTAGAACTGGCGACAAAGACGAAGCAGCTCTTTAATTCAAAGAGTTTCTTTTACTAAATTTTGTATATATTCACTATTAATCTTGTTATTTGATTGACTTCCTAAGGTCATCCAAGCTAAATATTCATGATTTCCAGCAGGACCTACTAGAGGAGAAGCGATCAGATTCTTTATATTCCATTTGAAATTCCTAGCTGCATAAATAACAGACTCTATAGCCTCAGTATGGAATTTAGGATTGCGAACAACTCCACCTTTACTAACTTTATCTTTACCCACCTCAAATTGGGGTTTAATTAAAAATATTCCCTCAATACAATCACCTTCTAATAAATTACCAATTGATTTAAAAACTAACTTTAATGAAATAAAAGATAAATCAGCAACCACAAAATTTGGTAATTTATTACTTCTAGATAAAAGATCATTAGGTTTTAAATTTCGAATATTAGTTCGTTCAAAAAGTATGACTTTTGGGTTATTTCTAATCTTCCATGCAGTCTGCCCATAACCAACATCTATCCCATAAACTAACTTTGCTCCTTGTTGCAATAAGCAATCAGTAAATCCCCCAGTAGAGATTCCTGCGTCAATACATATTTTATCTTTTACTTTAATTTCAAGTTTATTAAATGCTTCCATTAATTTTTCGCCCCCCCTTGATACAAACATAGGTTCGGAATCAATAAAAAATTCAGATCCAATTAATACTTGTTGTCCAGGTTTATCCCATACTTTTCCATTGATATCTCTAACCTTGCCCGCAAGAATTAAACCTTGGGCTTTTTGACGAGTTTCACATAAACCACTTTTAAGAAGATAAAGGTCTAATCTACTTTTTTTAATCATCTAATAATCAATAAAAAAAGACTGAATAATGAACTTCTACAAGATTAAGATCCAAATTCTTTAATACCTTCCAATTTTAAATGAGAACTAAAAAATTACCCATTATTAAAGAAAGGAATAAATGCAAACATTTTTGTATTTAAGCTTTCTTAATTAGCCAGAAAAATGTTACATAAGAAAATAATAGCCAGGCAAATATGTTCAATGGCAAGTACATCTTTAAGGTATAGAGCAATAATTCGATTTTGGTTATAAAGTTTAAATTGATAATTAATAAAAATTGTGATCGAGCGTTACACATTACCCGAAATGGGGAAAATCTGGACTGATAGCGCAAAATTCCAGAGTTGGCTTAAGGTTGAAATAGCTGCATGTGAAGCAAATTTTTCCTTGGGGAAAATTCCTGAGAATGCTATGAAAGAGATACGTTCAAATGCAAAGTTTGATGAATCTAGAATTACAGCAATAGAGAAAGAAGTTAAACATGATGTTATAGCATTTCTTACAAGTGTTAATGAATTTGTAGGAGATTCTGGAAGATATATACATGTTGGTATGACCAGTAGTGATGTACTTGATACCGGCTTATCTCTTCAGTTAAAAGATTCTTGCGAATTGTTATTAGAAGAAATTGAGAACCTAGAAAATGAAGTCAGATTATTAGCAAGGAAGCATAAAAATACATTAATGATTGGCAGATCTCATGCAATTCATGGTGAGCCAATTTCTTTTGGTTTTAAACTTGCTGGATGGTTAGCAGAAATAATAAGGAACAAAAAAAGATTATTAACACTGAAAGAATCTGTAGCTATTGGACAAATTAGTGGTGCAATGGGAACTTACGCTAATACGAATCCCAAAGTAGAAAAAATAACTTGTGATTTACTTGGCTTAAAACCAGATACAGCAAGTACGCAAGTCATATCGAGAGACAGGCATGCAGAATATGTTCAAACTATTGCACTAGTTGGCGCTTCTCTAGATAGATTCGCAACTGAAATAAGAAATTTGCAAAGGACTGATGTTTTAGAAGTTGAGGAGGGCTTTACAAAAGGGCAAAAAGGAAGTTCTGCGATGCCTCACAAAAGAAATCCTATAAGAAGTGAAAGAGTAAGCGGTTTAGCAAGAATTTTGAGGAGTTACGTCTTAACAGCACTGGAAAATGTTCCACTTTGGCATGAAAGAGATATAAGCCATAGTTCCAATGAACGTATTATGTTACCTGACGTATCAATCTGTTTGCATTTTATGCTCAGGGAAATGAAAGATATAGTAAGCAATTTGGAAGTTTATCCAAAAAATATGCTCAAAAATTTAAATATATATGGTGGTGTAATCTTTAGTCAGAAAGTTTTACTTTTACTTGTAGAAAAGGGATTTTCTAGAGAAAAAGCTTATAGATTAGTTCAAAAAAATGCTCATCAGGCCTGGAATACTCAGAATGGGAATTTCAAACAAAATATAGAGAGAGATAATGAAATAATGGATCTTATTGATCAAAGTGACTTAGAAGAATGTTTTAATCCTTCAATTCATCTTAATAATTTAAGTGTAATATGGGAGAAGTTAGGTATCTAGGATTACTGAAAACCTTATCTAAGTTAAACCAGTGTTTTCAGAGGAATAATGACAAAAAATTTTAGGATTGAAAAAGATAGTATGGGAACAATAGAGGTTCCCACGGAAGCTTTGTGGGGCGCTCAAACACAAAGATCGATAATAAATTTTTCTATTGGAGAAGAATTAATTCCAATTGAGTTAATTTATTCACTCACCCTCATAAAAAAAGCTGCTTCAATTGCGAATTTCAATTTAGGTTTAATAGATAAAAGGAAAAAAGATTTGATTGTAGAGGCATGTACGGAAATACTTGATGGGCTTCACGATTCACAGTTTCCCCTAAAGGTTTGGCAAACAGGTAGTGGCACGCAAACAAATATGAATGTTAATGAGGTAATTTCAAATATTGCAGCTTTAAAAACTAATTCAGAGCTTGGTAGTCATCAACCAATTCATCCGAATGATGATGTAAATAAATCTCAGTCAACTAATGACACTTTTCCTGCGGCTATTCAAATAGCTGTTGTTAATGAAATAATCAAAAATTTAGTTCCAACGATAAGAGAACTTACTAAGATCCTTGATAAAAAAAGTGAAGAATGGAAAGACCTTATAAAGATAGGGAGAACCCATTTTCAAGATGCCGTTCCCCTTACTTTTGGGCAAGAAATATCAGGATGGTCAGAGCAACTTAAAGATGCTGAGAATGCAATTATTATTAGTCTGAATGAATTGTATTTCTTACCTCTGGGAGGAACTGCAGTTGGAACAGGGATTAATTGTCCAAAAGGATTTTGTGAAGAGTCTATAAAATCAATTTCCGATGATACTAATCTAATGTTCTATAAATCAAAAAATAATTTTTCTATCATGGCCTCTCATGATCGTTTAGCTCAAGTAATGAGTCAGATAAAAATATTAGCAGGTGCTTTATTTAAAATTTCAAATGATATAAAAATCCTATCTTCTGGTCCAAGATCAGGAATTTATGAACTAATTATTCCTCAAAATGAACCTGGAAGTTCTATCATGCCAGGTAAAGTGAATCCAACTCAATGCGAAGCCTTATCAATGGTTTGCACTCAGATAATGGGTCTTGAATATGCAGTTTCAATGGCAAATTCTAGCGGCACTTTACAGATGAATGAATATAAGCCTCTTATTGGGTTTAATATTCTCACAAGTTTAAAATTACTAAAAAATGTAATAGAAAACTTCAGAATAAAATTAGTTGATGGGATGGAACCTAATCAAAAGAAAATGAAGTTAAATTTAGAAAATTCACTAATGTTGGTTACAGCCATAGTGCCAAAAGTTGGTTATGAAAAAGCAGCTGAAATTGCGAACCTTGCCTTCAAAGAATCATTAAATTTAAAAGAGGCAACACTTAAATTAGGTTATTTAAACGAAGATGAATTTGATGAAGCAATGAATATCAATTCAATGATTTGATTAAAAAAATTTAAGAATTATTTTCAATTCTTTTTGTTGCAGGATTAATATCTTCAGAGACTTTTATAAGATCATTAGATTCAGAAACAGGAAAACGATTAATAGCTTTTAATGCTAGCTTTGCTTTGCTTTTTAATTTATTACTAACACCAATACAGTATTGAACTTGAGAAAGGACATCAATAGATCTTCTAATAATTCTCACTACATCACCTTCGTCTAATGAAGTATTAAAAACCAAATCTTTCCATTTTTTTCCTCTTGCCCATTCAGAAATAATTCCAGTTAACTCTGTTTCTAAATAAATAGGGATTTCAATATGAAACTTATTTTGTTGAGAAGCGACTAATTTTCTTAAACCATCTAATTCATTAAAAACATCTATTACCTTTAAAGAAGGCTTGAAATTACACCAAAGATTAGGCCTCCTTATATCAACACATATAGCTTGAATAATTGCAGCTAACTCAGGAGGATCTAAATCGTCTAAATAACCACTAACTAAAACTAGACCAATCCATAATTCATTTTCACTTCTTATTGCACCAACTGTTTGTCCAACTTCTGTCAGTTCCAAATCATTTAAACAACCGAAATGATTCAAAATTTTAATCAAATCGGTAAAAGTTCTCCAGTTATGATTTTCTTTATCCTCAAGAAGTTTTTTTCTAATATATATTTCTTGTTCAACATCAACAATTCTTTTTCTATATTTCTTTAATTTCCTAGAGTCTCCAAATCTATGTACAGGATGATCATTAACTGTTTCTTCTAAATTATTAATTTGTTGCTGTTGTGCCAAAACTTCCGTTGACAAATCATATTGTGGAGTTTGTAAATCATTTTTTTTAGAAACTTCTAAAATTCGATCCGCATAACACTGAGACATATCATCTCCCCTAAATACCTCTCCAGAAAAATACATCTTTGGCGCTTCAAGTTCTAAGACATCAATTGCATCCAAATCATTAAAAATACTTACAATGTATGAGGGTTTTATAAGAATAAATAAATTATCAACTGTCAAACACAATAAACTTTTTATTTTTTGGGATTCATATATTTTCTTACAAATTAATCCTGGAACAATTTTTCTTTTAATTTGAGGAGCTTTGATTGAAATTATGCTTCCATCTTTAATATATGGGAGTGCATTAGTGATCTCTTCTGATAATTTTTCTGCTGCTTGTTTTTCTAAAATTTTCAAGAGTCTTCTCTCTTCTTTAAGACGATTTTTTAAGTTTTCGTAGGCATCAAAATCTTTCCATGAAACGTTAGATGTAATTTTTTTTAATTCAATTAAATCCTTATCTAAATTTTCAAGAATTATATTCTCACCTGAAGATTCACCTAAATATAAAAAACTACCAAAACTTCTTTTAATTAATTCTTTAGACTTTTCTAAAGTATAACTTTGTAAAAGATTAAGTACCATTCCATAACTAGGAGTGAATTGACTCTCTAAAGAATTTGGTTTGCTTATAGCCAGTGCACTTGCTTCTTTGGCACCTTCGAATCTTGTTTGTAATGTAACAACATATCCTTGGGTATCTTTTCCTCTTCTGCCAGCTCTTCCTGACATTTGCAAAAATTCACTGCTAAATAATAATCTGTGCCCATCTTCTGTCCTTTTTGATAAAGAAGAAATAACAGTAGTTCTTGCGGGCATATTAATTCCTGCAGCAAGTGTTTCAGTTGCAAAAACAACTTTTATCAAACCTTGCTGAAATAATTCCTCAACCAATTCTTTCCATGCAGGCAATAATCCAGCATGGTGAGATGCAATACCTCGTTTTAATGCCTCGCATTGAGATTTATCTTTAATTGCCTCTTGATTATTTTTAAGATAAACATCTAATTTTTGGGATATCATATTCGCTTCTGAATAACTTACTAAAGTTAAGTCTTTTATATTCTCAATAGCCTTGTCACATCCTCTTCTACTAAAGATAAAATAAATAGCTGGCAACATATGTCGTTCAGCTAGTTTAGAGATCACAAAGCTAATTGAGGGAGACTTTGGTTGCATTATCCTGCCCACTTTCCCTCTCATTTTCTGCCCTTTAGGAGCTCTCCAAATCTTACAGTTTGGATGAATTCCATTACCCTTATTATTTAAAAGTGGATGGAGGCCTTTAACACTACAAAAAATAAAATCAAGTGGGACTGGTCTCTTATCGCTATTAATCAGTACTGTGGGCCCATGAACTTTTTCTATCCAATTTTGTAGTTGATCTGCATTGGCTATTGTTGCTGATAAAGCTATTATTTGAGTTCTAGTAGGGCAATGGATTATAGTTTCTTCCCAAACTGTGCCTCTTTGGGGGTCATTCATATAATGGCATTCATCAAGAATCACAGATTCTAAATTCTCTAAGGGATCATCAAATTCATCAAATTCGCCATAAAGCATGTTCCTAAAAATCTCAGTAGTCATTACTAAGATTGGTGCTTCTCTATTTATACTTATATCTCCAGTTAAAAGACCAACTTTATTATCACCATATTGATTAGCAAAATCTCTAAACTTTTGATTTGATAGTGCTTTTAATGGTGTTGTATAAAAAACTCTACTGTCATGAAATAAGCCTCTATATATAGCAAATTCACCTATCAATGTTTTACCCGAACCTGTTGGCGCCGTTAAAACAATAGAATTTCCGCTATTAATAGCTCGAATTGCTTCTAATTGAAAATCATCTAGTGGAAAGGGGAAATATTCCTCTAAATTAAGCAATAATTGTGATTGAAGAGAGGATGAGTTAACTTCTTAATATATGATCTATATAGATATTAATAAACAAAAAATACCTTGCAAACTTTAATAGTAAATCTAAATCTTTTTAATTAATCCACTATATTTTATTTTGCCAAAATGAAAAAAATAAAAATTCCAAAAAATAGAATCCGTAAATTAAAAACATTTTCTTTAGGTAAAAAATCATTCGAACTTCTAAGTTTAAATTCGCAAAATAAAAAACTTATAGACTTATGCAGTAATGATTATTTTGGATTAAGTAGGGACAAGGATTTAATAAAAGCTGCTTACGAAATAAGCATGTTAGAAGGTATTGGTTCAGGAAGCTCTAGGTTTATTACAGGTTCAAGACCAATACATAAATTATTAGAAACAGAACTTGCCAAGTGGCTTGATCAAGATAAAGTATTACTTTTCCCAAGCGGATTTCAAGCAAATATAGCCGCTATCCAGACTTTAGCAAACAGAAATAGCATTGTAATAGCAGATAAATTAATCCATAACTCTTTATTGGTGGGAGTTAAAGCCGCTCAAGCTAAACTAGTTCGATTTTCACACAATAATTTAAAAGATTTAGAAGATAAAATAATTAAGTCTAATCCTACAAAAAATTCCATTTTAGTTGTTGTCGAATCTCTTTATAGCATGGAGGGATCAATTGCTCCGCTCAAACAAATAACAGAAATTTGCAACAAAAATAGTGTTCAATTATTAGTTGACGAAGCCCATGCAATTGGGATCTTGGGCCCTGAAGGCAGGGGTTTAAGTTTTAATCTCCGTTCAGAGATAACTATGATTACTGGAACTTTTGGAAAAGCATTTGGAAGCGGTGGAGCTTTCATAGCCTCCAATTCAGAAATTGGTGAGTATCTTATCCAAAAAAGTGGTGCATTTAGGTACACAACTGCTCTTGCACCATCTTTAGCTGCTGGAGCATTAGAAGGTTTAAAAAAAATTTTAGATAATAAAGAATGGGGTAATGAGTTGTTATCTTCTGCGAAGATATGGAAAGATGAAATTATTAAAAATTTTAGTTTTCCAATTCAGGGAGATTCTCACATTTTATCAATTATTGTTGGCCAAGAAGAGAAGGCAATTTATCTACAAAAATATCTTGAGGAAAATGGGTTTTTAGCAATTGCGATAAGACCCCCTACTGTTCCAGTTGGGCAATCAAGAATCAGAATAACAATACGAAGAAACTTAGATTTGAATCTGCTAAAAAATTTCATTGCAGTTTTAAAAAAGTTTAAATGAAACAAATTATTACTCAACATGGGTGGGGACTAAATAAATATTTCTGGGATGATTATAAAGTTGATTTTTTAAAAAATAATTGGCATTGGCAAGATAATGAAAGGGGCTATTTTTCAACAAATAATTATCAAGCAAAATGGATTAAAAGCGAATCTAAAAAAGAAATCAGAATGACTTTATGCCATTCATTTGGTTTTCATTTAATGCAAAAAAAAATCTTAAAAGAAGCAACTCATATTGTTCTTATAAATTCTTTTAATAATTTTCTTCCTTTAAGTAATAAGAGAAACTTTATTTTGAAGTCTCTAAAAAGAATGGAAACAAAAATCATAAAAGATGAAACTAAAGATATGTTGAAAGAATTTATACATAGATCATTTATGCCAAATCATATGAATAATAGTTTTAAAAATATCTTTTATAAAAGTTTAGAGAGTTTAAATAAAACTCTTCTTTTAAGGGATTTAAAACAACTTTACATCAATAGAGATATTCCATTATTTTTAAGAAAAGATTGCAAAATTATTTTTATAAAATCAGAAAATGATTTGATTCTAGACAACGAATCAAATAATAACTTCTTAGATTCCTTAAATAAAATTCTTGATAGGAATCCAATTTTAATTAAATTAGCTCAGCAAGGTCATTGCTTGAATAATCTGAATTTATACGAGATCTTACTTAATACACTTAATGATGAAAATGGATAGTAAAAAGTGGAATGAGAAAATAAAAAATAATTTCAATGATGCTGCATATCGGTATTTTGAGCATTCAAATATTCAGAAATTTTTTGCAAAAAAGATTGTTCAATTTATCAAAGAATTAAATCCCCAAAAAAAAGGTGAATGGATAGATCTTGGATCAGGACCAGGAATATTAGCTGATGAAATAGAAAAAAATTTTTCTTCCCAAAAAGTAGCCAGAATTGATTTCAGCAAAAAAATGCTGCTTGAGAATAAATTATCTAGTAAAAAAATTTTATGGGATTTGAATAATGATTTACCTCCTGAAATCAATAATTGTTCTCTATTAACATCTAACTTTTGCATCCATTGGTTAAACAAGCCAGAAAAGATAATAAAAAATTGGTTTAGTAAATTAAAATCTGGAGGTTTTTTAATCATTTCTTATCCAACAAAAAATTGTTTTCCTGAATGGAAAGATACTTGTAGAAAAATTGATATTGAATATAGTGGTCTTAATTTCCTATGCTCTAAAGAATTATTAAAAGATTTCAAATCAACTGAAATTCATTATTCAGAAAAGTTTAATTATCTTGAAAATTTTGAAGATGTATATAAGCTTTTTAGAAGCATTAAAAATGTAGGGGCGCAATCAACAAATTGTAAACACAAAACAGTGAAGGAGTTAAAAAAAATTCAAAAGTTTTGGCCAAAGAATTACAATAATACAGTTAACCTTTCATGGCAAATTGAGATTCAAATCATAAAAAAATTATGAGGAGTCACAAAAATATTTTCAAATTTATAATTTGTGGAACAGATACTGATATTGGAAAAACTTTAATAAGCTCTTTTTTCGTTAAAGGATTAAATTCCTTTTATTGGAAGCCTATTCAAAGCGGTATTGAATCGCAAACTGATAGTCAAACTGTAGAAAAACTTGCACAATTAAGTAAAGATAAAATCATCAAAGAAGCTTATATCTTTACAAAACCGCTATCTCCTCATTGGGCTGCTGAAATAGATCAAAAAACTATTAACTTTGAAAAGTTGAGATTACCAAAAGTGCAAGGCTCATTAATTGTAGAAACTGCAGGTGGATTAATGGTTCCAATTACACGCAATTTTTTGCAAATAGATCAAATAAAAGAATGGAATCTTCCGGTAATACTTGTATGTAAGAGCTCACTTGGCACACTTAACCATACCCTACTTAGTATTGAGGCCTTAAAACGAAGAAATATTGAGATTTTAGGTTTAGTAGTCAATGGTGAAAAACACCTAGATAATCCAAAAACTCTAGTTGATTTTAGTGGTATTCCTTTAATTGCTGAATTTCCTTACATCAAAAAAATGGACTCAAATAATTTAGATATACTTTGGAAAGAACTTGACATCAAGAATAAGTTGATCTCACTATTAAACTCAAAAATAAGTTAAATGAAATCTTTGGATTCAAAAACTCCAAATCAAGATTGGCACCCAAATATTTGGCCACCTTTTACGCAAATCAATAAAAGCAAACCGCAGATAGAAGTAACTCATGGTAAAGATACCCTCCTATTTACTAAAGATCCTGAAAAAGAACTAATAGATGCAATTAGTAGTTGGTGGGTAACTCTTCATGGTCATAGTAACGAATATATTGCGGATGCCATTTTTGATCAATCAAAAAAACTTGAGCAAGTTATATTTGCTGATTTCTTACATCCACAGGCAAAAAAATTAGCGGAAAGACTTAGTGAATTAACAAAACTAGAAAGATTATTCTTTTCTGATAACGGTTCTACTGCAGTGGAAGTCGCTTTAAAAATTGCCTTCCAATCATGGCAAAATAGAGGAGAGACAAGAACTCAAATAGTAGCTTTTGATGGCGCCTATCATGGTGATACATTTGGCGCAATGGCTTTAGGTGAAAGAAATATTTTTAATGAGAATTTCGATAATCTTATGTTCCCAGTTAGAAGAGTCCCATGGCCTTCAACTTGGATGAACGATGAAGAAGTAGAAAATAAAGAAAATAAGGCGATCCAAAAATTAGAAACTCTACTTAAAACTCCCACAGTTGCAGTAATCCTTGAGCCACTTGTTCAAGGAGCAGGAGGGATGAATATGGTTAGGCCTCAGTTTATAAAAAAAGTTTCAGAAATTATAAAGAATAATAATTCTTTGTTAATTGCCGATGAAGTATTGACTGGGTTTGGTAGATGTGGAGCCCTTTTTGCTTTTCAAAAGGCAAAAATCATTCCTGATTTAATAAGTATTTCAAAAGGTTTAACTGGTGGATTTTTACCAATGGGAATAACTTTATGTAAAGAAAAAATTTTTCAATCCTTTATTGATGATTCCCCAAGAAAAACTTTTTGGCATGGACATAGTTTTACTGCTAATCCTTTAGGTTGTGCTGCAGCAAACGCTAGCCTTGATTTATTAGAAAAAGAACCAGAAAAATACCTTTCATTAGAAGAAAAACATTTATCTCATCTAATTAAATTTAAAAACTTACCTTATATAAAGAATGTAAGGGTATCCGGCACAATTGCTGCCTTCGATTTAGATATTGGGAACAAAAAAGGTTATTTCAATAATATTGGAAAAGAAATAAAGAGTCTTGCAATGGAGCAAGGTTTATTCATTAGGCCCCTCGGGAATGTTATTTACCTCTTGCCGCCTCTTTGTATAACAGATGATCAATTGGGGAAAAGTTACTGGATAATAAGGCAAATCTTAGACAATCTTTAGATAGAAGTTTAAGGTCCCTGCATTATTGCATTTTCCACATCTTCTCTATTAATGCAGTAGGAAAATAGTCTTTTAGTTTCTTGTCCTTCACTTTCCCATATAACACTTAAATCTTCTTGTTCAAAAATAATAGTTGCATTCCAATTTGAAAGTAACAAATACCATTTAGATGGATTATTAATATCCTTCACAGCACCTAAATCAGTTAGCCACAATTCCAATGATTGCAGTGAATTTTGATTAATAGGTTTTTTAGAGGGATTCACAGACTTTTTTTAAAAAATTATTTAATTAGCCAAAGCGGTATTGTCTCTAATTCTTTTCCAGTAAAAGAAGCAATAAAAATTGAACCAATTAAACTTACAGAAATGATGATAATTAAAAGAAACAACGAAAACAATTCTCCATTCGAAAAAGGTCTTCTATTTCCTATTAAATTTTGATTATTAGAATCGATTACTAAATTATTTAAAACGTTGGTATTATTTGTAATCCTAGAGTTTTCTTTTAGTTTGTCATCATATATTTTCCTTAAATTACTATTATTTAAATTTTCATAGGCTTCAAGAACTTCTTGAAATTTACTTTTAGCAACATCTATTTCTAATGCAGTTGTATCGGGATGCAACTCAATAGAAAGTTTACAAAATGCCTTTCTTAATTCATGATTGGATGCATTTTCATTTACACCTAAAATTTTATAATAGGAAGTTTCCCCTTTCAAAATAATCTTTTATTAATATTGTAATTCTAATAAATTTTTACTAAATAGAATGTATTTAATGGATAGTTAAAATTCATATTTATAACGAAATGAAAAAACAAAACATTCCAGAAGAAATTCTTTCCTTAATAACGGAAGAAGAAATAAATTTATTTCAAGAGTTACAAATTAAAATTAAAGAATTAAATTATAAGACCAATCTCACAAGATTAACTGATGGTGATGATTATTGGGTATCTCAAGTTTTTGACAGCATTTGGCCATTCAAAGCTTTCACGAACATTAATTTTGATAATAAAAAATTTTTAGATATTGGATCAGGCTGTGGCTTCCCAGGTTTAGCTTATGCAATAACTCATCCTAATTCTGAGATATACCTAATTGATTCTTTGAAAAAGAAAACAGATGCAATAAAAATTTTAGTTGAGCAGATCAATTTCAAAAACAATATTCATGTAATCAATGATCGTGTTGAGAATTTAGCCCACCAATCGTCAATGAGAAATAATTTTAATATTGCAACAACTAGAGCGGTTAGTAACCCATCAACAGTTTCAGAATATATACTTCCAATGTTAAAAAAAGAAGGGTTTGGAGTTTTATATTGTGGCAAATGGACGAATCAAGAAAGCAAAAATCTAGATAAAACTTTAGCAATATTAGAAGGGAAAGTTAAAGATAAAAAAGAGATACTATTACCAAGAAATAAAGGCACCCGAAATATTATTCTTATTCAACCAAAGAATTATTGTCCTGAAATTTACCCAAGAAAAGTTGGCAAACCTGAAAAAAATCCATTATGAAATTATTGTCTTGATAATCTTTTAGCATTCTTATCTCCAAACTTTTCTTTTAAATTTCTCAATTTTTTTATAACTTTTTTTGGATTTATATGACCTTCTAATACTTTCAATAATTGCCCTTCAGAAACATCTACATCTAGTAAATTCGCGTTGAATCCTGGGAACCAGTGGCTTCCATTACCAAGCAATTGATATCTAGCTCTTGCATATCCTTCCATACCCAACCAATCAATTAAATTTGAAAGCCAAAGCAGAACAGGAATATTAATATTTCCCGGAGTATATTCCCAACTTGGTAAATTTCTATTCCAATTGTGATGCCACTCTAAACCTAATGAATTAATTGATTCCTGCCTTAATTTGTTAATTATCTTAGGCACATACTTCTCAGATTCTGATAACATCGAGACAGCTTCTAAATGCAGAGCAAAATCTGTCTCTTTTGCAATACCGACACTCAAAGTATGGACATTTTGATTTCTTAAGCAAAAAAGATCATTAAAAACTATAGGATGAAGTGGTTTACAAAATTCCAACATTTTTCTTGAGGGAGTATGAAGATGTCCCCCTTTATCAGTGGGACTTATTATGAAAACCCCAAGATCATGCTTATTAGCTAAATTAATAACCTTTGTATTTTCCTGATTAATGAAATACCAGTGCAAATTTACATAATCAAATAAGTTTGTTGATATAGCCTTTTCAATAAGTGAAGATTTTCCATGGGTTGAAAATCCAATAGATCCAATTAAATTTTCTTTTTGAAAATTCCTCAAAATATCAATGCAACCTCCATCTCGAATAGCCTGATATAAATGTTCAGCAGTATTGATACCATGTATTGCTAACAAATCAATTTTTTTAACTTTCAATTTTTCAATGCTAGATAATACATCTCGCTCAAAAATTTCCGGATCACTATTTGGTGGAATCTTTGTTTGGATTATATTTGGGATTTTCTTAGTATTCTTAAAACACATCCCTAATTGCACCTCAGAAGTTCCATAGTACTTGGCTGTTTCTATATGACTTAAACCATATTCTGTTGCAAGATCTAATATATTTTCTACTTTACTTTGTTCTTCGTATGAAACCTCAGAAAAATCTAATTGATCCCAACTTTTTTGAAATCTCATACCACCTAAAGATAAAACAGGAATCTTCAGATTGGTTCTACCAAATCTACGATATTGCATCTTTCTGATATTAGTGCTTATTCATTCTCGGTGGCTTTCCAAATGTTTGAAACATATCCCTATCAAGACTATTCTCTAAATCAACTAATTCTTCAAATTTGACCCAATGAATACAATCAACAGGGCATGTTTCTATTGCTTCTTGTATGACATCAGAACTATCTCCATCTTGCCTAATAGCTCTACTTCTACCATGAAATTCATCGACAGTGAAAGTGTTCGAAGCGACGTGAACACAGTACTGACAACCAATACACTTTGCTTCATCAACCCATACAGCTTTTTCGGCTAACTGACCACCTAAAACAGGCTCATAACCTGTAATCTCAATATTTTCTTCAGCGTTATGAAATGGATCCGTAAAATCCATATCTTGACATTAGTTTTCCCACTTGGTTAAGACCAATTCAATAGAACCATCATTTTTATTTTTTTGCTCTACGATTTGATATCCATCTTCTTGAGTTTTAGAGATGATTGTTTGGTAAGCATACATTTGAGTAACTTTTGAGAGAAATCTTTCAACTGGAATCTCAAATTTCCATAGATCAAGGTCAGTAACTAATTCATATGAGTTAGTATTGTTATCCCATTTAAATCCAACTTGAGTATCACCAGGTAAATTCATACTTATATCAACTGGAGTGTATTGACCTTTATATCCTTTTACAAACTTTTCTTCTTGATTAATAATATAACCAAAATGATTTAAAGCCTTAACTAATGGCTCTACTTCTTTGAGCTGAGTTTTAATTGTACTAAAATGTGACATTAGATTCGTTATTTAATTGTGTTAAGTTTTCACTTTGATTAGAGATGAAAGCATCAGAAGTTTTATTTTTAACTGTTACTTTACCGAGAGCATCTTCGAGATTTCTTGTAGCTTCACTGCATGAATTACCAGTAAATCCCTCAACAGTCTCTTCAACTCTTCCGTCTTGATGAATTTTGAATCTCAATGTTTTTTGAGGCATTAAATTCAAGTACTGAGTACTTTTACTTTATATAGAATAACGAAATTTTTTTGTTTCAGTTGGTACAAGTTAATTAATTTTAATTTTTATATTGAATATCTAATAAATAAACTCTTTCAGTCGTGTGCTTATCAAAAAAATTAAGAAATTTAGTTATAAAAACCTTGCATCCCCATTGAATCCAAAGCAGTTTTTGCTTCTTCCATGACAGAAGGTTCTTTATCGAAAAGAGCTATTTTAGTACATTCATCAACGAAACTTTCTTGAAATGTATTGTTTAATTTTTCGTACAATCTACATAATGACCAGATGCAATTACTTCTTACACCCGGTTCATTATCAATCTTTAAACTTATTAAAAGTTGTTCTGCTGCCAATTGAGCATTTTCCAAAGAAACATTGCCGATTTCAGCTAAAGAACTAGATGACCATAACCTTACTGCAGTTACATCGTTCTTCAAAGCATTTATTAATGGCTTCAAAACAATTTGATTATCATAGTTAGCCAAGCTCCATGCAGTTGCTCTTCTGACATAAGCATTATCGTCAGTCTCCAAGAGACTGACAAGTTTCTCAACTGCGCTAGGACATGGATTACGACCTAGAGCATATACCACACTCATTCTTTCAACAGGACAAGGTTGATCAAGTAATGGTAACAAAAGAGGAAAAGATCTTGAATCTCTGTATTCACAAAATATTCTTAAGCCCTGTATTCTTTCTTCTCTGTTACCTTTGAGCATTTTTAAAGCTGCATTGCACTCTTGAGTTATGTTTAAACCTTTTGGAAAAGAATCTTCATCAATTTGTTCTAAAGGATCTATTTCAATTTCTAAAGCTAATTCTCTCGCTAAAACTTCTGGATCAACAGCGATATCAACTAAGCTTTCTTTATTAGGATCCTTATTTTTTGTCATTTTAAACACTAAAAATATTAATTTATAGGAGCAGGAGACATCATATCTCCTGGTAACCAGATTCTTGCACTAACTGCAAAGAAAGCAATCCCAAAAAGTGAGACGATAGCGAAAGGTAAAATTTTTGTTTTTATAAAACCCAAAGATTTAAGATGAATTAACACAATAATAACCTGTTTAAGAAACTTTTAAAAAATTTTTAATGGATAATATTATTTAATTTTGGCATTTTGTCTTAGCTGACCACATGCCGCATTTTTGTCTAAACCTCTACTTTTTCGCAAGCTAACAGCGATACCATTACCAGACAATGTAGACTGAAATGATTGAAGATTTTTTAGAGAGGCTCTTTGAAATTCAACCTCATCAATTTGGTTATATTGTATTAAATTTACGTGGCATTGAAACCCTTTCAGCAAATTACTTAATTCATTAGCATGTTCTAATTTGTCATTAACTCCATTTAGCATTAAATATTCAAAACTTACCCTACGACCAGTATCTTTTACGTATTGCTTACAGTCTTCAATTATATTTTCGATCTTGTAGTTTTTTGCACTTGGTATTATCAATTCTCTTATTTTTTGGTTTGAAGCATGTAAACTTATTGCTAGTGTAAATTGACAATTACCTAATATTTGGAAAGACTTTGCTGATAATTTATTTATCATTTTTGGAATAGCGACAGTGCTTACAGTTATCTTCCTCTGGCTAATTTGAAAATCCTCATTTATAGATCTAATTGACACGAGCAAGTCATCTATATTCAATAAGGGCTCACCCATACCCATGAAAACAATATTAGTAACTTTTCTATTCATTTCATTTTCGATAAATAAAATTTGATCTAAAATTTCACTTGCTTTTAAAGATCTCTTCAAACCTTCCTTACCAGTTGCACAAAATTTACAGTCCATTGGGCAACCAACCTGACTTGAAAGACAAGCAGTTAGTCTTTTTTCAGTTGGTATACCAACGCATTCAATATTTTCATTATCATTTGTAGTCAGTAACAACTTTAGAGTGCCATCGTTAGCTAAATTTCTTTCTTGAATACTTAGCTCACTTACTTTAAAACCATCATCCTGTAACTTTTTTCTAAAATCTAGGGGTAAAACTTCTATTTGATCAATATTTTTCTTCTTATTTCTGTAGTTATAAATCCAATTGTGGATTTGGCGACCTCTAAAAGCTGCCTGGCCATAATCTAAAGCCACATTTTCTAATTCTTTAACACTACTTCCAAGAAGATTTTTCAAATTTAGTAGTCTTTATTTTACAATTATTTTCACCATAACAGCAAACCATGTTTTAAGAAGAATTCTGTAAGAATAAGCGCAATAAAACCAATCATGGCCATTCTTCCATTAAGTCTTTCATTATAAAAATGAAATCCATAACGAGGTAATTTTCTTTTGGGTACAATCTCTGGCTTGATCATCACTTAAAATTTAAAAATTCTATTCTAGTCACTAAAAATAATAACAGAAAATATTTATTCATCAGACAGAAGGCCCTCTTCCTGCAATCCCTCTAATGCTGCAGGATCTGGTAATTGATCTTCAGAAAATTGATTTTCAGCATTAGGTCTAGCGAAGGCAGCAAAATTACTTGAAGAAGGATCGATTCCATGTCTGTTTCTAGTTGTCTCCAAATCTTCATCACTAGGATCATCAAGTATTGCTGTAGAGCTTACTGCAGGTGATTGTGGCATATCAACTGTATAATCTGGCCTTAAGTTCTGTGCTCTTCTGTAACCACCAGATTCTTCCGCGAGGATATCTGGATGAGGACCGGCCTCTGAGGATAATTCCTCAACAAAGCCGCTAAAACCAGTACCTGCAGGTATTAATCTACCAATAATAACATTTTCTTTTAAACCTCTTAACCAATCAGATTTACCTTCAATTGCAGCTTCTGTAAGAACCCTTGTTGTTTCTTGGAAAGATGCTGCTGAAATAAAGCTATCTGTATTGAGAGAGGCTTTAGTAATACCCAACAAAACAGGAGTAAATTCTGCTGGAGCTCCTCCTGTAATTGCCATTGCTTGGTTTGTATCTTCCACTTGCCTCAACTCTATGAGTTCACCAGGCAAAAGGGTAGTATCCCCAGCATCTTCTATACGGACTTTACTTGTCATCTGTCTAACAATAACTTCAATATGCTTATCATCGATTGCTACACCCTGCGACTTATAAACATTTTGTACCTCACTTACCATACTTCTTTGTAGTTTTGATATGGATTCTCGAGCTGCTTCTATAAGAGGTTTTTGATCTTTTAAATCATTGAAATAGCAATCTAATAATTCATGTGAATTAATTGGACCATCAGTTAAGGATTCTCCACCTTTGACTTGTTGTCCATCACTAACCATTATATTTTTTCCAATTAATAGTTGATATTCATTAACTAAATCATCTTTTTCAATAACTGATAAAGAAACTGATTCTTCATCATTACCTTGTTTAATCTGAACAATTCCAGATTTTTTACATAGAATTGCTGAATCTCTGGGTCTCCTAGCTTCTAATAACTCTTCAATACGAGGTAAGCCTTGAACGATATCTCCAGTTTTCTGCCTTTCAAAAACTAGTAAAGCCAAACCATCCCCTCTAAGAACCAAATCTCCGTCTTCAACATGCAAAACTGAATCAGGAGAAACCATGTAAGGCCTGCCAAGTCTCAAGGTCACTGAACTATTAGAAATCTCTTCTATTTCTCCACAAGAAGTTGATTTTACAGAATCACTTATAAGATCACCATCAACTACGCGATCACCAACTTTAACTAGTGCTTTACCACTAATTTTAATTTCAATTTTATCTTCTTCTCTTTCAACAATTAATCTTCTTATTGGCTCATCATCAACGACATTTGGTAATTGGACCAATCCCTTCTCTTTGCAAAGAATTTGAGTAGTAGCTATTACATCTCCTGCTTTTACAACTTGGTTATTATTGACTTGCAGTTCTGTATGTGTTGAACCATGACTGGAGTCAGATATAGTATCTCTTCTTACGAGAATAGACTCTAATATTACTAAATTTAATCTATTGATTGATGAATCTTTTTCATCTTCAATTGACTCGACGTCAATAGTCATTTGAGGAGTCGCATCAAAGCTTTCAATGCTTAAGTGTGTTCTAAGTAATTCAACTCCTTCAACTGATTTTATCAATTCACCGTCTTTATAGGTAAGCCTTTGTATTGCTTTTAAGCCTAAATGTGGACCTTTTTCCTGCTTAACGTGTGATAGTTGGGGTAATTGTGCCTGGTCAGGAATAGTAAATTCTTCAACAGTTCTTAATAACAAACCTCGACATTTAGCTGTTTCTAATTTTTGAACAAATAGAATTTCTTTATTATCAACACCATCTAAAATCTTTTCGCCTGGATTCACAAGAGTTCCTTCTTCTGTAAATTTATTCAAAACTTCTTCATCATCACACTCATGAAAAGTTCCATTTCTTACAGTTATTTCGCGAAGGATATCATTTTTTTGCGTAACTGTAACAATGCCTGATGTTTGACTAAAAATATCTTTAACTACTTCTGTTCCAGCTTCAATCCATTTCATATCTTCGATCATAAGAAGAGATATATCCTTATTGATTTCATGAGTCTCTTGTGGGATCCAGAGCAATGTCCCTCCTTGACTTACTTCAAAACCATTTTTAGAAGATCTCGCTTTTTTGACACTTAATCCCGGTGCATATTTCACTAGACCGCCAGTTTTAGTTCGGAACCTTTCATCAGTTAAATCTGCTATAACCTCGCCATTACTGATTTTACTTCCTGGGGAAATGTTTAAACGATAAGATGTGCCCTCACTAGATTCCAAGTTATATATTTGACCTGAGTGACTAGATTCTTCAATTAATTTAAAGTTAGTTAAGGACATTGAAGTAGTAACAATCTGAACTTCTCTTGAATCTCCTATTGATTCTCTTAATCGAACTTGACCTCCAAACTCAGTTGATTGACTTGCTTCTGCCAAAACTGTCCCTTCATCTACAAATTTCCCAGATGATATGACCGGTCTTGCATTTGGTGGCAAATTATAAACATCTCCTGCCAAAACCCACAATCTGCCTAATCTTTGAGCTTTCAAGGTAATATTCCCCTGCCTATCTGTTACCTCATTTGGTTGAATAACTTTGTCGTACCTAACTTGACCAGCCAAATCACAAACAACATCCTTTGTTGCTTTTTCAACACTCTTTTTCACGGCTCCAGCAGTAATCTGAGCAACAGTTATGTCAGAACTAATTTCTTCACCATTATCTACAAATAAAAGCGATCCACTAGAAACTTCAATTTTTTGAGCTTTGCCAGAATTATTTTCTCTAGGAACTATCTTGAGTATGAAATCAACTTCTGCTTGTTTAGCTTCTACGCCATGTGGAGTTCTATAACCTCTAACTTTAGCTTTTGAACTAAATTCAACTTTACCAGAAATTTTGGATCTTACAACACCACTTTCGGCAGTTGATACACCTCCAGTATGGAAAGTTCTCATTGTCAATTGAGTTCCTGGCTCGCCAATCGATTGAGCAGCAATAATTCCAACTGCCTCGCCTAAATCAACCAAATGATTATGAGCCAACGCCCATCCGTAGCACCTCCTACAGACGGATCTGTTAGCTTCACATGTTAATGGAGATCTTATTTTTACTTCACTAATAGATGCTTTCTCAATTTCTCCTGACAATGCAGGATCTATAGCTGTGTTTTGGGGAACAACAAGGTTTTCTTCAGCATCAAAAATATCCTCAGCCGAAAGCCTACCTAGAAGCCTTGCTCCAAATTTACCATCTTCAGCTTTAACAACTATCGATCGTTCTGTTCCACAATCTTCCTCTCTTACAATTACATCTTGAGCAACATCAACTAATCTTCGAGTTAAATAACCAGAATCCGCAGTCCTTAAGGCAGTATCCACCAAACCTTTCCTCGCTCCATAAGAAGAAATTACATATTCAGTAACAGTGAGTCCTTCTCTAAAATTAGTTCTTATTGGTAGGTCAATGATTTCCCCTTGAGGGTTAGCCATTAATCCCCTCATACCAACAAGTTGTCTAACCTGAGACATATTACCCCTTGCTCCAGAATTAGCCATCATCCAAACAGAATTTAGTGGATCATTTTGATTAAAATTTTTCTTTACAGCATCTACTAACCTTTCATTAGTTTCAGTCCAAGTATCTATAACTTTTGTGTGCCTTTCAACTTCGGTTATTTCACCAAGTCTATAGCATTCTTCTGTAGCAGATATTTGCTCTTCAGCTTGTCCTATTAAATCTTGTTTAGCTTCAGGAACTTTCAAGTCATCTACTGAGATAGAGACCGCAGCTTGGGTAGCATATTTAAATCCTAAATCCTTTAGATTATCTGCCATGGCTGCAGTTATAGCTGTTCCATGAGTTTTATAAGCCCAAGAGACTAAATTCTTTAAGGCTTTCTTATCAACTACCTTATTTTTAAATGATGGGGGCGTTTTAGCGAGTGCAGGCATTGTAACTAGATTATTCTTTTTTGAATTTTTTGAATTTTTACGTACTCTGGATGTTTTTTTAGATTTAGATGAAGTCATGGTTTTTAAATAAATGAAAAATAGTTTTTAAAGGTTACGTTTTAGATACAGAATCGATAATGGTATAGTTCATAACTACTCTCCCAACAGTTGTCAGAACAAATCTACTTATTAAATTATTTTCAGAGTCAAATCTGTCCCTTCTAAAATTCCAGATTTCTAATCTTGAGCCATCTTTCAGCTCTTGAGTTTTTTGTGGGCTACGCATTTCGTCTTCATCTTCAACTTCACCATTAAATCTAACCCAAATCCATTCATGCAGGCTGAGTCTTTTATCTTCAAAGGCAAAAATGACATCTTCCAATGAAGCAAAAGTAGTCTTATTATGTCCAAATTCTGGTTTTTGGTAATTCGGTTGCAAAGCCGTCAGATAATAAGATCCTAAAACCATATCTTGTGATGGTGTCACAATTGGTTCCCCAGTGGCAGGAGAAAGAATATTATTACTAGCTAACATAAGCATGCGAGCTTCAGTTTGTGCCTCTAAAGCTAAAGGAACATGAACTGCCATTTGATCCCCATCAAAATCAGCATTGAATGCAGGACAAACTAAAGGATGCAGTTGTATTGCTCTACCTCCAACTAATTTCGGTTCAAAAGCTTGAATTCCTAAACGATGCAGGGTAGGGGCTCTATTTAAAAGAATTGGATGACCTTCAATAACTTCCTGAAGTACCTGCATAACTTCGTCATCAGCTTTTTGTATTAATTTTTTTGCAGCTTTAATATTATTCACAATATTTTGTCGTATCAATCTATGGATTACAAAAGGCTGAAAGAGCTCTATTGCCATTTCTTTTGGAAGACCACACTGATGCATTTTTAATTTAGGACCCACAACTATTACAGACCTTCCTGAATAGTCAACACGCTTACCTAGAAGATTTTGTCTAAATCTTCCTTGTTTTCCTTCAATTATGTCGCTTAGGGACTTAAGAGCTCTATTATTTGCTCCAACAACTGTTCTCCCTCTTCTTCCATTATCTATGAGGGCATCAACTGCCTCCTGAAGCATTCTTTTCTCATTTCTTACAATAATTTCAGGAGCTAAAATTTCTTGAAGCCTAGCAAGTCTATTATTTCTATTTATAACTCTTCTATATAAGTCATTTAAATCTGAAGTTGCAAATCTTCCTCCATCAAGCTGAACCATAGGTCTAAGATCGGGAGGTATAACTGGTATTGCATCTAAAACCATCCATTCTGGTTTTGCATTAGTTGCAATGAAATTATCAATAACTCTTATCCTTTTTATAAGCTTTGCCCTCTTTTGGCCTTTACTATTTGTAATTTCTTCTCTAAGCTCCTCAGCGACCTGATTTAAATCAAGGTCCTCAAGTAATTGCTTAAGTGCCTCAGCACCAATCCCTACAAAAGGTTCATTTTCTATAGTTGAATCTTCAGCATAAATTTCATCTTCAATTTCCAGCCACTCATCCTCAGTGAGTAATTGCTTATATTTTAGTTCTTTATGATCACCTGGATCTAAAACGACGTAACAATTAAAATAAACTATTTGTTCTACATCCCTAAGCGGAATATCCAAAAGTATTGCAACGTAACTAGGGATTCCTTTCAAATACCAAACATGGGAAACTGGCGCAGCTAGTTTTATGTAGCCCATCCTATGTCTTCTGACTCTACTTTCAGTTACTTCAACTCCACATCTCTCACAAACAATTCCTCGATGTCTTACCCTTTTGTACTTTCCACAATGGCATTCCCAATCTTTAGATGGCCCAAAAATCTTTTCGCAAAACAAGCCATCCATTTCTGGTTTAAGTGTCCTGTAATTGATAGTTTCAGGTTTCGTAACTTCACCAACTACTTGTCCATTGGGCAATGTCCTCTGACCCCAATCCATTATTCTTTGAGGAGAAGCTATTGAAATTTTGACGTAATCAAAGTGATTTTCAGTTCTTAAGTTGCTGTTTGTCATTTTTGGCGAATTTTAATTAAAAGGTTTTAATTGAGTATTTAATCTTCCTCATATTCAGAGGTTCCTAGTGATTCGTAAGTCGGCCTTGATGGAGTATTTCTTCTCGGATTGATATCTTGCATTAAATCTACCTCTTTTCCTTCGTCAGTATAAACCCCTATATCCAAGCCCAGAGATTGTAATTCCCTCATAAGAACTTTAAATGACTCAGGAGTACCAGGTCTTGGGATCGGTTTACCTTTTACTATCGCATTAAGCGCTTCATTTCTTCCTTGCATATCATCAGATTTCACTGTTAACAATTCTTGAAGAGTATATGCCGCTCCATAAGCTTCAAGAGCCCATACTTCCATTTCTCCAAGCCTTTGTCCACCCTGCTGAGCTTTACCGCCCAATGGCTGCTGTGTAACCAAAGAGTAAGGGCCAGTAGATCTAGCATGAATTTTATCATCCACCAAATGGACTAATTTCAGGAAGTGAGAGTATCCGACAGCAACTGGCTGATCGAAGGGTTCCCCTGTTCTACCATCTTTAAGCAATAACTTTCCAGGATTATCAGGATTATAAACCCAAGCTTTACCTGGTTGTTTTGATGCTTCCTCTAAAAATGCTTGAACAGTTTGATGTGATTTTTCAGCACCATACATTTCATCAAATGGAACAACTTTAACTCGACAATTTAAGTTGGAGGCTGCCCAACCCATCAATAATTCAAAAACTTGTCCTACATTCATCCTACTTGGGACTCCTAAAGGATTAAGAACGATGTCTACAGGCGTTCCATCAGGTAAATAAGGCATATCTTCTCTTGGTAAGATTCTGCTAATAATTCCTTTATTTCCATGTCTTCCAGCCATTTTGTCACCTACTTGAATTTTCCTTCTCTGAGCCACATAAACTCTAACAACCATGTTAGCTCCAGGAGGTAATTCATCACCTTGTTCTCTAGTGTAGATGCGAACATCCAAAACCCTTCCTTTTTCAGTTTTGGGCACTCTTAGGGAATTGTCTCTTACATCTCGTGCCTTTTCACCGAAAATAGCTCTTAAAAGTTTCTCTTCAGGTGGTTGGTCTGATTCCCCTTTTGG
>NZ_CVSZ01000012.1 GCF_001180325.1 Prochlorococcus marinus
TTAGTGTTTCAAGTCATAAGTTTAATAATTGTTTACCTAAATATTTAAATTGAATGAATTTCTTTAAATAAATATCGCTTATGTGGCGATATTAGTTTAATTTAAAAGTAATTGGATGTAATTCTTTGACAGAAGCAAAACTTATTTCGGCTTTAAATGAAGAGAATTTATCTCATTTCTCAAAGACTTATGTTCCCTCTAGACTTTTATTAGGTCCTGGTCCTTCAAACGCACATCCAGAAGTCTTAAGTGCTCTTTCTTTGAATCCTATAGGTCATTTAGATGAAGCTTATATCTCATTAATGTCTGACGTACAAAAACTTTTAAGGTATACCTGGCAGTGCAATAATCGTCTTACACTCCCAATGAGTGGTACTGGAAGTGCAGCTATGGAAGCATCAATAGCTAATTTTATTGAAGAAGGCGAAAAAATTCTTATTGCTAAAAAAGGATATTTTGGTGACAGACTTGTTGATATGGCGACTAGATATAAAGCAGATGTATCAGTTATTGAAAAACCTTGGGGTGAATCCTTTTCTTATGAAGAAATCAAGTATGAAATAGAAACTAAAAAACCAACAATTTTTGCGATTGTCCATGCTGAAACATCAAGTGGTGTTTTACAACCTCTTGATGGTATTGGGGATGTTTGTAGAAAAAATAACTGCTTGTTTTTGGTTGATGCAGTTACTTCTCTTGGAGCTTTAGAACTATTGATTGACGAATGGAAAATTGATCTAGCATACAGTTGTAGTCAAAAGGGATTAAGTTGTCCCCCAGGATTAAGTCCTTTTACGATGAATAAAAGAGCTGAAGAAAAACTAAGTTCAAGAAAGACAAAAGTACCTAACTGGTATTTAGATTTATCTCTATTAAATAAATATTGGGGTTCTGATCGTGTTTACCATCATACTGCCCCTGTAAATATGAATTTTGCTATTCGTGAAGGTTTACGATTAATTGCAAATGAGGGTTTAGAAAATGTTTGGAATAGACATAATAATAATGCAAAGAAACTTTGGAACGGTTTAGAAAGTCTTGGAATGGAATTACATGTATCAGAGGATTATAGATTGCCAACTTTAACCACAGTTAAAATACCTCCAGCTGTTGATGGTGATGGTTTTAGAAATCATCTCTTAAGAAACTTTGGAATAGAAATAGGAAATGGACTTGGAGAGTTATCCGGTAAGGTATGGCGTGTAGGGCTAATGGGTTTTAATTCACGTGAGGAGAATGTTGACAGATTATTAAACCTATTTGATACTGAGCTAAAGAAATTTTCTATTTTTGAGTCCTCAACTTTTTAAACCATAGCTGTAAAATTTGGCTGCATTCGTCTTCTAAAATACCTCCTACAATTTCCATTTTATGATGAGCACTTTCATGTTTTGATAGGTCGATTGAGCCTCCTAATCCACCTCTTTTCTTATCGTAAGCCCCGAAAATAACTTTACCCATCCGCGCTTGAATAAGAGCAGAGGAACACATAGTACATGGTTCTAGATTTGTGATGATAGTACATTCATTAAATCTCCAATCATTTTTTATTAGAGATGCCTGCCTAAGTGCCATTATCTCAGCATGACCTAATGGGTCTTTATTTATATTTCTCCTGTTAACCCCTCTCCCGATACATCTTCCTTTCTCATCTAAAATTATTGAACAAATTGGCAGCTCAATTTTTCCAATTTCTTTTGATCTTCTTAATATCGAATTCATCCACAAAGTGTAATTTGAATTATTTGTTTTTTTTTGTTGATCTTTATTACTATTTCCATTTTCAAAAATATATCTCATTTGCCAATATTGAGAATAGAATTACTAATAGATATCTTATCTGATGGCTGAAGACTTAATTAATGATAAGGATATATATTTCCCCTCATATTTAGGGACTAATGACAAATTGATTACTCTTCTGAATAGAGCAAGTCAAACTCTTTGTGACTGGTTCTCTAAAGCTGATAAAAATGGTCCTTTACCTTTTGATGAGAATTTCAACTGCTTTATGCCTTCGGAAGATGGAAACTCCGAAGAAGATTTGTTTTCTGAGATTGAATCTCTTTTGAATAATTCATTCAATCCCGTTCATCCTGGTTCACTAGCTCACCTTGATCCTCCACCTTTAATTTTCTCTATTTTGGGAGATTTAATTGCTGCTGGTTTAAATAATAATCTCCTCGCTTACGAGTTATCACCAAGTGTAACTTTGCTTGAGGACTCATTATGCAAATGGTTTGCCAAGAAAATTGGGTTTAATTATCTCTCAGGAGGTATAGCTGCTAGCGGTGGTACATTAAGTAACCTTAACGCCCTTATAGCAGCTAGAAATAATGCTGGATTAGCTACAAATCCTAATTCTGTATTACTTGTTAGTGAAGATGCTCATTCTTCTTTCGTTAAATGTATCAGAGTAATGGGTCTTGATACTACCAATCTTGTCAGGATAAAAACTGATAATCAAGGTAGAATGGACATAAACGATCTCAGAAAGTCTTTAGATAAATGTTCAATAGAAAATAAAAAAATATTTGCTATTGTTGCCACCCTTGGGACAACTGTAAGGGGTGCCATTGATCCTATTAAAGAAATAAGTGAAATATGCAAAGAAAGAAATATATGGCTACATATCGATGGCTCTATTGGAGGTATTTTTGCTGTAACCTCTATTCCAATAAAAGGTCTAAATAATATTAATCAGGCTAATTCAATAACGATAAATCCGCAAAAAATCATTGGCATTACAAAGACATCATCTTTGTTATTGGTTTCAAATATGAGTACTTTAGAAAATACTTTTAATACTGGACTACCATATATAACATCTAAAGAAAATATTATAAACAGAGGAGAAATTGGCATTCAAGGTTCTAGACCTGCAGAGATTATCAAACTATGGCTTGGATTACGTTTTTTAGGTCTTAATGGAATAGAAAATATATTAAGATCATCAATTACAAGAAAAGATTTTTTCATAAAAAATATAAGTAAGAATAAATTTGATATATATTCAGGTCCTCTTCATATTGTTTCATTTATACCAAAGAAGCTTGAGCAAGAAGACTCTGATACATGGACTCAAACTAAAGTTAATGAACTAATTAAAAATAATTTTATGCTTTCTAGACCAAAATTTAAAGGTAGATATTTTCTAAGGGTTGTCATGGGAAATTACAATACAAAGGAATCTCATATTGAAGAACTTTTGAGACTTTTAGATGCCTAACTTATGAATATGGGTAGACAAAAAATTATTGCAATATTAACAGGGTTTATATCAATAGCTATTTGTATCGCTTATTTACTCTTAATAACTATCTTTGATTTCAGAACTTATCTAAATGATCAATTATCCAATTTTACATAGTAAATGGAGGCAAACTTTTATTTGATTTAAAATACTTTTTCATTTCAATTTTTGAAATAGCTTCTCTTACGAAGTTGTTTAGGATGTCCTCTCTCTTACTTATTCTATAGATCTTATCTACTACTTCTTGGATTCCTCCATCTCCCCAATCTTGCCCATTTTTAAAATATTCAATCAAACTTAGTCCTACTATTCTTATTAACCAGCCTGCTGTAACTGATTGTATAGATTTAGATAATATAATTTTAGTAAAGCTTGTAGCTAGAGCAGGCGAAAGAATAGCGAGGCCCCCTTTTAGTATTCCTAGTTTAGCCAATGCGCTTAGCAATGAAGTCGCTAAATCTTTTGCATCTTGTTTTGTAAGCTTTATTTCATATATTTTTGATAATTCCATTATCATTTGAAGGTTTACGGAGGTAGTAGTAAGGAAATCAACAGCTGGTAATGGATTAATTAATATTACCCCTCCTGTTATCCACATATATTTATTAATCACCTTATTTGACATTAAATATCTTTGTTCTTGTACGAAATTTTTACTTTTAATACCTAACTTATTTGAGCGAAAAAGAATATTGTCCGCTAATAACTCTTCACCATTATTATCAAGCGTTTCAATAATTTCTCTAAATAAACTTCCTACCTCTGGAACTAAATCTAAAGCATCTGATTTTGTATAGGGAGATTGTTGAGGTAAAGCGATGGTTTGAACAACAGAAATTTTATTTTTTTTAGCGGAAGTTATCGAAATTATATTTTCTTTAATGAGGTTATTTTCATCTTTAGACCTCAAATCACATTTATTTAAAACTATTATTATTTTTTTTCTTAATTTTAATAATTCTTTAATTAAATAGTTTTCGTATTTATTTATGTCCTGATCTAACACAAAGAGAACTAAGTCGGAATTTGATGCTTGTATAATCGTTGCTTTTTCTCTTTCTTCTCCTAATTTAGATGGTTCGAATAAACCCGGAGTATCAACTATATTTATGTTTCTTTTTAAAATTGGGATGCGAATTTTATAGCTATTAATTTGCTTTGTTGTACCTATTTTTGCGGAAGTTTGTCCGACAATATTTTTTAATAATGATCTTGCTATAGATGTTTTTCCTGAGGATCCCGCTCCAAAAAGTGTAACTTTATAATCTCCTGTTTTCAGTTGGGACTCTAGTTTGCTTTTTTGGTAGTTTAAAAGTTCAACCTTTACTTTATCGTTAATTTTTTGATTAATTTTCTCGACTCCTTCCAGACTTATCTTGGCAGCACCATATGTATTTTTGAATGAAAGTGTATTTTTTTTATTTTTATATATAACTTTATAAACTATTTTTTTAAATAATTTTTTATCAATATTATAAAAGATATAAATAATTGCTACTAAAAGTACAAGGGTATAAATATTTACTATTCTTATAAATATTGAAAATAAAATATATAGAAATAATATTAATAATATATATTTTATATACTTTAATTTCGAATAATTCATTTTATCGATTATTTTTAAAAAAGTTATATAGTAAAAAAATAAACCCAATATTAATAGATATATCAGCAATATTAAATACTGGAAAATTTATAATATTTAAATTTATAAAATCAACCACAAAACCTTTATATATTCTATCTATACCATTACCAATAGTTCCCCCAAGTATAAAGCTGTAAGAATATAGATCGAATGAGTTTAAAGTTTTTTTGCTAAATATTAAATAAATAAGTAATATTGAAAAAAAAATACTTATTAAAGATAAAAATATTCTACTTCCACTAAATATATTAAATGCTGCCCCGTAATTTTTTACAAAGTCTAATTTGAATAAAAGAAAATCTTTATTAATAAATAATTTTTTATTATTAAACATTAAATATTTCGTAAATTGATCTATAAGAACAATAAAAATACTTAGAGATAAAAAATATATTTTTGTTTGTATTTTATTAATCATTATTTACTACGTTTTAAACGTTCTATAGGTTTAATAATTAATAAAAGTGGAAAAAGCATTAAAAAATGATATCCAATCTTACCTAATGAGTATTTCCCTAAATTATATAAAAATAAATTTAATTGACTGTAGTATGTAATTTGAATGAAGTTGTAAAATATTCCAGTTAAATGCATAGCACCTATTGCTAAAAATCCATTTTTTAAAAAGTTTCTAATCTTTATTTTATTTCTATTATTTAAGTTATCAATTATTTTTATTAATGGATATAAACCTAATAAATAACCAAAATTTGGAGTGAGCAAATAACCTATCGAACCTCCTTGATGAAAAACAGGAAATATAAATACACCCAAAACTATGTATATAGAAAATGCACTGAAAACAACTTTTTTATGAAATATAAGTGTTAATAAAATTATTGTCGGAATTTGCCATGTGATAGGCAATTCAAAGTTATTACTAGATTTATATATAAAAGGTAGTGGAATATAAACAGGTAACATTGACGTTATTACTAGTGATTGAAGACTCACCAATATCTCAATTAATTTATAAAAATTGAGCATTATTATAAATTTAATTTATAAACTTCTCAATGCAACAATTGGATCTAACTTAGAAGCTCTTTTTGCAGGTAAAACTCCAAAAATTAAACCTATTGATCCTGAAATGATCATGGTGGAAAAAGTAGTTGTAATTCCTACTGATGCAGGAAGAGGGGTTATCAGAGATAAAAGAAAAACACCTGACAATCCAGTCGATGTTCCAATTAATCCTCCAATTGTAGATAAAATCAATGCCTCAATTAAAAATTGAACTAATATATCTGACTGTTTAGCTCCTATTGCTTTTCTGAGTCCAATCTCTTCAGTCCTTTCACTTACAGAAACTAGCATAATATTCATGATTCCTATGCCTCCAACCACTAAAGATACTGCCCCAATACCAGCTAATAAAAACGTTAGTCCACTTGTAATGTTGGTTACTATATTCAAAGCGTCTTCTTGTGATCTAACCGCAAAGTCATCATCTCTCATTATTTTATGTCTTTGCCTTAATAAGTTGGTAATCTGAAATTTAGCGGCACTAGTTGCATTTTTATTTATCGCTTCAACACTAATGAAGCTTAAACTTACTCCATAAGTAGGGTCCTTCCCTGTAATTCTATTGACCATGGTGGTTAATGGAATATATGCATTTTTGTCTTGATTACTTCCAAATACAGCACC
>NZ_CVSZ01000013.1 GCF_001180325.1 Prochlorococcus marinus
AAACAAAACTTTTTTAAATCTTCCATCTGAATTTAATATGCATAAATAATTTTTAGTTTCTTTCTTAATTGAATGAAAATTTATTATTTCACTTGGATGAATATTTCCAAGAATTTTATGATCTAATTTATAGTCTTTATTTATATTTGATTCCCAATCAATATTAAATACCTTTCCTGTATTTGTTATTCCAATTAATTTTATATTTTTTTCAATATTACATATAAATTTTTGAATACTTTTATTATCTATAATTTTATTTACAACATCAAATGATTTCTTGTAATTACCTAAAATCATTCTTTTTAAATAAAGTCTATTGTCAATGTATAATTTTGTTTTTTTATTTATAAAGTCTTCTAATATCTGATTATTAAGCGTCTCTAATTCTTCATTTTGATTTATATTTTTTATTATTTTTGTTTTACGTATAACATTGTATTTTTTCTTTAATATTAACAATTCTTCTATGAGTAATTTAAGTAATAATTCTCTTTCGTTCAATAATTTTTGAAAATAATTCTTTTTTTCTTCTAAATTTTTTATTTCATTATCAAT
>NZ_CVSZ01000014.1 GCF_001180325.1 Prochlorococcus marinus
ATTAAAATTTTAAATCAAAAATTTATAACCAATTTAATTACGTTATTAGTAAATAATATAAAAAATCACTATTTAGTCCTTATTTTAGAAATTATATTATTAACTTAATTACCTGAGATATTAAAATAAATATTTAATTTCAAAATTTTGGAAATATATTTTAGGAATTTCTTGTTATTACCATTACAGTGCATTAGCACTTATAAATGATGGAGAAATTGATTATTCAAAAAAGGCATTTAATAAAAACCATTTTA
>NZ_CVSZ01000015.1 GCF_001180325.1 Prochlorococcus marinus
GTAGCTGCGCAAACCAAAATAGCTCCATCCATCTGGGCGGCGCCTGTGATCATGTTTTTCACATAATCAGCATGGCCTGGGCAATCAACATGAGCATAATGTCTGCCTTCAGTTTCATATTCAACATGAGCTGTATTAATGGTAATGCCACGCTCTCTTTCTTCAGGAGCACCATCAATGTCTCCATAGTCTTGAGCTTGAGCTTGACCTTTTTTAGCTAATACATTTGTAATAGCAGCTGTTAGTGTTGTTTTTCCATGATCAACATGGCCAATAGTACCTATGTTGACATGTGGTTTGTTTCTTTCGAACTTCTCGCGAGCCATTTTGAATTAAAGAATCGAGGGTTTAAGAGTGTTTTAGTTTAGAGATCAGGAGTTGCCCTGATTCTTGGAAATGATAGCTTCAGCAACATTACGAGGAACTTCCTCATAATTTGCGAACTCCATTGAAAATATACCCCGACCTTGAGTCATTGATCGGAGTTGAGTGGCATAACCGAACATTTCGGCTAAGGGCACTTTGGCCTGT
>NZ_CVSZ01000016.1 GCF_001180325.1 Prochlorococcus marinus
CAAACCTATTATCCCTCCACAACAAACATTTATAGGTGCATTACTTACTCTTTTGATAGTTCAATATTCGCATTATCAGTTGCCGTAGCACTAATAGTTATGTATGACGCTAGTGGTGTTCGAAAATCAGCTGGGAATCAAGCTGCAGAAATTAATAAATTAGCAAAAAAACTAGACCCTCAATCTGAATTACTTTTAAAAGAAACCCTAGGTCATACAAAAATTGAGGTCATAGTGGGGAGTCTTTTAGGACCATTAATCACTTTGCCTGGAATGTTTTTTTTAGGCTCACCTCTCAAAATATTTGATTTAATAATAAATTAAGAATTCTTTGAAAAAGTAATTTGGGTGGCCTTTATAAAGTTTTTTGCGACTTCTGGAGAACTTGGCAAATGTAAGTGAATCCAACTTGCATGTAATTTTTCATCAAAAAAGCCTTCATTTTTGTACTTAGTTTTCCAAGATTTAATTTTCCATGGGGAAGAAAGTTTCTTCTGATGCTTAGTTTTTTCAAAATCAAGTTCAGATAAATTATTTTCAATTTCCCAATAATGAAATTCATGTCCTCTAATTAATTGATTTTGTTTGATGATCGGAGTATCTTTTAAACCCTCAATATATCTATAACCTACTGAAAGTTTACTTTTTTTTGATCTAAAAGGCAGGATGCCACTCATTTTATGATTATTACCATTTTCATCTTTTATGAAGTCTCCTAAAATCATCATTCCTCCGCACTCAGCATATATAAATCCATTTTTACGGAATTTCCTTAACGAATTTAAGCTTTTTTTAGAGTTACTTATATGATCAGCATATTTTTCAGGGAATCCTCCCGGAATAATTAAAGAAGAAGCCTCGTTAGGTATTTCCTCGTTATCATAAATACTCCATGAAATCAATGGTATGCCTATTTCACTCAAAAACTCCTTAGTTTCAGGGTATTGAAAATGAAAGATCTTATCTTCTGCAATTGCGATAGGTTTACTTTTGTCAATTTTAAAATCATTAAAATTGACAGAATTAAATATTTTCTTTTGAGGAGATTTCAGGTATTTAACAAGAGAAAATAAATCAAGATTTCTTTCGGCAAAATTAGCAAAATATTCAACATCAATTTCCTTTCCATTATCCATTGGAGATATCAAACCTAAATTAGCTTTGTTTAAAGTTATTTTTGAATCAGATGGTAAAAAGCCAAGAATTTTTATATCTTCATTTTCAAAAACTTCTTTGATTAATTTTTTATGTCTATCTGAATTAACGTTGTTAAATATAATTCCTGCTATGGACAACTCACTATCGAAATCTTTAAAACCTCTAATAGTCGCCAAAAGAGAAGCAACTTGCCCACTAGCATTAATAATAAAAACTATTGGAGCATTGAGAAGTTTAGAGATATTTGCTGTGCTGGAATAGGTTGTTGAACCTAATCCATCAAATAGACCCATTGCTCCTTCAATTAATGAGAATTCATATTTTAAAGAATGTTTAAAAAAACTTTCTAGAACCCATTCCTCACCACTTAAAAAAATATCTAAATTTCTACAAATAGGTTGGCCAATTGAACTAAGCTGTTGTTGATCAAGATAATCAGGTCCAACCTTGAAAGTTTGTAACTTTATACCTTTTGAGAACGCCCAACAAGATAGCAAAAGCGATAATGTAGTTTTCCCACTATCTGTTGAAGGAGAAGATATTACACAAGGCATCTATTAGTTATTAAAACCATTAAATATTTGAAGAGCTATTTTAATAGAATTTTCAAACAAAGGACTGGTATTACCTCTACTACTACCCAATAATTTACTAACATCGTACTCTGATGTAGAAAAAGAATTTGGAACAACTTGTTCTATTAATTCCATATTAGCCATTCCCCCTGCTTCAAGCCTCATACATTCCACTGATTCACAGCCAAGTATTACACAAGTATTATTTTTTTGAACCTCACTAATTTTTGAAATCAGCCTCAATCCAATAACTTGTCCTAAATGAATACTTGGATTTCCTAAAGATAAGGGATTAATTGATGCAGAAATTATTTCGCCATTAATTCTTTTAAACTCTATTTTTGCTGATTCTTTATCACTTTCAACTCTTAGAAAAGACCAATCTAGTTTATCGCTAATCCATGAGATCAAAAACAAAGCTTGAATCATATGATCTCCTGCGATATCTATGTCAATATCAGTAATATGATCTAAAATAGGTCTTCTAGAAGGCGGATCGAAAATCATTGCCAGAGACTCCCTCCAATTTTTCAACCTAACCCAATTCAAATCATTAATAGCTTTATTTGAATTATTTAATTGATCTAAAACTTTTAAACATCTTTGAGGCGATCCAAGAGCAGTATCAATTATTAACCTTAGACCATAATTAATAAAATATTCGAAGATTTCAGGCGATTCATCTAAGCTTCCATTCCACCACAACCATGAAGGTAATTCATCAATAGATAATTCATCAATTATTTTTAATCCTTTATTAGATATTGATACCGAGTCCCCCCTAATGACAACTAAATCCCCACATATAGGATGCATATCAGGAGTATCACTTAATGGACAGTAAGCGGATACAAAAGTTTTAATATCTGAATTTTTATTTAATGTTGGCGCTAGAGTTATTAATCTTCTCGGATTCAATGTACTTATTGATGATTCAAAAAATTGTCCTCTAAAATCTTCAAAGTCTTTATCAGATAAATTTTCCTTCAACAACTTCAATAATTCTTCACTATTAAGGGAAGTAGTGATAGGAAGTCCTTGATCTAACATAAATTTTTTTGCAACTTCAATTATCTCTGGACTTAAATTTCCAGTAATTGGTCCATTTACTAATCCTTTATGAACCAAACATTGTTCTAGCCAAGCAGGCTGCCAGACCATTAATGTAAAAGTATTAGCTCCACTATTATCTTTATCTTCTGAAATCCATAATTTATTAAGGTAATTAGAAATTTCCTGATAAGGCAGCTCTAAAGGTGTTTGGAGTGTTAGTTGAGGTTTCATTTTTAAGGTCTGCGCCAGAAAATATTATCTTTTGAAATTAATTGATCAGACTCAGGAGGTCCCCAGGTCATAGATTCATAATTATAAATAGGTAACTTCCAAGGAGAATTGTCCATCAATTCTATTAGTGGCGTATAAAGTTTCCAGGCTGCCTCTACTTCATCGCTTCGAGTAAATAAGGTTGGGTCAGAAAGCATTGCATCAGCTAATAATCTTACATAGCCTTCGTCTGAGGGTTCTCCAAATGATTCATCATAAGAAAATTCCATCTCAACAGGTCTTGATTTCATTCCAGAACCAGGAGATTTTACCTCAAATTTGAAAGTAGCACCTTCATTTGGCTGAATTCTAAGGATAAGTTGATTTGGGGCAGGATTTATTATTGTTGATTCAAATAAATGAACAGGAACGTCTTTAAAAGTCAAGACTATTTCTCCAAGTCTTTTAGGTAGTCTTTTACCGGTTCTCAAATAAAAAGGAACCCCTTGCCAACGCCAGTTATCAACAAAAACTTTTGTTGCAATATAAGTTTCTGTAGTGCTATTACAATTAACACCATCTTCCTGCCTATATCCTTTGAGTCGACTTGAAATATTTCCTCCCTCTCCATATTGACCTCTTATGCAACAATTCCATGGTTCATTTTCGTCAGCAAGTTTTGCAGCTTGAAGAACCTTAGCTTTTTCATTTCTTATTGCTTCTGGTTCAAACTTCCCAGGAGGTTCCATAGAAGTAACTGCGAGCATTTGGGTCATATGATTTTGAAGCATATCCCTTAAAGCACCAGAGCTTTCGTAATAACCTGCTCTATCTTCAACACCCACCGTTTCAGATGAAGTAATTTGAACACTTGATATATAATTCCTATTCCAGATTGGTTCAAAAATAGTGTTAGCAAACCTCAAAACAAGAATATTCTGAACTGTCTCTTTACCTAAATAATGATCAATCCTATAAATCTGACTTTCTTCAGCGCAACTTTGAACGATCTTATTCAATTTTTTTGCACTTGAATAATCTCTTCCAAAAGGTTTTTCAATTACTAAACGACTTTTCTTAGGGTCATCTAAAAGGCCAGCTCCTTTAAGAGCTTTACATCCACTTGCATAGAAATTCGGAGATACTGATAAATAAAATGTTCTATTCCCATGAGTAGCTTGTGTTTTATCAATTTCATTTAATCTTCTAGAAAGCCTTACGACATGATCACTTTGTTGTAGGTCAACTGGTTCATAGAAAAGATAATTAGAAAATTGTTCCCACTCCTTTTCTTTACCAGATATTTGATTTGATAACTTTACTTTCATCTTTTCTCTAAACTCATTATCAGTCCAAGGTCTTCTAGCACAACCAACTATTCCAAATTCACTAGGAATTCTTCTTTGCAAATAGAGTTCAAATAAGGCTGGTATTAATTTTCTATGAGTAAGGTCTCCACTAGCTCCAAAAATTACTAAACATTGTGGAGGTATGACTCTTTCCTGCCGTAAACCTAATCTTAGAGGATTACTTAAAGTTGAAGGCATATTTTTAGTATTCTTTATTTAAAATCCACTTTTTTTCTAAGATTAGCTACATAATGTGTCTAAACCAAAAAGTATTTAGTATGTGAAACTTGATCTAAATATAAAGAATTTAGTAAGTTTCTACGTGCCATCTTCCTGCTTTTTTTAGTTGAGGTCTTAATTCTGACCAGTCCAATCCTTTTTCTTCTGCAGCCTTAGTCATTGCTTCATCTATTCCAGGTTCCATACCCTTTAATCCACAAAGATATATATGTGTCTTTTCATCTTCAATCATATTGAAAAGTTCGTTAGCTGACTCTAAGACTCTGTCTTGAATGTACATTCTTCCACCTTTTGTATTTTGCTGCTCGCGACTAATAGCTTTTGTATATTTAAAATTATTTGGATTCTCAGCAATGTATCTTTGAAGATCTTCTTCGTATAACAAATTAGCTGATTTTGGAGCACCCATAAATAACCAAGCTTTACCCTTGAAATTCCATTTATTTTTTTCTTTTTCAGTTGGTTCGAACATTCTTCTTAAATAAGCCCTCATCGGTGCTATTCCAGTTCCAGTGGCTAACATAACAATGTTTGCGTCCTCTTCATCAGGAAGAAGCATTTCTTTACCAACAGGACCTGTTATTTTTACTTTATCTCCAGGCTTAATATCACATAAGTAAGTAGAGCAGACACCATTAATGGTTTCACCATCCTTTTCATATTGAAGCTGTCTTACACAAAGAGAAACTGTATTGCCATTAAAGTCATCACCGTGTCTAGTGCTAGCTATTGAGTATAGTCTTAATTTATGAGGTTTTCCATTAGCATCCTCACCAGCAGGCACTATACCAATACTTTGCCCTTCTACATAATTTAAAAATGGATCACTATCTTTAAGGTCGAAAGTTATGTGATTAACTCTACCAATTGCTCCTTCTTTGAGGAGACTATAATTATCAATAACTGTTCCCTCATACGGTGTTTTAGGACGGTATATATTGACTGGAACATCTGCATGTTTTTTCTTAACTATTTTTGGTGATTCTGTTTTTGATGCTTCTGTTTTTGGCGCTTCTACTTTTGAAACAGCGACTTTTTTAGTTTCCACAGCTTTTGCCTCAGGTTTTTTTGTTTTTGCTTCTTCAACAAATTTTAAAGCTCTTTTATTGAAAGTTGTGAGTATAAAATAAAAAACAGCTATTACTACTGGTATATGAGCTAATCCGCCTGCGATTACTTTTGCTTGTGAATACATGTTTTAGATTTCCTTTATAAAAGATTATCAATTTGTAGTTTAATTTGTAGTTATTTTACAAAAATGGTTACGTTTTGAGATTGGGATAAATAAAAGAAATTATTTTAATTTTTCAGTTTTTGTTGTTTTTATAAGTATAGTTACACAGAAATAATTTTTTATCTAATTAAAAAATTCATTTATGAATAATTCTCAAGAATCAGAAGATCATTCTAAAAACAATGATTTCAGGACAATTGAGCAGACGATGGAGAAGTTTCCCGGTGGGACAAGACGACTGGCAGCTCAACTTACAACTTCTGCAAGTTTTGATTCTTTGTGGAGAGTTTTAACAGATTATGATCGGCTAAATCTCTACATACCAAATCTTTTATCGAGCAAAAAAATATTTCAAAAGGGAAATAATGTCCACCTTAAACAAGTTGGGGCTCAGGATTTCCTTGGCATGAAGTTTTCAGCTGAAGTAACTATAGATTTATTTGAAGATAAGGAGCTTGGCCTCTTAAAATTTAATTTAATAAAAGGAGATTTCAGAAAGTTTGAGGGTAGTTGGAAAATTCAAAATATTAAAAATACTTCAACAAACTCATTAATTTATGATCTTACTGTTCAAGGTTGTCAATGGATGCCAATAGGAATGATAGAGAAAAGACTGAGAAAGGATCTTTCAGAAAATTTAATTGCCGTAGATAGGCAAGCAAAATCTTAAAAAAGATCTTTATAAATTTAAAATAATAGCCCCAAGGGGATTCGAACCCCTGTCGCCTCCGTGAAAGGGAGGTGTCCTAGGCCTCTAGACGATGGGGCCAGGAAATTAGCATAACAGCTTATTAAAAACTAAGAGTAAGCCTAGCCTTTCGTCAAGTATTGTTGCTCTTTGTTTTGTCCTTGCCACACAGGAACTGTGAAATAGAAGCAGGAACCCTCCCCTACTTCAGATACGACCCAAATTCTTCCTCCATGGACTTGTACTATTCTCCTACATACTGATAACCCTATACCAAATCCTGAAGTTCCTTCAGAAGTCTGGGGAAGTCTAACCCTATCAAGAAAAATTCTTTTTTGTTCACTCAAAGGAATACCTGCACCTTTGTCACAAATTGTTATTTCTACCCATTGATTTGTCTTATGAATCATTGTGATTTTTATAGATCCAGAATCTTTAGAAAATTTAATAGCATTTTCAATTAAATTTAAAAATACTTGCCTCATTCTTCTTTGATCTGCATATACACATGGCAGATCAGATGGAATATCGGTATCAATTTCAATATTCCTTAATCTCCAGAATTTTTCTAATTCGAGTATTACTTCAGCACTAATATTACCTAAATCAATTTTCTGAGGATTAAATAATGCTTCCCATTTAGTTGTTCCAACCTCTAAAAGATCCTGAGATAAGAGTTCAATCTCTTCGAGACGTCTTTTAATAACCTCCTGCAATTTTGAAATATCTATTTGTCCGAGTTTTTGACTTTGAACAGCCAAAGTAGCCGCAGTTAAAGGTGTTCTTAATTCATGCGCAACCATTCTTAGTAATCTTTCCTGAGATTCTATTCTTTTTGTTAATGTCTCATTTTCTTGTCTTAAAACAAGAAGTTCGTCTTCCAATAGAAATTCTTTTTGAGTTCTTGTTGAATCAATTTTGGATGGCTGCAAATTAATCCCAAGATTTTTTGTTAAGCCTTCCTGTGACCACCTTGGCAACCATTTTTGCAACTGAGAGAAAATATTACTTCCAGCAAATATTTGCTTTGGAGCTGGGGAAACCTTTATAAGAGCAGGAATAGCGACTAATCTATGTAATTCAAGTAATTCTGGTTGCTCTTTTGGTTCTGAGATCTGAAGAGATGTCTCAAATTCACAATCATCTGATTCTAAATAAGCTATTAGGGACTTAATATCATTACTAGAAAGTTGATTTCTAGCCGCCACAAGTATTAATTTTAGCTCTTTTTTATCATTCAAATGAATTCCTCTGAAGTGTTGAAAAGCTGTTAATCCTTATAAACACCTTAAGATATTTTTTTTTATTTTACAGATAGGCTATTAAATAAATAGGACTTTTTTATAAATGGTTGCTATTAATCAAAAGAAAAATTTACATTTTGGTGAAAACCCTCCTGAAATCAACTTAAATAGTAATTTAAAAAGGTGGTTTTCCAGGAATATTGGATTATGGAAATCTAATAGAACGTATTTTCTCGATGAAGCGCAAAAAACTTATAATTTAAGTATGAATATAAATATTCAAGCTCTCGAGAGTAAATCCGAATGGGAGTCGCATTATAAATTTACTTGGTATCCAGAAAAAAAATATAATTTCTTTGATGAAAATCCCCAGTATAAAGAACGAGGAGAAATGCATGCATTTTTAAAAGGCCATCAACTTAAAAGGGAAAAATTTTATTTAAGTAATGATGAAGGTATTTCAAATATTAAACAAGTCGACGAACACGAAATGATTTTTGAATCTTGTTACAAAGATTGGTATATTCTTGAACATACAAGACTTGTAGATTCAGATAATTATAGATTTAGGGTCATATATTCGTGGAACAAAGATATACTTAAAATAGTAGAGAATCATCACGAAATTAAAATTATTAAATAAATTCTGTAGGCAGAATTAGTTTAAAAAATAAAAAATGTTATCTTTAATATGAATCAAAAATAAATCAAATATGAGTTTAAAAATATTTAAAATTTTTGCAATTCCTCTAATCTTTTCATCTTTTTTATTTAATACAAATAATGAATTTAATAAAGTAAATGCAAATGTTAAAAATTCACCTGCCAATAAAAATGATTTAGATTTATATCATGGGATGGGCGTTTCATTTCTATGCAATGCGACAAGAAAAGGATTTGATCTGGATTTCCCAAAAACATTAAACGTCGCTTCAGCAACGTTCGCATCAGTAGTATCACAAAAACATGGAGGGAAAATAATAGAGAAAAAGAAAGAACAAAAAGTTGATATGAAACAATTACAATTTATTGCATCTCTGCAATTAGTTGAATCAGCTCTTCAAGTGTGTCCAGATAATGTTCCTGAAAAGATCGAAAAACAATTTAAGATTGAAACTGAGAGACTAAAGAAATTACAAGGTTTGTAAAAATAATTTTTTTATCTAAACATAGAACTAACAGAACTTTCTTCGTGGATTCTCCAAATAGCTTCTCCAAGCATATTTGCGACGGAAAGAACTTTTAACTGTGGAAAATTATCTTTATGTAAAACTGGTATGCTGTTAGTCACAATAACTTGTTCGAAAAGATTTTTAGAACTTAATCTTTCATGAGAAGGAGGAGAAAATACAGCATGTGAAGCACATGCGAATATTCTATTAGCTCCTTCTTTTTTTAGTAAATTTGCTCCAGAACAAATTGTACCGCCCGTGTCTATCATGTCGTCTATAAGGATAGCAGTTTTACCCTTGACTTCACCTATAACGGTTAGACTTTCAGCAATATTATGCGCAGCTCTCCTTTTATCAATAATAGCCAACGGCGCATCATTCATTAATTTCGCGAACGCTCTTGCTCTTGCTACCCCTCCTACATCAGGAGAGACTACAACTATTTCTTCTAAATCTAGAGATTCTAGATAATCAATTAATACAGGTGAACCGTAAATATGATCGCATGGTATATCGAAATAGCCTTGTATTTGAGCCGAGTGTAAGTCCATCGCTAAAACTCTATCAACTCCTGATTTCTCTAGTAAATTGGCAGTTAATTTTGCAGTTATAGACTCTCTTCCTGAGGTTTTCCTATCTGCCCTTGCATATCCAAAATAGGGAATTACAGCCGTTATTTGTCTTGCAGAAGCCCTTTTGCAAGCATCAACCATTATCATGAGCTCCATTAAACTATCGTTTACAGGAGCACATGTAGGTTGTATGAGGAATACATCACAACCTCTAATAGATTGCTGAATCTGAACATAAAGTTCTCCATCGGCAAATCTTTTCGATATTAAAGGTACATTTTCAATCCCTAAGTATGATGCAATTTCTTCAGCTAACTTTGGGTTTGTTGTCCCACTTACTAACCTCAATCTACTATTAGTTAGATTAAAGTTCGATTCTTTACTCTGCATTGCCGTGATAAAACTTGTCACGAAATTTGCACCAGAAAACTATATTATCATCGTAGTCGTTTATGTGAATTTCGCAAAAGATAATGACTAGATATTTTCAAAAGTCACCTCAATTAAGTAAAAAATTGTTGATTAATAATTAGAATTTATTTATCCAGACTTAAAAATTAGCAATGATATTTGTCAATTAAAAAAAATTTGTATAAGGTTGAATTTAGAGAATTAAAAACACGTTAAGTTTAAAGAATCAAAATATATTGAAAATATGCCTATAAAGTCAATTATTGGGAGAAAATCATTAGGTGTACTTATGCATCCAACATGTATTCCGGGAGGAAGAGTATGTGGAACTTTTGGGCGAGGAGCTAAAGAGTGGATAAGAAAACTTCATAAGCATGGAATTGAATACTGGCAATTTTTACCTCTTACACCTACTGACTCAACAGGTTCGCCATATAGTTCCCCGTCTAGTTTTGCACTAAACCCATGGTTTTTGGATATAGATGATTTAATTGAACAAGGTTTTATCTACATCTCAGATAAAGAAAATCTAGGTCCAACAAATCAGAATAAAGATCATTTTGATTTTGATATTGCTGATGACCTAACAAAAAAATTAGGTCACCTCCTTTTGCAAGGTTGGAGTTCACAATCTGAAGAAAGAAAAATTAATTTCAACAAATGGGTCAGTAGGCATTCTTGGGTTGAAGATTATGCAACATTTATTGTTATCAGAGAGGAATTTAATATGTTGCCTTGGTGGGAATGGCCTCAAGAATTTAAAATAAAGAATAACAAGTTCTTAAAATCGTGGATTAAGAAAAAAAGTGAAGAGATACTTATTAAAAAATTAATACAGTGGCATCTTGATGAGCAATGGAAAGTCATTAAAAACTTTGCAAAATCAAGAAATATTAAGCTAATAGGAGATTTGCCTTTTTATGTCTCTAGAGACAGCGTTGACGTATGGAGTAATAAATCATTATTTTCAATTTTTAAAAATGGAGATTTAATCTTTCAAAGTGGTGTTCCACCTGATTATTTTTCATCTACAGGACAATTATGGGGTACCCCAACTTACTTTTGGTCAAAGCATAAAAGGACTAATTTCAATTGGTGGAGAAAAAGATTTCAAAGACAATTTGAACTTGTAGACATATTAAGATTTGATCATTTCAGGGGGCTAGCAGGTTACTGGAGAGTTAATGGCAATTCTAAAACGGCAATTGTTGGAAAATGGATAAATTCTCCAGGTAAAACACTATTAAATAAAGTAAAAAAGGATCTAGGGAGTAACTATCTTCCTATTATTGCGGAGGATTTGGGAGTAATAACTCAAGATGTAGAGAAATTAAGGAAAAACTTTGAACTACCTGGCATGAAAATATTACAATTTGCTTTTGATGGCAATGAAGATAATCCTTATTTACCAAAGAATATTGAAGGAGAAAATTGGGTTGTTTATACAGGTACTCACGACAACTCTACTTCTGTTTCATGGTGGGAAAATTTAGATTATGAATCCAAAAAAAGAATAAAAGATATTTATAAATTTTCAGAAAATCCTTCTTGGGATTTAATAGAAATTGGCATGGAGACAAATGCTAATCTTTTTATCGCTCCATTACAAGATCTATTATGTCTAGACGATTCAAGTAGATTAAACAAACCTGGGACCATAAAAAATAACTGGAAATGGAGGTTAAATTGTCCTTTAGAAGAAATAGAAAATAATATAAAAATGTTTAGTGATCTAGGAAATAATTTTGGGAGAACTCTAATGTAGATATTGTTAAAAATTATTTATCAATAATTTGATTTTCAATATTTTGAATCTCAATAACATTTACATTTAAAATAAAATATCTCTTTAATATAAAAATAGTTAAAACTAATATAAAAAAATACAAAAGACTTCCTTGCCATGTATTGATAAGATCGAATTTCCTGAACATAAAATCCTTTCCCTTTTTCTTTAAAATTTTTCTTTCTTTAACTGCTAAATTTAATAATTTATTTTTTTTTAATACTAAGCATTCCTCTAATTTAATTAATATAGATCTTATAAAAGGGTACTCTGGCCAAGTACTTTTATTATTATTTTCAATAGAGTTTATTATTCGTTCAGGAATTTTTGAAATGTATGACAATTCTTTAATTGTAAGGTTTTGTTGAATTCTTGCTTCTTTTACCAACTTTGCAATTTCTAAAGATTGGTCAACCAATCCAGGACAAAATTCTTTATTTTTTTCAGATTTTTTATTAAATAAAAAGAGATTTTTCAAAATATTCATTTAATCTTCCAAAGCTAAATAATCCTTTTACTTCTCATTTTCAAATTATTACATCCAATTCTAATATAATTAAATTAATAGGTAAGTTAATTAACTATAAATATAAAAACTAAACTGTTGAAATAATATTTTGTACTGCACTTTTTGCAATATTCAGAGGGCTAAAAGTATCTCTAATTAAAGCGAAGAGTTTTTTTGCATCAGTAAATTCTAATTTTTCATCTTTTATAAGACTTAAAAGAAGATTCTTCCTAACTTCGGATCCTTTTTTACTTACAAATAGTTTCAATCCAGCGTTCGCCACTGGTATTAGATCAGAATTAATATTATCTGAATCTCTAAATAAAATGTTTAATAAACTTTCAACTTTTTCTACTTGGATTTGACCTTTTTTATCAAAAACGACTTCTAAAAGTATGTCTAAAATCTCTTCAGAATTATCAGTCAGTAGTTTTTTAGCAATATATGGATAAGCTATTTTTAAAATTTTAAATTCAGGATCTAACCTTAGTGCTAAACCTTCTTGACTAACAACGGCTCTTATTATTAAGGCAAACCTACTAGGAACTCTGAAAGGATAGGAATACATTAGTTTTGAGAATTTGTCAGTTACATTTTTAAGATTAAAATTACCAACCTCAGCGCCAAAAGATCCTCCTAGAACTTCTTTTAATGGTTCAACAAGTTTTTGAAGATCTTGATCTTTGGTTAAAAAACCTAATTTCTGGAAATCTTCTGCCAGAAGATAATATTCTTCATTTATTATGTGCACAATTGCCTTAATAAGAGTAATTCTATCTGAATTAGTAATAGTATCCATCATTCCGAAATCAACATACGCTAAATTCCCACAATCTGCATTCCCACCTTTGAGAGCAAACATATTTCCTGGATGTGGGTCCGCATGAAAATATCCAAATTCAAATAGTTGCTGAAGGCCACTGATGACACATGTTTTTATAAAAGAAGCAGGTATTAAGTTATTTTCCTCTAGTAAAGCTCGATCTCTTAACTTAACGCCATCAATCCAAGAGGTTGTGATAATCCTCTTAGATGAAAACTGTTTTTCTAATTTAGGAATAAAAATATTTGGGTTTTCTTTGAATAAATTTGCAAACTTCAAAGCATTTTCGGCCTCTTTTTGATAGTCAATTTCATCAAAAAGTGCCTTACCGAATTCATCTATTATTTCTCCAATTCCAACGCCTATATTTAATGGTAAGAGTGGAGATAAAAAAGTCCCTAAAAACCTTAAGATTACAACATCTCTTCTTATGAGAAAGTATAAATTTGGTCGCTGTACTTTCACTGCTAGATAAGAATTATTTATTTTTGCTTTATAAACTTGACCTAAGCTTGCTGAAGCAATAGGACTATCTGGAAACTCTTCAAATAATTCATTAGCAGGGTATCCAAGTTCCTCTTCAATTATTTTTAAAGCAATTTTGTGATCAAATGCTGGGAGATTATCTTGTAAGTTTGTAAGTTCTGTAAGCCAATCTTGTCTAACGAGATCTGGTCTAGTTGAGAGTGCTTGGCCTAATTTGATAAAACAAGGTCCTAAATCCGTTATTACATCAAAAAGATATTTCGAAAGATTTTTTTGTACATTTTTATTTTTACTGTTACCTTGAAAAAGTATTCTTAAAAAAAGAAAAATAAAAGTTAAAAGAATATATAAAACTCTGGGGATAAAAATCCATGGTCTCAAAATCAACCAAAGTAAGTCATCTTTTGCTGAATATTTCGAATAAGATCTTTTCATTAAAGTTAAAAAATATCAAAAAAGATTACCATGTAGTCCATTCTATATATGTCAATAATACTTTATGAGCATTTCATCTTTTCTAACTAAAAAGTTTTTAAAGTCTTTATTCTTTCCCGCTCATAACAGAGGGTCAGCTTTACCACAAAAATTAGTGAAGTTGTTAAAAAAACCACCTGGGTATTGGGACTTACCGGAACTGCCAGAACTAGGGTCCCCACTATCCCAAAACGGATTAATTGCTAAATCCCAAAGAGAGTTCTCAGACAAATTTGGGGCTAAAGGATGTTTTTTTGGAGTTAATGGAGCTTCAGGATTAATACAATCAGCAGTAATTGCGATGGCAAATCCAGGCGAAAATATCCTCATGCCTAGAAATGTTCACATAAGTGTTATAAAAATCTGTGCGATGCAGAATATAAATCCAATATTTTTTGACCTAGAATTTTCAACCGTAACGGGACATTACAAACCAATTACAAAAATTTGGTTGAATAATGTATTTAAAAAATTAAATTTTGAAGAGAATAAAATTTCAGGGGTTATTCTTGTAAATCCCTCTTATCAAGGTTATGCAGGAGATTTAGAGCCTTTAATAGATTATTGCCATCAAAAAAATTTACCTGTTTTAGTTGATGAAGCCCATGGTTCATATTTCCTTTTTTGTGAAAACCTTAATTTGCCAAAACCGGCCTTATTATCAAACGCTGATTTAGTCGTTAATTCATTGCATAAGTCGCTCAATGGATTAACCCAAACGGCGGTACTTTGGTACAAAGGAAATTTAATAAATGAAGGTAATTTAATCAAAAGTATTAATTTGCTACAAACTACCAGTCCAAGTTCCTTATTACTTTCTTCTTGTGAAGAGTCTATTAGGGACTGGCTTAACAAAAAAAGTTTATCAAAATATCAAAAAAGAATTTTAGAAGCAAAAAGTATTTATAAAAAATTAATTAAAAAAAATATTCCTCTTATAGAAACTCAAGACCCCTTAAAAATTGTATTAAATACCTCTAAGGCTGGGATTGATGGTTTTACTGCTGATAAATTTTTTTATAGAAATGGCCTTATTGCAGAATTGCCAGAAATGATGACTCTCACTTTCTGTTTAGGATTTGGAAATCAAAAAGATTTTCTTAATTTATTTGAAAAGTTATGGAAAAAATTACTATTAAATTCAAAAAAATCAAAAAGTTTACAAGTGTTCAAATCTCCCTTTAAATTAGTTCAAACTCCTGAAATCGAAATTGGAATTGCTTGGAGAAGTAAGACTCGGAATATTTCTTTCTCACAATCATTAAATAAAATATCTGGAGATATTATTTGTCCTTATCCTCCTGGGATACCTTTACTAATTCCTGGCGAAAAAATTGATATAGATAGGTTTAATTGGATAAATAATCAAAGTTTATGCAACAAAGATCTGGTAAATTTTAATATAAGAATCTTAGAAACATAGAAATTTCATATGAGATTAAGAAGCGGATTACTTATAGGAATTTTTGGTTTAATTGTTGTTTTGATGGGGGGATGGTTTTTTACATTAGCAACTGCATTGCTTACATATCTAGCATTATTAGAATTTTTTAGAATGGCAGAATTTAAAGGGATAAGACCAGCTACAAAAACCACATTATTTTCATCCTTTATTATTATAATCTCTACTTATTTTGAGACCATTGGTGTGCTTGAAGGAGAAATTTCAAATTCAATTTTGCCAATCTGTTCAGTTGGGATATGCACTTGGTTACTTTTGCAACCAAAACCTGGGACAATTTCAGATATTGCAGCTTCTATTTTTGGTTTATTCTATTTAGGTTTTTTACCTAGTTACTGGATTAAGTTAAGGGGATTAGATTCAGTGATAATAAGTTCAAATCATGGTTATATGTCGTTTGAGAACTTATCAAATACTACAGGTCTTCACTTAACTTTAACTTCCTGTTTTTTAATTGTAGCTAGTGATATTGGTTCTTATTTTATTGGGAAGTCATTTGGTAAAACATCTCTATCTCCAATTTCTCCGAGCAAAACTATAGAAGGTTTAATTGGAGGAATATCCTGTTCAACTTTACTAGCAATATTTTTCGCATTTTTAATGAATTGGGAAAATCCATTATTTGTGGGAATAATATATGGAATTTCAATTTCTCTTATGGCATTAGTTGGAGATTTAATTGAATCTATGATGAAGAGAGATGCAAAAATAAAAGATTCCGGAACTTTTTTACCGGGACATGGAGGAATTCTTGACAGAATTGACAGTTACATTTTTACTCCATCAGTTTTGTATTATATTTTTATAATTCTCAAGTATCTAAATTAATTAAAAAATCTTTTATTCCAAAAAATAATCTTGGATAATTTTACTAGATAATGATGGGAGATCTATATGTGGAAGATGACCACAATTTTGTAAACCTACAAAATTTAATTTTTCAATACTTCTTATATTTTTAATTTCTTTTTTTCCAAGAATTCGATCATTTTCTCCACATAATGTTTTAATTGGGATATTTTGGATATATTTTTGAGTCCCTGCAAACCCACCACTTTTTGCAAATGATGCAAGTGAATTTCTCCATCCATTACAACCTAAATGAATTGAAGCAATTTGCTCTTCCATCTTACCAACACATTCATCTGGGAAAGCAAATGCTTGCCTACAAAGACTTTTCCTGACCTGAGGCAATCCAAGAAATGAGGCGCCAATTTGGTTGAGAGGGAAAGGAATACTCTTAGGTTCTCCAAACAATCCGGCGGGGGACAAAAGGATAATTTTATCAATAGAATTTGGAATTTCAAAAGCAAGTTTTAAAGCTGTTGAACCTCCCATAGAGGCACCAACAATTTTTAGATTCTTTGCTATCTTTAGGGTCCTAAGGAGATCAATTAAATGTGAAATTATCTTCGAGGAATTGTATTCATTTGTTGCGCACCTAGGACTAAAACCAAAACCTAATAGATCAGGAGCAATAACTTGAAAATTTCTTTTTAGTGATTTATATATTCTCCTGAATTCTAAAAAACTACTATCAAAGCCATGTAGAAGAAGTATAGGTTGACCTTTCCCTCCAATAGCTACTGGGAATTTTAATGAATTCCAGTTTTGATTGAGTTTTATCCACTTAACATCATTTGCCAAATAAAGACCCAAAGGGTCTAATAGAGAAAATTTGGCACTTTCGAAAAATTCTACATTTAAATTACTTAATTGTTCAAAATTGTTTTTAGTCAAAAAATGTTTATATTTTAATTTTTTGTTGTTCAAAATTTGAAATGACCTCTATTATGTCCTGTTTATTAATTTCAAAAGGCAAAAAGTGAATCTCAGATTTATCTCGACAAGTAAACTCAGCAATTTTCTCTAGATTATTATTTTCAAAAACATTTATACCAAGTTGTCCGATAGTAGTAGGCAAATTCAAGTTTTTCATGAGTACTAATAATTGTTTAATTGATTGATGAGCTAATTTATTATTATTTTTCATTTCTTCTAATCTTAATTGCAATAATAATCCAACCCCAACAATCTCACCATGTAAGAATTTATTTGGGGTGATTATCTGAGTAATTGCATTATGAATAGCATGTGCTGCTGCAGTCCTACACTTTTCACCACCAATACCACCAACTAATCCTGCTGTAAGTCCACATGCTTCTACAGTATTTTGCCAAGAAGGATAATTTTCAAACTGACTCTTAAATGCTTTTTCTCCATCTATTAATAGTTGATCTCTTAAAACTCTTGATATCTGAATTGCTTGTTGAACAAGACCGTCATCTATCGTTGAACTTGTAATTGAGGATTCGTACCATTTTGCCAAGGCATCTGCTATTCCACTTGCAAGTGTTCTTGATGGAGCTGTTTGAATAAATTTATGATCATAAATTAGTATTTTCGGACAAGATCTTAATGCGACATCCTTTATAAATTGACCATCCTTTGTATATATATTTGATAAGGCGGTCCAACCTGCACATGTAGAAGCGCTAAGGGGAACTGTAATACAAGGGATATTAAGAGACTCGGCTATATATTTTCCAGAATCTAGAACTTTGCCACCTCCAGCTGCGATAACAGAATCATTATTATTATTTGAAATGAAATTCTTAACTCTTGAAATATCTTCGTAACAACAGTCAAATTGTAAATTAACAGAATTCACATTAAGATTTTGATTTTTTAAATCATTAAAGATATTATTTCTCAAATATTTCGTTTTAATCCCTCTACCTAGAATTAATGGATTTTTAGTTAATTTAGTAATGTGAGGTAAAGATTCTTCCCAAGCATAATTTCCCCTGTATATAGTTTCTGGAGAGATTGACTGCATATTTACTTTGAATTATTAGAAGTTTGCACCTGCTAGCTCTTGAGAAGATTCTTCAGAAGAAATATTTATTGTAACTTTTTTATTATCATCTATATCAACTAAAGCATTATCTCCATCTTTAATTCTCCCAGAAAGAACTTCTTCAGCCAAACTATCTTCGAGTAAACGCATGACTGCCCTTCTCAAAGGTCTTGCTCCGTATGAGGGATTATAACCCTCTTCAACAAGTCTTTCTTTGAAAGCATCGGTAACATTTAATTTAATGCCTTTATCTTGTAATCGAACAAAAACTTCTTGGAGCATTATTTCAGCAATTTCTTTAACTTCATTTTTAGTTAGTTGTCTGAATACAATTATTTCGTCAAGTCTATTTAAAAATTCTGGCCTAAAATATTGCTTAAGTTCTTCATTAACTAATGATTTAATTCTATTATATTGGCTATCTTCAACTGAATCACCTGAAAATTCGAATCCTAATCCGCCACCTCCTTTCTCGATTACTTTTGAACCGATATTAGAGGTCATTATTAACAAAGTATTTTTAAAATCTACAGTTCTCCCTTTAGAGTCAGTTAATCTTCCGTCTTCAAGTAGTTGCAATAACAAGTTGAAAACATCTGGATGTGCCTTTTCAACTTCATCAAATAAAACGACTGTATAAGGACGTCTTCTAACCGCTTCAGTAAGCTGACCACCTTCATTAAAACCAACATAACCAGGAGGCGAGCCTATAAGTTTACTAACTGTATGTCTTTCCATAAATTCTGACATATCTAATCTGATCATTGCTTCTTCACTACCGAAGAAATATGAAGCTAATGATTTAGTTAATTCAGTTTTACCAACACCAGTAGGACCAGAGAAGATAAAACTTGCAATGGGTCTATTAGGATTTTTCAATCCAACTCTTGCTCTTCTTATGGCTCTTGAGACGGCCTTTACAGCTTCATCTTGGCCAATTAGTCTTTGGTGAAGTGTTTCCTCCATATTAAGAAGCTTGACTGATTCAGTTTCAGTTAATTTTTGAACAGGAACACCTGTCCATGAAGCCACAATATGTGCTACATCCTCTTCACTAACAAGAGGACTTTGTAAAAGCTTTGAATCACTTTTTACAGAATTATCAGCATCATATTGATCTCCACCAGTAGATTCTTTTTTATTGTCCAAAACCTCTTTAATTTTTGCAGACAATTCCATCTCTTTTTCACGTAATTGACCAGCTTGATCGAAGTTTTGATCTCTAACAGATTCTTCCTTCTGTTTTTGAACTTGTCTAAGTTCTCTATCTATTTGTTTTGCTTCAGGTGGAAGTTTAGAGTTTATTAAACGTACTCTACTTCCAGCCTCGTCGATGAGGTCAATAGCCTTATCGGGTAAAAATCTGTCAGAGATGTAACGATCCCCTAGATGAGCGGCGGCCTCTAGAGCATCATCTGTAATTTTTAGACGATGATGTTGTTCATAACGCTCTCTAAGACCTTTTAAAATTTCGATTGTATCTTCTATGGATGGCTCCCCTACCATTACAGGCTGGAATCTTCTTTCTAGAGCAGCATCTCTTTCAATATGTTTTCTATATTCGTCTAAAGTTGTTGCTCCAATACATTGAAGTTCACCTCTAGCTAATGCTGGCTTGAGTATATTCGCTGCATCTATAGCTCCTTCAGCAGCTCCAGCACCAATTAAAGTATGTACTTCATCTATGACAAGAATGACGTTACCTGCGGATTTAATTTCTTCCATTATTTTTTTTAACCTTTCTTCAAATTCACCTCTATATTTTGTTCCTGCTACCAGAAGACCTATATCAAGAGTCAAAACTCTTTTATCTTCAAGTATGTCTGGGATGTCCCCATTTTGTATTCTTTGAGCTAAACCTTCTGCTATAGCTGTTTTACCTACACCTGGCTCCCCAATAAGAACAGGATTATTTTTTGTCCGCCTACCTAGTATTTGAACTACACGATCTATTTCTGAATGGCGTCCAACAACTGGATCTAATTTTGATTCACTTGCTAATTTTGTTAAATTTGTTCCGAATTCATCAAGAGTAGCTGTTTTTAAGTTGCCCTTAGTTGAACTGGCCCCTGAACCAACCTCAGCTGTTTCACCTAACATCCTAATAACTTGAGTTCTAACTTTTGTAAGGTCAATATTAAGATTTTCAAGAACTCTTGCAGCTACGCCTTCACCTTCTCTAATTAAACCTAACAATAAGTGTTCTGTGCCAATATAATTATGGCCAAGTTGACGAGCCTCTTCTAAAGATAGTTCTAAAACTCTTTTAGCCCTGGGGGTAAAAGGTATTTCTACGGCTACAAATCCTGAACCTCTACCTATTATCTTTTCCACCTCTATCCTTGAATCTTTTAAATTAACACCAAGGGATTTAAGTACTTTCGCTGCAACCCCAGTCCCTTCTCCAATTAACCCCAAGAGAATTTGTTCAGTTCCAACAAAATTATGACCAAGTCTTCTAGCTTCCTCTTGAGCAAGCATAATGACCTTTATAGCCTTTTCTGTAAATCTCTCAAACATTAGAAGATTAAATTCCTACTAATAACCTACCAGTAATATGTCAATTTTGTGTTCAGAATGAGCTTTTGTGAATACCCAAAAGTATAATTTACCAAATTAAATTCAACTTTTTTAGTGATATAGCAAGAAATTATAGTAATTTCAAGGATTCTGGTTATCCGAACATTTAAATTTTTACATTATTTTGTTGTTAATTTTTTTTCTTTTAAAAGAGCATGTGAACCATCTTTATAATAATTTTTTCTTATTCCTACAGTAGAAAATTCAAAGCGACTATAAAATCTTTCAGCAGTAACATTGCTCTGAGAAACCTCTAATAGTAATTTCTTTAAATTTAATTTTTTACATTTTTTTATTAAGTAACGCATAAGATAAGATCCAAATCCCTTTTTTCTAAATTTCTTATTTACAACAAAATAATTTATTTGAGCTTCATCAAGAACAATTTGAAAAACACATATCCCAATGACTAAATTTTTAATTAATAACCCAACGATTTTTGTACCATCTTTTTTGAATTCGTTAGCCCATTGTTCTTTACTCCATAACGAATTCGCATTTGAATCTAATTCATAACATAAATCAATATCTTTCTTATTTAAATGTTTAATAGATATCATTTATTATGTATTTGTATCTAGAAAGTTCAATTCTAAAGTCATTATAAAATATGACAGTTTTGGCATAGCTTTATTCAAGGTTCTCCCATGGAAGAAAATCAATCTTTTTTAAAACAAAAAATTGACTTGGAAAGTCCTAACAAAAATATTGTGCCTATTACAACATCCATTGAAGTGGATGGGAAATTGTCTGTTGGTGGATGTTCTATTGAAGAACTAGTTAAAAAATATGGTTCTCCTCTTTATATCTTAGATGAGATCACTTTAAGAAATTCTTGTAGGGCGTACAAAAAAGCATTAGAAAAATACTACCCAGGGAAATCCTTGCCTATATATGCTTCTAAAGCTAATAGTTCCATTTTTATGAGTAGTCTTGTTTCCTCAGAAGGTTTAGGACTTGATGCGGTTTCAGAGGGAGAACTACTAACTGCTATTAAAGGTGGGGTCCCAAATGAAAAAATTGTTTTTCATGGTAACAACAAATCAGACAAAGAATTAGAATTCGCAGTTAGAAACAACATTAAGATTATTGTAGATAATGATTATGACTTAGAAAGATTAGATGAGATCTCAAATTCATTAAATCATGATTTAGAAATAATGATTCGCTTTACTCCTGGGATAGAATGCCATACACATGAATATATTAGAACTGGATCATTTGATAGCAAATTTGGTTTCGGAATAGAATATTTAAATATTTTATTTAACAGAATCGGCAATACAAAGCACCTAAAATTGAGAGGTTTACATGCTCATATTGGTTCACAGATTTTTGAACTTGCTCCTCACAAGGATCTTGGAGAAATAATGATAAAGGTTATCTTAGACGCCAAAAAATTTGGTCATAATATTGAGGAACTAAATGTTGGCGGGGGTTTAGGTATCAGGTATACAGAAAGTGATGATCCCCCTTCAATTGATGAATGGGTAAAAACAATTTCTTCTTCCGTTGTTGAAGCTTGTAAAAAAAACAACTTAGATTTTCCCACGTTAATGTGCGAACCTGGGAGATCTATTGTATGTACAGCAGGTGTAACCATTTACAAAATTGGTGCTTTTAAAGAAATTCCCGGTATCAGAACGTATTTATCTGTTGATGGTGGTATGAGTGATAATCCAAGACCAATTACCTATCAATCAAATTATTCTGCGTGTTTAGTAAGTAATCCATTTAATATTAATTCCACAAATAAATATACTATTGCTGGCAAACACTGCGAATCGGGAGATGTATTGTTTAAAGAAATTGAATTAGCAGAATGTAAAACGGGAGATCTAATTTGCGTTTTTGGTACTGGTGCATATAATAATTCAATGAGTTCTAATTACAACAGAATCCCAAGACCTGCTGCTCTCTTAGTTAAAGATGGAGAGGCAGAAATTATTCAAAAAAGAGAAAGCCCATTGGATCTTTTAAAATATGACGTATTACCTGATCGCTTTATCAAACAAAATTAGGTACATTTAAATTAATTTTGTTTTTAATGTGAATTTCTGGGGGATAATAAATTTAAAACTTTTATTAGATGTCTTATTTGCAGTTGGTTTCGGACTTTTATTATTCTCTAGAGTAAAAGAACAACGGACATTATGGCTGCTTAGAGGATATTTGTTTTTAGTATCATCCGCTTGGTTTATTCAAAGATATGCATACCTCCCACTAACATCAAAATTAATTGATGCTGTAGTACTCGCTTGTTCTCTTTCTTTAGCAATCCTTTGGCAAGGAGAGTTAAGAAGATTAATGGAACTACTAGGCACTGGAAGGCTAGCTGTATTACTTGGGAATCCACCAAAGGAATTTAGAGCAACTTCAAATACAATTACTCAGTTAGTTGATACTGCAGGTAAACTCTCACAAAATAGAAGAGGCGCTTTAATCGTTGTAGATTTGGGGAGTGATTTAAGACCTGAAGATTTTTTATATTCAGGTACCAATATTGAGGCACAATTATCAACTGACCTTTTAATAAATCTTTTTGCAACAGACACGCCATTACATGATGGAGCAGTTCTCGTTAAAGGTAACAAAATAATTTCTGCTGGAGTAATACTTCCTCTCTCAAGACAAGGAATAAGTAGATATGGGACCAGACATTTAGCTGCTTTAGGAATTACAGAAAGATTCGACAGGTGTATTTGTATCGTTGTCTCTGAAGAAACAGGTACTTTATCATTAGCAAACCAAGGAAAACTTGAAAGACCAATTACCAGTAGTAGGTTGCAGGAACTTCTTGTAAATTTGATTGGCAATCAAAACTCTAATGGAGCAAATAAATCATCTTTAAGTAAAAATGTCTTATCCCAAAAGCCAGACTCGGGTGATAATATCATCAGTAATATTAAAAAAGAATCAGAAAAATCAGAAATTTTTATTAGCAAAAAGGATTAACTAATGAATTTAGAAAAAGTAGTTGACGATAAAGTTAATGAATTATTATTGAAAATAGATAAGCAAAAATTGCCCAACCATATAGCAATAATTATGGACGGCAATGGGAGATGGGCGATAAAAAAAGGTTTACCTCGATCATTTGGACATAAACAGGGCGTTAATGTATTAAAAAAAATTCTTAAATCTGCAAAAAATTTAGGTTGTAAAGTAATTACTGTTTATGCTTTTTCAACTGAGAATTGGTCAAGACCAACAAAAGAAGTTGATTTTCTTATAAATCTTTTTAGCGAAGTTTTAAAAAACGAAATTAAAGAGATACATGAAGAATCAACAAAAATAAAATTTGTTGGAGATTTAACTCCTTTCCCAAAAAATTTAAGAGAAATAATCTCTAGTTCAGAATCACTTACTAAAAACAACAATAAATTTTTATTCAATGTTTGTGTTAATTACGGTGGTAGACAAGAAATAGTAAAAGTTGCAAAAGAATTAGCATTAAAATCTTCTGCTGGGGAAATAAAACCAAGTGAAATTAATGAAGAATTATTTAACTCAGAGATATTAACTAGAGGGATTAAAGATCCAGAGTTACTAATAAGAACTAGTGGAGAAAAAAGGATAAGTAATTTTTTATTATGGCAATTAGCATATTCAGAAATTTATATATCTGACGTACTATGGCCAGATTTCAATGAGCATGAATTTCTTAAAGCAATAATTGATTACCAATCAAGAAATAGGCGTTTCGGCGGTATAGAATCATTACCAAATGGATCTTTTGAAGATTCTCAATATTCTTCCTAATAAAAATGACTAATTCTAATAATCAGTTATCAAAAGAAATTAGGTTTGATTGGAATAAAGAGGAGATATTGGAAATACTAAATATGCCTCTTATTGATTTAATGTGGGAATCACAAACAGTTCACAGGAAATTTAACAAATACGACATTCAATTAGCATCATTATTCAGTGTAAAAACTGGTGGGTGTGAGGAAAACTGTTCGTACTGTAGCCAATCAATTTATAGTGCTAGCGAAATCAAAAGTCATCCACAATTTCAAGTTGAAGAGGTTTTAACAAGAGCTCGAGTTGCAAAAAATGAGGGTGCCGATAGGTTTTGTATGGGTTGGGCGTGGAGAGAAATTAGAGATGGGAAATCTTTTAATGCAATGTTAGAGATGGTAAGCGGTGTAAGAGATTTAGGGATGGAAGCATGCGTTACTGCTGGGATGCTTACAGAAGAACAAGCTTCCAGACTGGCTGATGCAGGTTTGACCGCGTATAACCACAATCTTGATACTAGTCCTGAGCATTATAAAAATATTATTACGACTAGAACTTATCAAGACAGACTAGATACTATCAAAAGAGTAAGGAATGCAGGAATAAATGTTTGTTGTGGAGGGATAATAGGTTTGGGTGAAACTAATGGTGATAGAGCATCTCTTTTGGAAGTGCTTTCAAACATGAATCCACACCCTGAAAGTGTTCCTATAAATTCATTAGTAGTTATTGAAGGTACTGGTTTAGAAGATAATCAAGATATTGATTCAATTGAAATGATAAGGATGATTGCTACCGCAAGAATTCTTATGCCGAAAAGTAAAATAAGATTAAGTGCAGGGCGAGAAAAGCTTTCAAAGGAAGCCCAAATTATATGTTTTCAATGTGGGGCAAATTCAATTTTTTATGGAGATGAGTTACTCACAACTTCAAATCCATCTTTTCAATCAGACAGAAAACTTCTTAAAGAGGTAGGAGTATCATTTAACAAAGATTTTGAAACTTGTGAAAAAACATTATCTTCTTTATGAAAGTCAAAAATTATAAAATAGTTTCTCTTTACTCTTTTTTCCTTTTTCAAGAAAACTTAATTCTTGATCTAAAAAATAAATTATTAGAAATCGAAAGAGAAAAAGATCTTTCAGGTTTATTGATTTTTGCAAGTGAGGGCATTAATGGAACTATTTGTGCTGAGAAAAATATAATTGATATTGTTATCAATTTAATTATTAAATATACAGATAGTAGAAATTTGAATATTAAAGTAAACTTTTCAAAAAACAAAATCTTCAAAAAATTAAAAATAAAAATCAAGAATGAGATAGTTACCATGGGTATCCCTCAAATTAATCCCTCAGAAAATAATGGGACCTATATTGATTCAACTGATTGGAATAAGTTAATTAAAAATCAAAATACAATTGTCATTGATACAAGAAATCATTATGAGGTTTCTATAGGTACATTTAAGAACTCTATAAACCCAAATACAAGAAACTTTAGGGAATTCCCCAAGTGGGTAGATGATCATTTAGATACCCATCTTGAAAAGAAAGAGTCTGCAAATATAGCAATGTTTTGTACCGGAGGAATAAGATGTGAAAAAGCTACTAGTTTGCTGAAAAAGAAAGGTTATAAAAATATTTATCACCTTAAAGGTGGCATCCTTCAATACCTTGATGATATACCAAAAGAAAAAAGCTTATTTGAAGGTGAATGTTATGTTTTTGATAAAAGAGTTGCTTTAGATCAAGAATTAGAAAAAGGCTCCTACTCTATTTGTCATGCATGTGGAATGCCAGTTTCAATTCAAGATCAAGAAAGAAAAGAATATAGAAAGGGTATCCAATGTCATTTCTGCATAGACCAATTCAGTGATGATGATAGGAAAAGGTTTGAAGAAAGACAAAAACAAATCGATAAATTAAAAGTGGTAAATCATAAATTCCATAAAGACTAATTTTGGAAATCATGAAAGTTGAAGAATTAGAGAAATTAGCAGGTACCAAGGGATTATTAATTAAAATTCAAGTTAGAGAAACTCTCGGATTATGTTTCTTTAGAATCGTTATAGCAAAACAGAAAGATAACATAATTAAGATTTGGGCTGAAATGAAAGGTTGGACTTATTTAAATCGACAAGGAATTCAGCTTGATACATTAAGAATCCTTAGTAAAGCTCCAGCTTTTGTTTCAGAATTTATATGGGCAACAACCATGGCTTGGGCAATTGAAAAAAAATCAAGCAACAAAGTAAGACTTTTAGCTATTTTTGATAGTGAAGGATATAGTAAAAAACTTGTGAGATATTTCAAGTTAATAGGATTCAAAATTGTAAAAGAAGTTGGCTCTAGCCCAGTAGATCTTTTATTAAGATTGGTTTGGGGAGGAGCCGGTACACTCATGAACGGGGAATGTATTTCCATATTGAAAAAACTTGAAAAGAAACTCTCTTTAATTGATGAAAGTTAACCCGCATGATAACTACTTCTAACTAAAGGGCCAGAAGATACTTTTTTAAATCCTAATTCTTTAGAGAAGCTATATAGATATTCAAACTCTGATGGATCCCAATATTTCTTAACTGCCAAATGATTGAATGAGGGCCTTAAATATTGACCAATTGTAATTTGATCACAATCTATTTTTTTAAGATCATAAATTGTATTTTTTATTTCATCCAATGTCTCACCAAGACCTAACATAATCCCTGATTTGGTTTGAATATGAGGAGCAATATCTTTTGACTTTTTTAGTAAATTAAGGGATTTTTTGTAATTTGCACCCCTCCTAACTTCTTTTTGCAATCTTTCAACAGTTTCAAGATTATGATTAAAGCATATTGGATCTTTTTCTAAAATCATCTTCAATCTCTCAGTCTGAAGGTTATTAGTTTCATCAAAATTTTTACCTCCACCCCATAAATCAGGAGTTAAAACCTCTATTTTAATTGTTGAATCAATTTTCCTAATCTCATCAATTGTAGATATAAATAAATTTGCACCATGATCAGGGAGATCATCTCTAGCGACAGATGTCAAAACAACATATTTCAAATTTAGTACTTTCACTGCTTCAGCGACTTGTGCACATTCATCAATATTGATAGAACTAGGTCTACCTTTATTTACCTGACAAAAAGCACATGAACGAGAACATATCGATCCACCCAGCAAGAAAGTGGCTGTTCCTGAGGCATAACATTCTGCTCTATTTGGACATCTTGCTTCTTCACAAATAGTGTGGATATTTGATTTTTTGATGAGTGTTTGTATTTTTTCGAATTCTGAAGCTTTACTAATAGGAAATTTAATCCAAGAGGGTAGTCTTAAGATTTTTTCTTTCTTGATTAAATTATTGTCTCTCATTATCTAATTTAGTTTTGTTCTTCCTTCTAACGCCCTTGCAAGTGTAACTTCATCCACATATTCTAGTTCACTACCCATTGGGAGGCCATATGCAATCCTCGTAACTTTAGTGAAAGGGGCTAACAATTTTCCAATATAAAGACTTGTTGTATCTCCCTCAACACTTGGGGTCAATGCCAATATGATCTCATCTATTTCAGACTTACTAACTCTTTCTACCAAGCTTCTTATTTCTAGTAGTTCGGGGCCCACAGAATCCATTGGAGATATTAAACCACCAATAACATGGTAAACACCTTTAAATTCTCTTGCGCGTTCCAAAGCAAGCAAATCTTTAGTTTCTGCTACTACACATATTAGTTTTTGATTTCTTTCATTATTTTTGCAAATTTCACATTCATCTTCTGAAGTCAAATTGAAACATTTTTTGCAGCGGCCAACATTACTATGTGCTTCTAAAAGAGCCTTTGAAAAATCTCTTATTGTACTTTCAGGTTGTTTTAAAATAAATAGGGCTAATCGTTGTGCTGTTCTTGGACCAATCCCTGGGAATTTCTCAAAATGACCAATTAATTTTGAAAGCGGTTTGGTGTAAGTAATCAAAATTAAACTATTTCTAGGGATAATTTAGTCGCAAAATTCTGAATTGACAAAATTGTTTGCTTTTAATGTCTTATTATGTTTTTAGTTAGTAATTTCAAACAAAATGAAAAATATTAAATTTAACCCTTTCAAATATTTATTTTTGATTTTTTTGTGTTTAACACTGAGTGCTTGTAGTGGCGGACTAAATGCGGGATTAGAAGCTTATCAAAGTCCAGATGGAAGATACGCCTTTTTGTATCCAACAGGATGGACTAGAGTAAAGGTGGATGGAGGTCCTGAAATTATTTATCATGATCTAATAAATAGTAATGAGACCTTAAGTTTAGTTATTTCTGATGTAAATAAAGAGGTTCAATTAGAGCAATTAGGAACCCCAAGTGAAGTAGGTCAAACATTAATTAATAAAGTCATTGCTCCAGAAGGTTCAGGTAGAGAGGTAAGACTTATTAATACCAATAAGAGAGAGGCATCCAATCATATTTTCTATGATTTAGAGTATGAATTAAATTTAAATGAACAGGCAAGACATGAGTTAGCTACTGTCGTAATTGATAGAGGAACACTTTATACTTTTGCTGTGGGAACAAATGAAGAAAGGTGGAATAAAGTTGACGGTATGTTTAGCAACGTAATTGAATCATTTAACTTCTTAATTTAGTTTAGAAATTTATACTAGATTCCTACTTGAACATTCCACAAATAAGCATATATTTTGTTCTGATCCAATAGTCTTTCATGTTTTCCGCTTTCAACTATTTTACCTTTATCAATAACTACAATGTTATCTGCATTTTTTATAGTGCTTAATCTATGAGCTATTACTATAGTTGTTCTTTCTTTTGTGATTTTAGATAACGATTTTTGAATTAAAGCCTCTGTTTCATTATCAACTGAAGCTGTAGCTTCATCTAATATTAATATTGGAGCATTCTTTAAAACAGCTCTAGCCAAGGCAATTCTTTGACGTTGCCCGCCTGAGAGCTTTTGGCCCCTTTCCCCCACTATAGTTTTATAACCATCTGGTAATTGTTCAATAAATTTATGAGCTTCCGCAATCTTTGAAGCTTTAATAATATCTTTAAGATTTGGGTTGTTCGAGCCATAAGCAATATTTTCTTGTACACTGCCATGAAATAAATAAGTTTCTTGACTTACTAAAGAAATACATTTTCTTAGATCCCTCAAATTTATGTCTTTAATAGAAACCCCATCTAATGTTATTGACCCATTATTACTATCATAAATTCTAAGTAGTAGTTTTATTATTGTACTCTTCCCAGAGCCTGTTAAACCAACAATTCCTAATGATGAGTTATTTTCAATTTTGAAATTTATGTTTTTTAAGGTTAAATCTCGTCCAGGATAATTAAAATTAACATTATTAAAAATAATTTCTCCTTTGATATCTTTAGGTTCAATTTTTATTTTTCCATCTTTTATTTTTATAGGCGTATCTATGAGATCAATTACTCTATCTATTGAAGCCATAGATCTCTGAAAATCATCTAAAACATGCCCCAAAGTAGTTAAAGGCCATAATAGTCTTTGTGTAATAAACACTAAAAAACTATAAGTACCTACATCAAGTGTCTTATTCCAAGTTTGGAAACCTCCAATTAATAGAATCGCTATAAAAGCAAATAAAATTGCAAATCTTATTAGAGGAATAAAAGCAGAAGATAATTTTATTGCAGCCTTATTACTTCTTTGATAATCAAGACTTTCTTTATTTAATCTATTTAGTTCCCATTTTTCTTTAGTAAAACTTTTTATGGTTAGAATTCCACTTAAATTATTATTAAGCCTTGATGCCAACAGTCCAGCTTTATTTCTAACATCTCTGTATTTTGGAGCAAGCTTCTTTTGAAATTTAATTGATCCTAAAAATATAATTGGAATAGGAAAGAAAGCAAATAAAGCGATTTTTGGAGCGACATATATCATAGTGCCCCCAATTATTAAGACAGTTATAAATAACTGAATAATCTGATTAGCCCCTTGGTCTAGAAATCTCTCGAGTTGATTTATATCATCATTCAAAATAGATAATAGCCTTCCAGTATTATCATTTTCAAAAAAATCCATATCTAATTCCTGGATATGCTCATAAGCTTTTATTCTTAATTTATGTTGCGATAGCTGAGCCAAATTTCTCCATAAAATCGAATATAAATATTCAAAAGAGGATTCACCAGACCAAACTATTCCTGAAGCAAATGCAAGAAAAATCAATTGTGCTGGAACTTCTTTTATTCCAAAACCAGCAATCCACGAACTCTGTTCCTTAACAACGATATCCACTGCAAGACCAATTATTACAGGGGGAGCTAAATCTAATATTTTATTAATTATGGAACTAATAAAAGCAAAAAATAGTAACCTTCTCTCCTCAATCAGATTTAAATAAAGTCTAATTATTGGATTTTGATTGTTCTTAGACCTCATAAAAATAATTAAATTTTTCTATTATTATTTAAATTTTCTTTAGTTTCTAATTTACATTTTGTTTTTGCATCTTGATGACTTGCAGTTTGCATAAATTCTTCGTAGTAACAATTACAAGTTTCATTCGCAATTTCTTCACTATATACCATTTCTGCTTTCATCATCTCCTCTTTGACACTCTGAAGACAAAATAATTTTATGATTGAATTTTTTTTCGTTTGAGCTAAATAATAACTATTAAAGGAGTTGAATAGTATTATCAGATTCACAAAAATAAAGAAATTATATTTGCTAGCTTTCATTCTCTATAACTAGTTTCTGACTTTAATTTTTTTTAATTTATTTTTAGTTTCTCTATGCAGATCTCTGGGTAAATCTACCAAACTGTAATCATTAAAAATCTGTATCTTACCTATGGATCTACCATTTATATTAGTTGAATTACAGATTGAGGATATAATATTTGCAACTCTAACTCCATCAAATTTACCAAAGTTAAATTTGTAGGTTTCAAAAGAATCATTTTGATAATTATTTCTTCTATTTGAATTTCTCACACGATTATTACTATTTCTATTTGATCTATTTCGATCAGTATTATTTTGTTTATTTATCCAAGAATCATCGTCATTAAGAAAAAATGATTTATTCCCTATTACTAAATTAATAGCCGCCATTGCAATATTTGAGTCATCCATAGAGTATTTTTCTTTTAAATTATCGAGTACATCAATAATCAAAGCTTTATTTTCTTCATTTTCATCTTTAGCTAAAGAACTCTCATTAACATTATCTATAAGTTTCTCCATCCTTTTTTCATTTATTATTTTATTACTTGGTATATTAATTTCTTCAATCTTGGTTCTTGTTGAGTTTTCTAAGTTTCTTAGAAAATGTTTTTCTCTTTGATTAACAAATAAAATTGCTTCTCCTGATCTGCCTGCCCTTCCGGTTCTTCCAATTCTATGAGTGTATGTTTCTTTGTCAAAAGGAAAATCATAATTAACAACAAGTTTTATCCTCTCAACATCTAATCCTCTAGCTGCGACATCAGTTGCAACAAGGATATCAATAAATCCTTTTTTCAATCTATCTACAGTATTTTCTCTTTGATTTTGAGGTATATCTCCATTAAGTACTGCCACAGTATGACCTGAATTCTCTAAAGCTTCAGCTATTGAAGTAGTAAGTAGTTTTGTCCTAACAAAAATTATTACTCCCTCTTTATTAAGTTCTAGTATTCTTTTTAAAGCATCTAACTTATGATGCCTTTGTACATATAGAAATTTTTGCGAAATTAATTGAGTTTCTTTTTTGACACTTTTGATTAATATTTCGGCAGGATCATTTAGATATTTTTTTGCTATATTTCTTATCTCAGTAGGCATTGTTGCTGAAAACAATACCATCTGCTTTTTTTCAGGAAGTTGATCTATTATCCATTCAATATCTTCAAGAAAACCCATATTTAACATTTCATCAGCCTCATCTAAAACAAGACAATTTATATCTTTAATTTTAAAAGTCCCCTGTCTTATATGATCCATTATTCGGCCAGGGGTCCCAACTACTACGTCAACTTTTCTTTTTAATGCAGAAATTTGATTTCGATAGTCGGTACCTCCATATATTGCAACCGTCTTAAAATTACTAGTTTCAGAACTATAACTTTTAAAAGATTCTGCCACTTGAGTAGCTAATTCTCTTGTAGGAGTCATAACTAAAACCTTGGCATTTAATTCTTTATTATCTGTAAGCTTTTCTATTAATGGTAATGCGAAAGCTGCAGTCTTTCCTGTTCCAGTTTGTGCTTGGCCTAGTAAATCCCTGCCTAACATTAGTTCGGGAATTGCAGCTTTTTGGATAGGAGTTGGATTTTTATATCCTTTATTAATTAACGAGTTTAAGATCGATTGATTAAACCCAAAATCCAGAAATCCATTCTTATTATGATCTCCTTTCGATACTTGCAATAGTTGAGATTCAATTTCTTTTTTGTTATCTGAGTTCTTGAACTCTATTTGGGAAGAATCTTCATTCTGAGATTTTTCCTGTTCACTACTAAGAGAGTTACTATCTTTTTTTAAAGCCATTTTAAATGCCTAATTATCTTCTGATTAGGCATACAACAAATATCTAAATTTACTTAAATTGTTGATTAGCCTTACAGAGCCGAAATATTAATCTAACATCTTGGGGTTCAGATATTACTAATTTCACAAAAATAAAATTTAATTTAAATAATATATATTTAATGATTTTTTCGCTCTTGTAATAGCAGTATAAAATAACCTTCTTTCAAAATTATCTCTGCAAAAGATATTTTGATTATCTTTTTTTTCTTTTACAGCATTTTTATTTCTTCTATAATTTTGGGACCACAAAATGTTTACTTTTTCAGATTCACTTCCTTGAGATTTATGAATAGTAATGGCAATTGCTGGTACAACATTTTCTAAATTAGTTGGATCAATTAATGCTACAATTTCATCGTTATTATCATTAAATTTTCTAAAAAGATATTTTCTTTTATTTTTTAAACCTATAAGTACTCCTATATCCCCATTTGACAATCCAAGTTCATTATTATTTTTTGTACACATGATCGGAACACCCTCTTTAAGAGTTCTAAGGTCATAGGGTTTTTTTTGCCCAAAAACAATTTCATTCAAATATTCAACACTCCATATTCCGGAATTTTTTTCGCATAAAATCAAGTGACTTTGTAAATCCAAAAATATCTTATCTACTAAATCTTTTTCATTAAGTAATAAATTGTCATTACTCTCATCAAATATATATTTTTTTTGACTTAAATTTGAAGTTGAAATATTTAACTGTTTAAGATGACTTGAAATCGAAAATAATAGATCTTTTGGAATATCTTTTTCTATACTCTTTGAAATAGTAATTTCTTTTGAATTATTATCTTTTTCTAATTCTTTTATCTTTTGATTAAGTAAAGAAAAATCATTATTAAATATTAAACTACTAATTAACGCTATATCTCCAATATTTCTATAAGTTTTTTCTAAATTTACTACACAAGATTTAATTGAACTATTATCGGAATGTTCAAACAAATAATTCCATATAGAACAGTTATTTACTGGAGATAATTGATTCTTATCTCCAACTAAAATAATTTTACAGTCCTTTGCTAGCAAATTTAAAACTGATTCAATCAAATCGATATTAACCATTGACATTTCATCAATTATGAAAATATCAAGCTCTTTTAGTTTAAATTTCAACTTAAGAGATTTATTTTGAGAATTTAAAATCCATCTATGTAAAGTTTGAAATTCTATTTGGTCTAGAAATTGACTAAAGGAAATATTTTTTTTATCATTAAGAGCTTCTTTTAAACGAGCTGTAGCTTTACCAGTTGGAGCAGACAAACCAATATTTAAAAAGTTATCAATTTGAAGTAGTTCTATTATTAACTTTATTATTAGAGTGGTTTTACCCGTACCTGGTCCTCCTTGAAGGAAAACTAAGTTTGAATATTTAAATATATTTTTAATTTGATCAATTTTATTATCATCTTTATAAATTATTGAGTTCATTAATTTATCGATATCTATTTTTTTTAGAAATGAATTAAAAACTCTTTCTATCTTTTTTGACCATTTTGATAAGGATAATTTTCTATTTACTAAAACGAATGGAGAATGAAGGGAACCAATCAAACCTATATTTTTTAGAACATCTATATGTTTATTGGGCCAGCCATCTTCTAATAATTCAAAGATTATTAAACTATTATCAACATCAATAATAGTTTCACCATTTTTTTCAAACTCTAATAAAATTCTAATTACATCTCTTACGAAATTTCCATATTTTTTTTCACTAAATTTGAAAATACCTAAGATTAAATTAAATATATGATCGTATTGGAACTTTTCAATATCTGTATTAGTTTTAGTCATTCTAAAAAAGGTTATCTAAATAATTAATTCTTTTTAAAGGTGCTTTGCTAATAAAAATACCTGGAGATATATCTTCAGACTTAGATTTTTCAAATAATTCAAAATCTGGCAATCCCTTTAAAAACAAATAAATATATCCTCCTAGATTTTTATGTGGTTGATAATTTTTAAGTCGCCACTTTAATAATCTATGCAATGCTAATAAATAAAGATGAGATTGCAATGGATAATGATGTTTAATCATTTCATTTCTCATGTTTTCATAGTTATAGTTTCTTGGTAAACAACCACTATTATCACTACCAGAAATCAAATTACTTTTCCAATCAATTACCCACCATTTACTATCTTCTAATTTATTTCCTACAGGGAAAACACAATCAATACATCCTGAATGAAAGCCTTTATTCATAATTTGAAGATCATTTATTTTATTTGCATATTCTTCACCAAATTCGTATTCCTGATCTAAAAAAAAGCAATTTGATATATCATTAGAATTAATATTCCTACCTTCATAAGATAGGGTTAAATCATATTTGAGTTCCTTAATTAAGTATTCATTTGGAATATCAACTAGTTTCTTATTTTGTAATTCTCTTCCTAAAGATATATTTATGATTCTTAAAATCGCATCTTTTACTTTAAAAGCCAAAGAAGTATCTATTTGATGAAAGTTTAATTCCTCAATAATTAAATCAATTAATTCTTGATTATTATCGTTTCTAAATTCAAATCTTTCTATTATTTTGTGCAGGCAAGTCCCAGCAATAGTTCCTTTTGGAAATTCACTTAAGGGATTTGGATAAGAAAAATAATTAGGATAATTCTTTAAATTCTTAAAATTAGAATCTTTGATAATTGATATATTATCTTCATAATCCTTATATTGATTAATGTCTGCATCAATATTTTTATCTTTACGTATCCAAGAAGAATAACTTGAATAAGAAATAAATTGATCAGAATTAAATACATTAGTTATTTTTTTATTAACGTTATCGATTTTCCAAAGATTATTATTCAATCGGTTGGTTTGAAACTTAGAAAAAATTTCTTTTATTTTCTCTTTTTCTATCCTGACTTCAAAAGTAGACTTATGAATATTGATATTTTCCAAATTATTAAGTAAATCATTATTTAGAATATTATTTGTATCGTCTAAATCATTAAAAACAACAACTTTATATTTACTCCTTGTAAGAGCTACATAAATTAACCTCTCACTCTCTTTAAATAAATCTTCTTCTTCTATTAATTTAAATTCTTTAACCTTCGCGTAATTATTAGAAATATTAACGTATATATTTCTATTAATATTTGATTTCCAAAGAGGTCCTTTAATTTTATTTGACTTATTTGAAATAATTGAGAGATATGGACATAGGACTATTTCAAATTCAAGGCCCTTACTGCTATGAATGGTAGAAAGATTTATTCCATTTTGAAGACTATAATCTTTCGTCAAAAAATCTTCTCCAGTAGAAATTCTTAAAATATGATCTAACTGATTTTTATACCAGTTGAAGACTATATTGAGATCAAAATCATTATTTATTAATTCTATTTCAACAATTTCTGAAAGTTGAAATAAATTTGAACTTAAATCTGGATCTTTAATAATCGAGGATGACTTGTAATTTATAAGTAGTTCATTAACAATGTTTAAAAAACCTTTTTCTCTTAGTTCTTGGGACCAAGCAATGCATTTTTTAATTAAAATTTCTAAATTATTACTAATTCCATGATCAAGTAAGTCTTCTAACTTTATTTCTACAAACTTTGAAGTAGCAAGCAAAGTTATATTTTTTAAAGTCCTCGGATATAATAAACATTCAATTAATAAAAATAGTAGAGAACTTGCTTCTGTATCAAAAATATTTTGTTTATTTTGGATTTTGCATGGGAGATTAAACTGATTTAATTTTTTTTTTAAATCTAAGCATTGAGAATTATTTAATGTAAGAATCGCAATTTTATTAATATCAATTTCTTTATGATTTAAAATAAAGTTAACTATGTAATGAGTTACTAGATCATCTATATCAGTCTCTTTTTTTGAAAATTCTACAATTTCAAATACATTCTTAAATTTAAATTCAGGATTAATATTTTCATTAATTCTTGAGTTTAATTTACTATAGTTTAGTTTTGATTGTTTAAGGCCATTCTTATAAAGTTTATTAAGAACATCGATTAATTTTTTTGAGGATCTATAGTTATCTGTAAGACTAAAAACATCGGTTGCATTAGATCTTGCATCTAAGTAAGTTTCAATATCTCCTCCTCTAAATTTGTAAATCGCTTGTTTTGGATCACCTACGCAAAGTAAAAAATGATTTTTTGTATTAAAGAACTTTTTTATTAAATTCCACTGAATAATATCTGTATCTTGGAACTCATCAACTAATACACATTTAAATCTTTTTTGAATTTTAGAAAGAGTATTACTATTACTAATTTCCGAATCTAGAAATGTATTTTCTACAGTCGTTATAAGATCATTGAAGTTGAAAATAGAAAAACTTTTCTTTAATTCAATTAATTTTATATAAGCTAACTGGGTGAATATTCTTACAAATTCGGTAAAGAAGCCTTCTTTTATTTTATAAATTTTATCTTGTAATAAATTAAATTTAGTAAAATCTAATTTTAGATTATGTTTATTAATTTCTTTAGATATATTTTCTATGTAAAAATATTTAGATAAAAGATCATCCTTAGAAATATCATATATAAAATCAATAACATTTTTAGAATTAAGCCTTTTGTTAATATCTTCAATCCAACAATTTATTTGATTAAACTTATCATCTCTTGGTTTTGCAGCATATATTTGACTTTTTCCACCACTCTCCTTAATTAATTTTCCCAATTCTATGAGTTGTAAAAATAATTCCTTACCTTTCTTATTCCATTCATAACAAAAGTCGTTCCAATTTGAATAAAAAAATTCATTAAAATAATTATTTAAATCAATACTCGTATATTTATTATTTATTTGAAATTTACAGATATTTTCTTGATCTATATTTTTTAAAATTTCTACAAAAAATGATTTATTGATCCTACTTCCAAATCTAGAACTTATTTTTTTTTTGTTGACTGCTGAAATAAGCTCATGATTTAGATTTAGAAAATCATCAATCCACAAATTATCTATTACATCTTTATACAAATTATCGATATTATTCTCAATATATGGATCTTGAGTTACACCTATTTCAATACTATATTCATCAATAATATTATTACAAAAAGCATGGAAAGTATTTACTTTAAACTTATAGAATTGATTTATAAAATTATCAATTTCGGAAATTATTTTTTCCTTAGATTTATCTTTATCCTTAAAATTTAGATACCAATCCTTAAGAGTATTATCTATCTTACTTTCATTATGATTTTGCAAATATAATTTTAAATTATGAAATCTCGAGAGTATTTTATCTCTTAATTCAGAACAAGTATTTTTTGTAAAACTTAGCAAGAGTATCTCATCTGGTTTAACTTTGTTCTCCAAAACATTTCTTAAAACTATGTGAGACAAAGTAAAACTTTTACCAGTTCCTGCACTTGCCTCAACTAATTTAAACTTATTATCTAATTTAATTTGATTAATATCCATTTCTTTATTAAATTAAACTTTGACCTCATTTTTATAAAGTAAGTAATTCTTAAATTTATTCATTAAATATTTCTCTTCCAAGGCAATCTTAAATTTAATTATTAAAGCTAAACTTATTGTCAAAAACAAATAATAAATAGATAATTTTATTACAAAAACTCCAATGGAAATAAATATTAAAGAATAGTACATAGGATGTCGCGTAAATCGATAAATACCTGTAGTAACTAGATTGCTATTGTTTACAGGTTTTGGAAAAGGGGATAAATTTCTACCTAAGTCTTTAATTGAAACTAACATTATTATGAAAGCGATTATGATAATTAAAATACCCAGGAAATAAGAAAAAGGACTTGCTTGAATTATTTGTTTTTGTGGAAGAAAGTCCCATTGAAAAAAATAAAGACTAATAATAAAGAATTGTAAAAAAACAAGCATTTGATCATAAGCGGCTTTAAAAAAATTTTTCAACTGAAATTTAGACATTTTTTATTTCTTTAATGCTTTAATTAGAGGACCATATAATCTGTATGATAATTGATCAAAATTATTATTTCCAAGAAAGAAATCTGGTTCTTTTTCATTACCAAAACACATTTTCATTTCAATGTTATCTCTTTCTCCTTTAGAAAAATTTTTATTACCAATCCATTTATCTGTAAAAGCTTTTTTTTCATTTTTTGATTTTATTTTTGCTTCTACATACTTATAAGCACTTTCTGGAGGAAGAGGTAAACATTTTTCAGAATAATTTTTAAAAATATTTATGTACTCCTCCAAAATTAGATTTGATTCAGTTGCACCGGGTGATTGAATAATTTGCGATTTATAATTATTTTCTGTTCTAAAAATTACTTTAGTCCTTTTTACATTCTCCTTTAAAGAAGAAATAAAGAGTAATTTTATCCAAGCCTCAGTCAAACGACTTAGACTTAGCTTCGCATTAATCAATTCAATTACGGTGTCATCAGCGATTAAATATTCTTCTTTATTAGCATTTGACTTAACATAGATTTTATTAATCTTTTTATGTTGACTCAAACTTGCAGATAGACTGCTTAATAAGTCTTTGATTTCTTTTTCTTTTGTAAAGATACTATTTTTGGGCATAATAATACCATTTTCAGCCAATTGATCATTAATACTTAATTCATTTAAATCATCAATAATATTATGATTATCTATCTCTACTTGCTGGATTATTTTTGTAATTAGTTGCGACTTTTGCAGATTGCTTACATTCTCCTCGTCTGGATGATGAAAAAATATTTCCTTGGGAGAAATATTGTTTTTATTAAGCCAATATTTTTGTGGAGTCTTAAACCAATAAATCAATTCTGACAATTTGTAATTTTCAATATCAAATTTTTTTTCATTCCAATTTATATTTTCTATTAAAGAATAATTACTTTTAACAATCTTAGATTGATCAAGATCAATTATTTCATTTTTATTTAAATCAGAATCTTTAATTATTAGTTCTCTTTGGCTTTGGTTTAAGAAACTATCAAAAAAAGAAATCAACTCTTTTATAGGAAAAGAAACATCTAATTTTTTATTGTCTTTATCATTTTTTACCCAAGTAACTATAAATTTATCTCTGCAGGCAATTAACACCTCCAGAAATGCATATTTCTCTCTTTCAAAAACAGCTGGATCACCCAAATGATATTTGTTTTTTAATAAATTAATGTTTTCATTATTTGGTAATTTTGGATAATTAACACTATTCATGTCTATTAGGAAGATAACCTTATGTGGAATATGCCTTGAATTCTCAATATCACATACTAGGATCTTGTTGACTCGGGATTTGGTTTGATATTTAACTTTATTTATGCAAGAAATTAATATTTCTCTAAAAACTTTTAACAATATAAGATCATCAGTTATTAAAGGTATTGCGTGATTATCAAGAATTCTATTTATTTCACTTATTTCTAAATTGAAATTTGCATTATAATCAGAAATACTTTTTAATATAAACTTTATCTTTTCAACCCAATTCGAGTAAGAAAAAGATCCCCTTATCAAATTAATATATTTTTTTAAATGAATTAATATTTTAACCCATTTATTCAAATCCAAACTTATATTTTTATAGCTAAATGGTTTTAAATTAAAAGTACTTAAATTTACTTCTTTGTCATAAATTAAGCCTAAAGTAATTCTATTTATACACCAATCTAGAGTATTTTTATCTTCACCTAATCTTTCTTTTTCATCTAATCCCCAATGAAATCCCGCTTGGGTAATTAAGAAAATAATTTCATCCTTCTCAGTAATATTAAAATCAAAAATGTTCTGAGTTACTTTTTTCGAAAGAATATAATCTATTTTTTCAAGTGTAATTTTTTCACTTGCTATTTCAGTGATGTCAATTAGAAATTCATAAATGCCTGAATAGTCATTATTATCCTCATCAATAAAAAAATAAGGTATCTTTTCACCATTAATTAACTCATTATTAAAGATGTACCTTAGATAAGGTTTAATTAAATTAGTCTGAGGAGATAAAATAGCAATATCACTATATTTAATATTCTCGCAAGAATTTATTGTTTCTATAATTTTATTTCTTAAATATTCAAATTGACTATTCTGATTAAAATGCTCACAAAGTAATATTGAATCATCCCTTTCACTTACTATAAAATCATCGCTATTATTATCAATTAGTCTTTTTTGTATTTGATTAAGAAGAGGAATATCTTTCTTATTATGAAAATTAGTTGTTGGATCGAGATATACAAGATTATTTTTTAAATTTATACCCTCTTTATAAATATTTTCATCAATTAATTTCTGAAAGTTTGCTCCAAATTTACCAAATATTTTCTCTATGTTTGTATTATTTAAATTAAATTTACTTTCATTATCATCAAATTCCAACTCTCCTTCAAGACAATTTATTCTATTCCATAAATCTTCTCCAGGTGATAATAAATACAAATTTACCTTAATAAATTTTGAAAGTTCTGAATAAAAATTAATATGTAGTTTAGATAAGTTATTATCTGAAAAAATATAAATTTGATTTGGTACTTGAAATTGAACGTTTTTAATTTTTCTTAAGTTCTTTATTACTTCAATCATGTATAAACATGATGGCTTTTCAGATATCTTTTCCTCTAATAATTTATATAAAATAGGTTGCCAAAATTGATCTGTGTTTAAATTCTTAAATAGATTAGATGAATTAATTTCATATCTATTCCATTGGGCAATCATTTCAGGTCTAAAAATCAGATAATCAATAAAATTATTCGTGATCTTTTTTGTCAGATTATATATGTCTCCATCAATTGTCTTTTTATTATCTAAATATTTATTAATCCAATTTCTAAGCGGAAATGATTCTTTAAAGCTATTTAATTCTTCCAAGGAATCAATAATGCCCCATTTAATTGACTCAAAATTCCATGCGCTCATATCAATTGCAGGAAAAAAATTTGTCAATAAAGTTTCGGTATAAGTTGATATTGTCTTTAATTCATAAAGAGCACTTATTTTGTTTTTTATAGTTATTTGTTCACGTAACCAATTCCCCAAAAAGTAATTGGGGACTACTATTTCTAATTTCTCATTTATAGGTGGAGGACAAATTTTTATTTCCTCTGCTAACAGCTCACTAATTACTTCAATTTTATTTGACTTATAAAGATTGAGCAATTTACTAAATGGTTATATTACTCAACTTTAAATGGATCAATTATTTCTGCATTAGGACATTCGAATTCCCCCACAGCAACAAACTCTAAACGAAGCTTTAAGAAAGTTATAAATTTTTTATCAGTCGATAAAACAACTGCTGGGGTAGATGGAATTTTTGCTTTTAGATCAGCAAATTGGGTAGTTTGTAAAAATGATGGATTTTTTAAGAGCCAAAAATCTATTTCTTTATTATTTTCTTTATAGTTCCTCACCCTCTCTTTCAAAATTTCATCAAGTGGTTCTTCAACTGTTAAAAACTTTTCACTTGCCGCAACGAAAAAGTATGTTGTCATTTTGGAATTTAATTTGATGTGATAAGGGACTTCATTTCACGTACAGACTTTACTAATCCTATCGCTAAAGCCCTTGCAACAATACTATGACCTATGTTCAACTCGTTCATATTGTTAATTGATGCAATTTTTTTAACATTATTGTAGTTCAGGCCATGACCAGCATTAACAACTAATCCAAGGTCATTTGCTAAATGTGTAGACTCTATAATCCTTTGGAGCTCTTTATATTGTTCAGATCCCGATAGTTCAGCATATTTTCCAGTATGTAATTCTATAAAGTCAAAACCTATTTCTTTGGAATAATTTATCTGTTCACTAAGAGGATCAATAAATGCACTTACTTCTATATTTGAATCCCTTAAATCTCCAACAAAACTCTTAAGGTATTGCGCATTACTTTTTACATCCAACCCGCCTTCAGTAGTAACTTCCTCTCTTTTCTCAGGAACAAGGGTTACATAATCGGGAAGAGTTTTTTTTGCAATTTCTAACATTTCTTCTGTAGCAGCCATCTCTAAATTGAGTTTTGTTTTTATAGTCTCTTTCAAAAGGAATACATCTCTATCTTGTATATGTCTTCTATCTTCTCTTAGATGAACTGTTATGGAGTCTGCACCTCCTAATTCGGCTAAAAAAGCAAACTGCACAGGATCAGGCTCCACAGTTTTCCTTGCTTGCCTTACATTTGCAATATGATCAATGTTTACTCCTAAAGTAGCCATAATTTTGAAAATCTTAGTTTCTAGACAATCTAGTAACCGCCCAATAATAGCTAATAAAAAAAGGCAAGCACTTAAATTATTAATATATAGTAAATAGAACTTGAAGAAGAATTCCTTAGATATTTGGCATAAAATCAATCCTGTACTGGGATCTATTGCAATGTTCCTTACTCAGGACCTTATTTTGAGATTATTTTTTAGAAAAAAGAAAGTATTAAAAAATGGTTTTTCGATTCCCATAAATTCCTCTATCATTTTAGCTCCAACCCACAGATCAAGGTGGGACGGCTTAATACTCACCATGGCAATGGGTAGAAGGGTAACAAAAAAGGATTGTAGATTTATGGTTACTAAATCCGAAATGAGAGGAATACAAGGTTGGTTTTTAAAAAGACTCGGATGTTTTTCGATAAATCAATTATCGCCATCCCTCTCAGCTTTAAGATATGCGATTGATCTTATAGAAAAAGGCGAACAACTAGTTGTTTTCCCCGAAGGAAAGATTAATAGATATGGAAAAAAATTAGTTCTCAAAGAAGGACTATACAGATTAGCCAGATTAGCTACCAAAAAAACTACCTCTATTTTTATTCTTCCAATTGGAATTGCTTACAGCAAAATACCTCCGAACTTTAGGGGCGAGTTTTGTTTATCCTTTGGGAAACCAATACCAATAAATGATTACTCAAACTTTACTATTAAGGAATTTAATAAATTCCTAAATGAAAAAATGACTCAAGAGGAAAAAAAAGCTTTAAAAAATGTAGGTAGATGAATCTGCAATAAGTTACTATAAATTTTAATAATTGAATTAGAAAATGAAATTCTTAAAATTAATTCCAATTTTGTTTATATTTTTTGGAAATGTTCCTTACAAAAATGAAGTTCATGCAGAAATAAAGAATTCAGAAGACTTCAGGGTACTATCAAATGAGAGTGCGAATCTTTCAATCTCAAACGTAGAATATTTAATAAATGAAGGTGATAAATTTATTAAAAAAGGGGATTTCGAAAAAGCTAAGGATTTTTACCTAGATGCTAGAAAACTAGCAAAGCAACTTGCGTCTTTTTATTCTGATTTAAATTCATCCTTCAAAGGATTTGATGCGAGAATACCAAAGGAAATGCAAAGAAAAGGTAAGCAAACATTACAAATTTTGGCAGAATCAAATGAGAGATTAGCTTCTATGTATATAAAAACTGAAAAGCCTGAGGTTGCAGTACCCTTACTTATTGAAACAATTAGAATAATGTCACCTAATAGTGCAGAAGGCAAAAAAGCTTATGAAAAATTGATCCAACTAGGTTTTGTTGAGACAAAATACAAAGGTTAATTAAAATTTATTATGATTACAAAAAAAGACGTCATTGAATTAATCACTAAAAAAATTCCAAGTTCCCAAGTTTTTGTTGAAAACCTCAAAGGAAATGATCATTTGCAAGTAACTGTAATTGCATCTGAATTCAATGGATTATCATTAGTTAAACAACACCAGCTAGTATATTCTGCTTTGAAGGAAGAATTAGCTTCAGAGACTATCCATGCACTGGCATTAAAAACAGAAACTCCAAATTGAATTATGGACAACCTAACAAAAGATAAAATACAAAAACTGATTGACTCTAATCCGGTGATGGTTTTCATGAAAGGGACAAAATTAATGCCTCAATGCGGTTTTTCCAACAATGTAGTTCAAATACTAAATTCTCTAGGGGTAGAATTTGGTGCGTTTGATGTTTTAAGTGATTTCACTATAAGAGAAGGTATCAAAGAATATTCAGATTGGCCAACAATTCCTCAAGTTTACTTAAAAGGAGAATTTCTTGGTGGATCAGACATTCTTATTGAGATGTACAACTCTGGATCTCTTAAAGAAAAAATAGAAATTGAATTAGCGTCTTAAGACAATTAGTGAGTATAAATACTTTATTGATTAATAAAAATTAATATTTTAATTATTTTTTTTATCAAAAAATCCTTTATTCCCATCTCCATCTGGATCAATAAAACTTGACGGATCTAAAATCCATCGTTCAATTAGTCTTTCTAATTTCTCTTGATCCTTTTGCTCTAAACTACTGCAATTCCTTAATGCTTGGAGATAACCATCACTATATAATTTAAGATCAGATGGCGTATGAAAACGAGTAACTAAGTCTTGGCAGCTATCGCAAATTGACTGAAAATGACGAATTGCTTTGGGGTTTTCAAATGATGTCATAATTTGATAAATTCTGATTTTTATTTAGCATTTGTTATACCTTATTAAGAACGATCAAAAATTGCCTGGCCAAACAGTAATTAAGAATGCAATCAACTCAGCAAATCTTAGCTTCAACTCCTGGCAGTTCACAATTGCCTACGAGCTCTCAAACTCCCTCAAGAGTTCTAGTTGTTGAACCTCACCCCACACTTAGAACAGTCCTTGTGCAAAGGCTTCGCCAAGATGGCCATTTAGCTGCAGCAGTAGGCACAGCTGCAGAAGCTATTGACTTATGCAGAGAACAATCACCTGACTTATTAATTAGCGCAGAAATCCTTGAGCAGAATACTGCAATGAGGCTAGCCCAACAACTGGGATCTTCAGTCATAGTTTTAACTGCAAGATCAGGTGTTGAAGCTTTAGTAAATCTATTAGATGAAGGGGCAGATGACGTTCTCAGAAAACCTTTTGGACTCGAAGAGCTTGCAGCACGTTGCAGAACACTCTTAAAAAGGGGAAGGATAGGATTACAAGAAAAAGTTGCCGTTGGACCTTTAGAAGTTCATCTTCTTTTAAGACAAGTTACACTAAGCGAGAAGCCAGTAGAATTAAGCCCTAGGGAGTTTGCACTGCTTTGCGCCCTTCTAATGCCACCTGGAATGGTAAGAAGTCGTCAAGAGCTCTTAAGGATGGCCTGGCCTCCCTTTAGTGGTGGCCCTAGGTCTGTTGATACCCAGGTATTAACTTTGCGGAGAAAACTAGAACAGGCAGGATTGGGAGAAGGTGGGGGAATAACCACTGTTAGACAACAAGGTTATAGATTCAGTGTTGATAATATTTAATTCAGAAAAGCAAAGATTTCACCAATAATCATAAAAAACGATAGTAATGTTAGTAATTTATATGTCCATAGTGGTGAAATGTAAGATATGTCACTAATATCAATTCCAGTATTACTAGAAACAATTGATAAGAATTTCTCAAAGTTTTCTACTCTTTGTGGGACAAGAAAATTATCGCCTCGAAAAGTATTAAAATAATAAACCTTACTACCCTGACTGGTCGGAAAAGATTTGATTAATTTAATATCTTTCCAAGAAATTTCCCAATTTTTTTTCCCAAAGAATTTAGAAATAAAGCTACTTTTGTATGAAATTTTATTACTGCAAATTTCTACATAATCACTTGTGATATTGATTATAAAATATAGTCCCAGGAAAAAAATTATAATCGAGAAAATTTTTAATTTTTCAATTGAAATAAATGGTAAAGGAATTGTAAGCGCTATATAGAGAGAAATTAACGAACTTTTTACAACAAAAAGAGTTTTAAACTTTTCAATCATTTCAGAAGTATCCTTTTAGTCGGGCAATTTAAAACTGTTTATGTTTAATTTTGAGCCTATTTTGTGAGCGCAAGCGTATCCACTAAAAGCAACTGCATTTAGGCCTTGACCAGGAAAGCATGAATCACCTACGCAATAAAGATTTTGAATTTTTGTAGTATTGAAAGGCATTGGTAAAAGTCCAAGCAACTTTTTACTGGGAATTGGTCCATAACTACCTTCATATCTTCCAAGAAACTTTTTATGAGTTTTCGGAGTCCCAATTTCTTTGTGATCAATATTGTGTTCAAGATTAGGAATAATAGATGATATTTTTTCAATAAGAAATAAAAAATATTTTTCTTTCTTTAGCAAATATTCTTTCCTTGATAGCCCCTCCCATTCACTCATTGAGGAAGGAGTAAATGCATGTATGATATGTTTACCCTCTGGAGCTAAAGACGAGTCAAGCAAAGTAGGTATAGAAACGAAAATTACTCCCTGTTCACTTTCTAATTCATCCCAATTTTCAACGATTATATGATGACAATTAAAATTATCGGATATTAGATTTTTTTCTACTCCAAGGTGAATCGAAACAAAAGAGGGCGAAGGTTTATAAGTTTCTGACCATTTATATTCATTTTTTGGGATATTTTTACTCGAAATTAATCCTTTAGTATTATTTTTTAATCCAAATGTATCCCATCTAGTGGAGTTGGATACAATAATGTTTGAATATAATTCTTCCCCATTTGAAAGCTTTACTCCTATCGCTTTCTCATCCTTTAAAAGAATTTCAGTCACGTTAGCTTTATATCTTATATCGCCTCCTAATTTTTGTATCCCAGTAACTAACTTTTCTGCTATTGTCCCCACTCCTCCTTTTGGATAATTTATACCTCCAACATGTCTATCAGTAAAAACCATTCCCGCATTAATCATGGGAGTTTTGAGCGCTGGCATTACAGACCAACAAAAACATTCAATATCGATAAATTTTAAAAGTTCAGGATCTTTTATAAATTTTCTCGCTACATCTCCTGCATTTACCGGTAACCATCTAGCTAATCCTAAACAGGATAATGGAGATTTAAAGAAAACTTTAAAAAGATAACTTGGATCCTCTATTGATAAAAGTGGCATGGTATCTAAACATCTAAATACACTTGCACAAGTATCGTAGAATTTCTTGATACCTTTTTTTTCCTTAGGGAAAATCTCTGTTAATTTATTTATAAATTGCTCATAATTTTTATCAACAGAAATATTAAAATTATTTGGTAAGTGATATTCCAATTGAACAGGATCAGGAATAGTTTCGCATTTTTCATTTACATCACTTAGAGCACGAGTTAATAAATTGGTATAACCTTTATCTCCAAATCCAAATATCATAGAGGCACCAACATCAAAGGTATAGCCTTTCCTCTTGAAAGAGCCCCCACTTCCTCCCGGGATAATATATTTCTCAAGAACTAATACTCGAGCTCCTTTAGCAGCTAGTTGTGATGCTGTTACTAAGCCTCCAATTCCTGAGCCGATAATAATTGCATCTAAATTTTCCTTATAAGATTTCATTTTTTGGATCTTTGATAATCAATCTTAGTAAATTTTGCTAACTAAGTGTTCATTTTCAAGAAAAGAATCTAGTGTTTTTTTAAAGTAATTCAAGGCAACTGTAGATCTTTCTTGATAAGCTTTGTACCTTAATCTTTTATCTTTAATTCTTTTAGTTAGTTCTGGAACCAAACCAAATGAAGCAGGCATTGGTTGGAATTTATACTTATTCTGGTTAGACAATATTTGATTTTTGTTACTAATAAAATTCATTAGAGAACCAATCATTGATTCATCAGGAAAACTTACTGGTTTTTTACCCTTAGCTAATAATGATGCATTTATTCCTGCAAGCAAGCCCCCTGCTGCTGCTGCTGCATAACCTTCCGTACCGGTTATTTGACCCGCAGCAAAAAGATTTTCTCTTTTCATAAATTGCAATGTCGGTAAAAGTAATTTTGGAGATTCTAAAAAAGTATTTCTATGCATTACCCCAAAACGTACAAACTCAGCATTTTCTAAACCAGGAATCATCCTAAATATTCTTTTTTGCTCAGACCATTTGAGGTTAGTTTGAAAACCTACCATATTTAGCAATTTCCCCTCTAAATCTTCTTTTCTTAATTGGACAATTGCATGAGGTCGCTTTTTCAATCTATTTTCCTTATCAAATAAATCTCCCCATTTTGGATTCCATAACCCAATGGATTTCAATGGTCCATATCTCATTGTATCAACTCCTCTTCTAGCAATTTCTTCAATTGGTAAGCAACCTTCAAAGAAATTAGCTGACTCTTTCTCAAAGTCCTTTAAATTAGCTTGTTCACCTTCTATCAGCTCATTTCTGAAATGGATGTAATCATTTTTATCCATTGGGCAATTAAGATATGCCGGATCACCTTTGTCGTACCTACTAGCTTTAAATACAATCTCTTGATTAATAGTATCTCCATAAATAATAGGACTAGCGGCATCAAAAAAATGACACTCATCGACACCTGTAAAAGCTTGAATTTCAGAGGACAATTTATCGGCAGTTAATGGACCAGTTGCGAGGATCGTTATATTGTTTTTGCTTGGGAGATCCAGTTGTTCAAATTTCTTAATTTCAATTAAAGGATGATTAGATAAAGCATCAGTTAAAGCGATACTAAATTTAGATCTATCAACCGCCAAAGCACCTCCCGCTGGTACAGCAAACTTGTCTGCTGTTTGAACAATTAGTGATTTAAAAAATCTAAGTTCTTTTTGCAATAAACCTGCAGCTCGATCTGGACTTAAAGCACCAAAACTATTACTACAAACTAATTCTCCAAACTCACCAGTATGATGAGCTGGAGTTAATTTAGTAGGTCTCATTTCAACTAACTTAACTGATATCCCAGAATTTGCTACTTGCCAAGCAGCTTCGGATCCTGCAAGACCAGCTCCGATAACTATTACTTCTTTATCTATCAAATTGAATTAATCCTTGCCCAAAAAGTCCCTATTAAATTGCTCTCTTGCTGGTTTTTGAATATTAAACACAACCCATGCTAAAGCAGCAATAATGGGAGCAAAAACTACGATTGTTCTAAGCATTTTTAAAGTCCAGTTAACTATTAAATTATTTTAACTTTTAACTGTAAATTTAGAGAGAAATTTTAATTTTTTATTTCATAAGTTAAGAATTGTTTTTCTATTGTTCAACTTGAGATAAAAAGTTGTTTTTTTTACCTTAAGAAGGGATAATTTCATATGTACTCAATTTTACAAAATGGGTCGCTAGCTCAGCGGTAGAGCATCCGGCTTTTAACCGGCTGGTCCTGAGTTCGAATCTCAGGCGACCCACATTTTTATTGAGTTCATCCTCTTATCAGAGAAAGACAATAGATATCAAATTTAAAATTTACCTTCTTAATCATGTTGCTTCAAATTTTTAAAGTTCCTAAATTCAATTTAAAGCTAATTTGTTCCTAGATAAATCTAAAATCAATTTTTTATTATTAAAATGATAGAGAAGTTTTAAATCTTATCAAGCAGCGAAGGATACTATTTTATTTTATTCAACACTTTTAATTACTTGACATGTAATATCTGAGATTTCTTCTTTCGAGAGTAATTGAGTATAAATTATAAAAGCATTTTTGTAACAATAATGTCAAAAAAAGTCAAAATTACAAATTTATAATTAAACCACGCAAAAAAATCAAAAAATACTTTACAAACCTTCATATTCTCTGTTACAATAATTCACATACTAAATCAATTTTTTATCATGACACCTGAAGCAGAACGTTTTAATGGATGGGCAGCAATGTTAGGTTTCGTCGCAGCAGTAGGAGCATATGTAACTACTGGACAAATCATCCCAGGTTGGTTTTAAATTCTATTCAAAAAGTTTTTAAAAGTTCAACTATTATTACTTGCTATTAGTTTAAATCTAATAGATATTTAAAATATAAATTTCCCTCAAAATACATTGAATTTTAGTCTTCGACTTATCTTTCAATTTTTTGGGGATATTTTTTGGGAAATTTTAAATATTTAATTTAGTACTAATAATTATTGGCAAAAGTCTAATGAATTAGCTGAATAATTTTTAGACGAATTTTATAGCTATAAAAATAAATTACGTTATTTGGCTAGATCGCTTCAATCTTGCTTTATTTAAATAGAGTTAATCAAAATTTTTTTCTAAATTTAATAATTTATATTTTCTTTTTATCTATATTATCCAAGCATGTAGAACATAATAGGTGACCTTTTTTTCTCCAAAATGTTTTTGTTGATCTTTCTATATCTTTTCTACATATTAAACATTTAAAAATTGGAGACATTCAACCCATCGTTCAGAGGAAAAGTTTTTATTCCGATTAATAAAATGGAAGCTTACTCAAACACATAATAATAATAATTAATTTATAAAACATTTTTATTAAGGATCTTTATATTTTAAATAGTAAAAACATTGGAGGATTTTTAATACAATGATGAACAAGGTGAGAAATACAAAAGAGAGATTTTAGATCAAGATAAAATATGCGATTGAAAGTCGGTCTTATACTAAAAGCAATTAATCTATATGATGAATAAATTTAGATTCAACTGGAAAAAAGCTATTTTAGTTTCATTTATATTAATAGGTTATTCATCTGCCATAAATGCAAAACTTCCGACCACAATCATCAAAAATTGTTATGACGGCGATACTTGTACAACTATTGAGGGTGAAAGGATAAGACTAGCTTGTATAGATACTCCAGAAATAAAAGGTAAAAAAGCTGATCCTATCCCAGCTAAAGAAGCAAGAGATTTTCTAAATAATTTACTAGTTAATAAAAAAGTTTCTATTAAGAGAATTACAAAGGATAGATATGGAAGAACAGTTGCTGAATTATTTAAAAACGGATTAAATATTCAAAAAATGATAATTGAAAAAGGTCATGGAAAAATTTATCAAAAATATTCACATCAATGCAAGTGGGCAAAATGATAAGTTATAGAAAATTTTTATTGTCACACTCTAATTTAAGATTTTAAAGATTATTAGTCTTTTTTATCATCATCAGGTTTTGTTAATTTTACTCCTTTAAATAAAAGTTTCCCATCGTCTACCCAACTAAAACCAGGAAGATCTAAATCTTTTATTTGCCCATGAAAGACCAATTTATTCTTTTTATCACAATCATCCCTGTAATAACCATCGATGGCAGTTGTAATTTTGTCTCCAGCCCTTTCTGTTCCAAGCGGGATGATATAGTCCTGTACCCAAAAATCATCTGAATCTTTAAATCTTAATCTCACGGTATTATCCTGATTAGCGACCAAATTCTCTAATTCTTTTTCTTTTTGAGAGGAAAATCTACAGTCAGGAGATTTTCCCTCATTAATAGTTTTAACTGGGGCTTTAATAGCAAGTCTATAAAGCATTGCATCTTCAAGGCGCCTATACTTGATGCGTGTATTTATTTCAAAGTCTTTCCATTTATCATCAACACTAAATATCTCTCCTGACCTGACATCGTTTTTATTAACACTAACCACCATAGGTCTTGTTGGAGCCTTTGCTTGTTCTCTAGCTAGTGCTTCTTGTTTAGCTAGCGCTCTTTCCTCATTTATTTTTTCCTGTCTTACTTTGTTTTCGGAGTTTTTATCATACTTCACAAACCTCTGTTCACCCCCTGCGCCTTCAATATATCCATACATATCTCCTGTTTCTTTATCAGTAAAAACAGAAAACAACTCGCTTTCTTGCATTCGTTCATTTTTTAAAGGCTTAAGGTTTTTAGCAGTCCGGGGAGCAGATATTACAAATGCAAAAGATCCTAAACCAATTGATCCAGCAACAGCATATTTTAATAAATTGTTCATATGTGAAATTTAGAGTATTCTTTTAATCTAGAATTATCCTCTGTGGGCTTATCATATAAGTTTTATATTAAAATTTATTTACAAAGTTAAATTCAATTTTTAACAAATGAAACTAATAAGAAAAAGAAATAATAAAAAGTATCTTTTTTTATTGCTAACACTAATTTCTTTAACAAATCCAATTTTCGCAGGTTATGGAGGGGAAGGCACTAAAAACAAAACTGAAAAGATGTCAAAATTCAAAACCCAAGAATTAATTAACTATGTAAACCTTACAATTTATTATCTATATTCAGCAGAAAATAAAAATGAAAGGCATGTAATATTATTCAAAAGTTGTCAGAAATTACTCAATAGTAATAAAAAGTCAGTCAAGGGTAAAGATAAAAAGAACTTAACATCATGTAAAAATCTTATGAACAGGGGAACTTACAAAAATGTAAGTTCTGATTTTAATTCAAATTCCACGGAAAATAGTACAAAAACAAAAGAAGAAGCTAGAAGGGAAGAAGAAGCTAGAAGGGAAAAAGAAGCTAGAAGGGAAGAAGAAGCTAGAAGGAGAGAAGAAGCTAGAAGGGTAGAAGAAGCTAGAAGGAGAGAAGAAGCTAGAAGGGAAGAAGAAGCTAGAAGGGAAGAAGAAGCTAGAAGGGAAGAAGAAGCTAGAAGGGAAGAAGAAGCTAGAAGGGAAGAAAAAGCTAGAAGGAGAGAAGAAGCTAGAAGGAGAGAAGAAGCTAGAAGGAGAGAAGAAGCTAGGATGGAAGCAGATGCTAAAGCCAGGAGGGAAATAGATGCTAGGAGGAGAGAAGAGGCTAAAGCTAAAAGGGAAGCGGATGCTAAAGCTAGGATGGAAGCAGATGCTAGGAGGAGAGAAGAGGCTAAAGCTAAAAGGGAAGCAGATGCTAAAGCTAGAATGGAAGCAGATGCTAGAAGGAGAGAAGAGGCTAAAGCTAAAAGGGAAGCAGATGCTAGGAGGAGAGAGGAGGCTAAAGCTAAAAGGGAAGCAGATGCTAGGAGGAGAGAGGAGGCAATTAAATCAAGATCAAATATTGATTATAAATCCAGGTCAACAATTGAATTTTCAGACGATGGAGATTCAGATTTAATAGATTACTAAAAAAAAAGATCTGTCATATCGACAGATCTTATAATTCTAAAGCTTAAGATTTTGGTTAGAAACTAAATGATGTCTTAACCATTAATCCAGTTTCATCAGTAGTACCTGCAGGGAACTCTTTTATAAATATTAATGGTGTAACTGTCATACCATCATTAACATTATATGAGTAGAAAGCTTCGTACATCAAAAGTTCATCATCAAGTGTTGCGTTATCAACTGTATGCTGCTTTGTTCCAACAGCGACTCCAGCTGTTCCAGGTCCTACTTCATCCCATTGTAAACCCACGAACCATGAAGAAGTATCAGTATCTGCGGGTGTAAGTGCAGGAATTTCAGCATCACCAAATTCAAAGCCGACACTTATTGATGGTAAACCCTCAGAAGAAGGTGTGTAGTAACCATTTAATCCCCAGACAGTCGCATCAGTTACTGTTTGAGTAAAAGTAGGATTTTCTTTGTCAGCATATGTAAGAGAAACACCATAACTATCGGCTATATATGAAACTTGGGTTGCGATAGCATCATCACCATCTTCAGTCATAAGTCCAGTATTGCTACCTGTATAACCAAAGGCAAAAGCAAGGCCATTTCCAACATCGTAACTAGCACCAAAAGCAGTACCAGCACCAGCATTTATAGCTGAATAATTATTACCACAATCATCTAAAGTATTTGATGGCCCACTATATACACAAGCGGTATTAAATAATAAGCTTCCATCTGTACTATCACCTACAAAAGCAGTAGTTTTAGCACCTATTGGGAAAGTGTAAGAAACTCCATCAACAGTAAGACTTGTTGAAGCACTGTTTCCATCAAATTCAGCAATACCAGCTGAACCAGCGTTACCTGAATCAATAGAGATATCTAGAGAATCTTCGCCAGTGAAAGTTGTGTTTAAGTCAATCTGAAAACTGTAACCTGCCATAACAGTATCGTCAGTTTTTACAGTGCCACCGTCAACAGCACCTAGGTACATGTCAGTAGAGAATGATGCTGTTGTTGTTTCTGAGAAACCTCCACCATTGCTAGGACCATCAACTAAACCTTCTCCACCAGCAAGTAAAGGGGTATCATTTGGTTCATCGTTTACAAAAGCATTAGCAAGGTCAATATGCTCTAGATTAGAGTAATTTGAGATATCTTTTAAGTTTGCCTCGCCAGCAAAAGTTGATAATGGAGCTAGTAGCCCAATCGTTGCTGGAGCCACTAACAAGCTTTTAAAAAGCTTCATAAAATTTCCTCACACAATTTAAGGTATCTTAAAGGTAATATAATCGTTTAAAATTAACAACCTTCAGTAGACAAAATTCAAGCCGGCTATTACATAAAACAGACTCGTTACTGTGAAATCTTTTCTTTAAGAATTTTATTTTTTTTGATAATTTCAATTGCAGGTTCCAAAAGTTCCTTATATTCTTTCCAAATCCCTATAGAAGAGGAATAAAATTTCTTTCTTATTTGAGCGCTGCTTGCGGTGTATACATTTCTTTTGTTTTGATGTGGCGAAAGATATTTTTCGTCCCAATCCCAATCAAGCCAATTTATTATTCTTGGTATAACATTATTAGGATTTTCAATTAAATCCTCATAGTTATAATCATAAATATTTTTACCATATTTAATTTTATATTTCTCCATAGTTTCAAAATAGTGCACATATAAACTAGAAATATCAGTCAAAGAGAAAGAGAAAGGCTGTTTTAAGAAGTTTGCTCTGTATATGGATAAAATATTATCAAGAGGGTTTCTTATGCAATTTATTATTTTTGCTTTAGGGAAAAAATTAGAAATAACAGCACAGTACATATAATTAAATAAACTTTTGTCGGTGTAAATGATAGATGATTGAAATTGATTTATAACTTTTTTTTTGTATAAGTCATAAACATCCTCAAAATCTTTAGCTTCCTTTATGGACTCCTCTAAAAAGTTAACCTCACCCATATCAGTTACTTCAGGATTTAAACTCAATATGTTTTCGAGTAAAGTACTCCCAGATCTTGGCATGCCAACAACAAAGACATAATCAGAAGAATTCTTTAAATTTTTATTTTTTGAATTTTTGATTTTTAGTGATCTATAAAATTCAGTATGTTTTATCTTCAGACTTAAGTCGGATTTCTTATACTTCATGCTTTCGTCATTGGCAATTTTTAGATAATTTGCACTTTCTTTAAATTTTCCATCTTTATGAAGCAAATTTGAGATTGCAAAAGCTGCGTAGATTTTAGAGTTTGCATTGAGTTTCTCTAGTTTTGTATCTAATAAAAAATTTAATTCATTTTTATGATTCTTAAAATCATAAATCCCTGATAATTCATAAAAACTATTAAAGTCAAATTTGTTTCTCGAAATGATAAATAAGTTAGTCTCAATAGCAAGTTTAAGCTGTCCTGAATTTCTATAGAAAGTAGCTAAATTCTTATAAAAAGGCATGAAATGAGGAGACAAATCTATTCCCTTTTTTAGTATTTCTATACTTTTATTTAATTGATTCTTATGGTTATAAAGAATACTCAGATTTAAATACGCCAATTCCAATCCTTGATATTTTTTAATTAATTTTAAAAGGATGATTTCTGCTTCTTCGTACTTCCTTTTTTTTAAATATGCATCTGCCAGGAGAATATTAATTCTTATTTCTTTGTTATTATCCTTTTTAATTCTATTCTTACTATTTAGATCCTCTAAAATATATATAGCTTCATTAATATTAAATTTATTGATATAAATTTCAGACTTTAATAGTTTATAAATATCATTATTAATTGATAATTTAATAGCTTTATCTATATAAACCAATGCATTATCAAAGTTTCTCAATGCAAAGTAAAAAAGAGAAAAATTATAAAGTAAATCTCCATGACTAGGATTAATTTTTATTGCATTAAGGAGTACTCTTTCTGCATCTTCAAATTTATTCTCATTTTTTAATATTTCGGCTAATAAAATATAGGGATTTATTGATGTCGGAAATTTATTAATTAAGTTTAGAAATACTCTTTTTGCTAAATTAAAATTTTTTAAATCTCTACAAAACAAACCATAAGCATAGAGTAAATCAAAAGAATTATTATTTGTTTTCAATAACGTTTGAAATATCTTATTTGCTTCTAAAGAATTTCCTGCTTTTTGTTTTATTTTGGCTTCTTCAATTTTTTTTAATAAATCAAATTTTTTCAATATATTAATTTTTATTTTTACATATTATAGTTTCTGAAAGTATTAAATAAAAAAATTAATTTAAGAAAATTCCTAAAAAAAAAGACCTGCTGTAAAGCAGATCTTTCTTTGTGTGTAGTTATAGTTTTTTCTAATTAAATAATTAGAAAGAGAATGAAGTTTTAACAGCTATTCCTGTTAAATCATCAGATCCTGCAGCTGTTTCTTCAATGAAAATACCAGGAGTGATAGTCATTGAATCATTTACTGGATAAGAGTAAGACGCTTCATAGATAAGATACTCAGGATCTGCGTCAGCAGTAAGTGCAGTAGTTGCAGCAGCAATATTTACTGAACCAGGGCCAACTTCTGGGAAACTTAGACCAACGAAGTATCCAGATTTGTCAGTTCCGCCTTCTTCTGAAGTTTCGTAACCAACACTTACGCTTGCTAAATCAAAAGTGTAGTAACCATTAAGACCCCAGATTGTTTTCTCAGTGGCTGATCCCATATCATCGCTAACGTATGCAACAGCTACTCCGTAATTGTCTGTTGAATAAGCAGCATTAAGACCGAATGCGTCAGCACCATCACCTAAGATTTCACTTTGTGCGGATGTTATTCCACCAGCTAGTGAGAATCCGGAATCAAATGCATAACTTAAAGCTGTAGTAACACCTTTACCACCTGCACCCATAGAGTTACCAGTACCACAGTCGTCTGGTGTTGCATCAGTGAATGCACTATAAGTACAAGCTCCTGTAAATGCAGTACTTAAGTCAGTTGAATCACCAACTACCATTGATGCTCCACCAACAGGGAATGAATAAGTAACACCATCAACAACTAAGCTTGTTCCACTGTCGAAACCCATTTTGGTTCCCATTGGAGATAATGTTGCGCTTCCGTTATCAATAGCTATATCAAGTGAATCCTCACCTGTGAAACTTGTTGATAGACCGATGTTGAATTGGAAGTCGAAACTTGTTGATTCTGCTCCAGTAGTTCCTGGGTCATTTCCGTCAATAGCACCTAGAACAGTGTCAACGCTGAATGATGCAGTAGTTGTTTCTGAGAAACTACCAGCTTCAAAGTTGTTTAATCTAGCTTCTAAACCGTCTACACGGCTATTTGTTACTGCAATTTCTTCTGCAGCATTGAAGTCATTAATAGTGACTTCGTTCGCAGTCGCGGCCATAGGAGCCAAAAGCCCTAATGATGCAGGAGCGACTAGCAAGCTTTTGAAAAGCTTCATAAATTTCCTCACACGAAATTTAAAGTACACCTCAAGATAGTGTATTATGACCTACAAAATCAAGTATCAACGACTACATTTTTGAATAATTTGTGCCACTTTCTAAAGTTATACAATCAAATCCCCTAAATAAGTTATTGTAATTAGTTGTATTTTTAAAGAATTCTTAGATACTTAAACTATATCTTTTTGGATATTTTGAAAGAAACTTTCTCTGTTTTATATTTTTTCTTTTTTCTGTTATCAACTACATCAACGTACCATCCAGAAGCCAACCTGGTGTCAATTTCCTCGTAACATTCTTTTTTATTTAATTTATTTAATGATTTCTTTTTATAATCCATCAGTTATAAAGTTTAAATTTATTTTTTAAAAAATATAGCATTTAAATGGAATTTGAGCAGTGGATTAATTTGGTAAAAAGTTTTTATTAGGATTTTATAAATAATTTTCTTTTGAAGTTTTACTTTCTTGAAATCTTTAGAAAAAAGAAAAAAAGACTCTTATTTTCCTCAACAAAAAAAATAATTGGTTATATTTTTTGAAATATACCTGAGGAGCACAAGGTCAAATGACTCAAATCAATTTGATTGTTAATTCTTTGCCAAGAGATCTACTTGAATTTGTCTTTTTTCTTGCAGTTGGTTTCACTGCAGGATCTGTTGGAATCATATAAATTTTAAACCTTAAATTTTAAATCTATGTCAAATTTATAATTTCATTATTCATCAGAAAATCACAAAATTAAATTTAATTCTCACTATTAAATTCGCTTACTAACAGTTGTTAGATTTTAACCATTGAATGAACAGGAAAATCTAACTTTAACCTACCCTTCAATTCTTTCAGCTCAATAACAGTTATTAAACCCAGAATTTCTTTGTTTTGATCTTGAAGCAACTTAGTGACACAGTCAACTGTACCTCCTGTAGCTAACAAGTCATCGACGATTACAAAAGAATTGAATTTTTTTAGGGCATCACTTTGTATTGAAAGAGAATTTTTTCCATATTCCAAATCATATTCTCTTGTCAATATATTTCCTGGCAGCTTTCCTGGTTTTCGTGCGACAATCATAGGCTTAGATGATTCTAAAGCAACTGCTGAACCAAAAATAAATCCCCTCGCATCTATGGAAATTATGGCTTCAGCATTTTTTAAAAATTGATTTGAAGACATTTTTAAAATAAGTTCCTGAAAAATATCTGGATATTGAAGAATTTCTAGGACGTCTTTAAAATCAATGCCTTTTTTTGGAAAATCCTTATAAGTGAGAATCAAATTTTCTAATTTTTTCATACTTCCAAGTCTCGATAGCAATAAAGGGAGATATCCTGGTGGAACTTAATTTATATTATAGATTTGTCGCAATTAAAAACTTTCAAAGCCAACTTATAAGTTTATGTAATTTTTTGATTTAAATAAACTAAGTTATAGAATTAAGGAACTTTTTTCTGAAAAATATTAAGTAAATCATTTTCTGACCTAAAAAGTGATTTTTAAAATATTTAGCAATTTGGTCTTTTATATATGACTTTTATGAACTAAAATCTTATGAGGGGAGCGTGGCGCAGCTTGGTAGCGCGGGTGCTTTGGGAGCATGCCTTTTTACTAACGAGACTGACTGCAATAACTGACTTTCTTACTTTTGTTACAAACTAAAAAGCGAGGGGAAGCGACAAAACTTTAGTAGCGCGGGTGCTTCTAAAGAAATTTGCGAATCCTAATAAAATCAGTATATTTTTCAAATCATTTGCAATATAAATACAGCTAAATATGGAGAAGTTTTCTTGAATAAACTTTCAAAAACATTATTAATAACATTTTTAGGATTATTTTCTATAAATCCAAGTTATGCATTTGATGTTTTTTCCCTTGAGTCTGATACCACAAATAATGTACTTAAAGTTTATGGAGTTGACTTAATAACAAAAGAGAAGAAATTTTTAACTGAGAAAAATTTAGGTGGAGCAAATCCCTCTTCTGCAGGGAGAAATTCATATGTCAATCCCAATTCTGGTGAACTTGTAATAATAACAAGTGAGAGCGGTCAAGAGGCATATAACTGGAGGACAAATACATGGAGAACGATTGATGAAAGTTTATTTCCCAGTTCGCCGCATATTTTGCAGATGCCTTCAGCGAATGGGAATGGTTCATCAGAAGTTATAAGTATTGGAGAAAATTCTTTTAAACTTCAGGAAACCTCGACAGAAATGAAAATTTGGGCGACCGACTCCAATGGAAGGATTGCACCAATTAACATAACTAACGGGAGTAAATTATTAATAGATGGAAGAGATATAGAACAATCAATTAACAATGTGGGAGCACTAAGTGCCGCCCTTACAGGTTTACCCACTGTCCCAACCGAAACAAATCTCGCTTGTGGATTAGGGACAGGTACTCATGGAGGTGATTTTGCATTTTCAGGTGGGTGCGCATCTAAGGTTAATGAGAAACTGTCAATAAATTATGCCGCATCTATGACTATCCCTGGCCAAGATTACGCAGGCGATTTTGAAGATACTTTTTCCGCAAGAGCAGGATTTGTTTGGAAGCTAGGTAAATCATTAAAATCAACTCAAATAAGTTTGAAAGATAAAAAAATTATCCATGAAAAAATATCAATTCTTGAAAAAGATAATGAGAGTTTAAAAGCAAAAAATGATGAGATAATTTCTCAAAATAAAAAACTTTTAGCGAAATTAAATAATTTAGAAAGTATTGCATCAAAATTTCAATCGAGTTCAAAGATTATTTCAATTAGTTCAAAAGAATAATTTCAAGCGACAAGGTAAATGTTTTTCTAGCGACAAAATAGCGACAAAACTAATTTTCCAGTACAAAAAGTGATTTTTTATAAAAAATTTAGCAATTTGGTCTTTTATAGATGTCTGTTATGAACTAAGATCTTATGAGCGGGGCGTGGCGCAGCTTGGTAGCGCGGGTGCTTTGGGAGCACTAGGTCGCAGGTTCGAATCCTGTCGCCCCGACTCTAATAATCCAAGTCACAGACAGGTTTCCCAGCCTGTCTTTTTTATTGGATTATTGTCTCATATTGAGAAAGGGTAGCTGTAGGGGTAGCTAGCATCTTCGAAGTCTCCCTAAATGGAGCTTAATTTACAGGAGCAATAAGAGATTTTACCGCCTTAGCTTTTCTTTGTTATTACAAATCATAGTGAGTTGAATTAGAAAGAATAAAATCTTCTAAAGGTCTATCAAATAGTGGTTTTATATCATCTTCACTTTTTGGTAACCACTTATCTTTAAATCCAATATCTATTAAAAAAGGACATTTTAGACTTAATGTGGTGCTATACATTCCGTTAAAACCTTCAAGCCAACTTACAAGTTTGTATTGATCAAAACTGTAGTACAAGGGAAAAGAACTTTTATATCTAGTTATACAATTCCAAAATGCTGAAAGAAAGCAAAAATAATCTACTTCTTTTTTAATTTCTTCTGCTGGTGAATTTTCTATTTGATCAATTGCTTCTCTAATAATTTTCAATTTATCTTCAACATTCTCAAATCTAAAAGATTCTGTTTTGCCGTCAAATTGAAGTTGATCATGCATATGATCTTGATTAATAGATTTTAGAGCTTTAAAAAATATTTTTTCTTTCCAATACTTATAAAATAATTTTGCATAAACGAAAGTTTCAAAGTCCTCAGGAGGAATTTTTGAATCAGTAATATCTTTTTCTATAAGAATATTTTTATATCTGCTGCCTCCCCTCATTTTTACTTTTACATGAGTTAAACCTACCTTAAATACTGGAGTCTCAAATGGAAGGATATTGTATCCAACTCCATTACCAACACCAAAGTAATATTTCAATCCTCGTTCAGTTCCCCATTTATAGTTGCTATGCCAATCATTTAAACTTCTCTCTTTATAGTATGAATCTTCTGTATGTAGTTTTGGCGGTTGCCATATCTTTATATCAGGGTGATATTCGACAGCATAAAATTTAACTCTTTTATTTGTTTTTAATTTATAGTTTCTTGGTTGAAAATTTTGCCACAAACCACCATCAAAAGGTAAATAGTTACTTAAACAATGTTCTTTTATTGAATCTATACTTTCTGGCAAAAAATCTTCTGCTGTTGTATTCCAGTAATAAGACATTAACCAAGTGGTTTAAATAGTAATCGTTTTAATTAAAGTCTATGATTCATCATCACTAAAAAAGTCCTGATCAATTTTTGACACCTTAATAACCTCTTTTACTTGAACTCCAACAGAATGTTCAATCATTAATTTAGCAAGATCCACTCCATCTATAAGAATTAATCTTTGATCTCTGAGCCCCTTTGCAAATTCAATTGCTTCTGATGTGAAGCTACTACTCGTCACGAAAACTCCCTTACGACATCCCCCTCCAGTCATGGCACCCACAAAACTCTGAATAGTGGGTCTCCCAACAGAATTTTCAGAATATCTTTTTGCTTGTATATATATTTGATCTAATCCAAGCTTATCCTCATTAATTTTGCCATCAATACCACCATCAGGCCCTCTGGGAACGCCTTGAATTCTTCTATCATCTCCTCCTCCGTACCCCATTGAGGCTAAAACTTTCAATACGAGAGATTCGAACGAAGCTGGATCTATATTTTTGAAGTTATCAATTAAATCTCCTATTAATTGTGAGTTAAGTCTTTTAATTCCTTTATCAATAAGATCTTGAGGCGTGTCATTCTCCTGCTCATTTGTCGAATCATAAATATCCTCATTTTTGGAAATTTGTCTTGCATTATGAATAGCTTGCCATTCTTTTGTTTTTTTAATATCAGCAACAGTTAGTAATCTTCCAATACTCAAAAAGTCATCGGCATTTGGCCCTAAATACATGTATCCTCTTTTTGGCCTAATTATCCCTCCTGCCTGCTTTAAGTAAGAAGAGGCCCAACCTACTCTTTCTCTAGCAACAGATCTGCCTGTACTTTCTCTTATTACTGCTTTTTGCTCATCAGTTAATCCTACTTTTTCAATGGTCGCATCAAAAGCGTCATTCCTATACATCTCCCCATTTTCCTTTAACACCAAAAGAAGGGGCGTCATAAATTCATGAAATTTTGGAATCTCGACCATTCAAGAATAAGGAAGGCACTAAATACAATAGTAGATTATTTTTAAACAAAAGAAATCATGATAGAGACAAAAGAAGTTAATAGGTCATATAGGGGGTAGCTGTAGGGGTAGCTAGAGTCTATAAAAACCTTATAAAATCTTCGAAGATGCCCCTATATTGAGTCTCAATTTTTTTCTACCCTCCACTAATAATTCAGGCTATAACTAGGGTTTTAAGAAAATGGCCTTTGATAGTTCGAGTCCTTTGGGAGCACTAGGTCGCAGGTTCGAATCCTGTCGCCCCGACTCTTTAAAACCAAGTCATACTAGCGAGTTACCCAGACTCGCTTTTTTATTGAGAAATTTGTCCACGCCTAAAGTGGACAGATAGTGGACAATTTCAATTCTGCTTAATGGTAATTTTCTTGCTTTTTCCTTATTTTTTCGTAAGTATGCGTATATAGGCTCTAATTTGCTCTAAATAGCTCTATTACTGGCTTATTTAGGCCTATTTTCCTCTAAAAGACTGTCACATAGGGGTTGACGATTATGAAAATTCCAATCGAAATGATGAAAGAAATTAGAGAAAGTGGGTACGATAAAAAGCTTGTATATACCTATATAAGAGAGCTATTAGAGAGCGATAAAGAAATTAAAGAAAATAACAATCTAGAGCTTTTAGACAATTTCTTATTAGACAAAGATCCACAAGAAGTATCTAAAAATGCTCCTGAGATACTGATGGCAGCAGAGCTTTTAGACGCTTACTTATTAGATAAAAGATTTATGAGAGAGCTTGAAGATGAAGAATATGATGCTGCTTAATTAGATAAAGTACCTATTTTTTCCTATTTATTTAAAGGTTATTCTTATGAGCAAATAATTAGGATTAAGCCAATGATGAAACTTGCGATCATTTTCTTACCAGTTCTCTTCGCAGTTATTTGGGCTGCTTTTGTTGGGTTAAGAATAAATAAAGTAGAAATTAGAGATGGAAAAAGAAAATTAATTAATTACTAATTGATTGACAGTCGATCTAAAATAAGGGGCAATTAGCTCCTTTTTTTATGTCAATTGAAACAACTGTTTTTACATTCAAAATTAGTGTCCCTTATGAAGAATGGGCTGCTGTTTATGACAGCGAAGAAAATATAAAAATGATGAAAGAAACTGGAATGACTTGCTTATACAAAGGTGTAAATAAAGATGATCCAACCAGTGTAATTGTCATTGAGCAGGGTGAAGAAGGTAAAGCAATAGCTATGTTTAAAGATCCAGAAGTTAAACCATTAATTGAGAGTGCAGGTCATATTTATGATTCAACTGTTATTTCGAGCTACTTTTAATTGACAGTCGATCTAAACTAGGGAGCAATTAACTCCTTTTTTTATGAACACCTTAATAGTTTCTACTTTTGATTGTTCTTTTGAAGATTTCGATAAATTCGTAGCAGATTTCCATGAAAAGGAGGGACATAAATATGTCGAGGAATATGAACTCATCAAGGTAAATGACCATAAAAGTCACTTAATACTTAAAGTTAAAGATTTAGAAGGGTTTGCTGCGGCTACAAGTACTCCAGAGATGAAAGAGTGGGATAAAGAAAATGGTTATAAAGATATTTGTTATTCACTGACTCCAGTTGAATAAATTGAAACGCTTACTACTTGCATCTCTTGAGTTATGAAGAAAGAATATAAAGAAATATTTTGGAAATTGTACGCAATAAAAAAAGATGCTGAGAAGTTGCAGGAACAGTTTATGCCAGAAAAAGATAGAGCATTATTGGAAAAATTTATTAATGGATGTCAATGGTATTATTTGACGCAAGTTTTTTGGCCAGAAAGTATTATTTATCCAGACACAGAAGTTTCAACAGATAATAATGCATTTTTTGGTTTTCATGTTGGGGTATCTTACTCGGTAGAAGATATTAATTGGAATAATCCAGAATCTTATAATTTAAAAATTAAATCTCATATAAAAGTATTAATGAGAGTAATGAAAATAATTGATTTTCTAAGACATACCAAGGCAAACACTATTGAGGACACAAGTACACCTCTAAAAAAACTCTTTTTGGATTTTTGTGATTTATGGGAAAAGTATATTGTCTTTTTTTGGAATTATTTAGGTTTTTCAATAAGTATTGGTAGATTAAGCAACTTCATAGAAGAATATGAAGCACTATCAAGAAGATTAGGTGAAAAAAAGATTTCTGAAGATAAGAGAAATACTTGGCTCGAATACCAAAAAAAATATTTTGAAGCAAGATTTAAAATTAAAGAGTTTCTTATATTACATACGGAATTAAGTTTTGAATTGTCTGATAAAGAACAGGAAGAAGAAAATATTAAATATTTAATGAAAGATAATGACGAGAATTTTGAAGAGACAAAAAATGATTTTGATGAAATTGATGATTCAGATGTTGGGTTTGTTTACTTCATAAGAAATAAGGATTTATATAAAATCGGAAAAACAAATAATATGTTGAGAAGAATGAAACAGTTGGAACCAGATGAATTATTAGATTCAGTTCGTTGTTCAAATTATCATCAGTTAGAAAGAGAAGTTCAAGCACAATTTAAAGCTGTAAGGATTCCTCAAACTGAATATTATCGACTAAATAATGAACAGATAAAAAAGGTTTATGAACTTCTAAGAAAAGATGCTAAATAAAAAAGATGAGTAAAGCTGCAACTAATTTTGAAAAAGTGGACAAATAGTGGACAAATGCTACTTAAATTGTCAGGACAAACTACGCAGAACTAAGCAAAAAAGTAGCTATAGCTTAAAAACCTAGTGCTGCACTAGGGATATTAAGTGCTTTGGGAGCACTAGGTCGCAGGTTCGAATCCTGTCGCCCCGACCATTTAAAAACCAAGTCATAGACAGCATTCCCAAGCGGTCTTTTTTATTTTGTAAGTAGTCTCATATTTAGATTTGCCCCTCCAGTAGCCCCTCCTGAGCTATAAGCTTGCTATTACTTGCACCTATTGGTGCTCCTTATGCCCCTCGAATATTTTGTGAGATTCTAAAAAGTTTGAAATTTAGGAGTGAATGGACCACTTCCAAACTCGACGACATATGGATTATTTCCACCAAATACAGATACTCCTCTATCAGTAATTGTGAAAGATACCTCTAAACCTTGAGTTTGTTCAGAAATTACAACATCGTTTGTTGGTGAAAATACTCCAAATATTCTTGTTGAATCTCCGCAGTTAGCTTGGGTAGTACCTGTATAAGTACTCCCACTTACAGAAGCCAACAATGCTTTCATTGTTCCTGTCACCCCAGTACTGAAAGTTTCGGAAGCAGCCATTAATCTATTACTTTCAACTGGTTCACATGAGCTACCTTTATCAAAATCAACTAATTTTTCCTCCCATTCTTCATAATTAGATTCATCAGTATCAGAAACGCCGTTTTCTACTCCACTTTGTACGACTCCCTTTGAATAATAAGTAGTACCTCCCAATGTATAAGAACCTTTTAATCCAAAAACATTTTTTATTTTTATATATGCATGGCCATAGCTTCCATTTGGTGGTCTCAAATTAGTACCTCCTGTGAGAGCCTGGGCCGCTCCACCAGCAAGATCAAGCGTAACTCCATTTTCATTTATAAAAGTTGCAGAACAAGAGCTCTCATTTATTGCATAATCAGTCGTTACATCACCATTCTCTGCCACAGTTGTAGTTGCTAAAGGATCAGAAGTACATAAGCCCATCTCATAAACAGTAATTTTGTAGGCATCAGGAGTTATGTAGCAACTACCATTACTATTAAAATATGAACTACTAGGGTTGGTAGGACATGCACTTGCAGATACTTTATTCGTTGAACTAAGTAAAGAGGCAATAAAACAGAATCCTAGACCTGATAAAGTTTTTAAAAAATTCTTGGAAATTAAGTTCATTTTAGTTTTTTTGTTTTTCAGCATTTTGATTAAACTCCTTTAGCTCTATTTTGGAATGTACCTGATGACCTCTCTAGAAGAACATCATATTTACGTTTTACTGGTTGGATCATTTGAGTAATCATATTTTTCTTATAATTTGAGTTCTCAAATTTGACTGGGTTGCCTGTGATATTCATTCTTAATCCGAAGAAAGTTTCATCTGTTCCGGGCAGAGAAGTATTTACGTTTGTAGATGCTGCCGCAATCTCATTAGATACATAAGCTTCTAATCCAACATAAGGAGTGGCTTGCCAGCTAACAGATCCCTCTATCCCGGAATTGTCTTGTATATTTTTATAGTCCCAGTTAAATCCTCTTACAAAAAAAGCAAGTTGTGGATTATTTGGAAGTCTGTAACCAACTTCTACATCCCATCCTGGGACTACTCTTTCTGAATATGAGGTACCATCAACGGTGACAGATTTTTCATCTGTTATGGACACATACCAGTTGTTTCTTAATTCAAAATCTTTCCAGAAATATTCTCCACCTAATCCAAGTCTGCTATGTGCATCACTGTAATCGGTCATTCTGTAATCCCAGAAAGCATTAGCTCCAACCATAGATACAGCATCAGGACGATGTCTTATTCCTAAACCTAAGTTAGTTGTTGAGCCATCTGCATTCGTTGCAGTTGCAAATCTTGCTTGAGAAAACGCAAGAGTTTTAATATCTCCTTCTTCATCTTTGGCAAGTTCACCAAGCTTCATCAAACTATTTATTGAGAAACTAGTATCTGATTCGGTTCCACCAGAAATATTTACAGAAGTCTGTGCGAAAAATGGGATTTTTTGGATCTCACTATTCGCTTTTGAATTTACAAAATCAAAACCAGTATCAACTAATAATCTATTGAGATCATTGGCCATGATGCTGATATATTCACTCCCTTCTGCACCATTATTCATTAAAGGAACAAACTTAGTTGAATAAGTAGCTCCTTTAATTATGTATTCATCTAATTTGTCTTTTGGTTTATAACTATTTTTGAAATTTAAACAATTTTCAATAGCAGCTTTATTTAAATTGCAATAAGATTGAACATAATTTTTATTATTTAAAATTTTTTCCTCATTTTGTAATTGCAACTCAGCAAAAGCAAAAGGGACATTACCTATTAGAAAAGTTGCTAATGCTATTGGTAAATATTGATTTTTAATCAAAATTATATTTTAAGTTAATTTATTTATAAATTAAAAAATTTAATTTATCTACAAGTTTTAGGATATTGAAGTAATTCATTAAAAGTACATTTAAAACCTATGTTCTCAATGGCACTAGGTTGTTAAAGAGCCCCTCTGAGAGCCCCTCTTAATTAATATCATGCAATTTCAAGAAATATCTAGACCCCTTTTTCTGTCTCGAGAATGATCCAGAATCATATAAAAATTCAATGATAGCAATATTTCTTAGAAATATCTTAAAAAACTTCTCTTGTGCTTTGGGAGCACTAGGTCGCAGGTTCGAATCCTGTCGCCCCGACTCTAGTAATCCAAGTCATAGAAAAAGCTCCCAGTCATTCTTTTTTATTACTTAAATTCTGTCCTCAATGTATGCGGACAAAAGATGCTTAATTGAAAGGGAAGGTACCCTTAGAGGGAAATATAAAAAGCACTTCAAAAACAATTCCAGTTAAAGCAATAGGCAATACCCAAATAGCGATAAACCTATGATCAAAAAATCTTAAATGGTCTTCTCCTTTAAAAACACCTTTTAAAGAGGTGTACAAAGTTTCTGGTCTTTTATAAGAAGGGCCATTACTAGTTGGAGAATATGGTTTTATAAAAGCAGAGGAAGCTACGAATTTTGCAATTTTTCCAAATAAATAAATAGGTAATACCCAAAGGGCTACATATCTTCCACCTAACCACTGTCTCGCATTAGGTAGAGCATAGTCTTTAATAGATTTATTCTCTGGCATGCCAGATTCCAAATTATTGTAGATATTTTCTAATGAGGATACTTTTTGTGATTTATTGATCATTTGTTTTCAAGAAAAAATTAACTTTAAAATAAAAATATTCCTAACTACTAAAATAACTAAAACGTAGTTAAGAATATTTTAGTTGGCTAGGTTCATAAAGACGGAATCTATACCGTTGCAGATCGCCAAATATCTACATATTATTTATAAATAAAAAACTCTTTATTAAAAAGTAAATAATATACATAATCATGAATAAAATTTAATGACTCAATATATTAAAAATTAACTTTAATATTCTTGACTATTAAAAATTATTTAAACCTCATTTTCTAAGATTGCGAAAAAGAAAATGAGGTCAAAGGGAGGTTCTCATTACGAGCCGCTTTATCAAAGCTAGCGGTTAGTAGATTGCCCTAATATCTACTTATATATTTATATAATGATCTTTAAGATACAGGAAGATTAATTTTATACAAATAAGTGTTTAATATTTTATGTAATTATTGCTTAGGAAAAACTAATTAATGTACTTACTATAGTTATTGAAAGATAAAAAAATGCATAAAGAGAAACTGCAAAAAACAAATACTGTTCTATTGGAATCATGACACGGTATTAATTTAAGGGTAAGAAAAATTTGATTAATTTTTTGTTAAAAAGATATTCTCCAAAATATAACTTTGTTCTATTGATTTACTTTCTAGAGAAATATTTTTTGGCAAATTATTATTCGCAGAATTAAAAGCACCCCATTTATTTAGCCAAAACAAGGTATAAAAAAATGCGATTAAAAATGGTGCTCCAACAATTAAAAATCTAAAGTCCATCAAAATTTCCTATTAATAAGATTTAAACTGCATTGCCAATATTGCTCCAAGGAAAAAAACGGTTGGAATCCCCAGTAGATTAACTGCTGCGGTTCTTACAGTAAATACTGGATAACCTTCTGCTGGTCTGCCAGTATCAGGAATTAATGCTGAATCTTCCCATACTTGATAATTTTTAAAAGGAGCTACTCCCCTCTTTGGTAATCCTAGTGGTGTCAATCTAAATACATCCCACCTACCTAACCAAAAGACTGTAAATATCCATGAGAATATTATTGGTGTAATAACAAGTAAAATCCTGAAATCCATTTCTTAAAAAAGTAATAATAATTTGATTATTATTTTGTCTTTTTAAGTTAAATAAATGATTTGATCATTAACTTATATTTAAAGAAAAAGCTCTAATAACATTGTTTCTAATCATTAGTAACATCATGAAATGATTAATTGATTTATTTAAAGTATATTTTTTTTGATTGCAATATTTAGATATTTTTTTTGATGTAGATTTTAGTTAATTAAAAAATAAATATGGAAACCTTTAAATTCTTACTTTTTGGTTTTGCAGGAGTTAGTGTAGTTTTCTGGGTGGCAATAATATCTTTGTGGCATGCCTACATGTTTCCAAGATTATTCAATGAAGATAAAGGTTTAAATTCTGTTATCAATCAAGAAATAAAATGTTCTATAGATCCAATTTTAGGCGGTTTGGTTAACAGCAATAATTTCAAAAATAGAGATAAATATTCAATGAAAAGTTTTGTTATTGCAGACTTTTCATCAAGCAATAATTTTAAACTAAATAAACTTTACACTACAGTAATGATAGGAGTTACTTTTGCAAGTTTTATTTTGCTCACTTATGGATTAAGCAGTTCAATAACAACGGAAAGTTAAATGGAATCTATATATGTAATAGTTTTTCTTACTTGCTTTGTTTATTTAATTTTTGACTCATTCAAAAATATAAATATTAAATAGATTGCTAATTTTTTTTGCCAGCTAATAAAATTTTTCTTCTTATATAAAAGAATATTATTGTAGTAATTATCCTTGCAGGAGGATGAAATGATATTGAATTTTGATATTCGAAGTAATCAAAAAATAATCATTGAATTTATTTTTGGGCTCCTGAATAATAATTCACTATCCAATCACTCTTATTATTAACATTATAATCTTGTCCCTTATAACCTATGAAGTAACAGCATGAAGCGCCATCGATATTATAGTTTTTTGGCGTTAACGTATCTAAAAACGTACATAAACGAAAAAACAGTAACCTAATCAAAATGCCTATTTTTCTATTCCTAAATAATCCATTAATTGCATAACTAAAAACAAAGAGTGACCCAGAAAAAACACCAGCAATCGGTCCAGAGTCAATCTCGATAAATTCTTTAAATAACCACCTATGACCTGAATGAGTAAATCTAGTAAAGTCATAAGCCCCTTCATGAACATTCTGTAGGAAAGGGGTTTCGGCATAAACAGTACCGCCCTCTTTTAACACCCTATATATTTCTTGAACGACAGTACTTGGGTCTAAACAATGCTCCAAAACTGCCTGAATTATTACAACGTCAAAAGAAAAGTCAGAGTAAGGAAGGTAGTGAGCATCGGCAATTATATCAATATTATCTGAAAGATAAACATCCAATGATTCAACTTTAATATTAAGAGCTGAAATGTATTCAAAAAATTCATCCATACCCCTCCCTTCAGAACCTCCACCGATAATAAGTATTCTTGATTCGTTGTTTAATAATTTTATTAACTTACGATAATTATTAATTGTTTGCTTATTAATGCCATAAATTATGTTCCTCAATCTCTTATTAAAATTAAATTTTTTACTAATATTTGCATCTCTTCTGGAGTAACCAGCATTCATATGTTCATAAGAGTCAATATCTTTAAAAATGCATTTTTCATTCCCAATTGGTAATAAAATTGGAATTCCATTATATATTGGAAATATTTTTTTTTTAAGATCACAATTTGCATTTGTACATTTCAAAAAAGATCTAACATCTTTTTTTTCTTTGAGAAGAAGATGCTTACAATTGGGACAAAAATACAAATTTCTATAAATATCTAAACAAACTTTAAGTTAACTTTATTTTGAAGTCCACTTTTAAAAAAAATTCATAATTGAATATATTTTTTAAACTCCAGCTATTTTTTGTTCCGCTAGTCGTTTTTTTAGAATTGAATAATTTTGTGAAGCCCATTTTCGAGAAATATCTAATTCAGCATCTAACAACTTTTGAAGTGATTTGATTATTTTGAATACTTCTACTAAGCCTAGATAAATTATTACCAGCGCCTTAGTTATGTTTACTGCAACAGCCACTAACTTTTCAATTCTTTGATCTTGCATTTGAACTTATTGAAGCCTACTAAAATTATCAGTTTTAAGAAATTATGCAAATGTTTTTCAAATTAAATAATTTCTAAAAATACTGGTTTTCTTCCTAGCTACGATACCCATCATATAGACCAACTTTTAAAAACCTATGGATTACTAGGTCATCTTTAGGGAAAATTTAGGGAAAAATCCATTAAGTATTAGAAAGTTTTTATAAGGTTTTAGAAGAAAAAGGTCTTTTGACTGAAGTTATAGCTTCAAATCGTAGGTATTGGATCTTCTGAACTAGTGATTTGGGAGAACTAAGTTGCAGGTTCGAATCCTGTCGCCAGGACTCAATCAAATCCAAGTCATACTAGAGAGTTACCAAGACTCACTTTATTATTAGAAATTATATTGGTTACTTCAGCCAACAAATTTTCGAAAAATTAGTAATTTTTCTTAGTTATTCAAGGATTTTCTTAGTTATTAAATACGAAAGTTACGAATTAAACAAACACTTTTAAAGTTAAATCACCAAAATTGCTTTATTAAAAAATAAATAAAAATTAATATGATTTAATTTTAAAAATAATAATCACAATTAAATCAATTACTTTAGATAATAGGATTGCATCCATTACTTCTGGAGCAAAGCAGTGGTCTTTGGATGCAAGTAATAAATGAAAACAATACTTCAAAATTTATTTTTTACATTCTTAAAAATGTTAAATAATGTAGTATGAAGATTTTTATAAATTAATTTTAAAAAACCTTATTTCTCTTATTCCATTTCTTTCGATAACAATCCTTTCATTAAGATTTTCAAATAAATTAGTCGAAAAAGAAATAAAAATGTCAATGTTATTTGATACAAAAGAACAGGCTTAAAAAGAAGCTTACAAATTTGGTTGATGAAATACCTTTTAACCTATTTAGCCTTTTTATTTTTTAAAATGAGAATTAAATTTCCAAAAAAATGAGTAAATTTAAAGATAACTTTTCAAGCGAAAGCTTTTACCCAGATAGTAATTACTATCTTGACCAGGAGAATACTTCTGAAGTGGAAACGATTTCAGAAGATCAAAAATCCAATATAGGTGGGAATTTTGAATGGCCCAATACCTACTGGTTTATTGCTGAAAGAACAAATGGAAGGCTTGCAATGATAGGTTTCATGGCTGTTATTATTAACTACACCTTATTTGGATGGATAGCTTATCCATTCCTTTAAATTAGTAATTCTAATTTTGACAACAATGGTGTAGATAAGTCTGGAAAAAATTGGCTTGAATATGCCGCTTTTGTTGTAACTGCATTTACTATTTATTTTGGCTGGGCATTTTGCAATGATGCCAATTTCCATCAATTATCTTTTAAAATATTCAAGTTCTGGAATTGTAATGGATATAACCCATTAAGTTATTGCGTGATGAGTTAGAAGTAGACTTTTATCTTTAAAAAAATAAATGGCTACTAGGTCTTACTGGTTGGATAATTCAAATAAATTAAGGATAAAAAGGTTTATCGAAAACATAAATAACAAAGATAAATTTTTAAATATTTTTTTATTGATTCTTGAAAATTTACTATATGAGGCAAAGAACCACCTTTCATGACAACCAGAGAAGAATTAAAGAATAATGAAGCTAGAGAAATTAATTCCTCAGGGTTGAAGAAGAAAAGGGGAAGATTGGACAAAAAAAAGAGCTAGTGCTGATAATCCTTAAAAAGTGGACAAATAGTACTCAATACACTGATTAGTGGCGGTGCAAGAAGTAAGCGTTTCATACTATTTAAAATATTTTTACCAAAGTCGAAAAGTATAAAACAAACATTTTTGTTCCCAATTTACTTTAACTCCCTAATTACTTTTATTGTTTTTTGATTAGTCATATGTTTTTGAGGAGTTTTCAAGTAATCCATTTAATTCTAGGAGTTCTTCTTTACTAAGTTCTCTATATTCTCCTGTTGGCACATCTAACTTAATATTCATAATTCTTACACGCTTTAATGATCGTACTCTATATCCTAAGGCCTCGCACATTCTTCTAATCTGGCGGTTAAGTCCCTGTGTGAGTATTATTTTAAAGTTTCTTGGACCCAATTTTTCTACGAAACAATTTTTAGTTATTGTGCCTAATATTTCCACTCCATTACTCATGCTTTGAATAAAATCGCTATTAATCGGACGATTAACTTTTACAATATATTCTTTTTCATGATTATTTCTTGCTCTGAGTATTTTATTTACGATATCTCCATCATTAGTTAAAAAAATCAATCCCTCACTGAGCTTATCTAATCTTCCTATAGGGAAAATTCTTTTAGGATATTTAATGAAATCTATGACATTATTGGGTTCCACTTTTCTATCTGTTGTGCAAACAATTCCTACAGGTTTATTAAAGGCTAAGTATATGTTTTTTTGTCTCTTTGATTTTTCTATTCTTTGACCTTTAACTTCTACTTGGTCACTATCTTCTACTTTGGTTCCAATTTCTGGAATTTTGCCATTAATGGTTACCTTTCCTTCAAGGATTAATCTATCTGCTTCTCTTCTAGAACAATAACCGACTTCGCTTAAATATTTATTTATTCTGGTAGCCATTTTGGATGTTTCATTTTTATCTGCACTAAAAAAATTAACTTATTTCTTCATATTTTAGATCGGCTGTTAATTTTAGTTATTATTCTCATCAATGAATTTCAAATTATTTTCATCATTAATTTTTACTGCACAGATCTAACTTTCTTTTTAATTCCAATTTTTTTCAATTTTCCTCCATCCTTGAGAAAGTAATCTTTCATAAATTTCTCTAGCTAAATCTATTTCAACAGAAACTGTGTTTGTCATTACTGGTGGTTTGTTTCCTAATTCTCCAACTATTTTTCCAGTATCTATAAAAATATACTCAAAAACTCCATCTATACTCTTATCATTTTTCATAAATCTTTTAACTTCTGACCTGTTTGAATTAATTAACCAATAAGATTTAGCCATTAATCTAACCTTGGGATTAGTAAGGTTTGCATTTAAAACAAACTCATTTGATCAGTTTCTTTTTTCTTTACATCCTCTACTAGCCAACCATCAGGGGACCAACTCATCATGATTGCAAATAATCCTCTTAATTCATCTGCATCTTTAACTTGCTCCGTCCATTGTTCCTCATATCCATTGGGAACGATAACAGGCATGCGGTGATGTAAAGGTTTAATTAAATCATTTGGTTCAGTTGTTAAAACGCAGCAACTCTCAAGTTCTGCTCCATCTGGTGAAGTCCACTTACTCCATATTCCACCCAACCAAAAAGTCTCATAATTCGACTTTCGAACCCGATATTTTTTTTCAAAAAAACCGCTCGCGGGTATTAGGCACCTTTTGTGTTTCCAACTTCCACTAAATAATTTTTTTTCTTCTACGCTTTCTGATCTTGCATTAAATGGTCTTGGTCTCTCTTTATCAAATGGGTCTCTGGCCCAAGGAGAAATAAAGCCCCATGTCATAAAAGTAGTTTTAATTCTTCCTTCATTTTTAATTACAAGAACAGGATCATTAGGTCTTATTAGACTTTGAGTATCATATTTAGAATCAAGTCCAGTTGGATAGTCTTGTTTCAAAACCTTTGGTAACTTCTCAAATTTAGTTTTCAGCTCAAATCTTCCGCACATTGATTTTTAAAATATTTTTAAAACTCACTTAAAAAACAGTAAATTTACCTTATTTTAGATCTACTTTCAGTTTTCTCAAAGAAAAAACAATTTTTTGATCGCAGAAAGTTTTTTATCCAAATAATTAAAAAAAAATATAGATATTGAAAAGCTTCCTCAAATTTAATTTGATTGTTTCAAAATTGAATTATGACAGATCCTATTCTTTATTTATCAATGCTATTGGGACTTGGAGGAGTTTATGTATTAATTTCTTCCTTCCATGATGATGACGATGGTGATGATGATGGAGAAAAATATATTTATAATCTCGAACAAACTTATTTAGCAAAATAGTTGATTTGTTTATAAAGCATATTATCTTCAATAAGTTTATTGCAAAAACAGACTCCCTTTGAAAATAGTTTATAGACGTAAAGGCAATATCGTCTTTTTTGCAAATTCTACTTGCTCATTATATTAATTTTTAACTTAGGTTGTTGGTCCTCTATCCGTATATGTTTGTGCCTTAAACCGTACATTTTTATTAGTCGATTGATAAGCATACCTAGTTAGAACTTAGTTGTAACTGAGATAAATTAAATGCCTTCAACACCAATAAAATCTTGTAATAAATATGTGTTGAGTTACAAAGATTCAACAAATAAAACACATGAAGTTGGCTTCTACGCTCGCGATGCATACGATTGCCTAATGCTTGCGAGAGAATTCAACACTTACGTACATGACAATCCAGGATCTGTAATCAGAATCCAACAAAAATTTTGAGGAAATTATTTTATGAATTTCAAAAAATCACCATTCGCAATTCAAGATAAAAATGCAAGAGATCTTGATAATGCAAAAGATTATCCGACAATTGAAGATTTAATGAAAGAACAGAATGTTCCAAGAGATTACTCAAATACAGTTCACCATCGTAGAGATTTAGACTCTCTCGGTTAGTTTACGATAATAGCTATTTACTAATTTTTAAAAATTAACTATTGTGATTAATGCTATTTGCAATTCATCATAAGATAATATTTTCTTCCTCAAGTTTTTTTTTAAGCTCTACAGGCATATATGCAATATCTTTTTTTATTGCATTAATAGCATCTCTATACTTTTCAGGTTCATCTAAAAGCATTTTTATTAAATTGTATTGACTTTCAATTTCTTCAGAAGAAAATTTTCCCATAAAAAATATGTTTTACCCTTTTATATTAAATTAACAGTCAAACATACAAAAAATTAACTATTAGTTAGAAGCTGCTGCAATTTCTTTATGGATGGAAAGAAATTCCTTATCGGTTAGAACTGGTGTAACTTCAATTTCTACGCCAAAATTATCGACCCAGATACTACTCCATTTCCAAATGTTCTGATGGTTTGAAGATTCAACTATTGCCCAACCATTAGCTCCCTCTGGATTTACTACTCGATTAAGAACTTTAAACCCATCAAATTCATCACCTTCGCATCCTCCTTCGACAAAACCCGCAAAAGCTTCGGCCCCCTGCATATGACTTTCTTGATCTGGAAATTGCCAATGAACGATGTAAGTTTGCATGAATAAGATTATTTTTTTAATTATTAATTATCGAATTTAAAAATTAAATGAAAAGTCTTTAAACACTAATTAAAAAGGGCTTAAGCCTAGAAAGGAAAATAGCAAAAAAAAAGACTCTTACGAGCCTAGGTGATGGGGACTCCTATAATGACAAATCAAACAGAAACAAACAACCCCATCAATAGGTAATTTTAAATACTTACAAACACCATATGTAGTGCTAAGATCTTAAAAAGAGCTGGGTGATGGGGATTATCCTGCTTTTTGATTGGGGCGAAGCTAACGCCCTTTTTTTTTATGGAAAAATTTACTTTAATCAATAAAGCAAGATCGAGGATTAAAGTATTTGAACCTTTTGCTGATAGTTCTAAGAACTCTCCTATGGTTAATGCAATTTTAATCTCTTATGGTTGCGTCTTTAAGCGATCAAGTAAGCCAGTTATGAAAGGCTCTAGGGTTGAATCTATCGAAGACGCGAGAAACGAATATAAAAAACTTTTAGAGGAAGGGTGGAAAAAAACTTATAGATTCAATAGTTTTTTTAAAAAAAAATGGTGAATAGGTACTTTACCTAAAATTTGACACTATTAAATATTAATTGCTAGATAAGCCTCAGGATTGAAGATAGATCATGAAAAATGACATTTATTCAAATATTAAAGATGCAGATGCTTTGGAAAGTTTTTTTGAATGTATAACTTCTTGTAGCATCAATAGTGAGGGAGTAGATTGCACAACAGCATGTTATGCAAAACATTTAGAACCAAACAATATCGATTACCCTTTAAAATTTTCATAAGCAAGGCTTATTGATTATTGTTATATTTTATTGATGTTATTCCCACCTCCTCAAGTTATTTTTGGTCTATTGCTTTTATCTATAGCAGTAGTTCTCATATGGGATATTAGATACAATCCTTTTGGAGAAGACGAAGACGGAATTTAATTTTCAACTAGGAAGCTGATTTGTAGGTGGTGCGTGAAATTGCCTTTTCTTTCTTTTGAGTCTTTTGTAAGCTAATAAAGAGCCTAATAATAACAATGTGATAGCTATTGAGTTAATCATATGAGGTAGTTTTATATATATAAAAACAAATATGTTCTAAATATCAATGACTAAAGTTATTTTTTAAAAAAGGGTTTAATTATAGACTAATTTTTAATATTTAGCTTTTTCATTAGGTACCTAAAACAACTAAAAGAAGATGCTTATCTGACCACAAGTAATTGCCATACAATAAGAATCACTTTTTCTTATTTCTCATTTGATATTGCAAAACAGCTTTTAGATGTTTTACTTCTTTTTCTAAAGTCTCAATTCTTTTTTCTAGTTCTTCATTATTTGCCATATTTTTTAGAGATAAATTCCTTGATATTTATACTATTAAAAAAACGACTTGTTGATCATGGCAAATGTCTAATAAGTAATAGAACCTATTGATGCGCATAATCTCTCTAGATAAATTATGCAGAGTACAATTTTAGGGGTAATTTATGAGTGGAGACTATGAGACACTAGAAATAAATCAACCTAAAATTTCATATTTTCAGAAAAGATCCGAAAATAATACAGAATGGTTGGATAAATTAATCAACCAAATTGAAGATATGAAAAAAAATATATCCAAATCTGCTTAATGACAGAAAAAGAGTTGGAGCAATTAGAGAAATTTGCAAAAGAAAATGGTTATAATGACGAGCTAAAAGATATATATTTAAGGGAGATTATTGACAGAAATAAAGAATACGAATGAGATCAAATTTTAGACCAAATATCCGACTTGTCACAAACGTTCTTTTAGTTATTGGTACTTTTGCAATTGCTTTAAAGATTACTCCAATAGCAGAGGTATATCAGGAAAAAAATTTATGTATTAAATATCTAAAACATCAAATAGATCGAGACAAACTTATCAAAAGACTAAAAATAGTTAAACAAGCAAATCCATCTAGTATTTGTGACTCTATCCTTAAAAGTTAAAGATGAAGATTAAGTCATTTACCCCCTTAATTGCAGTCTTTGGTACTTCATTTCTGATAACCATTTCATTGCTTAAAAGTTTCCAAATTTTTATGGGGATATCAATTTGTCTTTTAGCGATGCTCAAGCTTATGGATATTGAAGCTTTTGGAACAAGTTACAAGAAATATGATTTAATATCTTCTAAATTTGATGGCTGGATATATATATATCCTTTTTGCGAATTATTAATCGGGATAAGTTTTCTGAATTCTTCTTCACCTCCTTTAATTATTTTTATTGCCCTAATTTTAGGAATTTCTGGAATGATTTCAATATTTAAGGCTGTTTATTTGGATAAATTAAAATTAAATTGTGCATGTACTGGTGGATATACAAAAACTCCTTTGGGAATTATTAGTTTTATCGAAAATCTTTTAATGGCAATTATGAGTGTCTTAATTTTGATAAAATAGCAATTTAATAAATTTTCATTTATGGTTAATTTAAATATTAAATTTAATCGTCGTTATTAGTATGGCATTTAATAAAATATTTATGAAAAGAGGATTTTTAAATTATCTAATTTTTTCTGGAATTCTTTTAACAAATTTAATTAATCCAAATAAGAGTATTGCTTTAACTCAAGAAGATATAGATATCCAAAAAGTTATTTCTTACAGATCAGCATCATGCGGTTGTTGCAAAAAATGGATTAATCATTTAAGAGATAACGGATTAGAAGTTGTTGATAATATAGTTGAGGATGTTTCAGTAATTAAAAACCAATATCAAATTCCCAATAATCTGAGATCATGTCACTCTGCTCAAATAGCTAACTATACGATTGAAGGACATGTCCCGATTGAATCAATCAACAAACTTTTTAGAGAAGAACCAAATATCAAAGGGATAGCAGTTCCTGGCATGCCACTTGGCTCTCCAGGGATGGAAATGCATTCTCACGAATCGCACTCTCATGATTATGAGAACTACAAAGTAGTTTCATTTAGTAAAACTGGCAAAACAAAAATATTTGATAAAATCTCTCCTTAATACAAATACTTATTTGGAATAATGCATCTTTTTCTTAGAAATTTTAAATTTTTTATTTTTTTATTTTCCTTATCTCTAAATTTTAATAGTTATTCTCATGCACATATTAGGGGTACATTTCTTTCTAAAGAGGAGGCCGAAAATAGATCTTTAGAACTTGGTTGCGAAGGAATACATAAGAATCAAGATAAATGGATGCCATGCAAAAACGAAAAAGAATTACATATCTATTTGAGGAAATAGATGGAAAAAGTAAAAACAAATCAAAGAAAAATTCACAGAAAAATAACCGCAATTTCAGCAATCCCATTACTAATTACTATTGTATCTGGGACTATTTATAGTATTCTTCAACCACTAGGGATTGATGCTTTTTGGTTAATAAAATGGCATACAGGTAATTTTGGCATTATTAGTTTGCAACCTTTTTACTCGATATTTCTAGGTATAGCTTCAATAATCTCAATAATATCTGGAGTAAAACTATTACAAAAAAAATCTTAGATATATCCTAAGCTAAGCCAAAAGCTAATTAATTAATACTATTTGCGCCCCCACTTACTAAGAAAATTATCGCTCCAAGTGCCATTGTTGCAACACCCATATAAGGGTATTTCTTAAGACTTGATTTAGTAATTGGAAGCCATGAAAGGTATCTATCAGATTTATTGAATTCAATTTTTTTTGGTCTAGGTGGTAATCCTAATTTTTCTCTTCTTTTAGCTTCGCCCATAATCTTAAATTTGTTTATGTATTAATATTAAAAATTATGTTCTACACCTGCGAGTTAATTTTATTAAAAAAGAGGTCCTTTTAGATAAACAAATTTTTTAAAATTTATTTAGCCTTCTTTAAATATAGATTCTTTGTATTTGCCTGATCTGATGTAAATAACAAAATTAATATAGTTCCAACTAGAAATGAAAAAATCATTGTCAAACCAACAACTTCCACCATTTCACTAGGAAGATAATTTAAAAACATAATCATTAGATCTCTTATTTTAAACTTAGCAATTGTATTTTTAAAGTAAAGTAGGTATTCCTCCTTAAATTTCAAAACAAACTTTCTGAGACTTTTTAATCTTTATTTATTTTTATTTGCGGGATAAATCTAGTTCTAGCCGATTACAATTTTCTTACTTAGTTATTCCTATATTCTTAAGCAATTTCAGGTAAGGCAAGGCCCAATTACCAAAGGTAAAAGAGATAGTCGTATTTTTTGTAGTTGGTAATAAGGCTTTAAAACTTGTAGAGGCTAATTTAGAAAATATCTTAATAGTCTTCACGTCTAGATTATCCATATACAATTTTTTTTGAATACCTCGATCTTTCTTTTGGGGCAAATAATTTTCTATAAACCATAAAACTTGATCTAAATTTGAATTATTGGGTGAGGTTTTAATTTGTTTATTTTTCTTTTTAAACATATTTATTTATCTCTTAATTACTGAATTAAATTTGCCATTTATATAATTTAAATCAATAGTAAAAGCATCAAAATTATGTTTTTTTTTAATAATCGATAATCAAAAAAATTAATAATTACGTTGTTTTTAAAAAAATAAAAAAGAGAGGGATAAAACCCCCTCTTAATTGATCAGTTTCAAAAAAGAATTTAATTTTTTGAGTCTTTCAATTTCATTTCTTTTTGTGTTTTCCTGATTCTTTCTTCAAAGATGGATCTTCTATATGGAGTAACTTCTCCACTTTTAGTAGCCAAAAGTTGGGCTTCATGAAGCCTATTGGCTCTTTTGATTTTTTCTCTTATTTGTAAGAGGTTATTCATGGTCTTTTGCAGTTAATGAGAATCCCGTTCCCTACTCCCATTTCATGCGTCCAGAGATATAAACTTGGATGAACGTTAGTGAACAATAGCATCTTTAAAAAAATTTCGCGAGAGTAATTTTTACTAAATTTTCCTTAAAAAATTAAATATTGAATAGATAGTACAAAGAAGGTTTTAATATTTCCCAAATTAAGATAAGAAAATTGTTTGCGACCCTTCATTATTATCCTGAATCACTATTTTTTTATTTGGGAAAATATCTGATAATATTCTTTTCAAATTTGAATTATCTGAAGAAAATATTTTACTCATATTTTTTGAATTAATTTTCCAATTTTCATCCACAAATAGTTCTTTATCTTCGCCTTTTTCATTCTCGAGTGATGTCTGATTTAGAATCTTGAGTAACAGTTCTGAATCATAATCTTTAAATTCATCAGGGGACTCTTTTAAATTTTTAATCATTATTTAGAAATCTAATATTTCTAAATCTTGCATAAGAAATTTGAAGAATACAAGGTATTAATTACCTAAAAATCTCTCTTAAGATAAAAAATTCGGACGCAATTAAAATAATTTTCTTTAGAAAATTTAATTCCAAAATAGCTAAAGAATGATATTTAAAAAGATTAATTAATCATTTACACAATTTATTTACTTGTTAGTTTGCAATCAAGGGATTTAGAAAAGATGCAAAGAGTAATTAACAAAAAAATTAGACTTTTAAGATGGTTAAACTCAGGCATGATACTACCATTTATCATTATGGCTGCATCCTCATCAATCATTCTTTATGGTGTTTTATTTATCCTGATAAAATAGTTTTTTGAATTTAAGCAGCTAAGTTTTCCCCAGATTTAGACATAATTATTGCAGCTTTTTTTAATAAACTAACTACTTCTTTTCTCCCAACTGCATTATCAGCTTGACGCATTATTTCATCATATTTTTTATTTATTTTTTTCATAAAAAATTTTAATTTAATCTAAAATTACAACATCATATGATGGTGTCAATTGTAAATAATGCTAAGAATATTATTTCTTTGATTATTTTTGCACAATAAAAATTGCTAATTTTTTATCATTCAAGTTTTTTTAATTGATGATGCCAAAAAATCGTAAATATCAAAATTAATAATCCTTTTAATTAAGCTATATTGAAGGATTTGAAAACATAAAATAAACCGCCGATTAGTATCAATATTGCAGCTCCATAAAAAAGAAAAGGGATAATTGGATATTTATACAATGTAGACCTTACTTTTTGTTGTATGGCTTTTTTATCAAGTTGAGGCAACTTTATATCTTCATTTTTTTTTCTAGGCGGAATACCTAAATTTTTTCTTCTCTTTGCCTCTCCCATAATTAATACTGAGGTATTCCCATACATTTTAAATAATTGTTATCAGCTAAATCTAAAATTTGATTCCATTCTTCATGAGATGTTTCCAAATTATTTTTAAAATCTTTTTCAAATTTAAGAACACATCTTTTTTATATATTTTCTGGAGAATTATAATTTCTTAAAAAAGAAACAGTCAAAAAGGATAATGAAAAAAACTACAAGTATTTTAGCGATCCTAAAATTACTCATATCTTAGATGATATTGTCTTATAAATAAGGTACTTGTTGGTTTTATAATTAATTTTATCTTTTAAAAACAATTATCAAATGATAAATTCAGTGAATTTTAACCATTTGCCTATTCTGGATTTGGTTGTTTCAGGGTTAATAATCTTTATAATGTCGACGATTATTGCCAATATTTATGACCCATTATTAGGAATAACTTATGCATTTGGGAATATACTCACTCTTACTTTTTTGAGCTGGTTATACAAAGAGACTTGGAGTGATCCAAGTAAATAAATCTAATTAAGACAAAAGATAAATAAACAACTACTTCTGTATCTTTAATTTTGAAGAATACTTTAAATTAACAATGTAAGTTGCAACAAGAGAAAGTATCAAAAAAAATAATAAGCTTTCCAAGGTAGATTGGGGCATAACCATGAGTAGTACTAAAAATGATATATCTTTAGAGAAACGAATTCTGAAAAAAAATCAACCCTTTCATTATTTTTTTCTCAAAATTAAAAATTTAATTGTATTAAAAACTCTGAAACTTAGAATGATTTTAATTTAAAAAATATTTTTCTGCCCTCCTAAAGGCTTTTATTGCTCCTTTATAATCAAGACTTTTTAATTTTTCCTTACTTTTTTGTTCCAGCATTTTTACTATTTCATTTCTCTTTATTTCATCAATTTTCAGCTTATGATCGAAAATAAGATCAAATTTTGAGGAATACAATCTTGATAATTCTTCTCTATATTTTTCAATAATTTTTTCATCACAAGATTTGGATTTCAATAATGCATTAGCTTTCATTTTGTCATCTATTGCCCCTTTAAAGTTTCCTAGTTTAAATTTCTTTTCACTTGATCTAGTTAGCTTAATAATATTTCCTAAAGTCAATTCACTAGAATCTTTCATTTATTTATCTTACCCTAGGTTAATGCTATCAGAATAAAGAAAAAACAACTTATTTTTTTTTTAAATAATTAACCAATAACAAGTCCTTTTTCAAGAAGTAAATCGAAAACCTCCACACTTTTCGTTTTCCCAAATTTGGGAGGCTTATGTAAATCTAATATTTCAGCAAGGCACATAATCCAATAAGTATCTTTTTTTAAATTAAGACCTTCGCAAATATGGGTGGGGGCCGATTTAAAACAGCCAAAATCTGTTGATATATTAATATTCATGATTTGAGTTTCAAGTTCCAGACTTAAAAGTTCTATTTCTTGCTCAGAAAGGGATGTCCCAAAAGAATATGATTCAATTAAAAGTTGATAATTCATAAAAGATTTATTTTCTCAAGAAATCCATCGAGTTATTTTTGTACCCGCATAAATATGTCCTGAAGCTTCAACAATAGGTTTTGTTTCAGGATTCATAAAAATATCATATAGAACATTTTCTGGTCCTTGAAAAATCACAGTTGCCCTTTGTGGATCATCTAATGATTTACCAATATAAAATGTTTTAACTCCCATTTCTTTAAACATCGACTGCTGTTCCTCAGCATTCATATGAGATTCATATTGTTCAAACGTATTACTTAGTTGAAAATCTAGAATAGTTGTTTCAATGGTCATAGCAGTAATAAGATGTTTTTTAGATTTTAAATCTTTTTACAAAAAATAATTGAATAAAGATTAGTTTTTATTAAGCAAGGTATTAACTAATTTTTACTTATGAGTTATAAATCAACTATAAAAAACAGATTTTAATTTTGGACTCAAAAATTTCTCCAAGAGAACAATGGACTAGTAAGTTAGGATTTATTCTTGCAGCTGCTGGAAGCGCAGTAGGTCTTGGTAACCTTTGGGGTTTCGCCTACAGAGCCTCTCAAGGTGGAGGTGCTGCTTTTGTACTTTTATACATACTAATCGTTTTAATTGTATGCCTTCCGGTATTTGTTGCTGAAATGGCTTTAGGAAGAAACGCAACTGCCAGCACATTGCTTGCACCAGTAAAGTTAGCTGGGAAAAATTGGTATCCATTAGGAATTCTTTTCTTTATAGCTCCTTTGGGAATAGCATCATATTATTCAGTAATAATGGGTTGGACCGCAGATACCTTGTTCCATTCATTATTTTTTGGATTACCAAAAAATTTAAGTGATGCAGAAACTTTCTTTGGCTCAATTAGTAGTGGTAGCAGTGTTTTGTTGGGGCACCTATTAAGTCTCGTTCTTACAGCCATAATAGTTTCATCAGGGATAAAAAAAGGAATCGAAAAGGTAACACGATTCTTTATGCCTATACTTTTTATAATTCTTCTGTGTCTAGCAATATGGGCCACTTCACTTTCAGGCGCATGGGAAGGATATAAAACATTTTTGTTTAAGTTTGACTTTGATGAATTAAGGAACCCTCAAACTATAAGAAATGCTTTTACACAAGCTTTCTTTTCTTTAAGTTTAGGAATTGGAGTTATGGTAACTTATGCTTCCTATCTAAATAAAAAGAGTAATCTTCCAAAACTTAGCGTTGGAGTTGCATCATTGGATACTTTAGTGGGTCTTATGGCAGGACTTATTACTTTTCCGATTGTTCTAACATTTGGTTTAAGTGATGCTATTTCTGAATCAACAGTTGGGGCATTATTTATATCAATTCCTACGGGCCTTGGTTCATATGGAGCGGTTGGAAGAATTGTAGCTGTTGCATTTTTTGCACTAGCTTATATTGCAGCAATTACTTCTTCTGTTTCATTATTGGAAGTTCCAGTTTCCTCTTTAATGGATAAATTTGGTTTTAAAAGAGAAAAATCTGTTTGGCTGATAACTCTTTTCTTATTCTTAGCAGGCATTCCTTCTGCATTAAACTTAAACATTCTTGGAACTATTGATTCGATTTTTGGTGGCGTATTACTAATCTTTGGTGGATTCTTGGTTACTTTCTTTATGGGATGGGTGGTACCTGGAAAATTTAATGAAGAACTTAGTGATTCAAAAGTTGGAATCAAAACGACACTTTATTTGAAATTCATGACAAGATGGGTTGCCCCTCCAATTATTGGTTTTGGACTATTTATTAGTGTGTTTGATTTGCTGAAAGGCTGGGTAAGTTAAAAATAAATAAAATTATAATTTATAAAATTGAATAAATTTACTCCGATATAGTGCGGAAATAGGGGGAGGGGTGCAAGTCTAAAAAAGATAAAATAGTTTAACTTTTTCGCATTATTTTTGATCAAACTCAAAAAAATATTAGTCAATAATTAAGTATTTGCAATGGTTATTAATTAAAAAATTGATTTGAAGACTAAGTGCTTTGTTTTATTACCAAATTCTAAATATTTTTCTCAAGAAAATGTTTTACTGCGGAACTTTTTTTAATGAAGTATTAAAATTTAACTTATATTAAATCTCAAACGTATCGGCAAAAACCATCCCTAATAGAATCTATATAAAATAAATTTAGGTGTTTAATTTAAAGGAATTAGAGCGCCTAAAAGAATAGATAACAAATTTGATGTCAACCAAATCTGATTCATTAAAAGGAAAGCTTACAGAAAATTTTTCCGAATTTTCTCAACTATCTGACTATTCTTTTATGAATTCTCTTAAAGCAGATCCTCAATCAACAAAAGATGGAAATGATCATAAGCCGCGTTCAGTATATTCAGGTCATTACGTACCAGTTGTTCCAACTGCTATTCCAGAACCAGAATATATTTCCCATAGCAACAAACTTTTTAAAGAACTAAGGCTAAGCTCAAATCTTACTAAAGACCAGAATTTTTGTCGTTTTTTCTCAGGTGATATTTCTGTTGCTAATTATCCAATGAGTCCTGTTGGTTGGGCAACAGGTTATGCATTATCTATTTACGGGACTGAATATACCCAACAATGTCCCTTTGGCACTGGCAATGGTTATGGCGATGGCAGAGCAATTTCTGTTTTTGAAGGTTTATTCAATGGGAAAAGAATGGAAATGCAACTTAAAGGAGGAGGTCCAACTCCCTACTGTCGTGGAGCAGATGGTAGAGCTGTCTTAAGGTCTAGCGTTCGAGAATTTCTCGCACAGGAATTAATGGATGCCTTGGGAATCCCTACCTCAAGATCTTTAACACTTTATGTCTCACGTTCAGAAATAGTTAGAAGACCGTGGTATTCCAAAGGGTCCAGATATTTTGAACCTGATATCATGATTGATAATCAAGCAGCAATTACTACGAGAGTCGCTCCATCTTTTTTACGTGTAGGCCAGATTGAACTTTTTGCAAGAAGAGTTCGCGATAATGCGCATGATGAGGCCCTCAATGAACTAAAGATGATAGTTCAACATCTAATTGATAGAAATTATAAAGATGAAATTGAATATGAGATTTCGATTCAAAGTAAAGTAATAAAACTGGCTTCTTTATACAGATCAAGACTTATATCACTCATAGCCAACTGGATGAGAGTTGGTTATTGCCAGGGTAATTTCAATAGTGATAATTGTGCTGCTGGAGGTTATACCTTGGATTATGGCCCCTTTGGATTCTGTGAATTATTTGATCCAAGATTTCAACCATGGACAGGTGGAGGTGAACATTTCTCATTTTTTAACCAGCCTTCTGCAGCGGCAATCAACTTTAAAACATTCTGTTCCTCTCTTAGTCCGTTACTTTCAAAAAGCAAACAAGATCAAGAAAAGTTAGATCAAATCGAAAAAGACTTTTCTGAATTAATGAATAAGGAATTAATGAAAATGTGGGCAAACAAGCTTGGTTTAGAACATTACAACGAAACTCTAATAAATGAATTTTTTAATCTCATGGTCATTTCAAAATCAGACTATACAATTTTGTTCCGTAAACTCTCTGAAATCCCTGATAACTTAGATTCTTTAAAAGACTGTTTCTATTTACCAATTAATGACGAGCTCAATAATAGGTGGGAAGTATGGCTTGAAAACTGGCAATCAGTGTTGAAGAAAGAGGGAAATATTAAAGCAAAATCGGCATCAATGAAATCCCTTAATCCAGTCTATACTTGGCGTGAATGGATGGTCGTTCCTGCATATGAAGAAGCTGAAAAGGGAAATTACAAGAAAATAAAAGAGTTACAGGATATCTTTAGCAATCCATATGTAGAACAACCCGCAGAAATAGATCAAAAATATAATCGACTAAAGCCAAGCCAGTATTTTAACTATGGAGGAGTATCTCATTACAGTTGTTCTTCATAAAAGGTAAATCCTAAAAATGGAGATTGAATAACTTAGAGAAAATTTTATTCATTTATGGCCGTAGGCATTCCAACTACTGATACAACTCCCACATGAAGTATGGCCGGCTTCTTCCCAACATTTTTCACATAGTGGGGGCCCCCATTATTACTCTCTATAAATGCATCACCCGCTTTAAAGAAATTAATTTCTTCACCCCTAACATGTTTTAATCTTCCTCTGGTGACATGAATCAACATTGGGGAAGGATGAGTATGAATTGGAGTTTTCAAGCCAACTGGAATCTTGACTTTTAAGAGTCTTAATTCAGGCTTACCCTCGAGATAATTAAAATTTTTACCACTAAGTCCTTTTGAACTTTGAATAATAGGTATAACTTCAATTTTTTCTTCAGCAAGAGAAGGTTGTGGTAAAGCTAAAGTCCCAATAAAAAGGAAACAAAATGGAATAAATGTTTTTATTTGCATTAGATATTTAAGTTTCACTAATAATAGGTAGTTTGCAAAAATAATAAACTAATTTATTTCTTATATAACTTTTCTAATTGCTTAATTTCCTCTCTTAAATCCTTACCTCTCTTATTTAATTTATTATTTTTAATAACTATTGGAATAATCCACCAGGCTTGAAGACCTAAAAAGATAAATACTAGGATCAATAATTCAAAAGTACCAGGCTGCATTTGATAAATAACCCTTCTTTGTAAATACCAATATTTTAAAAGTTATTAAACATTCATGAGATATGAAATATTTCTAAGCTGCATCTAATTCAATGTTAAGTTCAATTCCCCTTGAAATAATTGCTTCTTTAAATTCAATAAGTTTGGAAATTATTCTTTGCTTCTCAGGATCAGTTTTATGGATATCATCTACAACTTCCTGCATTGCAAGTGTTACTTTTTGTAGTTTGATTTCTAGATCTTCCCTGTAATTCATAAGCTTAAAGAAATTATCTTATTTATTAAAAAACAAAATAATTATTAGTAAATAAGTACTTAACCTTAAAAGGATTGACAGCAAAACAAGGAGGATATAATTTATAGTACAAACGTATCAATAATCAACCAGCCAATTAAAGGTAAAGTATGGAGCCTAAGTACTCATTTGGTTGTAGCACGAGCAAACCCAACGGATGCCTACTAAATCCTGAAGGCAGCAGAATTATCTTTTTCGAAGAATGCAAAAATTCTCCTAAACCTAATTTTAAAATTTATACGCATCTTTTCTATACAAATCACCTTGGAGAACCAGGAGGGTACAAATCTTCTGAAAAACTCAATATAGATTCAGCCTGGGAAAAGTGGCACGAACTTCACCAAAAAGGATGGACAGAAGTATCTCACAATTACGGATAAAGGATCCAGATAAGAAAAAGCCTTTATTTTTTTTAAGCTTAAGACTTTTCTAAATATAGAATTCGGTGTTAAAAATAAATAATCAAGATAAAATTAGCTACATATAAAGTAAAAGACTCAATGATACGTTTACTTATTGCATCAATTCTTTTTTTTATACCACTAGGAGGTTTTGCTGATGAAAAGCAAAGAGAAATTGAGAATAAAGCTATAAATCTTGTCATTAAAAAATATGGAAAAGGTCTAGAAAATAGATTAAAAGGAACGGGAGTAACCCCCAGTTATCGAAGTTGGTATGAAAATGATTGTTTTGTAAGTATTGCAGCAGGTACATACCAAGAAGATACTTGGTCGGCAATAAAGTGGTTTAGCGTTAATGTCTGTTCTGAATCAGCTGAAATAATGGAAAGTGAATGAAGGGAATAAGGCGCCTATTAGTTTTGCAGCATTTAGAAATAGAGGGGCCAGGTCTTTTTGAACAATTTGCTAAAGAAAGAGATTTGAAAATCGAAATTATTCGTTTAGATAATAAAAATGCTCTGCCGCAAACAAAAAAAGGTGACTTAATTCTAATTATGGGTGGACCAATGGGAGTTAAAGATATTGGAAGTGACAGATATCCCTGGCTCAAGTTAGAAAGAGATTTTATAAAAAAAGAATTAGAAAATGAAAGACCTATAATCGGTGTTTGCTTAGGTGCTCAATTGCTTGCGAATGCTGCTGGAGGAGATGTAGAGATTCTTAAATATGGATCACCTCCAAAAGCATTACCGGAAATTGGATGGTCTCAAATTTTTATAGACAAATCGAATAAAGACTTTAAAGCACTGTTTGAAGAACCTTTTCATGTCCTGCATTGGCATGGAGATAGGATTTTATTACCTAACAAAGCAGTACTCATTGCTAGTAGTGAACGTTGTAAGGAACAGTTTTTTAGGATTGGCAAATTTGCTTACGGATTACAATTCCATATAGAGACGACGGGGGGAATGATAAATAACTGGATTAAAGAAGATAAAGAGTTTGTCCTTAAAGGATTAGGCTCAAATGGTCAGGAAATTTTAAAAGAAGAGAATAAAAAATATATTGATAAAACTTATTTAAAAAGAAAGCTTCTAATAAGTAAATTGTTTGAATTATTAGATAATTAAAAGAGAATAATAATCCATTAAAAAGGGCTTGATAAAGCCCTGAAAAAATTTAAAAAGAATTTTTACTAGAAAATACCTGGAAGAATTTGACCAGTAAAATAATAAGCTCCCACAAGAGCGAACATTCCAAGCATTGCTGCTTTACCATTAAGCTTTTCAGCTTTTTCGGTCATGATTTTTTTTGCGAATTCCATAACAAAGTGAAATAAATTATATTTAAAAACTAATTTTTCAAATTTTAGAATGATGTAGTTTTTTCTACCAAATTGATATCTTTCTAAGGATTTAAAAAAAAAATACTTAAACAACGAATTGAACTCTTAATAGAGTGCCAGCCAATCTGCAAAGCGTAGTAAGCCTAAAAAAACAACTATTTAAATGTTTATGACACGTATCTGTAACAGTTTTGTAATAAATATCTTGAAAATAACTTAATTTCGACTTAATGCTTTACATTTGTTAATAGTAGTGTTACATTAGTTAACAATTACACAATTTTAATGGCTAATTCAAACGTTACTACTGAATCAGGTGGCAGACAGAATATGTTTCCTACTGAGACTCGTCCTTACATAGATGAGTCTGTTTCTTACGACAGCTACCCACAAAATGCAGAAAAGGTTAACGGTCGTTGGGCAATGATTGGCCTTGTTGCGTTAGTAGGTGCTTACGTTTCAACCGGACAAATTATTCCTGGCATTTTTTAATGAGTCCACTTTCAGGTTTCTTAGCCGTAATTGTATTCTTTACAGCCATCCTCGTTGCTTATTTAACCAAGCAATTTCAAAACGAAAATTTAAACTATTCATCTTCTAATCAAATGAAAAACACAAACACAAAAATCAAAACAATCGAAAAAGAAAAAGTTGTTGCAGAAACTCTTAATGGCAGATTCGCAATGCTTGGACTAATTGCTGCTGTTGGAGCATACCTAACAACAGGTCAAATAATTCCTGGTTTCGTTTAAAAACCTACTATTTAACATTTCTACAAATCAGAAAAATGGAAAATCAAAAAACAACTTATTGGCAAAACGCCGAGAGAACTAATGGAAGAATGGCAATGATGGGCTTATTTGCATTAGTTGTAAATTATGGCTTATTCGGATGGATAATCCCAGGAATTTTTTAAAATGAATTTAGGCTTACTTTTTCTTAAAGTAAATACTTTGGGAGTTATAACTCTTTCTGAACTTGATTGGATAACTAACCATCAATCTGAATTTTCAAGGCTAGATATGGCTTTAGTTATTAAAATCGGCCGTCTTATGGATTCTGGAGTTGTGGAAATTGATAATAGATTGCCTGTTTAATTTTTAGAAAACTGATCGTCATGAGTGTTTGTCAATAGGGATACTGACAAACACTTTTTTTTATGAGAAAAAATATTTGTAAAAAAAAAGAGATTGTTTCTTAGCTAAAAACAATCTCTCAATTACCTAATTCTTACATGAAAATTTCAAGTAAGCTTCCAGATCTTAACTGATTTGTTTTTAAAGTAAATCCGCAAAAATGCTTTTGTAATTTATCTTTTTAAACCACCTCTCTTTATCCAAAGGAACCAAGTAAACCAAACAGGAGGAAGGAATCTGATTAAAAAAGAAATTTTATATATATAAAATGGGGCATTTTCACTTTGAAATAAATTAACCAAAAAGGAAGATATAGTTACCCAAAGTAAAATTATTAATATATTTGCTCCCAACAAAGCGAATTTATTTTGTTTGAATATTTTTGGCATAAGGTAAATTTTTTATGAACTTAATTTTAAATAATCTCGGGAAATAAATTATACATTTTCAAAAAAACTTCAAATTTAAAATCCATATCCAAATAAAAAAAGTACTAAATTTCAATCCCTCTCCAAATAACAATCCAAAAGCGATAGGAGGAGAAAATATAAAAAAAAGAATAGAGAATAAACTAAATAAGGCAAATGATCCTCTTATAAAAAAATTCTTCCTTTTTGTTCTTCTTAGATTTTTTAAAGTATTCCACTCCCATTCGATTAACCTATAGAACTTTTCTGATAATAAAAAAAAATACTTCATTAATATTATTAATTTCTATCGGCTTTTCTTATTTATAAAATTAATTTCTCTAGTTAGCAATAAACTTTATGCCCTTCTTCAGAAAGATAGTAAATTTTATTTTCTGAACTTACGAAGAAAGTTAAACCCTTATATTGTGATCTTTTAAATTTATCTAATCTAAGTTTGTGTAAATCCCAATTATCAGTACTTATGTCAGGATTAAATTCTTGTTCTTTAAAGAAAGGTACATGAGTTGGACTAATTATTGTTTTTTTGGCTGACTTATTGTTTCGTTTTGAATAAAAAAATAATAATATAATTACAAAAAAAAGAATTAATAATATATTTATCATTGTCAATTTTCTAATTTGAAAAAACTTTAATTTGGAGAATCAAGAAATTTTCAGAATAAATTTCTTAGTAAGTAAAAAATCCTATTTTTATATTCTTGTATTTTTGAATACTTATCAAGGGTTTACCTAAATCAGATTATAAAATGAGTCGCATTTTCAACATGACTCAAAATTCTATGAATACTCCTTATGCAAAAAGAGTAGCTGAAAAATTTAGAGAGGCTCAAAACTATTTAAAAACTAATGGTTTTAGTAGATCAACTAAACATTTACTGGAAGATATTGAAAATTCTGTTGAAAAATAATGCCAATACCCCCTCACTTACCACAACTACAATATGGCTACGATGATGGCTTTACAACAATTGTTTTTGGGTTAATAGGAAGTTGCTTAGGATGTATCTTAATTTTATTAATTTCATTTTTTGAATTTAAATTCAAAAAGCAAAATAGTAAGCCTTAAGAGTCTTACTAAACGTTAAATAAGAACTCCATTACATCACCTTCGTTAACAATATATTCCTTACCTTCACTTCTTAAAAGGCCTTTAGTTTTTGCATTAGCAATTGAACCTGAATCAATTAAATTTTGATACGAAATAGTCTGAGCTCTTATAAATCCTTTTTCAAAATCAGTATGAATTACTCCTGCTGCCTGTGGCGCAGTCATCCCATCTTTTATTGTCCAAGCTTTTGTCTCCTTTTCTCCTGTAGTGAAATAAGTTTTTAATCCCAATAATTTATATGTTGATCTAATTAAAGAACTTAATCCCCCTTCTTCTACTCCTAAGCCAATAAGGTAGTCTTTTTTATCTTCTGGTTCTAACTCTATTAATTCAGATTCGACTTGCGCTGATATTTTTATACATTCTGTATTTTCATTGCTTGCAAAACTCTGAACTGTTGATGAAAAATCATTACCTTCAGCTAAATCATTTTCATTCAAATTAGTTGCATAAATAATTGGTTTAGCAGTAAGGAAGCCTAATTGCTTAATTATTAAATTTTCTTCTTCATTCAAAGATATTGATCTAACTGAAAGGCCTTTCTCTAGCTCTTCTTCAATTTTTTCTAGTAACGTATCTTCTTTAGCTGCCTCTTTACTAGTTCTAACCTGTTTTTTAATTCTTTCTCTTCTTTTTTGTAGTTGAGATAAATCAGCTAAATTCAATTCCAGATTAATTATCTCAATGTCATCCAGGGGATCTACCTTTCCAGAAACATGAATTACATTACTATCTTCAAAGCACCTTACAACATGAACTATTGCATCAACCTCTCTAATATTTGATAAAAATTTATTTCCCAAACCTTCGCCTTTACTAGCTCCTTTTACTAGTCCTGCGATATCTACAAATTCAATTTTTGTTGGGATAATATTTTGGCTAGAACTTAAATTACCTAACTGTTGCAACCTTTGATCTGGGACTGAAACTATGCCTTTATTAGGTTCTATAGTACAAAAGGGGAAATTAGCCGCTTGGGCCTTAGCATTTTCTACAAGTGCATTAAATAGAGTTGATTTTCCAACATTTGGTAATCCAATAATACCTGCTTTTAACATTTGAAAAAACTTATGGAAAAATTATCAAGAAACATCTTCTAGTAATATAGTATTTACTTAACCAATCTTGGATAAGTTAATTATAATCGTCTTGATTATTTATTTAGTTCCTAAATATTCTCTACTTCTGCTTTTAAAAAGAAATGTTTGATTTAATAAAAAAAAATATAAATCTAAGAAGTGGAATTATATTGCTTTTTCTAGCTATATTTTTCGTTTTTATAACCAATTCCTTCAAGAAAAATAAGTCAAAAGATATTTCTAATTTTGTAGTTCAAGTTGAAAAAGGAATCCTCTCAGATTCAATTAATACTAGTGGTGAAGTAAAAGCAATAAGAACAAGCAATATTGGGCCTCGGAAGCAAGGCGTAATAAAAGAAATCAAAGTAGATGAAGGCGATCTTGTAAAAAAAGATCAGGTTTTAGCTTCTCTTAATGATGAAGACTTTATCTATAAAATTAAAGAACTTGAATTAAAGGTAGAAAAACAAAAATCTGAATTTTTAAGAAGGGAATATTTATATCAAGAAGGCGCGGTAAGTAAAGAAGACTATGAAAGTTATAAAAATAACTACAACATTAGTAGCGCAAAACTTAATGATGCAAAAGCTGAAAAAAGTTTCTATCTAATTAAAGCTCCTTATGGAGGAAAGATAACTGCAAAATATGCTGAGATAGGATCTTATGTCACACCAAGTACAAACTTAAGTTCAGACCCTAAAACCAAAAACTTTATTTTTGAACTATCAGAGGGCCTAGAAATTGTTGCTAAAGTTCCTGAGAGTGACATTGGCAGAATAAAAATAGGTCAAGAAGCCTCAGTAAGAATTGAGGCTTATCCCTCAAAAAAATATAGTGCCATAGTTAAAAAAATAGCTACAAGAGCTGTAAAAGATAATAATGTAACCTCATTCGAAGTAACTTTAAATTTTAAAGATATTTCTCAAGAAATTAAAATTGGAATGACTGCAGATCTTGAATTTAGAGTCGAAGGTAATGAAGAAAAAATCCTAGTACCAACAGTTTCTATTGTCACTGAAAAAGGTGAAAAAGGAATTTTGAAAGTTGATAAAAACAATTCTCCCAAATTTGAAAAAATAGAGATTGGTATTAGTAGTGGAAATAAAACTTCAGTAATTGATGGATTAGAACCTGGAGAGCAAATCTTTATTGATATTCCACCTTGGGCTAAGAAGAGAAAATGAGTTTAAAATCTGAAAACTCTAAAAAACCAATTTTACTTTTAGTCGATGGCCACTCACTTGCTTTTAGAAGCTTCTATGCATTTAGCAAAGGGATTGATGGAGGTTTAACTACCAAAGAGGGATTTCCAACAAGTGTCACTTATGGATTTCTTAAAAGCCTTCTGGATAATTGTAAAAATATTAGTCCTGAGGGTGTTTGTATTACCTTTGATACCGAAAAACCTACTTTCAGACATGAATTAGATCCAAATTATAAGGCCAATAGAGATGTAGCACCAGATGTTTTTTTTCAGGATATTGAACAACTAGAAATCATTTTAGAAGAAAGCCTTAATTTACCAATTTTTAAATCTCCAGGATACGAAGCAGATGATCTCCTAGGCACAATTGCAAATGATGCTTCTTCAAAAGGATGGTGCGTGAACATTCTTTCTGGAGATAGGGACTTATTTCAATTAGTAGATGATCAAAAAGATATTTATGTACTTTATATGGGTGGTGGTCCATATGCGAAAAGTGGTAATCCAACTCTTATGAATGAAAATGGAGTAAAAGAAAAATTAGGTGTTGCGCCAGAAAGAGTAGTTGATCTCAAAGCCCTAACTGGTGACAGTTCTGATAATATTCCAGGTATTAAAGGAGTAGGACCAAAAACCGCAATTAATCTTCTAAAAGAGAACGATACGCTTGATGGAATCTATCAGGCTTTGGAAAAGATTCAGCAGAACAACGATAAGAAATATAAAGGATTCATTAAAGGTTCAGTTATAGAAAAGCTCAGAAACGATAAACATAATGCTTTTCTTTCCAGGGATTTAGCGAAAATAAATACTGAGGTGCCTTTAATTTTAAGTAACGGTTATGAATTAAAAAATATAAATCAAGAACTACTTTCAGAGTCACTGAAAAAATTAGAACTATCAACACTACTTAGACAAATTGATATTTTCAATTCAACTTTCAGCAAAGGTGGTTTTGACAAAAATAATGTAACTAAAGAGGAGGAGAAGGCACCAAAAGTCGCAAGCAATAATGAATTAGAAAATAGTGAAAATACAATCCCTAAAATCAACGTAACTGTTGTAAATGATTTCGAATTACTTGATAAATTAATTCAAAGATTAGACAAGACTAATCAAATAGTTTCTTTAGATACAGAGACCAATAGTTTGAATCCAATCGATGCGGAACTTGTTGGGATAGGGTTATGTCTTGGAGAAGAAAATGATGATTTATTTTATATACCCCTTGGTCATCAAACAAAAAAGGAGACCCCCAATCAATTATCAATTGAAGATGTTTTCTCAAAGCTAAGAAATTGGATAGAAGATCCAAAAAAAGAAAAGGCACTCCAAAATTCTAAATTTGATAGGCAAATATTTTTTAATCATGGGCTTGATCTTAAAGGCGTAACCTTTGACACCTTGTTAGCAGACTACCTTCTTAATAATCAGGAGAAACATGGGTTAAGTGAAATTAGTTTTAGATTATTTGGATTTAAGCCACCTTCATTTAAGGATACAGTTGGAAAAAATAAAGACTTTTCATTTGTTGATATTGATGAAGCAAGTATTTACTGCGGTTATGATGTTTTTCTAACTTTTAAGATTGTCAAAATTTTTAAAGAAAGTTTTTCAAAGGAAAAAGATGAATTAATCAAATTGTTCGAAGAAATCGAGCTACCTTTAGAGCCGGTATTGTCCCAAATGGAGATGAATGGCATTACCATCGACATCCCTTATTTGGATAAACTCTCAAAAGAATTAAAAAGTAACTTAGAAGATATTGAAAGTAAAGTTTATGAGTTAGCAGAGGAAAGTTTCAATCTATCTTCACCAAAACAACTTGGTGAGATTTTGTTTGAAAAATTAAATTTGGATAAGAAAAAATCACGGAAAACAAAAACAGGATGGAGTACAGATGCAGTAGTTCTGGAAAGATTAGTTGACGAACATGAAATAATCCAACATTTAATAAAACATAGAACTCTTAGCAAATTACTTAGCACGTATATTGATGCTCTTCCAAATCTTATTAACGAAAAGACAGGAAGAGTTCATACAAACTTTAATCAAGCTGCTACAGCGACTGGGAGGCTAAGTAGTAGCAATCCTAATCTTCAAAATATCCCGGTTAGGACTGAATTTAGTAGGAGAATCAGAAAAGCATTCTTGCCTGAAAAAAATTGGAAACTTTTATCAGCTGATTATTCTCAGATCGAATTAAGAATACTCGCTCACTTAGCGGATGAAGAAATACTAATAAATGCATTTCATAAAAATGATGACATTCATTCTTTGACTGCAAGATTAATTTTTGAGAAAGAAGAAATTTCTTCTGATGAGAGGAGAGTTGGGAAAACAATAAATTTCGGAGTTATCTATGGTATGGGCATAAAAAAGTTTGCCCGTTCAACAGGAGTAAGTACTCCAGAAGCAAAAGAATTCCTAATAAAATATAAAGAAAGATATTCAAAAATTTTCAAATTCCTTGAACTTCAAGAAAGGCTTGCCTTATCAAAAGGTTATGTAAAAACAATTTTTGGTCGAAAAAGAGAATTCAAGTTTGATAAAAATGGACTTGGAAGACTAAAAGGAAAAGATCCTTACGAAATTGACTTGCAATCCGCAAGAAGAGCTGGCATGGAAGCACAGTCACTAAGAGCTGCAGCCAATGCCCCAATTCAGGGTTCAAGTGCAGATATTATTAAAATTGCAATGGTTCAATTAAATAAAAAATTCATAGAAATGAATATTCCAGCAAAAATGCTTTTACAAGTACATGATGAATTATTGTTTGAAGTTGAACCAGATTCTTTGGAAATTACGACGAAATTAGTAAAGAAGACTATGGAAGATTGTGTAAAATTAAATGTGCCTCTTTTAGTTGATATTGGAATTGGAGACAATTGGATGGAGACAAAATAAACCTTATGAAATACTTAGTTTAGGATGATCAAACTTTTTAATACTTTAAGCAAAAAAGTAGAGGTTTTTAAACCTATTGATGATGTAGTAAAAATTTATTGTTGTGGGGTAACTGTTTATGATTTATGTCATCTTGGTCATGCCAGAAGTTATATCGCTTGGGATGTATTGAGAAGATTTTTAATTTACAGTGATTTCAAAGTGAAGTATGTTCAAAATTTTACAGATATTGATGACAAGATCTTAAAAAGAGCGAAAGAAGAAAGCAGTTCAATGAAGGAAGTATCTGAAAAAAATATCATTGAATTTCATAAAGATATGGATTCTTTAGGGATAATGCGTCCGGATAGCATGCCAAGAGCAACGAATCATATATGCAATATCTGCTCCTTCATAACAATCCTTGAGGACAAAGGTTATGCATACTCTAGGGATGGAGATGTTTATTATTCTGTTTTCAAAAATAAAAATTATGGAAAGCTAAGTAATCAAAATTTACAAGAACAAAATATCAATCAGCAAGGAAGGATGGTTAATGAAGAAAATAGTAAAAAACTTAATCCGCAAGATTTTGCGCTATGGAAAAAAGCCAAAGATGATGAACCATTTTTTAATTCGCCATGGGGAAAAGGTAGGCCGGGATGGCATATTGAATGTTCAGCGATGGTTAAAGATGAATTAGGAGATACTATTGATATCCATTTAGGTGGTTCTGATTTGATTTTTCCACATCATGAGAATGAAATCGCCCAATCAGAAGCAGCCAATGGCAAAAAGCTAGCTAACTATTGGTTACACAATGGGATGGTCAATGTAAATGGACAAAAGATGAGTAAATCCCTTAAAAATTTTAAAACTATCAGAGAACTAATTAAGTCAGGTATAAGCCCTATGACTTTGCGATATTTTGTTATGACTGTGAATTATAGAAAACCACTTGATTTTACTGAAGAAGCTTTAAGGAGTGCTTCAGAAGCTTGGAAAAACATTAATATAGCCCTTTCTTTTTTGGACCTTACAAAAGATGCTTTTAAATCTATTGATAAGAATGAATCTATCGAAGACGAATATAAAGAGAAAATAAGCTTTGAATTATCTCAAAAAAAGCTTAAATTTTCTGAGGCTCTTGGAAATGACCTAAATACAGCAGGTGCTATTGCAATTATTTACGATTTAGCAAAACCATTAAAAAACTTTTTAAACCAATTTCAAAGGGTCGAAGGTTTTAAAATAGACCTAAATGAAAAATTCTTTCTACTTGAGAATTTTAAAACTCTTGAAAAGTTAGCTGAGGTACTTGGTCTTAAAAAAGAGGTTTTAGTAAAAGAAAGTAAAATAAAAGAAGAAGAAATATCAATGCTTATTAATGAAAGATTGAAAGCAAAAAAAGAGAAGAATTATACAAAGGCAGATGAAATTAGGAATTTGTTAAAAGAAAAAGGTATTGAACTTATTGATCAATCAAAGGAAATAACAACATGGATAAGGGTCTAAATTTTAAGAAAAAAACCAATTTGAAATTTTTGTTTTTTAAATACACCTTTAAATGGGAAGATATTAGAAATATCAGAGAAAATTGAAATACATTACTGTGCTCGGTTCTACTGGTTCAATTGGGACTCAAACTCTCGAAATAGCTAGTGAGCAGCCTGATAAGTTTAAAGCCGTAGCTCTTTCGGCAGGAAGAAATATTAATTTATTAACCGAACAAGTTAAGACACATAAACCAGAAGTAGTTGCGATTGAGGATGAAAATCTTATAGAAGATTTAAAAGATAATATTAATAACTTAGATTTAGATATTGCTCCATTGGTTTTGAGTGGAAAGGAGGGGATTAACGCAGTTGCAGCATGGGACAAGGCAGATACTGTGGTTACAGGGATAGTAGGCTGTGCAGGCTTAATTCCAACAATGTCAGCAATTAATGCGGGGAAAAATATTGCACTTGCTAACAAAGAAACTTTAATTGCGGCAGGTCCAATTGTTATTCCTGCATTAAAGAAAAATAATAGTAGGCTTTTACCTGCTGATTCAGAACACTCTGCAATCTTTCAATGTTTACAAGGATTACCCAATTATGAAAATGCAGATTTTTCAACAGGTGAGATACCTAAAGGTTTAAAAGCCATACATTTAACAGCTTCTGGTGGTGCTTTCAGAGATTGGGCCGTCGAGGATTTAAAGCATGTCACAGTGGAAGATGCTACTTCGCATCCTAATTGGGATATGGGAAAAAAAATAACTGTAGATTCTGCAACTCTTATGAATAAAGGATTAGAAGTTATAGAAGCTCATTATTTATTTGGGACCTCTTACGAAAATATCGAAATAGTTATCCACCCTCAAAGTATTATTCATTCAATGATTGAGATGGATGATTCTTCAGTATTAGCTCAATTAGGTTGGCCAGATATGAAACTACCCATTTTATATGCGATGAGTTGGCCTGAGAGATTTAAAACAAATTGGAAAAGATTAAACCTAAGTGAAATTGGAAAATTAACTTTTAAAGAGCCAGACGAGTTTAAATATCCATGCATGGGACTTGCTTATGCCGCAGGAAAATCTTCTGGGACTATGCCCGCAGTTTTAAATGCTGCTAATGAAATGGCTGTTGAACAATTCCTTAAAGAAAAAATTTCTTTTCAAGAAATTCCAACATTTATAAGTAAAGCTTGTGAATCGCATATGGAGAATTTGAATTTGAGTCCCGAATTGGATGATATTCTTGAAGTAGACAATTGGGCCAGACTTTTTGTTAAGCAAGAAATTAAAAAAGGGAAAAAATACGTAAGTATTGGATAAAAGTGAATATTAAAAAGCATCTTCTACTTTGCGCAACACCTACAAAACAGAAATGCTTTAAAGGCAATGAAGGACAAAAAACATGGGAATGTCTGAAAAAGACTTTAAAAAAATTTGAGAATGATCCCTCTACAAAAAACGTTCATATATTAAGATCAAAAGCTGACTGTTTAAGGGTATGTAAGAACGGCCCAATTCTTCTTATTTGGCCTGATGGGATTTGGTATGAGAAAGTTTCTCCAGAAAAAATTTCAGAAATTTTTACCTCACACATTATTAAAGGTAAGCCAATAGAAAAATGGATTTTTAAAAAAACACCATTTTTAAATAGTCCTAGATACTGATAAACCAATTCTTCACAACTTCGTCTGACCAGCAGCCATTAATAGAGTGAAAACCATTATGACCTCCTTTCTCAGTTATAAAAATAGTAAATTTATCAATAAATTTCCCTCTTAAATTCAAAGTTGCATTATATGGAACCCAAGGATCATCCTTGGCATGAATAAAAAGCATTTGAGGTAATTTTTTTATTGAGTTTTGGATTCTAAATATTGGAGAAGCTTTAATATAATAATCTTCTAAAGACTTAAATCCCCAACTTGGAGCTGTAAATTTCTGATCAAATTCCCTTATACTTTTTAAATTTCTAATTTTTTTTCTTAATTTCTCATTATTAAGAATTTTCCCTTCATCATTAAATCCGTCCCATAATTGATTTTTTAAGCGGTGAAGTAACCATTTTTGGTAGATATAATTTCTAGATTTTTCAATACAAAGACTGCATGATGATAAATCTAAAGGGCTACTCACACAGGCTAGGCCATCTAAAAGTTTTTCTCCTTTGTTGTCATCGTAATCTAAGCAGGCATTTAAAAGAATCGTTCCCCCTAAAGATAATCCAACTCCGTAAATTGGAAGATAATTCATCTTAATGAGATCTTTAAACTCTAAATTAATGAATTTTTTAAAATAATTAATTGCTGCAATAACATCACTGGAGCATCTAGCACAATAATTTCCTTTAGCTAAATATCTAGCAGATCCAGATCCTCTCAGATTTAATTTAAGAACTCCAAAACCATTATTTGCTAATTTCCTAGAGATTCTTCTTAAACCAAACCGTTTAGTTGAGCCCCCTAAACCATGTGTCACTATTACAAAACCCCTTAGTGAGTCTAAGCTTTCAGGTAATTCTAAAAACCCTAGAAGATAATCAAATTCAAATTTTTTAGAAAGAATTTTATTAATCGGAAAGAATATTTTTTTATTTTTTTTTGATTTACCAAAATCAATAACAAAAGTATCTCTCAAAGTTTGTAAGTCGCCACCTATCCAAGGTAAGACTTCTCGAAATGGCTTATTTTTTACGTAATCTGAAAAACTAAAAGAAATACTATTATTTCTCCCCAACTCCAAGATCCTTTAATTCTCCAATCAAATCATTCAGTACCTTTTTTGCATCCCCAAAGACCATTGATGTATTTGGCAGATCAAATAAATCATTTTTTATTCCGGAGTAACCTGCACTCATACCACGTTTAATTACAAATACAGTTCTTGCTTCCTGCACATCAAGAACTGGCATGCCATATAAAGGAGAAGAGCTATCATTTTTAGCTTGAGGATTAACCACATCATTTGCTCCTAAAACTAAAACAACATCCGTTGCTGGAAAATCAGGATTTACAACGTCCATTTCTTTAAGTTGTTCATAAGGAACATCTGCTTCTGCTAAAAGTACATTCATATGTCCGGGCATCCTCCCTGCTACAGGATGAATTGCGTAAACAACTTCAATACCATTTTGCTCTAGTTTTTTTGTCACTTCCCTTAAAGTATGTTGAGCTTGAGCTACCGCTAGACCATAACCAGGAACAATAATTACCTTGTTGGCTGCCTCTAAAGTCAATGCACATTCTTCAACACTGCAAGAAGTTATATTTGTATATTCTCCTGTACCAGAAGAGGCTGTACTTTGTGCAGATAAAGATCCTCCAAAAAGAACTGAGACCAATGATCTATTCATACCCTTGCACATTACTTGAGTAAGTATTAGACCTGCTGCTCCAACCATTGCTCCTGCTACTATCAAAAGCTGACTATCTACAACGAAACCTGCAGCTGCTGCAGCAATCCCTGAATAGCTATTTAATAAAGATATAACGACTGGCATATCAGCTCCACCAATTGGCAAAGTAACTCCTATACCTAATAAAGAAGAAACTATAACTAAAAGCCAAATAGAACTTGTATTGCCATTTATCAAATCAAAAAAGGCTATCAAGGAAGCAACTGCAAAAACAATATTTACAAAATGTCTAACTTTGCTCTGAGTCCATCCTGGAGTTGACAACCAACCCTGTAACTTTGCCATTGCCACAATTGAACCTGTGAAAGTTATGGCACCAACAAATATAGAAACAGATATTGAAACTTCGTTAATCAGTGACTTAAAAAAATCAAAATTTTCTTGGCCTCCAGATATAGGAAAAATAGCTACTCCTAAGGCCACTAAAAGTGATGACATTCCTCCACAACCATTGAACAATGCAACTGTTTCAGGCATGGAGGTCATAGGAACTTTTTTTGCAAGAATTGCTCCGAATAAACTACCTATGATTGATCCAATTATTATCCAAATCCAAGACTGAATAGCAATGCCAGAAGTGCCTAAATAATAAGAAAGTAATCCTACTACTGATAGCGACATTGCAAATGCAGCTAATCTATTAGCATCCCTTGCTGATTTTACTTTTGACAATCCTTTTATTCCCAAAGCCAGTAAAAGTACCGCTAGAAGGTCAATAACGAATTTAATGATTACAGGTAGATTCATTTTAAAAATTACTTCTTATTTGATGGTTTACGACTAAACATTGCGAGCATTCGATCAGTTACAAAGAAACCGCCTACAACGTTGAAAAGAGCGAATCCAAGAGAAACTGAACCAATTATTAAAAGTGGTATGTTACCCTCTGCTTTTACAATTAAAGTCAAGGCTGCAAGCATTGTTATTCCCGAAATTGCATTTGCTCCACTCATTAGAGGTGTGTGAAGTGTAGGCGGAACTTTTCCAATTAACTCGAGGCCTAATAAACTACCAAGTAAAAGAACCCAAAGAAGACTTATAAAAGACATAATTTTAAAACCTCAATTTTCAAAAACTTTATTTTGAAGAACAACTCCTTCATCGCTTAATAAACATCCAGAAATGAGTTCATCCTCTTTATCTAATTTAATTACACCATCTTTTATAAATGGTGTAATCAAAGATGTTAAGTTCTTAGCATAAAGTGAACTTGCATCATAAGGAACTGAAGAGGGTAATTCGCCCGCTCCTATGAGTTTTACCCCATCTTTGATAATAGTTTCATTTGATTTTGTTCCTTCGCAGTTCCCTCCTTGAGAAACTGCCAAATCTATCACCACAGCCCCAGGTCTCATTTTTTCAATCATGGGAGAGTCTATTAAAACAGGGGCCTTTTTACCTAGAACTTGCGCAGTACATATAGCAACATCAGCTTCAGTTAAATATTTAGTTAAAGTTGCCTTCTGTTTTGAGAGGAATTCCGGTGTTACAGCTTTTGCATAACCTCCTGCCTCGCCTGGCTTTTCCTCAACTTCAGGAAGTTCTATAAATCTTGCTCCTAAGGACTCTACTTGTTCTTTAACAGCAGGTCTAATATCAGATACAAATACTATTGCACCAAGTCTTTTTGCTGTCGCAACTGCCTGTAATCCTGCAACTCCTCCTCCAAGAACGACTACTTTGGCAGGTTGGACTGTCCCAGCTGCAGTCATAAGCATTGGGAAATATCTATCTAACTCACTTGCAGCCAAAAGAACTGCTTTATATCCAGCAATATTAGCCTGTGAAGAAAGAACATCAGAAGATTGAGCTCTACTAATCCTCGGCAGCAACTCAAGTGATAAAGCTGAAATCTTATTACTATTTATGATCCTGAGAAGCTCCTTATTACCATATGGGTTAAGAAGACCAAGAAGAACAGCGCCTTCCTTTAATTTAGTTAAATTATCCTCTGATGGAGTTTGAACACAAAATATTAAGTCCGCTTCACCCCAAATTTTTTGATCTAAGTTAGATATTATTGTTCCGCCCGATTCTTCATATGATAAGTCACTAAATCCTGATAATTTTCCTGCTGAACTTTCAATATAAACATCACATCCAAGGCTTTTTAATTTCTTTACCGCTTCTGGAGTAGCTGAAACTCTTCTTTCACCAGAGCTTGTTTCGGAAGGAATAAGTATCTTTGTCAATTTATTTATTTATTTATTTTTTTAACATACTAAATATAAATTGAAGAAAGTCAAAAGTCTTGGATTTTTGTTAAAAATATATTTTCTTTTCTATAAAAAATAGCTATCTAGAATATATAGGTACTAAATAATCCAATGAGTATAAAAGCAATCGAATGTCCTGATGGAGTATGTCACAGTCATCATGGTGGTCATGCTGTTCCAAGGCAAGCTATGCAGAAAAATCTAGAAAAACATGGTAAAGACTGGTGCGAGAAATTAGCAGAGAGAATTTATGAAATGTCAGTTGATACTTATTCTCAGACAGTCATGCCAAGTCTGCACTCTGCAGGTTGGCAAAGAAGACATTTAGATTGGGAATTTAAGCTGGCAGAAAATGGTTCTGAACCTGATGAAGCTCTTGTTGAAGGGATTATTAATGCCACAGAAAGCTTTCTAAGGAGTAGCGAGGTGCATCGATTATTTATTCAAGAATTAGTTCAGGGCACATTCGAGGAAGCAAATGATAAAAAAATAATTTCTAAAGCAATAAAATCTATCATTGAAGAAGAAATTGTTAGCTCACTAAGAGAAAAGAAAGAAACACTTTTAAAAAAAATATCCGCAAAATTAATATCAGAAGAAAAAGTTAGCGAGGAACTTGCAATAAATTCAGCTAAAGAGGGTTTTGAGGAAGTTGAAAGGCTACTTGCAAATCACAGCGAGGCAGTCTAACTATATTTCTTTATATTTTCTTTATAATTAACCCAAAAATTGGCTCAAATATAAATTAAAGATTAAATTATTGTTTGGAAGTACAAAGTTGTAACTTATTAGACAATACATAGTTTCTCTGGTGTGTTTATCTATATATAACTTAAATCTTTGAATGGACAATTTCATTAGAAAAAGGATCGACATAGCGACCTGTTGGGCAACCAATAGAATTTCTGCAATGGACACTTTAGAAAGGTATGAAGACAGTTATGCAATCGCAGAAGAATTTAGAGAGTGGATATTACATATTGGAGAAAAGAACGAAAATTTAAAAGATTCTGTTTTAAACTTCCCAAAGGAATTAAAAAAGTTATTAGACCAAAAAGTCAACGACTGAGTAATAAATCTATCGAGTGAAATCCGCCCTACATTATTTGGGTTTGTTTATTATTATAAATAGTGAAATTAGCAAATAAATGGAAAATAAAGAGAAGACTTCAAACGTAGAAAATGTTGTAATTATAGGTTCTGGGCCTGCAGGTTACACCGCTGCAATATATGCCGCACGAGCAAATCTTCAACCATTGCTCGTTACAGGATTTAATTCTGGTGGAATTCCTGGTGGCCAATTAATGACTACAACATTTGTTGAAAATTATCCAGGTTTTCCAGATGGTGTACTTGGTCCTGAATTAATGGATCTAATGAAAGCTCAAGCCGAAAGATGGGGCACTAATTTATACGAAAGTGATGTTGTCTCAATAAATACTGATTCACATCCCTTTGAATTAAAAACTTTAGAAGGGACTATAAAATCTAACTCAATTATTATTGCAACCGGAGCAAGTGCAAATAGATTAGGCGTGATAAATGAAGATAAATTCTGGAGTAAAGGAATAAGTGCTTGTGCAATATGTGATGGAGCGACCCCACAATTTAGAGGTGAAGAATTAGCCGTTATTGGAGGGGGCGACTCTGCATGTGAAGAAGCAGCATATCTCACAAAGTATGGAAGCAAAGTGCATTTGATTGTTAGATCAGAAAAATTAAGGGCTAGCGCAGCAATGGTAGATAGAATAAAAGCTAATCCAAAGATAGAAATTCATTGGAACACAAAAGTTAATAGAGCGGATGGCTCTGAATGGCTTGAGAAAATAGAAACTATTCACTCTCTAGAAGGTAAAGGGGAAATCAATATAAAAGGTCTTTTTTACGCGATAGGGCACACACCAAATACGAAGTTCTTAGATAACAAAATTGATTTAGATAATAAAGGATATATTGCTTGCAAATCAGGAAGGCCAGAAACATCTATTGAAGGCATCTTCGCAGCAGGTGACGTTGTCGATTCTGAGTGGAGACAAGGAGTTACCGCTGCAGGAACTGGGTGCATGGCAGCATTAGCTACCGAAAGGTGGCTAGCCGAGAAAAACTTAGCAAAAACTATAGTCAGAGAAACACCAGAACCAGAAAAAAAACTTAATTCATCAGATTTTAATGAAGAAGAAGTTAATGAAGATACTTTCGATTCAAATTCTGAATGGCAAAAAGGGAGTTATGCATTAAGGAAACTCTATCACGAGAGTAAAAAACCTATCTTAGTAATTTTTAGTTCTCCAAGTTGCGGCCCATGTCATGTTCTAAAACCTCAGTTAAAAAGGGTAATTAAAGAACTTGATGGTGCAGTTCTTGGCGTTGAAATAGATATTGATAAAGATCAAGATATTGCAAAACAAGCTGGTATTAATGGCACACCAACAGTTCAACTTTTTAAAGAAAAATTATTAAAAAAACAATGGCAAGGTGTTAAACAAAGAAGTGAGTTTAAAGAAGCGATAAAAAATATTATCTAAAGTAACTTTTTATTTATTATTTCTCTTGGGATTATTTTTATTAGTAGTAGGTTTAGCATTGCCTGCATTTCTCTCTCTATAAGTTATCCTCCCTCTAGAAAGATCATAAGGACTTATCTCAACTAACACTTTGTCTCCAGCTAATAATTTAATTCTAAATTTAGTCAATTTACCTGCAGCTCTACATAAACATTGATGTCCTTCAGGTTGTTCTAAGGTAACCAAATAAAATCCATTCCCCTGCTCTTTTTCTATTACACCTGAAGTTTCAATCATTAATTAATCTTTTACTAAGTACATATTATCAGAAAAAGATTGGCCAAAATTGATTTAAAAAAAATTACATACGTAAAAATATGCAATTCAATTCAAATTGAAAATTTAATTTCATTAATTATTTGAAGTTGTCCATAGTAAAAATTTGCTTTCGCAATTTTTTCAGAATCTTCTAATTGATCAAAAAAAACAAACCCAAGGCTTTCCCATAATGAAGATCCGCAAACATTGTTTAATTCATTTTTTGCTTCTTTTGCAAAATTATCTAGTTTTCGTTCAAGGTTTTTAGACTTAGAAACAGACATAGGTCAATAATATTTAGATAGTACAAATATACTGTCTAACTCTAAAAATGCAATATTAAAAAGGTAATCTCTTTTTTTCTTCAATATTAAGATCTGCTTCCATTTCCCTTAATCTTTTAAGTATTTGTTGATAGTACTCCTTTATATAACTCTCTAGAGAGGTCATATCCTCTTTTTTAACTTCCAATATTTCGTAAGTTTTGCTCATGTCAGCATCTAATGATTCACCACTACTAGTTACTTCAGCAAAAGCCAATCGCTCAGCAACATTAAGAGAATCTTGGAAAAAGGAAACTACTTTTTGAGTAACACTAATAAGGAAGGGGGAAACTCTAAAAATTTTTGCCTTTTTTTCACTAAATTTTTCACATAAAGATATAACTTCATTTGAATCCCATGCTTTGGGACCTACTAATGGCAACGATGTTCTGTGAGTTTTAGGATTATTTACTGCTGCTACAACAACTTTCGCCATATCCTGAGTATTCATATAAGCAATTTTAGTTGGAGTCCCACTCATCCACACTGCTTGACTATCCAAGATTGGGATTGCAAATTGACCAATAACTCCTTGCATAAAAGCTGCACATTTGAAGATTGTATAATCTAAATCAGATTTTTCAAGAAGTTTTTCAGTGCAAAATTTAATGTCCATTAAAGGAACATTTCTAAACTTTTCCGTTAGGAGGATAGAAAGGAATATTACCCTTTTTACGTTTAAAGATTCGCAAGCATTAAATAAGTTAAGTTTTCCATCCCAATCAATTTCATAAATACTTTTAGGATCATCTGGCCTACTAGTCGCTGCATCAATAACTACTTCAATATCTTGCAGTGCATATTCGATATCAGAAGAATTTAATAAATTACCTTTTGTTAATTCACAACCCCATTCTTGTAGAAAGGAAGCTTTTCTTGGATTTCTTACAAAGCATCTTACTTCATGTCCCTCTTCTATAGCTTGCTTTGCTATTTGTCTACCAAGTGTCCCTGTTGCTCCTACTAAAAGAATCTTCATACTTAAGATTTACTTAACTTTAAGACCATAACTCAAATTGTGATGTATCCGTGAGAATCAGTCACCCTGAAACTTTAATAACAAAGCACCACCAACTAATCCTATTGGTATCAGTATCCAAAAAACTGCTGCAATACTAAAAATTTCTTTAGCCATAGTAAAATTGAATGATTACTATAATTTACATTCAAAATACATTTATTTGTTAAAAATGTAGATAATTCAAATATCTTGAAAATTTTTGAGTATATGAATAATAATTTTAAAAAAAATTTAAACATTCCTAATTACTGGAATTGGAACGGTTTTAAAATTTGTTGGAGTGTTACAGGGGAAGAAAATGAGATTCCAATTATCTTTCTCCATGGATTTGGAGCAAGTCGAAAACATTGGAGAAACAATTTAGAGTATTTTGCGAAAAAGAATTTTGCCTCTTATTCTTTGGATTTAATAGGATTTGGGGATTCAGATCAACCTGGGATTAAACAAATTGGAAAATTAAATAATCAGATTTGGTGTGATCAAGTGAAAGACTTTATTGCACAGGTAATAAGACCAAAGAAGTCTGGGAAAGTTATTCTTATTGGCAATTCCCTTGGATCACTAGTTGCTTTAACATGTGCTGTTTCATTAGAGGATCAGATTGCAACAGTTATTGCATCGCCTTTGCCAGATCAAATTCAAGAAAATAAAAAGTCCATAACAAAAAAATCATCATTTAAGAAATTTCAAGATAGATTCATAACAATATTTTTTTTGTTTTTCCCTTTAGAGATTATTTTATTTTTAATAACAAAATTAGGAGTTATAAAACTGGGATTACATTCTGCCTATTTCAAAAAAAACAATATTGATGGCGAACTAATAGATTTGGTGACAAAACCAGTTTTAAGGAGAACTTCAGCTAGATCATTAAGAGCGATGTGTATTGGAATGTCTTCAAGAGATGAAAATATTCAAGCTTCTTACCTTTTGAAAAAACTTAGCGCCTCAAAAAAAGTTCCTTTTTTGTTAATTTGGGGAGAAAAAGATAATTTCATACCTTTGTTTGTTGGTAAAAAGATTGCAAATTTCCATAGATGGGTAAAATTAAAAATAGTATCCAATTCAGGTCATTGTATACATGATGAAGATCCATCAGTATTCAATAGAATCTCTTATGAATGGATTAGAGATTTAAAAATCTTTTAAAATATGAAACATACATTATCAGTTCTCGTAGAAGATGAATCTGGAGCCTTGAGTAGAATCTCAGGACTATTTGCTAGAAGGGGATTCAACATAGATAGCCTTGCAGTAGGGCCTGCAGAATCTAAAGGGATTTCAAGGTTAACAATGGTAGTAGAAGGTGATGATGAAACACTTCAACAAATGACTAAACAGCTTAATAAATTATTTAATGTTCTGGGAGTTGTAGATTTTACTAATCTCGCAGCTGTTGAGAGGGAATTGATGTTACTAAAAGTTTCATCAAAAGAAGATACCAGGAGTAATATCCTTGATATAGTGCAGATTTTCCGTGCAAAAGTTGTTGATGTATCAGATATGGCCTTAACTCTCGAGGTAGTTGGAGATCCTGGGAAGTTAGTTGCTCTAGAGAAATTACTAGAACCATACGGCATCCTTGAAATAGCAAGGACTGGTAAAGTAGCTCTTAAACGGTCTTCAGGAGTTAATACAGAAATGTTAAAAATAAACAAATATTCTCTAGAAATTTAATTAATTACCTGGATTGACTTGATGTAGTCTTCTTTATTGATTTTTTTGAGTACATCTAATCCTTTTATAGTCTTTCCAAAAATTGAATATCTTCCATCTAATTCTGGGATCTTAGTAGTTACAAAGAAAAATTCAGTTGATGAAGACTTTTTCTTACCGCTTTTAACCATAGCAATTGAACCATTCTCAAAAGTGTTTACTAAATTTTCAGTTTCATTAGGATTTTTTATTTGATAGTTATATCTCGGTTTACTTTCTTCTTTGAATTTTATTTCTAAAGGTATTAATGGACTTGTCTTATTCGGGTTTTGATTTCGTTCAAAATAAAGTTTATTTTTTGGATTAACACCACCATGTATAAACTTTATGTGGGGATAATTTATTATTTTATAAAATTTTTGGTTTATGTAAATATTATTTTCTATGTTTTCCAGAAAGTTTGATACTGTTACTGGGTTGTCTTTACCAAATAATTCAACCTCAAAGTCACCTTTTGTAGTTTTAAAATTAACTATTTTATTACTCTTAATACAAATAAATCTAAATTTTTGGCAGTAATAATTTGAATCAACCTTATTTTTATAACTACAAGCTTGCAAAAAAAACAAAACCTGTATGAAAGATAATGTTCTCTTAAGAAATTTTTTTTTTATTTTAAGCCCTCCAAATTAACATTCAAAAATTTTGCCAGACGAGCTCCTTCTTCTTCAATTTGAAGCAGTGGTTTAAGTTCACCTGCACCGCTTAAAGGGAGAGGTTTTTTTCTACCTTTTAATACTAACGCAATTCTTCTTCTGGGATTAAATCCCTCACTTATATCCAATTTTACCGATTTAATTTCATCGAAATTTAGTTTAACTTCAATATCTTTAAATAGTCCTTTTCTTTTTATTTCCACAGATTTTGATGATTTATCAAAATAGTTACTTCCTGAACCAAAGTTAATGTAAACCAAATACCATAAATAAAAATTCAATAAATTGGCTATTACTCCATATGCTCCCATTATTATTCCTTGAGGGATAAACAATAAAGTTGAAGGATTTCCTAAAGGTAATAAATGATTTATTTGATCTGCCAAATAGATCGG
>NZ_CVSZ01000017.1 GCF_001180325.1 Prochlorococcus marinus
AAAAATGATTAGCTTACTATTTTGTGCTTTTTCCAGTTCTTCAAATCTAGTTAGATCATCACCTGCAAAATAACCAAATTTTTTAGATAGAGAATTATTTTCATTAATTTCCAAACCCCAGTTTTTTAAGATTTTGATGCCTTTTTGAAAATTTTCTTCTTCATCAATAAAGGAGCCAGGAGCTAAAATATCTATTAAATCCCCTTTTTTTAATCGAAAAACCATATTTAGAATTTATGAGGCAATAAT
>NZ_CVSZ01000018.1 GCF_001180325.1 Prochlorococcus marinus
TCGCGGTATTTTACTACCAACTCTTTCAAGAGATTTTGGAGAAATTTCGGGCATCATAGTTTCAGCTTTTATCTTTGCATTAGCCCATTTAAGCTTGGGAGAAATGCCGCCATTATTTGTTCTAGGTATTGGATTGGCAATTACAAGAATTGCTTCAGGGAGTTTGTTTTCCTCAGTGATTATGCATTCTTTATGGAACGGATTGACTTTCTTAAATTTGTTCCTATTGAGGACATAAAGAATTTAATTTTTTACTTGCGAATCAAACAAAAAGATGTTTATTTAACTAATAACACTTCTTTTATTTAAATAAAAAATCATAGATGAAACCTTATGGGAATCAGCTTAATTTAAAAAAAAAAGTTTCACATGAAAGTAAAAAAAACTCTGAAAAAATATCTATAATCAATTCCAAATTAATACATCAAATTTTCGACACCATTAACATCTCTCTTTTGGTATTAATTTTCACCTTGTTTTTCTTGTCTTTTGATAGTCAAAGAAAATGGTCAAATACATATAAAAACTTATCTAAAACAAGAGCTATCAATAATAATCTTATTGATTATATTTCCAAAACTGAGGAATTTTATATTAGTGAACTTGAGTCTATTAACACTTATAGAAAAACCAAACCTAGAGATTTAATCTATCTAGATAAACTTCCAGAAAAAAAAGAAAGTTTATTTATGAAAAATTTAAGTAGTTTCATTGAAGGTTTTGTAGATAGCAAATATCAAAGGGGATATTGATGAAAAAATACAAAAAAATTGTTCGCCTAACACCACTGGATCAAAGAAGATTTAAATTTCTCTATATTTTTAGTTTACTACTAATATTTTGTTTGTTTGGTAGGTTAGTTAAATTGCAAGTCTTTAATGCATCTGATTTGCAAAGGAAAGCTAGATTAATACAGTCTTCTAAAACTAACG
>NZ_CVSZ01000019.1 GCF_001180325.1 Prochlorococcus marinus
ATCATAAGCACCTGAACCTCTAAGAAGTATAAGATCCGATTGTAAGATCTTTTTTTTGATCGCAATAGTAGCCAATGTCCTTAATTCGGAGGTTTTCAAATCAGAAGGAAGTAAATCATCGACGAATTCATTAAGACTCGATTTTAGTTCGAGAGAAAAACTGTTATTAACTGCATTTAATTCTATAGCCGATTTGGGATTAGAGTATTTATTTTGTAGATCTTTTATTGCATCATTTATTGAGTTTATATCAGAATTAGTAATTTCTGAAAGATCCTTTTTTGTTATAGGTCTGCCTTTCAAATATAGAACAGCTTCAATTTTAGTAACTAGATCTATATCAGAAATTGGCGTGGTATTTAGATCAGATTGATTGATTTTAATTACCGAAATCTTTCCTAATTTACCTTAAATTTAATCTGATGCACCAAGGAATAATCTATATGTATCGTTTTGAGTTTCATCCCAAAATTTATAGCCTAGAATTTTTACAAAT
>NZ_CVSZ01000020.1 GCF_001180325.1 Prochlorococcus marinus
TGCAGAGTCAAGATTAAATCATCATTTAGCTGTTTTATTTGGTTTTAGTAGTTATTCTTGGTTCCACAGGAAGGAATATTGGTGCGGGCATGACTGGTGGAATAGCTTTTATAATCGATGAAAATAATGATTTAAGTAATAAAGTAAATAAAGAAATAGTTAGCATTCATCAAATAACTTCATCAAAGCAAGAAAATATCTTATTGGAAATTATTAGAGAATATCAAGCAAAAACAAATAGCTCAAAGGCTGCCAAAATAATTGAAAATTGGTCTCATTTTAAGAGTACTTTCAAATTGATTGTTCCCCCAAGCGAAGAAGAGATGCTTGGTGTAAAAAAAATGTAAATGCCTTTCTTTGTAAAAACTGAAATTATAAAAAAAGAATACTTAATTAAAAATGATTTAAAACGAAAAATAATTAACGAACATATTGATTGGGTAAAAAAATTAAAAAAAGAGGGAATTAATATAAAAAGTGGCTTTTTGGTAGATGAGTTAAATAGGCCAGGTGACGGCGGATTACTTATTCTTGAGATGAATAATTATAGAAATGCACTAAAAATAATTAAGAATGATCCAATGATTAAAAATGATCTAGTTGAATGGAAATTAAATGAGTGGATAGATCCAAATAAATGAATATAACTATCTTGGATACTTTTTCATAAGTTTTTGAATCTCTTCAGCATGGTAGCTACTACGAGTTAAAGGAGAACTAACTACTTGCATGAAGTTTAAATTTTTTTCCCCAAACGCTTTTAAGTAATTAAATTTTGAAGGACTTACAAATCTTTTAACAGGTAAATGATTAGGGCCAGGAGATAAATATTGACCAATAGTAACAATATCAACGAAATTACTTTTTAAATCCTTAAGCAGACTTAAAATCTCCTCATCTTTTTCCCCTAGACCAAGCATGAAGCCTGACTTTGTATAAATTTTGGGAGAATAGTCTCTGGTTCTTTTAAGCAACTCAAGAGTTCTTTCATATTTACCCTGAGGTCTTACTTTTTTATATAGCGAAGGCACAGTCTCAATATTATGGTTTAAAACGTTTGGATTTGAATCAAGAACTTTTTCAAGAGCTTTCCAGTTGCCACAAAAATCAGGAATTAAAAGCTCAATCGTAGTTTCAGGAGATTTTTCTCTTATTTGATGAACACATTGAAAAAATTGAGATGCGCCACCATCCTCAAGATCGTCTCTATTAACTGATGTGATTACAACATGCTTAAGCTTCATTCTAAAAACAGCTTCGGCTAGACGATATGGTTCAGTTGGGTCTAAGTCTCTCTTAGATCTATCAAAATCAATATCGCAATATGGACATGCCCTAGTGCAACCAGGACCCATTATGAGGAAAGTTGCAGTTCCACTAGCAAAACATTCGCCGATATTTGGACAGCTTGCTTCTTGACATACGGTATTGAGATTTAAATCATTTAATAAATTTGCAGTATTACCAATTCGCTCAACTTGTGGAGCTTTGACCCTTAACCATTCAGGTTTTGAAATTAAATTATTAGGATTATTAGTCACATTAAATCTTCTTGACCTGTATTTTTATTTTACTAAAAACAAGATGAATTAACTATTTATAATTTCAAAGACGAAGCTCATTCAACAGAAGTAAATAAATAAATGAATTCAACTAATCCTTCTGTAATTTAGAAAATCTTTATTAATTTTACTCGTTACACAACGTTTTTGTTTCATTAACCAATATTGAAACAGATTTCATAACGTTATTTTTAATACAGATATCAGAACGTACTAATTTCAAAAATGTGGCTTGAAAGATTATAACAATTGAACTATTTGTACCAAAAAGTGTTTTTTTAATTATTTTTTGATACAGTAAAAAATATATGTAATAAAACATTGACTTTTAAATTCAAAAGAAAACTTATTTTATTATCGGAAAAAAATAAAAACTCTAAAGCTATAGGTTATGCTAGAGCTACTCAAAACGAATATGAATATTTAGAAGAGCAAATAAAAATTTTGAAGGAAGAGGGTTGCAGTTTAGTATTCTCTGAATTTATTAGTTTAGATGAAGAAATCAAACCCCAACTCAATAAAGCTATAAATTCCCTATCAAAAGGGGATCAATTAATAATAACTGAGCTTGATCGAGCATTTAAAAATAAAAAAGAATGTTTGATAACAATAAATAAACTTATTAATAAGGATATTCAATTACGAACTTTGACTGGTTTTTTTGCTGCCAATGAATCTTCCAATGCAAATTCTTCAATTTTTAAGATTTTATGTGAATTAGATAATTTAGAAGACAAAAGTTTAGGTGAAAGAAAAAAAGAACAACTATTACGCAGAAAATTATCTGGAAATAATTTGGGAGGCAGGCCCAAAATAAGTCCTTTAAAAGAATCTTTAGTAATCAGATTGCGTAATGAAGGATATTCATATCGATCAATCAGAACACAAACTGGAATTGCATTATCAACAATTAGGAGAGTGATTTTGGAGGGAGAATTAACATAAAATGATGAAGAAAGACATTAAAAATTTAATAAAAGAAAATCTTAAAGATACCGCATTGCGTATTTTTGAATTAGATAATGAAGATAGAAAAAGTTTGTTAGCAGAATATAGAGAATGGATTATGAATGATTTAGATTTTGAAAAAGTAATAATGCTACCTTATGAAGCATATACTGACAAATTAGATTCTAATTTCTTAGATGATTTACTTTAGTCCTCAATAGTATATTTCTTATTAAAATTGAATACTTCTTTTGCTATAAACGGTAAAAGGGAAGAATCTTTGGAATATTTTTCTCCATTACAAAAAACTACTAATAAAGTTTGTAGAGATTGATTATTAATCCACCAAGCTGAATCATGTCTAACTTCAGACATTAAGCCTGCTTTACTCCAAAGATTAATGCTTTCTGGTAATCCTTCACCCAAAAAACCATCTATTTGATTAAGAGAATCCTTTTTCAGAACAACTTTATTTAAATTTCTTTTTAAAAAGCTTCGCAGATTTAAATTATTTTCTTGATAATCAATATGAATCATAATTTCCTCCAAAACCCTTGCAGCGGAATCAGAGTTCATAGCGTTTCTATTTTTATTATCATATCCATAGAATTCTTTCTCACGACCAAATGGTCCATCGTCCCAAGTCTTCTGACAGCAATTTATACCAATTAATTCTTCCCAATTTAAATCATGTAGCCAATCATTTATTATACTTCTTTGGTATTTCCAATTTTCCCATAGTTCGCCTTCAATACGAGGTCCACTTGTTGTTCCAGTAAGTAAATCAATTAAAAAGCTTGTTGCATTATTACTGGAGAAAGACAACATTTTCCCTACAGCATCAATAATTTCATCTGATAATAATAAACTACCTTTTTTAATCCAATAAAATGCGGCAAGGCCATAAACTAACTTGACTATGCTGGCAGGGTAAACCATTTTTTTGTTATTAATGCCAGTTCCAAAACCTTTAAATATACTTTTATTTTCACTTTTATAATTAATCCAAGTTATCGAAATATCTTCTCTTGAAAAATCTTTATTATGAGAGCATACATTCATTAAAATATCATTTAAGGCTAGACCCATCTCCTGACTTAAATAGTAAAAGGACATTGTATGGAAATTTATAAAAATCCTATTTCACTATTTAAGCAAACTAATTTTTCAAAAACTATTTGGTGGCAATTAAAAGTTAATATTTCGGGGTATCAAAATGAAACAGAAGATAAATTAGTTACTGAAATATTTAAAAATAGAATTTTTAGGCTTATTTATCCAAATATTTATCAAAACAATCATAAATTTTCAAGAATACTTATTCAACTATATGAAGATGGTTACATCTGTTGGATAAATTTAGATGGATTAATTATTGAGAAATACGAATTCAAAAAAAATAACAGTTTAGAAAATGAACACTTCTTTATAAAAGATAAAATTAACTCAATTTTAAAATGGATCAAGGATCAATCTGAGTTAAATAATGAATATCTTTGGGGAGGTACATTAGGTCCCAATTTTGATTGTTCTGGATTAATTCAGACTGCTTTTTTGAAGCATCAAATTTATATACCTCGAGACTCTTTTCAAATAAAAAGTTTTTGTAAGCACCTTTTTTATTACAAAGGATCATATGCGGCTCTACAACCTGGCGATCTTTTATTTTTTGGAAATGAAGAAAAATGTGATCATATTGGAATCTACAAAGGAGAAGGATCCTATTACCATAGTTCTGGAATAGATTTTGGCAGAAATGGAGTAGGACTAGATACCCTAAAAGAGTCCAATGATAAAATATCAGTACATTATAAATCAAAACTAATTTCAGCAGGAAGAGTAGTTAGAAATTATAGATGGGACCGCACTATACGTTAATTAATAGAGCTGACCTTTAAATTTTAAATTAAATTAAATTAAAGTATTACTTATTCTTTTATTTAGAAATTAACCAGCAGTCCAAATATTTTTAATGATTGGCATTATGGTATCTAAGTGTAATGTCCCAACAAGTAACCAAGCAAAAACAGCTCCTCCACATCCTCCTAACCAAAATCCACTTGTAAAATCAGCCCAACCAGCTCTTGTAAATAAGTCCTTTGGAGGATTATTAACAGTCGCATCTGGAGGTTGAACATTAGGTGCTTTACCAGGTGCATTGTATAGAACAAAAAGTGCTGTCAAAATATGAACAGCTCCAATAGTTGCGAGAAGTCCAGCTGTCAGAGCAAATTCAGAATTTCTTAGTGGGCCAGTCATGGTAAAAGGTCCGTATAGAAGATATCCAAAAGCTGCTCCGGTTTCTAAACCTCTAAAATTAGGGGAAATACCTTCTCTGTAAAAAGGTAAATTATTTATAAAGGCTTTTGTAAAATAACCACTATTAACTGGAGTAGCTAAATTACCAACACAAGGATCAGCAACTGTTTTTACTGCCCATTGTTCTGCTACGCCAATATCATTTGGTTGTACAGAAGTATCTATGTATTTCTCATCAAACTTAATAGAACTTGTTGATTCAGAGAATGATTTTTGAAAGTCGCTCATTTTTTTAATAGTTTAGTGTTTGATAATTTATTCAGTTGCTGTAATTAATCTTCCAATCAATACGATAAAAACAGCAGGCATTGCTATACCAATTAATGGAACAAAAATTGAGGGTAGAAGACTTGGTAAATCAGATGGCATAGTTCTTTAAACATCTTTAAACACTTTAGTATTTATAAGCGAAATAATGTTAATTTTATTACTTGATGATATAAAAATTATTAACTTTTTACATGTTAAATTTTTTCGCAATTTTACTTATTATTTTTATAGGAATATTACTTCTAGTTTTTAAAAAAAAAAGCTTTAAAAAGTTAATAAATCAAAGCAATTTTAATTTTATCAAATTAAAGAAAAATAAAAAAAGTAATAATAAATTTTCATCTAAAAAAAATAGTTATTTATACAATCACGAGGAAAAAAAGTACTCAGTATTTTATAGAAATTCTCAAAGAAATAAAATGATTAGTCTTTTTCAGGGTGATATAGAAAATAAATTAAAGGCATTAAAAATTGCGGAAGAATTGGCTGATAAATCAACATTACCAATTTTACGAAAAGGCTTAAGAGATATTTCTCCTGAAGTCGTTAAAATTTCAGCTTTATTAATAAGAAAGTTCAAGTAAACAATCAATTTTGCTTAGCACTGTTTATTGTTCTTATTCTGTAAATTGGACGATTTTGACTTTCATGATAAGTCCTAATTAAAAGTTCGCTCAATAATCCAAAGCTAAATAATTGAACACCAGCAATTCCTAATATTAATGCAAACATCAGCAACGGACGATTTCCAATATCCTCACCCATGATTTTTAAAACTATCAAATAAGAACTTATCGCAAGGCTAAAGAAAATACTTATAATTCCAACAAAACCAAATCCATACATTGGTCTTGTTAAAAATTTAGTCATAAACCAAACAGTTAGTAAATCCATTAAAACTCTAAAAGTCCTATCAATTCCATATTTACTTGATCCATATTGCCTGCTTCTATGATTTACTTTAATTTCTTTGATTCTTGCACCTTCAATATTTGCTAAAACTGGTAGAAACCTATGAAGTTCACCATACAACTTAATATCATCTATTATTTCTTTCTTAAAAGCTTTTAATGAGCATCCATAGTCATGCAACTTCAAACCTGTTACGTGAGCTATTAATTTATTAGCTATTTTTGATGGTATCTTTCTATTAATTAATTTATCTTTTCTATCAAACCTCCACCCACAAATCAAATCATACCCATCATTAATTTCTGAAATTAATGTAGGAATATCATTTGGGTCGTTCTGTAAATCACCATCCAAAGTAATGATAATATCACCTTTAGAATTATCAAAGCCAGCAGACATTGCTGCAGTTTGACCATAATTTTTGCGAAGGGAAATTACTGACAATTCTTTAATTTTGTGAGTTAGTTCTTTTAATACATGATAAGTATTATCTTTAGAACCATCATTGACAACAATCAGTTCAAAATTAAATTCATGAAATGACATTACATTTATAACTTCATCCAATAAAAAACCAATACTCTCACTTTCGTTGTATACAGGAATAATAATAGAAATTAATTGTTTTATATCTGACATTTATACTTAATAATAACTATATAAGTTTAACTTAATTTAGAACATTAAAATTTAACAAAAAAAATCACCACGAAAGTGGTGATTAAAATTATTTAAGAAAAGTTTAACCAAACTTACCTGAAGTTGATGCAATAACAAATGCACCGAATGTAAGTATGTTTCCAATCGTGAAATGTGCTAGACCAACTAATCTAGCTTGAACAATTGAAAGTGCAACTGGCTTGTCTCTCCAACCAACAAGATTAGCTATTGGAGTTCGCTGATGTGCCCAAACTAATGTTTCAATTAATTCTTGCCAGTAACCACGCCATGATATGAGGAACATAAAACCAGTAGCCCAAACTAAGTGACCAAATAGGAACATCCAAGCCCAAGGAGATAAAGAGTTTACTCCGAATGGATTATATCCATTAATAAGTTGCGCAGAATTTAACCAGAGATAATCTCTAAACCAACCCATTAGATAAGTTCCTGATTCATTAAATTGTGCTACATTACCTTGCCATATTGCTAGGTGTTTCCAGTGCCAGTAGAAAGTTACCCATGCTAGTAGATTTAATGCCCAGAACATAGCTAGATACATGGCATCCCAAGATGAACTATCACAAGTACCTCCACGTCCAGGACCATCGCAGGGGAATGCATAACCTAAATCTTTCTTATCAGGAATTAATTTTGTTCCTCTAGCATCAAGGGCACCTTTGATAAGGATTAAAGCGGTTGTATGAAGACCTAGAGCAATAGCATGGTGAACTAAGAAATCTGCTGGACCTATAGGTAGGAAAGCACTTAATGCATCTTGTCTATTGATCAGATCCATCCAGTAATGATTACCTGGTAATGAATTAGCAGCGAGACTTGCTGAACTTGTAGGATCAGATAATAGAGCGTTAAAGCCGTACATCATCTTACCTTGAGCAGCTTGAACAAATTGAGCAAATACTGGCTCAATAAGAATTTGCTTTTCAGGATTACCAAAAGCTACAACAACATCGTTATGAACATAAATTCCTAGAGTATGAAATCCAAGCAACATTGTTACCCAACTAAGGTGACTTATCAAAGCTTCCTTTGTTCCAAGAACTCTGGCTAGTACATTGTCTTTATTTAATTCTGGATCGTAATCTCTTACAAAGAAAATAGCTCCATGTGCAAATGCACCAACCATCAAGAACATTGCTATGTATTGATGATGACTATATAAAGCAGATTGTGTAGTGTAGTCCCTGGCAATAAAAGCGTAAGAGGGAAGTGCACCCATATGTTGCGCTACAAGAGATGTTGCTACACCAAGTGATGCTAATGCTAGTCCAAGTTGGAAATGTAATGAATTATTTACAGTTTCATATATTCCATCATGGTTAATTCCAAAACTACCTTTATGAGGATCATTGGGATGTCTGGTATTGTGAGCTTCTGTAATTTCTTTTAGGCTATGTCCAATACCAAAAGTATTTCTATACATATGGCCAGCAATTACAAAAACCGTTCCAATCGCAATATGGTGATGAGCAATATCTGTAAGCCATAATGCTTCACTTTGAGGATGAAGACCCCCTAAGAAAGTAAAGATTGCTGTTCCAGCACCTTCAGCTGTTCCAAATACTTGATCTAAAGAATCTGGGTTTTGAGCATAAGCTCCCCAGTTTAATGTAAAGAAAGGAGCTAATCCTGCAGGATGTGGAAGCACTGTTAACCAGTTATCCCAACCGACATGCTGTCCTCTTGATTCAGGTATAGCAACATGAACCAAATGACCTGTCCAAGCGATACTACTAAAACCAAATAAAACAGCTAAATGATGATTTAATCTTGACTCTGCATTTTTAAACCAAGCTAGAGAGGGTCTGAATTTTGGCTGCAAGTGTAACCAACCTGCAAAAAGAGTCCAACAAGCCAAAATACTCATAAATATTGAAGCTTGAAAGAGTTGCTCATTAGTTCTCATTCCAATTGTGTACCACCAATGGTAGAGACCTGAGTAAGCTATGTTTACTGGACCACTAGCTCCAGCTTGTGTCATTGCTTCTGTGATACCAGATCCAAAATGAGGATCCCAAATAGCATGTGCAATAGGACGAACATGAGTTGGATCAAGTACAAATTGCTCGAAGTTACCTTGCCAAGCAATATGAAATAAGTTACCAGCTACCCAGAGGGCGATTATTGCTAGATGACCAAAATGTGTAGAGAAAAGCTTCTGATAAAGCTTTTCTTCGGTCATACCATCATGACTTTCAAAGTCATGAGCGGTAGCTATTCCGTACCATATTCGTCGAGTTGTAGGGTCCTGAGCTAGACCCTGGTTAAATGATGGAAATTTTGTTGCCATTGAATTAAAAAGGTGAAGTTCAGGTAATTAGCCCAGGCCGAAAAGGCGAGCATGGAAGAAGGCCCATGTGGTAGCAATACCACCAACAAGGAAGTGTGTTACACCTACTGCTCTACCCTGAGTGATAGATAAAGCTCTTGGTTGAATAGTTGGAGCAACTTTGAGTTTGTTATGTGCCCAAACAATTGATTCGAATAATTCTTGCCAATATCCGCGACCACTGAAGAGGAACATTAAACTAAATGCCCAGATAAAGTGCGCTCCTAAGAACATCAAACCATACATACTAATGGATTGACCATAACTTGTTAATACTTGAGAAGCCTGCGCCCAAAGGAAATCTCTTAACCATCCATTAATAGTAATGGAGCTTTGTGCAAAATTACCACCAGTGAGTCCCCAAACATCGCTCTGCATTTTCCAAGAGAAGTGGAAAATAACTATTGATAAACAGTTATACATCCAGAAAAGTGCCAAAAACACATGATCCCATGATGAAACTTGACATGTACCGCCTCTTCCAGGACCATCACAAGGGAATCTAAATCCTAACGAAGCCTTGTCAGGAATCAACCTTGAGCTTCTTGCATAAAGTACCCCTTTAAGAAGTATCAAAACAGTTACGTGGATTTGAAAAGCATGAATATGATGAATCATTAAATCAGCTGTCCCCAATGGAATTGGAGCTATAGCAACCTTTCCACCAACTTCCACTAAACTTCCATTGAAAACTTCACTTAAAGCTTTGTGAGGTAAAGCTTCTGCAGTACCTGCTAAAAGAGAAGTTCCGACAGCAGATGCTTGAATACTCTGTACCCATTGAGCAAAAATTGGTTGGAGTTGTATTGCAGAATCACTAAACATATCTTGGGGTCTACCCAAAGCTCTCATAGTATCGTTGTGAATATAAAGTCCAAAACTATGGAATCCTAACCACATACATACCCAGTTCAAGTGACTGATTAAAGCGTCTCTTGCCTTTAGAATTCTGTCTAATACATTATCAATATGTTTTGCTGGATCGTAATCTCTGACCATTGCAATTCCTGCATGCGCTCCTGCGCCTACTATGAACAATCCACCTATCCACATGTGGTGGGTAAATAATCCAAGTACTGTCATGTAATCAGTAGCTATATATGGATATGGAGGCATAGCATACATGTGATGAGATACTAGTATGCTTATTGATCCAAGCATTGCTAGGTTTACCGCAAGCTGAGCATGTCTACTTTCTGCCATGAACTCGAAAAGACCTTGATGACCTTTAGGAGCAGGGAATAATATTGGGTCACCTTGCTGTGAATCTAATATTTCTTTCATACTATGACCAATACCGTAATTGGTTCTATACATATGACCGCCAATGATTGCAATAACACCAAAAGCTAAATGATGATGTGAAACATCAGTCATCCATAAGCTTCCTGTAACAGGATTGAGTCCACCTTTGAAAGTAAGGAAATCGGAGAAAGCTAACCAGTTTAAACTAAAGAAATTACCTGTGCCACTTGCTAATCCTGGAAAAATTTGACCGATAATTTGAGGATCACAGAGTTGATGAGGCATAGGCATATCAGCAATAGTTGCTATTTCCTTACCATTAATTACTAGAGGAGTACCTGCGTCAATTGCATCTAAAAGTGCTGCAGTAGGAGCGCCGATATGAATACAATGGCCAGCCCATGCTAATGATCCTAGTCCTACTAAACCAGCTATATGATGGTTAAGCATAGACTCAATATCTTGAAACCACTCCATTTTTGGAGCTGCTTTGTGATAATGAAATATTCCAGCATGAAGCATAAGTGCAGCCATCACTACAGCACCTATTGCCAAAGCCATAAGCTCACTTTCATTAGTTATTCCCCATGCTCGCCACATATGGAATATTCCTGAACTAATTTGAATTCCGTTGTAGTTAGCACCAAGATCAGCATTAAGCATTTCTTGACCAACTATTGCCCAGACTTGCTGAGCTCCTGGTTTAACATGAGTTGGATCAGCTAACCAACCTGAATAATTAGAAAATCTTGCTCCATGGAAAAATGCAGCACTCATCCATATAAAAATGACTGCAAGATGTCCAAAATGGGCTGAAAAGATTTTTCTTGTCGCTTCTTCAGCATCGCCTGTATGCACATCGAAATCATGCGCGTCAGCATGCAAATTCCAGATCCAAGTTGTAGTTTTTGGACCTTTAGATAATTTACTTGACCAGAAACCTGGCTTATCTAATTTGGCAAAATCAATAGGTCTTGGATCAGCCTTAACAGGATCCTCCAAAACTTTTTTGTTTTTTTCTCCACTTTCTGGTGGGCTGATGGTCATCTAGCACCTCGAAAATAATTGACATTAAAGCCGATTGATCGGATCTTAAACATATTTTTAATGATAATGTTCAAGAAAACGAATCCTTCGGAACTTTAGATATTCGTTTCAAAAATAATAAGGCAAAGATTCTTTCGTTATGCATTAACGTAACAAATGTTCTAATGATTGTTACTATATGAATATTTTGTTAAATTCTTGTCTATGACATAATTATGAGCATTTTTACTTAAATTTTATATAAATTTCTTAAATTTTTTTTTATATTTCAAAGGAAATTTTTTATTCAAGCGACAGGATATAATTTCAACTTAACTATCCATAGTTCTTGATTTGAAAGGAATTGCTATAGGTCTATCTAATAATTCAAAAGACATTTTAAAAAGGCTTAAAAAAACCGAATTTGTCAATGAGATATATATTGCAGGTTCTTCAAAAGATGATGGGAAGGAAGATGAACTTGTTCAAGTACAAAAACCTAAAGAAATCTTACTTAAAAAATGGTCGGAAATAGATTTAATAATTTTTATAGGCTCAATTGCTGCATCAATACGCATAATTAATTCTTTTTTAACCTCTAAGGATCAAGATCCTGGGGTAATAGTAATTGATAACAAATGTGCCAAAATAGTTCCTTTAATTGGCTTACATCAGTCAAATACGCAAAATATTGCATATCAAATTGCTAATTTACTTGGTGGCGAAATAATAGAAACTAATAATTCCATTGATCAAAGCTTCTTAAATCTTGATGCATTTGGGAATCAATGGGGTTGGCAAAGATCTGGCAAAATAAAGGATTGGACAAAACTAGTAATTAAACAAGCCAGGAAAGAAGAAATATTTTGCAAACAATTATCTGGAAATAGCTTATGGAAAACTTCGGAATCGGGGGAGATTATTCATCAAATTAATAAAAAAAAAGAAATTGAAAAACCAGATTCAACATTTCATGTGAGTATATTCGAAAATCATGCACCAACATGGCATCCGCCCGTATTATGGATTGGCATTGGATGTGAAAGAAATACAAGCAAAGAATTCATAGCAAATTCTTTAAATAATTTATTGAAGTCAAGAAATTTATCACAGCAATCAATTGCGGGACTTGCAACGGTTGATATTAAAAAAGATGAGAAAGGAATTTTAGAACTTGCTGAAGAAAAAAACTTGCCTATAAAGTTTTTTAGTAAAGAAGCTCTTTCAACAATAATTGTTCCAAATCCTTCAAGTGTTGTAGAAAAAGAAATTGGCACCTCTTCTGTAGCGGAAGCTTCTTGCTTACTCGCAGCAGGAGAAGAATCAAAATTATTAGAAGAAAAAAGAATTTTTAAAAATGAATTTGGGGCAGTAACTATCGCTGTATCAGAATCAAAAAATCAATATAACCCAAGTAATGGCGAAATTCACATTATTGGAAGTGGACCTGGTGATATCTCTTTCCTAACCAGTAACGCAAAAAAAGCACTTTCAAGATGCACTGTTTGGGTTGGATACAAGATGTATTTAGATTTAATTAAACCCTTAAAAAGGAGTGACCAAGTATTAGTTGAAAGTAAACTTACTCAGGAAAAGAAAAGATGCATTAAAGCTATTAAACTTGCCGAAGAAGGAATAAAAGTAGCTTTAATTTCGTCAGGTGAATCTGGATTCTATGGAATGGCGGGTTTGCTACTGGAGTTACTTCAAAAAATAAAAAAAGAATATAGACCTTACTTTGAAGTTCATCCTGGTATAAGTAGTGTTCAATTAGCTGCTGCGCTTAGTGGAGCACCACTAATGAATGACTTTTGTTCAATAAGTTTAAGTGATAAGTTAACTCCATGGTCCTTAATAGAGAAAAGGATTGAAGGAGCTCTTCTAGGTGACTTTGTTATAGCTTTATTTAATCCTCAATCAATCGAAAGAAATTGGCAGCTAAAAAGTGTAATTGATCAATGTTTAAAATCTAGGCAAGGTAATACTCCCGTTTTAATAGCTAGACAAGTAGGTAGAGAAAATCAATCAAAAAAGTTTTTCACTTTAAACACTATCCCTTTTAAAGAAATAGATATGTTATCAATAATAATTATTGGCAATTCTCAAACAACATTAAGAGATGAAATCTTTCTTACTCCAAGAGGATATTTACAAAATTGAATTTAGATAATTAATAAATTATCTAAAGAATTTTTTCTTTGCTTTAATATAAAAAAAATACTAATCTTCTATATAAGGTTACAAAAGTTCATTGAAAAATATTGGTTTAATTTTATTCGATATAGATGGTGTAATACGCAGCGTGGAGAATAGTTACAGACTTTCATTAAAAAAAACAGTCTTCAAATTTTCTGGATGGGAGCCAAGTTACATGGATATTGATAATGCCAAAAATGAAGGCATCTGGAATAATGACTGGGATTTAAGTTTAGAATTCATCAAAAGATCTAAAAAAAAAAGAAACTTAAATATTGAAATACCTTCCAGAGAGGAAATAGTTCAATGTTTTGAAGAACTTTACTTTGGAGGAGATCCAAATGAAGATAGCAAATATTGGTCTGGATACATAACTAATGAGGAGTTATTAGTTGATAAAAATTTTTTTGATTTATTAGAAAGAAATGGAATAATTTGGGGTTTTGTTAGTGGTGCAGAATCTGCCTCTGCAAAATTTGTTTTAGAAAAAAGACTTGGGCTGAAATCACCTCCATTAATATCTATGGGAGATGCTCCGGACAAGCCTGATCCAACAGGCTTGATTGAATTATCTAAAAAACTTACTGGAGGTAAACTTGGTACATCAAGTATTCCCATTGGATATGTAGGAGATACTATTGCAGATATAAATACAGTTATGAATGCAAAAAAAGAAATACCATCTCAGAAATTCATCAGTATTGGAATAGCTCCGCCTCATTTACATTCAAAGTCTCGATTAGATGAACGTAATTCATACGAAAAAAATCTACAAGATGCTGGTGCGGACTTAATTTTAAATTCTATTAATGACCTAAAATCTATTAATCTCGCTCTATTTTAAAAATATAACTTAAAAAATTTCACAATAAACTACTTGAGAGAAAGTAACTAGTAAGAAAACTCTGAAGAACTAGAATAAACTAATACGAAGTAACATGAACACAGAATGAGATGATTTAACCATCATTCTCTTAAAGGTTATTAAGTAAACGTACGATTTAATGTTTTAAATAAACAAAAGTATATTAGATTAATAAGTAAATTTCTATATTGAAATAATGAGCAGTTATATCCTCGGTTTATCTTGTTACTACCATGATAGTGCTGTTGCACTCATAAAAAACGGAGAGATCATTGTAGCAGTTCAAGAAGAAAGATTTTCGAGAAAGAAGCATGATTCTAGATTTCCAATAAATGCAATAGAGTACACTCTTAAATCGCAAAATATTGACTTAAGAAATATTGAAATGATCGTCTATTATGAAAAACCACTTCTAACTTTTGAGAGATTATTAGAAACATATCTTGCTGCTGCTCCAAGAGGATTACGTTCATTTATTGCAGCAATGCAAGTATGGTTAAAAGAAAAATTATTTTTAAAATCAGAACTTAATAGCAAATTCGAATCCTTACAAAAAAAACTTGTTCAAAATGATAATCCTCATATTCCAAAATTTTTATTCTCAGAGCATCACCTCTCTCATGCTGCTGCTGCTTTCTACCCAAGTCCTTTTGATGAAGCAGTCATCCTATGTATGGACGGCGTAGGTGAGTGGGCAACAACCTCTGCTTGGATTGGTAAGGGTAAAAATATAAATCCTCTTTGGGAAATCAGTTTCCCTCACTCTCTGGGACTTCTTTATTCAGCATTCACCTACTATTGTGGATTCAAAGTCAATTCTGGTGAATATAAACTAATGGGTCTTGCTCCTTATGGGAAACCAAGGTTTGTAGAACATATCAAAAATAATCTAATTGATATTAAAGATGATGGTACATTTCGTCTCGACATTAGTTACTTCAAATACCACCGTGGGTTCCGTATGACAGGAAAGAAGTTCCACAAACTATTTGGTAGGCCTCCACGGAAGGGAGAAACGGAACTCTCTCAGTTCCATATGGACCTAGCGGCATCAATTCAGGTCGTGACAGAAGAGATCGTCTTGAAAATTGCAAAGTCACTGCAGCAAGAGACGGGAATTAAGAATATTTGTCTTGCTGGTGGTGTTGCTTTGAATTGCGTTGCCAACGGTAAATTGCTTCAAGAGAATATCTTTGATGATATTTGGATTCAACCTGCCAGTGGTGACTCTGGCTCAGCACTAGGTGCTGCCTTGGTGGGATGGCATCAGCATCAAGATAAGGAGAGAGTCGTCAACTCAAACGACTCCATGAAAGGAACTTACTTGGGTCCCGAATTTAGTAACAGTGAGATCACCAACTATTTAGAAAAAATCAATGCACCATTCCACACTCACAGCGATTCTTCATTATTTGAGCTTTTGGCAGAGGAACTTGAAAAAGGTAGCGTGATTGGTTGGTTCAATGGTCCTATGGAGTTTGGTCCAAGAGCATTAGGTGGTCGCTCCATCATTGGGGACCCACGAAATCAGAAGATGCAAAGTGTGATGAACTTAAAAATTAAGTACAGGGAAAGTTTCCGTCCCTTTGCCCCATCAGTTCTCGAAGAAGACGTTATCAATCAATTTGAAATGAATACCAAGAGTCCCTACATGCTTATGGTAGCGCCCGTTAAAAAAGAACTATGTAAGGAGATGACAGAGGAAGAAGACAAACTCTTTGGTATCGAGAAACTCAATATTCCACGATCTTCACTGCCTGCAATCACACATGTAGACTACTCAGCTAGAGTTCAAACAGTAAACAAAAAAACTAATCCCCGCTATTACAATTTGATCAGCGCCTTTAAGCAAAAAACTGGTTGTCCCACCATCGTTAACACTTCATTCAATGTTAGAGGTGAACCTATAGTTTGCACGCCTCAGGATGCTTACAGGTGCTTCATGAGGACAGAAATGGATGTACTGGTTCTTCAAAACCAGATCCTTTTTAAGGTCGAACAACCAAAGGTAGAAAAAGACGAAACCTGGATGCAGGAGTTTGAACTTGATTAATCATGAAAGAAACCATCTCCAAAAAACAACTTCGTGAGTTTGGACTACTTATCGGATTTGGATGCCCCCTTATAATAGGTTGGTTACTTCCTTCACTTTTCGGGCACGATTTCAGGGAATGGACTCTTTGGATAGGAATTCTAGGATTGAGCCTTGGACTTACAGCACCCCGATTTCTTCACTATCCATATAAGATTTGGATGGCGCTCGGACATGTACTTGGATGGGTAAACAGTCACATTATCCTTGGTTTGGTCTTCATTTTTGTACTGCAACCAATCGCCTACATCATGCGCCTCACAGGATATGATCCATTAAGAAGGCGGCGTAAAGGAGAGAAAACTTATCGGGAAAATAGACAAAATCACCTCACTGACCTTACTCGCATTTTTTGAACTATGGAAGCATTTCTTGATCTCGTTAAAGACATTTGGGACTTTCTTAAAGTCCGAAAGAAATATTGGTTAGCGCCGTTAATAATCACGATCGTCCTCATGGGAGCATTTATTGTATTTACCCAGGGGTCAGTAGTTGCACCTTTCATTTATTCTATTTTCTAAGCAATGAGACTTAGATTGTTTCTATTGCAAGGTGCTATAACTGCTGGGTTCTTTACTTTTGCTTGCCTTTTACTAATAGAAGCACCTCCAAGGGTTTCTAAATTTTTTTCCAAAAACGAAGTTGATCGATGCGACAATATATCAATTCTTGATACCACTTTTATTTACGGGTCATGTCCTAACAATACTTATTTGAGAAAACCAGGCCCCGATTATCCAAGCATGATTGCTACTACTTCATGCACTGATTCAGCGGGAGGAAGGATTGACTGTCTATATGGTCAAAGAGTATTCAATCAAAACAATTACAATACATATTTGATTGGCGATTCATTCATTCAAGCAGAAGAAATAGAATACTCTAAATCCGTATATGGTTTAATTAATAATTCCAAAACTTCACCATATAGAAATTCATATGGTTTCGGTTTTTCTTCGTGGAACACACGACAATATTTACAAGCGATCAAAGCGATTAATAAAAAAAACTCAAATTATGACATTTACCTATTTGCAAACGACATAACACCAAGGTTCGAACGCTCAACATATGGAGAAGTTAATCGCAAAACCTCAACTTCAAAAAAAGATTTTTTACTTGCAGTAAAAAGATTACTTACAAGAAGTATTACTGTACAAAAGATATTGCAAATTCGTTCTAAAGCAGCAATTTCTCCTCAACTTAGAAAAATAAGGAATGATTATTGGGCCGATCACATAAACATGTCCTTTGACAAATGTCCGACATCGAAAACTAAAAAAAATATTGATAGTTTTTCTCCACTAATGAGGGATTATATTATGTATTCCTACATCTACGACTGCTGGGATGATACTCAGAAAGAAGCATATTACTTAGTGAAAGAAGATCTAAAGCAAATTCTTTATCATGGCAATCTTCTAAACTCTAAAGTAAGAATCATACTATTTCCGGCTGGATTCAGTTTTTCAGATGAAAATGTACCTGGTAGGCTCGTAGAGGATACATACTATATTCCTAGCAATTTAAGTTTAAGTTTAAATGGTCTGAGGGAAAAACTCTCAGTAGATTTTAAGAATTCAATTATTGATCTAGAAGATTTACTGGATAAAGAAATTAAAGAATATAAAAAAAGATGTGAGAGGGATTGTTCAAATGCTTATTACTTCGGGCATGATGGTCATTTCACATCGAGGGGGCACGAATTTCTCTATAGAACTCTCTATGCTAAGTAAATTTAATTAATTTACCTCAGTCAAAATTTTCTGATCAATCAGTAATCCAAATTCCAAATATTAGATTTAAAAAGATAATTTTTTCATACTAAACCATTTCATTAATTTTGAAGATCCTGCCAATATCTGAATTTGAGTAGTAAGGAACGTCCGCGAAACTGTATATACTAATTATCAAATGTTAATTACTAGGTTCAACTTAGTAATTGATTTATATGAATACTGATCGCTATGTGTTAATTGAGGATTAAAAAATATATTTACCCACAAAAATTTTTAGAACGTATTCTCTAACTACGTTATCTCTTCCCAATATTTTTACTCCAAATATGCATTTTACCCACCATTGGATGTTCTTAATATTAAACTTATGCGAACCTATAAGAACCTCATATTATGGTATCTGTAGTCATATCAGTAGATCTAAATCTTCAGCGAACTCTTATAAACTTCCACGAACAAAATAATTACGGAGAGGGAGGGATTCGAACCCTCGACAAAAGTTACCTCCTGTAACTCCTTAGCAGGGAGCCGCTTTCAACCACTCAGCCACCTCTCCAGTTCTTATACATTATCAATTTTTTTGCAAACATTCAAAATTTTTTATTTAATCGAAATGTCTAATCAACTTGAACTCTCGGTAACCTATTTTTAAAAGAACAAAGAATTTCCCACGGGATAGTATTAGATTTTCTTGCCCACTCAAGAGGAGAAATAGTTTTATCTCCGTCAGATCCTAGTAATACCATCGTACTACCAATAATAATTTCATTTGAATCTGTTATGTCCACCATCATTTGATCCATAGTTATGGATCCAACTTGGGGATAAAGTTTATTATTGTGAATAACGTTTATCTTTCCTGAAAGATTTCTTGGAACTCCATCTGCGTAACCAATACTCAATACAGCTAACTTGGTTTTTCTCCTACTTACAAACTTTCCTCCATAACTTACACTTACACCTTTATCAATAATCCTAATAAAAGCTACTTTAGCTTTCAAAAATAAAGCTGGTTTAAGTAATAAATTTTTATCTATTTTGGCTAGAGGACTGTAACCGTACATAGAAAGCCCAACACGTACCATGTGAAAATGAAAATCTTTGTTAAGAAGCATTCCCGCAGAATTGGCTAAATGAATTTTAATTTTATTATTTCGATCAAGATTAATTTGCTTCAATAATTCATTAAACTTCAGTCTTTGTGATTGAGTAATACTTTTGGAGTCTAATGGGTTATCTTCATCTGCAGAGGATAAATGACTATATATTCCTTCTACTGAAATATTCTCAAAAGATTTTATTTTTTCAAATTGCTGTACAAATTTATTAAATTCAAAACCTAATCTTGACATTCCAGTATCAACCTTAAGATGTAAAGAAAATTTCAATCCAAAGTGCTTCCCGATATTATTGCAAATTAAACATTCTCTTATACTACTGATAGTTGGCATAAGATCATTTTTAAAGGATATTATTAAATCTCTTTTTGTATATAGATTTCCGAGAATAAGAATTGGTTTTTTAACTCCAAGAGATCGTAGCTTAATCCCTTCTTTTAAAGTGGCAACACCTAATTCTGAAGCTCCGCCTTTGATAGCATAGTCAGATACTACTTTCGCATCATGTCCATATCCATCAGCTTTGACAACCGCCATAAATAAGCAATTATTACTCAGTTTTGTTCTTAATTGCCTTACATTTGCCTCTAATGCCTTACCTTTAACTTCTATCCATGCCCTTTGTTTTGGATCCAAATCTTGTTCAAAAATCGGATATTTCTCAAAATTAAATTCCTGATTACGTTGCCTAATTTGCATTAACTTTGCACAATTATATGCGCTTATTGAAATATACAGTTAGCATGACATGTAAATTGTATTTTGGCATGGGCCAGACTCTAGTTTTAAATGCATCTTATGAACCCTTAAACATCACTTCTTGGCGAAGAGCTGTCATTTTGATGATCAAAGGTAAAGCAGAAAGCTTAGAGGAAGACAAGTCATGTTCAATACATTGCGGTAAAAAATTACCGACAGTTATAAGACTTCGTTACTACGTGAAGGTACCTTTTAGGGAGGTTTCTTTAACAAGAAAAAATATTCTTCTGAGAGATAATAATTCTTGCCAGTACTGTAACTATAGGGGGAATGACCTATCAATAGATCATGTTTTACCGAGAAGCAGAGGTGGAACAGATAACTGGGAAAATGTTACTACAGCATGTCTAAGATGTAATGTACAAAAAGGTAACCAAACTCCAGAAGAGGCAAATATGCCTTTAAAACGCAAGCCTTATCGTCCACTTAGTAATCTTAATTTTGAAGCCACAAGACAAATTGATAGTGGCAGACATAGAGAATGGAGTAAATACGTAATAGGAATTAAAAGTTAACAAAAAATAAATTCTTAATCTACTTCGTTATTAAAATCTTCCATCATTCTTTTTTGTTCTTGCGCTATGCATGCTTCAATTACTTCATCCAATTGACCAGCAAGAATTGGCTCTAGTGAAAAATTGGAACCTAATCTATGATCAGTTGTCCTATTATCTTTAAAATTATAAGTTCTAATTTTTTCACTCCTATCACCTGTTCCAACCTGCGAAAGCCTTTGTGATCTCTCTTTTGCATTAGCTTCTTTTAATTGAATCTCATACAATTTAGCTCTTAAAATTTCCATTGCTCGTTCGCGATTTTGCAATTGCGATCTCTCTTGAGTACAAAAAACTCTTATTCCTGTAGGCTTATGGAGAAGATCAATAGCTGTCTCAACCTTATTAACATTTTGTCCCCCTGCACCTCCTGATCTTGCTGTTCCAACCTCTAGATCTGTTGGGTCAATTTTAACCTCAACAGGATCAGCCTCAGGCATAACGGCAACTGTAGCAGTAGAAGTGTGAACTCTACCTTGAGATTCAGTAGCTGGAACTCTTTGGACTCTATGTACACCAGCCTCAAATTTGAGTTGACTATATACAGAATTTCCCTTAACGGAGATAACTAACTCCTTAAATCCACCCATATCTGACTCTGAAGCACTAACAGGTTTTACAGACCATCCAATTTTTTGTCCATATCTTTCATACATTCTTGCTAAATCACCCGCCCATATACAAGCCTCATTACCTCCAGCACCAGCTCTGATTTCTAACATTACACTTCTTTCATCTCTCGGGTCTTTTGGCAATAAGGCGATTGTGGTTTTTTGAATCAGTTCACTCTTAGATTCCTCTAGAATTATTAACTCTTCATTTATCAAAGATTCCATTTCTTTATCATTTCTATTCTCTTTTAGTAGATTTTTTGAATCTTCGATTTCTTTATCAGTATCAAGCAACTTATTAAAATCAATCACCAAAGGTTCCAATTTTGACCTTTCTCTTGCTATGGATTCTAATTTTTTTGGATCATTAGCTATATCAGGATCTGCAAGTTGCACTTCCAAATTTTCAAAACTTTCTGAAGCAGTTTTCAACCTTGCAATTAATGTTGAGTATTCCAATTGAAATTATGCTTAATTTTGAAAATTCTATTTTTTAGAATCTTTTTCTTCTTTTTGATCTTTTGATGTGGCTGAATTAGCTGAACCCATTCCATATTTTTTCATAAACCTATCAACCCTACCTTCTGTATCAAGAATCTTTTGAGTTCCAGTGAAGAAGGGATGATTTCCACTCCAAACATCAACATGTAATTCAGGCTGTGTGGAGCCAGTAGTCATTACAACTTCTCCATTACAAATAACTTTTGCATCTGGATACCATTTTGGGTGTATTTCTGATTTTGGCATAATTTAAATTCCTTTAACGTTTAGAGAATTGAGGAGCTTTTCTTGCTTTTTTAAGACCATATTTTCTTCTTTCCTTAGCTCTAGGATCTCTACTGAGATGGCCTTCCGTTTTTAGCGGTTTCCTATTGTCAGGAGATAATTCGCAAAGTGCTCGAGCTGCACCTTGCTTTATAGCATCTGCTTGGCCAGTCAATCCACCACCAAAAACGTTAACCAAAATATCATAAGAATTTTCAAGGCCTAAGGTTTGCAAAGGTGCTTTTATTGAGTTTAAGTGCAGGGGATTAAAGTTTAAATAATCATCTCCAGCACGACCATTAATTTTTATTAGTCCAGTTCCTGGAATCAAGCGAACTCTAGCTACTGAAGTTTTTCTTCTTCCAGTTCCCCAATACACAGCTTTGTTTTTTATTTGACTATTCATTTTGATAAATTAACTACTTAATAATACAGGATTCTGAGCAGCATGAGGATGATCAGCACCTTTATAAACTTTTAATTTTTTAAATTGCTGTCTTCCTAAAGAATTATGAGGCAGCATGCCCTTAACAGCTTGCTCGATGATTCTTTCAGGAATTCTTTCTTGTAGAGACTCAAATTTCTCAATTTTCATTCCTCCGGGTCTGCCAGAGTGTCTTCTATACAACTTTTGTGATGCTTTTTTTCCCGTTACCTCAACTTTTTCAGCATTAACTACAATGACAAAATCTCCAGTATCTAAATGAGGTGTAAATGTTGGTTTATTTTTACCTCTTAAAACAGTTGCGATTTCTGTAGCAAGTCTCCCAAGTGTCTTATCTTTTGCGTCAACTAAAAACCAATTTCTTTCAATGGCTTCTAAAGATGGAGTGGTTGTTTTATTCATTTACCAAATTTATGCAAATAAATTAAAAGTTAGTATTAAATTCTACATTATTGGAGGAATATTAAACAACAGTTTTGAATGATTTAGACAAAAAATTTGCTTAATTAAACTTTACTTAAGAAAAACCCTTAATTAAAAATACAGGAAAAAAATCATTGTAATTAATCTTTTTAAAAACATTTTCTTCATAAACAGCATTTACAAAACATAATCCCTTAGCTGGAGCAGATTCTTTAACATCATTTTTCTTTTTGTTAACCCATCGATCTATAAAAATTTCTGGTGATATTTTTTTTTCTCCAACTAAAACCAGTTGACCAACAATTAAACGGACCATTCCATACAGAAAACCAGTAGCTTTAATATCAATTAAAATCAAATCTTCTACTCTTTTAATATCTATATTTTTTATTTTTGTAATAGAGTTTGTTCTGTTACTTCCACTTTTCTGAAAAGCAAAAAAATCGTGTTCTCCTTCCATTGTCTTAGATGCATTAAACATTAAAACTTCATCCAATGATTTTTGATATCTATGCCATGACCAATTATTGATAAACAAGTTAGGAAATTTACTGTTATTAATGACATATCGATAATGTCTATATAGTGCTGAATAGCATGCATGCCAACTATCTTTAACCTCAACTGATTCCAAGATCCTAATTGTTGAGGGTAAAAGACTATTTAAGACATCAGAATAACTATTTCCTGGAATAACACAATCTACATCAAAGTGTACTACTTGACCTGATGCATGGACCCCTGCATCAGTCCTACCTGCTGCAAAAGACTTTACTTTATGATTTGTAATCTTTAAAAGAGCTCTGTCTAGAATTTCTTGGACTGTATTTGCATTTTTTTGTTTTTGCCAACCTGAATAATGAGATCCATCATATTGGACTAATAAAGCTACCCTTTTCAAAAGTATTTTTTAGTAAAAGCCCCTTTATTATCTAACTTAAACAAGCTCGATTATAGCCATCTGAGCGTTATCACCTTTTCTTGATACAGTTCTGACTATGCGTGTATATCCACCATTTCTGTCCCCATATCTTTCCTTTGCTTTTTCAAATAATGAATGAACTAATTTTTTATCATAAATATATCCAATAGCCCTTCTCCTAGAAGCCAAACTTCCATCTTTTGCAAGGGAAATCATTCTTTCAGCTTCATTTCTTAAAGCTTTTGCCCTAGCTTTTGTTGTCGTTACCCTACCTTCCCTAATTAATTGTGTAGTTAAACCTCTCAGAAGTGCTTTCCTCTGATCAGCAGGTTTACTTAATAATGGAATTCTAAGTTGGTGTCTCATAATCTTAAAAATTGTTAAACAGATGTTCTACTTTGTGGGATAGAAATCCCTATGCGCTCGAGAGCTTCAATAACCTCATCTGCAGATTTAGAGCCAAAGTTTTTAATTTCAAGAAGATCTTCATAGCTGAAGCCCATTAAATCCGAAACTGAGTTAACTTGCGCCCTTTTTAAACAATTATATGCTCTGACGGACAAGTTTAGTTCCTCCAAAGGAATTTGAGCTTCAGGAGATGGTTCAGGTTCTTCGGGAATTTCCTCAACCATTGTGACAGTAGCAAGGGGTTGAAAAAGTTCTATTAATTGATTGGCAGCTTCAGCAATAGCATCGTCAGGACTTGTTGAACCATCTGTTACAATTTCCATTTTTAATCTTTCTCTTCCCGTTCCGCCTTCTGCTACAGCAGTTTCATCAATCGTAAAATTCACTCTTTTGACTGGCATAAATACTGCATCTATTTGAAGTAAATCAATAGCAGTTGTCTCTTCACTTTTACGGTCTACAGGTCTATATCCAACACCTCTTTCAACATGGATTTCCAACTCTAAGTTATGACCCTCCTGAATAGTTGCGATAGGTTTTTCGCCATCAACAATTTCAACTTGAGAGGAGAATTGGATGTCATTCGCCTTCACTTCCATTGGACCACTCGCTACTAACCTACCGATTTCGAGCTCTGGATTAGAACTATTTATTGATAGTTGCTTGCAATTAAGAAGAATATCTAAAACATCTTCTCTAACGCCAGGAATAGTGGCATATTCATGATTTATTCCTGCTATCCTTACTGCAGTAACTGCACTCCCTTCAAGTCCTCCCATAAGGACTCTTCTAAGGGAATTACCCAAAGTTGTAGCTTGTCCTCTTTCTAGAGGGCCAATTAAAAAAGTTCCTGTTTGGGAGCGATCATCTGCTACTTGATGGTCGATTCTGTCAATCTGGTATTGCAACACGGAAAATAATGAGGTTAAAAGTTTTTTTGGGGGGGGTTGAGAATGGTTAAGACCTAAACGCGTCTTCGTTTAGGTCTTCTACATCCATTATGAGGTAATGGAGTTACATCTCTTATTAGAGTTATTTCTAATCCGGCCACTTGTAAAGCTCTTATGGCCGTTTCCCTACCTGCGCCAGGCCCTCTAACTAGTACTTCTATTTGTCTCATGCCTTGATCAAGAGCTCTTCTTGCTGCAGCTTCAGCAGCTGTTTGAGCAGCAAATGGAGTTCCTTTCCGAGCGCCTTTAAATCCACTTGCGCCTGCTGAAGACCAGGAAATTACATGCCCAGAGGTGTCAGTAATTGAGACGATAGTATTGTTAAATGTGCTTTGGATATGTACCACACCATTGGGTACATTACGTTTAGATTTCTTTGAACCTGTTTTTTTTACTGTAGCTGCCATGATGTTTAATTTAATACTTCAATTTGTAAATAGGTTTAGTTATTTATTTTTTTCTTCCAGCAACTGTTTTCCTAGAACCCCGTCTTGTTCTGGCATTGGTTCTAGTTCTTTGACCTCTTACTGGAAGACTCATTCTGTGTCTTCTTCCTCTTACGCATCCTATATCTTGTAGACGTTTTAAAGCCATTCCTTCTTTTCTTCTCAAATCCCCTTCTAAAGTGAATTCTTCTGTAGCACCTCTAAGCTTTTGAACATCAGAATCTGAAAGGTCTTTGACACGAGTATCAGGGTTTACACCCGTATTAGCGAGAATTAGCTTTGATCTCGTTAAACCAATTCCATAGACATATGTAAGTGCAATTTCAACTCGCTTTTCGCGAGGTATGTCAATTCCTGCAATCCTGGCCACGTGTTTTAAATAAGTAAAAGTTTGAATTTAAGGGTTGAAATTTAACCCTGACGCTGTTTATTGCGAGGTCTTTTCTTGTTAATAACATAGATTTTACCTCTTCTCCTCACGATCTGATCGTCAGGACTAATTTTTTTGACTGAAGATCTGACCTTCATAGGGTTTTCACAAATAAGACGTTAATACTCTATTCTACATCATCATCAAGCCATTTTTTGTTTGATATCAGAGGAAATGGTTTTTAAATCTCTATCAGCATCAATATATTCTAACAATGAAAGATCATTAAAATATTGTATTAATGGTTCTGTAGTTTTTTTATAAATGTCAACTCTTGTTCTAATTGTCTCTTCGTTATCATCTTTTCTCCCTCTTAATAGTAAACGCTTAATAAGTACTTCTTCTGGAATATCTAAATAAAAAACTAATTCCAAGGGTTGATTAATTTCATTCAAGACTTCATTCAATGAATTTGCTTGAGATAAATTTCTTGGGTAACCATCTAGAATCCAACCTTTATTATCCTTAACTAATTTTTGCCTTACTATCTTTAATACTAGATCATCACTAACAAGTTCCCCTCGATTCATAATATCCTTTACCTGAATACCAAGGGCAGTATTCATTTCGATTTCTTTTCTTAATAATTCACCGGTAGAAAGGTGTAAGTAAGAATTAGTTTGACTTAGCAATTCCGCTTGAGTCCCTTTCCCTGCTCCAGGAGCTCCTAAAAATAGTATATGTTTCTTCATTAATTGTTAATTAGTCCCTCATACCTTTGTGAAATAACATAAGTTTGTATTTGCTTAGCAGTATCTATAGCAACACCCACAAGAATAAGTAATGAAGTTGCTCCTAAACCTTGAAAGGTCTGAACATTTGTAGCTCTTTCTACTGCAGCTGGGATTATAGCTACTGAACCCAGAAATAATCCTCCTAATAAAGTCAACCTATTTTGTATACCTGATAGGTAGTTTGCTGTATTAGTTCCTGGTCTAACTCCTGGTATCGCTACTCCTCCTTTCTTTAAATTTGAAGCCACATCAACTGGATTGATAGTAAGAGATGCATAAAAATAGGAGAACCCCAAAATCAAGGAGAAGAATGTAAGAGCATATGGCCATGGATTAGAGGATCCGGGATTTAAACTACTGGCTAACTTGATTAAGACTGGATTACCCGTAACATTTGCAATAGTTATAGGTAAAAAGATTAAAGCAGATGCAAATATGATAGGCATGACTCCTCCTGCATTCAATTTCAAAGGTAAATAACTTTGCCTTGTAGGAAGTAGTGTTGAATTTCCTATCTGCCTTTTTGCACTAACAATAGGAATGCGTCTTGCTCCTTCTTGGACAAAAATGATCCCAACAATTGTCAGTAAAAAGACCCCAAGTAAAACTGCTATACCTAAAACATCTCCTCTGTCGCCAGTTTGAGCTTTTTCAATAGTTGAACTTAGAGCCTTAGGTAAAGTCGAAACAATATTCAAAAAAATAACCAATGAAGCTCCTTGCCCTATCCCTTTCTCCGTAATAATTTCACTAAACCACATTACTAACATTGAGCCAGTAACCAAGGCAATGGAGGTTTGTAAAACAAATGTGGTTTCACTTATCCCCTGAATAGCATATTGTCTGAGAATTAAGGAAAAGATTATACTTTGCAAAAAACCCCATCCTAATGAAACATATCTAGTTATTTGAGCAATTTTTCTTCTTCCCGCTTCTCCTTCATTTTTTTGTAAATCTTCAAGCACAGGCAATGAAGCTGTAAGAAGTTGAATAATAATTGACGCGTTGATAAAGGGAAGTATTCCTAACGCGAATATTCCTAAGGTTGAAATTCCTCCTCCAGTAAAAATATCTAAAAAACCTATTAATTGCCCTCCTTGATCTATAAAACTTTTAAAAGCAACCCTATCAATACCAGGCATTGGGATATAGATACCAAGTCTTACTAAAAGGAGGAGGCCTAAAGTAGTTAAAACTCTATTCCGAAGCTCTTTATTTAAAAATAATTGGGAAAGTATCTCAGAAGCGCTAGGATTTCTATTTTTGTTAACAAACATTTTGAAGCTTATCTAAATTTTTAGTAAATTTATTAATTATTTATAAGCTCGCATGATCCACCTGCGTCCTCAATTTTTTGTTTTGCAACTGTTGTAAATGCATGTGCTTGGACTTTCAACTTTACATTAAGTTTTCCGTTACCAAGAATTTTTAAAGGAAATTTGGGCTTGAAGATCAATCTTTTTTTAACCAGTGAGTCTAGGTTAACAATATCGTTATCTTTGAAATCATTTAATTTCTCTAAGTTAATAATGGAAAATTTCTTTTGATTAATTATTTCAAAGTGCTTTAATTTTGGAACTCTTCTATATAAAGGCATCTGGCCACCTTCAAAACCTGGACGTGTAGGCCTACCAGAACGTGACTTTTGTCCTCTCATTCCAAAACCACATGATGCACCCTGACCGGCTGCAATACCTCTGCCCTTTCTCAATTTTTTCTTTCTCGAGCCAGAGTTTGATTTAAGTGTATTTAATGTTGAAGTCATAATTTTCAAGAATAAAGCTGTTCAAGTGAGATGCCTCTCTCCCTTGAGGCAGATTTATGTGTTCTTAATTGAGAAAGAGCTACCATAGCAGCTCTCGCATTATTCAAAGGTGTTTTACTACCCAATCTTTTTGCTAAGACATTTTTAATGCCTGCTAATTCTAAAACTGTTCTTATTGAACCACCAGCAATTACACCTGTACCTGGGGCAGCTGGTCTTATTAGTACATTAGCAGCACCATCTCGACCTTTAGATAAAGTCGGTATTGAATTATTTGGAGTTAAAGGAACCCTAACAAGATTTTTTTTGCCATCTGAAACTCCCTTTCTCACCGCACCAATAACATCCCCTGCTTTACCAACTCCAACTCCAACTTGACCTTTTTCGTTACCTACTACAACAATTGCTCTAAAACTCATTTTTTTTCCACCCTTAACAGTCTTAGAAACGCGTCGAATTTGAACAACTCTTTCTTGCCAATCAGAATCTCTCTCTAGATTTTTTGAATCACCTCTTCTATTTCTTTTTCGATCATTACGATTATTCTTTTTTTGTTCTACGGGGGTAGCTGCAGGAACATTATCGTTCTTGGATTGATTTTCTTGTTTTGTGGGAGTGTCAGTCATAGTAAAAAATAAAAAATTAGAATTCTAGGCCAGCTTCACGAGCAGCGTCAGCAAGTGCCTTCACTCTACCGTGATATAAATTACCTCCACGGTCAAAAATTACTTGCTTGACTCCTTTTTTAATAGCTCTTTTTGCTAATAATTTTCCAACAATGGTTGAGGAATTACAATCAGAGGGCAATTTCTCAGATTTTTCTCTAAGTTCTTTATCAATAGTTGAAGCTGAACAAATAGTTTTTTGAGCGTTATCATCTATAACCTGGGCATAAATATGGTTATTAGAACGAAAAACAGACAGTCTAGGACGCGTAGCATCTCCAATTAAGAATCTTCTTAATCTTCTATGTCTTTTTTGAGTTTGTAATTTCCTGGAAAGTTTGGTCATTTTTTTAATTGGAATTATTTTTTGCCAGATTTACCAGCTTTTCTGAGAATTCTCTCATCCTTGTATTTAATTCCTTTACCTTTATATGGCTCTGGGGGTCTAATTGATCTGATTTTTGCTGCTTCATTGCCAACAATTTCCTTATCAATTCCAGATACGGTAACGTTTGTATTACTCTCAACTTTGTATGTTATACCATCAGGGGGGATCATTTCTACAGGATGACTATATCCTGCACTAACAACTAGATTTTTACCTTTTACTTGTGCTCTAGATCCAACTCCAACAATTTCCAGTTTTTTTGAAAAACCTTGACTAACACCTTCAACCATATTTGCAATTAAGGCTCTACATAAACCATGTCTTTGCCTTGAGAATATTTTGGTGGTGGTGGGACTTACGACAACAGTATTATCTTTTTTATCAAAACTAACTCCCTCAGGCATGAGACGTTTTAACTCACCCTTAGGGCCCTTAACCGTAACTGTTAATCCATCAAAGTCAACAGTCACTTTATCTGGGATCAGTACTGGTGTTTTTCCAATTCTTGACATGATTAATCCTCCTTAATAAACATAGCAAAGTACTTCACCACCTATACCTTGCTTCCTGGCATCACGATCACTCATGACCCCTTTGGAAGTTGATATGATAGCAACTCCGAGACCTCCAAGAACTTTTGGTAAAGCTCTAGTATTTTTATAAATTCTCAAACCAGGTTTACTAACTCTTTGCATTGATCGAATAGTAGGAAATTTATTTTTACCACTATATTTCAGACCAAGTATTATTTGTGATTTATAGCCTTCACCTTCCTCGTTAATTTCAGAAATGAACCCCTCTTTTTGAAGTACTTTAGCAATACTTAAGGACATTTTTGAACTTGGGATTGTTGTAGTTGTATGCTTTTTTTGACTCGCATTTCTGATTCGAGTTAGCATATCTGAAATAGGATCGTGATTTGACATGGTTTTAATTTAATTCTTACTAAAAGGCATTCCTAACTCTTGCAAGAGAGCTTTACCCTCTTGATCTGATCTCGCACTAGTGACAATAGTAATATCCATACCTCTTATTGAATCTATTTTATCAAAAGAGATTTCAGGAAAAATTAATTGCTCTTTCACTCCAACGGTGTAATTCCCTCTCCCATCAAAACTTTTTGGATTAACTCCTCTAAAGTCTCTTATTCTTGGCAAAGCTAGATTTATAAATCTCTCTAAAAAGGAATACATTCTGTCACCTCTCAAAGTTACAGTACAACCAATTGGCATACCCTCACGAATTTTAAAACCCGCGATAGCCTTTTTGGCCCTAGTTACTAGTGCCTTTTGCCCTGTAATTGTTGCCATTTCATTTAAAGAGGCTTCAAGAGCTTTCGAATTCGAAGCTGCTTCACCAAGACCTCTGTTAACGTTGACTTTGACAACTTTAGGTACTTGATGAATATTTTTAAGACCAAGGTCCTTTAAAAGTTTTGGTCTTATTGATTCTTTGTAGCGATTTTTTAGAGTCATAATTTTTTGTTAATTCTGGTCTTTGTCAGAATTGATAAATTAGAAAAAGTTGAAATCTGGTTTCTGATGAAAAATTAATCAATTACTTCACCAGTTTTCTTCAATCTTCTTTTCTTAACCCCCTCTTTATCAATAAAGTATTCAATCTTACTTGTAAGATTTTTATCCTTTGAAAAAAACATTACATTTGATGCATGTAAAGATGCTTCTTCTGTAAGAATTCTTCCAGTTTCCCCTTCCTGAGTTGGTTTTACATGTTTGGTCCTAAGGTTAATTCCCTTTACAACTACTCTATTTTCAAGAGGGATAGTTTTTAAAACTTCACCAGTTTTCCCTTTGTCCTTGCCATGAATTACTTTTACCAAATCTCCAGTTTTGATTCTCATTTTTATTCTCTGGAAATTTTTCTTTTGCTTTAATGAATCCAACATTTAAATCACCTCCGGAGCAAGAGAAACAATCTTTGTATAATTTTTATCCCGCAGTTCTCTAGCTACAGGACCAAAGACTCTAGTACCTTTTGGATTCTTATCTTCATTAATCAATACTGCCGCATTGTCATCAAATCTGATTGAATTACCAGTATTTCTTCTTAATGTTGCTTTAGTCCTGACGATAACAGCTTTAACAACTTCAGATTTCTTAACTCCCATGTTAGGAAGAGCATCTTTTACAGTTGCTACGATTACATCCCCGACATGTGCATACCTTCTATTAGAACCTAAGACCCTAATACATTGAAGTCTTTTAGCTCCGCTATTATCGGCAACTGTTAAATAAGTTTCTTGTTGAATCATTTTTTAACCTCCTTAGCCTCACTTGTTTTATTGAGAATCTCTTCAATGGCCCATCTTTTTTGGGCACTAAGCGGTCTAGTTTCTCTAATTTTAACTCGATCACCTAAAACACATGTATTTTCTGGATCATGCGCCTTATATCGTGTAGTTCTACTTACAATTTTTTTATAAGTGGGATGTGGATATCTGTTAATAACGGCAACAACAACTGTTTTATCCATTTTGTCGCTGACAACAGTACCAATTCTTTCTTTAAGTGCCATAACTAATAATTAATCAGAAGTTGTTTTAGAAGCAGATTGACTCTTACTGAGAGTGAGTAATTGCGCAACTTGTTTCTTGATAATTTTAAATTTATGAGTTTCATTGAGCTGTCTTGTAGCTTGCTTGAATCTCAAATCAAAAAGATCTTTTCGTAATTGGTCGATCTTTTCATTAATTTGTTCAGAATTTAATTTTTTAAATTCCTTTAGTGACTCTGAGTTTTTCATTGTTTAACCTCCTCTTGAGATTTTTTACTATTATTTGTATTTTCTTGGGAGGAATTTTCTAGATTTTTATCAATGGAGATAAATTTAGTTTTTACAGGAAGTTTGTATTGAGCCAGACGCATAGCTTCCTTTGCAGTTTCCTCAGTGATATCTTCACCACCCATTTCAAAAAGTATTCTTCCAGGTTTTACAACTGCTACCCAAAACTCTGGATTACCTTTACCAGAACCCATTCTGGTTTCTGCAGGTCTCATTGTCACGGGTTTATCAGGAAAAATTCTTATCCAGATTTGACCACCACGTTTGATATATCTGGTCATAGCTCTTCTGCTTGCTTCAATCTGACGTGCAGTTACCCAGCCACAGTCTTGAGCTTGGAGAGCAAATTGACCAAATGCAATAGTATTACCCTTTGAGGCTACACCCCTCATTCTGCCTCTATGTTGTTTACGGAATTTAGTACGTTTTGGACTAAGCATTTTTATACCTCCTATGAATTCTCATTTGAACGATCCTCAAATTGCTGAGGTCTTCTACTAGCTTTCCTCTTAGGGCTCGCACCCACAGGGATAGTTTGTTCTTCTTTAGGGAGAACTTCACCTTTGAAAACCCAAACTTTAATACCTAGAACACCGTAAGTTGTATTAGCTTCTCGTGTTGCATAGTCAATTTCAGCTCTCAATGTATGTAATGGAACTCTACCTTCTCTAGTCCATTCAGTTCTAGCTATTTCAGCACCATTCAACCTTCCCCCTACTTGAATTTTAAGACCTAAGACTCCAGCCCTTTGAGCCCTTTGTAAGGCCATCCTTATCGTTCTTCTAAAGGCGACTCTTTTTTCAAGTTGTTGAGCAATATATTCAGCAAGTAAAAAAGCATCAGCATCTACGCGTTCAACTTCAACAACGTTTATTCTTACTTGCCTTGTTCTATCCCCTATAGTTTTTTGAATGCCAGATCTTAATTCTTCAATCCCACTTCCTTGTCTTCCTACTATAACTCCTGGTCTTGCTGTTTTTAATTCAAGTTCCAGTTGGTCAGCTTTTCTAGCTATTAAAACATCGCTAATTCCTGCTGCTCCATATTTTTTTTGTATGAAGGTACGAATTTTAAAATCTTCTTGGAGAAGAATTGGATATGTTTTAGAAGTAGCAAACCACTTAGAGCGATGCTCTTGTGTAATTCCTAATCTTAGTCCAGAAGGATGTATTTTATGTCCCATTAGTTTTGTACCTCCGCATTAGTTTGAATAGGAGCAGATTCAACAGAAATACTGATGTGGCAAGTCTGTTTCTTTATTGAAAAAGCTCGACCTTGAGCTCTGGGCCTATACCTTTTCATTACTGGACCACTATTAGCCCATGCAGAGGAAATAACTAAGGTAGATGGATCCATTCCAAGGTTATGTTCTGCGTTGGCAACCGCAGATCTTAGAACTTTAGTAATGGGGTCTGTAGATCTGTAAGGCATAAATTCCAACATAATCAATGCATCTCTATAAGACCTACCCCTTATCTGATCCAAAACTCTTCTCACTTTAGAGGCTGATCCGCGAACATAATTCCCATGAGCAATTGCTGTTTTTGTTGTTTCAGGTGTTTTTGTCATGATTTTGCTCCTTTCTTATCTCTTATATGACCTCGGTAAGTGCGTGTAGGAGCAAATTCACCGAGTTTATGACCAATCATTTGTTCAGTAATGAATACTGGAATGTGAGTCTTGCCATTATGTACAGCGATTGTGTGACCGATCATTAAAGGTAAAATCGTAGAGGATCTTGACCAAGTTTTGATAACAGACTTGTCATTATCAGTATTTTGTTTTTCTACCTTCTTGAGCAGGCTATCTGCTATAAAAGGTCCTTTTTTTAGTGAACGTCCCATGATTATGTAATAGAATTTGAAATAATAAATGAAGTAATCAAGAGTCTCTTCCTCCTCTACTCCTCTTAGAAACGCGACGGCGTTTTCGAACAACTAATTTATTACTTGGTTTGTTCTTTTTACGTGTCTTTAATCCAAGAGCTGGCTTACCCCATGGAGTAACTGGGCCTGCTCTACCAATTGGTGCTTTTCCCTCTCCTCCTCCATGTGGATGATCACATGGGTTCATTACACTACCTCTTACTTGAGGCCTTCTTCCAAGCCATCTTCTTCTTCCTGCTTTACCTAAGCTAGTATTTCTTATTTCAGAATTACCTACTTCACCAAGAGTTGCATAGCATTCTTTTCTTACAAGTCTTACCTCAGTAGATGGGAGTTTTAAAGCAACATAATCTCCCTCTTTTGCCATAACTTGAGCACTAGCTCCTGCGGATCTAACCATTTGAGCACCCCTACCTGCGTATAACTCAACACAATGAACACTAGATCCTAATGGCATAACAGAAAGCGGCATTGCATTTCCATCTTCAATTGGAACACTTTCTCCAGAAATGACATTTTGTCCTACTTTTACTCCTGCTGGAGCGATAATATATCTTTTCTCTCCATCTTCGTAAAATAAAAGTGCCAACCTTGCATTTCTATGAGGATCGTAATGAATAGCTGCAACTTTAGCGTTGATATTTCTTTTATCTCTTCTAAAGTCGACCAATCTATATTGCCTTTTGTGACCACCTCCACGATGACGACATGTGATAACTCCACGATTGTTCCTGCCTTTAACTCTATGTTTTGAAATTACTAGTGATCTTTCAGGTTTTGCACTGGTTATTTCACTAAAGTCAGTAACTACTCTCTGCCTAGTGCCAGGTGTATAAGGTTTAAATTTACGTATTGCCATGATTAAAACTCCTTAAGATTCTGGAAATAGTTGGATTTTGTCTCCTTCAGCAAGACGTACAATTGCCTTCTTGACCTGAGAACGTTTACCGGAAAATTTCCCGACTCTTCTTGTTCTCCTGGGAGGATTCATAGTGTTAACTCCTATGACTTTAACACTGAACAAGGCTTCTACAGCTGCCTTTATTTGTGGTTTAGCCGCTCTATGATCTACTTCGAAAGTATATTGGTTAAGATCTAGTGCATTTGTAGCTTTCTCAGTAATTACTGGCTTTCGTATTACATCGGCTAAACGAGAATCGAATAATTTACTCATGATGCATAAACCTCCTGAATTTTATCTATCGCTGATTGACCTATTACCAATTTATTGGCATTGAGAATATCAAATACATTTAATTGATCGGCGGCGATTAATTTTACTTTCTCAATATTATTAATGGATTTTTTTATAATATCGGAAGGACTTTCAAGAATAACCAAAACTTTTTCAGTTTTTTGTATACCTAATCGAGCAAGGCCATTGATGATATCACTTGTTTTAGGCTGCTTTAAAGTAGATCCAAAATCTTCAACAGCCTTCATATCAGATACTCTGGACATAAGAGCTGTTCTAAGAGCTAATCTACGTTCCTTACGATTCATATCAAGATTGTAAGAACGTGGCTTCGGTCCAAAAATAATTCCGCCACCAGGTCTTAAGGGTGTCCTTATTGATCCTTGACGAGCTCGTCCTGTACCTTTTTGTTTGTATGGCTTTCTACCTCCCCCGCGCACTTCAGATCTTGTCAAAGTTGATGCTGTCCCTTGTCTTTTATTTGCTAGCTGTCTAAGGACTGCTCTATGGATTAAGTCTGCCGAAGAAGTTTCTTTAGCAACTGCTAAATCAAGAGTAACTTTGCCTGATTTTTTACCATCCCACTTTAAAGTTTCAAGTGTTGTCATGATTTTTCACCTCCTTTATTGCCTACAATATTATTTGGCTTAATGTTGACAATTGAGCCGGGCTTACCTGGAACAGAACCCTTGACTACAAGCAAATTCTTCTGATCATCAATTTTTAGAACTAACAATCCTTTGGTAGTTATCTGTTTTCCTCCATATCTTCCTGCCATTCTTTTCCCTGGATAAATTCTACCCGGAGTTGTTCCTGCTCCTGTAGATCCAGGTGCTCTATGATTTTTTGAACCATGACTCATTGGACCTCTACTAAAACCATGTCTTTTCTGGTAACCTGCAAAACCTCTACCCATAGATTTGCCACTTATATCAACTTTTTGACCAACCTCAAAGTTTTTTACAGTTATTTGGTTTCCGATTTCATAAGATGAAGTTTCTTCAACCCTATATTCTTTCAAATGCTTTAAAAGTTCTTCACCTGATTTCAATAAGTGTCCCTTTTCAGGTTTGCTTAAATGCTTCTCTTTGGACAAGCCATAACCTATCTGAACGGCGGTATAACCATCCAAAGCGGTTGTTTTCAGTTGAGTGACGCGGCACGGACCAGCCTCTATAAGAGTAACTGGTACCGAATTACCTTTATCATCGAAAAGTTGGGACATGCCCAATTTCTTTCCTAAAATTCCGATAGACATAAGACTAAATTAGGCTAGCTCGTAATGATTTTTCAATTATCTAAACCCTTCAGTTAATAAGGTGAAGTTAATAAAAAAACAATTAGTAAGGTCGAGACTTATCTGAAATACATAGATAGTTTCTCTCGGGACAAACCCACCTGAGTTTTTTAACGAAACGCTAAAAAATGTGAAATTTTCAGAGGCTCGGCTAGCTTGCGAGCTTAAAAATCCACTGAGTTACAATTGTACATCATCAAGTACCATAAAATAAAATAAAATAGAAATAAAGGAAATTTTTATGCCATTACTTCTCTCAGGGAAAAAGTTTCATAACGATTTAAAAACTAACAAATGTCTCGCAATATTTGCTCCTCTTGAAGGTGGTTATGAAACTCGTCTTTTGAGGAGAATGAGGGCCAAAGGCTTTAAAACTTTTATAACTTCAGCAAGAGGGCTTGGAGATCCAGAAGTTTTCTTGCTCAAATTGCATGGCGTTAGACCACCTCACCTTGGTCATCAAAGTGTAGGAAGAAACGGAGCGCTTGGGGAAGTTCAACAAGTAATCCCACAAGCTTCTGAGTTATTTAATGAAAATGATAAAAATAAATTACTTTGGTTACTAGAAGGTCAAGTACTTTCTCAATCTGAATTAGAGAGCTTAATAGAGATTTGCACTAACGATAATAAACTAACAATAGTTGTTGAAATGGGGGGTTCAAGAAAACTTGAATGGAAACCATTAAGTAATTATATTTTGGATGAATTTGAAAGTTAAATTGTTTGATTAAAACCAAGAATAAAAAAGATAAATGGATTAAGTTAATTTGTGGTGCAAGTAATGAAGATATTGTTGCCATAGAAGATTTATGTGCAATTTATACTGCTGTTGGTGTCGACTACATAGATGTTGCAGCAGAAGAATCTATAGTTTATGCAGCAAAAAAAGGAATCGATTGGGCAAAAAAAGTCTTTAAAAACTCCCCTGGATTAATGATAAGTATTAGTGATGGTAATGATATCCACTTTCGAAAAGCAAAATTTGATCCATTAAAATGTCCCCCTAATTGTCCAAGACCATGCGAAAAAGTATGCCCCACCTTTGCAATTGATAATTTCGGAATTAAAGAGAGTAAATGTTATGGATGTGGAAGATGTTTAAATAGTTGTCCTCTAAATCTAATTAGTGAATATGAATATAATTTGTCAAAAAATGATTTAGCATCAACACTTCAAAAACTAAGGCCTAATGCAGTAGAAATTCATACAGAAATCAATCGCCTAGATTCTTTTACAAAAGTTGTCAGTATCCTTAAAAGTTCTGGAATGAAATTAGACAAGATATCGACTAGTTGTGGATTAAATCAATCTTCCAAAAAAGCACAAGAGCCCGAAGAGCTTTTGAAAGCTCTTTGGGAAAGATATGAAATTCTTAATGAGCTAGATATTCCCCTTATTTGGCAACTAGATGGAAGGCCAATGTCTGGAGATCTTGCTCCTACAACAAGTAGAGATGCTGTTAAGTTGTTTGAAAAAATCGGTTCAGATCTTCCACCAGGATTAATTCAATTAGCAGGAGGAACAAATGAAAAAACTCATGAATTGTTGAATTCAAACAATCTCCCAGATGGAATAGCATTTGGAAGTGCTGCAAGAAAAATTATGCAGCCCCTTATTGAATTTGCTCACAAAAATAACAAAAAGCTCTACGAGTATCCTGAAATAATGAGTTTGGCGATCAAAAAAGCTCAGGAATTTCTAAAGCCATGGAAATCAAGCTCATTCAAATAATATTTTTATTTTTCAAAACTAGCGCCATGTTTATAAAAAATTTGTATTTTTTGGATAGAAAAATATCTTCTCATGTATTAAAATGGTAATTCAATGGGCCGTCGCCAAGTGGTAAGGCATCGGGTTTTGGTCTCGACATTCCTAGGTTCGAATCCTAGCGGCCCAGTTCTAATATTCAATTGGTGTCTTCTCAAAAAATTTTTCTATTTGATTTTGATGGAGTAATAGTCGATGGAATGGAAGAATATTGGCATAGCTCTTTACTGGCCTGTGAAAGATATTTAAATTCACCCAACATCACTATTGATCAAAAACTTTATCAAGGAGTACCAAATTCTTTCAAAGAAATTAGGCCTTGGGTAAAATATGGTTGGGAAATGATCCTAATTGTTCACGAAATTATAAAAACAGAAAATCCATTAAAAAGTTATAATAAAGATGATTTCATTAATAATTATCATCAAAATTGCCAGAGGATATTGAATGAAAATTCCTGGATAGCAGAAGACATACAAAAAATGTTAGATAAGTCTCGCAAGTACCAAATTGATAAAGATTTTAAATCGTGGGTAAATTTACATAAACCTTTTTTTGAAATTATAAATTTTATGAATGAATTAAGCAAAAGAGGAATAAAAACTGGAGTCATAACAACAAAAGGTAAAATATTTGCAGAAAAAATTCTTAAACAATTAAATATTTTTCCAGAATTTATTTTTGGTTATGAATCAGGAACAAAAATCAAGATAGCTGAAGAACTAACACAAACTTATGAAATTTTAGGCTTTATAGAAGATAGAAAAAAAACTCTAATCGATATTAAACAAAATTCAGAAACTTCTCACATTCCATGCTTCCTAGCTGATTGGGGATATTTAAAAGAATCAGATAAAAATAAGTTAAGTAATGAAATCAAATTATTAAAATTAGGAAACCTTGGAGAATTAGTTGCAATTTAAAGATAATCAGCTAGAGTACAGATGTACTATAGTTTGTATTTATGAAGTTTGGTTTAAATAAAAATTTCCAAATTTAGAATAATTACAAGAACTTTAACCGATAAATCAAACAATGAGCCTTGAAGAAAAGAAAAAAACTGAATCAAAAGAAAAAGACAAGGCATTAAGTCTTGTCTTAGGTCAAATAGAAAGAAATTTTGGACGAGGTTCAATAATGAGACTTGGTGACGCGTCAAGAATGAAAGTAGAAACAATATCTACTGGAGCGCTCACCTTAGATTTAGCATTAGGAGGAGGCTATCCAAAAGGAAGAGTAGTAGAAGTTTACGGACCAGAAAGTTCAGGAAAAACTACATTAACGCTTCATGCGATTGCGGAAGTCCAAAAAAATGGAGGAGTAGCTGCATTTGTAGATGCTGAGCATGCACTCGATCCAGTTTATGCAGCCTCTTTAGGTGTTGATGTTGAAAATTTGTTAGTTTCACAGCCAGATACTGGTGAAATGGCTCTAGAAATAGTTGACCAACTTATAAGATCGAGTGCGGTAGATCTTGTAGTTGTTGACTCGGTCGCAGCACTAACCCCAAGAGCCGAGATAGAAGGAGAGATGGGAGATCACGTAATTGGAAGCCAAGCAAGGCTAATGAGCCAAGCAATGAGGAAAATAACAGGAAATATTGGCAAATCTGGATGTACAGTAATATTCCTGAATCAATTACGCCTAAAAATTGGCGTTACATACGGCAATCCAGAAACAACCACAGGTGGTAATGCATTAAAATTTTATGCCTCAGTAAGACTTGATATCAGAAGAATTCAAACTCTTAAAAGAGGTACTGAGGAATATGGCATAAGAGCAAAAGTGAAAGTCGCAAAAAACAAAGTTGCACCACCATTTAGAATTGCAGAATTTGATATTCTCTTTGGGAAAGGTATTAGTACAACAGGATGCTTATTAGATTTAGCAGAAGAGACTAATATCATCATAAGGAGAGGTGCTTGGTATAGTTATGAAGGAGAAAATATTGGACAAGGAAGAGATAATACAATTATTTGGCTTGATCAAAACTTAGAAATCAGGAATAAGGTAGAATCTATGGTTAAAGAGAAATTAACAGAAGGAACTGAAGTCAGTTCTAATTCAATGAAAGCATTAAATAGCAATCCTGCTAATACAATCGCTGTTAATGATATAAAAACAGTAGCTTAGATTTATAAAGAATCTGCTAAAGTCCACCACCCAGCAGCAGGGCCTATAAATCTCACTACAATCCATAAGATTACTAACCCTCCGATTCCAATCCAACTGGCCTTAATACTTAATTTAATTAGGTTATCTCTTTGATTGATTGTAAAGGGAAGCCATTCAAATAATCTTGGAGACTCATCAATTTTAGTTTTAGTATTATTTTTTTTTGGAGGTAAACCAAGTGTTTTACGTCTTTTTGCTTCTCCCATATTTCGTTAGTTATTTACAAAATCATAACCTAATCAAAAGGTAGCATATAGTTAATTTGCTTTGAAGGTTGAATGTTTTGCAAAAGTAATCTTCCCCAGTTTCTTTTATTTGCTCTTCCATCTAGGATTATTAACTTACCTGAATTTCTTCTTAAAGGAGAAATAGATCTTTCCAGTTTAATTCTAGCTTGAGGAAGAAAGAAGTCTCTAAACCAATCTTGAGAAAGCTTCTTTTTATGAGAGACCGTAATTGCATTAATGGGTTCTGACATTTTCGGAATCGGAAGTAAAGGAATGATAATTTGTTCTGGAATTTGAATTAAATAAGAATTCATAATCCACCAGTCAAAGCTAGAGCAAAGAATTTCATTTTTACCAGAGGGAATTGTCTCTAGCAATACTCTCTTCCCGTAAGTAGAAGCTAATTTTGTAGCAAGATTAGTTTTTAAATCAATATCATCAGACAACACTAAAGTTAAACCCTTTCTAAAAAGTATTAACTTTTTGCATTTTTCCAAGATTGAATTGGTAAAAAGAGGATTATTTGGAAGCAACTGTTTAGAGGGTATATATAAAGAAATCTTTTTCTCTTCAAAATTACTCTTAAAATTAATAACCAAATCAATATCTAAACTATGCTTTTTTAAATACATTTTGAAAAAATTATCTTTTCTTAATGCTGATAAAAAAACAAATTTATTATCTGAAAAAAATTTCTTAATTTGAAAAAGTTCATCTATTGGCTGTAAATACAAATTCCAATCTAAATTTGTATCGTTTAACTTTACCCAGCATGCCCAACCTTGAGATAATGCTTTGTTGACGCTTGAAAATTTATCAGAAAAAAAAGAATTTTCATGAAAAAAGTTTGACAAGAAACTAATTTCTTTTTCATCTAAATTGATATAACTATTTCCTAAGACCTTTCTCAAGAAGAACTTTTTCTTCAACGATTCATATACTTTTATAAACTTTTGATTGATTAATTCAAATTCTTTAAAATTTTTTGTCCAATCCTTTTTAAGTAAAGAAATCCTAAAATGATTTTTTAAATCCTGTTTTATATCCTCAATTCCTGAATAAACTATTCGATGATTTCTAAGATTACGAGAATTGGGATCATTAAGAAAATTTTGGATAGTTATCAAGTGAACATGATGATTTGCAAAAATAAATTGATCATTTTTCAAAATAAAATTAAAACCTAGATTTTTCAATGAATCAATCTGAAATTGGCTTATAAATTGGATTTTTTCTTTAGATAAAATAAAAGTTGAATCCTCTTCCTTTAAAAATAAAGAAATCAAAATTGGAGGTAACCAATCATAGCTAGAGAAAATTTCTGAATTAATTAGATAAGTAGAATCATTTTCAATACATTTTGAAACTATCCTCCCAAAAGAATATATGTGCTCCCAATTAATACTTTGATCTCTCAAAAAATTTTTCAAATATTGATGACTTAAAATTTCAAGCATTTATAATTAATTTAATTTAAAAAACATGCAAAATTTATGAACCTAATATACAAAAAATTGGTATCAATAAAAGAGGGTCTTGAATTAATTAATTTATGAAAATTGGAATAGTAGGATTAGGATTAATTGGTGGTTCTTTAGGATTAAAACTCCAAAGTCTAAATCATACAATTTATGGAATAGCAAATAATGAATTTAATGAAAAAAAAGCTAAGGATAAAAAACTTGCAAATTTTGTTAGCTGTGATCTGAGCTTATTAAAAAAATGTGAGCTAATATTTTTAGCATTGCCTATCAAAGATTTGATCAGTCCGTCGCAACAATTAGTAGCATCAATACCTCAGGAAACAATACTAACTGATGTAGGGTCTGTAAAAGAACCAATTGTAAATACATGGGAAAATTCACATCCTCTATTTATTGGATCTCATCCAATGGCAGGCACAGAAAAAAAAGGAGTTGATTCAGGTTTTAAAGGTCTTTTTAAGAATGCAAAATGGATTATTACCCCAACACAAAATAGTGATTTAAATTCAGTAAGAACTATTTCCGAACTCATAAAATCAATGGATTGTGAAATTTGCCAAGCTTCGCCAAAAGAGCATGATGAAGCAGTATCTCTAATTTCTCATTTGCCTATATTTTTAGCTTCTGCCCTCATAGAAACTGCGCAAACAAAAAATAATCAATCTTTATTAGATCTCTCGCAAAAATTAGCTGCTACAGGATTTGCTGACACTTCGAGAGTTGGCGGAGGCAATGAACAACTAGGCCTAGATTTAGCTATTAATAATCAGATTAATGTTTTAAATTCCATAAATAATTTTAAAAATAAGCTGAATATACTGGAGTCTCTTATTAAAGAAAAAAATTGGGATTTACTTTCTAAAAAACTTGCTGAAGCAAAAGAAAACAGACAAAATTTTATAAACTAAAATTTTCCATACCTTTGGAAGCTAAAATTTGCCTTGAAACCATTAATGCAGACTGACTAACACCTGCAGTCCCCTCTCCTGGATAAATCGAATCTCCACATAACCATAAACCTTCAAAAGGTGTCCTACTTGATAATCCAAATAAACCAAAAATATCTGGATTTTGACCAAGCCCGCCTACTATTCCATTAGGTCTTTTTGTCCATTTTTCAAAGCCCAATGGAGTTGCTAATTCTCTATGTAGCCATTTTTCAGGATCAATATCAAATTGACTTTCCAATTCAAGGGATATTTTTTTCATGAAACCATTTTTTTTCTTTAAGTAAGTTTGTTTATCTAGATCAAACCAATCTTTAGTTTTGGTAAAGATACTGGCAATTAAAGTAACCTCACCTTTTGGCGCTCTTCCATCACCATCATCACTAATTGATACAAATAACGAACCAAATTCTTTTGAAACAAATTGATAATGATTGGAGAATGTTTTTTTAATATGTCCCTTTTTTAATGCTGAATAAAAAACTACAGCTCCACTTGGATCAGGCAAATTATTTAGTCGGTTTTTATAATTTTTTTTTCTTTCTAAAGGATCTTTCAAATGCTTGAGCAAAGATTGTGGAGGTGCGGTATAAATCACATCTTTTGCTTGATAAATAAATGATTTTTTTTTCGAATTAGCTGATAGTTGCCAACACATATTTACGTCGTCAAAAGTTATAGAACTAACTTCTTGTCCAAAAATTAAATTAACTCCAGTTTTAATTAATGAACTTTCTAATGATTCACTTAAAGACTGCATAGATTTTTTAAGATGCCACAGACCATGTGGCTGTTGACACATCTGAAGAACAGTAGATCCATATAATGCTGCAGTACTATAAACGTCCTCTTGAGAATAAAGTTTTAGTTGAAGATTTAAGAATTTAATCAAGCGCTCATTCTTGGATAATCCACATATCCGCAATAGATCAAAAATAGTAGATTTGAGTAAGATACCTGTGACAAGGTTAGAAGGTACTAGTGCTTTGAGAAGTTGAGAAAAATCCCAAAAATTACTTATTGGTATTACAGGATTATTATTAGCAAATAACCAATTACTTTCATGTATTAGGTTACAAAGCGTCCAAAATCTTTTACTCCCAGGAAACTGCATTTCTCGTTCAGCAATCCATTTACTTTTTTCATACCAAATAGGTATAGGATTACTACCATCATTTAAATCAACAATGCAAGCAGGATCTAAAATTGTGGCTTCTGGGGATGGAATATCTAAAAAATCAAAAATTCTAGAATGTATTCCTCCCTTCTCTAAACCAGCAACCTGAGTTGCGCCAACATCGAAAGTATAATTCTTTCTTTTAAAAGTACCGGCACATCCTCCGGCTTGAGTATGAGATTCGATTAAAGTCACTGATAAGCCTTGTTTTGATAAAATCGCTGCAGAAGTTAGTCCTGCTATACCGGCGCCTACAACAATAACTTCAGACTTTCTCATTAAAATGCAAAAATTATCTCCTATTGAAATTAACGAAATTTGTGAAGAATTAGGTGAAACCTATCCAAAAAGTATTGAACAAGTACATGGTGGCGATATTCATAATGCATGGCGAATAGTATTCACAAACAAAAAGTTATTCCTTAAAAGAAACATTAGAAACAAAAAATTTCTTGAATTTGAAAAATATTGTCTCCAAAATTTGAGAAAATATATTAATCAAGAAAACTTAGTTATTCCTGAAGTTATTGCATATAAAAATATAAAAAATATAGAGATTCTTTTAATTGAATGGATTGATATGCATAACTTTGACCAAAAAAAGCTTGGAAAAGGTTTAGGTGAATTGCACTTGAAATCAGCTGAATCTAATCCCAAACATTTTGGGTTTCCAGTTGAGGGTTTTATCGGTACAACAGATCAGAAAGAAGGCTTGGAAGATAATTGGATAGATTGTTTTTTAAACTTAAGGATAATACCTCAATTATTAAGTCTTAAATCGAGAATTTTAGATAAAGAAATTATAAATAAAGTTAAAGAAAAAATTCAATCAGAATTGCTAAATCACAAACCAATAAATGCTCTTGTTCATGGTGATTTATGGTCAGGCAATGCAGGAATGGACAAAAATGGAAAAGGGGTTATATTTGACCCTGCATCTTGGTGGGCAGATAATGAAGTAGATATAGCTATGACAAAACTATTTGGAGGTTTTAGAAAAGAATTTTATGAAGAATACCATAGAATTTTTCCTATAAAAGAGGGATTTGAAAAAAGAATTATTATTTATAATTTTTATCACATATTAAATCACGCCAATATGTTTGGAGGAGGGTACTTAAACCAAGTTGAAGATTACGTAAAAGCAATTCTTAATATGTAATCTTTAACTACCCTAAATATGTCTTCTTAAGATTTTGCACTTTATCTAGAACAGCTTCACGATTTTCACTGGTACGAAGATTTTGCCAGCTCCATTGACCGACAACAATGACCCCTAGCAGTTCTAGTAAACCAGGAAGAATTGGGAAAAAGTTTATCGTGTCAATGACAACTTTAATTATTATCTGAGCTATTACGACAACAGCAATTATGCCTGCCGCCTTGCCGTACTTGCCCATTTGAGTCCAATCAACATTACCAAGGGTTTCGTTGACTTTTCCCATAACATCAGAGTACTTCTCTGAAAAACTTTTGGTTTCTGAGCTTGTATCGGAGCCGGAGTCTTGGTTTGACTCTGGAGTGTTATCACTCATGAATTCAGTAAACTTAATATATGAACCAGACAGTATCGGAAAAAACGTCTATTGACTACCTTTTTGTTATGCAAAATTCCGAACCGAAACATTTTGTATTTTTTAGAGGCATTGGTATATTTGCTTTCTGAAGATATTTAAACTTAAAATTGATTTATAAAAACTTCACATTATGGTCTAGTTCTAACAAAAACATTAATAAATTAGAGTAATAAGAAAAATTTAAAAGTCTAAAATTTTTATTTTAATTATTATATTTTCATAGTTTATCTCGCAAAAATTAAAGGATTTCAATGTCCAAAGATATAAAATTTAATTTCTTAAACTCTGATGAAGAAGAAAGATATCAAAAACATTTGACCCTCAAAGAGATAGGTTATGAGGGCCAACTAAATCTTAAAAACAGCTCAGTATTATGCATTGGAGCAGGTGGGCTTGGTTCTTCCGTTTTGCTTTATCTAGCTGCAGCAGGAATTGGAAGAATTGGAATAGTTGATAACGATCAAGTTGAAAAGTCTAATCTCCAGAGACAGATAATTCATGAAACAAATACTATTGGCAATCTTAAAATTGATTCTGCTCGGGAAAGAATTAAAAAATTCAATCCTAATTGTGAAATATTAACCTTTTCAGAGAGAATTAATCCTAAAAATGCCCTTGAATTAATAAAGGAGTTTGATGTTATTTGTGATTGCTCGGATAACTTTGGCACAAGATATTTAATAAATGATTCATGCCTGATATTAAAAAAACCCCTAGTCTTTGGAAGTGTACAAGGCTTTGAAGGACAAGTAAGTGTTTTCAATTTATATAAAAATAGTCCTAATTTACGAGACTTACTTCCAGAATCACCTACAAAAAATGCTGTCCCTAGTTGTGCAGAATACGGGGTTGTAGGTGTTTCAACAGGTTTAATAGGAATTCTTCAGGTTAATGAAATTATCAAAATCATTTTGAAAAAAGGTGAAATTTTAGATGGGAAAATTTTAATTTTCGATCTATTTAATATGAATATGAAAAAATTACATCTAAAAAGTGATCAGTTAAATAAACGAATAAAAAATCTGTCTCAGTTTGAGAGCTTTTATAATAGTGATGAATATTGCGGGAAAAACGATGAAATTAAAACTATTAATGCTAATGACTTTAATAGTTTATACAAAGCAAAACCTAACAAAATTCTTTTAATTGATGTTAGAGAAAATGAAGAGTTTTCGCAATCCGCAATAGAGGGATCTATCTCAATTCCCCTGAGTCATTTGAAGCAAGAATCTGACTTAAAATTTATTCAAAAAGAAAGTTTAAATAAAGAGGTTTTCACTATATGTAAATCGGGGAAACGCTCTGAAAAAGCTTCAAGAATCTTGTCTAAATTCAAAATTCAGTCAAGATCTATTGAAGGCGGCATTGAAAAAATAAAAAAATATTGTGCAAATAATTTTTTAAGAATAAGTTAGTAATCAACTCCTCTTTTTAAATCAACTCCCACATTTGCATAATGCTTATGACAAACCATTTCAGAATAAACATCAGCTAGTTCAAAGTATGAAGGTTCATTTTTACACCTCCCAGTAATTACAACTTCTGTATCTGCTGGTTTTTTTAAGAGCGTTTGATGTATTGATTCCACAGGTAACAACTCTAAATCAACAGTTGGATTCAATTCATCTAAAATGATTGTCTTATACAAGCCAGACAAAATCGCAGCTTTAGCAATTTCCCATGCTCTTTCAGCCTCAACATAATCAATTGGTTGTTGTTGACCTCTCCATACGATGGCATCTCTGCCTGAACGCAAATGATCTACTAAATGAGGGTAACTCTCTCTCAAAGCTTCTATGGCAGCATCTTCGGTATATCCATTTCCACCTTTTAACCACTGTAATATTAAAACTCTATGACTTTTATCTTGAGATATTCCTTTACCAATAGCTTGAAGAGCCTTACCGAGTGCACTTGTGGATTTACCCTTTCCTTCACCTGTATAAATCTCAATTCCACCACTAGAACTACTTTGTTTTGATAGTTCTGATAAGTCTCCTATCAAACGTGGTCTCATTTCTGAGTGGAGTTGAGATATTCTTACCAAAGAGGGTGGGGCCGCCCTTCCAGTAATAATTATTTCTAATCCATCTGGACGATTTTGCAGAGTATCAACTACTTCATTAATATCAAGCATTCCTAAATCAAGAACTGGATTTAACTCATCTAGTACAACTACAGAATAAAGAGAACTAGCAATTGCTCCTTTAGCAATATTCCAACCTCTTTCGGCCTCACCAACATCAAACTTTGTAACTTGATCAGCAGTGAAAAATTCGGATCTTCCTGTCCTTACATGGTCAATTAAATGTGGAAAGCCTCTTTGTAAAGCCTCTATAGCTGAATCCTCGTCATATGGTCTCTCAGGGCCTTTTAAAAATCTTAGAAGTAAAACTCTGGACTGTCTTTTTTCGCATATTCCTAATCCTATTGTCCTGAGAACTACTCCCAAAGCAGCCTGACTTTTCCCCTTTCCCTCTCCATCATAAATATGTAATTGACCTTTTGATCTCTCTTGACTGTCACTTGCTGTGACAATTCCAATTCCTCTATTTCTACTCGTATTCGTCAATTGAACAAAATTAGTAAATTTAATCTAAGATACAAATAAGAATATTATTAAAAATTTAATAATAAATTCAACCTATTCATAGGTAATTTGAATTTTAAAGTAATTAGCATGTTCAATCAACTAGAAAATCTCTCTGATGAACAAAGTGAAAAGCTTTATACAGTTAGAAGATACATTAAGAATCTTGATAGTGTTTGTATTGCTTATTCCGGAGGAGTTGACAGTACATTAGTTGCATCATTAGCATTCGAGCAATTAGGTAGCAAAGCAATTGCCATAACTGGAATTTCTCCTGCATTAGCCACTACTCTTCGTGAAGAAGCAAGATGGCAAGCAAAATGGATTGGAGTAAAGCATGTAGAGATTAAAACATCAGAATTAGACCAATCAAGTTACAGTGAAAATCCTAAGGATAGGTGCTTTGCATGCAAAAAAGAGCTCCACAGACATACAAGCTACCTCTCTAAAAAACTTAATTACAAGATAGTTTTAGATGGAGTCAATCTGGATGACCTTAAAGATTACAGACCAGGTATACAAGCCTCAAAACAAGCAGGAGTTATCTCTCCCCTTGCAAAATTTAAAGTCTCAAAACAAGACATTAGGGATATATCAAGAGCATTGGGTTTTCCTTGGTGGGATAAACCTGCTCAACCTTGTTTATCATCAAGATTTCCTTATGGCCATGAAATAACTAGTGAAAGGCTAAAAATGGTTGAGAAAGCAGAAGAATATCTTAAAGAATGTGGAATATCGGAGGTTAGAGTTAGATGCCAAGGCTCAACCGCAAGAATAGAAATTCCCCAAGATGAATTAAAGCATTTTTTTAAAAAATATAATTTTAGTGAGTTAGTTCAATATTTTTCTAATTTAGGATTTAATTGCACAAGTTTAGATCTAGAGGGACTTGTAAGCGGAAAATTAAATAGGTAAATATTGTCAAACAACTGTTCTGATCTGATTAGAGACTTCTGAAGGTGGATTTCGCTCAATGACACGCAAAGAATGTTCTTTAGCCATCAAAGATTCAATTAAATATTGACTAGCTAGTTCAGGCATCATATTTTGACCACATGTAAAAATATCGACTGCCGAATAATTAGATTCAGGCCAAGTATGTATTGAAATATGAGATTCTGCCAGTAATGCAATTGCCGTAACCCCCTGAGGCTCAAATTTATTACTTATCAAATTCAAAACTGTTGCATTTGCCAATTTAGCAGCTCTATTTAAAATACAGCGCAAAAAGGATTCTTCATTTAATTTTTCGCGATCGCATCTATAAAGTTCCAACAAAAGGTGTTTACTTTGATGAATTAATTTTTGCTCATTACTTAACGAATTTAAAATTTGACTTTTTTTGTAGATTTCCATTTAAGAAATTTATATGAAATTAAGATTAGCTAAAAAACATGCTTTTTAAAATTATAAGTGAATCATTTGTGAAGAGTCTAAGAAAGACTGATTAAATTTATCTAAATGTGTCGCACTTATAAAACATTGACTATCTTTACCAACAGAATTTAATAATAAATTTTGCCTGGTTAAATCTAATTCCGCCAGGACATCATCCAATATAAGTATTGGAGGAACATTTAATGTTTTAGTTAATAAATCGAGTTCAGCCATCTTTAAAGCCAAGATAAAAGTCCTTTGCTGTCCTGAGGAACCATATTTTCTAACTGAAATATTATTAATTAGAAACTCAATATCATCACGATGAGGGCCAAAATTACATTTACCAGTCAATGCTTCTATTGAACGCTGGTTTAAGAGTTGTTCTGCTATTTTTTTACTAATAATTTCTTCTTCTTCTTCTTCTGGACTTATATTTTGTATCCCCGATAGATAATTTATGTCTATTTGCTCTTGAGATTTACTTAAATGATTATGCCAATATTCAACATATGGTTTTATTTTTAATAAAGCTCTTCTTCTGCGCCGAAAAATTCTTGTACTTATTATTGACATTTGAATATCAAAACTTTCAACAATATCTGTGGATTGGGTTTTTAAGAAACTTTCCGAACGCCAAAAATGACTTCTTTGTTTTAAAAGCCTATTAAATCTACTTATCAGGTCTAGATATACTGGTTCAAGCTGAGATACGACTTTATCAATCCATGTTCTTCGATAACTTGGTTCACTTCTAACAATATCTATATCATTAGAACAGAAACATACACTACGAATATAATTCTTTATTTCACTCTGTTTTTTCAAGATTGATTCATTAACATAAATCTTTTTAGGCCCTTTACGGAATAAATTTAACTTTAAATCGTCTTTAAAATTTATCTGTCCTATAACTACAGCCATATCACTATCGTTCTCTATTAAATCTTTATCGCTTAGTGCTCTATTAGATTTTAATTGACTTAAAAATTCAACCGATTCAAGTAAATTTGATTTGCCAATACCATTGCAGCCAAGAACAATTGCTCTTTGCTCTTTTAGATCAATTTCAAAACTTTTATGGTTCCGAAAATTTTTAATTTTTAATTTATTTAAAAAAATTTTTTTTGTGCATTCATTAATTAAATTAGCTAAGTTTAAAATATTTAGATTTTCTTTAAAGAAATTGAAAAATTAAAGGGCATGTAGCTCAGTTGGATAGAGCATCAGATTCCGGTTCTGAGAGTCGGGGGTTCGAATCCCTCCATGCTCGTAAAATGATTTTTAAAGTTTATATCCCATTACTCTTATTCCATTTGGATCTAATATAAACCCATTTTCCTCTAAACTTAAAAACGAAGATACTGGAGCCTGTACAGAAATACTGCATCCAGGCATTTCTCTATTTATTTTCTCAAGAGTTACTTGAAGCAAGATTGAATAATAAAGTTGCTGATTATTCCCTGACAATGCACTTAAATTCCACAAGTTAGCATTTAATCCCCTGTCTGACGTAACCCTTACAAAACCATATAATTTATTCTTTAATTCATTCTGTATGGTAAAAAAGAAATTACTTTTCTGAATAGCCTCAGAAAGAGGTTTTATTGGAAACGTCTCACAACCACAATTTGCTAAAAGTTTATTAACTTCTTTAGCTAATGGCATTTGAGAAGAGTTAACAAAATAACCTTCTGGGAGAACAAGTTTTTTTTTAGAAAAATACTGCAATTATCAACCTGTATTTCTCATGCCAGCTGCTATCCCATTAATAGTTAAAAGTGCTCCCCTCAATAGTTCACTTCTGCTGTAGGCTCTTCTAGATTCATTTTTATCTATCATAAATTCGCTTATTGGGGGTTGTCTTGTCTGGTCTCTTAATCTTCTTAGAAGTGAAACTTGCAAAAATCCTAATGGAATAATTGTCTTATTTCTCAAGCTTACTGATGATTTCAAGTCTCTATCAGATTCTAGGAGCTTATTTTTACCAGTAATTTCAAGTATTAAAGATTTTGTAAGATTATATTCCTTAGAAATTACTTCAAAAATATCATCAAAAGAATCTTTATTTTCTTTACTGCCAAGAGTATCGACATAATATCTAGCAACTTCCAAATCCACCTTAGATAATGTCATTTCTACCTTAGATATGAGCATCCTAAAAAATGGCCATCTTTGATGCAGAACTCTTAATAATTCAATTTGTTGTGGATCTGAATTTAATTCAGATGACAATGCGGTGCCTACTCCGAACCAACTTGGTAAAAGAAATCTACTTTGTGTCCAACCAAATACCCATGGAATGGCTCTTAAACTTGACAAATCTTTTGCACCTTTTTTTCTTCTAGCAGGCCTACTAGATATCTGTAATTTACTTATTTCTTCTATTGGAGTGACCTCTTGAAAGAAATTTAACAGATCAGGATTCTCATGCACTAATTTTCTGTAATGAGACCTTGATGTTTCTGCCAACCTAGACATTAATTGATTCCATTCTGGAGTAGCGTCAAGTCTATTATTTACCAAACTATTTTGAATTACCGCTGTAGTTACAGTCTCAAGATTGTACAAAGCCAGTTCGGGAAGACTATATTTAGAAGCTAAAACTTCACCTTGTTCTGTTATTTTTATTCGCCCTTTTAAAGTGCCGCTTGGTTGAGCCAATATTGCCTGATAGGCTGGGCCTCCTCCTCTCCCTACAGAAACACCTCTTCCATGAAAAAGTCTTAGCAATATGTTATTTCTACTTGAGAGATTTTGAAGAGCTATTTGAGCTCTATGAATTTCCCAATTACTAGAGACAAACCCTGAATCTTTATTGCTATCAGAATATCCAAGCATTAATTCTTGCAGAGGTTTAAAAGATTCTCCTACTTTTGGCAATAATGATCTATAGAACTCTAATTTAAACAACTTTTCCATTACTTCTGGTGCTCTTTTAAGGTCTTCTACAGTTTCAAAAAGAGGAACAACTAATAATTTTGACTTTTGTGAATTTTGATCAAGAAGTCCCATTTCTTTTGCCAGCAAGAGAACTTCAAGCAAATCAGATGCACTATGACTCATTGAAATTACATAGGAATGACAAATACGACTTCCAAATTCTTGTTGTAGTCTCTTAACCATTTTAAAAACTGAAAAAGTTTCTTCTGTAGTTTTTGTCCAGTTAACGTCAGATGGAATTAAAGGCCTTTTTGTATTTAATTCGTCTATGAGCCATTTAATTTTCTCTTCCTCAGACATTTGGTCATATTGAACAGATAAATCAAGATAACTTGTAAGCTCTTGTATGGCGTCACTATGCCTTGTACTCTCTTGACGAATATCTAAACTTGCTAAAGAAAATCCAAAAATATGAACCTGAGTAAGTAAGGTGTTCACAGATTCACAAGTTAAATCTGTACTAATCAAGCTGTTTTTAATTAGTTCTAGATCATAAGTAAATTCGTTTACTGACTTGTAATATAAGTTTTCAACTTTATCTAGATTTTTGTTATCAGTTTCTCCCTCTAAGTCAAATTTCCACCCACTATCAGCTAATAAATTATTTCTTTCTTGTGTTAACCTTAATTTTTCTAAAATATAACTTAATTTCAATCTGTAGGGTTCTGATCTATACCTTGTAGCTCTAGCTTCATATATTTCAGGGAACTTAACCCTGTCAGTTTCGAGTGACTCCAATAAGGAAGAGCTTACTTGACTCCATTGCATCGACACACTTAATTGATCTCTAAGATTAGAAGTCGCAAGAATATATCTTTCCAACATCAACTGCCTTTGGTAGCAAGCAGTTCTCCATGTTATCTCCGGAGTTACTGATGGATTACCGTCCCTATCAGACCCTACCCAAGAACCGAAGTTACAAAAAGATTCTTGGGGCAACTGAACATCTGGATAATTTTCGGTAAGTGCTTCAGCGATCCTGCCCCTCAATTGAGGCATCGCATTAAATAAAACTTGCTGAAAATAATGTAATGCATAGTCAACTTCGTCTAAAACTGAAGGTTTAAATTGATGCAATTCATCTGTTCTCCACCAAAGTCTTACTTCCTCTTTTAATTGGGTTTTTAGAGAAATTTTTTCTTCTTTTGTTAGAAATTGCTCAATCTGTATTTTTTTTAACAAATTTGCTACTCTTGTTTGCTTATGTCTAATCGTATGTCTTACTATCTCCGTGGGATGTGCAGTAAAAACTAAACGAATATCCATTTCCTGTAATAACTCCTCTAATTTTCCTGGTGGTACATTTAATTTTCTCAACCTATAAAATAATTCTCTAAAAGTTACCGGAGCATTTTGCCTAGCCAATGCTGGGGCAAAAGGATCAAGATTGTCGGGCGATTTTTGAACATCCTTGTTGGTAAAGCTTTGAATATATCTATCTTCCTCAACTCTTTGTTCCAAAATATTCACGAGTTGAAAATATAATGAAAACGCCCTTGCTGCAGCTATGGATTCTGCTAAATCCATAGAATTTACAATATCAACTATTTCATGTTTAAAAGTTTTTGAACTATCACCATCAATTTGTTTTGAATAACTTAATTCTTTAAGCTGTATCAATCTCTCAGCTTGATCATTTGGGCATTCTTCTCTGAGCACAGATTCCCAGAGATCTTCAATTAAAAGACGATTTTTATCAAGTGGATCATTGTTACTTATCAGATCCACGTTATTATTTTTTATCTGTTGAAAAGATTCCATATAATTATTATGTCACAAGTAAAAATGTTAAGATCAAATGTTTATTTAAATAATCAAACATTCTAGGCCTCATTCCTAATCATATCTTCGATAGAAATTTTCATTATCTGCTCAATAGAAAGACCTTTTTCATATTGATTTATCCATTTCATAGATTGATTACCTTCTGCAAGCACTTTATAGATAGGATCTAGAAGATGTTTCATACCAAAATTTTCTGCTGTGGATGATAAATCTGATAATAAGTTTTGAATCCATTCTCTACAAATAACTTTTTTACCATCTTGCCAGTGAATTAACTCTGAATTCAGACTATCTTTAGCAGCATTAATTTCATTTTGATCACATATTTCTGACAACTCATCCATAGAAAAAGTACTAGCATTCAAAGGATCTAAGGTATTTATATTTTCAAAAAGATTTAAAATCCTTAGTTCTATCATGGCCGTTATCCCTAAAAGCAGATTAATATCTTGAACAAAATCACAAATTCTTAATTCCAAACGATCAAGAATTAAAGGTCTTTGGGGACCATTTGGTCGGATCGACGACCAAAAATGCCTAATATTTTGCATATTTTTATTAGATATATTTTCCTCTATCCAATTGATATAAGAATTATGATTTACAAAAAAGGGCACCTTACTTGGTGTTTTAGGAAATTGGATCCATCTCTGAGAGTGATTATTCGTAATTTTATTATTTAAAAAAGGTGAACTAGCACTTAATGATAGATATAGAGCAGCCTCAGATCTTATAAGTCTTATAGCTGTAAAAAGTTTATCTAGATCATCTATTCCTATGTTTATATGGACACTTGAAGTTGCGATAGATATTCCATAATTATCTTGAATAAATTGATGATAAACGTTGTCAATATCAGATCTTTGAAATTGAATATCGTGTTTAAAACAAAGAGTGGATGAAGGAATGATTGTTAAATTTTTAGAATTTAGCCACTTCCTTAACTTTTTTCTTGGAGTTATTAATTTCTCATATAAAGAACCGTAGTCTTTTTCAGGTGTTGTTATGTATTCAACATTTCTGTTATCTGGCTCTTTTACAAAATCAGAAAATTTTTTCTCAATATCAGCAGAAATACCAATATGAGAATTAAAAGAACCTGTGAAAAGTTCCACTTCAAAACCCTTATAAAGATTATTTTGACTCATTTATTTATCCAAACAGGCTAATGCTTTAAGTATCCCCTTTGCTTTATTTATCGTCTCTTGATATTCATTCTCAGGAAAAGAATCAGCAACTATTCCAGCGCCTGCTTGCACTGAAACATCATATTTCCCATCTCTTGAAGGTTTAACTATCATGGTTCTTATCGTAATTGCTGTATTTAATGCACCATTTATGTCAATAGATCCGTATACACCTGCATAAGGTCCTCTAGCATCTTTTTCAAAATGCTTAATCAATTGCATAGCTCTTATTTTTGGGGCGCCAGTCACTGTCCCAGCAGGAAAGGATGCTTTGAGCAAATCCCATACATCAGCATTACTTTTTAAGATTCCTTCAACTTGACTGACTATATGCATAACATGTGAATATTTCTCAATAACCATTAAATCCTTGACCTTGACAGTACCAATTTCACAAACTCTTCCAAGATCATTTCTCCCAAGATCAATTAGCATTACATGTTCAGCAATCTCTTTGGGATCTTTTAATAATTCCTTTTCTAATTCGAAGTCTTGTTGATTATCAATACCTCTAGGTCTTGTGCCAGCTATTGGTCTTAAGCTTGCAACAATCTGACTATTTTTATTTTTTTCTGCTTTAACCATTACTTCAGGACTTGAACCTATCAGATACCATGAGCCGAAATCAAAAAATGACATATATGGAGATGGATTAACCATCCTCAAACTTCTATATAAATTAAAGGGATCATTATTGACTTGAGTTTGAAATCTCTGACTGATAACTATTTGGAAGATATCGCCCTTTCTTATGTATTCTTTTGCAGAGAGAACTGCATCCTCAAAATCTTTTTTCTCCCAATTACTTTCTAGATCTAAATTCAAATTCTCATTTTCATTCCAATCTAAAAACTCATTTTCTTTTAGAGGAACTCTCATTAAATTTCTAGTTTTCTGAATTTTAGAAATTGAGTTTAGATACAACTCTTCAATTGAGTCATCTTTTGAAGAAGTTGTATCTACATAAACCACGGCAGTAATACATCTTTTTATTTGATCAAAAACAACTAACTGATCAAAAAACATCCAGGAACCATAAGGGATATTGTTTTCTGCTATTTCATTTATTGGAACGCTTGGTTCTATTCGATTTATTAACTCATAACTCCAAGAGCCATATAACTGTCCAATTGATGGTAAGCCATCAAGCGTGGTTGACTTATATTCCTTTGTCCAACTTCTTAAAATTTCAAAAGGATCACCTTTATGTTTTTCAGTTTTGCCATTATTCCAAGTTTTAACAATTTCTTCTCCATAACAAACTGCTTCCCAAAGAGGTTGAGTAGCAACAATACTCCACCTACCCAAACTTTCCCCACCTTCAACAGATTCAAGAAAAACACCATGAGAATCTTTTGAAGACAACTTTAACCAAGTCGACAATGGAGTCTCTAAATCTGCTGGCCAAGTTTGAATAATAGGTATAAAATTTTTACCTTCTTTATAAGCCTTTAAAAAACTATCTTTTTGTGAGCTGATCATATTAATAAAGTCAACCCAAATTATAATTATTTTTTTCTTTTAAATCAACTTTAAAGAAGTTAATCAAAAGTATTCTTAGTTGTAAATTTCAAACCAGCTGGATTAGGATTTTCACCAATTCTTCTTGGATTATGACCTACTTTCTCTCTACCTTCATTTACTTTTTCAGAGAAAACACCATCTTTTGGGTGTAAAAATTCAATATCACCGCCTGGGAAAATTCGGTAGATTTTAAAATCTTCGATTCTTGGTTTAAAGGCTCTTAATTGTGTCCCTAATGCAAGGCATTGTTCTTTCCTTGCAAAATACATTAGATTATCACCTTCATGCATAATAGCTGCTCCACCGGTCGGTAATTCAAATGCTTGTTCCTTAGAACTTTTCCATACAATTGCATATTTTTCTTCGGTTTCTGCTGAGTTTAATAAACCCCCGGTACTTCCTATATGCTTTGGAAATTGACCAACTAAAGTTTCAGTCATTCTTAATTTAGAATTATTTCTTCTAAGAAATTAGCATTCATATTTTGCAAAATTATAAATTTACAAGAAATTTTCTACATTATTTAATATATGGAAAACTTGTTTCTCATTTTATTTTGAATCTGAAATTGGAAAAAATACTGTTAAACCTGTATCTCGCCTCTCTGTGACATGCCCTCCTAAGCTAGCTAACAACTTTTGAGTAGCATTTTGACTAAGTTGTAAACTACCTGTTTGAGGGTTCCAATTTAAAACAGGACCAATATCAGAAGTGTTATCTTTTTTTAGAATTTCTTTTTGATTACTTTCCAGTTTTTGTACTTTTAATTGAAGTTTAAGTTTTTGACCAGCTGGTCTTAATTCTAAAATTAATGTACTACCTTCTTTTAATCCTCTAGTATTTTTATTAATTAATCCACTTAACATTAATTCCAATCTTTCAGAATCACTCAAAATTTGCGGAAGTTGATTTGGGATATCAATCTTTAAAGAAATCCCGCGTCGATTTAATTGTTTTTCCCATGAGGGAGTTAGCTTTTTAAAAATTTCGGCTAAATTAATCTTTGCCAAATTATTTAATGACTGCTCTTCATTACTCACTAATTCTGCTGCATTAAAGATTAAACCAAACCTATCAATTTGTTCATTACATTCATTATCTATTTGAATTAAACGATTTTTCATTGATTCGTCCATCTTATATTTTTTTAAAGTTGAACTTATAAGGGTTCTGATTGTTGCCAAAGGCGTTCTTACTTCATGAGATATTGCACGTAATAATTTTGCTTCATTTATTTGCACATTTTTTTTATCGTTTTTTACTGAATTCTGTATATTATGATTAGGAGAAATCTTTGCTAATTTTGCCGATAATGTTGGCCAAAATAATTTTTCAAATTGATTATTAATATTAAGGTCACCTAAATTATTGATTGCATTACGAAATTTTACTCCTTCCTCATAATTTTCTTGGTTTAATTTTGCATGCATTAATTCAATTGAAAGCTTAAGGCTTTCTTCATCACACTTCATTAATAGAATTTTCTTATCTTTTTCTCCTACAATTGATAATATGCATTGAAAATTTGGAGTGATTATCATCAGAAAAGGTTCATAGCCATCTTCTTGACTAAGATTTAAGACTTTATAATTTTTAACTAAATCGAAATCTTTTTTTATCTTGTCTGAATTATTGACTGGTAAAAATCCTGCATTCTCATTCTGAAAATATTGAAACCCCTCAGGAGACCAAAGCCATCCATAAAATTGATTTAAAAATTTTTTATCATTAAAAACAGGCAAAGGTGAGGCTACCCAAATTCCCCCATGTTTATAATTCTGAGATAAGAAATCTTTTTGAATAACTTCTAAAGAGGCCCACCACATTCTTCTGGATGAATCATCATCTAAATGTAAAGTTTGAACTCCTTTAATCAAAAGGTCTTGAATTTTTCTTATAGTTATTTGTGATTTCATCAATTTCTGAGTGATCTAGAACGTTTCAATATAGATAAAACAAATCCAATAGATATAAAATTAGTCACCAATGACGTTCGACCATAGCTCATAAAAGGAAGCGGAATTCCAGTAACTGGTCCTAATCCAATAGTCATAAATAAGTTAATAATTATTTGAAATAAAAAAGTTGAGGCTATTCCAATAACAATCAAAGATTCAAAGTTAGTCCTAGCAATTGTTGCAGTATTAATTAATTTTTTAATCAAAAAAAAGAACAAAAATAAAACTATTATGCACCCGACAAAACCCAATTCTTCGCCTAGAGCACTAAATATAAAATCCGTATGTTGTTCTGGTATAAATTGCAAATTAGTCAGCTTACCTTGTAGCAAACCAGTGCCAAATAATCCTCCAGAGCCAATTGCGATTTGACTCTGTATCAAATGATATCCACCACCTAATGGATCTCTATTTGGATCTAAAAATAAAACTAATCTATCTTTTTGATATTCTTTTAAGCCGTATTGCCACAAAATTGGTGTCAATTTTGCCACTAATAAATGGAACGAAATAACGAGAGCAGAAAAAATAATTTTCTTTTTTGAAGATCTATAAGCAAGATATCCCATAACAGGAATCCAGAAAATAAGAAGATTTGGTAAGGTTAGATATAATATAGATGTGATAATACAAAACACTAATATCAAAATCCACTCTATGGGCATTTGCGACCAATAGAGCATGACACTTGTCAAAACAAGTAAAACTAAAGAGGTACCTAAGTCCGGTTGAAAGAAAATTAATAACCAAGGAATAACTACTAATAATAAAGGCAATACTAAATCTCTTATTGTTAAAATTATTTTTTTGTCGAGTACTAAAGCAAGAGTTAATACAGTACTCAGTTTAGCTACTTCTGAAGGCTGAAAGGAAAAGATACCCAAGTTAAGCCATCTTTGGGCTCCAGATACTGAAATCCCAAAAAAATAAATTAGTAATAAGGATATTAAAGTACATAAATAAAATGGAACCACATACTTTCTAATTCTCTCTAACGGTATATGAGAAATAAAAAATGCTAAAAAATAACCTAAAAAACCAGTTAGGATATGACCTAAATAGTTAGATACTAAGAGATCACCCTGAATACTTTTTATTAACAAACCCGAAATAATGACTAAAAATAGAGGAATTACTAGTAATGGAGAAAATAAAAAACCTCTATTATGGATATCTTTTTTTTTAAAAAATACTCTCTTATTTAATAAAAAAATTCTCTTAAACATCAATTAACTAGTAATAAATTGATTCTTTATTAATTGAGCTAAATTACCAAATACAAAAGAACTTTCTTTATTGGGCTGGCTTACTGAGATTGGTACTCCCTTATTACTCTCATCAACAAGAGGGATTTCAATAGGAATTTGAGCTAATAATGGTAAGTCATTTTCTTTAGCTAATGTTTGACCGCCACCTTTACCAAAAATTTCATATTTTTTACCTGGCATATCTGGCGGAATAAATACTGACATATTTTCTACAATTCCCAGTAAAGGCACTCCGAGTTGTTTAAACATTGCTAATCCCCTCCTTGCATCTTGCAAAGATACTTTTTGAGGAGTAGTGACAACTATAGCTCCAGAAATAGGCACAGATTGAGAAAGTGATATTTGAGCGTCTCCTGTTCCTGGAGGTAAGTCAATAACCAAAAAGTCAAGATTATTCCATTCAACTTGGTACAAAAATTGTCGGATGATGCTATTAAGCATTGGTCCTCTCCATATAACTGGCTGCCCTTCTTCTATGAGGCAACCCATTGATACCAATGAAATTCCATATTTATTTATTGGTATTAATCTTTGATCACTGCCACTACCTTTTGTAACCTTTGGATTCTGTTCAGCAACTCCCATCATCGAGGGAGTATTAGGTCCATATATATCTGCATCCAGTAAACCAGTTCTTAAGCCTAATTTAGCTAGAGAACAAGCGAGATTAACTGCAATGGTGCTTTTCCCTACTCCACCTTTACCACTGCTGACAGCTATGATATGTTGAATTCCATCAATCTTCTGCAACTCAGGTAAATTACTTTGATTTTGAGATTCTGTTTTGGAAGGATTATTGTCTATCTCTATTTGAACATCATCAATATCTTCAAAATCCAGTAATACTTCTCTAACCTCTTGTACAATTCTATTTCTCTGAGAATTGGCAAACGATGGTAATGATAATGTTAAGATTACTCTTGGTATATTTACTCTTACATTTTTAATCCAAGCTAATTCAATTACATTTCTCCGTGATCCAGCATCTAGAACTTTTTGTAAAGCAAAATTTGCATCTTCTATTGTGGTCATTAAATTTTTAAATATTTTGGACAAGTTAGTCGACTGTTAAAAAGATTAAGAACTATGTCGAACTATCAAATAATAGGCAATAAGGACCCCCTAAGAGAAATTATAAAGAGAAACTTATAATTAACCAAAAAAATTTTTTCTTCAAGATTTACTAAATACATGTTGAAAGAACCTCCTAAAAACTCGAGAGAAAAAACTAAAAATCTCTTATTAACTCTACAAGACAAAATTTGTTCAGGACTCGAAAATGTAGATGGCAAAGGAAAATTTACAGAAGAATCCTGGCTTAGAGACGAAGGAGGCGGTGGAAGATCAAGAGTGTTGAAAAATGGTTCTATTTTTGAGCAAGCAGGCGTAAATTTCTCGGAAGTACAGGGAAAAGAATTACCTCAATCTATAATCTCTCAAAGGCCCGAAGCAAAAGGTCATGAATGGTTTGCTACAGGAACTTCTATGGTTTTGCATCCCAAGAATCCCTATGTTCCTACAGTCCATCTGAATTATCGATATTTCGAAGCTGGTCCAGTTTGGTGGTTTGGAGGAGGCGCAGACTTAACCCCTTTTTATCCTTATCTGTCTGATGTGAGAAATTTTCATAACGAGCATAAAAAAGCTTGTGATAAAGTTGATGAAGATTTACATAAAGTTTTCAAACCATGGTGTGATGAATATTTCTTTTTAAAACATAGAAATGAATCTAGAGGCATAGGAGGTGTTTTTTATGATTATCAAGATGGTTCAGGCAATATTTATAGAGGAAATAATCAAGATGGAGAGGCATCAAAAGCTTCACAAAGTATCAGCAAATCTAATTTAAATTGGGATAATTTATTTTCTTTAGCAGAAAACTGTGGTCAGGCATTCCTGCCTTCATATTTGCCCATTATTGAAAAAAGAGCTTCTCAAACATATTCATCGAAGGAAAGAGAATTCCAGCTATATCGAAGAGGTAGATATGTCGAATTCAATTTAGTTTGGGATAGAGGGACAATTTTTGGACTACAAACAAATGGCAGAACTGAATCTATATTAATGTCCTTACCGCCTTTAGCTAGATGGGAATATGGATATGAAGCTAAAAAGGGTTCTCGAGAGGAATTTCTCACATCAATTTTTACAAAACCCCAAGATTGGATAAATGATAAAGAGTTAGAGAAATTCTGTATAGAGAATAATATTTTTGATTAAAAATTATCGAATTAAATTTAAAAGTATCTTAAATAGGTGTTTTAAATAAAGAACCGTCACTTTGCAATTGAAGTTTTTCTCCAAGTTCATTTTCTAAAGAGATTAATTCATCCCTATGAGCTCTTAATCTCATGAAAGTTGAATCATTTTCATTTTCGTTGATCAACCTTAATTCGAATTTCTCCTCTCTTGCTGATTTATTAAAATAAACAATTCCAGACAAAGGGCCACCAATTAATCCCAAAAGAATAGGCCACCAACCTAATTCAGGATATATTTGAATAATTACTAATCCCAAAGCACAAGAACCAAAACCACCAAGAAAACCTAAAAAAATTGCTAAAAATTTACTTGAAACAACTTGACCCTTAAATATTAAAATTCTTTGTTCAAAATCTCCTCCTGTTTGCTTCCATCCCCTCAACTTAAGCCACTCACATAAACCATTTAAAACCTCAATTGGCTTCTGAGAAGATGTAATCTCAACGATGGTTGTTCTATCTTTACTGGAAGCCCTAAGAAAAAAAAATAATCCTATCGACAAGAGAATTGTCAGCAATAATGTGGAATTTAAGTTATAGGACATTAAAAATTTTTTCTAGTAATTCTAGAATAAAAATTAAAGTTACATCTTATTATATTTTTTTAGGATTATTCTGTAAAATGTTCTGAAAAGATAAAAATTTTTAATTAAATAAAATCCTAAGTAATATTCTAAATCTTAAATGACCTTAAATAATTATTAAAAATGACTATTGAAAATGAAAATGTTGATCTTCTTTATAACGATTTAACAGCAGATTTATACAATCTTTATAAAAAATCATCCTACCTAGCTATTGACACTGAAGCAATGGGTTTAATTCATGGAAGAGATAGACTATGTTTAGTACAAATATGCAATGAATTTAAAAAAACATCCTGTATAAAAATAGAACTTAATACATCCTTTTCACCTCATTTAAAAGCACTTCTTGAAGATAACAAAATTACAAAAATATTTCACTATGCGAGATTTGATGTAGCAGCTCTAAAATGCAATCTTGAAATTAATACAAAAAATATTTTTTGTACAAAAATTGCTAGTAAGTTGGCAAGAACTTATACAAATAAACACGGCTTAAAGGATTTAATTAATGAATTGTTAGGTATAGAATTGGACAAAAGCTCGCAAAGTAGTGATTGGGGCAGCAACGAAGATTTAACAAAAGAACAATTAGATTATGCAGCAAATGATGTGAGATATTTAATTGAAGCTATGCATAAACTAAAAGTCATCTTAGAAAGAGAGAATAGATATGAATTAGCTCAAAAATGTTTCGAAACAGTTTCTGTACATGCTGATTTAGACATACTAAAATTCTCAAATATATTTGAACATTAATAATCAATCTTCAGTTAAAAAATTATCTTCACCATCAAGAGTTTCCATAAGCTTATCAAGTATTCTTGAAGAACTTAATTTATCTTCATCATTTTTTTCACAAATTTTTAAAACATTTTGCGCAACTTGTATTTTTTCTTGAATAGTTTTAGAGCCTTCTTTTGCAATTTGAATTTCTACTTTCTTTTTAGCAGAAGATAAGCTGATACTCATAAGTTTTGCAATCTCTGCACAAATTTTTAGATATTGTCGATCATTTATTGGATACATAAAAGAATTAATAATTAATATACTAGTGCCATTTACTAAGATAACAAATAGAGGTTTATGGCATCTACGATTTTCTTACTTGCTCCGGATTCCCCCATTCTTTTTTTTCCAATTTTTGCTTGTTCTAACCTATAAACTTTTCCTTTTAAAAGTAGACTTAAACGTTTTAAAAGAATTTTTTTGTTCTTGCAAACTAAAACACTACCTCCCAATAATCTTGATTGCCTTTTTGCAAATGATTTTGTGAATTGTGGTCCAGATCCAGGTAGAGATAGAGATGGTATTCCAAGGCCAGCAATTTGCTCTGTAGCAGTTCCTGCATTAGACAAGCCAACTTCTGCCATATTGGCCCATGAATTGAATTTACCTTTTCCAATCACTACATATTGATCTTTCTTTTTCCATACTGAATCTTCATTAATTAGAAATTTAACTTTACTCTGTTTTATAAAACCATATTTATTTAAATAATTTTGAATTTGAATCACATTTGCATTAATACTCAAAGGCAAAAGTATTACCAAATCCTTTGATAAATCAAAATCTTGCAAACAATTTAGAAAATTATCAAGATTTTTAAGAGCTTCTGGATATCTACTTCCAACTAATAAAATAATTCTTTTAAAAGAAATAATATTTGATATTTTATCGTTTGTTGCATTAACAAAATCCATCATTGGATTACCCAAATATTTTGCATCAATATTTTTTTTATTCAAATTATTAGCTGTAATTTTATCTCTCATAATTAAATTTTTACATCTTGGAGATTTCATTAAAAACATTTCCCATGGGTCCCATTCAGAACCTTTCAACTTATGATAAAAATCGCTTAAATCCCAACCTGGCCCACTACTCCAAGTATGATCACTTTTGGGAGTTCCAATAAAACTAAATTCGCATTCTGAACTCCAAGCGTAGAGTAATGGCAAGAAATCGCCTACTGCGATAATTTTGCAGTTATGTTTTGACTTCTTTTTTACAAGTAGAAAATTTCTTAAATTATCGATTAAAAATCCTGCAAACAAATCAAGCACAAATCCCTTAAGACTTTGATTACTAAAACCTCCACTAGGCAGCTCTTTTAAAAATCCTATTTTACGAAAATTTTTTGATTTTATGGAATTAAATACATCTCCATTTCCTACTAACGGCAAAACTTCAATATTTTTATTTTTTATTTTTTCTATTAATCTTTTTATTATCTCCGATGCGATTACATCTTCTCCATGACCATTGCATATAAATAATAAAGAATGAGACACCTTGCTGTTAAGATCATAAAAAGACTCAATCGAATCTTTTTCGGCGGCATGGCCAAGTGGTAAGGCAGAGGATTGCAAATCCTTTATCCCCAGTTCGAATCTGGGTGCCGCCTTCTTTAATTTTTTTACACATTTAATTATGAAGTTTTCTAAAAACTTCAATTTGAAATAAAAGGTATAAAGTTTCAATTACCTATTGATATTTAGAATAATAATCTTTTTTTATTATTGGTAAATAATACCTCATATCCATTATTAAATAAAATTAAATGGATTTGTTAGTTATTTTTATCACATTATTTATATAAATTTGAATTATTTTAGTAATCATTATCTGCCACACACATTCCTAAACATCTAACACCATTAGATGAAGTCCTTTTGCAATGATTACATAAAATAGGATCTTTCTCTGATATAGGGTTAATTTTTGAATTATTTTGGTCTTTAAAGCTTATTAACTTTTGTGTTGAATCAAATAGAGTCATTCTTAGAATCATCACTTGAGTCGATACTAACAACAAGTGAAGCATTAGTGTTGGAGGAGGGTATATCCATAATTTTTACAGTTTCTTTAGGCTCATCAATAACTTGACTTTCTTCAGCACTCTCATCAACTGCACAAGCTTCAAGAGCCTCTCTAAGAAGTGAATCAAAAGTTGCTCCAGGCAATCTATGTCTAGCAACCTCAAGAAAAGTTCTCGGTAACGATTCAGATGCAGCATCTCGTAAAGCAGGATTATTCTTTCTATGTTCTTGTTCTTCTTCTATTGATTTAATAAACCTCAGCGTCACGTCTCTTTTAGTAGAAGCTTTTATCAGCGTATCGTTTTCCGGATTACTAACGTTAGGTTCATTTTCAAGATCACTAAGTCTTTTTTCTAAACTATTCAAAACTTCATTAGCTTCTTTACTAATATGCGCTAATTGACCATCAGACAAATTAGGTAAATCAGCAACAAAAACTTTCCCATGATCCCTTAGTGTCAAGAAAGTTGGTCTTGGGCCTTGAGCCTGTCTACCATTTGATTCAGAATTATTACCTATTGGTCTTTTTGGAGGTGTAGGGCCAGCTGAACTACGTCTACGTGTAATTCTTTGATTATTTGCAAAGGGCATTGAATAAAGGTTAAATCTTAATACTTAAACTTCCGATATAATTCGGCGGTAATTTTATTATATTACACCTAACTTTTTCATTTGGGTATAAAAAATAATTTTTTAAAACTCATTTAAAAAAGATAAAAAAATTTAAGTTAAAATTTCTGGCAAAAATTTACTAATTGTTGAATTTTTTTTTCGAACTATCTTTCCAATTTCCCAACTATCTATATCATAATCTTTACAGATACTTAATATCGCGTCCTTAAATTTTTTATCAATAATTAAACAAAATCCAACTCCAAGATTGAAAGTATTCCAAAAATCTTTTTCAGGAACAGATCCTTTTTCTTTAAGGAATTTAAATAAAGTAGGTATTTCCCAAGAACTAGTATTGATATAAGGAATAAAATCAGAAGGAATACATCTAGGTAAATTTTCTGGGATTCCTCCTCCAGTTATATGAGACATCGCTTTAATTTCTATATTTTCAGATAACATTTGGTTAATCACATTATTGTAAATTTTTGTAGGTTTCAATAACTCATCATAAAAACTTAAGTGAGAAACTTTTTCAAATTCCTTTTCTATTTGATTATTGTTTTGGATAATTTTTCTTACTAAACTAAAGCCATTACTATGAACTCCATTACTTTTTAAAGCAATTATTAAGTCATTTTCAGAGACTTTTTTTCCATTAATAAGCTTATCCTCATCGACTATTCCAACACAAAATCCTGCAAGATCATACTTATTTTTTGAATAAAATCCTGGCATTTCCGCGGTCTCTCCGCCTAGTAATGAACAGTTATTTTCTCCACAGCCATGTGAAATTCCCTGAACAACCCTCAATAATTGTTTCTTATCAAGCTTACCAGTAGCAATATAATCCAAAAAAAATAACGGTTTTGCACCACTAGTAATGATATCGTTCATGCACATAGCAACTAAATCAATCCCAACCTCAAAGTGAAAGTTTTTACTTTGGGCTAATTCTAATTTTGTTCCAACACCATCAGTTCCTGAAACAAGAACTGGTTTTTTAAAACTATCGATAGGAATTCTAAACAAGCCTCCGAATCCGCCAATACCCTCAATCACATTAGATGTATGAGTTCCTTCAACTGCCTGTTTAATTTCGGAAACAAATTCTCGTCCAGCTTCTATATCAACACCTGATGTTTTGTAATCCATGAAATAAAAATGATAGACTCTCTCTATATAGATATTCCTCCTAAGATTGCTTTTGTCCAGTAATTATTTATCAAATAGATTTATTTTTTAAAAACAAAGTGAAGAAAGTAATAATAAGGAAAACTGAAGAAATAGAAAATTGGAGGAGAAATATAAATAGTGAAATTAACTTTATTCCAACAATGGGTAATCTTCATAATGGACATCTAAAATTAATATCAACAGCAAAAAATGACAATTCTAATGTTAATTTAGTAAGTATTTTTATTAATCCACTTCAATTCGATAACAAGTTAGACTTAGAGAATTACCCTAAAACAGTTGATAATGATATAAAAATCTCCTTTTCAAATGGCGCTGATGCCATCTTCATCCCAAGTAATGAAGATATATATCCAGCAAATAATAAAAATATTAAATTCCTAAAAGCTCCAATAGAATTATCTTCTAAATTATGTGGATTAAATCGAATTGGACATTTTGATGGCGTTTGTACAGTAGTTTATAGATTACTTAATCTCATCAAGCCTAAAAATCTTTATTTAGGAGAAAAAGATTGGCAACAACTTTTAATTTTAAAAAATCTTGTTCTAAAAGAGAAATTAAATGTTGCTATTAAATCTATTCCTACACAAAGAGATTTTGATGGAATTCCTTTAAGTTCACGTAATGTACATTTATCAAAAAACGAAAGGAAATTGATTAGGTTTTTTTCAAGTGAGTTATTAGAAGCAAAAAAAAATTTTCAACAAGAAAAAAATATCAATTTAAACAAAATAATTAAAAAGTTATCAGAAAAAAAAATTTCAATCGAATATTTAGAACACTTACACCCTCATACCCTCCAAAAAGCTAGACTTGAGGATAATATTTCGTTACTAGCTGGTGCGATAAGATGTGGAAAGACAAGATTAATTGATCACGTTTTCCTAATGAAAAGAAGGCCGATTATTGCAATTGATGGTCCTGCAGGGTCAGGTAAAAGTACTGTAACAAGGTTAATAGCGAAGAAACTTAATCTTCTATATTTAGATACTGGCGCAATGTATAGGGCATTGAGTTGGCTTATACTTAAAGAAAATATAGATTATAAAAAAGAAAAAAAATTACTGAATATTTTTAAAGATATATCAATTATTTTCAAGTCAAATACATATTCACATCAGGATGTTTATGTTAATAACTACTGTGTTACTGAAGAAATTAGGTCGCAAAAGATAAGTTCCATAGTTTCTAAAATTTCCTCAATAAAAGAAGTAAGAAAATTCTTAGTAGAAGAACAAAGAAAAATTGGAGAATCAGGCGGACTTGTAGCTGAGGGAAGAGATATAGGAACTACTGTTTTTCCTCATGCAGAACTTAAAATATTTTTAACTGCTAGCATTGATGAAAGAGCAAAAAGAAGAAAATTTGATAAAAATAGTAAAGACTTACGAGAAGTAGACCTTAATACATTAAAAGAACTTATAAAGAAAAGAGATTTTGAAGATTCCAATAGGGAAATTTCACCTCTAATCAAAGCGAATGACGCAATAGAAATTATTACCGATAGATACACAATTAATGAGGTGGTGGATAAAATTATTGATCTTTATAATGACAAGATTCCTAAAGAGACTGAGATCAAATAAATTCAAGAAATACTTTCCAAAAAACCGTTTACAGAGTCCTCTAAAATATCAAGGACATAATCGAAGCCCTCATCACCTCCAAAATATGGGTCAGGAACTTCTTGCTCATCAAAAACTGTTCTAAAATCTTGTATTTTTTTAATTGATGCCAAACCAGCTGAAGCTGTTCTATTTTTAAGATCTTGAATATTTCTAAAATTTGAATCGTCCATCGCAATAATATAGTTAAATTCGTCAAAATCCTTGTTGGTAATTTGACGAGCCCTGCTTAGGATATTTATATCTCTTCTTTCTGCCGCAATTCTCATCCTAGAGTCAGCTTTTTTTCCAATATGCCAACTCCCAGTTCCAGCAGAATCTACAATAAAGCAATCATTTAATCCCTTCTTTTCAATTAGACTTATAAAAATAGCTTCTGCTGCAGGAGACCTACAAATATTTCCCAAACATACAAAAAGAACGGAAATTTTTTTCATATGATTTCAAATTTCAATAAATTATAAGACTTTTAAGTAGTAAATAAAACTTCTTTAATCAAAGATTCAGTAAATTCTTTACCAAACAAACTCGACAACATTGGCCTCGCTGGATCGTTATCTCTTCTATACTTCAGATAATTATTTTGACCGTTTATTAATTCTTTTTGCAGTTCAATATTGACTTCTTTGCTTTCGAAAAGAATTTCCAAATACAAATCAAGATATTCCTTAAATGAAGTATAAAGCTGATTAGCAATTAAAAAATCACTTCTTTCTTCTTTAGGTAATTTTGACCATATTGCACCTGGAGAAAAAAATCTAGCTACATCCGCAGACATTTCTTCAGCTAATGGGAGTGATGAATGACAATGATTTTTGAGTTTGATAAGTTTTTCTAATAACTGATTATTGTATTGATTTTGTATTTTTAATGAGGGCTGAAAATCTAACACTAATAAATAACTATTAGGTAGAGAAACAAAATCTACTCCAAAAAATGGGACGTTATAGATAGTATTAGGAATAATTAAAAAATTTAAAACAGAATAATTTGGACTATTTATACACACTGCTCTTGCGAATTGAATTCTTTTTTTATGCGTTACTCCCCAAGTAGAGAGATTCACATTTTTTTTTGATTTTTTTGAACCATAAGTTGAATCTTTATAAGAATATTCCGAGGGTATTATTTTTTCTAAACAGTTATATTTACTTAAATTATTTGTTAAATATTTTAAAAAATTATGCCATCTCCAATCTGGCCTGTAAAAAATAGTATCTTGTATTAACATTCAATAAATAATCTCATTATTTAATGTAAAAAGGAATTTATTGACAAATTTTTTTGTCCATTTTTCTCCAAAAAAAGATTTAAACAATTTATCTGCAGGGTCTTTTTCAAAACTATACTTATCATATTTAATTTGATTAATCTTTATTTCTTCTGCATCTAAGAATTGATTAACAGGATTCGATTTATAAATGTTCAAATAATTATTTACAAATGAATGGAATATATTGTTTAAATCTCTATCAAGATTTAATTTATTTCCTCTACATATAATTACCCATGGCGAAAAATACTTTTTTGAATCATATATATTCTTCATTTTATTATTATCAAATGCAGAATATTTTTTTTTAATAATACCTAAACTTGAACAATATTTCTGGAGATATTTGCCTTCTTGAATTAAAGGTTGATAATCAAGTATTGCTAATAACTTTTGAGAAGTTCCAAACCATAAAATATCAGCTCCTAAAATAGGCATTTCACAATCAAAATTCGGATATGCAACTGTATTAAACACTTGCAGTTTTTTGCCACCATCTAATCTTGTTATTCGCCACTTTCTATATTCCGGAGATGAAAAAAGCCAATTCTTAATAATATATTTTGAGTCTTTATTGTGATGTTCCTTAAATTCGCTAGATATTTGAACTTCATGACCATTTAATTCATCAATATTGGTTTTAAGAAAATCAACTAATGAATCAAACATAAATATTAGGTCTCGGTACTTCCTTTCCTGACTTTTTTTGTAATATAGTTGAATACAATTTTTCCTAAAACAGCAATCAAGTTACCTTCAAGCTCCTTAAACATTTTCATATTGTAAGTAAAAGCTTGATTAGCTTCATCAATAATTTGATCGGCAGTCTTTTGATTTATTGGAAGTTGATTCAAAGTAAGGGAATATTCTTCCTTGAATTTCTTTTCATCAGCAATTAATTCAAACTCATAAAAATTTAAACCATCATTTCCCTGCAAATTTAATGCTTTTTTAGCGATCCTTTTCAAGATTTGACCTCCAGATAAATCTCCTATATAGCGAGTGTAGTGGTGACCAACTAATAGCTCTGGAGAATTTTTTGCGACCTCTCGGATTCTTTCAACATATTCTTTTGCTGAGTGAGAAATATTAATTTCATTCTTCCAGTTTTCACCAAAATAAAATTTAAGATCATTTACAAGAGTTTGTTTCCTGTATAACGATTTAAAACCTATAGGTTTTATTACGGGATGTTCCTCATTGACAAGTCTTTCAATTTCTTCTTCCATAGCTTCATAAACAAAATATAAATCACTAATTAATTTTCTATAAGATTTTTTTTCAACAACTCCTTTTAAAAAACAAGCCACAAAGCCAGTATTTTCTGCCATAGTATGGGATTTTTTTGTCCCTTCTCTTAATTGTCCTGCAAGAGCAACTGCCATTTATTTTGAATTTTTTTTGTACGTGTATTTAATTTACAAGGAAAATACATAAAACAGCTAATTTTTGTTACCAGCAGATGTTGTAGAGAATAACTTATAAAGTTCTTTACAAACCAAAAAAAGGTTATCTTTTTGTTCCTTTTGCGGTAAATGAGTACCAGTCATTTCCCAATCACCGATGGTAGCCACTCTCCATCTCTCGGAGGGAACAATCATACCTCGCATTATTATTCCCAACAATTTCGGAACTCTGCCATCCTTATCATTTTCAATTCTTAATTGTAAGAGTATTGCTCTACATTCAATAAGAGGACTCCAACCAGGGAAATGAAACGCAAAATCAATAGTATCTTGCATGGATTCATTATTTGAATTATCCCAGGGACTAAAATTTACACTTGCATCTGGAAAATATTTCCGAAACAAAGCTGCAGTGGAAGCAATTCTATTGGCTATTTCTACATTACTTACATTTGAACTCGCATTCATAAAGTAAATGAGTATTTTTTTGAAAATGACATAATTTGCTTTAACTTGCTTATTAACTACTTTTTCTTTTAATAAAGATGTTGAAATGCTGATCAACAAACTATTCTCTATTCACATTTGAATAATAAATTTCTAGGTTTTAAAGAAAATAACTCATCGCAAATTACAATACTAGGAAATTCAATGAGTTATATTTAATTTATTAAATGCTATGCCAAAATTTGAAAAATTAACTTTACCTAATGAAGGCGAGATAATAACTTTTAATCAAGGCATACCTAATGTTCCTAATAATCCAATTGTCCCATTTATTAGGGGTGATGGTACTGGAGTTGATATTTGGCCTGCAACTCAAATCGTTCTTGATTCAGCGATTAAAAAAAGCTATGGAGATGAAAGAAAAATTAATTGGTTTAAAGTCTATGCAGGCGATGAAGCTTGTGAACTTTATGGAACATATAACTATCTGCCTCAAGATACTATTGAAGCAATCAAACACTTTGGTGTAGCCATCAAAGGTCCTTTAACGACTCCCATCGGTGGAGGTATTAGATCTCTTAATGTTGCATTAAGGCAAATCTTTGATTTATATAGCTGTGTTAGACCATGCAAATATTATTCAGGAACTCCAAGCCCTCACAAAAATCCCCAAAATTTAGACGTTATTGTTTATAGAGAAAATACTGAAGATATCTATATGGGTATTGAATGGGAAGCGGAGGATAATAATTGTCTTGAATTAATTAATCACTTAAATAACGTTGTCATACCAAAAAGTAAAAATTTAAAAAATAGATCTATACCAAACGGATCAGGTATTGGAATAAAACCAGTAAGTAAATCTGGTAGCCAAAGGCATATTAGAAAAGCTATTGAACATGCCAAAAGATTATCAGGAGATAAAAGGCATGTAACTCTTGTACACAAAGGGAATATTATGAAATATACAGAAGGTGCATTTAGAGATTGGGGATATGAATTAGCAGTAAATGAATTTAGAGAAGATTGTATTACAGAGAGAGAAAGCTGGATTTTAGACAATATTCAGAAAAATCCAGAAATTTCAATTGAAAATAATGCTCGAAAAATTGAACCAGGTTTTGACAAGCTTACAAATAACAAAAAAGCATTCATTTGCGAAGAAATTAAAGAAGTTATTGCATCAATATCAAATTCTCACGGAGATGAAAAATGGAGAGAACTTATTCTTGTTGATGATCGGATAGCTGATAGTATATTTCAACAAATTCAAACTAGACCTCAAGAATATTCAATTCTTGCAACCTTAAATCTCAATGGAGACTATGTTTCTGATGCAGCTGCAGCAATTGTTGGTGGCCTAGGTATGGCTCCTGGTGCAAATATTGGAGATAATGCAGCAATTTTCGAAGCTACGCACGGTACTGCGCCAAAACATGCAGGCTTAAATAAGATTAATCCAGGCTCAGTAATTCTTAGTGGTGTAATGATGCTTGAATATTTTGGTTGGGATGAGGCAGCTAACTTAATTACCAATGGTTTAAGTAGAGCAATTGAGCAAAAAAAAGTCACCTATGATTTAGCACGATTAATGGAACCAAAAGTTGAACCCTTATCCTGCAGCAGTTTTGCTGAAGAAATTATCTCAAATTTCTAATTTTAAAAATTATTTTTATTTTCAAAAACTTTCCAAATATTAACCAGTGAATCTTTAGTACCAATGTTTCCAGGATGAGTAACAATTGGAAGTTTTTCGCCATTTTTTAAATTGTAAGTCACCACTGAAATGCCAGTTAAAATCTGTCCTTCAAGATAAACATAATCTGCATTAAGTCCTTTACTAAGAATCAAATTTGTTGTTATTCCACCTTTTGAAATCAAATATCCTATTTCATACTTCAAATCAGTGACTAATTCAGCAATAAAACAAGAAAGTAAATTATAAAAATTAAATAGTTCAGAAGAATCTAAAGACATAAATTTTCTTGAAGTAAACAAAACAGGAGTTTTTCCTCTCTCAAAAGAAAATCTAATTTCTTTTAAAAATTTATTTTTAAAAGAATTCCTTCTCTTCTGATTATTATCTGATGAAGTAATTTTAAAGAATTCAAAAACATCTAATTCCACTGGATTGCAATTACTTATCTCTAATAAATTATTCAATTGTATTGTTGAAAGTTCTACATAAGATCCAACAATTATCAGTCCTGGAAGAAAACTCTTTTCTTTATTTCTAATTCTTAAATTAGAATAAAATATTTCAGTCTGAGAGACATTTTTTTTCTCAGAAATTGAACTTATGAAACTTGCTGCAGTTCGAAAAAGGAATTTTTTTTGTTTAATTAATTTTTTAATTACTAAAGAAAATTTGTTTAGTTGAGAATAATTCTTTACATCTACAACTACATGTTTATTATTTTTCAAGTTCTTTAGTGTTTTAAAAACAATATTATTTTCTTCATCATTTAGCATTTCGATATCTGACAATAAAAGATTTTGAATATCTTCAAAATTTATTTGCGATTTACTCTGCTGAAATAAAAGATTCTTTACATTACTTGTCTCATATCCAAAAATTTTATCTGTTGCAAAAATTGTTTGACTAACAGGAGTTTTGTCAACAAAATGAGATCCATTAATTGTGAATCTTTTACCTTCTATGAAAGCTGGAATATGAAAAGTAGCATCAAAAGGACCTAAGCAACTATTTAGAGCAATTGACTCTAAATAGTTATGTCCTCGAAGAGTAGAGTCTCCTCTACTTATAAAAATAATTTCTTCTTCATAGGTTTGAGAATTAATTACAGTCTTAAGATTTTTGCAAATTTCCTCTATTGTTAATTTCGCATCATTTTCAGATAGTGACCTTGTGTTAGCCAAAATAAAAAATAAATTAGATTTAGATTCAAAACCTTTAGCTAAAGTTGAGCAGTCCCACTTAAGAAGTAATAAGCAATCGTGAACAGTTTGAGAGCCTGTGGGATCATCATCTATAACGACAAATTTCATAAGTATTGCAAAATTACTTAAGAGATTTTATTTGTATTGAGGCACTTAACCTTTTACTATCATTTGAAGGAATCATTATGTTTCTAAATCCATCAACAAACGAATTTCGAGGACTAGTCCAAGGTTCGAGACATATCATTTTTCTTGGAGGATCACTCCAAATAACGCCTAAATCAAAAGGATATGGATGATTTAAAGTTACCTCTCTTTTAAAAATTTTATCTCGAAAAGAGCTTCTACCGGAAGTATACATAAGTAGATCAACTCCTAAATTAATTTTGTTTAATTCATCCAAAGTATTACTTATAGTGTTTCTTTCTTGATCCTGACAATTAAGTGGATTATCAACAAACTCTAGATTTTTGAAATCTGAAATTTTAAAATAAGGATGCAAACCAAAATTTATAGGCATAGCAAAGTTTGTTTTGTTATGGATTGTAATTTCAAATTCTAAAGAGTTAATTTTTAAGATAATTTCTATTTTTAGTTCGAAATCGAAAGGATAATATTTTTTGGTTTTTTTAGATGCAATTAAGAATAAACATAAAATTTTTTCATTTTCATTGAAGGAGTATTGCCATTGCAAATCCCTAGCGAAACCATGTTGTGGTAATTGCAAAAAACTATTTCCAAATACTGAACTAGAGGTATTGAGATTTCCACAAATTGGAAACAAGATTGGAATGCCTCCCCTAATACTTTTTGTCTTATCCATAAATCTTTTTTCATCGAAATAAAGTATTTCATTACCATCCAAAACCCAATTTGTAATAACGCCTCCTCTTTCAGGACAAAATTTAATGTAATTTTTTTTATCCAATTGAAAGACAAAAATTCCTTGGTCCTTATTAGATAATTCAAGTTTCACGATTATTACTTAAAGAGAATCAACCCAATCCAAAATATGCTGATTAACTAATTCAGGTATCTCATCATGAGGACAATGTCCTGCATCAAGAATAATTTCTTTTGTATTCTTTGGTGTAAATTTTCTATATAGATTTCTTTTTTTTGGAGTGTTCATCCATGGATCTTTCCCTCCCCAAAGAAGTAATAATGGTGCATTTAGTTTTGCGAATAGCTTATCCAACGGCAATCCCTGTGGACCTGATGGGTTAAATACACTTCTAAAAACATTAAAAGCTCCAAAATCTAGAGAAGGCTTTCTTATTGACTCAACTAAAAAATCATCAACATTTTTTTTATCAACATAAACTTGATTCAATGTTTTTTTAATATTTTTTGGATTTCTCATATTTTCAAAAATCAAACGTTGAAGAACAATATTTTTCAAAAATATGCCTGCAACTGTTTCAATTGAAGTTTGCAACATATTCTTTTTGATAGTTTTTTCTTCACTAAAATATCCAGCAGCATTAAGTAAGATCACTCCTGCGTTTAGTTCATTCAATTCTGCACCAGCTGCTAATGCGGCATAACCACCTAATGAATTTCCAACAACAATTGTAGGTTTTTTTATTTTCTCTTTTACATAAGCGACAACCTGATCTTTCCATAAAGATCCTGAGTATTCGACGTCTTGAGGCTTGGGACTTTTTCCAAAACCGAGTAAATCCATAGCATGAATCTCGTATTTTGTACTCAAAATAGGAATATTAAATCTCCAATGATCCGTAGAAGCACCGAAACCATGAATTAATAAAATTGCACATTCTTTTGATGTTTGTTCGGGCTTAGCGGAAACTGTATGTATTGGGTAATTTAAAAAATTCCAGTTATAATTTATATCACTATTTATAAGAGCTGACTTTTCCATTCGTTGAAAATTTATCTTTAATGATTCTAATAAACTTATTTCCTAAAGAAGACCCACAGGATCAGCTGCAACATCATCTGAAATTTTATTGCCATCATTTGGGGGCTTATCTTTTAGAACAATTCTTAAGAGTACAGGTGCAAGAAATGTAGTTCCTATAACCATTAATAAAATAGCTGCTTCAAGAGAAGGAGTTAATAACTTAGCGCTTGTCCCCAGCCCAAGAAAAATTAAACCAACCTCTCCTCTAGGCATCATACCCAAACCTACAACTAATCTATTTGTAGGTTTATCACTTGAAAATACCCATCCGGCTGCAATTTTTCCAATAATCGCAACAACTAATAAAAATCCTGCAACTACAAGAGCTGATCTGCTTGTTGGATCAAGTGGATTGATAACAGATAAATCCATTCCAGCTCCAACTAATACAAAGAAAATAGTTGCGAATAAGGAAACTAAAGGTAAAACAGATTGTTGTATTGCATGATTATTTTTAGAACTACTAAGAATCAATCCAGCTGCAAAAGCCCCTAAAGCTGCTTCCAATCCAATGGCTGTTGCCACGAAACAACACAATACAAGTATCACAAAAGAAGCTACCACCACGGCTCCAGGAGCCTTTAATCTATCTAATAACCAATCAAAACCTGGAGCAGCTGTTCTACTTAATGCAATAGCAGCAATAACAAATACTACAGCTGCTGCAACTAATTTAACAATGGGAGCAATTTCTAAAGTACCTCCTGCAGCAAGGGCGACAACAACTGCCAGAATAACAATTCCCAAAATATCGTCTAACACTGCTGCACCAATAACAATCTGTCCTTCTCTAGTTTTCAAATATCCCAATTCACCGAAAACACTTGCTGTAATTCCTATACTTGTGGCTGTCATAGATGCTCCAGCAAAAACTGCTGGAATTAGATCTACTTGGAAAATAAACATTAATCCAAGAGTTCCAAACGCAAAAGGTAAAATTACGCCAGCCATAGCAACAGTAAAAGCCTGAGCACCGACAGCTACCAATTCCTCTAACTCACTTTCTAAGCCTGTTAAAAATAAAAGTGCATATAAACCAAGTGTTGCTACTGCTTGGAGCGAGGGAAAGCTTTCGAAATAAACATCAGGCACAGCTTCTGGGGGTATTGACGCCAATGAGCTAATAACATTAACAAGTCCTTCATTTAATTCTGTTCCAGCTGAAGGTGGTATCAACAAATGGAATCCTGATGCTCCTATTACAACCCCTGCAAGAAGCTCACCTACTATCGTTGGCAAACTAAGTCTTACTAACACTTCTGCTAATGCTCTTGCGGCTAAAAATATCAATAGAAACCTTATGACTCCTATCAACGTTTCAGCAACTTCTAAATCATGTGCACTTAATTCTGCGAGTAAGGAATACATTTAAAATCAGAAAAAAATAAACTACCTAATTGGAAGATAGTTTATGGAGGACCCACTTTAAGCAATATGTAAGAAAAAAGCAAAAATACTCAACAAGTGTGGATCTGAAGTTACAACAAAGAAATTTTCTCAAATATGGCTATTGTCTGTTATATGGCCAATCCAATGAATCCCAACGAACCCTTTGATCTACGTTTGCCTACCCCTGGCTGCTACCTAGATCCTGAGAAAGCTGGCATGGATTCTGATGCTGTTTTCCAAGGTATGACAGCTCATCTTTTTTACACTCTTGGAAAGTTAGCTACTTCTGCAAGTCCTCACGACTTGTACATGGCTTTAAGTTATGCAGTGAAAGATAGGCTAATGACAAGATATTTAGCCAGCCAAGAAGTCATAAGAAAAAAACCTCAAAAAACAGTTGCTTACCTTTCAGCAGAATTTTTAATAGGCCCTCAATTAAGTAATAATCTTCTCAATCTTGGGATTACACAAGAGGCTGAAGATGCTTTAAAAAGATTCGGCATTGAATCATTGTCAACAATTCTCGAAGTCGAAGAGGAACCTGGATTAGGTAATGGTGGACTTGGGAGACTTGCGGCATGTTATATGGAATCCTTAGCATCTCTTCAAGTTCCAGCAGTTGGTTACGGTATTCGATATGAATTCGGCATATTCAATCAGTTAATTAGGGATGGTTGGCAAGTTGAAGTAACTGACAAATGGTTAAAAGGTGGATGGCCATGGGAACTTCCACAACCGGACGAATCATGTTTCGTTGGTTTTGGAGGGAGAACTGAAAGTTATAGAGATGATAAAGGGAACTACAGATCAAGGTGGATTCCTGCGGAACATGCAATTGGAGTACCTCATGATGTTCCAGTTTTAGGATACAGAGTAAATACATGTGACAGATTAAGATTATGGAGGGCTGATGCTACAGAAAGTTTTGACTTTTATGCATTTAATATTGGTGATTATTATGGTGCAGTCGAAGAAAAAGTTGCATCTGAAACTCTTTCAAAAGTTCTATATCCAAATGATGGAACTGACGAAGGTAGGAGATTAAGACTCAAACAACAACACTTTTTTGTAAGTTGTTCTCTTCAGGATATGTTGAGAAGCCTTGAAAAAAGATCAATATCAATAACAGAATTCTCTAAACATTGGACAGTCCAATTAAATGATACCCATCCTGCCATTGCAGTTGCAGAATTAATGAGACTTCTTATTGACCAATATCAAATAGGTTGGGATAAAGCTTGGAACATAACAACCTCTTCAGTTGCCTATACCAACCACACATTACTACCAGAAGCTTTAGAAAAATGGGATTTAGGTTTATTTAATGATCTTCTTCCTCGTCATCTAGAAATTATTTATGAAATTAATTGGAGATTTCTACAACAATTAAGACTACGTTATCCTGGCGATGACAAGATCCTTCAAAAATTATCAATAATTGATGAAGAAGGCTCCAAATCAGTCCGGATGGCTCATTTAGCCACAATTGGAGCACATCACATAAATGGTGTTGCAGCTCTCCACTCAGATCTAATAAAAAGACAACTTCTGCCTGAATTCGCAGCTCTGTGGCCTGAAAAATTTACAAATGTAACTAATGGAGTTACTCCAAGGAGATGGGTTGCCCTATCTAATCCATCACTATCGAATCTTTTTGAAGAAGAGGTTGGTCCAAACTGGATAACAAATATGGAACTTCTTAAAAAGTTAGAACAAAAAAAAGATGACAACAATTTTTTGCAAAAATTTGAAGAAACTAAACTAAATGGTAAAAGAAAATTGGCTAGCTATATCCATTCAAAAACTGGAATACTGGTTGATCCATCAAGTTTATTTGATGTTCAAGTTAAAAGAATTCATCAATATAAAAGACAACACTTAAACGCCCTACAAATTATTGCTCAATATTTAAGAATTAAAAATGGTACAAACAAGTATGAAGTCCCAAGAACAATAATATTCGGAGGTAAAGCTGCACCTGGTTACTTTATGGCAAAGCTGATGATTAGATTCATTAATGGGATTGCTGATGTAGTTAATTCTGATCCAGATATGGATGGTTTATTAAGAGTTGTTTTTCTACCAGACTATAACGTTAAACTTGGTGAAATAGTCTATCCTGCAACGGATCTTTCAGAACAAATCTCAACTGCTGGGAAGGAAGCATCTGGAACTGGAAATATGAAATTTGCCATGAATGGAGCGTTAACTATTGGAACTCTAGATGGGGCAAATGTGGAATTAAGAGATCTTGTAGAAAAAGACAATTTCTTTCTTTTTGGTAAAACTGAAAGCGAAATTATGGATTTAAAACATAATAACTACTCTCCCAAAACTTTTATTGATCAATGTCCAGAGCTCAAAGAAGTTTTACGCTTAATTGAAATTGGCCATTTTAGCAATGGGGATAAAGAATTATTTAAACCTTTATTAAATAGCCTTACAGGACATGACCCATTTTTTGTTATGGCTGACTTTGAAGATTACTTAAATAAACAGGATGTGGTAAGTGAATGCTGGAATAAGAAAAAATCTTGGAATAAAATGGCATTATTAAATACTGCTAGAACAGGATATTTTTCTTCAGATAGATCTATTAGAGAGTACTGTAAATTTATTTGGAAAGTATCTCCAATGCCTGTTGAAATTACTTGCGACGTCGAAGAATTATCTAACTAAAATTTTTCTTGTCTGGTGAATCTGGGGTTTGATGAAACAATCTATTTAAAATTAATCTATCAATATTTAATGGGTCTGGGGCTAATTCATTTGCAATTTCTTTAAATTTTGATTCGACATTGTTTGAAATTTTTGTATCAAATATTCTTTCCATTAATGCTTCAATTGAATATAAATAGGCATTAACACTTTCAAGTTCTTCTAAAGCTTCAGTAATTTCTTTATCAGAAATATGTTTTTCTTTTGTACTGGTATCTTCATTAGATTCTCTTTCAGATAATTCTCTCTGCAGCTCATCAGCAACCTTGGTACAAAGAGTTCTAAACGATTGTATAGATGCCCAATTCAATTCTTGTTGTTGCTTAAAAGTAGGAAATTCTCTAATTAGACGATCATGCTCTTTATAAAATTTCTGACAATCAGAGCATTGACATGGTTCTTCAGTCAAAAGAAAAAATAATTCTTTTTATATCATCTCACTATTTGGGCATAATTGTAGGGCCATCCAATAATTCGTCATTTTCGTCGAGTGAATCCGGACTGTCTGGCAAAGGTATCTCAATACTGGTAACCAAATTAATAACATCTCTTAGTCTCATTGAATCAGCAAACCATCCCATTGCTTGCTCTGCATCGCCTCTTTTTTCCGCATCATTTGCTTGATCTTCGTGAGCTTCCGCCAAAAGAGCAAGCCAGCAAAGGCATCTTGCTTGAACTATTGAAAGATCTAAATCATTAGGTTGTGATTTAGAAATACGTTCATGCTCTTGTTGAATTAAGAGCTTTAAACGCATATCATGCAACTTAGCCATAAAGGATATACTACTAACTATACGCTAGCTAGAGAGTAGCAAGTTTGCACACATACTACATATAGTTTTTTATTTTTACGGGACTGGTGGGAGTCGAACCCACGACCTACGGTTTAGGAAACCGTTGCTCTATCCTGCTGAGCTACAGCCCCAATAGATGATTTTTGGAGTATTAAGCTTTATGCTAAATGAAAGCAGGAGAGGCAATCGCAAGAAAGTTTTATTTTGTTTCCAAAATAAAACTTTCTTGAGGAAAGTCCGGGCTCCCACATGGTCAGGCTTGCTGGGTAATTCCCAGTGCGGGAAACCGTGAGGATAGTGCCACAGAAACATACCGCCTAATACTTTATGTATGGCAAGGGTGCAAAGGTGCGGTAAGAGCGCACCAGCAACATTGAGAAGTGTTGGCTAGGTAAACCCCGGCTGGGAGCAAGGCTTAGTAGATTTATGACCATTACAAAATCTACTTTTAAGCGCCGCTTGAGACTGTGAAGTAATTCCAGTCCTAGATAGATGATTGCCCATCTTATTAATTAAGATGAACAGAACCCGGCTTATGACCTGCTTTCTAATTGTTGTGATTACTAAAATCAGATGACAAATATAATTAATGCAAAGAGGATAAATCAAATAACTACTTTTTTAAAATCTTTAAATATTAAATCAAAAAGATTTTCTGAAATAATTAGAACTCAAAACATTTCAATTATTCAAGATTTTAATCAAGCATTTATCCACTCCTCAGAGGACAAAATATTAAATTATGAAAAACTAGAATTTTTCGGAGATGCAGTCCTCAGATTAGCGGCTTCTAATTTTATTGAAAAGAAATATCCTCAAATGAGTGTAGGAGAAAGATCAGAGCTAAGAGCACACATTGTAAGTGATGAATGGTTAACTAAATTAGGGCGGGAAATTGATATAGAAAAATTAATAATTAAAGGACCTAAAACTCTTGGTGATGAAAATTCAAAAAATACTATTATTGGTGAAGCTACAGAAGCTTTAATTGGTGCCATTTACAAGTGCTTTAATTCAATTCAGGAAGTAAATCTTTGGTTAGATGATATTTGGGAGGAAGATTCAAAAATATTTTTAAAAGCTCCATATAAATTTAAATCTAAAACAGTATTACAAGAGTGGTGTCAAAGTAAAGGTTTTGATTTGCCAGTATATAAAATATTTGAAGTCTCAAAGAAAAATGGGGACCCTAAAAGATTTTATTGCGATATATTTATCGAAGGATTAAAAGAATCATCTGCTTTCGGCAAGTCCCATAAACAAGCAGAATCAAATGCAGCTATAGTTTTGATAGAAAAATTTATTTCTCTAGGTAAAATCTAATCTTTACACTATTTCTAAATTGGTTAACTGAAAAGTTATGAGTTTATCCCAATTACCCCCTTCAAACAGAACCGCTGCTTTTTTTTTTGTAACTCTTTGTACAAACCCTTTATATCCTCTATAAATAGAATTGGTGTCTTTTACAACAACAAAAGATCCAGGGAGTATGGGTTTAGTAGATAATTCCATAAAACACTCTTTTTAATAAATATATGATAAATAAAAATGAATGGTTGACTGTTGGATTGATAACATCATGTCATGGAATCAATGGACAAGTAAAGGTTAAATCTCTTAGTGATTTTGAAGAAAGATTTTTAAAACCAGGAATTAGATGGTTGCAAAAAGAAAATGAACCTCCTTCAAAAATAGAGCTTATATCAGGTTTAAAACAACCTGGTAAAGAAACCTTCATAGTTAAGTTCCAAGGAATAAATACAAGAAATGATGCAGAAAAACTGAAAAAATTTAAAATTCTTGTAAAGACTGACACACTACCCACATTAGAAAAAGAAGAATTCCACTTTTTAGAACTTGTAAATCTCGAGGTCAAGACTTTAGAAAATGATGAATTAAAAAAAATTGGGAAAGTTATCAATTTGGAAAATGAGAAAAATAATTTACTTGTTGTTGAACTTTTTAAAAACAAAAAAAAAGTTCTTATACCATTTGTTGAAGAAATAGTCCCATTTATAGATATAAAAAATAATTTTATAATCATCAATCCTCCAAATGGACTTTTAGAGCTATAAATTAAAAAAGTAAAAATTTGTAAGAAACTTATTATTCAACAGTTACACTTTTAGCTAAATTTCTTGGTTGATCCACGTCAAGGCCCCTATGAGCTGCAATATGGTAACTCAATAATTGTAAAGGCAGTATGTTTATTAGAGGTGAAATCCATTCATTAGAGGAAGGAACTTTCATTAAATAATCAAAGATTTCAGTTCCATTGCATTCAGGAGCAATCCCAATCAAATATGAATCTCTAGCTTTTGCTTCTTGAGCATTACTGATAACTTTATCAAAAACCTCACCCGGGGAAGCAATAGAAATTACAGGTACTTTTTTATCCAACAAAGCTATTGGACCATGTTTCATTTCACCAGCTGGATATCCAGCTGCATGAATGTAACTAATTTCTTTAAGTTTTAACGCGCCTTCAAGAGCAATAGGATAATTTATTCCTCTTCCTAAAAAAATAACATCTTTAATATTAAAAAAGTCATGTGCTAGCTTTTCTGAAGATTTATTATGCTTCTCTAAAAGATCTTCCAGTAATGGCGGAAGTTTTATAAGTTCGTTTACTAATTTATCTATTTCATCAGGACTTTGATTACCTTTAATTTGAGCAAATTTTATGGCTAATCCATAAAAAGAAAGTAATTGAGCAAAAAAAGTTTTTGTTGCTGCAACTCCAACTTCAATTCCTGCACAGATATCAATTATATTTGATACCTGCCTTCCTATGGAACTCTCTTTTCTATTTGTTATTGCAATAAGATTGGGTTTAAATTTTTCATTTTCAATTGAAGAACGTCTTTTAATTTCCATATCTATAGCCGCAATTGTGTCGGCAGTTTCTCCGGATTGAGTGACTCCAATAGTTAATGTATTTGGCAATAGTGGAGGTGGTGAATATCGAAATTCGCTTGCATAAAAAACATTTGTAGGGATACCTGAAAATTGTTCTAATAAAAAGCTGCCCACCATTGCAGCATGTTTACTTGTACCACAAGCAATAATTTCAATTCTTTCTATTGATTCAAAAAACTCTGTATCAAATTGATAGTTGATTTGATATTGACCATTATCTGAATTCTTAATTAAATAATTTTCCAACCAGTTTTTTACAGTCTGTGGCTGATCATATATCTCTTTCAACATATAGTGTTTGAAATTGATCTTATCCATTATTTGCTCTGAGATTTTTAAAGAAACTGGATTTCTATATTGTCTCTCGTTGCTTGAGTCATATATTTCAATTCCAAGCGGAGTCAATAAAGCTATTTCTTCATCCTCCATAGGCAAAATAATATTTGTAAAATTTGCAATGGCTGGAGTATCACTAGCACAAATAAATTCTCCTTCACCCAAACCAATAATCAAGGGCGCTTGTCTTCTTGCAACAACCAAAGAGGTTGGAGCACCAGACCATAAAACTGCTAAAGCATAAGATCCTTCTAAATCCGATAATACATTTCTCACAGCTACTAATAATGTTGACCCATTATTCTCCAGATTAAGTTTACTTAATGTATTTAACTCTCTTTTAATTAGATGGGGAATTACCTCGGTATCTGTATCAGAATTAAAAATAATACCCTCTTCTTCTAATTTATTTTTTAAATCTTGAAAATTTTCAATAATGCCATTTTGAACAACTGCTACATTTCCTGAACTATCGGTATGAGGATGTGCATTTTTAACCTCAGGTTTTCCATGAGTTGCCCATCTTGTATGACCTATACCCACAGTTCCAGGAATATTTTGATCATTAAGATTACTTATTAAATTCTTGAGTTTTCCTTCTGCTTTATTACAAGAAATACAATTTGTTTCTGAATTTATTATTGCAATACCTGCAGAATCATAACCTCTGTATTCAAGTTTTTCTAAACCATTAATTAATAGTGGTAAAGCTTTTTTATATCCAGTTACAGCAACTATTCCACACATACAAATTTTTTTTTCAATTATATTGAAATAAAATGCGTATTCACCAAAACATGGACTGTCTTAAAACTGCACTATAAAATTAATATGCTAAACCCATACTCCTAGAAGTCTCATCTCCTAAGTAAACACGAATACTTAAGAAATCTGTAGGACATGCTGTTTCACATCTTTTGCAACCTACACAATCTTCTGTTCTAGGAGATGAAGCTATTTGGCCAGCTTTACAGCCGTCCCAAGGAACCATCTCTAAAACATCAAGTGGGCATGCCCTTACACATTGGGTACAACCAATGCAAGTGTCATAAATTTTTACTGCGTGTGACATGTAAAATTGTCTTTTGAACCTCGTTTTATAATACTATTGTCTTACAAAGAAATTAAAAAAATTAAGATATGCTTCACTCTTGTTAACTCTAGGGCATAAAATCATATAGATCATTTAGTAATTTCCATAAACTATGTCAAAAGAAATTCTCGAAAAAGTCTGTTCTATTGTTTCAGAACAATTAAGCGTTGAAGCAGGAGAAGTCAAATCAGATTCAAACTTCCAAAATGATTTAGGCGCAGATTCACTAGATACTGTTGAATTAGTAATGGCTCTTGAAGAAGCATTTGATATTGAAATTCCTGATGAAGCAGCTGAAGGAATAGCAACTGTTGGCGATGCAGTAAAATTCATCGAAGAAAAAAAAGGTTAGTAATAGGATGCCAAATTTCCATCGAGTAGTTATTACTGGTATCGGAGCAGTAACTCCAATAGGTAATAACATTGATGAATATTTAGTCGGTCTTCAAACAGGTACTAATGGGGTTTCAGATATTACTCTCTTTAATCCTGAACACCATCCCTGCAAATTTGCTGCAGAAGTTAAAAATCTTCAATCGGAAAATTTTATTGAAGCCAAAGAATCCAAAAGATGGGATCGTTTTTCCCAGTTTGGAGTTATTGCTGCAAAGCAAGCCTTTAATGATTCTGGACTTGAGATTACTGAAGCTAATGCATCAAGAATTGGAGTAATTATTGGTTCTGGTGTTGGAGGCTTACTAACTATGGAAAGTCAAGCTCAAATATTGAGTCATAAAGGGCCTAAAAGAGTGAGTCCATTTACGGTCCCAATGATGATTCCAAACATGGCCAGTGGATTGGCTGCAATCGCTTTAGGTGCAAAAGGACCAAGTTCCTCTGTTTCCACCGCTTGCGCTGCTGGTTCAAATGCAATTGGTGATTCTTTTAGATTACTCCAACTTGGAAAAGCAGATGCAATGATCTGTGGTGGAGCAGAAGCAAGTATTACACCTCTCGGAGTAGCTGGTTTTGCCAGTGCCAAAGCTCTTTCTTCCAGAAATGAAAGCCCTGAAACCGCTAGCAGACCTTTTGATGCGGAAAGAGATGGATTTGTTATTGGAGAGGGATCTGGAATTCTTGTTTTAGAAACTTTAGAAAATGCAAAAAAAAGGAATGCGAGAATTTATGCGGAAATAGTTGGTTATGGAACAACATGTGATGCTCATCATATAACTGCTCCATCTCCAGGCGGGATTGGAGGCGCCGAAGCTATCAAATTAGCAGTTGAAGACGCTTGTCTTAGCATTGAAAAAGTTGACTACATAAATGCTCATGGAACAAGTACATCAGCTAATGATAAAAATGAAACTTCTGCAATTAAATCTATTTTTAGAGACAGATCTTACCTCATTCCTGTAAGCTCTACTAAGTCGATGACAGGTCATCTCTTAGGAGGCTCAGGAGGCATAGAAGCTGTAGCTTGTATACTTTCTTTGACACATAATTTTATCCCTCCTACAATTAACTACGTCAATCGAGATCCTGAATGTGATCTTGATTATGTACCAAATAATGCAAGAGAAGCTCAAGTAAGAGTTGCTCTTTCTAATTCTTTCGGATTTGGTGGTCACAATGTTTGCCTTGCTTTCAGCAAAATGAATTGAAGACAACCAATCCTGTATTTCCAACTTAACTTAATTTAAAACAATGGTCGCTGCATCTGTTTCATTAGAATCACTTTGTGTAAATAGTATAAGAATGCTTGCTGTAGATGCAGTAAATAAATCTAATAGTGGACATCCTGGATTGCCAATGGGATGTGCTCCTATGGGTTATGCATTATGGCAAAACATACTTAATCACAACCCTAATAACCCAAAATGGTTCAACAGAGACCGTTTTGTATTATCAGCTGGTCATGGCTGTATGCTTTTATATTCCTTGCTTCATTTGACAGGATATAAATCAGTTTCCATAGAAGATATTAAAGAATTTAGGCAATGGGGATCAAAAACTCCAGGACATCCAGAAACATTCGAAACTGAAGGTGTTGAAGTTACAGCTGGGCCTCTTGGAGCAGGAATTTCAAATGCAGTTGGTTTAGCAATAGCTGAAACTCACTTAGCAGCTAAATTTAATAAGCCTGATTGCAATATCGTTGATCACTATACATACGTAATAATGGGTGATGGCTGTAATCAAGAAGGTATTGCATCAGAGGCCTGCTCATTAGCTGGTCACCTTAAGCTTGGGAAATTAATTGCACTCTATGACGATAATCAAATTACAATTGATGGGCGAACCGACGTTTCTTTCACGGAAGATGTTTTAAAAAGATACGAAGCTTATGGATGGCATGTACAACATGTTGAAGATGGGAATCATGATGTTAAAGGAATAACTGAAGCTATTGAAAAAGCAAAATTAATTACAGACAAACCTTCAATTATTAAAATTTCTACAACCATAGGTTATGGTTCTCCAAATAAATCAGATACTGCTGGAATTCATGGAGCAGCTGTTGGAGAAGAAGAAGCTGCATTAACTAGAGAGTTCCTTAATTGGGAATATCCTCCATTCGAAATACCAAATGAAGTATATGCGCATTTTAGAAAATCAATAAACAAAGGCGAAAACTTAGAGAAAGAATGGGATTCTAAATTTGAAGAATATCAAAAAAAATATCCTTCTGAAGGAGCCGAGTTACAAAGAATGTTAAAAGGCCAATTACCTGAGAATTGGGACTCAGATCTCCCTTCTTATACACCTGATGATAAAGGATTAGCAACAAGAAAGCATTCACAAATATGTTTAGGTGCATTAGGTCCTAACCTACCTGAATTAATTGGTGGATCCGCAGATTTAACTCACTCTAACTACACAGATATCAAAGGAGAAACCGGGTCATTTCAGCCTCATAGTCCTGAAAAAAGATATTTACACTTTGGTGTAAGAGAGCATGCAATGGCAGCTGTACTTAACGGTATTGCCTATCACAATAGTGGTCTTATTCCTTATGGTGGAACCTTCCTTGTTTTCGCCGATTATATGAGAGGTTCAATGAGGCTTTCGGCACTCAGCGAACTTGGAGTCATCTATGTATTAACCCATGATTCAATTGGTGTAGGAGAAGACGGCCCAACACATCAACCTATTGAAACTATCCCTTCACTTCGTGCCATGCCTAACATGCTAGTTTTCAGACCAGGAGATGGAAATGAAACAAGTGGAGCTTATAAACTTGCTATTCAAAATAGAAAAAGACCTTCTGCCCTTTGTTTAAGTAGACAAGGTATGCCAAATCAAGAAAATACATCAATCGACAAAGTTGCCCTAGGAGGGTATATAGTTTCGGATTGCGAAGGTACACCAGATCTAATATTTATTGGTACTGGAAGCGAACTAAATCTTTGCATTGAAGCAAGTAAGGAAATTTCAAGCTTAGGTAAAAAAATTAGAGTTGTTTCTATGCCTTGTGTAGAACTTTTCGAAGAGCAAGAAGAATCTTACAAAGAAAGTGTTTTACCTAGTAGTGTGAAAAAGAGAGTTGTAGTAGAAGCTGCTCATTCATTTGGTTGGCATAAATATACAGGTTTTGATGGTATTTGCATCACTATGGATAGGTTTGGTGCATCAGCACCAGGTGGAGAATGTATGAAAAATTTTGGATTTACAGTCGAAAACGTAGTTAATAAAACGAAGGAAATTCTATAACTTGTAATTGATTTCTAGACTGAAGTATTACATTCTTCAAGTTTATCTTTTAGCTGATCTAGGGATTCATCTGAAATCTTTGAATTCATTGGACAATGTTTTGGGCCACACATTGAACAAAACTCAGCCTTTTTAAAGATCTCTTCAGGGAGTGTCTCATCATGGTACTGCTTTGCCCTTTCTGGATCTAATGAAAGTTCGAATTGTTTATTCCAATCGAAGTTATACCTTGCATGACTAAGTTCATCATCTCGATCCCGAGCGCCAGCTCTATGTCTTGCTATATCAGCAGCGTGAGCAGCTATTTTATAAGCAATTAATCCTTCTCTTACATCTTCTGCATTTGGAAGTCCTAGATGTTCTTTTGGGGTTACATAACATAGCATCGAAGTTCCATACCACCCTGCCATCGCAGCCCCAATGGCACTTGATATATGGTCATAACCAGGAGAAATATCTGTTACCAATGGACCAAGTACGTAGAAAGGGGCTTCTGAACATTCTTCCATTTGCTTTCTTACATTAAACTCAATTTGATCCATAGGGACATGACCAGGACCTTCAACCATTACTTGAACATTATGTTCCCATGCTCTTCTAGTAAGCTTGCCTAAGGTCTTCAATTCAGCTAATTGAGCATCATCAGAAGCATCATGCAAACATCCAGGCCTTAGTGAATCTCCTAGAGAAAAAGTACAATCATATTTCTTGAAAATCTCACAGATATCATCAAACCTTGTATAGAGAGGATTTTGTTTAAAATGATGTAACATCCATTGGGCTAAAATACCTCCCCCTCTACTGACAATTCCAGTAATTCTTCCTTTAACTTTTGGCAAATGCTCTATTAATAAACCAGCATGAATAGTTTGATAATCTACACCCTGCTGACAATGTTTTTCAATAATATGAAGAAAATCGTCTTCTGTTAGTCTATCTATTGAACCATGAACACTTTCTAAAGCTTGATAAACAGGAACAGTTCCTATGGGAACAGGAGATTCTTGAATAATTGCTTTTCGGACTTCATCTAAATTTACTCCTCCCGTAGAAAGATCCATAACAGTATCCGCACCATATTTAACAGCAAGTTTGAGCTTTTCTACTTCTTCATTGATATCACTTGCATTAGGGGAAGCACCAATATTGGCATTAACTTTGCATCTAGAAGCAATACCTATAGACATTGGCTCAAGATTCAAATGATTAATATTAGCTGGAATAATTAATCTTCCTCTTGCAACTTCCTCCATTATTAAAGAAGAAGGTAGATTCTCTTTTTTAGCAACAAAATCCATTTCTTCAGTGATATATCCATTTCTCGCAAAGTTCATCTGAGTTACATTTTCTTTCCCAAGGCGAGGCTGAATCCAAGAACTTCTCATAATTTCTTAATTTTTAAAAATGTTATTACTAAAGTTTGATCAAATCTCCACTTCCCTGCATCGAAATTAATGACTCAGGTTCAAAGGGTATGATCTCAGCTAAGTTAAATTTCTTAGCACCCCTAGTATTTATCTTATTATTAGCTCTTTTCTAAAAATAAGTCATCTCATATTGCGTGAAAATAAACAAAATAATTTTATTGAATTTTTTGATAAGACTTTATCTTTTTTAAAAGATCTTTTCTAACCAATTGTCTGCTTATACCCCTCTCCAAAATAATTGCAATCCCCATTAAGCCAATAGGTAAATAAAAAATCTTCTTGGAATTATCCCTAAATATTAATCCAATGGCAGATATGAAAATCATGAAAGGAGCCACAAAAGATAAAATAAATCTTTTATTAATTTTCATTTACCAATAGTATTAATTTTTTCATTATTTAATTTTACTATGGATTCTGTTATTACTTTAATTCCAACAGCAATAGCTCTTTCATCCGGATCAAATTTAGAACTATGAAGAGGAGCACATCCATTGGAACTAGAAACCCCAAGCCTAAACATAGCTCCAGGAATTTCATTTAAGAATTCAGCGAAATCCTCAGCTCCTAATGATGGTTTTTGTAATTCAATTACATTTTCTTGACCCAAAACCTTAATTCCCGATTCTCTGAGGACTCTATTTATTGCCGAATTATTATTAACTGAAGGAGTAATTTCTCTAAATATTACTTTTGCATCAGCTCCACAACTATTAGCTAAAGAAGTGATATTTTCATTGAGCCAATTACCAATATTCGTAAATACTTTACGATTAGTGCATCTAACAGTGCCAATTAAATTAACCTTTTCTGCTAGAACATTGAATGCATTGCCACCATTTATTTTCCCAAAAGTTATTACTACTGGATCTAGAGGATCTAACTTCCTTGTTATTGATTCTTGAATTCCCGAGATAACTTTTGAGGCCGCCCAAATAGCATCAACTCCTTCATGAGGTCGAGCACCATGGCCAGATTTTCCTTTAATCTCAACATTAAGTTCTCCAGCAGCTGCAGTTAAACTTCCCTCTTTAATGCCAATAGTCCCTACGGATAAATCCGGGTAGACATGAACTCCCAAAATATGGGTTAAACCATTAGTTGCACCATCCTTAATCATCCATCTAGCTCCACTCGCAATTTCTTCAGCAGGCTGAAAAATTATCCGAGTCCCAAAATTTAGTTTTAAATCCTTAATAATTTTTGCCACACCCAATCCAATCGAGATATGCAAATCGTGACCACAAGCATGCATAACACCATCTACTTTGGAAGAAAAACTTAATTTAGTTTCCTCAAATATTGGTAAAGCATCCATATCCACTCTTAAACCTATAATACCTTTATCTAGGGGGCCAAAATCAGCTGTAACTCCAGTCCTACCTATAGATTCTCTAACATTCCAACCAATATCTTTTAAAAAACCACTGATCAAGATGGCTGTTTGGTTTTCAAGTCCACTTAATTCCGGATGTTCATGGATATGTCTTCTTAAGTTAATGAGTTCATCATTAAACGAATCAATTTTCTTATGTAACTGATCTCTATTCATTACTTATTTTAAATCAATAAAATTCATTAAATCTTTAATTGGTTGTGGAGGCCATCTTCTTATTTTTTTCAACCATTCTTCATCACTATATCTAGGATCTAATTCAGTTACCGCTATCCAATTACTCTCTGCTTTACCAGCTTCACCATTAGACCAATTCAAAGCTGTTAAAGCTGCTCTAGCATCTGCAAAATTTGGATAACGTCTAATTAACTTTATTAATTCTTTTTCAGCTTCATCAATATTTCCCAACTGGAAATCTGATAACGCCATACTTGACCTAGCCATAGCAAATCCTGGATTATATAAAGCAGCTTTTGAAAATAAGTCTCTTGCTTTGTCCCAATGGGATGTAGATCCCTCGACGTTAGCTAAATTATATAATGCAGAGAAATTTTTACTATCTAGGGAAATAACGAACATATAATCCTTTTTCGCTTCCGACCATAAACCCAATGATTCCTCAGCTATACCCCTGTTAATGTAAGGATCTATTTCACTAGGATTCAAACTTATTGCCTTATTTTGGTCATCTATTGATCCCTTAACATCTCCTACAACAAGTCTTACATTTCCTCTATTGCTAAAACCTGCAGCATCATCAGGATAAGAATCGAGATATTGATTCCATTCTTGTAAAGCGAGATTAAATTTTCCGCTTGAAACAAGATCTAACGCATTTTGAAACAAATCCTCTCTCAAAGATAATGAATAGCATGGTGCAATATAAAAAATATTGAAAAAAATAAAAATTAATAAAAAACAAACCTTTACTTTTTTAAAAGTTATCATCTTTTGAATCAATGTACTTTTTTCCCAAAGCAGTAAGCAATCTTCCTCGAGGAGTTCTCGTGAGAAAACCAATTTGAATGAGATATGGCTCAACTACAAATTCTAACATTGAAGAATCATCGCCCAACCCAGATGCAATTGAATCAAGGCCAGTTGGAATATTATTATTTTGATTAAGAAAAGATAGATAGTGTCTATCTAAAGAATCCAATCCTTTTTCGTCTATTTGGTAAGAATTTAAAGCTTTTTTTATTACATTCACTGAGATAGTATTAGTTTTCATAACAACTTGAGCATAATCTCTAACTCGTCTTAATAATCTTAAAGCAATTCTTGGAGTACCTCGAGATATCTTTGCCAAATCATAAGATGCTTCATCTTCTAAATTGAGGTTTATTAATCGGGAGAAATTAACAATAATTTGCTTTAATTCATCACATGTATAAAATTCAATTTTCTGAGATATCCCAAATCTGTCTCTAAGTGGTGCACTTATTGAGGCTAATTTAGTTGTCGCGCCAATCAGAGTAAACCTAGGAAGATTAATTGTTCTGCAACGGGCTCCCCTATTAGCTCCCATAGTTAAGTCAAGTCTAAAATCCTCCATTGCAGAATATAACAACTCTTCAGTTAACCTATTTAAGCGATGTATCTCATCGATAAATAAAACTTCACCTTCTTTTAATCCAAGAAGTAAACCTACAATATCTCTTGGTCTCTCAATTGCTGGTGCAGTCGCAATCCTACATTTTGTATTCAATTCGTTGGCTATCAAAGAAGCAAGAGTAGTCTTACCTAGACCAGGCTGTCCATATAAAAGAGTATGCTCCAAAGGTTCTTTTCTAATAATTGAAGCATCTATAGCTATTCTTAAAGAAGATTTAAGTTGTTCTTGGCCAATAAATTCTTTTAAATTACGAGGCCGGGCTAAGTTAAAATTATTATTTCTCTTTTCTTCTGGAATGTTTTTTGAATCAACTAGCCTAAGTTCTTTTTTACGAAAAGAAAAGTCATTATCGCCTATATTGGAAGAAATTATTGCCATAATGAAAGGTTAATTGCAATTGTTCTGAGTAGAAAGATTTTTTAAAAACTAAAATGGCAAAAAATTCAAACAAAGTTAAAAAAAATACTAATAAAGGAAATAATTTTAAACTTCTAGCTGATAATAGATATGCAAAATTTCAATATTCAATATCTGAAACAATCGAAGCTGGAATTGAGCTTTTAGGGACTGAAGTAAAGTCCATCAGAAACGGAAAAGCAAATTTAAGAGACGGATACTGTTCATTCAGAGATGGGGAGATCTTATTATTAAATGTTCACATTTCACCACATAAAAATGTGGGGTCTTTCTTTAATCATGATCCACTTAGAAATAGAAAGTTGCTTCTACATAAAAAAGAAATTATAAAAATGAAATCTAATACTGAAAAAAAAGGAATGACTATTGTTCCATTATCTCTTTATTTAAAAGGCTCATGGATAAAACTAACTATTGGAGTTGGCAAAGGGAAAAAATTACATGACAAACGACAAGATGAAAAACAAAAAAGCATAAAAAAAGAAATCAACTCTGCACTAAAAAGATAAAAGATTAGGCAGAATTATTGAAAATATCAATCTAAACTTACTGAACTGGGAGGTGGGGAAGGATCTGGATCTGCAATTAGCATATGCTGCAATACAGTTTCTGGCCTCTCACTATCTCTCCAACGAATTTTGTATGCAGGCATTTTTGTACCTCTACTTGTAGTTTGCTCTACTGGTTCAATAACCCATCCTCTTCTTGATCGGCCTTGAGGATTTCTTTTTACTACTGCATCCGCGTGTTTGAAACGGAAACCAACACGTTCACCACTCATTTAAAAAATTTCGTATTGGATTAATTTAACTATTTTACTTCATTCGAGGGTAATTTTTCACTTTTTTTGGAAGTTATTTCTGGTTTTAACAATGGGAAAGGGATTACATCTCTAATTGATGCGCTATTAGTAATTAACATAATTAGCCTATCAATGCCTATACCTAATCCTCCCGTAGGCGGCATGCCAATCTCTAAAGCATTCAAAAAATCTTCATCTATACAGTGAGCCTCAAGATCTCCTTTATCTCTAAGAGATTGCTGTAATTGCATTCTTTCTCTTTGATCTACTGGATCTATCAACTCACTAAACGCATTTGCCAGTTCTCTACCAACAATGAATAATTCAAATCTCTGAACTATTTCTTTATTATCAAGATGAGGCCTAGCTAAAGGAGAAATTTCAACAGGATAATCAATAACAAAAGTGGGTTCTATAAGTTTTGATTCTACTTTTTGCTCGAAGACCTCATTTAAAAGTCTTCCCATAGTATTTACTTTATTAGAACACTCAACATTGATATTTTTAACGGCTTGTTTTGCTGCTAGAAAGTCTCCACTGAAAGAATCAAAATCAATCCCTGTATATTTTTTGACAATATCTTTCATGGATATTCTTAACCAAGGCTTAGAAAAATCAATTTCTTTATTTTGATAATTTATAATTAAAGATCCAGATGCATCAGCTACGATATCTTTAATCAATTCTTCAGTTAAATTCATCATATCTACATAATCAGAATAAGCTTCATAAATTTCAACTGAGGTGAATTCTGGATTATGCCTTGTACTTATCCCCTCGTTACGGAAGATTCTTCCCAATTCATATACTTTCTCAAAACCTCCAACAACCATTCTTTTTAAGTGTAATTCTGTAGCTATTCTTAGATATAGCGGAATATCTAATGTATTGTGATGAGTTATAAATGGTCTTGCTTCAGCACCACCAGCTTCAGATTGCAGAATTGGAGTCTCTATCTCTAAAAAATTTCTATTATCTAGCCATTTTCTTATAAAACTTATACATTTTGCTCTTGTTTTAAATACATTTTTAGAGTGAGGATTTACTATTAAATCTAAATAACGTTGTCTATATCTTTTTTCAATATCAGTCAATCCATGCCATTTATCTGGAAGAGGTTGTAATGATTTGGATAACATTTCCCATTTTTCTACCTTAATTGAAAGCTCACCTTTATTAGTTTTTTTAATAGTTCCATAGACGCCTATCCAATCACCAATATCTACTATTTCCTTGAGATCTTCAAAAGAAAGTAGTTTTTGTTTTTCTAAATTTAGATTAATAATCCTTTTATCTAGATAAAGCTGAATCTGACCTTCTTGATCGCATATTGTAAAAAAGGCAATTTTGCCCATTACCCTTTTTGCCAAAACTCTACCAGCAATTGAAACACTGAAGTCTTCCTCTTGACCATTTTCTAGATAATCAAATTCTTTAATAAGAAAACTGGTAGTATGTGATACCTTAAAGCTCTGTGCGTAAGAAGCAAATCCTTTATTAACTAGTGAACTAGCTTTTTGTAAGCGCGCTTCTTTTATTTCAGACAAAATTTATTTTATTTATTTGTTTTATTTAATAAAATTATCAGACTATGGCTCAACTTGCCAAAGATGTTGCTGTTTCACCAACTCTCTGAGATGCGTAACCAATTCCTCTAACAGTTAATATTAATTCTGGATTTCTTGGATCTGGTTCTAGTTTACCTCTTAATCTAGCTACATATACATCTACAACTCTTAAATCTGCTGCTCTACGAGGAGGATAACCCCATAGCTGTTCTAAAATTTCTGCTCTCGGAACAACCTTTCCAGGCTCGTCAAACAATAATTCTAGGAGGCTAAATTCAGTATAAGTTAAGCTAATTCTATCTCCTGCTCTTGAAACTTGTCTGCGATTAGTATCAACAACTAAACTTCCAAATTTCATAACTCCTTTGCCTGAGGGAACTTCTTTAGTTTCCGTAACTGATACAGTTGGGCCCATTCTTCTCAAAATGGTTGCTATTCTAGCCTCTAACTCTTTTGGGCTAAATGGTTTAGATAAGTAATCATCAGCCCCTAAATCCAAACCTGCAACTCTCTCTGAAATAGCCTCTAGAGCTGTTAAGAATATTATTGGAACAACTGATTCAGCTCTGATTCTTCTACAAACAGCAAATCCATCCATTTTTGGAAGCATAACATCAAGAACTATCAAATCAGGGGAATCCTTGTGAAAAGACTCAAGAGCTTCTTCGCCGTTAGTAGCTGAATACACTTGATATCCTGCTAGTTGAAGCCTCGTAACTAATACCTTCAAAACTGCTGGTTCATCATCAACAACTAAAATTCTTGCTTTTGACATAGTTAAAAAAGATTTCTAGATATTTCAAAGCAAAAACTATTGCATTGAACATTTATTCTAACAATTAAAAATATAACATTAAGAACCCTCAAAGAGATATTCCTAAGGTTTACAGATATTTTAAATGATTTGAAAATATATATAAATTTTTTCAAAAACTTTTACTTTTTGGCAAAATTTATTGGGGTATTTTTCTTCTTGAAAATTTAAACATTCTTAAAAGTTGAGAGCAAATAAAAGGAGCAAAAAAACCTGTTAAAAAAACTTCCGCTAATATATTTTTAACGCTGGGAATCAACATTAAAAAATTACTATCTGAAGAATTTCTAAACAAAATTTGTAAAAAATAAAGAATCCCACATAAAAAACTTCCAAAAGAACAAATTAAACCATACCTAAAATGCCCCAACAAAAAATCACTATGTAATTTAATTCTCCCAAACAAAAAACCACAAAAAATTAAGCCTGGTATTTGAGTAAAACTTTCATTTAAAGTTAGAGAATCTAATATGAGACCTAAAAACAAACCAACAAGTAATCCATTGATTGGTCCATTAATAATTGACCAAGGCAATAACCAAAATAATGGCCAATATGGCTGAACACCTAAAAATCCAAGCCAATTAGGGTGCCACAAAAAAATTATTGGGATAAAAATAAAGCTTATTATGTATAATTTTTTTAAAAAAAATTTATTCATCAAATATTTACTTTCAAAATTTGCACCCAATCAATTACATGAGGTTTTGCTAAAAGTGAAATTTTTGCCGTTTTTTTTGATTTCAATGTCTCATCAACAGATTGGACGATACCAATAGGGATATTTGGAGGTAATAACGTACTAGCAGGAGATGATGATACAATATCTCCTATTTTAATATCAGCATCTTTTGAATAGAGTATTAGGCTTGGATAATCATCACCTAAACCAACAAGTAATCCATTGATTTGAATTCTATCCACCCAAACACCTAATTTACTTTCTGGAGAAGTTATTAAAGTTACCGACGAAGTGAATAAAGAAGTATTCTTTACTCTTCCTAATAATCCACCCGGACCAATCACAATATTACCAATTTCTACTCCATCATTTGAACCTTTATTTAAAATTATTTGTCTCCACCAACTACCTGTTTTTCTCGAAATAACTGCAGCTGAAATATGTTCATCATTAGATGATTCTTGAAGAGATAGGATTTGTCGCAATCTTATATTATCTTTTTTAAGAAGATTTAACTTGATTAAATATTCTTGGTCACTACTCTCAAGAATAATTTCTTTTTGAAATTGACCAGGCCAAAAAGGTTTTGAAATGAAATAATAAAAATCTTTATAAAAAGCTCCTTTTGATATTCTTACAAACACTAAAAATAAAAAAATTGCAAAAAATCGCCAATTTTTATTTTTATGCCACCAACGACTCGCAAAAATTCGTCGGATACCTAACATAACATTAATCTCTTATTGCATTCCTTATAAATTCTGGAGTGTCAACAACTCTTTTGAGTTTTTTAAAGTCATCTAAAACCTCTCCACAACCATTCACCACGCAAAGCAGTGGGTTTTCTGCTATGTGAGTAAAAATTCCTGTTTCATCGCTCAATAAATCATTAATACCTCTCACTAAAGCTCCACCACCTGCAAGCATAATCCCTCTATCAACTATGTCTGCAGCAAGTTCAGGAGGGGTTCTCTCTAAAGTTCGTTTTACAGCTTCGACTATTTTGCTAAGTGTCTCAGCCATGGCTTCTCTGATTTCTCCTGATGTCAAAGTGACTGACCTAGGTAGACCAGATAAAAGATGCAGACCTCTAACCTCTAAAGTAGTTTTATCAAAATCATCATCTGGAAATGCAGATCCAATTTTTATCTTAATATCTTCTGCAGTTCTCTCTCCAACAACTAAATTATGAACTTTTTTAAGATAGAGAGCAATTGATTCGTTTATTTCATCGCCTGCTATTCGAACAGATTCACTCAAAACAGTTCCTCCTAAACTTAATACTGCAACTTCAGTAGTACCTCCGCCAATATCAACAATCATTGTTCCAATGGGCTCAGTTACTGGTAATGATGCTCCTATTGCGGCTGCAACAGGTTCATCAATTAAATGCACTTCTCTGGCTCCCGCTAATCCAGCTTCTCTTACTGCTCTTCGCTCAACACTAGTAACTCCACTTGGAATACCAATTACTATTCTTGGGGCTACTATCCCTTTGCCTTCATTACATTTTTGAATAAATGTTTTTATCATTTGTTCTGCAGCATCAAAATCTGCAATCACCCCATCTCTTAGTGGTCTTACGGCTCTTATATTGCCAGGGGTCCTTCCAAGCATTAATTTTGCTTCTTTACCAACAGCTAATGGAATTCCTTCTTCTAAATCCATAGCTACAACAGAAGGTTCTTGTAAAACTACCCCTTTTCCTGATACGTGTATGAGAGTATTGGCCGTTCCCAAATCAATACCAATATCTCGAGAAAATTTAAATCTGTTAAAAATCACAATAAGGAATTTCTTTTTACAAATAATATATCTATTTTTGGATAAGCTATCGGAATTCTATAGTTTAGTTATGAATAGCACGTAAAACTTTGAGCAAAATCTGAAAATTTGAGTAGTATTAAAAAAAAAAATTATGGAAATTAACACAATTAATCTTGTTGGAAGAGCAGGACGAGAACCAGATGTCAGATATTTTGAATCAGGTAGTATCGTGGCGAATTTCACAATTGCTGTTAACAGAAGAAGCAGAGATGAAGAGCCAGATTGGTTCAATTTGGAAATATGGGGCAAGCAAGCACAAATAGCGGCAGATTATGTGAAAAAAGGATCATTAATTGGAATTACAGGAAGCTTTAAAATTGACAGTTGGAAAGATAAAAATACAGGAGAAGATAGATACAAACCAGTTGTTAGGGTAGATAGATTAAACTTACTAGGTTCACGAAAAGACTCTGATAATAACCAATATTCCAACAGCAATAACTCAAGTGAAATTCCCTTCTAAGCTTTATTTTTTTTCAAAAATCTTTTAAGTATTTTTATAAAAAAATATAAGAAAATTAAAATTAAAATTGGCTTTACAACATATTTGATTTGATCTAAGTAAGTTTCAATGATTATATAGTTTTCACCAAATAAATACCCTGAATAAGTGAGAAGTGCTACCCATATCAAGCTACCAAGTGTAGTCCAAATCAAAAATTTTCTTAATGGCATAAGTTCTATACCAGCGGGAACTGAAATTAAAGTTCTTATGCCTGGTACTAATCGGCCCCAAAAAACTAAAGAAACCCCATATTTATCAAACCACCTTTTACTTTTACTTAGATCATTAGCAGAAATACCCAGATATCTTCCATTTTTATCTAGAAAATTTGTAAGTCTTTTTTCATTTACTAACCTTCCTAAATAATACCAAGGCAATGATCCTAAGATCGTTCCTAGTAATCCCCAAAAAACTAAAAAATAGAAGTTTAATTTTTGTTGATAAACAAAAAAACCACCCAACGGCATAATAATTTCCGAAGGTATCGGGGGGATTATATTTTCTAAAAACATAGCCAGACAAATAGTAAGGTATGCAATTATTGAATTTTTTTCAACAGCTAAACTGATGTAATCAGGAATTGAAGTAAGAAAATTTGCAAAAATTAAACTCAATCTTAGTATCTATAAAGTTCTGGTTTATAAGGACCTTCAACTGAGACATTGATGTATTCAGCCTGTTCTTTAGTTAATTTTGTTAATTTTGCACCAATTTTATCTAAATGCAATCTAGCTACCATTTCATCTAGATGTTTTGGTAATACATAAACCTCTTTGGAATAATGTTCTGACTTATTGAAAAGTTCGATTTGAGCAAGTACTTGATTAGTAAAAGAATTACTCATAACAAAGCTTGGGTGGCCAGTAGCACAGCCTAAATTGACTAATCTACCTTCAGCCAAAAGAATGATTTTATTTCCACTAGGTAAAGTTATGTGATCAACCTGCGGTTTAATATTTTCCCATTGATAATTTTTTAATGAAGCTACATCAATTTCATTGTCGAAATGTCCAATATTACAAACTATAGCTTCATTCTTCATCTTGATAAGATTTTCATGTGTTATTACTTGATAGTTACCAGTAGCAGTAACAAAGATATCTATATCTTTCACAACATCATCTAGAGTAACAACGCTAAAACCTTCCATTGCTGCTTGAAGAGCGCAAATTGGATCAACTTCGGCAACTTTTACGATTGCACCAAGCCCACGTAATGACTGAGCGGAGCCCTTACCTACATCGCCAAAACCCATTACTAAAGCGACTTTCCCAGCAATCATCACGTCAGTTGCACGCTTTATACTATCAACTAATGATTCGCGGCAGCCATATAAATTATCAAATTTGCTTTTAGTTACTGAATCATTTACGTTGATAGCAGGAAAAGGTAAAGCATTTTGATTTTGCAGTTGATAAAGTCTTGCAACTCCCGTTGTAGTTTCTTCAGTGACGCCAATGATATTACTCTTGATTCTAGAATAGAACTTACTATCATTTTTCAACTTAGACTTGATAGAGTTGAATAAGGCAATTTCTTCTTCATTACTGGGATTATCTAAAACAGATAAATCTTTTTCTGCTTTACTACCGAGTATTAATAAGCCAGTTGCATCTCCCCCATCATCAAGAATCATATTTGGAGAGTCTGAACCCCAGTCAAGGATATAGTGAGTATATTGCCAATATTCGTCAAGGGTCTCACCTTTTTTTGCATATACAGAAATTCCTAGATCTGCGATAGCTGCAGCCGCATGATCTTGAGTTGAAAAAATATTGCATGAAGCCCATTTTACTTCTGCACCAAGATCAACAAGAGTTTCTATCAAGACAGCTGTTTGAATAGTCATATGAAGACTTCCAGCTATTTTTGCACCTTTAAGTGGCTTTTCAGATTGATATTTATCTCTAAGTGCCATTAGTCCAGGCATTTCTGTTTCAGCAATTTTAATTTCTTTACGACCAAAATCTGATAACGAGATATCAGCAATTATGTAGTTAGGTATAGATGTTTTAACTGAATTAGCTATGACCATTTCAAGTAAGTAATTTTTCTCTTAAACTATAAATGATTTTTGAGCAATTTTGTGTTTATTGAGAATTTAAAAGAAACTTTAAATTTAGGAAAAAAACTCTCACACAAATTAAATCCCCAATCAATTGTTTTATTACAGGGTCCAATTGGGGCTGGGAAAACTTCATTTGTTAAAGGGATTGCAAAAGGGTTGTCAATCTCTGAGGACATTACAAGTCCTACATTTGCTTTATCGCATCACTATAACTCTGGAAGAATTCCGCTAATTCACCTTGATTTATATAGGTTAGAAAATATTTCTTCAGCAAAAGAAGTTTTTTTTTCAGAAGAAGAAGAAGCAATACAAAGACAAGCTATTTTAGTTATTGAATGGCCTGAATTAATAGAACCAATTATTGATAATTTCTGGAAAATAGAAATTAGCTACGCAAAAAATTATGGAAGACACTACGAAATAAGAGATCCCAAAAATTCATTAACCCTCTCATAATATGGCTGTTGCTCGATAGCGCCTTCACCAAGACATGTTAATAATCCACAAACAGATGCAAACTTAATGCAATCTTCTATCTCTATTTCATTTGAAGGATAACCAGAAGAAATTAATTTTGAAAGAAAGCCAGCGAGAAAAGCATCACCTGCACCAGTTGTATCAACAATTTCTTGTGAAGAAGGAGTTTCGGTAATTCCTTGCAATCCGTTGATGTACCATGAAACGGGATTTTTCCCATCAGTTATTATTACATCTGGTCTATTAGACAATTGATGAGATATTAGCAAGGGATTTTCATCCTCAAAAAACAAAGTTGCTTCTTCCTTAGCAAGCTTTAAAACATTTGAATGATTTAAAAAATTCTTGATTAAATTAACTCTCATGGCTTTACTAATTTCTGATGACAAACTTGAATGATCCCAAAAGACCTCTCTCCAATTCAAATCAATAACTATTTTGACATCAAATTTTTTAGCCTGTTCAACAAGAAAAAAAACAGTCTCTGCTGATATTGGAGATGATAATAAGATAGTTCCTGTAACCAAATATTTTATTTCTAAAAAATATTTCTCCAAATTTAAAATTTCTTTTTCTAATAATTTCTTACTAAGAACTTCGTCTGCAAAGCTTGAGTGAGAACTTTCTTCAAAGCCTGAAAAAAAACGATCTCCAAATTCATCTCTAACTATATTAACTACGCGAGTAGATGAATCATTATCTAGTTGCAAAAAATCTAAATTAACGCCCAATTGATCAAAATGCATAATAAATTTTTTTCCATAATCATCTTTACCCAAACTTCCTATAAATATGGAATCTATGTTTAATTTTCTTAATGCACAAGCAACATTAGCGGGCGCACCACCCAAAAAATCTGTATATCCTTGATTTGACTCATTTCTGATTCTGTCTATTAAAGCCTCTCCAATACATATGACCTTTTTCTTTTTCATAAAATGTACGCTTTTTCTTAACTAAGAATAATTAATTTAAAAACGAATAATTTTTTTTTGAATTAAAGTTTAACCAAAAGCATATTCATAGTGTCTTTAAATAAATCTGAAACTTGGAAGTGGAAAAATTGGGAAATTTCTTGGTCTTTATCCAAAGAATCTACTTCTGAAAAAAATATTAAAATTTTATTAATTCATGGATTTGGAGCCTCAAAAAACCATTGGAGACATAATCAAGATTTTCTTGGTAAATTTTCTAACTGCTACGCAATTGACTTATTAGGATTTGGGCAAAGTAGTCAGCCTAGTGCTTTATTGAATTATGAACCTAAAAAAGAAAACTCAATCAAATATTCATTTGACTTATGGGGTAATCAAATATCAACATTTTGTGCAGAGGTAATAAAATCTCCTGTTTACTTGATAGGAAATTCAATTGGTGGTGTTATTGCTTTGAAAGCTGCTGAAATCCTTAAAGATAATTGCAAAGGTATCATTTTGATTGATTGTGCACAAAGAACAATGGATGATAAACGTTTAAAAAAAAGTGATATATTTATGAATCTACTGAGACCCGTTCTTAAAACGATTGTCAGACAAAGATTCATTAGTAATACACTTTTTACAAGAGCCGCTAATCCCAAAGTTATAAAAAAAATACTTGATCAAGCTTACCCTTCAGGAAAAAATATAGATAAAGAATTGATTGAAATACTTTATCAACCCTCTCAAAGGAAAAATTCTAAAGAGGCTTTTCGTGGTTTTATTAACTTATTTGATGACTATCTTGCTACAGACCTTTTCAATAAAGTTGATGCTCCAATCCAATTAATATGGGGTGAGAAAGATCCTTGGGAATCTTTAAATGAAGCAAGAGAGTGGAAGATACAATTCAGTAATATTAAAAGATTAGATATTGTTGATGGAGCTGGTCACTGTCCTCATGATGAAGAACCTGAAAAAACGAATAAATTAATAAATGAATTTATTCAAGAAACAAAATAAGCTTCTACATTATCACTGAGTCTTCTCAAGCCTCTTAATCCATCTCTTTCTAGGTTTCTTACCCGATCCCTACTTATTCCTAAGACTCTTCCTATACCTGTAAGAGACATTGGCTCATCACCATCCATTCCATATCTCATTCTTAAAACTCTACATTGCAGATCAGGCAATTGATGTAAAAGAGAATGCAGATCCCCTCTCATACAATCCATCTCTATTTGTTCGTCTGGCAAATCCTCGCCCCCTGCCAGTAAATCTAATAAAACAGTATCTTCACCATCACCTACTTTGGTTTCAAGACTAACTGGCTGTCCCGCCTTGCACATCAAATCTTTAACGTCCTCTTCGGGTAGCTCTACATATTTTGCAAGTTCAGTTACAGTTGGAGTTCTAGACATTTCTTGGCTGAGCTCTCTTTGACCTTTTTTTAATTTATTCAACATTTCAGTTATGTGGATTGGTAACCTTATCGCACGACTTTTTTCAGCTATTGCTCTGGTAATACCTTGTCTAATCCACCAATATGCATATGTTGAAAACTTGTAACCTCTGGCTGGATCAAATTTTTCAACTCCCCTGACCAATCCTATAGTTCCCTCCTGAATTAAATCTAAAAGTTCCATATTTCTTTTTGTATATTTTTTTGCAACGCTTACTACTAATCTTAAATTGGCTGCGACCATTCTCTCTTTAGCTCTCTGTCCAGCTCTCAATCTTTTTTTTATTATGGAGGAAGATAAATTTAATTTATTTGATAATTCATCAATACTTGGCTTATCCCCTGTTAGTTCAATAATTTCTAATTCTGTTCTTTCAACTTCCATATACTCTTGGACTTGTCTGCCTAGAGTAATTTCTTGCTCATGAGATAATAATGGAACTCTTCCTATATCCCTTAAGTATGAACGAACAAGATCAACATCATTACTCGCTTTTATACTCGCGATTGGCGCTAGTTTATTTTCACTTATTGCTTCAGTAGACATGAAAGTTAAATGTTTTTTTGTAAACAATACCATTAAGAAATGTAAAGTTAAACAAAAAAATCCACATTTTTACAAAAATGAGAATAAATACCTAGTAAATTTAGATTAAAGATGAGCTTAACAGCCATTTTGCTGTACTGAGATAAATAAATACACCAGCGATATCAGTAACGGTTGTAATGAAAGGGGAGGACATTAAAGCTGGATCCAATTTCATTCTGTCAAACAACAAAGGGAGGATCGCTCCTGTTGTAGCAGCTAAAGTTGTTATAGATATTAAACTTATTCCCACCGCTGAGGCAATTAAAGGGCCTTCTCCTTGCCACCAAGCGAAGGGAAATACTACAAGCATCATGAAAACGCCTAAAAGAGCGCCTGTGATTGCCTCCTTAAATACTGCCTTAATAGCTCCAAGAGACTTCAATTTTTGAGTACTTAAACCTCTAATGACAACCGTTGAACTTTGAGCACCAACATTTCCCCCTGTACCAATAAGGAGTGGAATAAATGCAGCTAATAAGACTATTTCTTTTAATATTTGATCATTCATAGCTATAACCTTTGTCGTTAAACCATTTGCCAAAACCAAAATTAATAACCATAAAATTCTTCTTCGAGCAATCGTAAACAAACTACTTTGGAAATAGTCATCTTCATCTCCAGGTTGTACTGCCCCCGCTGCGTAAATGTCTCTTGTTGCTTCTTGTTCTATGACATCAATTAAATCATCAACAGTTACTATTCCAACAAGTCTTTTTTCTTTATCAACGACTGGTAGAGCTAGAAAATCATATCTTTGTATTGCTCTAGCAACCTCTTCTTGATTTGTATTAGTTGAGATATTTACAACATCTCTTGTCATTACGTCACCAATTGGCTTAGAGGGATCAGCAGTTACAAGGTCTCTTAAAGAAAGAATACCAGTTAAATGTCTTTCTTTATCAGTAACATATAAGCTATAAATAGTTTCAGTAAATGGGGCTCTTTTTCTAACTAAAGAAAGAGCATCAGCTGCTGTTTGCATCTCTTTAAGGTCTATAAATTCAGTTGTCATTAATCTTCCAGCAGTTTCAGGCTCATATCCAAGTAATTCAGCTGTTACTTTCCTTTCACCAGGACTAAGAGCAGACAAAAATTTTCTTACCACTTTTGCAGGTAACTCATCGAAAAGTTGGACCCTATCATCAGGAGACATTTTTTCAACGATTTCTAAAACCTCTCCTGATCGAAGTCTTTCTAATAAAGTTTGCTGGACTACTGGATCTAAATATTCATAAACCTCAATTGCTTCATTTTTCTTTAATAATCGAAATGCTAACGCCTGCAATATTAGTGGAAGGCTTCCAATAGCTTCTGCAATATCAACAGGTTGGGAAGGCTCTAAAAGTAACTTTGCCTCATCATAATTTCCCGCGATGAGCAATTCCTCAAGTTGAATAGTAATATTTTCTCTCGTACTTAAATCTGAAGATAACGATGTAACTGTTTCAAGATTATTTTCATTCATAAATATAATCCCTTATCAAAGTAACAACACTATTATATGAAATCTAAGTAATTTTTCTACTTATCCAGAACCCGAAAAGCATTGTAAATAAATTTACGATAATGATTAAATTAAAAAAAATTATAAATTTCATCCAATACCCTTGATTTAAAATTGTGTACAAAAAATATATAAATCCGCTAAAGGATGTAAAGCAAGAAAAAAAACCACTCAATAAAATTTTTTCAGTTGAATAACTTAATCTTCTGCTTATAAAAAAACCCACTAAAAATGATCCGATTATAGAAATAAAAAAATTATTATTTATAGTTAACCTTAAAAAAGTAGCCAGGTAAGCAGCTAAAAGAATATAAATAATATTATTTATTTTCACTTTAAATAAACTGAATAAGAAAATAACCTAAATAAAAGAACAGGAATGAAAAAATTATCACTTCAAAATAGTGGAGGAATAATCTTAGGAATTTCCCCTTTTTAAATAATTCAAATAGTTGATATATAAACGAAGAAAATGTACTAAAACATCCTAAAAAACCACTATAAACTAATACTAATATTTCGTTATTCAGAAAATTTAAAGCTACTAAAATACCTAATAAAAAAGATGATAAAAAATTTACTATTGAAGTATTTTGAATATCAAAACCTATACTTTTTTTAAAATTATTTTGTATAAATATTCTCAGTATTAATCCAAAAGTACTTCCGAGTAAAATTAAACTTATTGCCTTAAAATCCAAAATTTACATTTTTATCCAACCTTTTAAAATCTTATTAGGATCATCTAAAAATTTATTAGAAGCTAATTCAACCCTAACCCAAGTTTCATTTTTGCTTACTTTCCAATTACGTAATACTGACAAAGTTGTACCTACATCAAGAACTAATAATTCCTTAGCATAAATTTCAGGACAAGAGTAAAGAGAAGTATTGGAACTCAATATAATTTCATTTGTATTTTTAGGGAACTTATTTTGATTTAAACTTTTTTGGATCCCACCAGCAGGTAATGTTATTGGAGCAATTAATGCAAAAGTAATTAAACAGAAATTCTTGAGAACATTATTAATCATATGTCTAAAGTTGCCATATCTAACTTGCTACTATGAGTTTCAATAAACTCTCTCCTTGGTGCAACTTTATCTCCCATTAAAATATTAAATATTCTGTCAGCTTCAAGTGCATCTTCTATTTCAACCCTTTTCATCATCCTTGTTTGAGGATTCATAGTTGTATCCCATAATTGTTTTGGCATCATCTCACCCAATCCCTTAAATCTTTGGATATTATAATTTGCATTTTCTCCAAAACCTTGAATTGTATCCTTTAGTTGATTCTCGTTATAACAGTAATTATGATTCTTACCTCTTTCAACTTTATAGAGTGGGGGACAAGCAATGTATATAAAACCTTTCTCAACAAGTTCTCTTTGGTATCTATAAAAAAATGTCAGCAGTAAAGTTCTTATATGAGCACCGTCAACATCAGCATCCGTCATAATTACAACTCTATGATATCTCAAAGAGCTCTCATCGAACTCCTCTCCTTTTATTCCTAATCCTAGAGCTGTTATTAATGACTGTATTTCTGTGTTTTTATATATTTTAGTATCGTCAGTTTTTTCAATATTGAGAATTTTACCCCTTAGAGGCAAAATAGCCTGAAAATTTCTATCTCGTCCTTGTTTTGCAGAGCCACCAGCTGAATCTCCTTCAACTATATAAATTTCTGATTCTGAGGGATCTCTAGAACTACAATCTGCTAATTTGCCAGGTAATGTAGAACTTTCTAGAACGCTTTTTCTTCTTACTAATTCTCTAGCCCTTCTCGCAGCTTCTGCTGCATTAAATGATTGAATTGCTTTTTCAAGAATCAAGTCTAAAATTCCAGGATTGAATTCCATATATTTTGTAAGAGCCTCCCCAATGAGAGAATCCACAATTCCCCGTACTTCAGTATTTCCTAGTTTTGTTTTTGTTTGCCCTTCAAATTCGGGATCTGGAACTTTTACTGATAAAACAACAGTCAAACCCTCTCTAATATTTTCGCCAGCTAAGTTTTTTTCAATATCTTTTCTTTTGCCTCTCTTTTTTGCAAGATTATTGAAAGTTCTTGTAAGAACTGTTTTTAACCCTTCAATATGAGTTCCTCCATCAATAGTTCTAATATTGTTTGCAAATCCTAAAATATTATCAGAATATACATCTGAACACCATTGCAAAGCTGCTTCCACATATACATTTTCTTTCTGTGAGTCAACATAAATTATTTCAGGATGAATAGAGTCTTTTTCGGCATTCATGTATTCAACATATTCTTTAATACCTCCTTCATATAAGTAAATTTCTTGTTTGAAAGAACCATCTGATAATTGATTTCTTTCATCTCTAAAAACAATTTTTAGTCCGCCATTAAGATAAGCTAGCTCCCTTAATCTAGATGAAAGAAGTGCATATTCAAATTCAATTCCTCCAGAAAAAATCGTTTTGTCGGGTTTAAAGCAAATAGTTGTTCCTTTCTTAGATGGTTTGACAGTCTGCTTTTTAGTTTCCAATTCACCCTTTGATACACCTTTTTCAAATCTTTGATTGAATTCGCTTCCATCCCTATAAACAGTCACATTGACCCATTCGCTTAGAGCATTAACCACAGATATTCCTACTCCATGCAAACCCCCTGAAACTTTATAACCACCACTTCCAAATTTACCTCCTGCATGAAGAACAGTTAGTACAGTTTCTAAGGCACTTTTCCCTGTTCTTGGATGAATATCTGTTGGGATACCTCTTCCATTATCAGAAATTGAAGCAGAGCCATCTGCTAGAAGCACTATTTCTATTTGATCACAATGTCCTGCAAGTGCTTCATCAACTGAGTTATCAACTACTTCATATACTAA
>NZ_CVSZ01000021.1 GCF_001180325.1 Prochlorococcus marinus
AGGTGAGGTGGCAGAGAAAGTGAAAAAGGTTATAAGAGATAAAAATGGAATATTTGATAACGAATCAAAATTAGGTATTAAAAAAGAGTTAGGAGATGTTTTGTGGTACGTATCAAATCTTTGTACAGAATTAAATTTTAATTTAGAGGATGTTGCATTGCAAAACCTTGAAAAATTAAAATTAAGAGCTGCTAAGGGAAAGATAAGAGGTTCTGGAGATGATAGATAAGGTCAGCTATAACCTAAGCTTGCATACTGGAGATTTGTAATCAAATTTTGTATAACATTTAAAAGTAAAAAAGCTAATAAGGATGAAATATCAAATCCACCTATTGGAGGGATAATACCTCTAAAAATGTTTAAATAAGGATC
>NZ_CVSZ01000022.1 GCF_001180325.1 Prochlorococcus marinus
TAGCAGCAAAAGAGATATTTATAAGAAGCAAAGCTTCTTTTATAGAGCCTGCTGTTATGATCCAGAATATGAATTTTAATGACTCAGAGATTTTTAACCATATAAATATTTATTTTTTAAATAGAAATTTTAATAATAATTTTGTTAGCATTCTGCCTTGAAACTTAAATGGAAAAAAGCATTGCATTATTTGGTACCAGTGCAGATCCACCTACCATTGGACATGAGAAAATATTAGAAGAATTATCCAAAATATATGCTCATACCATTTGTTATGTAAGTAACAATCCGAAAAAAAAGCATAAAGAGGATATCGCAATCCGT
>NZ_CVSZ01000023.1 GCF_001180325.1 Prochlorococcus marinus
AAAGAGTTCTTGATGAAACTGATATTCAAATAGAAATGATAAGTGGTTCTGAGGAAGCCAGATTAATTTACCTTGGTGTTCTTTCTGGTATGGCTTTTGAAGATCAGTCTTTTGTAATCATAGATATTGGAGGAGGATCTACAGAATTAATACTTGCAGATAAAAAAGATGCTATAGCTCTTACCAGTTCAAGAATTGGTGCGGTCAGACTTAAAAATGATTTTTTAAATAAAGAATCTATAAATTCAGAAAGATCGAGTTTTCTAACAACTTTTATTAAAGGATCTTTAGAACCATCTGTTCGAAAAATAAAGAGTAGATCTAAGGGAGATAAGACTTTATCTATGATTGCAACCAGTGGTACTGCAACCTCATTAGGAAATTTGATTCTAGATGATTTGGGAGAACCTAAACAAAAGTTGCATGGTTATAAATTTAAAAGGGAAAATTTACAAAATGTATTGGAAAAACTAATTAAATTGCCAGTTTCGGAAATCAAGAAAATACCTTCATTAAGTGAGAGAAGAGCAGAAATAATTATTCCAGGAGCATTGATATTAAACACCGCAATGGAGATGTTGAACTTTAATGAATTAATAATAAGTGAGAGGGCGCTACGAGAGGGTTTGGTTGTAGATTGGATGCTTCGTAAAGGGATAATTAAAAACGAATTAAATATTCAAAGCAATATTAGAAAAACAACTATAGTTCATCAGGCCAGAAAGTTTGGAGTAGATAATACAAGAGCTGAGAAAGTTATTGATATTGCTTTTCAAATCTATGATCAGACTAAAAATATCTTTCATAGCGATAATGACCCTAAAGCTAAAGAACTTCTTTGGGCAGCTTCTAATCTTTATAATTGTGGGAAATACGTGAATCTTGGTTCATATCACAAACACTCTTGGTATTTAATAAAAAATTGTGAGTTGTTGGGATATTCTGAAGCAGAAACAAATATTATTGCTTCAATTGCTAGATACCATAGAAAGACTCTACCCAAGAAAAGACATGAGTCTTGGCAAAATTTAATATCAAAAGAAGATAAAACATTAGTTCTTGAAATGTCATTAATCCTGAGACTAGCAGCATCTCTTGATCAAAGACCTGACAAGGTAATCTCCGCAGTTCAAATAAAATTACAGGAAAATATTCTTATATTTGAACTTTTACCTTTAAATAGAAACCATGATCTTCTTCTTGAAAAATGGAACTTAGGACTATGCAGTAATGTTATAAAAGAACTAAAGAATTTGGATTTAAAAGTTATTTAGTTTTTTTAATAAGTTCTTGTTTTGGAGTTTGATTCTGAGAAGAGTCTGAAAATAAATTGAAAATTAAGGACGAGGCGATTAGTCCGAGAAAGCCTGAAATTATAATAAATATTATGAACCCTACTGGATTAAGATTCTTAGATTGCTTAGATCTGTAATTTTTTTTGGAAACCTCTTCAACTATTTCTTCAATTTTCACTTCTTTCCTCTCTGTCTTGTATTCATCCATTATGAATTCTGTATCAAGTTTGAGCTTCTGTGAAATCCGTCTAATCATTGCCTTGACAAATACTTTTTCAGGTAGCTTTTCTTCATTACCTTCTTCAATGGCTTCAAGTTGATGGGCTCCGATTTTTAAATCAGAAGCCAATTCTTCAACAGATTGATTTCTACTTAACCTAGCCTCTTTAATGAAATTTCCGATTCTCTTTAAAGAGGAATTTTCTCCTTTATTTTCGTTTTCCGAAACAGATTTTATTTCTTTCAAAGCAAGTAAATTTTTACTAATTATAGTAATTAATATTTTTCTATCAACTTTAAGATTATTTATTCCTGAAGAGATGTCTATAAGATGGATTATAAAGATTAGATCTTTTTTGAGAAATACTAATTGCAGGGCTAATTATGTAAATAGTTGTTCTAATTAATTTTTTCTCAATAGAAAATTTTTCCATATCTTTTAATTCTATTAATGATGTCCAACCATCATCCCAAGACACTCTGAATCCAACAATCACTTTAGTTTCTGGAGGGTAAAACTCTAATAGAGTGTTTTGAGACCTTTTCACATGCCTAGCACTTAGATAAAGACATATAGAGGAATTGTGTTTTGCAAGATCTTTCAGAGATTCTTTTTCGGGCATCCCTGTGCGCCCTCCTGCTCTCGTCAAAATTATTGTTTGCGTTATATCAGGGATGGTTAACTCGGCTTCATGATATGCTGCAGCAACTTGAAAAGCACTTACGCCAGGTACGACTTCGATTTCAATTTTTTCGTTTTTTAAAATTTCGATTTGTTCTCTAATTGCTCCAAAAAGGCAAGGGTCTCCATCATGCAACCTTACAACAGTCTTCCCTGCCTGAAATTTTTCTATCATAATTGAGGTGATTTGCTCTAAGTTAAGGGAACTCGTTTTTATTTTTTCAGAATCTTCTTTTGAAAAATCTAAAATCTTTTCAGGAATTAGAGAGTCAGTCCAAATAATGACATCTGCAATTTTTATCTTTTTTAATGCTTTTAAAGTTAATAATTCTGGATCCCCTGGACCAACACCAACAAAAGATATTTTTTTATCCATTATTTCTATTTTTCCCACTATATGTTCTCAATCTTAAAAAAAATATTCCAATTAATCCAGAAGAGAATAGAAAAATACTTATAAATTGAGCCATTCTTATACCGCCATCACAAAAAGGTGGAAGTCCACCAATGCATAGTGGGTCAGTTCTTAAACCTTCAATCCAGAATCTTCCAAAGCTATAACTTATTAAATAAAGACAGCTAATAAAGCCAGGCCTGAAAAAATCTGTTTTACTTTGGTTATTAAAAATAATAATGAGAAGAATGAAAATTAAAATATTCCACAATGACTCATAGAGAAATGTAGGATGAAAAAATTCATAATTAAGAAATTCTAAAGGCCTATTCTGGATAGGTATAAATAATTTCCAAGGCAAATTTGTAGGAACTCCAAAGGCTTCATTATTGAAAAAATTTCCCCACCTTCCTATTGATTGTCCAAGAATAATCGAGGGTATTAATATATCTATAAAAGTCTTTAAATTAATTTTTTTCGACTTACAGAAATAGATAATTGATATTAATCCTCCAATTAGACCTCCATGGATTGCTATGCCTCCTTCCCAAACTGCAAGAAAAGAAGGT
>NZ_CVSZ01000024.1 GCF_001180325.1 Prochlorococcus marinus
TTTGACCTCTTCCAACAGGAATCATTGCATCAATAGATGTGATACCTGTCTGCATTGGTTCATGCACTGATCTTCTCTTGATTATTCCAGGAGCCATTTCTTCAATCAATCTAGTATCACTTGTTGGAATTTCCCCTTTCCCATCTATTGGTTGTCCGAGAGGGTTAACAACTCTCCCCTGCATTGCTTCACCAACCGGAACAGATGCAATTTTT
>NZ_CVSZ01000025.1 GCF_001180325.1 Prochlorococcus marinus
AAGTATTTCAGTAAAAGTCAAAAACCATGAAAAAATATCTGCGATATTTAAAGGCGAGATAAGAAGTAGTTTATAAGAAGAAATTATTGAAATTAAAATGCATACTAAAAAAATTATAAGATTATCTATTCTTGAATCGATATTCGGATTATTAACTAAAGCAAGATTGCTCGAATTGGCTGATAAGGAGAAACCTCTAATTAGAAGATTGTCTCTAGAAGCACCTGGTACTTTTG
>NZ_CVSZ01000026.1 GCF_001180325.1 Prochlorococcus marinus
CTTCTACTTGACCTCTTCTGGAAGAGAGATCACCAATTACAGATCCTAGAAAGTCGTCAGGACTTTCGACCTCGACTTTCATCATAGGCTCTAAAAGGACAGGATTGCATTTTTTAACCCCGTCTTTAAAAGCCATGGAACCTGCAATTTTGAAGGCCATTTCAGATGAGTCTACATCGTGGAATGAACCATCGACTAGTGTTACTTTTACATCAATGAGTGGATAACCGGCAAGAACACCAGATTCACAGGTCTCTTTCATTCCATTAGATGCAGGACCAATATACTCTTTTGGTACAGCTCCGCCAACAATTTTGTTAACAAATTCAAAACCTTTACCAACTTCAGCAGGTTCCATTTCAATAATTACATGACCATATTGACCTTTACCTCCAGTCTGTCTTGCATATTTACCTTCACCTTTAGAACTTGACCTAATAGTTTCTCTATATGAAACCTGTGGCGCTCCTATATTTGCTTCAACTTTGAATTCCCTTAACATTCTGTCAACAAGGATTTCTAAATGCAATTCACCCATACCTGCAATAACAGTTTGATTTGTCTCTGGATCTGTACTTACCCTAAAG
>NZ_CVSZ01000027.1 GCF_001180325.1 Prochlorococcus marinus
TTTGTCCCAAGCAGAAATGGCCTGAGTCATTCCTTTAAGGAATATACTTCTCTCGATCAATGTGCTAATGGTATTGAGGTTTTATTAAATACAATATTTTCCATTGATAAGAATTTTTTAGATAAGCCTCTAATGATATAAATGACATTTTCAATTATTGGTTTTGATCCTTTAAAAAATAGATTTGGTGTTGCAGTTTCTTCTTGCCATATAGCTGTTGGCTCAACAGTTTCATTCGTTAGATCACAGGTTGGTG
>NZ_CVSZ01000028.1 GCF_001180325.1 Prochlorococcus marinus
ACAAAAGTAAACTAAAAACTTTATTAGAAAAAGTTGCAAATGAGCGGGATTTGGAAATCTGCGATTTAAATATACAAACTAATCAAAATCCGATTGTTATTGAAATAACTATAAGAAAAACTAATGGGGATGATATTTCCCTAGATGATTGTGCGCTATTTAATACCCCAGCATCTGACGAAATAGAAAAATCAAATCTTTTAAATTGTTCATATGTGTTAGAAATTAGTAGTCAAGGGGTCAGTGATGAACTAACCTCAGAAAGAGACTTCAAAACTTTTAAAGGTTTTCCAGTTAATGTTGAGTTAAACCAAAAGAATTCAAAAATAAAATTTCTGAATGGTTTACTTTATGAAAAGTCTAAAGATTATTTAGCCATTAACATAAAAGGTAAGATTAAAAAAATCCCTTTTGATGAAGTACTAAAAATTAGTCTTACTACATTAAAAGATTAATTATTTTCAACCATTATTCAATTTCCCATCATAGATGGCATTAGTTATTCTCCCAGGTTTAAACAATCTCATTGAAGACATTAGTGAGGAAAAAAAGTTACCTCCTAATATCGTGGAATTAGCCTTACGCGAAGCTTTATTAAAAGGATACGAAAAATATAGAAAAACTTTTTACATTGGAATTAACCAAGATCCATTTGATGAAGAATATTTCAGTAATTTTGATGTTGGACTAGATCTAGAAGAAGAAGGTTATAGAATATTATCGAGTAAAATAATTGTTGAAGAAGTTGAGAGCGAAGATCATCAAATATCTCTTGTAGAAGTTAAACAAGTAGCTGAAGATGCTCAAATAGGTGACACAGTTGTTTTAGACGTTACTCCAGAAAAAGAGGATTTTGGGCGAATGGCTGCTTCAACAACAAAGCAAGTTTTAGCCCAAAAATTAAGAGATCAACAACGAAAAATGATCCAAGAAGAATTTGCGGATTTGGAAGATCCTGTTTTAACTGCAAGAGTTATAAGATTTGAGAGACAATCAGTCATTATGGGAGTAAGTTCAGGTATTGGTAGACCTGAAGTAGAGGCCGAGCTCCCCAAGAGAGATCAATTACCAAATGATAATTACAGAGCAAATGCCACTTTCAAAGTGTTTTTGAAGGAAGTTAGCGAAATCGCAAGAAAAGGGCCGCAACTTTTTGTAAGTAGAGCAAATGCTGGTTTAGTGGTTTATTTGTTTGAAAATGAAGTCCCGGAAATTCAAGAAGGCACAGTGAAAATTGTTGCTGTTTCAAGAGAAGCCAACCCTCCTTCAAGAGCTGTTGGGCCAAGAACAAAAGTAGCTGTTGATAGTGTCGAAGAAGAAGTGGACCCTGTAGGGGCCTGCATTGGAGCTAGAGGAGCAAGAATTCAACAAGTAGTAAATGAATTAAGAGGAGAAAAAATTGATGTTATTAAATGGTCATCTAATCCAATACAGTATATTTTAAACTCTTTAAGTCCTGCGAAAGTCGATCAAGTAAGACTTGTAGACCCAGCAGGGCAACATGCGCACGTACTAGTTCCTCCTGATCAATTAAGTCTCGCAATTGGTAGAGAAGGTCAAAATGTAAGACTTGCCGCAAGATTGACTGGTTGGAAGATTGACGTTAAAAACTCACATGAATACGATCAGGAAGCAGAAGATGCTGCAGTCTCTGAATTAATCATTCAAAGGGAAGATGAAGAGAATCTCCAGAGAGAAGCTGAACTAAGATTAGAAGCAGAACAAGCTGAGCGTGCTGCAGAAGATGCAAGATTAAGAGAGCTTTATCCCCTTCCCGAAGATGAAGAAGAATATGGAGAGGAACAATTCGAAGGAGAAGAATTCACAGATAATGATCCATTAGAGACAGTTCAAGATACTGAGATATCTGCCAAAGAGGAGAAAAAACGGTGATACAACGAATCCCTGTTATGCGTGTATGCATTTCATGTAGAAAAACATATGACCGGAAAGATCTTTTAAAGATTACTAAAGATTACAAGCAAGGCATCATGCTTCAAAAGGGAATGGGGAGATCAGCTTACATTTGCAAGTCAAAAAAATGCTACTCAGATTCCAAGATTAAAAAAAAGCTTCAAAAAGCTTTAAAAACATTTTTAGAACCTGAATTTGTTGAAATTTTTGAAAAAGAAATTACAAGCTACAATAACAATCCCCATTAAGTGAATATAATTAAATTAAATCCTCTTCAATTTCAAAAGAGTACAAATCAGATTAAATGACTATCAGCGATAAAATCAGAATTTACGAACTTTCCAGAGACTTAAATCTGGAGAATAAAGATGTATTGGATGCCGCTCAAAAACTTTCAATTTCAGTAAAAAGCCATAGCAGTTCTATTAGTGCAGAAGAGGCAAAAAAAATTAAAAATCTTATTAATCAAAAGAATTCAGATAAAAAAAATACTTTCTATAAATAAACCTTCAATTAAAAAAGATAATTTCAAACAAAACAAAGAAGATAATTCTCCTTTTATTTCTTCTAAAAAAGGGAAACCTCTCAAAGATAATTCAAACATAAAACCCTTATTGATAAAACCACTTAATAAGCCTGAGAGTGTAAAAATAATTTCAAATCAACTCCAAAATCCCAAAAAACCCAATATTATTAATAGTTCACAATCTCGAGCAAATCTTACAAATACAAATATAAATAATAAACCTTCACAGAATTTAAACCAAGATAAAAAAACTTTCGAAAATAAAACAATCCCACCTATTAAAAGTCCGGCAAAACCACCTATTCAATTAATTGCAAAGCCTAAAAATATAAATAATAATATTAAATCTAACGAATCTTCCCAGAACATCTCAAGTAAAGGGGATAAAAGACAACTTTCAAACAAACCTGATCAAAATACGAACAAACCCAAAACAAACAATTTCAATAATAGATTGAAAACCCCTGAGCTCGTTGGAGCCCCCATAAGAAGAGAAGATCCAAAAATAAATCCTAATAAGCAAAATAATAAGCAAAACATTGCTTTTAAACAAACTACCTCAAACAGACCTGGTTCTCCTAACAGACCTGGCATGCCCAATAGGCCTGGTTTAAGAAACAAACCTTCAGATCAAGGCAGACCTGGCTCATTTAATAGGCAAGGCAATCCTAATAGACCTGGTTCTCCCAACAGAACTGGCATGCCTAATAATAGGCCTGGTTTAAGAAACAAACCTTCAGATCAGGGCAGACCTGGTTCATTTAATCGGCAAGGCAATGCTAATAGACCTGGTTCTCCCAACACACCTGGCATGCCCAATAATAGGCCTGGTTCTAAATTCAATGGCCAAAATTCCTCTGGGATAAGGAAGCCAGTATCACCTAATGAACTTTTACAACTCCAAAAAAATAACAACTCTGAGAAAGACAACCTAGGTATAAAGAAAAACGCAAAACAAAATATCGATGCACCCAAGCAGAAGGCGAAAGCGCCGACTAGTCGTCCAAATGCTACTCCAAGTTCCAAAAAACCTCCTCACAGAACATTTTCAAATAGTTCAAAGAAACCTTTAAAGACAGACTGGGATGATAGCGCAAAACTGGAAGCATTAAGAAGTAAAAATCCTCAAAAACAAAGGCAAAAAGTTCATATTATTGGTGAAAATGATGATTCATTAACATCTGAAACTAGTGGATATTCAGGCGAGAAAATTTCAATTTTATCAGCAAGTCTCGCGCGTCCCAAGAAAGAAAAGTCTAAAGAAACTAAATCTCAAAAATCTATCAAACAATTTAAGAAGAAGAAAAAAGAGACCACAAGACAAAGGCAGAAAAGGAGAGCAATGGAATTAAAGGCTGCCAAAGAGGCCAAACAAGTAAGACCTGAAATGATAATAGTCCCCGAAGATAATTTAACTGTTCAAGAATTAGCTGATAAATTAAGCCTTGAGAGTTCTGAAATAATAAAATCTCTTTTTTTCAAAGGCATAACGGCAACTGTTACTCAATCACTGGATTTAGCAACTATTGAGACAGTAGCAGAAGAATTTGGGGTACCTGTTTTGCAAGATGATATCCAAGAAGCTGCTGAGAAAACAGTTGATATGATTGAATCTGAAGATATTGATAATCTAATAAGAAGACCACCTGTTATTACAGTGATGGGTCATGTAGATCATGGCAAAACAAGTCTTTTAGATTCCATCAGAGAATCAAGAGTAGCTTCTGGGGAGGCTGGGGGCATCACTCAACACATAGGAGCTTATCAAGTTGAATTTGAACATGAATCTCAAAAGAAAAAATTAACTTTTCTTGATACTCCTGGTCATGAAGCCTTTACTGCAATGCGAGCAAGGGGTACAAAAGTTACAGATGTAGCTGTTCTTGTAGTTGCGGCAGATGATGGTTGCAGACCTCAAACACTAGAAGCCATAAGCCATGCAAGAGCTGCAAAAGTACCAATTGTT
>NZ_CVSZ01000029.1 GCF_001180325.1 Prochlorococcus marinus
TATCATCTAATTGCCCATCTTTTTTACGCGAGTAGATAATATTAGAAATTGTTTTCAAAGCTTCTTTGTCAGATGCATTAATATTCATTGCTCTTAGTGCTGCTTCACATCCATCTGCAAGCATTAAAATAGCTGTTTCTTTGGACTGAGGAATAGGACCTTTGTATCTAAAAAAATATTCATTAATATCAAGATTTTTTTCTTTAGCTTTTTGATAAAAATATCCCATTTTAAGGGTACCTTGATGTTCAGGAATAAAATTAGCAATTAGTTTAGGTAGTCTATTTTTTCTGGCAAATTTCAATCCTTCATCAACGTGAGCTTGTAATACTTCTGCACTTTTAATAGGATCATCTAATT
>NZ_CVSZ01000030.1 GCF_001180325.1 Prochlorococcus marinus
CTAAGATCCAAAGTTTCCAGTTTTGCTGCTCAATATCTTCAAGTACCGCTTATATATGTAAACCAGATTGGTGCAAATGATAATTTAATTTTTGATGGAAATAGTTTTATTCTTGATAAGAATGGATCTAAAATTAAGCAATTGAAATCTTTTTCAGAAGATCTCTCAAGTTGGCATACTAAGCAAACAATACCCGAGAAAAAAGAATTTGAACAATCTGAAATATCATCAATTTTTGATGCATTAGTCCTTGGGGTTAGGGATTATGCTCAAAAATGCGGTTTTAAGACAGCTTTAATTGGAC
>NZ_CVSZ01000031.1 GCF_001180325.1 Prochlorococcus marinus
AGCCAATTATTAAAAACTCTTATTGAAGATTTAGATGATTATAAAATATTATTTAATCAAAGTATCACTAGCAAATGGGCAGTAGAGTCGATTAAAAAATGTAAAAAAATTTACGAAATTGATAATTTAGATTTCGTTATTGGGAGTGATTTAATTCAAGATATTTTCTGCTGGAAAAATTTTGAAAAAATTATTAAAGAGGTAAGTTTTTTTATAATTTTAAGAGAGGGTTATCCTGTTGAATCAAATACTCTTAAGATATTAGAAACTTAT
>NZ_CVSZ01000032.1 GCF_001180325.1 Prochlorococcus marinus
TCTTTCATTTTTCTTTGATGAGATAGATTCTCTAACTAGTTCATGAGCTTCGGCTGAAATTTGTATTGCCTCTCTCATTCTCTTAATCTCAAATTCACTTTTAATTAATCTCATCTCATTCAAATAAATTTCTGGAGATTTTATAGAATTTGCACCAATCCCTGATCTTGAGCGATTTTCAAGTTGTTGTGAAAATATCTCTAGTACTATTTTCT
>NZ_CVSZ01000033.1 GCF_001180325.1 Prochlorococcus marinus
TTCAACAAGATCTCAAAAATGATCTTATTGCCGGGTTGTTAGTTGTAATACCCTTAGCAACAACAATCTGGCTGTCATCTTTAGTTAGTAAATTTGTTTTAACGTTAGTTACTTCAGTCCCAAAGCAACTAAATCCTTTTATTACTTTAAATCCTTTATTACAAGATTTAATTAATCTAACCTTAGGTTTAACTGTTCCTTTATTAGCTATTTTGCTTATAGGCTTGATGGCGAGAAATTTTGTAGG
>NZ_CVSZ01000034.1 GCF_001180325.1 Prochlorococcus marinus
AACTAACAAACAGGCAATAAGAAAATTTTTGAGATGGTTATTAGAATTTGGAGAGGGTACTTTATCAAAAATTCCAGTAGCTGGAGCGGTTTATAAAACTCTTAAACAATTGCTAGAAACTTTCTTAAGTAATAAATCTAATAGATTTAGACGTGTTGTTTTAGTTGAATATCCTCGTGAGGGACTATATAGTGTCGGCTTTGTAACTGGAGACGTAGGACCATCTCTTCAGCCAGAATTGAAAGAAAAGTTGCTTAGTGTTTTCATTCCTACAGCACCAAACCCAACTACTGGCTGGTACACACTTGTCCCTGAGTCTTCAGTTAAGGATTTGGATATTTCTGTAGAAGATGCTTTTAGAACAATAATTTCTGCTGGGATAGTTAATCCAGATGAGAAAAATAACACTACAAATCCAACATTTTCAAAATTGTTCTCTCAATTACGAGCTTCCACTAATACTTCTTCTTAATTGATGCAT
>NZ_CVSZ01000035.1 GCF_001180325.1 Prochlorococcus marinus
CTTTAATTTCTCTTGGCCTTATAAGAGATAAAGGTGATTTTAAATTAAATAAATTTCAGATAGAAGAAATTTTTGAATCTGCTTTGGATTCCCTAATTAATCATTGCAGAGAGGAATTAGATAATTGCGAGTCAGAGTTAGAAAATGCTTCACAAAAAATATTAGAAAGTGAATTACAAGAAGGTGCTGATTCCTCTTATTCAAATGTTCGAGATGAGTTAAAAAAATCTCTTACAAAAATTGAAACCGTAATGAATACACTCTCTGTCACTCTAGACTTTCCAAAATTAATTGTTTCTAGCGGTCAAATAGATATTAGAGAGGATGTAAATCAAAGGATTTGTAACATAATAAATAACCTTAAAAGTATTGATTCAGATATCGATAAAGTAATGGATGGTTGGAGATTAAAAAGATTACCAAGAATTGATAGGGATATTTTGCGTCTAGCTTACGTGGATATCAATTTTTTGAACACACCTGTCGCAGTTGCTTGTGATGAGGCTGTTAATTTAGCTAATAAATATAGTGATTTGCAAGGAAGAAAATTTATTAATGGAGTTTTAAGGAGATTACAAACAATTTAATTGTCATAATAATTTGATATAAATAAATAGTGTTTAGAAAAATTTTAATTACGAACTATAGATAATAATGACTAATACTGAATCTGATAATTCTCGTGAATGGGCTGCACAAGCATATGCACTTCTAAAAAAAAGACAGGAAGAGCAAAAGAAAGAATTAGAGAAACAGGAAGAGCAAAAGCAAGAATTGATTGATATTCCGAATAAAGAAAATATTGCTGGACAGTCTAAAGCTATTGCTGAAACTGAATTAGGAGAATTCGATGATAATTTTACTTGGTCTGCAATGGTATTAGCTGCTCAAGGAAAAAAAATAAATCAAATATCGATTGATGAAATTGATTGGTTAACTAAATTACGGAGAGGATTAGAAGAAACCCGAAAAGGATTTGTTACAGAATTATTGGATAAATTGGGAGATGATCCTCTTACTCCTGAATCTCTCGATGATTTAGAGACTCTATTAATAAGAGCTGATGTAGGGATTGATTCAACCGATAAAGTTATAAGTTCTCTTAGAACAAAATTAAACGAGGAAGTTGTGGGCGGAGAAGCAGGAATAAAATTCTTGAAGAGGGAATTAAAATTAATTATCGATAAACCAATAAAAAATTCGGGCTCTGATCTTTTAGTTCCCCAAAAGGGCAAGTTAAATGTCTGGTTATTAGTTGGAGTTAATGGTGTTGGTAAAACTACTACATTAGGAAAATTAGCATACTTGTCATCAAAAAGTAATTATAAAACTTTGATTGCTGCTGCTGATACTTTTAGAGCAGCTGCAGTAGAGCAACTTAAGGTGTGGGGAGATAGAAGTAATGTTGACGTTATATCTAATCAATCAAAAAATGCCGATCCAGCTGCTGTGGTTTTTGATGCAATTAATTCTGCAAAAAAAAGAAATATTGATTTATTACTTGTTGATACAGCTGGTAGATTGCAAACAAAAAATAATTTAATGGATGAATTAGCAAAAATAAAAAAAATTATTGATAAAAAGGTTCCAGATGCACTTGTTGAATCATTATTAGTTTTAGATGCAAGTCAGGGACAAAATGGCTTAAAACAAGCAAAAAGTTTCGCTAAATCAGCAGATTTAAGTGGAGCAATTATTACTAAATTAGATGGCACTTCTAGAGGTGGTGTTTCTTTAGCAGTATCTGAAGAAGTAAATTTGCCAATAAGGTTTATTGGAGCTGGAGAAGGTATAAAAGATTTAAGACCATTTAATAGCTATGAATTTGTAGAGGCTATGCTTGCAGATAAATAAAAATTTAATTAATTTTTTTTAAAAACTTAAATTTAATGTTAAAACATACTTATCTATTAGATTTGTTTTGGCAAATAATCAAAAAGAGAAAATATTTTCGAATAAATTTATCCAAAAATTTTTAGAAAATGATCCTAAATTATCTTTAAAAAATAAATATAAATTTGCTGAAATTGCATCTTCCTTAGCATATTATTTAAAATCATTTTCCAACATAAATAAATTGCTGGATTATGTATGCTTAATTTTTAAACATATCTTTCCTAAGAATATAATTTTAATTATTCCGTTAAATTACGATGGTGATATATGGAATGAAAATATAAAAATATCTTTTAATTATGAATATTTAAAAATTCAACGAGAGATTGATAAATTTTTGGATCAATTTCATTTTTCAAAAAATTTTAAAATAAAAGAAATTATAACTTTTGAAAATGCTCTAAAAAATAAATTTAAAGAATATAGTATTGAAACAAAAAAAATAATATCTAGAGGTAAATGTAGAGGATTTATTTATATTTTTAGCGAAGATATTTCTAGAGATTCGATTACTGAAGATAGTAATTTTAATTTTATTGAAAATTGTTTAGCTGTTGGATTAGAAAATCATTATTTAATAAAAACAAAGAAAAAGCATGAAAATGTTGATAGAGAAATTTCCACTGGTGCTGAAATTCAATCTCAATTACTTCCGGATTATTGTCCAATTATCTTTGGTCTAGATCTGGCTGCACATTGTAGACCAGCTCTTCAACTCGGTGGAGATTACTATGATTTTATGTGCTTAAAGACGAATATTTCTGAAAAAAGGAAAGAAAAATCAAGATGGGCCTTTGTAATAGGTGATGTCATGGGTAAAGGGATTCCAGCTGGTCTTTTAATGACTATGTTAAGGGGAATGCTACGTGCAGAAGTTCTTACAGGTCTGCCTCCAGATAGAATTTTGCATGATTTGAATCAACTAGCAATCAATGATTTAGATCAATCGCATAGATTTGTTACATTATTTTACTCCGATTATGAACCTAGAACTAGAAAATTGAGATTTGCTAATGCAGCACATAATCCTCCTTTGCTTTGGAAAAGTGCAGATCAGAAAATTATTAAATTAGATGCAAAAGGATTTGTACTTGGACTGCAAAAAGATGCTGAATATCATTGTGGTGAAATCAAGCTTAATCAAAATGATTTAGTTCTTTATTATACAGATGGAGTAATTGATACTTCTAATTCTTTAGGACAAAGATTTGATGAGGAAAGATTAATTAAAACACTTACAAAATTATGCAAGCAATCTTACACATCGCAAGAAATTTTAAATAAAATATTTAAAAAGTTAGATGACTTTACAGGGCAAAATAGACATCTTGAGGATGATGCTTCGATGGTTATTTTTCAAGTTAAATAGATATTTTTTGTCACTTATATAAAAAAATGCTTTATTAGAGATATTGAAAGTTACTAAATTGATATGGCAAAAGTTTGGAGTAAAAGGTTTGATAATGCACTTGACCCTTTTATTGAAAAGTTCAATGCCTCAATTGGTTTTGATAAAAAGCTTATTTTAGAAGATTTAGATTGCTCGATTGCTCATGCGAAAATGCTTGGCAAAACAAGAGTTTTATCCTCTTCTGAGTCTTTGCAAATTATTAATGGTTTAGAGTTAATAAAAGTTGAGTATTTGGAGGGTAAATTTTCTCCTGGTCCGCCTTCTGAAGATATTCACTATTGCATAGAAGAAAAGCTGATAAGTTTAATTGGTGAAACTGGAAAAAAATTACATACAGGTAGGAGTAGAAATGATCAAGTCGGTACAGATATAAGATTGTGGCTAAGAAAAGAGATTGATAATATTGAATCTTTAATAACCGATTTGCAAAAATCCTTCTTAAATCTTGCGAAATCTCATATTTATACATTAATTCCTGGATATACCCACATGCAAAGAGCTCAACCATTATCTTTGGCTCATCATTTATTGGCTTACATAGAAATGCTCCAAAGAGACCGTGAAAGGTATAAAGAAGTACGCGCAAGAGTTAATATTTCTCCGTTAGGAGCTGCAGCATTAGCTGGAACAAAAATAAAAATAGATAGGCACTTCACAGCTGCAGAATTGGGTTTTAAAAAGATTTATAAAAATAGTATTGATGCAGTAAGTGATAGAGATTTTTGTATAGAGTTTGTTTCTGCATCTGCCATATTGATGTCTCATTTAAGTAAAATTTCAGATGAAATAATTTTATGGGTAACTGATGAATTTTCTTTCGCAAAATTAACAGATAAATGTGCCACAGGAAGTAGCTTAATGCCTCAGAAAAAAAATCCTGATGTTCCAGAATTGATAAGAGGTAAGACAGGAAGAGTATACGGACATCTTCAGGCATTGTTAACGATGGTCAAAGGGGTACCACTTTCTTACAATAAGGATTTTCAAGAGGATAAAGAACCAATATTTGATACTGCAGAAACAATATCTTCTTGTATTAAAGCAATGACTATTTTAATTAATGAGGGCATTGAATTTGATACGAAAAATCTATCTGATTCTGTAGAAAATGACTTTTCTAATGCTACAGATTTGGCAGATTACTTAGTTGATAAAGATGTTCCTTTTAGGACCGCCTATCAAGTTGTTGGTCAAATGGTTAAATATTGCCTGGAGAGAAAAATGTTATTTAAAAATCTCAAAATTGAAGAATTTAAAAAATTTCATCCAGAATTTGATGAGGATGTTTTTACGGATCTTAAACCTCTTAATGTTGTTAAATCAAGAAATAGCGAAGGCGGCACAGGTTTTGTTCAGGTAGAAAGAGAGGTAAATAATTGGCAAAAAAGATTGTTACTTTGAATCTCAATTAATTTTCTTCAACAAGGGTGTGCTTTGAAGTAGAATACTAAAGCAATGTTATAAGGCTACTAATTGTAGTTTTTTTATAAGGTAAATTTTTTGTTGAGTTTAAAGTGAGTATTTTCGTTGGCAATTTGCCGTTCCGCGCAGAGCGTGAAGATGTTATACAGTTGTTTGCCCCTTTTGGAGAGGTTTTAAATTGTTCTCTACCCTTGGAAAGGGATACTGGAAGGAAAAGAGGATTCGCATTTATTGAAATGGGAGATGAGGCGATTGAGTCAAAAGCTATTGATGGTTTGCAAGGTACGGAACTTATGGGTAGACCATTAAGAATTAATAAAGCTGAGCCTAGAGGTTCTGGTGGATCTCGTAGAGGAGGAAGAGGCGGCAACAATGGTGGCTATGGAGGCGGTGGCTACGGTGGCGGTGGCTACGGTAGCGGCAATAATGGTGGCTATGGAGGCGGTGGCTACGGTAGCGGCAATAATGGTGGCTATGGAGGCGGTGGCTACGGTGGCGGCAATAATGGTGGCTATGGAGGCGGTGGCTACGGTAGCGGCAATAATGGTGGCTATGGAGGCGGTGGCTACGGTGGCGGCAATAATGGTGGCTATGGAGGCGGTGGCTACGGTAGCGGCAATAATGGTGGCTATGGAGGCGGCAATAATGGCTCTAACACTAATAAATCTTCTGGAGCAGAAGGTTGGGAAGACAGAAGCTATGGAAATTCTTCTGATAACTCTGAATATGAAAATGGTAGGAGCAGAAGGAAGAGGGGAGTGTCCCATGAGAGCAATGCTTCAAATGAGACAAATTAGTAACCCATTTCTTTAAGTTCTGTCGTTAATTTAAATAAATATTCAATATTTAATTCATTTTTTATGGATTTATTTGAAATTTGATTTCTCCAAATTTTAGCTTTTGGTATACCTTCAATTAAATTTATAAGATGTTTACAAATATCCCAAGATTTTCCTCCATTACTTAAATGCGCTTCTATGTATGGAATTAAGGAGAATATAATTTTTGAGGCAGATTTGGGTTTTTTATTAATTCCATAAATCTTTTGATCAATTTCAGACCATCTCAAGGGATGTTTATAAATTGACCGACCAATCATGACCCCATCAAAATCACTCAAGGCTTTTAGTGATTCATCGATATTTGTTAAACCTCCATTGATTTCTATTAATAATTCTGGATTTAATTTTTTCAATTTTTTTACTACATCATAATTTAGTGGTGGTATGGTCCTATTTTGTTTTGGATTTAGACCTTTTAATATGGCTTTTCTTGCGTGAACTGTAAATCTGTCTGCACCAGCATTTGCGATAATTCTTACGAAATTATTCAAATTAACGAAACTATCATCATTATCTACACCGATTCTGTGTTTGATCGTAACCGGTAAGTTGCAATTATTTTTTAAGGATTCTATACATTTTGCTGCTTTTTCAGGTTCTTTCATAAGTGAAGCGCCAAAATTTCCAGAACAGACCCTTGGACTAGGACAACCAACATTAAAATTTATTTCGTCATAACCCCAATCCTGTGCCATTTGGGCTGCCTCTTTGAGGATTTCAGGATCATCTCCTCCAAACTGAATCGATATCGGGTGTTCTTCATCATTAAAATCTAGAAATTTTTCTTTTTTATTTGTAAAAATTAAACTCTGGGCCACAATCATTTCCGTATACAATAGAGCTTTAGAACTTATTTTTCTCATTATCATTCTGAAATGCTTATCAGTACAATCCATCATTGGAGCAATACTTAATTTATGAATATTTTTAATAGAATTAGTCTTAATGAAATTCATTACTTTTTTGTGATTTAAATATATGAATCAATTTCTATCAAGAAGAACTTTTATTCTAATTCCTACTATGTCAATCTTAAAAATAATCTTCAACCCCATGCAAGTATTAGCATCTTCACTACCTTCTAAAGAAGAGTGGAATTTATCAAAAGATGAATGGAAGGCTAGGCTTAGTCCAGAATCATATTATATTTTGAGGGAGGAAGGGACTGAAAGAGCTTTTAGCAGCCAATTAAATAATGAAAAGAGGAAAGGGACTTTTTGCTGTGCAGGATGCGATTTGCCGCTTTTTTCCTCAGATAAAAAATTTGATAGTGGTACAGGATGGCCAAGTTTTTGGGAGTCAATTCAAGGATCAGTAGAAACAAAAGTTGATTTCAAGTTAATTGTTCCAAGAACCGAATATCATTGTTCTAGATGTGGAGGTCATCAGGGACATGTCTTCAATGATGGGCCACTTCCTACTGGCAAAAGATACTGCAACAATGGATTAGCATTAAGGTTTGTTCCTGACTAAATATTTGTGCGGCCTTCCGCAACTTGTTTTGTGCATCACTTTATTGGACAATAGTCTTATTAAATTTTAGAAAAATGATTGAAAATCAATCAGACAATATTGATATTAAAGAGAATGATGATTCTAAACTGGATAATGCTCCTGAAGACAAATCATCTACCCAAAATTTAACAACCGAAAATGATGCATTATCTTCTCAAGAAAAAGAAGAAATAAATACTGAAGATTTAAAAAATACTATTTCAAATAATGATGCGAGATTAGAACAATTAGAAAAAGAGCATGAAACATTAAAAAATCAATATGTAAGGATTTCGGCAGATTTTGATAATTTCAGAAAAAGGCAGTCTAGGGATCAGGACGATTTAAAAATTCAACTTGTTTCCAAGACTTTAACTGCCATACTTCCTATTGTTGATAATTTTGAGAGAGCAAGACAACAACTTAAACCAGAAAATGAGGAAGCTCAAGCTCTTCATAGAAGTTATCAAGGATTGTATAAACAACTAGTAGAAGTTCTAAAACAACAGGGAGTGTCACCCATGAGAGTTGTAGGTCAGCAATTTGATCCAAACTTGCATGAAGCTGTATTAAGAGAACCTAGTGAAGAGTTTGAAGAGGATTTTGTTATTGAAGAATTACAGCGAGGATATCATCTAGAAGGTAAGGTTTTGAGACATGCATTGGTTAAGGTTTCTATGGGACCTGGTAAACAAAATTCACAACAGGAAGTAGAAAAGGATACAGTTGAAGGGGATGTTAATTCAGATGCAAATACTTCTGAAGATGAATAAATTCCAAATTCTTATTTGAGCATTATCTAATGGCTGATTTTTACCAAATACTTGGAGTTTCAAGAGATGCTGATGCGGATACCTTAAAAAGGGCTTATAGAAAATTAGCAAGACAATATCATCCTGATGTTAATAAAGAACCTGGTGCGGAAGATAAATTTAAAGAAATTGGTAAGGCTTATGAAGCATTAGCTGATCCTGAAACTAGAGCAAGATATGACCAATTTGGAGAGGCTGGCCTTGGAGGTGCAGCTGGAATGCCTGATATGGGAGATATGGGTGGCTTCGCAGATTTATTTGAAACTTTTTTTAATGGCTTTGGGGGGCAAAATCCGCAAGGAGGAAGAACACAAAGAAGAGGCCCTCAGCAAGGAGATGATCTAAGGTATGACCTTAATGTTGACTTTAAAGATGCAATTTTTGGCCAACAAAGAGAAATTAAAATTCCTCATTTGGAGACATGTGAAGTCTGTAGGGGAACAGGTGCAAAACCAGGAACCGGCCCCAAAACTTGTTCAACATGTGGTGGAAGTGGACAAGTTAGAAGAGCCACAAGAACACCTTTTGGTAATTTCACACAAGTAGCTGAATGTCCTTCCTGTAATGGGGCTGGCCAGATAATTGCAGATCCATGCGTAACTTGCGGCGGTAATGGCGTTAAGCAAGTCAGAAAAAAATTAAGAATTAATATTCCTGCAGGAGTTGATACTGGCACTAAATTAAGAGTTTCCGGCGAGGGAAATGTTGGTTTGAAAGGGGGTCCACCTGGAGATCTTTACGTTTTTATAAAGGTTAAGAATGATTCAAAACTTAAAAGAGATGGTGTAACTATTTACTCTGAAATAGCAGTGAGTTATTTACAAGCTATTTTAGGCGACACTGTAAAAATCACTACAGTTGATGGAGATGTTGATTTAAAAATTCCAAGTGGTATTCAGCCAAATACAACTCTTTCACTTGAGAATAAAGGGGTACCTAGACTTGGAAATCCGGTTGCGAGAGGAAATCATGAAGTCTTAGTAAAAGTAAAATTACCAACTCGTATAACCGACTCAGAACGTGAGCTTTTAGAGGGTTTAGCTTCTCAATATTCAGATAAAAATATAAATTCCAGTAGTGGACTTTTTAGTAAATTATTTGGTAAAGAATCTTAATGACTTCTTTAAAGCATTTGGATCTTAAATCTGTTCCATGTCCTTTAAATGTTGTCAAAATTAAATTGGCTTTGGAGAAGTTATCTAAAGACGGACAACTTATTGTTGAACTAGATAAAGGAGAACCAGAAGAAATGGTATTAAACAATTTAAAAGAGATGGGATATTTGTTTAAACAAATCAAAGAAAATGAAAAATTTATAAAAATAAAAATATTTAATGAAAACTAATAGTAAATATTTAGGTTTAGTTACGAAAAAATTTAATGATTTTTTTTTAGTTGATTTAAAAAATCAAGAAACCTCTGGAAATAGCCAGAAGTTTTTATGTAAGGTTAAGAAGTCTATAAATTTCAAGGATCAATTAATTTATGTTGGAGACGAAGTAACGATTGAAAAAATTGATTTTAAAAGTAAACGCGCAATAATAACAAGTCTAAAAAAAAGAAAAAATCTTTTAGATAGACCCTCAGTTGCAAATATTTCTAACATATACGTTACTTTTTCCGTTGAAGAACCAGAGTTAAATTTATCTCAAGTCAATAGGTTTTTGATATCAGCAGAATCAATGGGAGTTGAAGTCTCATTAGTTTTGACAAAGTGTGATTTAATTTCCGATAAAAGAAGATCATATTTACTTGATAAATTTGAAAAATGGGGTTACCAAGTCATAACTTTAAATTTACAGAAATCTGATTGCTTTAAAAATCTATTAGCCGAGGTAAAGCTAAAAGAATGTTCAATTTTTATGGGACCATCTGGAGTTGGCAAAACTACTTTGCTAAATATGATTATTCCAGGTCTTAAAAATAGTACTTCTCCAGTTTCCAATAAAATTAAGAGAGGAAAAAATACTACTCGAAATGTTGAGTTATTTTCTATGTCGAATCAAAGTTATATTGTGGATACTCCTGGTTTTAATATGCAACCTTTAGATGTTGATATTAAATTGTTACCAAATCTTTATCCAGAAATATATAAGCAGGTAATCGAAGAAGGCATTAAGTGTAAATTTCGTAACTGCTTACATTTAAACGATGAGGGATGTAATTTAAATAAATCTTTCGAGAGATATTCTTTTTATAAAGAAATGATTGAGTCTTCTAAGAGTCACTATTTTCAAAACCAGGAAGATTGAGATTTAATCCACCAGTTAAATCATTCATCCTTTCTTTCATAGTTGTAGTCGATAATTCATGAGCTTTTTGAATAGCTTGTAGAATGCTTTGCTCTATTTGTTCTTTATTTGCATTTAAGATATTTTCTTGTACTTCTACCTTTAAAGGTAATTGGTTTCCACTAATCCAAACTTTTATCATCTCATCATCACTTTTGCCTTCAATTTCCATCTTTTCAAGTTCATCTTGTAATCTTTGAGCATCTTGCTGAATTTGTTTAGCTTTTTTAAAAGCTTCTGTAAGTTGTCCAAAGTTAGGAAGTCCAAAACCCGCCATTTTGTAAAAACGTTTCTTTAGTTAGGATAGTCAAAACCAATCATTCTTACTTCCGGTTGCAAATAAATTCCTTTGTTTTGTAGTACTTTTTGTTGAATTACTGTTATTAATTCATAAATATCTTCTGAGCTTGCTGAAGAAGTGTTAATTATAAAATTTGAATGCATTGTAGAAATTTCAGCACCGCCAATTTTAAATCCCTTTAAACCCATATCATCAATTAATTTTGCTGCAAAATTATTTTCAGGATTTTTAAAAACACTACCAAAACTTGGTTGATGATATGGTTGTGTTTCTGTTTTTAATTTAAGGTTATTTTTGGTTGTTTGAATTAATTTTTCTAGATTTCCATTAGGTTCATAATGTAATTTTGCACTAATAATTGTTAAATCATTTCTTTGAAAAGAACTAAATCTATACTCAAAATTGATATCTTTTTTTGCGATTTCAAGTTTTTTAAGAGTTTTATTATTAATAACTTTTACGGAAATAAGATTTTTTGCTAGCGATAAATTACCTGTGCCAGCATTCATATAAATTGCTCCTCCTAAAGTTCCTGGAATTCCGACAGCCCATTCCCCCCCTTGTAATCCATTTTTAGCAAGAGAATTAGATAATGTTGGGAGCATTACACCTGCTTCCGCTTCAACAATTCCTGAATATGGTTCTATCTTTAATGATTTCAATTTTTTTGTACAAACAACTAAGCCTTTTATGAAAATATTATTTATTAAAAGATTTGAACCTGCACCAATTATTTGACATCTTTGTTTATTTAAATTAGCCCATTCTATTAGATATGAAAGTTCTTCAATGCTTCTTGGCTCAGCAAAATATTCAGCCACTCCTCCTACTTTTATAGTTGTATAACTACTTAAATTAAAGTTCTCAGAAAAAAATTTTTTATTCATAAATTAGTTATTTATTTTCATTATTTTTTTCATTTAAAATTGACCAGAAATAATGACAATCACCAGCTCCCATATTCAAAATTAAATCCCCTTTTTGAGTTAATTCGTAAAAATTCTCTGAAAATTCATAATAATTATTTATGTAACTAACATTTTTATTTTTTTTATAAATCAGATCAGTAATAATTTTCGAGGTAATTTTATCTCCGTTTCCTTCACCTGCTCCATAAATACTTGTTACATAAATAACATCTGCTTTTGATAATTCTTCAGCGAATTCTTTATTAAATTGCTTTACTCGAGAATATCTATGAGGTTGAAATAAAGCAATTAATCTATTTTTTTGAAATTCATTATTATTTTTTTGCTTAATAAATAATCTTCCTAATTTAATTGTCTCTTTTATTTCGTTTGGATGATGTGCATAATCATCATATAAACTTCTTTCATCTATTTGGCCTCTAAATTCAAATCTTTTTTTTGGCAGTTTCAAATATTTTAAATTTTTCTTAATTTCTATAAAATCTACTCCTATCATTCTGGAAGCTGCTATGGCTGCGGTGATATTAGATAGATTGTGTAGTCCTGGAATTGGAATATTTAAATTACTGATAAAATTTCCATTTTCATAATATTTTCCAATTGTATACTTTGAATTAATTTCAGTTGGGATTATTGCATATGCTACGTTTTTAGCCGTAGAGTTTGACCACTTACAATTAGAATAAAAATTTTTTCTTGAGGTTTCACAATCAAAATTAAGTAATAATTTTTTAGAGTTTTTAGCGAAACTTTTAAAAGAAGATATGACTTCACTTAAATCAGAAAAGTGATCGCAATGATCAAAATCAATGTTATTGATTATTCCAATATCAGATTTATATTTGTCAATAGTCCCATCAGATTCATCAACTTCAGCTACTAAGTATTTTGTATTTTCTAAATGACAATTAGAGTTGTAAATAGGAATGATTCCTCCAGTTATTGAAGAAGAATTACGTGTACATAACTCAAGTATCGTAGAAAGAAATGTACTAGTTGATGTTTTTCCGTGGCTGCCTGCTATTGCCAATGCAGTATAATCGCGCATAAGCATTGCAAGTATCTCTGAACGATGTTTTATTGAAAAATTTTTTTCTTTGCAATACGAAAATTCTTCATTTTCTGGCTTGATCGCGGAGCTTACAACAAAATTAATCAATCTGTTGGTAAATTTTGAAGTAACAAATTCAATATTTTGTCGAACTTGAGAAGTAAAGATTACTGCACCTTGTTTCTCCAATTTATTAGTTTCATCGTTTTTAACTAAATCAGATCCTGAAACTGAACAACCTTTTTTAAGTAAACCCATTGCTAATGCTGACATCCCAATACCTCCGATCCCAATAAAATGAAAATGATTTTTCAAAAGTAATTTTTTATCCAATGTTTATCTTTTACTAAAATCAAAATAACTTCTAGGTGAAATTTTGCTATTTTTTCTTAAAAAAAAATGTTTTTTTTTCTTGAATTAATACAAAACTAGACTTATTTGCTTAATAAATCAAAAAAACCTTACGTTATTGCACAAAATTCAGTATGATCAGCAACTTAGGTAAATCATTTAGAAATTATTAGTTATGACTTTGCGTGTTGCAATTAACGGCTTTGGCAGAATTGGCCGAAACTTTATGCGTTGTTGGCTTAGTAGAGGGGCTTACACCAATATTGAAGTAGTCGGAATTAACGTTACATCAGATCCTAAGACTAATGCCCATTTATTAAAATATGACTCAGTCCTTGGTCAACTTGATGGTGTTGATATTCAATATACTGATGATACTTTTGTAATTAATAACAAGACGATTAAATGTTTCTCTGATAGAAACCCAATGAATCTCCCTTGGAAAGACTGGGGTGTAGATTTGGTTATTGAATCTACTGGAGTATTTAATACAGATGTAGGTGCAAGTAAGCACTTAGAGGTAGGAGCAAAAAAAGTTATCTTAACTGCACCTGGTAAAGGCGATGGAGTTGGTACTTATGTAGTTGGAGTTAATGCTGATACATATAAACACAAAGACTACGATATTTTGAGTAATGCTAGTTGTACAACGAATTGTTTAGCTCCAGTGGTCAAAGTTTTAGATCAAACTTTTGGGATTAATAAAGGTTTGATGACTACAATTCATAGTTATACAGGTGATCAAAGAATTTTAGATAATAGTCACAGAGACCTAAGAAGGGCTAGAGCCGCTGCTACAAACATCGTTCCTACTTCTACAGGAGCTGCAAAAGCAGTTGCTCTTGTATACCCAGAAATGAAAGGCAAATTAACTGGAATTGCAATGAGAGTTCCAACTCCTAACGTTTCAGCGGTAGATTTTGTTTTTGAATCTTCTAAATCCGTCACAGCTGAAGAAGTCAATAATGCTCTCAAGGAAGCATCTCTAAGTACAATGAAAGGCATTATTAAGTATGGAGATGAACCATTAGTGTCAAGCGATTATGCAGGTACCAATGAATCATCAATTGTAGATAGTGATCTTACTATGTGTATCGGAGATAACCTTGTAAAGGTGCTTGCATGGTACGACAATGAGTGGGGTTATAGTCAGAGAGTTGTAGATTTAGCAGAGATTGTTGCTAAAAATTGGGAGTAATTAAAAGTGTTTGAAAGGTGAGTTATTAAATAGTTTGTTTTTTTTATTATCTTTAAATTCTATTGATGGTTCACCATCAGTAAAAAAACCAATCTCGTTAATATCTTTATCAAGTTTAGATAAATTTTCCGCCCATTTTTTGGGCAATGAGAAAACTAATTCATAATCTTCTCCTCCAAAAAAATAGTATTCGTCCCATTTATCTCCTTTAGGCCAATCCTTATCTTTAGGTATTTTTTCATAGTTTATTATCGCTTTGCAGTTGCTAGCTATTGCTAAATCTTGTAATGCTTGAAATAGGCCATCACTGCTATCAGTACATCCTACTCTCTTTATATTTTTATTAGAGCGAGTTTTGAGGAGATTATTTAGAAAATTTTGGTAAACTCTAGGACGGCAAAAATGTTCAATAGACTTAATGATTAATCTTTCATTAAGAGAAAATTTATTATCGAAATTAATTTTATTTTGTATCAAAAATCCCAGTTTGCTAAGACCATGAATTCCTGTAGTTAAGATAATATCTCCTGGTTTACATGCGTTTCTCCGTAATTCAAGTTCACCTTGAACTCCAAAGGCCGTAATTGAGATGATTTTTTCATTCCCCTTTGAGCAATCTCCCCCTAGGATCAATCCGCCATATTCTTCTAAAGCTTTATTTATTCCTTTGTATACTTCTTCAACCCAAATCCATTCAGTTCTAACAGGTAGAACTAGGCTTATTGTGATACCAATAGTTTTCTTGCTTCCACTAGATAATAAGTCAGAGATGTTGCTTACCACTGCTTTCCACCCAAGGTCTTGAGGACAAATACTAATGTCATTGAAATGAACATTTTCCACTAAAGAATCAGTATTAACAAGTAAATTTTCACTTTTAGTTTTGATTAAAGCGCAATCATCTGAAACTTGATTTTTAGGCATAAATTTTCTTAGCCTATTTATTAATTCTTTTTCCCCTATATCTTCTAAAATTTCTTTATGCATTTAATCTGAGGTTTTCAATCCCTTCTAAAACATCGATCGAAATTATCGTGTCATCTTTAGTAAGCTCTTCTAATACATCAAATCCATCTACAACGTAACCAAAGGCAGCATTCCTCCCGTCAATTAAATTGCGACCCGCTGGATTTAATTCTGCTTCATATAAAAAGAAGAAAAATTGCGATGACCCATCATCAACTGCGGCATTTGAATGGGACCATCCTAGAGTTCCAAGTGTTGCGAAAGGTAATGTTGGCGTCTCAGTGTAAAGACCTAAATCTTCAAAAGTTTGATTGTAAAAAGTATCTTGTTCATCAGGAATTCTTATTTCTAAGGGAACGTGACGTTCTTCGTTTGTTTCAGGATCTATGTAACCAATATCATCACCAATTGGATCACCTGTTTGCAGTACAAAAAATTCTTCTGCTCTGTTAATGGGTAAATCTTTGTAGAAGTTTTTTGAAGATAAATCTATAAATGCTCCTGCTGTAAGTGGGGCGTTAAATCCATCCACAATTGCTTGCATATCTCCTTTGGAGGTTTTTATATTGACTTTTGCTCTGCCCAGTAATCTTGGTAAATTTGCAAATTCCTGGGGAATAGAGTACGGGAATTCTTTTGGTAGAAAATATTCTTCTAATCCACCTATTTTATTTAAAGCATTTCTTCGAGTCGCTATAAACGAGTATTTATCCTTTGATTTTGCGTAATCTTGAAGGCTATCAAAATTTTCTTTAAGTTCTAAAAATGTTTTTTCAGCAATCTTCTTTTTATCTTTTGGCAATTCTTGAATAATTTTACTTTGGTATTTTTTTAGCAAAGATTGACATTTTGTAACAGTTTTTGTAAGAGCAGGCCATCTTCCTCCTCTTACAAGATCACTAGTTTCTTCCAATTTGTGTTGAATTTCTTGCAACTCAACTTGCTTGATAGGGAGTGCGTTTCTGAGGATTGCATTAGGGTCTTTTACTGCATTTCCAGTGGGTAAATCAGCTAATACTTGGATAGGTTTTAAAAGAAAAACATGTAAAATTACAATCGATAGGATTAAGAAAAGTTTGTTCTGATTTGATAAGAATTTTTGCATAGCACTCTTGCAGGTTTATGATCCTTGGGGGGTGTAATACAGGAATGATTTCCAGTAACGATTTTCGCACAGGTACTACCATCGAATTGGATGGACAAGTTTGGCGTGTTGTAGAATTTCTACATGTCAAGCCTGGTAAGGGTTCTGCTTTCGTACGAACAAAATTAAAATCAGTTCAAAGCGGCAACGTTGTTGAAAAAACTTTTCGAGCCGGAGAATCAGTACAGCAGGCTATCCTTGAGAAGTCTAACCTGCAGCATACTTATGTGGAGTCTGGTGATTATGTTTTTATGGACATGACAAGTTTTGAAGAGACAAGACTAACCTCTGAACAAATCGGTAAAGGCGCAAAGTATTTGAAAGAGGGAATGGAGGTTAATGTAATTTTCCATAATGGTAAAGTTCTAGAAGTAGAACTTCCAATATCCATTACTTTGAAAGTTACAGAGACTGATCCAGGCGTTAAAGGTGACACTGCTAGTGGTGGCACGAAACCAGCTATTCTAGAAACAGGTGCTCAAGTTATGGTTCCTTTATTTATTTCTGTGGGAGAAATGATTAAAGTTGATACTCGAAATGACACTTATCTTGGACGTGAAAATTAATGGCTATGAAACTAGATCATGATGAATTAGATCGCTTAATAGAGAAAATCTCTACAAGTGATATACAAGAGTTCTCGCTAGAGGGAGAAGATTTTAAACTTGAAATAAAAAGGAATGTATTTGATCAGAACCAAGTTATTAATAATTTAGTTTCTAATACTTCATTATTGGATAAGCAAACAATTACTAATCAAAAAACTATTAATGATAATGTCCCTCTTGTTAATGAGCCTGAAGTACCCCAGGTGGCGCCTCCAGGACGTCCTGATCTAACTGAAATTACTTCTCCTATGGTTGGGACTTTTTATAGGGCTGCAGCTCCTGGTGAGGAGCCATTCGTCGAAGTAGGGAATAACGTAAAGGTCGGTCAAACTATTTGTATTTTGGAAGCGATGAAATTAATGAATGAAATTGAATCTGAATTTAATGCTGAAATAGTAGAGATTCTCGTTGAAAATGGAACACCAGTAGAATTTGGCCAGGTTTTAATGCGTGTTAAGCAGTCTTGAATTGTTAGTCATTTCTACAGCAGACTTAATAGCCTCAATCATGCTCTGAGATTGAGCAATTCCTTTGCCAGCAATATCAAATCCCGTTCCATGATCCGGAGATGTTCTTATAAATGGTAAACCGATTGTTGTATTGACTGAGTAATTAAGAGCTATCACTTTCATTGGTATTAAACCTTGATCATGGTACATAGCAAGAATGCCATCGTGCTTATCCGCATTATTGTCACTCCATGCTTTTACGGAAGAATTCCAGCAACTATCTGGAGATAAAGGGCCTAATAATCTAATACCTTTATTCTTCTCATTCCACGTAATTAATGCATCATTAAGCCAGTCTTTTTCTTCATGACCTAAAATACCTTCTTCGCCAGCATGAGGGTTTAATCCTGCTACTTTTAAAGTAGGTTTATCAGTGTAAATATTACAAAAATCTTTGAAAAGATCCAATTTAGAGTGGATTAATTCTGTAGTTAATTTCTTGGGGACCTCAGAAAGGGCTATGTGGGTTGTAGCTAATAAAGTATTAAATCTCCAACCTGTAATTGGTGATTTTGCTGTGAATAACATCCCAACATTTTTTACTCCACATGATTTTGCTAGTACTTCAGTTTGACCAGAGAAGTAATGACCTGCGAGAGACCATGATTTCTTGCAAATTGGTCCAGTTACAAGTGCTGAATTGGGAGATTTTTTTACAATTTCTATTGCTCTTGTTAAATATTGGAAACTTGAATTGCCATAACTTGATTTAGGGTCATTATTTGATGAAGAAATTTCGAGATTATGTATCTTTAAATTTTTAGGATTTGCAAGATTTTCTAATCCTAATGATCTAAGATATTCATATGTATTTTGTAGATTTTTTTTGGATCCTACTAATGTAAAGTCAATATTTTTGGGTATCTGACTCGAACAAAGTGCTTTTAAGATTATTTCAGGGCCAATACCTGACTCATCTCCGACGCTTAATATCACCTTCTTTATTTTATTTGTATTTTGAAAATTCATAAAAAGTTTTTAATTTATTTTTAACTGTTCAGATAGCAATTTTTTAAGCCTAATTTATAGTTTTTATAAATTAGTTTATAACCGAGTGTTTCGCATAAAAGTTTGTTTGAAACTCTTCTATTTTCCATCCAAAAAGATTGAGCGATAGGAGATAATGCATCTTTCACATCCTCAAATAATATTGGCTTTGGCATTGTTAAACCAAGTAAATCATAGCAATATTGAATAACTTCTATCTGAGAACAGGGTTCATCATCTGCAATATTTATGATTTGGTGAAACTTTAAATAATCTTTATTTTGTAATAAAAAAATAATCGCATGTGTAATGTCAGCAACATGAACTCTTGAAAATACCTGAGCTTTTTTTGAAATAACGCGAATTTTTTGATTTTTGATTGCTTCAAAAGTGGATCTTCCTGGTCCATAGATACCAGGTAATCTAAAAATTTGTACGGGCAAACTAGATTCAATCCATTTTTTTTCGCAATTTAATCTGTTATGACTTCTTTTTTGAAAAGGATTAGGCTGATCTACCTCAGAAACCCAACCACCTTCAGTGTTTCCATATACTCCTGTGGTAGATAAATATCCAACCCATTCAAGGGGTAAATGTTTTAGTTTACTTTGAAGACTTTCAAGTACTGGATCATTGCCATTTTTGTCAGGAGGTATGCAACTAAGAATATGCGTGACTCCATCAAAAATTTCCTTATCAGGAACTATATTTTTTTCACTGTTAAAAATAAAACTATTTGGATCTTTGCTTCTAGATCTTGAGCTTGTTAAAACAGTGCATCCTAATTTTCTAATAGTTTTTGCAAAAAAACTACCGCTGAAACCACATCCCAAGATTAAAAATTTATTTTTATTTCCGAGTAAACTTGCAGTTTTCTTCATTTTGGTTTAAAGTAGTACATATGTATTAATTAATAATGAAGACAGCTTTTGAGCCCGATTTAAAATCAAAAACTTTCCGTTTTAGCAAAAATTACTCCCTTCTTATAGATAAAGAAGTATATTTATCTAGTTTTAAATTCTACCAAAAGTTATTTGTCTTTCTTATTTCATTATCGACAATTTTAATATTCCCAGAATCTCCAAAAGAATTGGAAAATATTTGTGAAATTTATAACTCTAGAAAAATATGTAATGTCTGGTAGTCAAGCTGCTTTATATTCTGATTCATCTTTTATGTAATTTTTATTTTTTACCTTAAAGTTAGGATTGGCCCATTGTAGTAATCTAATAGCTAATCTCAAATCTCCTTCTAACCAAGCTCTTATAGCCATTGCTCTTCGGGGATCATAAAATTTTTGCCTTCTATACCAATACAAAGCATTTTCATCTGATTTATCCCCATTACATGAAAGACATGCAGGGACGCAGTTTTCTGTCGTACTTAATCCTCCTTGGCTTCGTGGTATTACATGGTCAATAGATTCAGATGGTTTTCCGCAATAAATACAACTTTTTCCAGTAAACTTATGAATAGATTTTCGCCATTGTCTTAATCTGAACTTAGGACATAAATCCTCTAAAAACACCGCATCATTAATATGCATTTAGAATATTTAGTTAAATAAATAATCGCTTGAATATATTAAAAGTCAACATTTATTCATGCTTATTAGCCTAAATTAGCCAGTAGAAATATGATTTAGTGTGTTTAGATACAAAATAGTAGTTATCAAATTTCGAATAAATTATTATCTTTTGGAACATTAATTAATAACTATATCTATCAAGCGTTTCATCACTAAATTCTTCAGAAATTTCATCATTAGTTTCTTCTAATTCTTTTTTTAATTTTTTTCTTTTCTTTTCTCTATCCGCTGCTTCTTTTTCTTTTCTTTTTTCTTCTTTTTCTAATTCTCGTATTAATTTTCTATTTGGATGAAGATTATCTAAATACTCAACACAATAACTAAATTTTTCTTTTTCTCTTATAACGGTTTCAGTAATTTGCGCTGCTGCATTTTTAGGTGAAACTTTGAAGAATCCTCCCTTTTGTTTTTTTATATACGTATAAGCGGCATCCCAACTACTTTCATGGTCATTTCCGGCATCTCTCATGGCACAAAAAATTTCCGCTCCAAATGAACTTGCATTTACTCTTGGCGTAGTAAGGATTAGAGGAGTGGAAATTCCCAAAGCTAATGATATTAGTTTTTTCTTCTTTAATCTTTGCATTAGACTTTTATCTTCTATTTAAAAATATCTTTTATTATTGATATGTCTATAGAAATTTAAGATTTAATCACTCCAAATATATTCAAGCATTTCACAACTAAAGGAAGAATTAAAAGGACAGTAATCAATCTTACAGCGTGTAAAGTCGCTACCGCAGGCCCCACTCCGTACTCAGACCCTACAAGACTCATTCCGCTAATTCCTCCTGGTGCAGCTCCAAGAATTGTTGTGATGATATCTATATTAAGTAATCTGCTTGTCCATAATCCAATTGCTAATCCAGTAATAACTAAAGTAAATGTTATTAATATAGCTGGCCTCCATAAATTTTGAATATCAACTAATGCGTCTTTTGTTAATGATGTACCAATGACTGTTCCAATTCCGATTTCTAAAATTGTTCTTGTTCCGATTGGCCACTCTGCGATGTCGACTTTGCCACTTATGCTAAGAATGCTTGCACCTATTAAAGCACCTGCTAGAGGAGCCGCAGGAATACCCGTTTTTAGAGCTAAAGCTCCAAAAATACAACCTGCAAAAAGATAATATATTAGATTTATGTTAGGCATAAATTTCATGGATGTTTGAACATAATATTAGAAAATTTTTTTTTTGTTTAAGTTTATAGTCAAATAATATTTTTAGTTTTCTCTCATAATGTTCCCTTTTGTTGGCATAATATTGATTAAAGCTAATATTTTTATGTCTTCGCAAATTTCATACAAAGATAATAAAAACCGCATAAAGAAAAAATTGTCTTTTTTTGAGGGTGGCCATCAACTCGAAAAATTAGAGTTTGCACTTGCAATAGCTCAAACAAAAGGTGATGAAAAAAAATCAATCGTTCTTAGAAAAAAGATTGTTGAATTAGGTGGAAATGTTGAAGAGCCAGGAACTTAACTTAATTTCCTTCTAGATATTTTGATACCATAACTAATGCTTCACCAGCTTGTTGGGTAGTAATTTTACCGAGGTCAAGAAGTGTATTACTCATTGCAGAGACTACCGTAATAATATCTCTATCATTAACATAACCTAAATGTCCGACTCTAAATATTTTCCCCTTCAGACGATCTTGACCTCCTGCAAGTAGAATATCAAAATTATTCTTTATTGTTTTTCTAAATTCCTCAGCATCAATCCCTTCAGTTTTTATTGCAGTAATTGAAGGACTTAAATATTTTTCATCAGCAAATAATTTTAGATTTAAAGCTTTTACGGCATTGCTCATCGCTAATTTGTGTTTATTGTGTCTAAGGAAAATATTATCTAATCCTTCTTCTCTCATCATTTTTAAAGCTTCATCTAAAGCAAAAACTAAATTAACTGCTGGGGTGTATGGATTACTGTTAGTTAAAAGACTTTTTCTGTAGGATTTTAAATTTAAATAAAATTTTGGAAGATTAGATTTTTCCGCAGCTTTCCATGCCTTCCCGCTCATTGATATAAAGCTAAGCCCTGGAGGTATCATATATCCCTTTTGTGATCCTGAAGCAACGATATCTAATTTCCATTCATCTACTGGTACATTGCAAGCTCCAAGACTTGTAACGCAGTCAACAATTGATAAAGCTGTGTTGTGTGCACGAATATATGAACTAATAGTTTCTAAATCATTAATTACACCTGTAGAAGTTTCAGAATGAGTCAAAATAACCGCCTTTATTTCTTTCTGTTTATCTTCCTCTAACACCTTCTTGAATTCTTCTGGATCAAGTGGAGTTCCCCATTCAGAATCAATTTTTATTACTTCCAGACCAAATTCTTCAGCAACTTTTACCCATCTTTCTCCAAATTTTCCATTTTCTCCACAAATTACTTTATCTCCTCTACTTAGGGTATTTATTATTCCAGCCTCCATTGCGGCAGTCCCACTACCAGTGATTGTTAGAACATCATTTTGAGTTTGATGAAGCCACTGTAAATTTTTTGTTGTACTCTCTACGAGATCTTGAAATTCTTTACTGCGATGGCCTATTGGATGCTTACTTAATGCTTGTAAAACTTTTTCTGGAACTGGTGTGGGTCCAGGAATCATCAATGATAATTTTTGTTGTATGGCCACTTTTTATGAAATAGGTCATTCTTAGATTAGTTCTCATTATATATTTTTCAATTACTTGATTTGAAAAAAGGATTTTCTTTACCTTTGTGGGTCGCTGGAGCTGCTAGGTCAGCATTAAATAAACTAGTAGGGGTACCATTTAAGAATTATGAACTAATAAAAATTCCTAATGAAAAAAAAGAAATAAAAATCGAGATTCATTCTGTTGGTCTACTTCAAGATGACTCGCATGCATTAGGAATTACCTTTGCAAAGTCTGGCTTGGATCTTGATATTACACAAAACTTAGAGATATGGACAATAGCCTCTTTAGAAAAAATTTCTTTTAATAAGCCTGTTCAAACAATTCCAATAAATATTATTGCAGGATCTGGTGTAGGCATAAAAGAAGATACATCGGAGATATGCATTTCTAATTTTGCCAAAGAAGTTTTATATGAAAATTTATTAGATAGTATTCCTGATGGCTTTAATTTGAAATTAGAAATTATTTTCCCAAATGGAGCGTTTTTAGCAGAAAGAACTAGTAATAAGTCATTTGGCATTGTTGATGGATTATCTATTATTGGTACTTCTGCTGAGACTTATTCGAGTGCTTCACCTGATCAATTAGAAGAGGCTAAAAATAATCTAGCAAAGTCAATTCAAAATGATTTTAAAGGGGAAGTTATATTTGTTATTGGTGAAAATGGGTTAGATTTAGCCAAAACTTTTAATGTTAATTTGCCAATTATCAAAATTGGAAATTGGATAGGACCATTATTAGTTGATGCTGCAATAAAAAAAGTTAAAACTGTAATTCTTTTTGGTTATCACGGGAAATTAATTAAATTAGCAGGCGGCATTTTTCACACACATAATCATTTGGCTGATGCAAGAATTGAGATTCTAGTTTATTTAGCCGTTCAAGAAAAGATACCACCTGAAATAATAGTTGAATTATCTCAGTTAGATAATCTTGAGAATGCATTACAACTTCTTGAAAGATTTAATAAATCTTTAGCTGATAAATTATTCAAGAATTTATCAAATACGATCGAAAAGAGATCTCTTACTTATGTAAATAGATATGTAAAAACTGATATGGAAATCGCATCAATCATTTTTGATAAAAAAAGGAAAATTAGATGGGCTGGAATTAACGGCAATAATTATATTTCTTATTTTCAATAAGATTAATTTGTGATGCATTATGCTTTTGTAAATAAATTGAGTTAACTTTTATACATGAGTCAAATAATTACAAAAAAAGAACGAGATCCATCAATATTAATTTTGGATTTCGGATCTCAATATTCTGAATTGATTGCAAGAAGAATTAGAGAAACTAATGTTTTTTCTCTTGTAGTAAGTAATTACATTGCAATTGAGGAAATTAAAAATATTAAACCTAAAGGGATTATTTTGAGTGGGGGCCCAAATTCTGTATATGAACAAAATGCGCCTAGGTGTGATGAAAAAATTTTTAATTTAGGAATTCCTATTCTTGGCATATGCTATGGAATGCAATTAATGGTTAAAGAACTTGGAGGATCTGTTATATCAGCCACTAAAAAAGCTGAATATGGGAGAGCACCAATAAATATAGACCAAGAATCTGAACTCCTTTCTGATGTAGAAGATAAATCTATTATGTGGATGAGTCATGGCGATTCTATAAATTCTTTGCCTGATGGATTTAATAAAATTGCTCATACCGAGAACACACTTCATGCAGCAATTTCAAATGATGTAAAGAAATTATTTGGTGTACAATTTCATCCTGAAGTTATTCATTCAGAGTTTGGGATGACAGTAATTAAAAATTTTGTTTATAAAATTTCTTGTTGTGCGGCTGATTGGACAACCGAAACCTATATAGAAGAAACTATTCCCATGATAAGAGAGCAAGTTGGTAATAAAAAAGTTTTGCTTGCCTTATCTGGAGGAGTTGATTCCTCTACTCTTGCTTTTCTTCTCAATAAAGCTATTGGAAATCAGCTTACATGCATGTTTATAGACCAAGGTTTTATGAGAAAAGGTGAACCAGAATTTTTAATGAATTTTTTTGATAAGAAATTTCACATAAAAGTTGAATATATTAATGCAAGGGAAAGGTTTATTTCCAAATTAAAAGGTATTACTGATCCAGAACAAAAAAGAAAAATTATAGGTGAAGAATTTATAAGAGTATTTGAGGAGGAAAGCAATAGGTTGGGACCTTTTCAGTATTTAGCCCAAGGTACTCTTTATCCTGATGTTATTGAAAGTGCTGGGACTAACATTGATCCTAAAACAGGAGAAAGAATAGCTGTAAAAATAAAAAGTCATCACAATGTAGGTGGATTACCAAAAGATTTACAATTTAAATTAGTTGAGCCATTAAGAAAACTGTTTAAAGATGAAGTCAGAAAACTGGGAGTGGCTTTAGGCTTGCCGGACGAAATTATAAAAAGGCATCCATTCCCAGGACCAGGATTAGCTATAAGAATTTTGGGAGAGGTGAATAATGAAAAACTTGATTGTTTAAGAGATGCAGACTGGATAGTAAGAGATGAAATTAAAAAAGCAGCTCTTTACAATGATATTTGGCAAGCTTTTGCAGTATTGCTACCTGTAAAAACAGTAGGAGTTATGGGTGATAAAAGGACTTATGCATGGCCAATAGTTTTACGTTGCGTATCTAGTGAAGATGGTATGACAGCCGATTGGTCAAAAATTCCTTTTCAGCTTTTGGAAAGGATTGCGAATAGAATCGTAAACGAAGTACGTTCAGTTAATAGAGTTGTTTATGATATTACAAGCAAACCTCCTGGAACTATTGAGTGGGAATAGTCCAAGAGTAGAGATCCCAGTTATAACTTGAAAAACGTGTGCTCACCCGAAGATCACCCGTCTTTTTTTTACCATTTTGCAATGGATCTGACGTGATCCTGCTCACCCTTGTCTCACCCAGAGCATCTTGACTGTCTCTATGGAGAAGTCGTAGGAAGTGTAGAGACATCATAGAGAAAATGTTTCTAAATAATTTAAAATTTTTTTAAACTTTTTTTTGAGTTATACAATCACTAAAGGAAATTCTAAAATGTTTACATTTAAAGAATTTGCTATTAATTAATTTATTATCTTCCATTTAAATCATTAATTCATGAATAAAAATATTGATCAAGATGTCATAAATGATTTTGGTAAAGAGTGGGATACATATGATCAAAGTAAGTTGAATCTAAAATTAGATGAAGCATATTTACAATATTTTAATTTACTCCCAGAAAAATATTTAAATTCCAGTGCAATTGGATTTGATGCTGGATGTGGAAGCGGAAGGTGGGCAAAATTTGTGGCACCTAAGGTTAAAACTCTTTATTGTTTTGATCCCAGTCAAAAAGCGCTAAATGTTGCCCAAAGAAATTTGTCTAATTTTAATAATTGTTTTTTTGAATGTAAAAGCATTAATGAATTTTCTGTTTTAGATGAATCTATGGATTTTGGATATTGTTTAGGTGTTCTACATCATCTGCCTAATACATTAAGCGCTCTTTCTCATTGTGTTTCCAAATTAAAAAAAGGTGCTCCATTTCTACTATATATCTATTACAAATTTGATAATAAACCTCTTTGGTTTAAATTTATTTGGAGATGTGTAGATGTCATTAGAAAATTGATTTGTCGCTTTCCCTTTAAACTTAAATTAGTTATTACTAGATTAATAGCAATTGTAATTTATTTACCTTTGGCGAGACTTTCATTTTTTTTAGAATTGTTGGGCATGAACGTTTCGAATATCCCTTTGTCTGATTACCGTAAGAAAACTTTTTATTTTATGTGCACGGATGCTTTAGATAGATTTGGAACAAAACTTGAAAAACGTTTTACTAAAGCGGAGATATCATCAATGATGATTAAATCTGGTTTGTCAGAAATAAAGTTTAGTAATTCGACTCCATTTTGGGTTGCAATTGGTTATAAAAAATAGAATTTTTTAATTTTAATTTTAGTCTCACCTACTTCTCACCCAAGAAAAGTCTGTCTCGACAATGACATCAAACTTTCATCACACGAGAAAAATTTTATGTTACTTTAAATTAGAAATAATTATTTTTGCAATAGATTTGCAAGTTTCAAAATCTCTAGTTTTCTCTATGTTTTACGGAGTGGGATTAAGAGTAAGTTTGAAACCTAGTGAGAAAAAAATGCTTTCACTGGGTTTCACACAAGAAAATCTGTGATTTAATACTCTCAAATGTGTTGCCATCATTCACTTTTCTTGCCTATTCTTTTACCATGACTATAGAGTGGTAGTAAGTATCCAAATTTTTTAAAAAATTTAAAGTTTTTTACTTATGCAAGAAATTTTTCAATGAGATTTAAAACGTAATGCCCGATATTATTAAATTAAGTCGATCTACAGTTGAGAAATATCTTAGTTGTCCAAGATGTTGTGTTCTGGACAAAAAATATCAAATAAAACCGCCATCATTACCATTTACCTTAAATATAGCTGTAGATAATTTATGTAAAAATGAATTTGATTATTATAGGAAAATTCAGGAGCCGCATCCTTTATTTATTGAATATGGAATTGATGCTGTGCCTTTCAAACATAAAGATTTAGAACGCTGGAGAAGTAATTTTCAAGGGATAAGATATAAGTCAATTGAACACAACTATGACTTTGGTGGAGCTGTAGATGATATTTGGCAGAAAAAAAATGGTCATCTTATTATCGTTGATGTAAAAGCAACATCTAGAAACAATTTTGATTGGTTAGAGACTTTTAATAAATACGAATATGCAAAAGCTTATAAAAGACAGTTAGAAATGTATCAATGGTTGTTTAAAAAAAACGGTTTTACAGTGGCTAAAGAAGCTTATCTTTTGTATTTCAATGGCAAGAAAAATGAAGAGTTTTTTAATAACCAATTAAATTTTGATATACATCTAATTAAATTAGATTGTTCTACTTCATGGGTAGAAAATAAGATAATAGATACTGTAAATTTATTACGTTCGGATAATTTCCCCAAACCTTCCTTAAATTGCGAATACTGTAATTATTTAAAGAAGCGTTGGCAGCTGTCGATAACTTAGTATTAATAGAATAATTTTTTATATTTCTGGAAAAAGAGTGAATAAAAGATAATCTTTAATTAGATTAATAATTTAGACTTTTGATAAATTCGAAAAATTCTGAAAGAAAGCTAACTCATCATCTGCAACAAGATGTGGTCAAGTTATCTGGTAAAACAATTTTTATCAATCCTTTTTTATACTGGCGGAGATTTGACGACAATACTAATAGATGGCTTAGAGAACCTGGTCAAATGTCCGAGGATCAAATCTCACCAAATAGGAACCGTTTTTATCCAGAAATAGAGTGGGATGATTTAAGTCATGAGCAAAAGCTCATAAAAGATGCAACTGTTGAGATGTTTTTAAAAACTCTTGAATTGATTAGCACATTTCATCCTTATCTTAGTTCCGGACAATTATTAGAAGTGGAGAGAAAAATGGCGATTACAAAAAAGATTCCTTTCGAAAAGTGGGTAACAAAATCTTTCGCCAAAAAAGCGAGATTGCTAGAAAATGAAAAAAGAAAATTTCAAAGAGAAAGATTTTATAGTAGCTGGAGGGAATGGTTCAGTCTAGTCAATACTCAACAAGCCATTTTACCGTTAATTGTCACGATATTTATTGCTGCATTTATTGGATGGTCTTTAGGGATATCTAAGAATAGTTGTAATCCTTATTTTGAACAAAATATAGAACAATTAAATTAATTTATTTTTGATCTCATTAAGTATCTAAGTAAATAAAATTTTGAAAAAATAAATTTATTATTTAGAATTCTATTAATTGAAATAATTACTTAAAAAATAAAAGTATTATGAGTGAAAATTTAAGTTCAAATAATATTGAAAATGATGACTTTAATCCTGTCAATGAAGATCGTGATTATAAAGATTTAATAAATAGACTTAATGAGATAAAATCAACCATCGCTTCAATAGAAAAAACAATATTTCAATAAATCTATATTTTTGATAAAAACAAGTCCTAATAAAAAAACTTATTTCATTAAAGAGACAGCCTTTAGTCTTACTTATTTTTTCTTCTGTATCATTTTTATTGATTCTTTGTAGGTTAATTTTTTTACAACTTTTAAATTATGAATCTTTTAAGAAGATGTCAGATGAGAATAGGATCAGACTTATTGAGGAACAGCCAATACGTGGAAGAATAATAGACAAAAATGGTTATGTTTTAGCAGATAGTAGAGTTAAATATTCTTTGATAATAAAACCTCAATCTGTTAATAAAAGCAATTGGGAAAAACATAAATCAAGTATTTCTAACTTGTTAAATATTGATAGTAATGAAATTCAAAAAAAATACTCTGATGGTCTAAAAAATCAGAAACTTTCAGTAATTATTCTTGATGATTTAAATGTAGATCAATTAATAAAATTTAAGGAGAATGAAGGTAATTTAATTAGTTTTGAAATAGCTACCAAATTAATTAGGAATTATCCTTATAAATCGCTTGCTGCCCATGTAATTGGTTATACTCAGCCAATTACTCAATTAGAATATAAATTCTTATCTAAGAAAGGTTATAAATTAAATGATTTAATCGGTAGAACTGGAATTGAATATGTTTACGAAGATTTTATAAGAGGTGAATGGGGTGGAGAAATGGTTGAAGTTAATTCATTAGGAAAATTTCAAAGATCATTGGGTATAAGACCTCCAGTACAAGGTAATGATATTGAACTAACAATCGACCTTAAGCTGCAATTAGTTGCGGAGGAAGTTCTTAAAGATAAAAAAGCTGGAGCCATAATAGTGATGGATCCAAGAGATGGCGCAATAAGAGCAATGACAAGTAAACCTACATTTGATTTAAATTTTTTCTCAAAGGATTTTAAACCTGAGAAAGAATATAATAAACTTTTTAATTCTCCCGAAAAACCTTTATTTAATAGAGCATTAAATGCCTACGACCCAGGAAGCGTTTGGAAAATTGTAACTGCTTTGGCTGGCTTGGAAAGTGGAAAATTCCCTAGAGAAACCATGTTAGAAACGAAACCATGTATAACTTATGGGAGCCAATGTTTTAGAGAGCATAATGATTTAGGCTTTGGGGTAATTGGTTATGAAGATGCTTTAAGAGTTTCAAGTAATACATTTTTTTATCAAGTAGGTTATGGAGTAGGAGTTGATGAAATTCATAAGGTCTCACGAAAGCTTGGTTTTAATAATCTATCTGGAGTTGAAATTTCTGAACAAGAAAATATAGGATTAGTAGCTAGTAGTGAATGGGCTGAAGAAGGCAGAGGATGGGGGCAACCAGGAAGTACCCCTTGGGTTCCAGAAGATATTGCGAGTATGTCTATTGGACAATTTGTTGTACAAGTTACCCCTATTCAAATAGCTAGAGCATATGCTGCAATTGCAAATGGTGGTTATCTAGTTACTCCCTATTTAGTTAAAAAAGATAAAGAAAATCTTTCAGATAAAAAACGTATTCCAATTGACATTGATCCACAAAATCTTCAATTAATAAAAAGTGGTCTCAGAAAAGTAGTAGAGTCTGGCACAGGAGTATCAATTAATTATGGGGTTTCAAATTTACCTCCAGTTTCAGGCAAAACTGGAACTGCTGAAGATGGTGAAGGTGGCTCAGATCACGCTTGGTTCGTTTGCTTTACTCCCTCTGAAAAAAGCGAATTACTTATAGTTGCTTTTGCACAAAATACTCCTGGTGGAGGATCTGTTCATGCACTGCCTATGGCTAGAGAAATTTTGAAAGTTTGGAATGAAAAAGAATAATATTTTATTGGGTTTTAAATGCTTATGTTTTTAATTTTTTCATTTGTAAAAGTCTTTGAATAATATCTTCAATAGTTTTTGTATCTATAGGTTTACTATATGAGGACAAAAGTTGTCTCCCTAATACTTGACTTCCTAAATGCACTAATTGGATGCGTAATGTGGTTAGTAGTTCTAATCCTATGCCACCAGAGAATGTTGCAATTGCAATCGGTTGACCATTAAATAAATTCCTAAAGTCATCTCCCGAAATAGAAAGCCATGCTATGAAGTTGGAGAGAATGGGAGGTATAGATCCATTATATTCAGGCGCACAAATCACCCACCTCTCAATCTTGAAAAGCTTTGTTTTTAATTCTTTTATTTCATTTGGAATATTTTCTTTGCTGTGAATTCTTGGATTAAATAATGGAATATCAAGAGTGGTAAGATCTAAAATTTCAGAACTAATTTTAAGTTCATTACTTTTTTCAAGAAATTTTTCAGAAAGTTCTAGATTTTTACCACAACTAGCCGTAATGATTATTAGATCTTTTGTTTCAGTCATAAATTAGATAAATAAATTTAATAGTTAGCGCCTGTTTTGCGGTGATGAACTGCCGTTAGACTATCGGATTTTAGTATATTACCGTGAAGTACTTCGGCGTAAATTACCCAATGATCTCCACATTCCATTCTCTTTTTTACAGAAGCATCTAACCATGCTAATGATTCAGGAATTATTATCTGTTCATTAGGAGTTAATTCAATATCTATTCCTTCAAATCTATCTTCTCCAGGCGCAAAGTGCTTTGTGAATCTTTTCAAAGGTTCTTTGAAATCTTTTTCACTAAGAATATTTAATGCGAAAGAATCTCCTATTTGTAGAAGAGACTCTACCGATCTATCTTTTGCTACTGCAATACTTAACCCGGGCGGAGAAAAACTTGCTTGACTAACCCAAGATGCAAGCATAGCTCCTTTAATATTATCCTCATCTTTGCCTTTAGAGGCTGTCAGGACACAAAGAGAACCAATTACTCTTCCAAGAGCTTGTAGCTTTGGATCCGTTTTGCTTGTAATCATTCCAGTATCTGATTTGCTGGGTTTTTTCTTTGCTTTTTTTATAATTTTTCTTCCAAAGTGAGTTCCTATTTCTTCTAACTCTTTAATCTTTGGTTTATTTGGACTGAATTTAATCCTTATAGGGTCAAAACCAAACTTAAAACCACCGTCTTTTAATTTTGTTTCAAGTAAATCTATTGCTTCGCCACTCCAGCCAAAACTCCCAAAAATTCCCACTGGCTTATCTCTATTTCCTTCCGCTAATAATGTTCCTAGTGCACTAACTATTGGAGTTGGGGCGTGACCACCCAATGTGGGGGATCCTATTAAATATCCATCAGCATTTTGGATAGATTTTACTAGTACATCATTAGGTGTAAATTCACAATTAATACTTTCAACTTCTACAGAAGTTCTATTTATCCCTTTAGCTAATGCATCCCCTATTGAGGCTGTATTTCCATAAGCACTTGCATATATCAGAGCGATCTTAGGATTATTTGTTGATAGATTCTCACCCCATCTAATGTAGTCATTTAAAAAGCTTTTTAAGCTATATTCGATCGCGGGACCATGTAATGGTGCGATAGTTTTAATGTCATAATCTGCAATTTTTTCAGTTATTGATACTACTTGATTAGACATTGGTGCCATCAAGCAATCATAAAAATGTTTCCTATCAATTTCAGTACTAACTCGATTTGTTTCAGACCAATATTTAGATGCAATATGTGCAGAGAAAATTTTTTCACTAAGAAGTATTTCTTGATTACGTTCATAAATTATCAGGCCACCAGGCCAACGTGCTGTTGGAATAGGAATTAACTCTAGTGAAATGTTTTCTAATTCTAAATTAAATTCTTTTTTGATTATCTTTACTTCAGGTAATTGAATATCAATAAAGTTTTCTAGGGTAGGATTTCTTTGATTCCAAAGTTCGCTAATAAGTTTATAACCTGGATTAGAGCAAGTAATAGTTGTGTTTTGAAATTGGGTACTTATATTTTTTAAAGTTTCAATAATTTGGGGATTAATATGACCAGAAATGAAGTTGATTTTATCTAATTTAAATTGATCGCAAAACTTTGAAATTACTTTATTAAATGAATTTAAATATTTTTTTTCAGGTGGATGAATAATAAAAAGTTCCTCATTACTTCTAATGAAAAAAGTATTAAAAGAAGTTCCTTTTTCGAGGTTAAATTCAAGTTCAAATCTTTCTTTATTTTGGTCTAAGAATCTTACACAAGAAAAATTTTCGGTAATTTCAAATTCCGATAAGTTTTTATTTTCTGTAAGTAAGCCTATATTAATATCTGACATTTTAAAGACTTATTTTTTAGTAATAGTTTCCGACTTATTAGTCGTGGTAAGGTGTCATATGGACTTTCAACGGATTTTCAACTATCGACCAGAACGTTTAGTTCTCGTGAAACCGTTATGTATCAGTAGATTATACCTATAACAGCACCATAAATGAGTTATTAAATGTAGGGTTTCCAACTGGACCGCGATTTCTTCTTGATTATCTAAGCAAATTGATGATTCTTATAAATTTTTCTGTAATCATCATGTAATCTTTCTGTTGCTAATCTTCTATTGTTATTCATTGCATCTCTAATCAAATCTATTTCATGGAAGTTTTGAGTGAGAATAGTGAAAGGAGTAATGAGTTTCATAAGACCTCCTATATCTGCACTTATATTGTCCTCCTTTTTACTTGAAATTCATAGGGTATTTCTACCCAAGTATTAGTGCTTTGTGGTAGTCACGACTATCATTTTTCATTCAGTAAGAGTAGAAATAATTCAGGAGTCAAAAGCACTTCATCGACTTTGTGGACAGCGAGGAGCATACGACTCGAAGAGGGCGAATAAATGCCCTCTTATTTTATTCTTAGGAAACTTTTACGGGTTTACTTTGCCAAATTCTTTGGATCTTGAGCATTTAGAATTTAAATAGTTAGATTTATCAAAAAATAAAAAATTATGTTTGTAAGTATTGATTTGTGCTTAGTCCCGATTGGTGTTGGAACTTCTTTGTCGCCTTATATAAAAGAGTGTATTGAAATAATAAAAAACGAAGGACTCAACTATGAATTAGGGGCGAATGGCACTGCAATAGAAGGAGATTGGGATAAAGTGTTTGAATGTGTTAAGAAGTGTCATGAAAAAATTCATTCAAAAGGTGCTCCTAGAATTTATACAACGATGAAAGTAAATACAAGAACTGATAAAGAACAAAAATTCTCAGATAAAGTAAGAAGTGTATTAGAAAAGTAATGGAAAGAGAAAGTAATTACGATAATGATGGATTAGATCCATCCGAAGAATATTTCAGAAACAAGAAAAAAGGTAATGACGAGGAAACATATTTCTCTCCAGAAGAATAAGTACCGCCGCATTATTAAAAGTATTAGTAAATTTGTTAAAGGATAATTGGCAAATAAAATTTTGGATTTGTAAGAAATATGTAGGACCGATTTTCAACTAATTTTCAACAATCGACCAGAATATTTAATTCTTTGGAAAACATTGAGTATCCATTGAGTATAACTATACAGAATGTTGCTTGGTTCTATCTTGTTTTAAAGGACTATATATTTCTCAAAATTACTTTCAGTAGATAATCTTTCAAAATTATTTTGAAAAGTTTTATCAGATTTTATTTTTATTTTTGTCTTTATTTTTTTTCCATATCTCATATCTTTCTTTTGCTGCCTCTTTCATAGCGTTTTGATTATTTTCCAATTTATCAATATTGGACTGTTTCTGCTCACTTGCGCTTTTTTTACTATTCCCACTTTTTTTACTATCCCCACTTTTTTTACTTGCGCTTTTTTTACTATCCCCACTTTTTTTACTATCCCCCCCTTCTTTTGCTAAAAGTTCTTTTGAATCTTCATAAATTTGTAAATTATTTAAGTAATTTAAAGCATCTGAAGTTTGCCCTATGCTAAAAAAAAGTAGCATTGTTGAGAAGAAAATAATCTTTAAAGTTTTTAGTCTCATAATTTAACTATTAATTTTTCTAAATTATATAAATTCTTAATAAAAAAATTTTGTTTTTATAAAGAAACGCTTAATTATAAATTTTCAGAAGATCTAAATTAAATGATTTTTATCAAATACTATTTTAATAAATCCATATAAAAGGTTGATTGTGGAGATTAATTTTTCAACTGATTTTCAACTATAAATCAAAAAAACCTAGTTATAACTTCAATCTATATTTTTTAAATGAAATGAAAGGTATAATTTTTTTATCTTAAGTTAGTTATACCAATCATTTCTAAAAAAACTAAGTAGTAAATCTAGTCAGTAGTGATTAGCAACTTTTCTATGATGGACTGCTGTTTTGCATGATAAATCAGAAACATTACCATTTTCAACAATTCCGTAAATTATCCAATGGTCTGGGGTCTCCAGTCTGGAACTAACTTTACAATCTAAAAAGGCAAGTGAATCTGATAGAACCGGTCCTCCTTCTGCGATGTTACTAATTACATCTACATCTGCAAACCTATCAGCTCCAGGGGCAAATCTTTTTAAAAAATGTCTGAACATTTTTTGATAGTTATCTTCTCTCAGAATATTCACAACAAAACCTTCCCCAACTTGCATATATGATTCAATAGCTCTATCTTTTGCTACTGCAACTGTAATGCCTGGTGGAGAAAAGCTTGCTTGACTAACCCAACTTGCGACCATTGCACTTTGTCTAAATGTAGAACCTTCGCCTTGGCTCGCTGTAACTACATATAATCCACCACTTAATCTCCCTAACGCTTTATCTAAATTTGAATCAAGGCTCTTCATAGAGGCAATATTCTTCTTTTTATTGATCAATTGACCCAAGTCAGTTCCAGCTTCTTCGAATTGTTGATAAATGATGGGATCTGGAATATTTTTAACTCTTAAGGGAGAGAAAGCTTCTTTTTGCCCAAGTTCTCTTAATTTATTTGCTAAGGAATCTATAGGTTCATCATTTCCACCAAATGCATCATAAACTGCAGTAAATTGTTTTGGTTTTAGTGCTGCAAATAAAGTACCTAGTGATTCTTTCAATTCATTATCTGAGTCTACTGGCCATGTGGGTATGACTACTGCTTTTGATTCGGAAATTAAACTTGCTAATTCTTGCGGGTCAGAAGATCTTAAATCAATTAACTGAACCTGAGCATCTGCTTTGCTTATTCCATGAGATATCGCTTGACTTAGTCGATCACAATAACCATAGTCGCTTATGTAGCAGACTGACACAAAATCATTGCCTTTGCTTTTATTACTACTCCATTCTAGATATTTTCCTTTCCAAAAATTGACCTGATTATGGAGCAAAGGCCCATGACCAACAGCTATTGTTTTTAATTCAGGTAGCTTATCTATTCTTTTGATTGCCTGCATAACGCTTCTAGCGTTTGGACCCATCAGGCAATCGTAATAAAAACGGAAATCATCGTATATTTCTTTTTGATCAGTGTCAAAAAATTCGTCAGAACAATAATGCAGTCCAAATGCATCGCATGTATAGAGAACATTTGTGCTGTGATCATATGAAAATATGGTATCTGGCCAATGTAAATTTGGTGCACTTATAAATTCAATATTATGTTCTAAACCACTTTTAGGATTTGTTCCAAGATTTAAAAACTCTCCACTCTTAACCTCTAGACGCATAAAGGGAATATGTATTTGGTCTTCAATAAATTTAAGGGCTAATTTTGATCCAACTATTGTAATATTTTGATTTAATTCTAAAAGTTTACCTATTAAACCAGAATGATCAGGTTCTGTATGGCTCGTAATTAGATAATCAACTTCTTGCAGATTAACCTTTTTCAGTAATTCTTCAAACCATAATTCTTCGAACTTTGCGTGACTAGTGTCAATAATTGCTAGTTTTTCGCCTTTAATAATAAAACTATTGTAAGTAGTTCCATTTCTCAAACCAAATTCAATATCAAATCTACTGCGATCCCAATCCAAAGATCTTATGGCACAAGAATCATCAGCAAAGTTTTGAGATTGAACCGTCAATTTGTTATAAGTTTGTGCCAATTTAGAATTACTTGTCTGGGCAGAGGCTATCATAGAATAATTAGCTTTATGAATTAACTTTAGTTATATAGAATATAAATTCGCGTGATTATTTTTGCGAAATAACCGAAATTACGCTTTTCTTTAATTTTTAACCTTCTTATTCTGGATAAATGACATCTCAACTAATTAAAAAAATAGTTACTGGAGATGAGATAAGAAATGCTTTTTTAAAATTTTACAGTGAAAAATTACATAAAATCATTCCAAGTGCATCTTTGATTCCAGATGACCCTACGGTTATGCTCACAATTGCTGGAATGCTACCTTTTAAACCTGTTTTTTTAGGTTTACAAAAAAGACCATCAAAAAGGGCTACATCTAGCCAAAAGTGCATCAGAACAAACGATATAGAAAACGTTGGAGTTACAGCTAGACATCACACTTTTTTTGAAATGCTTGGTAATTTTTCTTTTGGAGATTACTTTAAACGAGAGGCTATTCAATGGGCTTGGGAATTAGTTACTGATATTTATCAACTTTCTGTTGAAAATATAATTGTGAGTGTTTTTCACGAAGACGAAGAGTCTGCAAAAATTTGGAGAGATGAAATTGGTATCCATCCAGATAGGATAGTGAAACTAGGTGAGGAAGATAATTTTTGGTCATCTGGCAAAACAGGTCCATGTGGACCTTGTTCAGAACTTTATTATGATTTTCATCCTGAAAAGGGTCTGCAGAATATTGATTTAGAAGATGGAGATCGTTTTATTGAATTTTATAATCTTGTTTTTATGCAATATAATCGTGATCCTAGTGGAAAATTGACAGATTTAAAATCTAAAAATATTGATACAGGAATGGGTCTTGAAAGGATGGCTCAAATACTACAAAAAAAGCAAAATAATTATGAGACAGATTTAATTTTTCCTATCATTCAAAAAATTTGTGAGATTGCAAATATTGATTATTTTTCTTCAGATGATAAAAACAAAATTTCTTTAAAAATCATTGGTGATCATACAAGAGCTGTCATTCATTTAATTTCTGATGGAGTAGCAGCAAGTAATCTCGGCAGGGGATATATATTAAGAAGGCTTATTAGAAGAATGATCAGACATGGGAGATTATTAGGTATAAAAAATGAGTTTTTACCTCATATCGCTACTGTCGGGATCAATTTAATGCAAAATAATTATCCTAATTTAAAAAATAATAATGATTTAATTTTGAATGAGATAAAAATTGAAGAAATCAGATTTAGGGAAACTCTTGAAAGAGGAGAGAAATTGCTAGATGAGATAATTTCTTCAGGGCAGAAATTAATTTCTGGTTTTAAAGCTTTTGAACTTTATGATACTTATGGATTTCCTCTAGAACTTACTGTAGAAATTGCTGCAGAAAATAGTATCAGTGTAGATGTAAAGGGCTTTGAAGAAGAAATGAATTCCCAAAAAGAGAGAGCTAAAGCTGCTTCAAGTAATATTGATTTGACATTAGAGGGATCATTAGAGCGAGAAATAGATCTTTTTAACAAAACTGTTTTTAATGGTTATGACTCACTTCTTTCTGAAGCTGAAATAAAAGGTATATTCTTGGATTCAACATTAGTTAAGCAAGCAACTGAAGGTCAGAAAGTTTTAATTGTTCTTGATCAGACAACTTTTTATGCAGAATCTGGCGGTCAAGTTGGTGATATTGGAACGATATTTTCAAAAGATGTAGAGGTCTTGGTTGACAATGTTATTCGAAAGAAAAATGTTTTTTTACATTATGGAATGATAAAAAAAGGAATATTAACTATTGGACAAAAAGTTAACACTAATGTTAGTTCCTCAAATAGAGCTAAGGCTGCTGCAAATCATACAGCTACTCATTTATTACAATCTGCACTTAAATTAGTTGTTAATGAAAGTGTTGGACAGAAAGGTTCATTAGTAGCCTTCAATAAATTACGATTTGACTTTAATTCCTCTAATCCTATTTCTAAAGATCAAATTTCAAAGATTGAGATTTTAGTTAACTCTTGGATTATGGAAAATCACGCTTTAGAAGTAAAAAATATGTCCAAGAGTGAGGCTCTTGAAAAGGGCGCAGTCGCCATGTTTGGAGAAAAATATGATGATGAAGTACGCGTTGTTAATGTGCCAGGACTTTCGATGGAACTTTGTGGTGGCACACATGTTAAAACTACATCTGAATTAGGTTCTTTCAAAATAATTAGTGAGGAAGGAATCTCAGCTGGAGTAAGAAGAATCGAAGCATTATCAGGCCAATCAGCATTAGACTATTTCAGTGATAGAAATGCTTTAGTAAATCAACTAAGTGATTTGTTAAAAGCAAATCCTAATCAACTTTTTGAAAGGGTTAATAATTTGCAAGCAGATCTTATTAATAAGAATAAAGAGATACAAAAAATGAAAGATGAAATCGCATATTTTAAATACTCTTCTATAAAATCATCCGCAGAAATAGTAAATTCCTTTTCAATTTTAGTAAATCAGATTGATGGCTTAGATGGTAATTCTTTGCAATCTGCAGCACTTAATTTAACCTCTCATTTGGGAAATAAAGCAATAGTGATTCTTGGGGGAATACCAAATCCAGAAAATAGAAAATTGTTATTTGTAGTTTCTTTAGGTAATGATTCAGTAAAAATAGGTTTGCATGCAGGTAAATTAATTAATGAGATTGCAAGAATTTGTTCGGGAGGTGGAGGAGGAAAGCCTAACTTTGCTCAAGCAGGTGCTAAAGATATTGATAAGATAAGTGCTGCATTAGATTATGCTAAAAATCATTTGCAAAAAACATTAGATAGTCATTCTGATAAATAACTACTTTTTCTGAGACTAATTTCGATTTGATCCATTAATTTCCTTGCTTCTTGAATAGTTAATTTTTTTTGATCAATTGCTGATTCAGTACTAATTCTTATAGATTCAACCAAAGAAGCGGAACTGTAATCTAATAATTGTAAAATTTCAGATTTACTGTCCTCTTTAATAATATTTTTGACCTTATATGAATTATCTTGATTGATATCTATATGAACAATGTTTGTACTGCCAAATAAATTGTGCAAGTTTCCTAATGCTTCTTGATAGGCTCCAGTCATAAAAATCCCAATTAGATAATCTTTATTTTCCTCTGGCTTATGTAAATTTAGTAATGATTTAATTTTTCCATTATCAAAAAAATTATTTAGTTTCCCATCTGAATCACAAGTTAAATCAGCAAAGTTCCCTTTGCAGAAAGGCTCCTCTAAGTGCCTATGTATTGGTGCAATTGGAAAAATCTGATTTATTGCCCAGCTATCGGGGATAGATTTAAATATAGATAAATTTGCATAATAAGTTGATGCAAGAGTTTCTGTAATTTCAGATAAATCAGGGTGATTGATTTCTTCATTATTCAGGTTATCAGAAATTTCTTTTGCGCAAGCCCAAGTAAGTTCTTCGGCATAAGCTCTTTCTGACAAACTTAAAAATCCTAATCTAAAAGCGACTAAGCAATCTTCTTTAAACTTTTTTGCGTCATTCCATAGTTCAATTATTTGAGATAAATTAATTTTTTTATTTTTAATTTTTTTTAATTCATAGAAAGTTTCTAGTAAATTTGAAATTATTAATTTTTGATTTTTTTTATCAGAAATTTGTAGTTTGGAACTGACATGGCTTGTTCCTAAGACATTAAAAATTAAAACTGAACAATGACTAATTATTGCTCTTCCACTTTCTGAGATTATGGTTGGATGCTTGATATTATTTACTTCACATGAATCCTTAATAGTTGCAATTACATCGTTAGCATAATTTTGAAGAGAATAATTAGTAGAGGTGTTGGAGGAGGTTTTAGTTCCATCAAAATCTATTCCTAATCCTCCCCCAACGTCGATATATTGCATTGGGGCTCCTAGTTTGCATAGTTCAACATATATTTGACTCGCTTCTTGTAATGCGTCTTTAATCACAGCAATATCACTTATTTGACTTCCTATATGAAAATGGAGCAATTTCATTTCGTTGATAAGATTTGCTTCTTTTAGTTCTTGTATTGTCGACATAATTTCTGGGATTGATAATCCAAATTTGGAATTATCTCCAATAGATTTACTCCACCTACCACTACTTTTACTTGATAACTTTGCTCTAATTCCTATCAATGGAGTCGCTTTAAGTTCTTGAACTGCTTGAATAATTCTTTTTACCTCATCTCGTTGTTCAATAACTATTATTGGATTTTTGCCAAGTTTTCTGGCCAAAGTAGCAATCTCGATATATTTCTTATCTTTATATCCGTTGCATATTAATAATGAATTTTGGTTTTCAAGAAGTGCAAGGCCAATTAATAGTTCTGATTTACTTCCTACTTCCAAGCCAAAATTCCATTGACTACCAAACTCTATTATCTTTTCTAGGACATTTTTCTGTTGATTACATTTGACAGGAAAAACGCCTTGATAAATGTTCTTATATTTATAGGTTTTTATTGCTTTTAAAAAAGAGTCATGTAATGCATTGATGCGATCTTTCAAGATATCATTAAATCTTATGATTAATGGAGGATTTACTTCTCTACTTTTAAGTTCTTTGACAAGCTTAAAAAGATCAATCTTATTTTCAGATTTTATATCTTTAGTTACTGATATATTTCCTTTGGAATTTATAGAAAAATATTTATCTCCCCATTTGTCTATGTTGTAAGTCGAAATACTATCTTTAATAGTCCAAATATTCTTTAATTTTTTCGGTTCAAAATTGGTCAATTTATATTTAGTGGTTAATAAATGTTTTTGAAAATAACTCAAAACAATATCTTTTATTTTAATGATTACTTGCCAAGTTACCACCTAAAAGCTGAATATACATAGAGTGATTATCAACTAAATGACTAAAGAAAGAACCTTTATTGCAATTAAACCAGATGGAGTTCAAAGAGGATATGTTGCTGAGATTATTGGCAGATTTGAAAAAAAAGGATTTAAATTAGTTGGATTAAAGCAATTAATTCCTTCAAAAGATCTTGCTCAAAATCATTATGGAGTACATAGAGAAAGACCCTTTTTTGGTGATTTAGTAGACTTTATTTCCAGTGGTCCTGTTGTAGCAATGGTGTGGGAAGGCGAAGGAGTTATTTTGAGTTCTAGAAAACTAATAGGTGCGACAAAACCTCTGGAAGCAGAGCCTGGAACAATAAGAGGAGATTTAGCTGTTGATATTGGGAGGAATATTATTCATGGTTCTGATGGAGAAGATACAGCAAAATTTGAAATTGATCTATGGTTTAACGAAGAGGAATTATGTCAGTGGGAAACTTCTGACGCGAAATGGCGATCTGAAAATTAAAATTTAAATCGCAAATCTATCTAAACTAAATTTTTCTAAAAAGTTTTTTTCTATTTCTTTGAGATTTTTATTTTGAACTACTTTCAAAATAAGATCACTTGTTATTGCAGAAAATAAAACTCCATTTCTGTAATGCCCTGTAGCTATAAAAAGATTTTCAATATTTGATTTTCCAATTATTGGTTTTACATCTGGTGTGCAAGGTCTAAATCCCCACCAATGTTCCATTTGTGGCCAATTAATAGCTTCTGGCAATAAGGAGCGAATGCCTTCTTGCAGTTGTTTTATTCCATTAGGAGTATTACCTTGATTAAATTTTGAATCTTTTTCAACTGTCGCGCCAACTATAATAAGTCCATCATCACGAGGTACTAGATAAGTTTTTGGACCAAAAATAATCCTTTTCAAAAAATTTGTTGGACCTTGTATTGATAGCATTTGTCCCTTTACAGGAAAGACTGGAATCTTACTAAAAATTTTTTTACTCCAAGCACCGCTGCATATAATTGCTTTTTCGCAGTTAATTTTTTTTATTTCCCCAGTTGCACATAAAACTGTTGCACCTTTAATTTTGTTTTTTTCGAATGTCAAATCCTCTACTTCAGACCCTTCTTGAAATTCGACTCCATGTAAGGAGCATGCTCTCTCAAGAGCACGCATTAGTCTTCTTCGGTTATCTATTTGACCATCTTGTTCAAAAAGTAAACCATGTTTCCAAATAGAATTTATTCCATTAATTTCTGTTTGAAGATCTTTGTGATTTAAATATTTTCCATATTTATAAGTGGGAAACTCTTCAAGATCTTCTTTGTTTTTAAAAGGAACTACTATGCCACATTTTTTTAATCCGCATTTAATATTACTATCTTGTTCAATACTTTTTATCCACTTAGGAATTAGATTTTGACTTTCTTGGCCAAATTTTAATAATTCATCTTCGAGCCCTTCGGCATGAGTAGCTAACATTCCTGCAGCAACAAATCCAGCTGATTCATTTCTGTTTTTGCTTAAAACTAAAACTTTGAAGTTATTTCTAGAAAATTCATAAGCTATAGATAAACCTAAAAGTCCACCGCCAATTATTAATATTGAATTTTTGGTTTCTTGTGCCATTTAAAAATTAATATTTTTATTTGTGTTTTGGTCCTCTTTTCCTTTATATCCAATAATATTAATAAAGAGACTTTTAATAATGAACAATTTGGAATCTTGGGAAGCTGTGATTGGTTTGGAAACTCATGTACAGCTTAATACGAAAAGTAAAATATTCACATCTGCGTCAACAGCTTTTGGTGATGCACCTAATACGCATATAGATCCTGTAGTTTGTGGGTTACCAGGAACTCTTCCAGTTCTGAATGAGACTGTTCTTGAGTATGCTGTAAAAACTTCGTTAGCATTAAATTTAAACGTTGCAGAACATTGTAAATTTGATAGAAAACAATATTTTTATCCTGATCTACCTAAAAATTATCAAATTTCACAATTTGATGAGCCACTAGCTGAAAATGGTTGGTTAGAGGTTGAAATAATTGAAAAGGACAAAGAACCTTATATCAAAAAAATTGGTATAGAGAGGCTACATATGGAAGAAGACGCCGGAAAACTAGTCCATTCAGGAAGTGATAGATTAGCTGGCTCTAAGTATTCTTTAGTTGATTACAATCGTGCCGGAATAGCACTTTGTGAGATTGTAAGTAAACCTGATATTAGATCAGGTAAAGAGGCATCTGAATATGCTTCAGAGATTAGAAGAACAGTAAGATATCTAGGGGTATCAGACGGAAATATGCAAGAGGGTTCATTACGCTGTGATGTCAATATTTCAGTTAGAAAAGGACCTAATGCTCCCTTTGGTACCAAAGTGGAAATAAAAAATATGAATTCATTTTCTGCAATTCAAAAGGCTTGTGATTATGAAATAGCTAGACAAATAGAAGTTTATGAAAATGGAGGAAAAATTTTCCAAGAAACAAGGTTATGGGATGAAGCTAAGCAATTAACGAAAAGCATGAGATTAAAAGAAGGTAGCAGTGACTATAGATATTTTCCTGATCCTGACTTAGGTCCAATTGAAATAACAAAAGCCCAACAAGAAATATGGTTTAAAGAACTACCAGAATTACCTTCAAAGAAAAGAAAGAAATTCGTAAGTCAATTTGGGTTGTCTGCATATGATGCAAGGGTAATTACTGATGAAATAAGCATGGCAAACTTTTTTGAAGAAACAGTAGCAAATGGTGCCGAGGCCAAACTAGCTTCAAATTGGGTAACAAGTGATATTGTGGGCTATTTAAAATCAAACAAGCTAAGTTTTAGTGAATTAAAGCTTAGTCCTGAAAATCTTGCTGAAATGATTAACATGATTTCAAAAAATATAATTAGTGGAAAAATTGCAAAAGAAATTTTACCTGAACTTATTCAAAAAAATATTTCTCCGAAAAAATTAGTTGAAGAAAAAGGGTTGGCAATGATATCTGATTCTTCAAGTATTTTACCAATAATTGATGAACTTATAAATGAACATCCAAATGAAGTTCAAGCATTTAAAAATGGCAAAACTAAGTTACTTGGTTTTTTTGTTGGTCAACTTATGAAAAGAACAAAAGGTAAAGCTGATCCTAAACTTGCAAATAAACTTCTTATGGAAAAATTAAATAGCTAAAACTTAAAGAAGCTCTTTTATCGTATTGATCCATTTATTTTGATTATCCGAATTCTCTAAAATAATATCTGAGAATTTTCTTTTTTCTTCAAAACTTAATTGAAAATTTATCAATGCATATGCTTCTTTTTCGCTAATTTTATCTCTTGTGATAAGTCTGTTTTTTTGTATTTCTTTAGAACATTTAACTAACCATATTTCAGTGCAAATATCTTCAAATTTTGCTTCAAACAATAATGGAATAACCAATACTATAGTTTGATTATTTCTGTATTGACTGCATTCTTCTATCATTCTTTCTTTAATTAATGGGTGAAGTAGTTTTTCAATCCATTCCTTGCTAGCTGAATGTTTAAAAATAATGTTCCTTAAAAGTTTTCTGTTTATTTTCCTTTCTGAATTGCTTTTATTATCAATAATTTTATTTCCAAAATAATCTAAAATCTTTTTATATCCATATGTATTTGGTTTGATTAATTCTCTTGAAAAATGATCTGCATCTAAAATTGGTATGTTTTTATGTTTTCTAATGTAATTAGTTATGGTTGTCTTCCCACTTGCAATACCTCCTGTTAAACCAATCCTTCTTTGGTTGTTTTTTAATTTTTGAAGAATGTCCATACAATTAATAATAATCTAATTACTTAGTTTCTTTAGTATTAAAGAGTAGTTAGTATGAATTAAAATACCAAAAAGTTTGAGCCAGATAGATTCCAATTGGTCGTTTGTTGATGACAGTAAGGTAACACCTAAGGGTTTTCTTTTTGCTGGTATATCTGCTGGTTTAAAAGCTTCTAATAAAAAAGATTTAGCACTAATACTCGCTCCAGAAGGAAGTATTTTTAGTGGGATGTTTACCCAATCAATAGTTCGAGCTTCTTGTGTGGATATTTGTGAGGAAAGGATTAAAACAACTTCAGGTTTTGTAAGAGCAATACTAATTAATTCTGGTCAAGCAAATGCCTGTACAGGAAATCTTGGCATTCAACATTTTCAAATTGCTACAGGAAAGATTGCGGAACTTTTAGGAATAAAAGAAGAAGAGGTTTTAATGTGCTCAACTGGTGTAATTGGTGTTCCAATACAAATAAATGATTTAGTAAAAAATTTACCGAATTTAGTTAGTGATTTAAAGGATAATAATTTTGAAAATGCAGCAGAAGCAATTTTAACTACTGATTTGACTTTGAAAAAAGTGTCAATAGAGACGATTATTCAAGGTAGAAAAATAAAAATAGCAGGATTTGCAAAAGGTTCCGGAATGATTTACCCCAACATGGCTACAATGCTTGCTTTTCTAACCATTGATGCGGGAATACAAAAAGAAGAATGGGACAAAATGATTGCTATTGCGGTTCAAAAATCTTTTAATGCAATATCAGTTGATGGAGAGACAAGCACAAATGATTCTTTTGTTGGAATAAATGCAGGAGAGAAAATTGAAAAAAGGTTTTTTCCAATTATCCAGAAAGGGATTGATATTGTATGTCAGAACTTGGCAAAAAATATTGCAAGGGATGGAGAGGGAGCAAATTGTTTATTAGAAGTTTTGGTTCAAGGAGCAAAAAATACAGATGATGCAATTATGCTCGCGAAATCTATTTGTAATTCTGCTTTGGTAAAAACTGCGATACATGGTTGTGATCCGAATTGGGGACGAATTATTTCCGCTGCAGGTAATTCTGGAGTTAAATTTAATTTAAATGACGTTGACTTGTATATAGGAAACGCTCAGATTTTGGAAAATGGCAAGTTAAATAAATATGATCCACAAAAAGTCACAGACTATATTAAGTCCAGAATGAAAGGTAGATATTTAGTAGATGATATTGTAAAAATTATGATTAATCTAAATTCTGGCGAATCGAAAGGCACAGCTTGGGGGTGCGATCTTTCTAAAAAATATGTTGAAATTAATAGCGAGTATACAACTTAGCTCAGATCCATTGCGCTGCAAGGAGTTTGGGCAAATAAGAAAGGATGTGAAACACTAATAAAACAGTGCTTTAGTGAAAGCAATAACTTTCAGCGAGAAAAACCTAAATAAAACACTAAATATTGAGTTTATTTGAGTTGATAAACTGCTAAATCTTTTGTTTTAAGATCTCCAAGCGCGACTTTTTCTAGTCTTTCTAATCTCGCTAAAAGTGCATCATTTTGAGCAATAATATTTTTGTTATTTTCTTTCAAATCAGCAATTTCTTCTTTTAATTCTTTTGTTTCTTTCATACTAATTTGAGTAGGTTTTGTTGCCTTACCTAACTTCCATACAAACCCTGCTCTCGCAGAAAAAGTATCTTCAAAATCACCTGCGTAATCTTGACCTGGCATAGTCATTGATGCAGCATAGTTAATTGATAATTTGTCATTAACTTTAGAAGCACAACCACCAGAAAAAGCAAAATCACCTCCATGAGTTCCAGTTCCTAATCCGCAAGCGAGAGTTGTATCTGTTGGAACTGTTGGTAATCCAGTTAAAGCAGCACTTAATGCACCAACATTATTAATTGATTGTTCTACATCTCTTCCATTGATAAGTAACTTGGTTCCATTTGTATAGTCGATTGGAATTGAATTACCGTTAGCATCTTTCGCATAAACTTTTTGTCTTCCATTTTCTTCTTTTGTGATCCATGAGTTTTTACCAATATGTAATTCTCCATTTGCTTTTTTTGTAATTAATGGTTCTCCATCAATTGCGAGTCCCTCTGAAGTTATATCAATGTCATTTTCATCTGTTCCAATCTGGATAGTGCCATCAGCATTTTTAGTAATAACAGCAGCACCATCAATATTCAAACCATCTGCAACTACATCGATATCGTCACCATCCGCACCTAGTTGAATAGTCCCATCATTATTTTGTTTAATCATTGTTTCTCCGTTACTGCCTCCACTAGTTATTTCTGATGTTTTAATCCTAAGTAATTCACTATCTCCATCATTTGTTAGAACAATACTTCCATCAGATGGTCCTCCTCCGATGGAGGGTCTTTGAAAAATAGTCATTTCTCCCACTCCTGACGCTGTTATTGTTGTATCTCTCCAAGTATTGGTTGACCAGTTATAAACGTGATATTGATGGTTTCCAGTAAAAACAAATATTTCACCGGTATTTGAGCTTATAAAACTATTTCCTGCATTGTAGCTGTTTCCACTAAATGCCTTTTCAGAGAGCAATGTTCTTGTTCCATTTGTGCTATCAATTCCGTAAATATAATTTGTATTATTTCCGCTGGATTGTATTCCAAAAGCATCATAGTCAGCCTTTGCAGGACTAGTGCTAACTACAAAAATCATACTAGCGGCTATAGAAGAGTAAAGATTTCTCATAATTTTATATTTAAAATTTATACATTTTAGAAAAAGATCCAAAAGATTATGAGTGTTTATACTTAGGGAAGAAGAATAAATTAACTTTCAGTAATATGTGTTTATTACTTAATTTAAAAATCTAGTAGGAAATTCCCATTCCCCTTCTTAAAGACGAATACTCACCTTTGGTATGAATGTGATTATTCTGTGATTACGGATAAGATCACAGAAATTTAACCTTATTCTTTCAAGGGTTTTTATTTGAAATCTAAAACTGTGATTATTATTTGCCTAACTGCGATTATGGTGTGATTATTTTCTAAAAATTCACCTAAGTGATAGCAATTGATTACAGCATGGTGTATATACTATTTGCCCTAGGTGGAAATTAATAGCGAATATACTACTTAAGTTTTAGTAAATCTAATGGTAGATATTCATTCATATAAAGAAACAGTATTGTTAAAGTTCCAAATATAGAGCCTATAAAACCGCCAAAAAAATTAACCAATAATCCAGATTGTCTAATTATTGTTTCTTCGTTTTTTTCTTCTTCAAAATTAGAAGAATCAACTACTTTTAAGCGCTGATTAGTTGTTGGTTGTTTAAGTTGTTGGTGTCGGATGAGGGCTTCGAAATCAGGCATGGAATTTGTGAGGCAATTGAACAATAAGCAGACCAGCCCGTCATTCGACGAGGATCTGATCTACCTAAATCGTCTACAGCTTCAAATACAGCATTGCCCGAAGCTTCTGCTTTATCAAATGCTGAAAGTAAGGGTATAAATGTATCAAAAACATATAAACCAAAATTTTCTAGAGCTGCTTTGGCTTGTTGCGCTGCTTTTTGCTGTCTAAAATCAACTTTTACTATTACTACAGCATGGTTAACTTTTAAGTTGCTTAATAAATTAGCTAGTTCAACAGTTAATTCTACTGATCTTGCTTTTGCAGTTGTAGGTAAGATAACTAAATCTGAACCATACGCTAAGTGTTTAAGTTCTTCTTGATCACTGCTAGCCTGGCCATCAGTTATTACAATTTCTGATGATCTCGATGCTTTAGCAGCTGAACTGACAGGGAAAACTGGAAATGGAAGATTGCCTCTTGATGCGTATGCTAAAGCAGATCTATTCTTGTCGGCATCGACTATGCAAACTTTTTTACCTTCAGAATGCCAAACACTAGCAAGGTGAATACTTGTACAGGTCTTGGCCACTCCCCCTTTTTGTCCGCAAACGGTAATGAACAATTTTTTATTTTTATTTCCCTTACTTTGGAGAATAATTTCTTAATGTCAAGAGAAATTGATTTTTAATGCTTTAAAACTTATTTTTTGAAATATTTTAAAGAAGTTAATATTTTTAGATAACCTTATAAAGTTCCTTATTTAAATTGGCTAGTGAAGAAAAGAATTGGATTAGGTACGTGGTCTTGGGGGAACAAGCTTTTCTGGAATTATCAATCTATAAATGATGATGATTTACGTGAGACATATAATGAAGTGTTACGGAGAGGTTTCGATCTAATTGATACTGCAGATTCTTACGGTACTGGGAATCTTCAGGGTAGAAGCGAATTGTTAATAGGAAAATTTTTACTAAATACTCCTTCAGCAAAGAAAAAAAGAATTCAAGTAGCAACCAAACTTGCACCTTATCCCTGGAGAATAGGTAACAGAGGTTTTAATAAACCTTTTTTGAAAAGTTTAGAAAGACTTAATAACAAATTAGATATAGTGCAATTACATTGGTCAACTGCAAAATACAATCCTTGGCAGGAATTAGGGCTGTTGAATAATCTTTGCGATTTAAAAGATGAAGGCTTTGATTTTCAAATAGGGTTATCAAATATAGGCCCTAAAAGATTGATGAAATTAATTAATTTCTTAGCAAAAAGAGATAAGACCCTAAAGAGTGTTCAAATACAGTTTTCTTTGCTTGCTCCCGATTTAGGAAAACAATATCAGGTAAAAAAAATTTGCGACGAAAATAATATTGATTTCTTTGCTTATAGTCCTTTGTCCTTTGGAATACTTTGTATTGATCCAGATAAAGAACAGAATAAAGAAAAAAGTTTTATTCGCAATGCATTATTTGAAAACTTTAAAAAACCAACATATGAATTGCGGAGGTGTTTAAAAAGAATTGCAAATCAAAGATCAGTTTCCCAAGCGCAAGTAGCAATTAATTGGTGTTGTTATCAAGGAGCTATTCCGCTCGTTGGAATGCGAAAAAAATCTCAAGTTATAGATGTATCGAATGTATTCAAGTGGAATTTAAATAAAAGTGAATTTAATGTACTTCAGGAATTGTCAAAAAAATGTTTAAAAAAAATGCCTAAAAATCCTTTTTCAAGCATTTAATTAAATTTTTAGCTGGATACTTTCTTATTTTTTTTTATTTGAAAACCACTATTCCATAGTTCATTGGGAAATTTTTCGCCAGTGAATCTAATAACTTTTGGTTTAAGATTTATTATCAAGTCATCTAGTTTTTTATTAGATTCCATTTTGCAAGATTCAATTTTTAATAAGATAAATTAATTTAAAACTTATCTTCTCAGTATTTATACTTATAAAATTAAAAAAATTCCTTTTAATACAAGCATTTGCAGCAATATTTACACACTAATAAATTATCTATTACAACTTCTTAGTTATTTAAAAAAAGTGGAGTCCTTCCAGACTCCTCGTATCATTTGGTTGATAAGGCTGATATAACCCCATCTCCTTTAGGATCAAGCAGCAACTGGTGCTGTTTGACGGGAGAAACTAACGATTTTGTTAGCATTTGTGTTTTTGCTCTAACCGAGCCGGCTTCAGTCACCTTCCTTATGCCCCGTCGAAACCATTACAACCCCAAATAGTGGAGTTGAGCGGAATCGAACCGCTGTCCGAAACATCGGTTGAGATCACCTAGTCCAATTGGACATTTATATTCTGACAGGCAAAATGGTTATTGAATAGTTTTTTACTAAGTTTTATCGTATATGAATGTAGTGGCATCATCTCCGGAGGGACTAGAGAAATCTTTAGCGGAAGAAATTGCAAATTTAGGCGGCTTTAATATTAATACTTATAAAAGATTTATTAATTTTGAATGTGATTTTGAAACTTTTTATAGAGTTCATTTCTATTCCAGATTAGCTTTTCGTTTTTATAGAGAAATTGCAAGTTTTTACTGCTATGACAAGCAATCTTTATATGCGGGGGTTAGAGATTCATTTGATTGGTTAAATTGGTTGCACTTTGATAAAACGTTTAATGTACAAGTAACTGGGAGAACATCTTCTTTATGTCATACTCATTTCACAGCTCTTGAAGTAAAAAATTCTATAACTGATTTGCAGCAGGCAGTCTGGAATAAAAGATCAAATATTTCTCTAGATAATCCTGATTTTATAATTCATCTGCATTTAAATAATAATAAAGCAATTCTCAGTCTTCAAAGCAGCGTAGAAAGCTTACATAAAAGAGGCTATAGACCTGCAATTGGAAATGCTCCAGTAAAGGAAAATTTAGCTTCTGGATTAATAAAGATGACTCAATGGAATGGCAAAGTTCCATTAATAGATTTTATGTGTGGCTCGGGTACTTTTTTAATTGAGGCAGTCAACCAATTCCTTGGAGTTCCCATAAATATTGATCAAGTATATCTTTTTGAGAATTGGTTGGACTTTAGGAAAGATATTTATCTAAATGAAAAAAATAAGGTAAAAAATAAAATTATAAATTATGAAAAATTACCAACAATAATAGGGTGTGAAATTAATAAAAAGGTTTTTGAGCAGGCGAATGTAAACATATCATTAGCTGGACTCGAAAATTATATTGAGCTTATAAATAATGATTTTTTAGAACTCCAATTAAGTTGCACCCCTGGGGTAATCATATGTAATCCTCCATACGGCAAAAAATTAGGGGATGAAAATGAATTGATTTGTTTATATGAACAAATGGGAATCTTCCTAAAGAACAATTTTTCAGGTTGGGAATTTTGGCTGCTAAGTGGAAATCCAAAACTAACAAAATATTTGAAAATGAAATCTTCATTGAAAATTCCCGTTAGCAATGGGGGAATAGATTGTAGATGGATACAGTACTTAATAAGGTAATTTATTTTTTGCCTAAAACTGCCTTTGTTGTCTTGCCTAAACCCTCTAATGTTTGAGGAAGATAAGGTCCTTTAGCTAATTTTCCTCCAAGCTTCAAACTTAAGCCTGCAAGAAATAAATCGATAAATATTATGAGTAATAAATTATATTCAATATTCCAGTTATTATATTTCGTTAGAAAAAGGTAAAAAATAATATGGATGCAAATTAGTACTAATAATAATAATGTACTTCCTATTGCCAAAAATATTCCCCCACTAATTAATCTTCTTTTTTCTCTATCTACTTCTTGAAGAGCTATTCTTACATGCAAATCCATCACTGAACTTGCGATCGCTGAAATTCTCGAGGCGGTACTTGCAAAGTTTTTATTTTTTGGTTTTTCCATATTATTTTCTGCCACTGTTAAGGAGAGTTCCTATTAATAAACCAATACCAGCCGCAATAGCAATGGATAATAGTGGTTTTTTTCTTATTGGATTTTCTATTTTTGGTCTAAGTGTATTGTTAAGTTCTTCTAATAATTCTTCTAATTGACTTTCGATAGGTTCAATTTTTTCTGATATTTCCCAATTATTTTCTCTTATTGAATCAATGATTTCAAATAGTTGGCTTTTTATTCCAATTACTGAGGTTCCACTATGGCTAGCTATTACTTCAACTAAATCATCAATACTCCCTTTTGTGGCTTCAAGGGTTTGTTGTGCAATGTTAGGCCATTTTTCTTTTATTAAAGGTATTAAACTGTCAATTTTTTCAAGCAACCATTTTTCCGAAATAACTTCTTTTTCAGGAAGATCAGAGTTATTTTCTTTTTCTTCTACTTCTTTGGGAGGATGGTAGGTCTCCATTATTTAAAATTATTTATTTTAAGATTAGACCCTATTTTCTTAATTTGGAACCCTTATCTAAAGAATTGTTCGATTAATATGCAATAAAAACATATAAAAGTTTATTTACATTTTATTTATCTGCTCAGTTCTGCTAGAAGGTTTTGTTAAGCTATTACTGAATTTATCAAATGAGTTTAAATTTCATCATGGATATTACCTTTGCATCCTTAATTTTTGCATCTCGCACAATCCCTACAGATTTTGGATTAATAGCTGCAGCTATAGCTGGAGCTGGAAGTTTGCTATTTATTGCTTTAAGATTTGTACCTGATGCAGGTAATTAAATAGCAGTAACCATCTTTAATAAAATATATCTTTATCTCAACTTTGTTTTGAAAATAGATTCGGTTTATTTGTTAATTAGATAATGAATAAATGGGTTTTGCTTGAACATAAAGTTTATTCTGCTAATTCGTTCGATATTCATTATGATTTTCTTGTTGAAAATGGCATAGATTGTTTAACTTGGAAATTTTTAAAACTACCTTTATTAAATCAAGCTTCTATAGAAATTATTAAGCAGCCAAATCATAGACTAGTATGGTTATCTAGGATAGAACATGAACTTTCTGATAATAGAGGGTTTGTAAAAAGAATTGATCATGGAATATTTAAAAGTGTTTCTGATAAATTGGACTATGAACATTATAGATTCATTTTGGATGGTGAACTTCTTTATGGCTTATTTGAAATTTCGGGTAATTTTTGCAGATTGAGCAAAAGTTATTAAAACTCATTTATAAATAAACGTAATATTCCTATTGAGAATTTTTGCAAATTAGTTATTCTTATTTAGCTATTGAGACTTGAGATTGGTACATATCAATCAGGTCGAGTTTGAAAATTTTAAATCTTTTGGGGGAAATGTAAAAATACCTCTTGAAGAAGGTTTTACGGTGGTTACGGGTCCTAACGGTTCTGGGAAAAGTAATATTTTAGATGGAATTTTATTTTGTTTAGGTCTAGCTAATAGTAGAGGTATGAGGGCTGAAAGATTACCAGATCTAATAAATAACTCCAAAGTTAAAGAGGGTAAGTCATCAGAAACATCTGTATCAGTAAAATTTAATATTCAAGATTGGTCTCCCAGAGAGGACCTTCCGCCTTTGGAACTAGAAGAAGAAGAAATTGCCCTTAATAAAGGTCAAAAAGAATGGTTAGTTTCTAGAAAATTAAGGCTTATGCCAGGTGGTTCTTATGCTTCTACTTATACTTCTGATGGAAAACAATGTACTTTGCAACAAATACAGAGAATATTAAGAGATATCAGTGTTGATCCTGAGGGCAGCAATGTTGTTATGCAGGGTGATGTAACAAGAATAGTATCTATGAATAATAAGGAGAGGAGAAATCTTATTGATGAATTAGCAGGAGTCGCACTTTTTGATACAAGAATAGAACAAACTAATGCAAAATTAAATGACGTTTTCGAAAGACAAGAAAGATGTGAAATTTTAGAAAATGAATTGCAATCTAGTAAAAATAAGCTTGAAAAAGAATGTGAAAAAGCAAAGCGATATAAAGAGTTGAAGGCAAAACTATTACAAATAATAGAATTAGAGAAAGTTCTTATTTTTGAAAAACAAGTCAAGCATGTTGAATCTATAGAAAAAAAAGAAAGTGAAATCGAAAAAAATAAAATCTTATTTATTAAACAAAAAGAATCTATTAGTAAAGAAATATCAGTTTTAGAAGATGCTTTGAAAATACTTGTTGATGAGCTTAAGGAGAAAGGAGAGGATACTTTGATAAAAGTTAATTCTGATATTGGAAGTATTAACTCTAGCTTGAGAGAACTTGATAGGATATCAATTCTGAATAAAGAAGAAGGTATTAAATTACAAAGACAGAGAGATGAAATTGCAATTTCTAAGAGGAATATCGAGTCAGAAAAGATTAGACAAGAAAATTTCGATGATAATTTTTTAAATAAATTGAACTTGCAAATTGACGATCTCACTTCAAAACACAAACTATCCAGAAAAAAACTTTCTGATGCGGCTGGAGAATCTGGGGAATTCTCAAAACAAAGTATCAAATTAAATGCTGAGCTTGAAAGTATAAAAAATCAAATTAATCCTTTAGAGATAAAAAAAAGGAAAATTGAAGAAGAAACTATTCAAAATAATATTCAAAAAGATGAGATATTGGCACAGATCAAATCCTTAGACTTAGAAAAGCAGAAACTCTTTCAGGGAAATCAAAGAAAAAAAGAGACATCCGATATAAAGAATAAAAACTTGGCAAGTAATAGTGCAGAAATTAATTCTTTAAAAAATGAAATCGATTTATTAATTAAAACTAAATCAAGGCTAAATAACGAGCAATTAAGACTTGAAAAGGATTTATCTAGATTCGAAAGTAGGAAGGAAGCTTTAAACGAATCTAGAGGTTCATATGCTCTTAGAATTCTCTTAGAGGCAGGGTTAGAGGGCATACATGGTTATGTAGCTCAACTTGGAGAGGTCAGTGAGAAAAATAGATATGCATTAGAAATTGCTGCTGGAAATAGGTTAGGACAAATTGTTGTTGATAATGATCATATTGCTGCAAAAGCAATTGAAATTCTTAAAAAGAAGAAAGCGGGAAGATTAACTTTTTTACCTTTAAATAGAATTAAAAGTCAAAAAAAGAATTATGCAATTTCAAGATTTGAAAATAACAGGGAGAATGGATTTATTGATAAAGCTATAAATCTAATTACTTTTGATGAAGTTTATTCAGATGTTTTTCGATATGTTTTTGGAGATACTATGGTTTTTTCAGACTTATCCTCAGCTAGGTTATCTACACAAAAAAATAGGTTGGTTACCTTAAGTGGTGAATTATTAGAAGCAAGTGGTGCTATTACAGGAGGAAGTAAGTTAAATAAAGATTTGGCTTATAGGTTTGGAATTAATAATGATATTGATGATTCAAGTCCTATAAAAGAAAGATTAATAGTTATCGAAGAAGCTTTAAAAGAGTCAAATAATGATTTGATACTAAAAAATAATAGACTTAGTATATTAAATTCTAACCGCAGTCAAATAATTGAAGATTGTGCCTCATTTAATAAAGAAATTGAAGTAAATCAAGATTCTCTTAATGCTGTCTCGCAAAGAATTGAGGATTGTAAATCGAGATTAAATAAACTTGATACTGCCAATAATTTATTAGTTAAAGAGTTAGGTCATTTAAAAAATCAATTGAAGCCTTATCACGATAAGTTTGATCAACTACAAACCATTCAAAAGGCAAATTATGAAAAAAATCAAAAATCATCATTAATAGCTTTTAATGACGATTTTAATAATCTTGATAAAAAACTTGAATTAGTTATTAAAGAGAGAAATACATTACTAGATAAAAAGAATCAATTTGCTTTAAATAAAGAGCGTATCAATAATTCATTAAAAATTACTTTACTACAAGAAAAAAACTTGCAGGAATCTATTCAACAACTTGCAATTGCTCATAGTGAATGGATAGAAAAAAGAGATCAATTTAAAAAAGAGCTTTCAGATCTCGATAATCAAAAAAATTCTCTAGAGAAGAATTTAGGTTTATTGAGAAGGAAAAGAGATGAATTAAACTCTTCAATTTCAAATAAAAGGCAAGAATATAATAACTATCTGTTAAAGCTTGAATATCTTGAAAGGGATATGCATTCCCTTAAAGAAGAGATGAGGAGTGAGAAAATAAAATTAGAAAATTATAAAAAAGATCTACCTAATCCTCTACCCGAGTTTGGAGAATATCAAGGGAAGAGTCTTGAATCTTTGCAATCAGAAATTTCGATTATAAATGCAAAACTAGAAAGCTTAGAACCTGTCAATATGTTGGCTCTTGATGAACTAGAACAATTAATTGAGAGATTAAATGGTTTGCGAGAAAAATTAGAAATTCTATCTAATGAAAGATCTGAATTATTGCTGCGAATAGAAACTGTATCTACGATGCGTCAAGAAGCTTTTATGCAAGCATTTATAGAAGTTGATAGACATTTTAGAGAAATTTTTGCAAATTTATCTGATGGAGATGGATTTCTTCAACTTGAAAATCCTAATTCTCCTTTAGAAGGAGGATTAACTTTAGTGGCTCATCCCAAGGGGAAAAATGTCAGAAGATTAGCGTCTATGTCAGGTGGTGAAAAATCGTTAACTGCATTAAGTTTTTTATTTGCTTTGCAAAAGTATAAGCCTTCACCTTTTTATGCATTAGACGAGGTTGATAGTTTTTTAGATGGTATTAATGTTGAAAGGTTGTCAAAACTCATATCAAATCAGTCATCAAATGCTCAATTTATAGTCGTAAGTCATAGAAGGCCTATGATTAGTGCATCTGAACGAACAATTGGGGTTGCGCAAGCAAGAGGTGCTAATACTCAAGTTCTTGGGTTACCAAATGCTGCATAAACACACTTTTTTAAATTTATACGTCAGAATGATAAAAAGAAATTTATGAGCTTGTCTAACACATCTGCTAATAAGAATCTCCCTAACTCTGTTCCTAGTGAACGTTTATGGTTAAGGTCAGAATTAATGGGAACACAAGTTATAACTACTGATACTGGAAGGAGGCTAGGCGTAGTTGGAGAAGTTGTTGTTGATATTGATAGAAGAGAGGTGATCGCTTTGGGACTAAGAGATAATCCACTTACAAGATTTTTACCAGGTTTGCCAAAATGGATGCCTTTAGAAAGTATAAAGCAAGTTGGAGATGTCATATTAGTTGACTCCCTAGATTCTTTGAGTGAAAGTTTTTCTCCAGAAAGGTATGGGAAGGTAATTAATTGTCAAGTGATTACTGAATCTGGACAACTTCTGGGAAGAGTTCTTGGCTTTTCTTTTGATATTGAGACTGGGGATTTGATATCTCTTGTGATGGGTGCTGTGGGTGTTCCGCTTTTAGGCGAGGGAGTTTTAAGTACTTGGGAAATACCTGTTGAGGAAATTGTAAGTAGTGGTACCGATAGGATTATTGTTTATGAAGGTGCGGAAGAGAAATTGAAGCAACTAAGTAGTGGACTACTTGAGAAACTTGGAGTCGGGGGTTCTTCATGGGATGAAAGGGAAGTAAATGGATACTCAGCAAATCTTGTACCTGTTGAGAATCAGTTACTTTCAGGTTCTGAATCAGAACAGCAAAACAATTTGGTCGAGGAATATGAAGAAGTTGTTGAACAAGATGATTATGAAGATGATTATGAAGATGATTATGAAGATGAATTTGAATATGTTGAAATAAAGGGTTCTGGAGAAGAAATAAATAATAGAAGAAAGCTATACATGGATAATGATGATTCTGATCAGATCCAGAATCAAAATAGTGTTAATCAAATAGACGAAAAAAACAATATTGATATAAAGCAAAAAAAACAATCAACTACTAATTTAGCTTCGAAAAGACCAATTCAAAATGCAACTGAAACTTTAGATATTGAACCACTAAACGAACAAAATTTAGTTCAAGATAAAAAAAAATTAGAAAAGTTTGAAATTGATGATCCCTGGTAATTTTTAAAGTTTTTTTATTGAATTAACAATTATAGAAGCAAGTTTTTTTGCAGCACCTTTTTCGCCTCTTTCTTTGTTTAGATTATCCTTAATACTTTTTAGTTGATCTCTGTTTTTAATAAGAAACAATACTTCTCTTGCAATTTTTATTGTCGAAATATTACCTATCCTTTCAGGGACAATCATTCTTTTAGCTTTAATATTTGGCCAAGCAAAAAACTTCTTTTTTTTAAAATAGAAATTTTTAATTATAAAAGTTAGGAATCTATTTATGAATGAAATTTTTCCAACTACTCCAAAAATACCATCCCAAGCGTTCATCATATTTAAATGTTGAGTTGGCAGAACAACTAACATTGGAAGACTAATTGCTGCTAATTCTGCAGTATTTGCTCCTACAGTTGTAATTGCAAGATCACATTCTTTTAATATTTCATAGCAAGGATGTTTCTTGATTAGATATATCTTTGTTTTTTTTGATGTTTCAATTACATAATCAAAACTAGAGTCTTTAAAGTTTTTAATTGTTTTGATTTTTGATGAGTAATATTTAGCAATTGGATTTTTATTGCTTTGAAAAAATAAATATTCACTTTTATCAGTAGTTGGTGCAATGGGAATTATAAAATTTATATTTTGATTTTCTTTAGCGATATGATCTGCAACTTCTAAGAAGAAAGGAATTCCAATAGAAAGTTTTGCTTTCTTAGAACCAGGCAATAATGCAATGTAGTGTTTTTCATTATTTCTTAGTGATATTTCACTATTAAGTTTGATATCTGCCATCAAATCGCCAATTACTTTACATTTATATTTGTATTTTTGAGGTATTAACTCTTTTACTTTTACATTCATAGCAGCAATTTCATTAGTCCATTTAGGCCATCGTGAAACCCATTCAGCATATGTGATATTTAAATAACCTAATCTTTTAGCTAATAAAATGCTCCAAAATTGATCCCCACCAAGGAAAATAACTATCCCTTTTTTTGGCCAATCAGCAAAAGAATGTGGCTTTATTAATAATTTCCAAAAACTTTTGGATTTTGTAATTAATTCGAATTTATTCCATGAATTCGCAACTAAAAATTCTTTACCAGTGGCATTTGGGCAAGGAACAAGAACTAACCTAAGAGTGAAATCTTGTTTATCTTCATCACATAGTGATTTATTTATTTTGTTTAGCTCATCCACTACAGGATTTACCCATGTAGTTAATTCACCAGGACCATTGGAAATTATAACTACTGCAACTGATTCTTTTTTCATTGCAGTTAAACCAGAATACATTAAATGCGGACGGCGAGACTTGAACTCGCAAGGCCGAAGCCACACGCTCCTTAGACGTGCGCGTCTACCAATTCCGCCACGTCCGCAAAGGGTTTTCAACAGCCGGGGGATGCTTAAACCTTAAAAATATCATACATTATTGGCTGAATTAAGAATGTAGTTCGAAAAGAGTTTTTTTGAATATGATGAATAATTTTTCTATTGCATAAAACAAATATTTATACATATATAACGTTTTAGGTTGTATTGTAAAAAATGTCCTCTGATCACTAAAAAATTTTGTTGAATTTTTTGACAAATAATTTTTTATTTTAAGTCATTTCATTTCTTCAATTTAATTTTCATAATGGTTGAAAAAGTTTTAATTGCTAATCGTGGAGAAATAGCTTTACGAATTGTCAGAAGTTGTAGAGAACTAGGTATTGCAACAGTTGCAGTTTTTAGCACTGTAGATAAAAAAGCATTGCATGTTCAGCTTGCTGATGAGGCAGTTTGCGTTGGAGATTCATTAAGTAATAAGAGTTATTTAAATATTCCAAATATTCTTGCTGCTGCTACATCGAGAGGAGTTGATGCTATTCATCCTGGTTATGGATTTCTTGCGGAAAATGATAAATTTGCTGAGATGTGTAATGATCACGGCATAGTTTTTATTGGCCCATCTCCTAAAGCTATTAGATCTATGGGAGATAAATCTACAGCTAAAGAAACTATGGAAGCAGTTGGAGTTCCAACAGTACCTGGTAGTAAAGGCTTGTTATCAAATGTTGATGAGGCTTATAAATTGGCAGATGATATTGGCTATCCGGTAATTATTAAAGCCACTGCTGGAGGAGGTGGAAGAGGTATGCGGTTGGTTGAAAACTCTGATAATCTTGAAAAAATGTTTAAAGCAGCTCAAGGCGAAGCAGAAGCAGCTTTTGGTAATGATGGTTTATATATGGAGAAATTTATAAAGAAGCCAAGACATGTAGAAATTCAAATTTTGGCCGACAGGTCAGGTAATGTTGTTCATTTAGGAGAGCGAGATTGTTCAGTTCAAAGAAGACATCAAAAGTTACTAGAGGAGTCTCCTAGTCCTGCAATTAATACTGAGCTAAGAAAAAAAATGGGGAACGCAGCTATTGCTGCTGCAAAAAGTATCGGCTACGAGGGGGCGGGAACAGTTGAATTTTTAGTTGATGATGATGATAATTTTTATTTTATGGAGATGAATACTAGGATTCAAGTTGAACATCCTGTTACTGAAATGGTTACAGGAGTTGATTTAATAGCTGAGCAAATTAAAATCGCAAGTGGAGCAAACTTGGAATTTAATCAGGATGATATCCATTTAAACGGTCATGCCATTGAATGTAGAATCAATGCTGAAGATCCTTCTCACAATTTCCGACCATCACCCGGAAAAATAACTGGGTGGCTTCCTCCTGGTGGCCCTGGTGTAAGGGTGGACAGTCATGTCTATACAGGCTATGAAATCCCTCCTTTCTATGACTCTTTAATTGGTAAATTAATAGTCTGGGGAAAAGATCGTAATACTGCAATTAAACGTATGAATAGGGCTTTAAATGAATGTGCAGTAACTGGTATTCCTACAACAATTAACTTTCATCTAACCTTACTGAATAAATCTAAATTTAAGCAGGGTAAGATATATACTAAATATGTAGAAGAAGAATTATTGCCAAATTACTGAGAAATAATTTAAAGATTTCTATGAAATATGTTTATGCAATGCAAGTTTTATAAGCCCTTGCTGACCAACTAATATTTCTCTTAAAAAGCTTATAAATCCGATCCAAATTACGGGTCCAACATCAACGCCTCCAATAGGAGGAATTAGTTTTCTTGTTAAATTAAGAATAGAGCTTGATGGTATTGAAACTAATAACCATAAACCCTTACTTAAATCAATTTTTGGGTACCAAGTAAGTATTAATCTTATTAGAAAAACTATAGTTAGATATGAAAGAGAAACTCCTAAACTAATATCTAAAATTTGAAGAGAGTTTAAAAGCAAGGAAATCACAATTATTTAATTCATCTTAATAAATAACCCATTGAAACGTATTTAATTCGTATTATAAATTGAGAATTTAATATTTAAAAAGTGTTTCAAATCTCAAATTTATTACTAGCCGCAGATTTTTCTGCTGAAGTTGCAAATAATTCCGCAGTGGGAATGATAGGTAGCTTTATTGCTGCTGCCTTACTTATCGTTATTCCAGCCACTGCATTTTTGATTTTTGTCAGCCAGAAAGATTCCCTCGATCGTACTTCTACTGGAAGACGCTAGTTTTTGTAGAAGTTTTAAGTACACTATATATATAGGGGATATAATTAACCCTTTTAAAAAATAAATTTTTGGAGAAAGAATGTGGTCAATGCTAGTCTCAATTGGGCCAGTATTGTTGGTATAGTTCTCGCGGTATGTGGAGGAGGCCTTTATTTTTTGAGGTCTTTTAAGCCTGCCTTGGCGCGGGATTATGATGTTTTCTTCGCAGCAATTGGACTTTTGTGCGGAGGAATATTATTTTTTCAAGGCTGGAGGTTAGATCCTATCCTTCAGTTTGGTCAGTTTTTATTAGCAGGAACTACAGTTTTTTTTGCATATGAAAGTGTGCGATTGAGGGGAGTTGCTACTGATCAAGCTAGAAAGTCATCTTATTTTGATGACGATCCTATTTCCGATGTTCCAAGAAATTCTAGAGGTCGATTTAACGACGATTATGATAGGTTTGAAGAATCTGAAAGATCATCTAGAAGATTTAAACCTCAAGAAGATGAATTTGAAGAAGACTATATGGAGGGGAGATCTCGTAGGAGAAATGTTTCAAGAGCGATACCCTCGGCTGCAGCAAGTAGAAGTAGGCCAACTACAAGGGAAATAAGTCAGTTTGAAAATAGCGAACCTGTAAGAAGGAGAAGACAGACTGTTGAAGATAGAAATAGTAAACAATCAGAAACAAATAACTTTGGTGAGAGAAGAAATTTATCTCGTGATGAAGTGAAAACAGGTTCTAGACCCAGAATAAATCGTAGAGTTTCTAGACAAGATAATATCTCTGCTCCTAGTGATTCTTCTCCATTAAGAAAGAAACCTACTAGATCCTCTATTAGGCAGCAAACTTCAACAACTCAAGTAGAAGATGCTTCATTTAAAGATGCTAATCAAGCAAAAAAACCAAGTGAGACTCGTAGAGTGAGCTCTTCAGCTAGATCAAGTTCAAAAAATCAAAATAGCAGATATAATGTTGGAACAAATAGGAAGAAACCAAGAGATAACAGTTCTAGATTTGATGATTAATTATAAGATTCCTGCCCATTTTAAAAACGATTGTTTACTAAATAATTCAATCAAAACTATTGCAATGAAGCCAATCATTGCAAATCTTCCATTAGTTATTTCAGAATAACTACTCCATCCAAATTTATATTCATCTTTAATTTCTATAGATTTTTCATCTAATTTATTGTCTTCAATTTGTTCATTGCTGTAATTTGGATCTTTCTGCTGTTCTATAAAACTCTCATTCTCTAAATTAGTAAATTCTGAGTTAGTTTGTTCTTCTTTAGAATTCATTTTTTTTATTAATCCTTAAAATTATACTTATCAGAAGTCAATAATTTCCAGTCTCCTTGTCCATTTAATTCTAAAATATTTTCGTGAAAATCTTTTAAGCTAGGTCTATGTCCAACACTTATTAGAGAAAGTTCTCGTTCTTTTAGTAAAGTATATAGTTTTTTTTCAGTGTTAATATCTAAAGCACTTGTTGCTTCATCAAGTACTGCAAATCTTGGAGAATTTAGTAAGAGTCTTGCAAAAGCCAATCTTTGTTGCTCGCCTAGGGAAAGAATTCGTGGCCAATCTTGTTTGATATCAAGATTAGGATATCGATCCACTAAGGTTTTTAAATTTACTTCATGTAGTACAGAAGTAAGATGTTCATCACTAAATTTCTTAACTTCGGTGGGATAACATAATTGTTCTCTTAAAGAACCAAGTAACATATATGGTTTTTGAGGTATGAATAATAATTCCCCAATTTTTGGTTTTTTAATTACTCCCTGATCGGGTTCCCATAAACCACTAATCATTCTTAGTAAAGATGTTTTCCCGCACCCAGATGGTCCTACAACCAAAAGTGATTGATTATTGTCGATGCTTAAATTTAAATTTTTAATGATTGTTTTATTTGATCCTGGTGGGCAAAGGTCAGCATTATTGATAAGAATTGAGGGGTAATCTGAAATAACGTTTTGATTAATTGTTGGGTTAGTTTGACTAATGGATTCAACTTTTGATTGGAATCCTTCTAATCTGCCAATGCCAGCAGTAAATTTTGCAAGTTCTTCTATTTGATTAACAATGAAAAATAACGAACCTTCAACCATTCCAAATGCAAAGCTTGCCTGAATAAAGCGTCCATAATCAATATCACCTTTAAAGTATGGGATTGCCATTATTAAATATGGAAAGAAATTTCCAGCATAATTAATAGATCTTCTCATGACGTCTATTATTACTCTCCATATAATGAGTAAATTAAAATTTCTCACCACTTCTCCTAAGCGCCTTTCAGTTTCACTTCGTTCAGGATTCTCCCCAGAGTAAAAGGCTATTGATTCAGCATTATCTCTGATATGTACTAAGCCATATCGAAAATCCGCTTCATATCTAAGTTGATCAAAATCAATCTTTACAAGGTTTTTTCCAGCAATTAAAAGGATAGAAGTTGCAAATGCAGCGTAACCAAATAAAGAAAAAGTAAGTGTTGTACTTATACTCCATAAAATAAGGATATTAAGTGAAAATGTTAGTAGGGCATCAAAAATACCTAGTGTGAAAGAGAGACTTTGTCCGGTAAAAGCTCGGGTATCATCTGTGATTCTTTGGTCAGGATTATCTACATCGGTTTGTTCTTCATCGTTGGGATTTAATTGGTAATAAGCTTTATTAGTCATATAATCTTTAACCAAACTTTTTGAAAGCCATTCTCTCCAAATTATTCCTAGCTTATATGTAAAAAATATTTGGGAAACACGTATTGGTAGAGCCACAGCGAAACAACAAGCATAAATCCCCAATATCCGATAAAACCCATCTTCTTGTTTTTCTACCAAAGCATTTGTTAAATCTCTTGCAATGAATCCAATACCTGCATTTATTCCGTTTACTGCTAAAAGCATTAATACAATTATCGCAAGAAATAACCAATGTAACCATCTACGGTTTTTTAATTGACGTCTTAAGCTAAAAAAGCTCCCTGATCCAATTAGAAATAAGGCCGAGAAAAGCAATCCCCAGCTACCAGCCCAAATTGAATTGACAGTACTTACTACTCCTCCGAAATATTTTTCAAGAAAAATTGGTTGAAAGCTTTCAAAAAAACTAATTATTCCTGTAAGACCAACAAGTACTACGCCTCCAACACAAAATAAAAGAGAAATCAAAAGCCATATAAATTGAAATCCATTACATTGATCTATGGGAAGAAAAAAAGGTTGAGATAGTTTCCTTAATTTTTGTAATTGGTACAGAATCTTGGGTTTATTATTAACTGCTTTATTCATCACTCGACAAATTTTATAAGGTCAATTATAACTTCTAGCAGTCTATTGACCAAAGCCAATAAATGAAAGTGCCCAATCAGGTAAATTTAAATAATTCAAGATTGTCATATCAAATTTATGAACCTTTGGAAAAGATTTATCTAATACCCACCATATAAGAAAAGGTAGATTAAATAAAATTTGTAATTGCCATTTATAAGTTAAAACTTTCCAAATTTTTATTAACTGAGTTTTGAGTGAAACGTCTAGATCCTCCCAATTTTTTGAGATTAAATTGAATAAGTTTTTGGGTTTTGTATTTAAGGAATCTGGTGTATTCATCATGTTTTTACTTATTTATAACCCATAAACTTTTCTTTCGAGAGTTTTAACCTGGTGGCCAACTCATTTTTCTTCCAGATAAAAAATGAATATGCAAATGAAAAACTGTTTGTCCGGATTCTGCTCCAGTATTAATCACTGTTCTCCAATTAGTTAAATTTTTTGATTTAGCTATTTTACTACCAACAAAAAGTAAATGCCCTAATAAATTTGCATCTTCTTCAATACAATCTAATAAACTAATAATTGGTTTTTTGGGAATCACTAAAAAATGTACTGGTGCTTGCGCTTGGATATCATTAAACGCAATACAAAACTCATCTTCATAAAGCTTATCGCAGGGTATTTCTTCATTAATTATTTTTTGAAATATTGTAGTTTCAGTCATCAGATTAATTAATAGAAATTACGTCTTTTTCGTTGAACCCTTCCTTTAAAAGTTCTTTATTTAAATCATCTTTTGATGTAACTCTATCAACAAATAATATTCCGTTTAAGTGATCCATTTCATGTTGAATACACCTCGCCAGAAGTCCATCTGCTTTCATTTTACGTGGTCTCCCCATTTCATCTCTAAATTTTAATTTTATAGTTGATGGTCTTACTACATTCAAATATACGCCAGGTATACTTAAGCAGCCTTCTTCGTATGAATTAAGGGTTGTTCCAAAGTCTGTAATTTCTGGATTGATTAATATTAGAGGTTCTGCTGCTGAATCTTCAAAATTTACATCTATAACAAGAAGCTCTTTGTTGATACCAATTTGAGGTGCTGCAAGTCCAATTCCTTTCGCTGCGTACATGCTTTGAAGCATTTGTTTAGCAAGCTTTCTAATCGATTCGTCAACCTTAGTTATTCTTTTGGAATTTTGTCTTAATACGTCATCACCAAGTTTATAAATATCTAGAGATGGCTTACCTGTTTGTTCTTTTGCAATTTTTTCTGAGTTTCCATTTGTTCTAGACTTTTTTGCAAGTTGTGAAAAATGGTTTGCCACGTTAAAAAAGTTTTAAATTAAGACTTTAGCTATAAAAATATTAGCACTTTAATTTACTTTCTTTATATTTTTTTAAATGAGTAATGATGAAAAGTTAAAAGTTAGGAAAACTGAATCCAAAAAAAATGCTTTGAAGGAATTAACTATTATTAAGAATACTATTTTTTGGATTGATGTTGTTGGTAAAGGTCAAAATGAAAATGCCATTTTTGCAAGACCATTTAATGTTAAAGGAGCATTTCCTCAGCAATTAACAAGTCAAAAATATATTATTAAAAATAATTTTCATGGATATGGTGGTAAATCTTATAAATGTATAAATTTTAAAAATAATTTTTATTTGATATGGATAGATCAGATTACTAAGGCGGTATGGTTTCAAATTTTTAAAGATGCAGCGTTAACTTATAAAAGCCAAAATAAATATCTCGTTTCAGTTCAAGAACCTAATCAACTATCTAAATCAATTGATGGAAATTTTGATTCTTCATTTGTCATTTCTGAAAAAAATTTATTGTATGGAATTTGCGAAATAAATAATAGAGATTATTTATTTTCTTTAAATTTAAAAAAAACTAAACAAGATATTCATCGAATAAAAAAATTTAAAAATTTTGCTGGAGAATTATCTTCTAATAGATCTGCTAACTTACTTTCTTGGATAGAGTGGGATTCTCCATATATGCCCTGGGAGAAAAATGAGCTGTTTTTTGCCCAAATAGATTTAAATGGCGAGATACAAAAAATAAAAAAATTCTCAAATAAGCTGATAAATTCCCAGAAAAACGTTTCTTTTTTTCAACCCTATTGGATAAGTGAAACACATTTAGTATGTTCTGAAGATAGTTCTGGATGGTGGAACTTATTGTTTTTAGATGTTAGTAAAATTGAGAATATTTTTATTAAGAAAAGAGTAGAGAGAAATTTGATTGAATATGGAGCACCACAATGGCTCTCCGGAATAACATTTTTTTCAGGTACAATAAAAAATTTATTTTGTGTAGCAAAAAAAGAAAATAGTTTAATAGTGGAACAATATAAAGATCTTGAATTTGTTAGAGAATTTTCTACGCCTTTTACCTCAATAAGTGATTTCAGTGTTTTTCGGAAAAAAGTTCTTTTAAAAGGTTATGGATCTGATTTTTTGGGAATTGTATTTGAAATTGATTTTTCAAAAAAAGTTTTATCAAATTTTTCTGAGCAGATATTTTTTGATCATATAAAAGATTGCTCAAAACCTGAAACATTTTGGTTTAAAGGTTTTGAGGCTCAATCTACTCATTCTTTTCTTTATAAGCCGCTTGTTGAAAATTTTAGAAAGCCACCGCTCCTTGTTAGAGCACATAGCGGACCCACTTCATGTTTTGATGGATCATATAATTCTGAAGTTCAATATTGGACGTCGAAGGGATTTTTTGTTGCTGAAGTCAATTATGGAGGATCATCTGGATTTGGCAAAGCATATAGAGAGAGGTTGAATTATAAATGGGGTATTGTTGACTCTTATGATTGCAAAGCATTAGCTCTTGAATTGATCAAATTAAATCAAGTAGATAGTGAAAAAGTGGTAATTTTTGGGAATAGTGCAGGGGGGTTAACTGCCCTGAATTGTTTATTATATGGGTCTATTTTTACAGCAGCAATTTGTAAATATCCTGTTATTGATTTGAGGGATATGCATTACAATACTCATAGGTTTGAAAAAGATTATTTAAATTCTTTGGTAGGAAATTATGTAAAAAACCATGATGATTATATAAATAGATCGCCGGTAAATTTTATTAGCAAAATAAAAAAACCTATTTTATTATTTCATGGAAAAAAAGATACAGTTATTTCTTATAAACAAACTTTAAAAATTCAAGAAATTTTGATTCAGAATAATAAATATTCAGAAGTTATTTTCTTTGAAAATGAAGGGCATGGTTTTAGAAATGTAGAAAATAAAGAGATAGTAATGCAAAAATCTCAGGAATTTTTAAAAAATACTTTGAATATTTAAGAATTGATTTTTAGAAAATCAATAGTATCTCTTAATTTTTCTATGAACATATCAATTTCTTCCTTATTGGTTGTGAAATTCATGCTGATTCTAGCCGTAGATTTAATTCCAATGAATCTGTGAAGTGGTTGACAGCAATGATGCCCACTTCTGATGCAAATTCCTTTTGAATCAAGAATTTCAGCAATATCATTTGAATGTATATTTTTTATATAAAAGGTGGCAAGTGAGGCTCTGTCTGGATCTATCTCCGGCGATGGACCTATGATTTCAATATTTTCTATTTTATTTAATTTTTCAAATAAATATTTAGTAATAGTCTTTTCATATTCATGAATTTCATTCAATCCAATATTGTTAATATAATTAATTGCTTCTGCAAGACCTATTGCTTCTGCAATGGCTGGAGTTCCAGCTTCAAATTTGTGTGGTAGCTCTGCCCAAGTACTTGTCTCTTCAAAAACATCTTGGATCATTTCTCCACCTCCAAAGAGAGGAGGAATTTTTTCTAGGATTTCTTTTCTTGACCAGAGGAAACCAATACCTGTAGGACCGCAAAGTTTATGTCCTGATCCAGCTAAAAAATCTATATTAAGATCAATAACATCCAGTTTTTGATGAGCCAAACTTTGGCATGCGTCTATTAACACTAAAGAACCTTTTTGTTTAGCTAATTTAGTTATTTCTTTGATTGGATTACAGCAACCTAGAGTATTACTAACATGTACCAGGCTAACAATTTTAGTTCTAGATGTTAGTTTTGATTTAAAGTCCTCTATATCTAATTTCCCATCTTTATCTATACCTATAAATTTTAATTTGCATTTATTTTTTGCTGCAACCATTTGCCATGGAACAATATTGCTATGATGCTCCATTATTGATAAAAGAATTTCATCGTTTTCTTTTAATGAATATTCTCCCCATGATCTGGCTACTAGATTGATTGCCTCTGTAGCATTTCTTGTAAAAATAATTTCTTTTGCTGAATTCGCTTTTATATATTTGCTAATTAAATATCGTGCATGTTCAAATTCTTCTGTTGCTTTGGCACTTAATTGATGTGCTCCTCTATGTACATTGGCATTAAAGTTTTTGTAATATTCATCAATTTTTTTTAAGACTTGTATTGGTTTTTGTGTGGTAGCAGCATGGTCTAAATAAATAATTTGCTCATTACTTTTTAAGTTCTTATTTAAAAGAGGAAAGTCTTTCTTTGTTATTTTAGGAAAATTTTGTATTGTTTCCATCAATTTTCATTTAAAAGGATATCAAGCAAATCCCATCTATCTTTTGAAACGGGAATAAATGAAATTATTTCTTGAAAGTAAGAACTTAATTGTAGTTTACTCGCTTCTGTTAATGCGATCCCTCTTGTTCGCATATAAAAAAGTTCTTCTTCATTAAGTTGTGAAATTGTTGCTCCATGTTTGCATTTAACATCATCAGCAATTATTTCTAATTGAGGTTTGGTATCTATTTGTGCGAGATTTGATAAAAGTAAATTTCTACTTAATTGAGAAGCATCTGTTTTTTGGGCAATTTTTGGAACTATTATTGAACCTTCAAATATTGCATGTGATTTGTCGTCAGCAAGAGATTTATTGATTTGATCGAGAAATCCATTTGGCCCATTAAAGTCTATTCTTGCATAAGTAGAAATTTGCTCATCTTTTTTTGTTATTTGCATTCCTTTGATTTTGGTTTTAGCGTTTCCTTCAGATTGTTTAATACGAATTTCAAATCTTGCATAATTAAATTTGAAATGTAAAGATCCTAAATTATATTCGCTATTTTTAGATTGAATTACATTAAGAGAATTTAATAGATTTGATTTGTTTTCACCGTAAGAAACAACACCATGGTTTAGGGAACTATTTTCTTCTAAACAAAAGAAAGTTGATTGAGATAATGAAGATTTTTCTTTACCAAGATTTACTTGTAATAAATCAATATCACAATTCTTTTCTAAAAATATTATTAGGGTTTTTGCGTTTAACGAATTACTTGATGCATGACTAAAGATTTCAATAGGAGGAATTTCTGATCCACTTATTTTTAATCCCAAGGTATTCTTTGTACAGTTTAAAGATAGATTAAGTAAGTCACTCCAATTTTCGTTTTGATCAAAACAAGATATCTGTTCCTTGATATATTTTACTAATTTATCCTCACTCAGTTGCTTTATTGAATAATTTTCCTCTAACAAATTAATATGACAATCATCACCAATTACTAACCTAATATTTTTTTGTGAAATGTTCGGAAAAGGTGTATCAAATTTCGAATTTTTTTCATTAACCGAATAGTCTAAAAAGTTTGCAAATTTTGATTTATTTGACAGTCTCCATTGTTCACTTTTAGGGTTAGGGAAGGGACTTGATTGTAATTTATCTAGACAGATTTTTTGTATTTCTGTTTGATTATCAATCGATTTATTGGTTATTATTTTTTCAATAATTTCCATTGGTTTATGTCTCTTTAATAAAATTATCAGTCCATTCATACCCTTTTTTCTCAAGCTCTAGAGCTAGATCACTCTCACCAGTTTTTATGATTTGTCCGTCTGACATGACATGGACATAATTTGGTTCAATTTCATCTAATAATCTTTGATAGTGGGTAATAAGTATAATCCCAGTTTGTGAATTAGATATTTTTTTAATTCCTGATGCCACTATTCTTAGAGCATCAATATCTAGGCCAGAATCGGTCTCATCTAATATCGCTATCTTGGGCTCAAGTAAAGCCATTTGCAGAATTTCATTTCTTTTTTTTTCACCACCAGAAAATCCTTGATTCACACTCCTTGATAGGAATGCATGATCCATTTTCACAATTTCTAACTTTTCTTTAACCAATTCTTCAAAATCAAAAGTATCTAATTCTTCTTTGTTAAGGAATTTCCTTCTAGCATTAGTTGAAACTCTTAGAAACTCAAGATTACTTACACCTGGAATCTCAATTGGATATTGAAAACCAAGAAAAATTCCTGATTGAGCTCTCTCTTCAGGTTCTAGAGAGTTTATGTTTTCCCCTAAAAATTTTATCTCGCCATTTGTAATATTATATGAGGGATGTCCTGCAATTATTTTCGAAAGAGTACTTTTGCCACATCCATTCCTCCCCATAATGGCATGGATTTCTCCGGGATAGACAGTAAGTGAAACCCCTTTTAAAATTGGAAGATTATCAGTTGATGCAGAGAGGTTTTCAACTTCTAAAATTGGATCTGATTCTTTCATTGTACTTTGCATTTCAGTTTAGAAATTGATTCATTAACCTACTGATCCCTCTAGCTTAAGTGCGAGTAACTTATCTGCTTCCGCAGCAAATTCCATAGGTAATTGATTAAATACATCTCTGCAAAAACCGCTGACCATCATAGATACTGCCTCCTCAAATTCTATACCTCTGCTTTGAAGATAAAAAAGTTGATCCTCTGAAATTCTACATGTGCTTGCTTCATGCTCAATTTCAGAATTAGGTTGTTGAGATTTGATGTAAGGGAATGTATTTGCAGAAGCTTGATCCCCAATTAACATTGAATCACATTGACTGTAATTTCTTGAACCCTTAGCTTTTGTTCCCATTTTGACAAGACCTCTATAGCTATTTATTGAATTTCCCGCACTAATTCCTTTGCTAACAATAGTTGATTTAGTCTTAGGACCAATATGAATCATTTTCGTGCCGGTATCTGCTTGTTGAAGATTATTGGTGAGTGCCACTGAATAAAATTCTCCTATAGATTCTTCCCCTAAAAGAAGACAACTAGGATATTTCCATGTAATTGCAGACCCAGTTTCAACTTGAGACCAACTAATTTTACTTCTCTTACCTAAACATTTTCCTCTCTTGGTGACAAAATTAAAAATTCCGCCAATACCTTCTTCATCACCAGCATACCAATTTTGCACTGTGGAATATTTTATTGAGGCGTCGTCTAATGCTATAAGCTCTACTACTGCCGCATGCAAGGTATTTGTATCAAACATTGGAGCTGTACAACCCTCTAGATAACTTACAGAACTTGCTTCTTCAGCAATGATTAGTGTCCTCTCGAATTGTCCTGAATCTCCACTATTAATTCTGAAGTAGGAAGATAGATCCATAGGGCAGGTAACACCTTTGGGGATATAAACAAAAGAACCATCACTAAAAACTGCTGAATTTAGTGCTGCAAAATAATTATCACTAGCTGGAACAACTGTACCTAAGTATTTTTCAATCAAATCCGAATGGTTTTTTACTGCTTCACTAATTGAGCAAAATATAACTCCATGTTCAGCGAGTTCTTCTCTAAAAGTTGTGGCTATAGAAACACTATCAAAGACAGCGTCTACCGCTACATTTGTGAGTTTTTTTTGTTCCGTGAGGGGTATTCCCAATTTGTCAAAAGTCTCAAGAAGTTTGGGATCAACTTCATTAAGACTAGAAATTTTCTCTTTTTGCTTAGGAGCAGAATAATAAATTATATCTTGATAATCAATTTTTTTATATCCTAATCCTGACCAATCAGGTTCTTTCATTTTTTGCCATTTTTTAAAGGCTTTTAATCTAAAATCAAGGAGATATTTTGGCTCTTCTTTTTTCTGTGAAATTAATCTTATAATATCTTCATTCAATCCCTTTGCTATTTTTTCAGTTTCAATATCAGTAACGAAGCCATATTTGTAAGGCTCTTTTACTACATCTTTAACTAAATTTTCGTTGACCATGTTATGAAAAATAACTTATTACAATTTGCTTTTTATACTCTAACGAAAGATATCCCCAATATTGAGTTTTTTTCCATTTTTAAAACTAAAAATTAATGTCTAATCATCTTGATCCCCTGTCTAACCTTTTAAATATAGAAACTATTCAAAGAATTGATAATCTCGATCTACCTACAATGCAGAAACATCATTTAAGAATACTCGCTCATTGCCTCCAGATTTTAAAAATTATCAATGCAGATAATAGTTTTGAATATCAAAATAAAAATCCCCTGAGAGAATGGTGTGATAACCAATCCAAGAAATTTGATGATAAGAAATTTAGTGATCTTTTTTATCAGCAATTAGAATCCACTTCGAAAAAATTAAGTACTTTTTCAAAAAAAATAGGAAAAAATTTCGAGGACTTAGAGATAGATGATTTAGTCCTTCTAGTTAAACAACACTGAAGCTCTTTTAATTGATCCCGAAGAAAAAATTTATTTTTGTTGAGTCGTAAACAAATTTAGGTAATAAAATTTAAAAAAAGAGAAAATTAATTTACATTTAAAAAAGACCTAAAAATTAATTAATTTCACTGATACCAACTGATTTGACGAAAAATATAAATTTTGACAATTTTTAAGTAGTCAGAGGATCCTGACGACAGAGCAAAAAGACACACAATTCCTAAAAAAAAAGAACATACTGATCCCAAACAAAAACGGAGAATTTAAAGTGGCTGATGAGATCATGAATAAAGATCAATTACTCTCACTTACCCTTAGACAATTACGTCAAGAAGCAAGCAAATTATCAGTTCCGCTATACAGTCGCAAAACAAAAGCTGTTTTAGTTGATTTAATAATTAAATATCAAGAAAAATCTACAAAAAAAACACACACTATTACACCCCAATCAAAATCTGAGGAAACTCTTGAGTCCAATGCTCCCAACAGTAATGAAGACTTTAAAACAAATGTAGTATTTCTACCCCGAGATCCAGATTGGGCTTATGTTTTTTGGCAAATTTCTGATGCAGATAGAGAAAAAGCACAATCTTTGGGAGCTAACAAATTATGCTTACGACTTTTTGATGCATCTGGTATTGAAGGAAGTAATTTGAATCAAGGGACCCTAAGAGAAATAGCAGTTGATAGTTACAGTACTGAGTGGTACTTGCCAATTCCACTTGCAGATAGGGACTATAAAGTTGAATTAGGTTATAAATATGGTTTTAACTGGATGTCATTGGCATTTTCTTCTGTAAGTCACGTTCCTGCCTCTCATCCTTCTGAACAAATTCTAGATAAATTTGTACCTTTCAATTTGGATTCTATTTCAGAGTCAATTCCAGATATTTCAAATCCTGTTGTTTCAGAACAAAATGGTATGCATGAACGGTTATACCAAGCTGCAACTAACATTCCTCTTAAAAGAAAAGTTGGTTCTGAAGAATTCATGGAAAATGTAAATTCAACAAACATCAATGATAACCTTACAGACTCAGGTGCTGGTAAATGGTCATCAGGTTTAAATGATTCTGGAAGCGGAATTGTTAAAAATAGATCTTTTTGGCTCGTTGCTGATGCTGAACTAATTGTTTATGGAGCTACTGAGCCTTCTGCAAAACTAACAATAGGTGGAGAAGATGTACCCCTTGCTGCAGATGGTACTTTTAGAATTCAAGTTCCATTTAGAGATGGGACTCAAAAATATGATATTAAAGCTGTTGATGTATCCGGTGAGCAAGAAAAAAGCATATCAATGAAATTCGATAGAACTACGCCACTTGACGATACTAATGAAAAAGATAATGCTGAGACTGAATGGTTTTAATAAATTAAATTAATGTTGAAAAAAATTGTGGCTTTTACTCCATTGTTTGGGGCATTAACTTTTCCACTAGTTGTTCCAATTACTATTTCTAAATTTGGTGTTAACTATGGAATTCTTAGTGCTTTATTAATTTCTTCATTATGGTTTATCGCTATGTTAAGAACATCCGAAATGCCTCATTAATTTAGTTAGATTTTTGGAAGTTTTTTAAAAATATGACACAAGCTAATGTAATTAATATCAATTCTCCTTTTTTAGATCAAAAACCAGGCACTTCTGGTTTAAGAAAAAGTACTTTAAGGTTTCAGGAAGAACATTATTTAGAAATTTTTATTGAATCAATCTTACAATCATTGGAAAATTTACAATGTTCAACATTAGTAATTGGTGGTGATGGCAGATATGGCAATATTGAAGCAATAGAAAAAATTGTCCAAATATGTATTGCTCATAAAGTTCATAAGGTTATTGTTCCAAAATACGGTTTATTATCTACTCCTGCGACATCACATTTAATTAGAAAAGAAAGGGCTATTGGTGGAATTATTCTTTCTGCAAGCCACAATCCTGGTGGGATTGATGGCGACTTTGGAGTGAAATTGAATATCTCTAATGGAGGCCCAGCTCCCGAGATAATTACTAATAAGATTTTCAAGGCTTCACAATTACTAACTTGTTATAAAATTTGTAAAATTCAATTACCTGATTTTAGTAAATATGGAACTTATTCTTACGGTGAAACTACCTTAGAAATTATTGATGGATTAAAAGATTATTCTAATTTGATGGAGAAAATTTTTGATTTTGATCAAATTAGTGATTTTTTAAAAAATGATTTCTCTTTAATCTTTGATGCAATGAATGCGGTTACAGGTCCATATGCAAAAAATATTTTTGTTGAAAAAATGGGTCTTGCCCATGATTGTGTGATGAATGGTAACCCGTTGAAAGATTTTGGAGGTTTACATCCTGATCCTAATCTTACTTACGCATCCCGTTTAGCTGATTTGTTATTAAATAAAAAATCTTTTAGTTTTGGTGCTGCGTGCGATGGAGATGGAGATAGGAATATGATTTTAGGAAGTGGATGTTTCGTAAATCCTAGTGATAGCCTTGCAGTTATTACTGCTAATACAAAATGTGTACCTGGTTATAAAGATGGTATTACAGGTGTGGCGCGATCTATGCCAACCAGCTCAGCAGTTGATAATGTTGCTCGAGTATTAAATATTCCATGTTACGAGACACCTACGGGTTGGAAGTTTTTTGGAAATCTTTTAGATTCTAATTTAATTACTTTATGTGGCGAAGAAAGTTTCGGAACAGGTAGTAATCATGTAAGAGAGAAAGATGGACTATGGGCTGTTTTGTATTGGTTACAAGTTTTAGCTGAGAAAAAATGTTCGGTAAGTGATTTGATGCAGAATCATTGGAAACAATTTGGCAGGAATTATTATTCAAGACATGATTATGAGGCAATTCCCTCAAATATTGCTAATCAAATCTTTGGTAATCTAACTTCTATGCTCGAAAATTTGAAAGGAAATAGTTTCGCTGGACATTTAGTTAAAGTTGCAGATAACTTTTCATATTTAGATCCCGTTGACAAATCAATAAGTGAAAATCAAGGTTTAAGATTGGTGCTTGACGATAATTCTCGAGTAATTGTGCGCCTTTCTGGAACCGGAACTAAGGGTGCAACATTAAGACTTTACTTTGAGAAATTTTTTAATCCTCAACAGAATCTTTCATTAAATCCTCAGATTGCTTTGAAACCTCTAATAAATGATTTAGATGCTTTATTAAACATCTCAAAACTTACTCAAATGGAAACTCCTACAGTAATTACATAGGACTGAAAGTAATGATTTTTTGAGTTTATTTATATGTATACAGAAAATTTATTTAATAATTATTCTCAAAAAGAAAATAATGCACCTTTGGCAGACAAATTAAGACCAAAGAATTTGGAAGATTTTTTTGGTCAACAATCAATCCTGAATGAGAATTCGCTTTTAAGAAGTGCAATATTAAATGACAAGATTAGTAATTTTATTTTTTCTGGTCCTCCTGGTGTTGGAAAAACTACTTTAATTGAAATTATTTCCTTTAATACGCGTTCAAAATTAATTAAGTTAAATGCAGTATTATCAAGTGTTAAAGAATTAAGAAATGAAATCGCTAATGCAAAAGATAGATTAATAAATTCAAAAAGAAAAACAATTTTATTTATAGATGAGGTTCATAGATTTACATCAGTTCAGCAAGATGCCCTATTACCTTCAATAGAAAATGGAACAATAACTTTTATTGGTGCTACAACCGAAAACCCTTTATTTGCTGTTAATAAAGCGCTTGTTAGTAGGTCTCGTATTTTTACATTACTTCCTTTGGCAGAAAATGATTTGCAAAAAATAATACAAAAAGTCATAACTCACTATCTTAAAAAAAAAGATTCAAAAAAGGTTTATTTAACTCAAGATGCTAAAAGTCATTTAATTAAATTTTCTGGCGGCGATGCAAGAACATTAATTAATGCTCTAGAGATGGCCATAGAAACAAATGCTGAAAATGATGCTAAAGAAATTAACATTAATCTCTCAATAGCAGAGGATGCAATTCAAAAGAAAAATATTGTTTACGATAAAAATGGTCAAAATCATTACGATGTGATAAGTGCCTTTATTAAGTCCATTAGGGGTTCAGATCCGGATGCAACTTTATTCTGGCTTGCGAATATGATAGAGGCTGGTGAAGATCCCAATTTTATTTTTAGAAGACTACTTATATCTGCCAGTGAAGATATTGGGATAGCTGATCCTAATGCCATAGTAGTTGTACAATCCTGTTGTGATGCTTTTGATAGAGTAGGTTTTCCAGAAGGATTATATTTTTTAACTCAGGCTTCTTTATATTTATCTATTTCTCCAAAAAGTAATAGTACGAAAAGTATTTTTAAAGCAATTGAAAAAATTAAATCTTCCAGTGCTTTTGATGTTCCAATTCATTTAAAAAATAATTCTAATAGTTATGTCAATCCTCATAATTATCCAGGTAATTGGGTTGCACAAGAATATCTTCCCCAATCTTTAAGAGGTTTAAAATTATGGGAACCAAATAATAATGGATGGGAAAAAACTCAATATGATGAATTGCCTAGAAGAAAAGAAAATTAAAAATTTTTCGAACAACAAATAATTTCAGGATTTAAAGAAGTTTTTTCTTCATATGCTAAAGCAATAGTCCAATTATGGAAGTTAATCTGTGAATAATTTAAATGTATATTTTTCTCCTTATGAATTAACTTTTTTGATGTTTCAAAAAATTGCCAATGGTTAATGTCTTTAGCTAATTTTCCATGATCCCATTTTATAGCCGCTTCAACAGCACACCATTGATTTAATATCATATTTTTTGTCAAATTATTATTATGGATTGATTTATTGGTATGAAAAAAATATTTTTCTGCAAATTTTATATAGTTAAAATCTCTATCTGTTCTCTCAATATCAATCCCGATTTTGCTTTTGTGCCAGACTATAGTAATGGCATCTTTACAATGACTTAAACTTATATTTCCCATGCCTGAGGGTAAACTTGGAGGCTCTCCAGGATGAGCATTAATCGGAATTTCTAGTGGGTCTAAATCAAAAAGTGTTGAAAGTGATTGTCGTAAGTAAGCTCTTGTTTCTAAAAAAATCTTTGATCTTGTACTTGATAGATTTTTTGCAGTTTTAATTTCTTCAACCGTTGCGACATCTTGCACACCTTTAATCTCATAAAACCAAATTTTTGGTATTTTATATTCATACTCATTTAATGATTTCAATGGCTCTTAAGGTTGGTGACAAAGCACCAGAATTTAAATTAAAAGATTCTTTTGAGAAAGAAGTTTCTCTTTGTGATTTTAAAGGTAAAAGAATAATACTATATTTTTATCCAAAAGATAATACTCCAGGATGTACTAAAGAAGCATGTAATTTTAAAGAGAATTGGGATTTACTCCAAAAAAATAATATTGTTGTGCTTGGTATTAGCAAAGATAATGCATCCTCTCATCAGAAGTTTATAGAAAAATTTAATTTACCTTTTATTCTTTTAACTGATCCTGAACCTTTTAAAGTTTCTTCTGATTACGATAGCTATGGACTTAAGAAATTTATGGGAAAAGAATATATGGGAATGATGAGAAATACTTTTTTGATTGATACTGATGGTAACATCGAAAAAATCTACTTAAAGGTAAAAGCAGCAATAATGGCTGATCATATAATTGCAGACCTTGGATTAAGCTAAATTTTTTACAGAGAGGTGGTGAATAATCATCCCTTCCATAACTAAATTAGGAGCATTTATAATATTTTCTTTTTGAGTCTTTAGAGATTTTGTTATTAATTGAGAGTCTCCTCCACAGATTATTAAAATATCATTTGCGGGATTAAATAAACTATTAATCACGCCAGTAAGAGAGTTGATTACTCCTTTTAAAATTGCTTCTTCTGTATTAATTAAAAAATCTTTGATCGGAATATAATATTTTTTGGGAACTTTAAGATATTTTGTGTTTTGTTCCATAGATTTCAATTGTGTTTGAAAACCTGGAAGAAGTTGACCCCCAATAATAGATCCATTTGAATTCAATTTTGTTATTGATAATATTGTTCCAAAATCTGCAATTAGCAAATCTTTTTTGAAAGGGTTTTCAACAATTTTTAAAGCGGCAATACAAGCAAGAGCTCTATCAACTCCAAAATAATCAGGAAGATTTGATAACTGAATATCTTTTGTTTTTATTTCATTATCTTTTTTTAGCAAAAACTTTGGTAGTTTTCCTACAGAAGCCCAAATTAATTGATCAAGATCTATATTTTCCGGAACTTTTTGCTCTTTTTGGGTATGGAAGAATTTAGATTGATTTTTAGAATATTTTCCCCAATGAAGCCTGCTATTGCCTACCAATAAAAAATTTATTTCTGAAATCATTATTCTATGATCAATTTAATTATTAGTGTGTATTCCACATTCTTGTTTAATCCCCCCAAATCTTGTATCTCTGCCTTTTTTTTCAATACTATCGGGACTGCTTGAATGCCAATCCCCTACAGAAGAATAACCTTTGATAAAAAGTGGATGGGTAGGTAACTTATTCTCTTCCATATAGTAAAAAATATCTTTATTTGTCCAATTTAATAAAGGTCTTAAAGAGAGTCTTTGACGAATTACGTCTAGGAATTTCATTTTGTTTCTATTTTCTGTTTGACTTGATCTAACACCGCTTGCCCAGCAAAGAATATCATATTTTTCTAGACCATTTTCTAAAGGTTTTACCTTTCTCAATTCATGATACTTATCTAAATCACTTTCTTTATTTGTTTCCCAAAGTTTTCCGTATTTAGCCTCCATTCTTGCGGGAGATAATTCACTTTGCAGAACTTCGACTTCTAAGGATAAATTATCAATAAGCTTTTCAGCGTAATTATATGTTTCTGGGGGGAGGTAACCTGTATCTATCCAAAATATTTTGATTTTTTTGGGTAGAGATAATTTACTGACCATATTTAAAAGGACTGATGACTGAATACCAAAACTTGTTGTAATAGCAAATTGATTATCAAACTTTTCATAACCCCATCTAAGCATTTCTTGAGGCTTCATATTTGCAAGCTCTTGATTATATTTCCTCAAGTTGGTTTCAATATCTTTTTGAATTTTTTCAATCATTATTCAGTTTGGTTATGAGTTTAATTTTATTTCGCTCAATTTAAAAATTATTCGTATAGTTTAATAATACATTTACGCATAACAATATTTCTCTAATGAAATCAATACAAAAACCAATAGTAATAGTTGGAGCAGGTTTTGCAGGAATGACATTTGCTTTGAATTTAAAGAATCTTAATCCTTCTTTGCCGATTCTTGTGGTTGATTCTGAAACTAACTTTATATTTAAACCATTAATGTACGAAGTTTTAAGTAAAGAAATAAGAAGTTGGGAAGCCACCCCAAAATTTGCAAATATTTTTTCTGATGCGGGTATAACTTTTTTAAGAAATTGTTTAACCAAGATTTCCTTCAAAGAAAATATTCTTGAATTTAGTGACGATTTAAAATTAAGTTATCAGTATCTTGTTATCTGTACAGGATCTGTTCCAAATAGTTTTTGCATAAAAGGTGTAGATGAAAATTGTTATTTTTTTAATGATGTTGATGATCTAAATAAATTAAATTCTTTTTTAAAAAAATCACAAGATACTGCGTTTCTTAAAAAGTTATTCATAGTTGGAGGTGGTCCTTCTGGCATCGAGTTGGCATGCAAAATTAAAGATATATTTATTAACCAATTTGAAATTAATGTAATAGAAAAATCAAACGAAATCCTCAATAAAAACAAAATTTTTAATAGAGAACAAGCAGAGAATGCATTAGAAAAAAGAAACATCAAAGTTCTTTTGAATTCCACAGTTAAAGAAGTCTCAGAAACTAAGATTAGTATTTCTAGTGAGGTTGGAATAACTTCCTTGGATAAAGATATTGTTATTTGGACTGCGGGTGTTAAACCTAATTTGTCTTACTTAGAAAATAATGAAATAACAAAAAAATGTGGACGAATTTTAGTTAATAATAATTTGCAAATAGAAAATTATAAAAACTGTTTTGCTATTGGCGATATTTCAGTTATTGAAGGAATGGAGGATTTACCTATAACTGCTCAGGTAGCTATGCAGGAAGGAATTCATCTGGCTAATAATTTAGAATTTTTAATTAAAGGAAAGGATCCTTTACCATTTGAATTCAAAGATAATGGTGAAATGATTAGTTTAGGAATAGGAGAAGCTTCAATTTCTGGACTTGGTGTTACTTTATCTGGGAAATTAGCTTTTGAGGCAAGAAGACTTATATATGCTTCCAAGTTACCTGATATTACTGAAAGCTTAAAATCTGCATCTTCATGGATATTCCAAAAAAGATCTATTTTTAAAAAGTTTCTCAAAAAAGATAATTTCAATTAAACTTTTTTGAAATATTGTTTTTGGGTATATTGAGTTAAATAACTTTCGTATGAATTTAATTTCAGTAGTTAGTAATAATTTTGATGCGTTTATAACGGTGGTTGTTTTAATAATGTCAATAATTTTGTTTATTAAAAATACTATTGCGCCAGAATTGACTGGTTTATTATGTGTCGGAATATTTATAGCTACAGGGGTTCTTTCTCCTGAAAAAGCTTTAGCTGGATTTGGTAGCCCTTCCTTAATTACTCTTATGGGTTTGTTTGCAGTTTCTTCTGCATTATTTAAAAGTGGTGCTTTAGACAGAGTAAGAGAATTGATTTCTTCTGAAAGTATTAGAACGCCAAGGAAATTAATTTCTTTAATAGCTTTTTTGATTGCTCCAATATCTGGAATTGTTCCTAATACGCCAGTAGTAGCATCTTTGTTACCCTTAATTGAAGGTTGGTGCGAGCGGAGAAATATATCACCATCAAAAGTTTTGTTACCTCTTTCTTTTGCTACTTTACTCGGTGGAACCCTGACATTATTAGGTAGTTCAGTAAATCTTCTTGTAAGTGATATTAGTCAACAATTAGGTTATGGATCCTTGGAATTATTTAGTTTGACCTCAATAGGAATTCCTGTATGGCTTATAGGTACAACATATATGATTCTGGTTTCTGACGTGCTTTTGCCAGATAGAGGAAGAGATAAGAAATTTATTAAAAATGGTGATATGAATATATACTTTACTGAAGTGACTATTCCCTCTACTTCAGAATTAGTTGGACAATCTGTCAGAAATAGTAGATTGCAAAGACGATTTGATGTTGATGTTCTTGAATTGCAACGAAATGGAAAAGTTATTCTTCCGCCTTTGGCTGATAGAAAGATTGAACCGGATGATAGATTAATAATCCGCGTTACAAGGGCAGACCTATTTAGGCTGCAGCAGGAACATACCATTTTGTTAGGCGAAAACAAAACATCTTTCGATGGAGCTAATGTTTTCTCAGATGATGAGGGTACTAAGACTTTTGAAGCCCTTCTACCAGCTGGCTCAACACTTGCTGGTGCAAGTTTGAGAGAATTAAGATTTAGGCAGCGTCATAATGCAACAGTTTTGGCACTAAGAAGAGGTCAACAAACTGTTCAGGAGAGATTAGGCCAAGCTGTTTTAAGGGCTGGGGATGTTTTATTATTGCAAGCACCGTTAGATTCAATAAGAGGTTTGCAAGCTAGTAATGATTTACTTATCTTAGATCAATTCGAAGATGACTTACCTTTTTTGATAAAAAAACCTATATCGATTGCAATTGCAATAGGAATGGTAGTTTTGCCTTCGGTTTCCAATATTCCATTAGTAGGTTCAGTCCTTTTGGCAGTCATTGCAATGGTAGCTTGTGGATGTTTAAGACCTGCAGAGATACAAAAATCAATTAGGTTAGACGTCATTTTGTTGTTGGGATCTCTATCATGCTTTAGTGTTGCTATGCAAGTAACAGGATTAGCGGATTTAATTGCAGTCAATCTAAATTTCGTCCTTAATGGAATGCCTCTTTATTTTGCACTAGTCGTAATTTTTGTATCTACAGTTATTCTTACACAATTTATAAGTAATGCTGCTTCAGTTGCTTTGATTTTGCCTGTTGCTATTGAATTCTCAAATGTATTAGGCATTTCACCCAGCGCTTTAATTATGCTTGTCTTGTTCGGCGCAAGTCAATCTTTTTTGACTCCAATGGGTTATCAAACAAATTTAATGGTTTATGGTCCTGGAAGATATAGATTTTTTGATATTGCAAAATATGGAGCTGGATTAACACTTATAATGTCATTTACAGTGCCAGCATTGATAATTCTAAATTACCGGTAATATCGTGAAATTTGCAAGTAAGGTATATATGATCAAAGATGCTTACAAAAAGCTATCAGTACCACAATTTACTATTGTTACAGGCTTGTTTATTATTTGCCTTGGAACTTTAATTTTGAGTTCACCATTATGTTCTTCTTCAAAAGTTGGTTTGTGGGAAGCATTTTTTACATCTACTTCTGCAATAACTGTTACTGGCTTAACCATAATAGATATTGGTGTTGATTTAAATTTCTTTGGCCAAGTTTTCTTAGCATTTATGTTGTTATCAGGTGGTCTAGGATTAATGGCTATTACGACATTTTTGCAAGGGTTTGTTGTAAAGGGGACAAAGCTAAGAACTAGATTAGACAAAGGAAAGACTCTAGATGAATTTGGAGTTGGAGGAATTGGTCGAACTTTTCAAAGCATTGCTATTACGGCGATTAGCATCATATCCTTGGGTGCAATTGTCTTATATTCTTTTGGATTTGTAGATATTCAAAATAATTGGGAAAGACTATGGTCCTCGATTTTTCACAGCATTTCTGCGTATAACAATGCAGGATTTTCGTTAATGTCAAATAGTCTTCAAGACTATAGAACAAATTATTTGGTGAATAGTGTTTTTGTTTTTCTTATTGTTATGGGTGGATTGGGCTGGCGGGTTATTGATGATATTTGGAGTCATAAAAAAAATCTTTCTTATAAGAAATTAAGCCTTCATTCCAGACTAGTTATTAGGACAAGTTTCTCTCTAATATTGTTCGGATCATTAGGATTCTTTATCACTGAATCATTGCTAAATAGTCAATTTTTTAATGATTTAAATTTGTTTGAACGGTTAATGTCATCTATCTTCGAAACAGTTAGTGCTAGAACTGCAGGCTTTACAAATTTTCCGATTTCTTTGAACTCTATCTCAGATACGGGCCTCTTATTATTAATGACGCTTATGTTCATTGGAGCAAGTAGCGGAGGTACTGGGGGAGGCATAAAAACAACTACCTTCATTGCTTTAATGGCTGCAACTAGATCAACTTTAAGAGGTCAGAAAGATGTAATTATTAGCAATAGATTAATTTCAGATAAAGTTATTCTAAAGGCAGTTGGAATCACAGTTGGATCTTTGCTTTTTGTTCTTTTAATGGCAATGTTGCTTAGTACAACTAATACTTTTGTTAAAAAAGAATCATTCACATTCCTAGAAATTCTTTTCACTTGCATATCTGCATTTGCGACAGTTGGTTTTGATATTGGTTTAACTACAAAATTAAATCATTTTGGTCAATTTATTCTTATTGTGGGCATGTTTGTGGGTAGACTCGGGATCCTTTTGCTTTTAAGTGCACTTTGGCAGGCTCTTTATAAGAGTAGAATAGATAGACAAAAGAGAATTGGCTATCCTAGGGCTGATCTATATGTTTAGAATTGACTGAGTTTTATTATGGCTGATTGGTGGCAGTGGTCTCAAAAGAGAGAAAATGAAGCACTCACTTTTGCAGTTGTCGGCATTGGAAGATTTGGAACCGCAGTTTGCAGAGAACTTATTAGTAATGGCGCAGATGTTTTGGCTGCAGATTATTCGGAAAAAGCTATTGATGATTTAAGGCAATTAGAACCTTCGATAGAAGCGAGAGTTGTAGATTGTACTGATGAAGAGTCTATGAAGGAATCGGGAATACTTGAAATGAATACCGTTGTGGTGGGTATTAGTGAACCGATTGAAGCAAGTATTACTACAACTCTTATTGCTAAGGATAGTGAGGGCAGCAAAGTGAAAAGAGTAATAGCGAGAGCTACCAGTGACTTGCATGAAAAAATGTTAAAAAGAGTAGGTGCAGATAAAGTTGTTTTCCCATCTAGGATGCAAGGAGAAAGATTAGGTTTGGAACTAGTAAGACCAAACCTAATCGAAAGATTGGAACTAGATAATCAAACTGGTATAGATGAAATAACAGTTCCAGAGGAATTTATTGGACGATCTTTAAGAGATTTAAATTTGAGGAAAAATTATTTAGTAAATGTTCTTGCTGCAGGACCTGCTGAAGAATTAACAGTTAATCCTCCAGCAAAATATATTTTGGAAAGAGGAAATATTCTGGTAGTAATGGGTAAAACTGTAGATTTACAGAAATTGCCTCAAAATTAATAATTTTTAATCAGACTTTTTATAATATCTAATCCTTTGAGGAGCTCTTTTTAATCTTCTGACGCTTTGTTTTTCAAGTTCATCTCTAAATTTTTCAGTATTTAAATTATTTCCTGAAAGAGGTGATTTACTTTCTTTTTCGAAATATTTTTTTATACCCTCTTGTATTAACACTTTTGCCATATTACTCACTGTCCTAGATTCATTATCGGCCAAAATAGTTAATTGCTCACATATTAATTCTGGAAGAACTACTTGAATTCTTGGGGATTTAGGCTTCCCATTAGTTGAGTTTTGACGGGTAGCCATGAGTCAAAGTTGATAACTGTTACTTATTAGTATACACAGTTAGTCAAGGATACTATCTTTGTGTATATTATTATTAAGGAAATTTATATCCCTATCAATTAATTGTTTTATTGTCCCATGAAAAATTCAAGAAAAATTGATTCTCCTAAAAGGTCGATAATTGATAAACCGAAAAAAAGATTAGTCAATTCTGATTCACTCGATAATGAAAATAGTGACGTTTTGGTATCAGCTGTAATTAGTCCATATTTATTAACACATCTTCACCATATTCTTCAGCAGTCTGAATATTATGCTCAAAAAGATGGTAGAAAATCTCACGCAGCTAACTTTGCGAAACTAAGAAAAGTTTTATGTTTAGACGCAAGAAGTATGGCAGATGCCTCAGCAAAAGAAATAAAAGATGTGGATAATGATTTATCTAATAATAAATATAATGAACAAAATGTAGCTTGAAGTAATAATCTATTAATAAATAGATTTTAAAAACATGTCCAGTAATGCTGAAAAGCTCTATAAGTTGATAGCCAACGATTCCAAAAAGAAACAAAGTCTGTTTATGACAGCCTTAACTAATCCTAAAAAAGCCTTAGATAAAATATGCGATATTGGCAATGAGTTAAATATTTCTGTGACTAAAGAAGAGGTTATTGAATATTTGAGTACTATTGATGATGAGGCAACTAAAATGTGGTTAATCAAGGCTCGAGGAGGTCTTTAGGAAAAGGTTTCGAATAATTATTATTTTGATTAGGAATAGGTTTTATTCTTTTGTTGTAGCCACCTCCACCAGCCAAAGTCCAAAAAAACCAATAACTTGGAATCGCAAGCGCTGCAGCTATAAAAATCACTACAATTTGTTCTAGTCTTTTCATGATTTAATTTTATTCCACAAAATATTTTTTAGTAAATAAGCCACAGATTTTGTAAATTCTATTTTTAAAACAGTGATTAGATTTGAAGATGTAAGCAAAATTTATTCTACGGATGTTGTTTTAAAAAATATTAGTTGGGAGATTAAGAAAGGAGAAAAAGTTGGCTTGGTTGGTTCTAATGGTGCAGGTAAATCAACCCAATTTAAGATTTTAATTGGAGAGGAAGAGCAAACAAGTGGAACTATCATCAAAGAGGGAAATCCTAAAATTGCCCATCTAAAACAAGAGTTTGATTGTAATTTGAATTTTTCAGTTAGACAGGAATTAGAAAGTTCTTTTAAAGATATACAAATTGTTGCCATTAAACTTTTAGAAATTGAGAATAAAATGAAATCATTGGATATAAAAAATAATTCCGATGAACTTGAAATATTTGTAAATCAACTTGCAAAATATCAAGAAAAATTTGAAGCTTTAGGTGGTTATAAAATGCAATCTGATGTAGAAAAAATATTACCAAAATTAGGCTTTTCTATAGAAGATGCTGATAAATTAGTTGGCAATTTCTCAGGTGGTTGGCAGATGAAAGTTGCACTTGGAAAAATACTCTTACAAAAACCTGATTTACTTTTACTGGATGAACCAACCAATCATTTAGATTTAGAAACTATTTTTTGGTTGGAAGAATATCTATCATCGCTTAAAATTGCAATTATTGTTATTAGCCATGATAGATATTTCCTGGATAAATTATGTAAAAAAATAATTTTTGTAGATAGAGGAACATCTGAAACATATAATGGGAACTATTCTTTTTTTGTCCAACAGAAATCTTTGAATGAAGAATCACAAAATAAGGCATATCAATTACAACAAAAAGAAATTGCGTTACAGAAGAGGTATATAGATAGATTTAGAGCTAGTGCAACTAGAAGTTCTCAAGCAAAAAGTAGAGAAAAACAATTAAAAAAAATTTCTACAATTAAGGCTCCAATAGCAAAATCAAAAAGTCCTGTTTTTAATTTTCCAGAGTGCCCTCGCTCAGGAAAATTAGTTCTAAATATCAAAAATTTGTCTCATAGTTTCGATGATAAAATTCTTTTTTTAGATATTAATTTAAAGATTGCTTCTGGGGAGAAAATAGCAATATTGGGACCTAATGGCTGCGGCAAATCTACATTGCTTAAAATTATTATGAAAAAAATATCTCCTGAGCTTGGAGAAATTAATCTTGGTAAACATAATATAATTGTGAGCTATTATGAACAAAATCAGGCTGAAGCACTTTCACTTGATGAAAGGGTTATTGATTTAATATGTAATAGGTCTCCAGAATGGTCCCAAAAAAAAGTTAGAACATTTTTAGGGGGTTTTGGCTTTCAAAATGAAACTGTTTTTAAATATATTAAACAACTCAGCGGGGGAGAAAAGGCAAGATTGGCATTGGCGCTCATGATTATTAATCCTAGTAATTTCCTTCTTTTGGACGAACCAACTAATCATTTGGATCTGCAATCTAAGGAAAACTTAGAATTAGCAATTAATAATTATAAAGGTTCATTATTAATCATTTCTCATGATCGGTATTTTATTTCAAAGGTTGCAAATAGAATTGTTGAAATTAAAGATTCAAAGTTATTTTCATATGATGGTAATTACGAATATTTTTTAGAAAAAACTCAAAGTAATAAAAAGATTTGATTACTTTTAATAAAATTTACATTTAGCTAAGTAAGATCACTTATTTATCTTTACATAGTTTAAATTCCTTGATTAATCCTAAAATACAAAAATAGGTTTTAATAATTTAAATGAAAATTTCCGTTTTCCAAGAAAAACATTTTCAAGTTTCTGATCCTATTGAAAGTTATTTTCAATGCATTACTGCCTGTGATATAAGGGATGGTAGATGTATCTCTAGGTGTGTGGAAATACTTAAACAGAATGAAAATTAAATCTTTTAGTTGTTTTCTAGATTAGTTATATCAGTTGGTATTACGTTTAATTGAATAAGTTTATTTTTACGCTTCAATAATATATTGATTTGTTTATTTATACCATTTTTACTTATTTGGTCTAAAACGTCTGATGCTTTTTCAATATCTTTTTTACCGATTTTTATTATAATGTCATTTATCATGATTCCACTCTTTTCAGCTGGGCTATTTGGTACTACATATCCAACTTTAACGGCATTATTTTTTCTCTCAGAATTACTTTCTTCTATTAGGCTAATTCCGATCATAGGATGAACTACTTTTCCATTTTTTATAAGTTGATAGGCAATTTCTTTAGCTTTATTAATTGGTATTGCGAAACTTAAACCCGCGCCTGGACCTGATCTTATCAACGTATTAATACCAATTACTTCTCCCTCGCTATTCAATAGTGGACCTCCAGAATTGCCAGGATTAATAGCAGCGTCTGTTTGTATCAATTCAAGCTTTTTATCATATATTCCTAATTGATTTACGTTTCTATTTAGATTACTAATAATACCAAGGGTAACTGTGTTTTCTAGTCCAAATGGATTTCCGACTGCTATGGCCCAATCACCAACTTTAATCTTTGCTGAATTGCCCAATTTTGCTTTTGGCCAAGGTCCTTTCCCTTCAATCTTTAGCACAGCTAAATCAGTAAAAAAGTCTTGCCCTATCAGTTTTGCTTCAAATTTTTTGCCATTGGTTAAACCAACAATCACCTTATCTGATCCATTCACAACATGAGCATTGGTCATTATAAGTCCATCTGCAAAAATAAACCCACTACCTTGGTTTTGCTCTATCCTGGGCCGATTATCATTCGGTAAATCTAATCCAAAAAATCTTTCAAAATATGGGTCTAGAAGTAATTGAGAATTTCTAGGAAATTTTCTTTTTTTAACATATCTTTGAGTATCAATTGTAACTACAGCTGAACCGGTTCTTTCTACAGCTTTAGTTATAAAAGATTTATTTGAATATAAATTAACTTCATTAATTTTTGGTTTATTGAATGGTTGGGATATTACTTTTGCAGGATATCTAATATTCACTGTAATTAATGAGGCGATTAGTAATAGCTTTTGGATGTCTCTTTTCAATTTTGATTTTTATGTTCTTAGAGAGATTTAATACACCATATCAGTGTGCTTTAAATATAACTACTAATTAAATTTATTGAATATAGAGAATAATTTAATAACTGAAAGTAGCTAAATTACTTTTTTTCGGGCTATGATGTCTAAAATATAACTAATTTAATTATAAGTTTGATGACTATCCTATTCCCAATAATATATTCTGCAGCTTTAACTTATTTAGTTTGGAAAGCTTTTAAAGTAATGTCTAATGGCTGGAGTATATCCGATAATAAAAATCAACGATTGAGTTCTTCCAGTTTTAAACAAAAAAAGTACACAATACATCCAGAACTTTTAGATAAATCAGGAAATCTAACAGAAGAAGAGCTATTAACAGTAAGATTTTCTAATGACAATGACACTACATTAGAAGAAAAAGGTTCAGCAACTGATTAATCAAATTACATCTTAGGAAAAAAATTGGAATTAAGAACAAAAATTGTCTCAACGGTAATAAGATCTCTTAAATTGCCACCAAGATTTCGTTTAAAAATAGTTAAAGAAGATCCAGTAAGACTTGAACTAAGTCTTACTCCTTCGTACGGTAAAAATCCAGTTATTGTTGGTATAGTCGAATCTTTAGACTTAGTTGCGCGAAGAGATAGAGAAGGTAGACTACCCAGAGATCTTCAAGGTACTTGGGACTGGACCGTAAGGCATGGAAAAGTTAGTACTGGAGGTTGGAATCCTATGTTAAAAGAAGCATTGCAAACAATGTTTGATACAGGATTGCCGGCCATTGTATATGAGGAATTAACTGGAGATGATTATAGACCTGTTGATGGTGTAAGACATGTTAAATAAATAATTTATTATTTATCATAAATTCTTCATTAAAACGTTAAAATAACTTAATAAGTAATACAGTTAATTATGAATAATGACAATCAACCAAGATTTGGCTTCGTAAATTTTGCAGAAACCTGGAATGGCCGTATGGCAATGATGGGTATTTTAATTGGACTTGGTACTGAATTAATTACTGGGCAAAGTATTCTTCGACAAATTGGAATAGGTTAGTATTTTATTTAATTTCTTCTGCTTTCACATCAATCGTACTTTCACTGGGCTTATTATCTAATTGATTTTTCTTACTTATTTTCTCTAGATCTGCACCGCAATTCATGCAGGTTTCACTTAAACCTAATGATATTGCTCCACAATTACTGCATGTATTAATTTTAGATTTGTAAGAGTTAAAACCTATAAACACTAAAACTAACAATAGAAGAGGAATGAGAAATATAAGAAGTAGGATATTTCCAACAAAGCTAATGAAAAAGTTTAATCCAAAAATTGGAATAACGATAAGTATGATTAATGAATAGGTAAGAAGATTTTTATTAGCTTTAAGAAAATAATTCACCTTGTTTATATCCTTATCTATAATTTCTTTTTTTATTTACTAGAGTCATACTAGCAATTACTACGCTCCAACACTGTCCAAAATATAAAATCACTCCTAATAGCCATACCCACAAAGTAAGTACTAGAAAGCCTCCAATAAACCCGTATGCTTGAAATCTCACTCCAAGTGAGAGAATACTTTTACTTACTGCTAAGTTCAAAGTGGTTAGGCCAATTCCAATAAGAAAAGATCCAGGTAAAAGTGGTTTCAAAGGAACTTTTCGACTGGGTAAGAGGGCTTGTAATAAAAGAGCCATTAAAGAAAATCCGATTAGTGGTATTGCAAACTGACCAACTTGTAATAGCGGTAACTTTATTAATAAATCAGAAATAAGAGTATTAGATTTTGAAAGATTTTCTAAAACATTACTTGGGATCATTCTAAGATTTGCACTAATCTGATCTAGTACCATTAAAAAGCCAATAAAGAATACTATTAAAAAGGCTTCAACTCTATTTCTGAGAAACCTCGAAGCTTGTACTCTCCAAGCAGCATTTACTTTTCTAGAAGGAATTTCGTCTTCCCACAGTCTATCTGAGCCTCTTTGAAGAGATAGATATGCATTTCCTGCTGTAAAAAGCAAAAACATAGCTCCTAGAATACCAGCTCCAAAACCTTGATCTATCAAATTAAATAATGTTGTTTCTACTAGCTCAACCACTGAAGGAGGTAGAAGCTGAGCAGCAATAGCAATTATTTGTTGATCCAATCCCTCTTGTTTTCCTAGGAACCATGAAGCTATTGAAAGAGAAATCAGAAGGATAGGAAAAAATGATTGAAGTGTGTAGTATGCAAATGCAGCGCTTAAATCAACACAATCAGATTTGCTCCATCGTTCACAAGCTCCCCATAAACTTTTCAGTATCCATGTCGAACTTCGCTGCATATTAATTTTTTTCAAATATTTTATTTATTTACTTCTTTTTTATTGTATCGGATTAAGAATTTTTTCAAGCAATTATTGATTAATCCTGCAACTATTTCTCTAATAATAAATTGCCCCATGGCTTTAAAATTTCAACTTTTTCTATAGATCTACAAGCAATTAATGGAAAATTTATATCGCTCAAGTCTTCTCCTGAAACTAAATTTAGAGGATCTGTTTCTAACCACTCTATAGAACAATTGAGTTCTTCCAATAGCAGCCAGGCTGCTGCAATATCCCAAATCTTAGGGGTTGATTCTATTGCTCCGAAAGTTTGTCCCATAGCTACACTAGTAAGATTTAAACTTGATACACCTAAGAGTCTGATTTTGCCTGGAAATACTGAGTTTGGTTTTTTTTGTAAAATTTTTATTGATCTACTACATAAAGAAATGCATTCACTTTGATGATTATTTTGGCTAGGATTTATTTTCTGGTTATTTAACCAAACTCCCTTACCTTTAATGGATACAAACTTTTTTTTCAATGTAGGAATTATTAAAAAAGAAGATTGAGGTTTACCATCAACGAACCTTGCCACTGATATAGACCAGTAGGGAATACCTGCAGCAAAATTTGTTGTCCCATCGAGTGGATCGACCACCCAATAAGCTTTTGAGTTTGGAATGAACTTTTGCCCTTCTTCACTAAGAACGCCCTCACCTGGAGCTATTGAAGCTAAGCCATCTACGATTGTTTGGTCACTCCATAAATCACAACTTGTTAACAATGATCCATCTGATTTATTGCTGGCGCTAATATTTCCAAAATCTTTTTTTTGACGTTGACTAACGAATTCAAATAAAGAATCTAATTCACTTAGTTGCTCATTAGTTAAATTTGTTGGATTCATCTTTCTATATTGCAAATAGACTCTGCATCTTTAATTTTAGTATTACTACTACCCAAACAATTTTCACTAGCATCAAGGAAAGTTAATCTTTCTAATTCATCTATATTCAAATTGTAATTATATATTGCATTAATATTTTTTGATTTTGCATTACTTAATTCATTTTGCCTAACAAGAACATCTTTTAGAGTTGATATTCCAACATCATATCTAAGTCTAGAAAGCCTTACAGACTCTTTGCTTGATTCAATTTCTTTAAGAGAAGAAATTATTTTTTCTTCATTTAATTTGAGATTTAAGTAGGCTTTACTAATACTTGTGGTTAAAACATTTTTTAGATTTTCATAAGCATATTTTTCAGCTTCCGAATCTGCTAATTTTGATTTGTAGGAGTTCTTATTTTGTCCACCATCAAAAATACTCCATGCAAAATTTAGACTTATGGTATTTGTATAATTAGATCCAGATTTTTCAGAGTCGATATTAGTTGCTAGAGAGTCACCCTTTGAAAATGTACTTGATAATGAATTACTGATATAGATATTTGGCTTATTTTGGGCTAAAAAGCTCTCTGCTTGGCTCTTTTTGATTGATTTTTGAAGAATAAGGTTTTTTAAGGAAAGATTTTTTTCCAAACCTTCATTAATATTCTTATTAAATTTATAATTCCAAAATCCTATAAGACTTTGCTCTTTATTAGTTTCGAAATCACCCTTAACATTAAGAATCTCTTTAAGAGAAATTTTATTAATTTCATGTTCTATTTTCTTTTCATTCAGTGATTGTTGATCTCGAGATAATTGAGCTTCTGCTTCAAGAACTTCAAATTTTGTACCAATTCCAGCATCTAGCTTCGCTTTAGCATTTTCTAAACTTGTAATTGATAAATCGAGTGTGAATTTTTTATTTTTAATATCTTGATATGACTTTTTGTATTTGTGATATCTGATTCTTGCTTCTTGAAGTAAATCTTTTTTCTTAATCTCAAAATTATTTTCTGCAATTTTGTAATTTATTTTGGCAATTTTAATTTCAGATCCCCTTAGCGGCGCAATTAAATCCCATTGAATGTTCAGGGAGGGATTAGCCGTAAATTGTGATGTTTTTAAAGTAGGTGAATTGCTATTATACTTTTTACCTGCGACATATTTTGGTAACCCATTAGCTTGAAAATCCAAGGATGGGTATCTTTTGGCAATTTGACTGGAAAGATTAAAGCTTGCAGAGTTTACTAGGTTTTGTAATGATTTTAATTCTTGATTATTTAATACAAGTTTTTCTATTTCTTGATAATCAACAAAAGTAATATTTGATTTTTCTTCTAAAACATTATCAATGTAATTTTTTATTTCGCTCGATAAAACATAAAAGGTATTCATACTTAGAGTAAGCGGCAATAATAAGAAAGGATTTATTACTCTTCTAAGCATGTTTTGTAGTATAGAAAATATTCGATTAACCAATCAAAGTATTAATAATATCATTTGAATCATCAAGAACGTGAATTTTAGTATTTATTTGATTCTCAACTTCTTGAATATTTTTATCATCTAAAAATAAATCAGTATTAATTTTTAACATAATAGATGGTATGTAAACAGCTTCTCCTAAATCCTTATTTTTCAGCCCGTAAATTAGATCTTCTCCAGTAAGAAGACCTGTCACAACTTGATCTTGACCCCAATAAATACTTGGCAAACCATATAAATTAATTGTTAATCCATGAATTAAGTTTAATTTCTTAACTGTAGGAATTAGGGCTTCATAAACTAATTTACCCACAATCCAACTAACTTTTTTTGGCTTTTTTACTTTTTGGGGTAAGTTTTTAGTCTTCTCTCTTAATCCTTCTAGAAAGTTTCTAATAGTCCCAACTCCATTAGATTCTTGTGGCATATTTTCATAGGTTTTGTAATTAGGTAAATTTGTTCCAGCAATTAAATACCATTCGTCTGCTAGCCAACAAAAACGAGTCCCTAGAGTAATTTGTAGAGAGGCTTGAATTCTCTCTACTTGTTTAATAGTTTTTTTTGCGTATTCTGGGCTTATTGGCTTCAATCCATCATTTTTAGGTCTAAATTTTGTAAGTCCTACAGGAACTATTGCGACTGAAAGTACTGTCTGAGAGGTTTTTTTGTAGAATTCAGCCAGTTCCAAAATTGATTTTTCAAGAATTTCCCCATCATTTATATCAGGACAAACAACAATTTGAGCATGTATTTGAATAGAGTTTTTTTCAAACCACGAAATTTGATCAAGTATCACTCCTGCTTTTTTATTTTTCAATAATTTTTTTCTTGTGGCGGAATCAGTGGCATGAACTGAAATAAAAAGTGGGGATAGTCTTTGCATAGCAATTCTTTCCCAGTCTTCTTTTTTTAAATTCGTAAGAGTTAAATAAGAGCCATATAGGAAACTTAATCTATAATCATCATCTTTTATATAGAGGCTTTTTCTTTTACCACTTGGCTGTTGATCGATAAAACAAAATGGACATCTATTATTGCATTGCTTGATTGAATCAAATAATGCATCTTTAAAATTTATACCTAAATTAACGTCTTGATCTTTTTCAATATTTATGTGGTGAATTTCATGATTTTTATCTAAAACTGATATGTCTAAAATTTCTTCACTAATTAAAATCTGATAATCAATTAAATCTCTTGGTTTTTTTCCATTAATACTAATAATTGAATCACCAGATTCAAATCCTATTTCTTCAGCAATGGAATTAGCTTCAATACTTTCAATTTCTGCAGGATTTATTTGATAAGTAATATTAGGGACCAAAAGATCATTGAGATTTTCAGTGTAATTAATTTCTTGCCACACAATTTAAGGTTAAATACGCACATATAAATTTATTTTAAACTTATATATGACTCAAAGTGTATTAAATACTTTTAAAAAACTAAATATAGGAGTGAAATTATGGGCCTTTTATTTATTAAAATATGGCATTCGCAGTTTTCTAAAACACGATTTAGATTAATTAAAATAACCAATTTCATTGAAAGAATTAATTACAAAAAATTTAGAAGTAAAAGATAAATTCAACCATGAATCTCATAATACAGTTGATTCATACGAAAATATTTTTTTATCAAATTCTATATCTTTAAGATTGTGGTCTTCTTTTTTTGTAATTTTACCTATTTTTGTTCAAGCCCCTTGGGTTAGATTAGAACCAATAAGTGCTCTTTGTTTTACTTTTGTTATTGTCTTAGTGGCAATTGTTTTGAATCAGAAAGGATCAAATAAGTGGTTTATTGTCAGTTCATTATTAATTGGTGTATCAGGTAGTTGGCTTGGAGGATGTTTGTTCTGGGGATGGTTAAGCCCATTTCCTATCCTACATATACCGGTTGAAGCTGTAGTTCTCCCATTAGCTTTAATTGGATTTGGTACTAATTGGAAAATAGGTTCAAGTTTTTATATCTCTTCTTTATTTGGAACCGCAGTTACCGACATAACAATATTTTTAATCGGAATCATGGATCAATGGAGGCAGGTAATTACAGCAGATTCTGAAACTGCACCTATGATTCTTCAAAAAACCTCTGAGAGTCTTCTACAAATAAAATCATTATCTGTTATCATCTTTGTTGCTCTTATACTTTGGTTTATTTCAAAAGAAATTCTAGATTCTGCCACAATTAATACTACTAGTGGTAAAGCACTGTTAGTTTCTGGTTACGTAATTCAAACTACATTAATTGTTGATGGTATTTTCATTGTTCTAGCAATATTGCAACCAACTTTTAGTGGATTGGTTTAATGTTAAGGCCTCCATTTTCGCAAGAACCGATACCAATAAATAATTGGGATGTAATCGTTATAGGCGCTGGAGCTGCTGGCCTTATGACTTGTCTTGAATTACCCTCAAATTTAAAAGTGCTTCTTCTCAATAGAAATACTAGTAAGGTATCTTCCAGTAGATGGGCTCAAGGAGGAATTGCATCTGTTGTTAGACAAGATGATTCATTTGATCTTCATGCTGAAGATACTTTAAAAGCAGGTGATGGATTATGTGATTTTCAAGCTGTAGAAATGCTAGTTAAAGAAGCTCCAGGTTGTGTAGAAAGGTTGCAGAATTTAGGGATGATTTTTGATCAAAGTTCTAATCAATTAGCTACTACCTTGGAAGCAGCTCATTCACGAAGAAGAGTCTTACATGTTAAGGATCGTACTGGACGAGCATTAGTTGAAGTTTTAGAAGATCATATTGAGGATCAAAAAAATATTCTTCACTGCAGGGGTGTAAGAGTAACTGAACTTCTCATTGAAAATAAAGAATGTAAAGGAGTTCAGGTTCTTGATGGAGCAAATTTATATTGGATTAAATCTAGGGCTGTTGTTTTGGCTACAGGTGGGGGTGGGCACTTATTTACGAATACAACAAATCCTGCTCAATCCTCTGGTGAAGGTATTGCTCTTGCATGGAAAGCAGGAGCTGCTATTGAAGATTTAGAGTTCGTGCAATTTCATCCAACCGCTTTAAAATTTTATGGTGCACCTTGCTTCTTAATATCTGAGGCACTTAGAGGGGAAGGAGCGATTTTAGTTGATAAAAATGGTGAAAGTCCAGTTAAAAATCTTGAAAATCGTGATCTAGCTACTAGAGATCAGGTAAGTAGAGCAATTATGAAAAATATGCATGATAATAATGTAGACCATGTTGGCTTAGATCTTCGGTATATTGATCCAGAAAAAATTGTAGAGCGCTTCCCTACGATCTTAAGTCGATGTCAGGATTATGGCGTTAACCCTTTAAATGAGGTTATCCCCGTAGCTCCTGCAGCCCATTATTGGATGGGAGGTGTTAAAACTGATCTTAATGCATCTTCAACAAGAAAAGGATTATATGCCGTTGGAGAAGTTGCTTCTACAGGAGTGCATGGTGCTAATAGACTTGCAAGTAATTCACTGATGGAGTGTCTTGTTTTCGCAAGAAAAATGTCTTTAATTGTTTTGAATGACCTTTCTAAATTTGAAAAATTTGATAGATCATTTCAAGAGTTTGATATTGAAGATCCCAAAGAAGATCAAATTTCTATAATTTCTGAAAAAATTGATGAACTAAGAAAACTATGTTGGTTAAATTTAGGTGTATCTCGAAATAAAGTAAATATGAGTAAATTTTTAAATTATATTCAAAATGATATAGATAAATTAAATGAAAATGATTTACTAAATAGTCTTGAAAAAATAAAAATTGATCACAAAATAAAACTTAGTGAACGTAATAGGAGAGCATTAAATCTTTTACTTGATTTAAAGAATAGACAAATAACCACCATAACTTTATTAAAAGCTTGTTTATTTCGAGAAGAAAGTAGAGGAGGGCATTATAGAGATGATTTCCCTGATAAAGATAAAAATTGGGAATGCCATACTAGACAACAGTTAGATCAAAAAATTCAAAAAAGATTTATTAAAAATTAAGATCTCCCCGATAGCCGGTTTTTGTTGCCAATTCATTTAAATCACGAGTACCACTAATAATTTCTCCATTTATTTCCCAAGAAGGAAATCCACTGATTCCTTTAGTTTGGCATAGCTCATACTCATTATCTTTGCCATCTTTAGCACATTCAACTACTTTTAATTCTTTAACTGCTTCATCACCAAATAATTGTTTCTGATCGTGGCAATGCGGGCACCAGTATGCACTATACATAACAATATTGTTTTGACTTAAAAATTTTGCAAACTTTACCTTTTGGGGAGAGCTTGAAGTGGTAATTATTGGCGATACATTTTCAGTAGGGTTTGCAACATCAATAGCATTAGAAGGGTCAACATTTGTTGACCAAATTAGGCCCCCAAGTAGGACACTTATGGCTACAATAAAACCTCTAAAAATCATAGGTTCTCTACTTTCGAACTTTGCTCCAATGATAGAAATTATAAAGATAGAAAATGATAAAATTGCTGAAAGTATACAAAAAAAGCAATATGCTTGAATCTTAAAAAACATTATATTTATCAACAAAAAGCTAAATGTTGATGAAGCACAAGAAATTAGAAATACTAACCACCATAAAAACTTATTTAGTTTTTCTTTTGGGGAAATTAAATTAAGCGAGAGTATTATTGTGATAACTAATATTGATAAATATGTTATAAATCCAGCTAGTGAGAGAGGTATATTAACTTGATTATTTTCAAATAAAGTACCCCAAGGACTATTTAAAACTGTTTCACAACCATTTTGTATCCCTGGGCATGAAAGGGAAGTAAATAATCCCCAATTTTTTAAAGTAATCGAACCTGTGTCAACTATGCCTATAGTGCTAAGAATTGCGATTACGATTTTTGGCCATTTCAAATCTTTTTTATTTCTTCTGTTTGAAGTGTTAAGGGTCATACAAAAAGAATGTTTGTTATTTACGTTATCTATCCTAATATTATCTTGGCATGAGAGTTATATACGAAATGCTGTTTAAATCTTTTAATTCTTATTTTTCAAGTTGTGAAACAAAATAGTCTCAATATAAAAGAAAAAAAACTATCTAAGATTGCATTCAGTCATGTTGGTTGTGAGAAAAATCTTGTTGATACTGAACATATGCAAGGCTTATTAGATAAAGAGGGTTATGAAGTTGATAGCAATATAAATGATGCAAATGTTGTTGTTGTGAATACTTGCAGTTTTATTGAAACAGCTAGAGAAGAATCTATTAGAAAAATTCTAGAATATACAAATCAAGGAAAGGAAGTAATAGTTGCAGGCTGTATGGCTCAGCATTTTAAAGATGAGCTTATAAAAGAAATCCCTGAAATAAAAGGTTTGGTTGGAACAGGAGATTATCAAAAGATAGCAAAGGTTTTAGACAGAGTAGAAAAAGGGGAAATAGTTAATGAAGTTTCAAAAATACCTAAATTTATTGCAGATGAGGAAATGCCTCGTTTTGTAGATAAAAACAAATTTGTTGCTTATCTTCGCATTGCTGAAGGTTGTAATTATAATTGCGCTTTTTGTATTATTCCTAAGTTGAGAGGTCCTCAAAGAAGTCGAACAATAGAATCTATAGTTTCAGAAGCTAAAAGTCTTGCAAAAAAGGGTATTCAAGAAATCATATTAATTAGTCAAATAACGACTAATTATGGTCAAGATATTTATGGAAAACCATCATTAGCTAAACTTTTGAATGAGCTTTCTAAAGTTCCAATTCCTTGGATAAGGACACATTATGCTTATCCAACAGGTTTAACTGATGAGGTTATTAGAGCTTTCAAAGATTCAAAGAATATTGTGCCTTACTTTGATTTGCCACTTCAGCATAGTCATCCAGATGTGTTGAAGAGTATGAATAGACCTTGGCAAGCTTCTTTGAATGAATCAATTTTGAAGAAAATTAGAGAAGAAATTCCATCTGCTGTATTAAGAACTAGTCTCATTGTTGGTTTCCCAGGAGAAAAAAAAGAACATTTTGAACATCTTCTCGAATTTTTGGATAGGCACAAATTTGATCATGTGGGAGTGTTTATTTTTTCTGCTGAGGAAGGAACTGCAGCTTTTCATTTGCCAAATAAAGTATCTCCAGAGGTTGCAGAGGCAAGAAAAGATAACGTTATTTCAGTTCAACAAAACATCTCTAAAGATAAAAATCAGGCATATGTTGGTTCAAAAATGAAGATTTTGGTAGAAAAAATATCAGAAAATAACGAATTAATAGGTCGGTCCTACAATTTCGCTCCTGAAATTGACGGAACTGTAATTTTATCTGTTAAAGATAAAATTGATTTGAAAAATTATATTGGTAAATTTGTTGAAGCAAATATTTCTTTTGCAGATGAATATGATTTGTATGGAGAGACTATTAAAATTTTGTAGTTTTTTTAAATTAACTTAACTGCTCTTAAGAGTTTATCTAATGCGAAAGCAGCTCCAAAACCAAAACCAATAAATGCAAAATAGAAAATGATGTTCATTAATTTTTTTATTTTTATTTAATTTAACATCAGATGAAAAGATTAGATTTTTTCGTTTAATTTCTTAATCTTGGATATAGGGTAATTTTTTGTATAAACATTCTTCTGCTTTTTGTAGTTCCCGGCCTAAATATAGAGCATGGTCGAATCTGGTGATTAAGTCGTTTCTTTCTTCAGTTATTAATATTCCAAGTTGTTTTGCACTAATACCTTCAAACACTTCATTACTAACTCTTTTATTTTCAGAGTCGCATTTAATTGGTTCATTTGTTTCTGGGTCAAGCGCATATCCATCATCATTAATATTATTTAGATAGTGCTCCAAAATTATTTTATTTTCTACTAAATCTACTTTTATAATAAAATAGCCGTTTGGATCTAAGTCTATATATCGGTTGGATAGATTATCATCAATATTTATTTTTTCATCGAAACTTTTACTAGAATCCATTCTTAGAAGTTAATAAAAACTATATTACTAATATAATCTTTGGGAAAGCTAAATAATTTTTTATTTAAAGGGTATAGATTTATTTTCAATATCAATTTCCATCTTAGTTTGTTTATTAACTTCATTTAGCCAAGGATAAATTATATTTTCCATATTTTTATCAAACCACTTATGCAAACTAATCGTGTTTTTCGCAAAAAACCCCCTCCTTCTTTTATGTTTCCCGCCTGCTCCAGGATCAAACAAATGGATACTATTTTTTATTGCCCATTCAATTGGCTGGTAGTAGCATAATTCAAAATGTAAATTAGATATTTCTTCTTGACTACCCCAATATCTACCCCATAAGTTGTATTTATTTTTAACGCACATCGACATAGCAAAAATATCATTTGAATCATTTTTTGATGCGCTAAAAAGTAAAAGATTTTTTTTATTATCAAGAATTTTTTCGAAAAATGTAGGAGTTAAATATTTACTTCCCCAGACTCCCCACCTCGAACAATGCTGTTCATAAAAATCATGCATTTTTTCGAGTATTTCTTGGTTGATATCAATTTCATTAAAAATTTTTATTTTAATATCTTGTTTAGTAATTGATTTCCTCTCTTTTTTTATATTTTTTCTCTGATTAGAGTTAAATCTTGAAAGAAAATCATCAAACGTTTTTTCTCCATTACTCCTCCATTCACTGCTGGAATTTATCCATTCATGGTATCCCAAAGATTTAAGATGGTCACCCCAGCTTTCATCAATATATAAAAAATTACAACTTAAAATTTTGTTTGTAATTGCGAAGCTTTCGATATGGTTTATAAGCAAATTTGTAATTTCTTTCTTATCTTCATTTTTTTTATAAAGAAATTGATATCCATTTACAGGACTATAAGGACTCATTCCAATTAATTTAGGGTAATAATTTAAATTCAGCTCTTGAGCCAATCTTGCAAATGATTGATCAAAAATGAATTCTCCATAGCTATGATTTTTTAAAAAAAGTGGAGCAATTCCTAATATTTCTTCATTTTTATAAGCAACAAAATATAGAGGTTGCCAACCAGTTTCTCTTGAGACACTTTTTGATATTTCAAGGTTTTTAAGCCAAGTCCATTCATAGAATGGATTATTGATTTCATTTGTTAATTCATTCCATATCTCCTTGGAGATTTCCTTGATTGACAATTTGACTTCAACTTTATGTATTTTTTGGTTCATTTATTATTGAATCTATTTCAAATTTTTTTGTAATGAATATGGATTTCATTATTCATTAAATTTTTAACTGATTTTATTTCCCATAGTCTTTTGAGATTAAAAATCTCATTTGTTTTTTCTGGAGGGATCCATGTATACTTACCTCCAATAATTTGTGGAATTATTGTAATTTTTATATCCGTTATTAGATCCTCTTTTATGAATGAATTTATAAGTTTTGCACCTCCTAAAAGAGCTAGATCATTTATCCCTTGTTTTTTAAGTGAAATTAAAGTTTTACTCCATGAATCTTCGAAAAAGAGTTGTTTCTCGAAGTCATTATTTGACGAATTATCAACTTTACTTGAGCTTATTAGCCATCTTCTAATTGGTTGACGAAAGTATTTCCAATTACTGTTAAATTTTTTGCTATTTGAAGCAACTATAGAAATTGGTTGTTTTTTTGATATTGTTACTTCTTCATTACCATTGAGATTTTTAATTAGGTAAGTTGATTGATGAGCTATTAAAGTACCTGAACCAAAAATGGTGGCGTCAACCATTGATAAGTGTTGATTTAACATTTTTTTATCTTCTTCGCTTCCAAGATGCGATTCTCCACCTCCAGGAAATGCAATTCTCCCATCAATACTAGATGCTATAACAATTATTACTCTTGGGATACTCAAGTTTGTGAGACTAAACTATTTTCAAGTTTTAACTTCAATGAATTGGTTAGCTTTTGATCAACATAAATTTCTGCTGCATTATTTGGGCTCTCTTGGAGTCTTATTTTGTGTAATGTTGCACCAAGTTCATGTATTGGATTTTTAAGAATATCAGAAATATATAAAGCTATATTTTCAGCAGTTGGAACACAATTCTGGAAAAATTCAATGTCTTTATTTAGAAAAGTATGATCTAGTTGTTCAACAACCAAATCATTAATTATCTCTTGGAGCGCAGATAAGTCGCAAACCATCCCCGTTCTTTTATCAATGTCTCCTTTTACAGTTATATCGACAAGATAGTTATGACCATGTCCATTAACTCTGGCACATTTCCCATAGATTTTTTTATTTTCATCAAAGGAAATTTCTTCTTTTGCAAGTCTATGAGCGGCTGCAAAATGAGTTTGTACTGTTAAAAATGCTTCCATGTTTTTTCCAAAATAATCTGCCCATAAATTTGGGTTTTCATAAAGCCTTAGACTTGTAAGAGGTAAATCATCCTTTAGACGACTCCAAATAACCTTTACTAATGCCTCAGTCGTGGGAAGTATACCTTCTCGATTATTAACATTAAATTCAGGCCAGACATCATTTAAAAAACGAAAATCTAATTGTCCAGTAACCTTATCTTTAATAGAGTGTTTTACATCAGAGAGATTAAGTACCATTCCATCAGAGTCTAGTTCTCCACCCATTGAAACAATAAGTTCATAATTATGACCATGACCTGGTGCAATACTGCAATTTCCAAAAAGAGATAAATTTTCTTCTGGAGTTTTTTCAGGAAGCCAATAACGGTGACTAGAACTAAAGCAGGCACGTCGAGTTATGACGCATTCACGTCCTTTTCCATGTAATGGTTTGGATTGTGTAGAAGTCATAACTTTCTGCGATAATACTATCTTAAGGTTTTAAATACGCTTTTGTCTTTATGGAACAATCCATTATCAAAAAAACAGTTCATACTTTAAAGGGCAGAAGCATATTTTTAATAGGAATGATGGGTTCTGGTAAGTCACAAACCGGTTTGAAGCTGGCTGAATTATTGAAGTACAAATATATTGATTTAGATTCGTTAATAGAGAAGTTGGCAAAAAAATCTATCAATCAAATTTTTAATGATGAAGGAGAAAATAATTTCCGTGAATTAGAAGCAAACTGCCTTAAAGAAACTATTAAAATTCCTTCATTAGTAATCTCTACCGGGGGAGGAATAGTTACTAAATCGGAAAACTGGGGAATCTTAAGGCAGGGAATAATAGCTTGGATAGATCTCGACAAAGATATAGCAATTGAAAGATTGAAAAATGAAATTGAAAATAGGCCACTTCTACAGGGAAAGAATCTAAATGATTTATATATGAGCATTTTTCAATCTAGAGAAAATTTGTATTCTCAAGCAGATTTAAGAATTCAAGTAAAAAGGGAAAATATTGAACAAGTGGCTATGAAAATAATTCATGCAATTCATAAAGAAATAATTAGTTAATCTGGTTCAATTCTTACTGCAAACCATTTGATAACGTATCCTAATTTTATTTCTAATTCATAAGTGCTTTCTAATAATTCTTCAAAAAATTCCTGATCAGGATCTTCTATATTTTGATATATTGTTTGTGTTTCTGTCTTACTGAGCCAATTCTTCAACCATAAAATTGCTTCTTGCTTTGATACAATTTTTTCTTTTGAATCTGGCTCTAATAATACATAATGATCTGATGCTCTTATTAGTGGATTTGACATAATGAAGATTCTTCTTGGATTAATTCTTTGCTTGATTTTTCAAGGAATTTTTTTAGAAAGTTCTTTTGCTTTTGTAGATACTAATGTACGAGAGTTTTTGGAAAATCGTGTAAATCAATGGCCAGAATTATATTTACCAAATTTTAAATTGTCGGATACTTCTGAGGATTTAATTTATCCGAAATGGTTCGAGGGGAATTGGCTTGTTACTTCTCAAGATATAATTAATGATTCAGAAGAGCCAGTTATTTATAAAGTAAATTTCTTTAAGAATGATTCAGATTTAGTTGTCGGTAATCGTGCAAAAAATTCTGAATCTATTGGAAAAGCAATATTTGGTGATACCTTAATCAAGGTTGTAAATGATCCTCAATCTATTAATAATCAAATTACTTATTTAAAAGATGATTTTTATATCGATTCAAGAATTACAGGGAGAAATCAGATCCAAAATGATGATATTTTTTTCGCAGATGAGCTTGTTATACAAACTGCACATAAGCCAGGTGCTTCAAGGATTAATCAGGTAGAGACCATTAGTAAATTTCAAAAATGTTCCGAAGAAATATTGGAAGTTGATAATTCAATTAAACCATCAATTTGTGGAGTGCAATATGTTGCGTCTTATGGTTCAAAAGTTGGTGATCCTTCTATTCATGCTATAAAAACAAATAAATATAAATTGAAGTTTGAATTTATTGAGAGTTAGCACTAAAAAGATATTCTTCTAAGTTGTTCCTCCAAATGAAAAGATTTTCTAAATAAGGGTTGTTTATGTATTCTTGGCTCCCCTCTCCTGAAAGAATGGGTCCTGCAGACTTTGGAAATTTAAGAAGGGATAATTGAGCAGCAATTGAAATATCTGCAATTGATAAACTATCTCCAACTAAATATTTCTTGTTGATCAAGGATTTTGATAAAGCTTCCAGTAATTTTTGGAGTTCTAAATTATCTTTAGAAGACAAAACTACATTAGAAATTTTACTAAGATTTTCAAAAGGTAATTTATCAACAATACTTTTAACTGAAGAAGGTATTTCATCTGGGAGTAATGCAGTTCTTAGCTGTGGATTTTCTATGGCAGATTTTATTAAAGATTTTCTACAAGTTGTAGCCATTGTAGTATCTGCCCAATCTTCAATTAGTTTGCATTGTGCAAATAATATTGGGTCCTCAGGAAAAAGCGGATTGTTATCATTTTTTTTATCTATATATTCGCAAATAGTTGAAGAGTCATTAATAACTTGATCATTACTATCGACTATTACAGGTACTTGTTTTTGACCTGATAATTTAAAGATTTCAAATTGCCCTATTCCAGGTGTTACTTCTTCAACGCGATATTGTAGTTTTTTCGCATGAAGAGCCATTCTTGTTTTTAAACAAAAAGCACTATGCCTAAATTGATATAATGTAATCATGCTGTTTAATGTTTGTTAAAACTTAGCTAAAAAAGTAATCTATTTGTGGAGCTGATGGGCGAATTTTTCTCTAATGTTGCGAGATATCCAAAGTATTTGATATCTATCATTGTTGGGGGACTTGTTGCTTTGCTTGAACCTTTATTCAAGAATAGATCAAATCCACTCACAATAGTAGGTTTGATATCTTCTGTCTTAAGTGCTTTCATAACTGTTTATTTTGTCTTGCAAGCGATGACAAACCCAATAAATTTACAACCATAATGCCAAATAATTACCGTCTTGCAAAAGTTTCTTCTCTTTTGAAGAAAGAAATAACCCTTATTTTGCAGAATGATTTAGAAAATGATCTTATTAGAGATCATTTCGTCAATATTTCTAAGATTGATTTATCAAATGATTTGCAACACTGTAAAATTTACATAACATCAACTGCTCAAGAGAAAGTGAGGAAAGAGATTGTTGAAAACTTGAATATTGCAAAAAGTTCTATAAGGCATAGTTTAGGAAAAAGAATTGAGATGAGAAGAGTTCCAGAGATAATTTTTAAAGACGATGTTGTTCTTGATAAAGGATTATCAGTCTTGAAACTTCTCGATGAATTAAAAAATAAAAATCAAAATCATAATTTTGAGGATAAGGATGCCGAAAGTTGATCTACCCCTTGATCAAAGAAATATAATTATTACTCGATCAAAAGAAGGGATATTGGATATAAAAAAAATATTCATAAGCAAGGGCGCTAATGTATTTGATTTACCTGCAATAAGTATTGCTGATCCTGATGATTTGAATCCTCTTGACGAAGCATTAAGTCAAATAAATGATTTTCATTGGATTATTTTTTCCAGTAGTAATGGGATCAAATTTGTGGATAAAAGACTTAGATACTTTAATAGTTCATTAAAAGAATGTTCTAAAAAAACAAAAATCGCCGTAGTCGGAGAAAAAACCTCAAAAACTCTTGATGATTTTGGGATTAAGGCTGATTTCATACCTCCAGAATTTGTTGCTGAAAGTTTAATTGATAATTTCCCAGTATCTGGTTATGGACTTCGAGTTTTTGTACCAAGAGTTCAAACAGGTGGTAGGGATTTAATTGCAGATCAATTTAGAAAGGCTGGTTCTCGTGTTTTTGAGGTTGCTGCATATGAAACTAGATGTCCTGAATCAATTCCGGAAGAAACAATTGATATTATTTCGAATCGAAAAGTCGATGCAATTATTTTCTCAAGCGGTAAAACCGTAGTAAATGCTGCTTTTTTACTAGAAAAAAAACTTGGTAGACAATGGTTAGAATATTTTGATCAAATTAAGTTATTAACTATTGGACCTCAGACAACAAAAATATGTAACAAGATTTTTGGAAGAGTTGATAGTCAGGCAAAAAAATATACTTTTGAAGGACTACTAGATGTAGCAATTAATATTTTTAATTAGAAAATTTTTTTTTATAGTTCTTTTCAACTAAATCTTTGAACCTATCAATATTGGCCTGTAATTCGTTTGTAACCATTTTGCCTAAGATATTTTCTTCCATAAGCCGAGCAATCATTTTTGGTAGTTCATAAGTTATTGCTAAATTTACCGTTGTGATTTGATCAGTTTTACTTTCGAAAACTACTGATCCCTCAGTTGGTAACCCTCCTATTGATTTCCATTTAAGTTTGCTTTTTTCAACCCTTTCTGTAATTTGAGCTTTCCATTTAAACCTAAAGCCATTTGCAGCTAAAGTCCATTCTGTTAAATCTGGTAACGTATTAGTCTCTTCGTCAACTGTTTTTACAGATTCAATCCAGCTCATCCAAAGTGACATTGAGTCTAAATCGCTCCATGTGTCCCATACATTTTCAAGAGGCGCATTAACAACTGTTATTACGTCATGTTTTAGCCAAGTACCCATTAATTAACTTACTGCAAGATTTTTTGCTAATTCGGCTTTCTTCTCTAAAATTGCGGCGGCAGCTAAATGACCACTCATTGTAGCTCCCTCCATAGAGTCTATATAATCTTGTTTTGTATAACTACCAGCCATGAAGAAATTAGATATAGATGTTTTTTGATCGGGTCTGAAAGGTTCCATACCGGGAGCTTCTCTATAGAGTGATTGTGGAATTTGTACCACGTTACTCCAAAGCAATTTAAGGTTTTTTGAGGATGGGAATAGACGGCGAACCTCTTTATCAATTTCTTTTGTAATTCTTTCTGTGGATCTTCCCATCCATCTATCGCCAGGAGTTAAAACACATTGGAGAAGCGATCCCATATCTTTTTTTCTATAGTCTGCTGGACTTGCTAGTGCTAAATCAGCAAAACAACTGAAAGAGGCATCAGCAGAATAAAGAAGGTTATCTAGTCCAATTGGTTCGTTTCCAGTATTATCTTTTTGTAATTCAGTAACCCAACCGTCATATCTTAATTGGATTGTGGCAACAGCTACAGCTCTAAGTTTTTTTAAACCTTCAAATTCTTTAAATTGATACCATTCTTTTGGAATTATTTTTTTAATTCCAGGAACATCACAGGCAGCTAGAAATTTATCTGCAAACACTGCCTTAATTCCTTCAGGAGAAGATATTTTTAATTGATTTACTGAATAAGAGGAAGATTCCTTTTCATAAATGATTTCTTCTACCTTATGGTTAAGATGTATTTTTGCTCCTTTGTTTGTGATGTAGTCGACGATAGGTTGCGTTAACCACTTATGTGGGGAACCTTTTAAAAGATTAAGTTTTGATGCTTCTGTTTTTGAAGCAAACATCATGAATATAGTTAGCATGCATCTTGCTGAAATATCTTTGCAATTAATAAAACCTAATGCATATGCGATAGGATCCCACATTCTTTCTAAACTTTTTTCACTTCCACCATGGTTTAAAAACCATTCTTTAAAACTAATTCTATCTAGATCTCTAATTATTTTCATTGCGCCTTCATAGTCTATTAATCCTCTAACGATTGGACTTGTCCCTAAAGCTAAGGCATTTCTGAACTTATCAACCCAAGTAAGTTGTTCGGTGGTAAAAAAAGCTTTAAGTCCGTTAAATGGAGCACCTAAAGGGAATCTGAAGTCTAAAGATTTTAAATTACCACCATTATTAATAAATAGATGAGTATGATCTTTCGGGAGTAAATTGTTTAGAGCTCCCACTTTTTTCATTAATTTAAAAAGATTCGCATAATTGTAAAAAAATACATGTAAACCCATTTCTATGTGGTTGCCATCCTTATCTTCCCAACTTCCTACTTTACCTCCCCAAAATGACCTGCTCTCGAATATTTCTACTTCATGACCTTCATCAACTAAATTGACTGCTGCTGTAAGACCAGCTAATCCAGAACCAACTATTGCAATTTTCACTTTTTCTTAAAATTATAACAAATCAAGTTTGGATAACGTTTGTTTTATGCATCCTATCGATTAAATTTTACTATTATATAAATAGCAGAAATCCCTTCTTTATGGAAAATGTAGAAGTTAAGCAGGAAATTAAAAATTCTGATGATGGTAAAGGTATCTTAATTACGAATGATGCTATAGAACAAATTTCAAATTTATTGAAGGGCCAAAGTGATAAAAAAGCACTAAGGGTAGGAGTAAGATCAGGCGGTTGTAGTGGGATGAGTTATACGATGGATTTTATAGGAAGCGATGAAATAAATCCCGATGATAAAGTTTATGATTATTCATTAAAAGCTGATCAAAGCTTTAAAGTAGTTTGTGATCCTAAAAGTCTCCTATATATTTATGGAATGCAGTTAGATTTTAGTAAGGAATTAATTGGAGGTGGTTTTAATTTTGTAAATCCCAATGCTTCTCAAACTTGCGGTTGTGGAAGCTCCTTTGCAGTTTAATTAATAATGCATAACGAAATTAATCCCATCGAAGAGGATTTTAATGCAGCTTTATCAAGATATAAAGCAGGTCAAGATTTAATGCCAATTGTTCAAGATTTTCAAAAAATTATACAGCAAATTCCAAATCATTTTGCTGCTTGGACTTGTTTATCTTGGCTTCAATTACTTTTAAAAAATAATGAAGAAGCTTTGTCAGCTGCCAGACAAGCTGTTCGATTAAATCAGCAAGATCCACAAGCAAGAATGAATTTGTCTTTAGCTCTTTTGGCTACCAATAATAAAGGTGTTAGGGATCATATCGAGTTAATAAAAAAAATGTCTATGATGATGCCAGATGTGAAAAGTGAGTTGAAAGAATCTGTTGAAGATGGATTAAGTAGATATCCAGATTGGCCTGAGTTAACCAAAGTAAAAAAATGGTTGGAATTTTAAATTGTTTAAGATTTTAATTTTAAGTAATGGGCATGGAGAAGATCTATCTGGCAGTCTAATAGCTAAGCAATTCGTAAAAAGTGGTTATTCTGTTCATGACTTGCCAATTGTTGGTATGGGAAACCATTACGAAAAAGAAAAAATTAAGATTATCGGTAAAACGAAGGAATTTAGAACTGGAGGAATTGGTTATAATTCTTTTAAGGGAAGACTTACTGAAATATTAGGAGGAGAAATATTTTATCTTCTAAAAAGATTATATTTAACTTTTAAAATAAAAAAAAAATATGATTATTTTTTTGTAGTTGGAGATATTGTGCCAGTTTTTTTTGCATGGTTTTGTAAGAAAGATTTTTTTACGTATCTAGTTGCTTATTCCAGCCATTATGAAGGGAAGTTGAAATTACCATGGCCTTCTAAATTTTTCTTGCTCTCACAAAAAGCAAAAAAAATATATACGAGAGATTCTCTTACAGCTGATGATTTAACTTTGCAGTTAAAAAAGAAAGTGTCTTTTTTAGGCAACCCATTTATGGATAAGTTTTTTCCTAGAAACGAAGAATTAAATAAAGATGAATTTAGTATTGGATTATTTCCAGGAAGTAGATTCCCTGAGATTTTAGATAATTTTGTTTTGATTTTAGAGGTATTAGAGGCATTGTCAGATTTAAGATATTTTCAAAAAATTCAGTTTAATTTTGCAATAGTTAATGCTCTATCTTCATCAAAAATAAAGGAGATATTTCAAAAAAGAGGATGGTTAAAAATAGAAAATCTAAAAGATAATAATCTCTTGAAATTCCAATATAAATTTTTAGAAGTGAATATATATTGGAATAATTTTGACAAAATATTATTGAAAAGTAGATGCTGTATTAGCATGGCAGGAACAGCAGCAGAGCAAGCGATTGGATTAGGAAAACCGGTTATTCAGATTGAAGGTAAAGGTCCACAATTTACAAAAACTTTTGCAGAAGCGCAAAGACGTTTACTTGGGAAATATGTTTTTTGTGCCAGTAATTTTAAAGATAAAAATGATCAAATCAATCAGACAATTAAATTGATCATAAAAATAATATACCTAATACAGCTAAATAAGAAGTTTATGATCTCATGTAATGAAAATGCTAAAAAAAGACTGGGTGAAAACAAAGCTTGTCTTAAAATGGTTGATGATATGAATATTGTTATAAAAAATGACTAAGGAGAATAATCAAAATAAGTTAAAACAAATTATCGATAATTTGTTATTAATAAATTTATTTACAGTCATTTTTTTTGCAATATTTTTTATTTTTGCAATCATCATGCAATTTAATGGGATATTTATTTTTATTAATTTTATTCAGATAGTTTGGAATCCTCTTGTAGTTCCATTGATAACAATTCTTATTATTGGTGCTTTAGTAAACGGTATTAATTCTTGGTGGAGGCGTAAATTGCTTTCTCAAGAAGAGGATATTTAAAATTATAATTTTTGATTTTACTGCTAATTACTTTTTGTCCTTCTAAAACAACTTTCGCTCCATCTCCTAACAATATTTTTAAAACCGCTCCAGGCACTGGAAGTAAATTAGGTCTATTAAGACATTTGCCTAAAGTCTGAGAAAATTCTTTCATTAATACTGGATTTGGTGCAACAGCATTAAATACTCCCGAATACTTTTTATCAACTAATGCTTGAATAATTAATGCACATAAATCAGTTCTATGAATCCAACTCATCCATTGCTTACCATCTCCAATTGGCCCACCTAATCCAACTTTAAATATAGGGAGCATTTTTCCTAATGCTCCTCCATCTTTCTCTAGAACAATTCCAATTCTAAAAATAACTAACCTTGAGAAAAATGGTTTTTCAGCGGCGACCGATTCCCATTTTTTGCAAAGATTTGATAAAAAGTCTTTTCCTCCAGGACTATTTTCAGTGAATTCACTAGACAAACTTGTACCGTAATAACCTATAGCAGATCCATTTATAATGACTTTTGGGTTTATTTTTAAATCTTTAAGGGTCTTCATCATAAATTTTGTGGTGTTAATACGACTATTTTCAATCTCCTGTTTTTGTTCAGAAGTCCATTTTTTTTCTGCTATGGGTTCTCCCATCAAGTTAATAATTCCATCTGTCTCTCTTAAAATATTTAGAAGATTTTCGTTATTCCAGTTTTTTTCTTTTGATAAATCTATTTGAAAAAATTTAAACTTATTGAAATCTAAATCAAGCTTTAATTTACTAATGGGTTTTCTACTTACAATGTATATTTCATGATTTTCATTGAGTATTGTTGGAACTAATTCTTTACCAACAAATCCAGTGCAGCCAAGTAGTAAAAGACGCATATCTTATAAATGTTTATCATCTAAGGCTATTAAATTTTTTAGACATTTGTAATTTTTATTCCGGTATAAATTTTTTTCAATAGTTTTCAAACATGTTTTTGTATAATAGATTTCAAATAACTTTCTTGAGTTTATTATGACAGATTCTATTCAAAAGAAACCTCTCAAGAAAGGAAGCTTAGTTTTTGTCGATAGAGAAAATTATATAAAAAGTATCGAAGCGCTAGCCAGTGATGATGATCTACCTAATTATATCTTTGAAGGTCCTGGAGAGATTCTTTCAGTTAAAGACGAATATGCTCAGGTTCGATGGCGCAGACCTGTTCCAGATGTTTGGTTGAAATTAGATCAACTTAAAGAATATACTCAATAAAATTTTTACATCTAAAAGTTTTTATTTTTTTTCTCAATAGACATCTTTGATTGTATTCTTTTTGCTTCTTTGATCATTTCTTTGCCATCAAATAAGTAATTATCTACGTATCCTTGTGTATATCTATCAAATTCTGATAGCGCATCTTTAACTTGTGAAAAACAATGATAAAGATTGAGGCCTAAAGCTGAAATAGACTTTGGAACTATTTTTTTGTTATAAATTTTTTCAACTTTTTCTATTTTCTTTTGTGAAAGAATAATATAACTGCAAAAATTTTCCATTAGTTCGTCATCATATGGATCCGCAGATAGTTCTTTTATTTCGTTATTCAAAGGTTTAATGATTTGACTAATTAATCTATTTATCGGACTATAAATTTCTTTAATCCATGTTTCCACTTCTTTATCCTTAATTGAAGAATTATGTTTTTTTGAATTAAATTTTTCTTCCCAATTTTCATTCAATGAATCAAATGATGAGCTGGAAGAGGAAAACCTGCTATCGTATTGTTTCTTTTTGATAGGGTCATTAAGAGTTTCCCAGGCATTCTGTATTGCAAGAAATCTTTCTTTCTTGCCGCCTGCATCTGGATGATGTTGCTTAACTAGAGAGCGATATGAAGATTTAATTTCACTTCTGCTTGCATTTTGTTTGAGACCTAATTCTTCATATAAATTTTTTTCCATTTTTATAAATTATGCATTAAAGATAACCATCTTTTCTGGCTTGAATTGAAGTATTAGATTCAAACATTGCTGTTGATAAATATCTTTCTCCAAAACTTGGAAGAATAACTATTAATCTTTTATTCATTAGTTCTTTTCTTTTGCCGATTTTTATAGTTGCTGCTAAAGCTGCACCGCTGCTGATGCCAGATAAAAGGCCTTCCAATCTGGCTAATAAACGCCCATAATAAAATGCTTCATCGTCATCTATTTTTATAATTTCATCAATTAATTTAGTATTAAGAACTTTTGGTACGAAACCCGCGCCAATTCCTTGAATCGAATGAGATCCTGCTTTTTCTCCTGAAATCACAGCGCTTTTTTTGGGCTCTACGGCATAAATTTTGCAATTTGGATTAACTTTTTTCAAAAAACGTGCACAACCAGTAATTGTTCCTCCTGTGCCTACTCCTGTAACTAGTCCATCTAAATTGTTATTGGATTGGGACCATATTTCTTGAGCCGTCGTCCTTTCATGAATATCTGGATTAGCAAAGTTTTCAAACTGATTAAATTGATAACTATTTATGATGGTTGAAGACAACTCATTAGCTAAATCTAAAGCTCCTTTCATTCCCTCTTTTCCCGGTGTTAGCTGTAATTCAGCTCCATATGCTCTCAACATTGCCCTTCTTTCGATACTCATCGTATCCGGCATAGTTAATATCAATTTATAGCCTTTTGCTGCAGCAACCATTGCTAATGCGATGCCAGTATTCCCACTAGTTGCTTCAATTAACGTTGTTTTATCTGGAGTTATCAACCCTTCTTCTTCAGCTTTACATAACATTGAATAAGCGATCCGATCCTTAACGGATGCTGATGGATTGAAACTTTCTAGTTTGGCTATTATTTCTGGATAACAATCAAAATACTTTTTGATTCGATTTAATTTAACTAATGGGGTATTTCCAACTAGTGAAGTTATATCATTTGCTATTTCCATGCAATTATTTTTAAAATGCAAAATAAATTCTCCTAATATTAATAATAATTGTATTTAAAGATCTTTTATATAATTTTCTCAAAAGAATTTAATTTAAATAACTTCCTGAGAAAAAATATTTAGTAATATAAAGGGAAGTTTTTATTATGATTATGTATTCGTTAGAACTAAGTCTGAGATATTCACCTTTTCCACTTTCAATTCAGAAGAAAGAATTTGATGATGTTAAACGAATTTATGATGAAATAAAAAGTTCTATGTATGAAACTTTAGAATCCTCAAACTTGATCGAATTAAGGTGTGACAAAGTGCAAGATAAATTAATTGCTGTAAGAACTAAAGAAATCATTTCTGTTCAGATATATGAAAAATCATCAGTAGCAGGAGGAGCTAAAAGGCCAGGATTTTCTCTAAACATAGATTGATAGAATTAATGCGAGATTCCCTTGAAAATGAAATACCTAATATTCAATTCAAAGATGTTTCTTTTTCATATCTTGGAGAAAAAGAAAATTTAATTTTTAAATGTAACTTCTCAATAAAAAAACCTGGATTTTGGATGGTCGTAGGTAAAAACGGGAGTGGAAAAAGTACTCTTTTAAAATTAATTAATGGAATAATCAAGCCCAAAAATGGCGTCATTGACTCTAATGCAAATATTGGCATGGTGTTTCAAAACCCTGATCATCAAATATTGATGCCAAATTGTAGGAGTGAACTTCTGATTAATATTAATCAGAATATAAGTCAAAATGAAATTAATAAAAAAATTGAATATGTGCTTGATCAGGTTGGAATGACTGGTTTTGAAAAAAGGCCAGTTCATACTTTGAGCGGTGGACAAAAACAACGCTTAAATATTGCATGCGCTCTTATTAGTAATAGAAATTTTATTCTTTTAGACGAGCCTACAGCGTTACTTGATCAAACCAGCCAATTAAAAGTTTTAAAAACTATTAAAAATCTTACAAGTGACCGTAAAAAACCTTTATCAGCTTTGTGGATTACTCATCGCTATGAAGAATTAACTTATGCTGATTCAGTAGCAGAGTTGAAAAATGGTTATTTATCTAGTTGGCAAGAACCATCAAAATTTCAATATAATTAATCCTTGTACTTGTCATAAGGTACTTTAAAGAGCTAAATTCATCTTATATTCCTCGGTAGCTCAGCGGTAGAGCGATCGACTGTTAATCGATTGGTCGCAGGTTCGAATCCCGCCCGGGGAGTTTATAATTTTAAAAAAGTAATCTAAAGTCACCCTTAAAAGGTGACTTTTTTATTTCTTTAATCTCTTTTGGCAAATATTGGTTAGCCGAAGATATAATTCAATATATTTGATATAGTATTAATAATAGTATATGGAACATTAAATATAATTAAATTTTAATCTATTACTACATAATACTTAATTGAGAAACTGTTTTTTAGAACAGTAATTAGAACATTTACCAAATTCTCCATAAAATAATCTTTTTGATTGATTTTCATTTTTAAAAATAAGAAATATTTTTGTTTATATCATTTGAATTACTACAACATTCAGGAAATTCTAGTCATCCCACATGTCCTTTTTCTCTTGATCCAAATTATTCCTTTCAAGTAATTCTATTCTTTGTTTCTGAGTATATATTTCTGTTTCAAGAACGTTTTTATCGTCAATATATTTAATTTGTATTTCTTGAATAACTATTTCAAATTGTTCTCCAAAAAAATCTGACATTTCTCTCCATGCTTCCATCTCTTCTTCTTTGTCAATAGTATCGTTTACCTGATGAGAAATAATATCCTGTACATATTCTTTAAGTGCTTGATGACTCATCGATTCTATTTTTTTTTGAACATATAATTCTTTAAGATTTTCAAGTTGCTTTTTTGATAAATCAGAATAAATAATAGGCTTCTTTTTCATGACATACTTAAATTTTTTTTTAATATAGACAAAAATATTATTTAAAACATTCTGGATAAATTAGAATTTTAAAATAAACTAATTCCTATTTGACAACCGAAAAAACTCCCTTTAATTTTATTTTTTGTACATTGCAATGGAAATCTGAATTAGATATTTCTATTTACCTAAGCATTATTTGCTTCCAATAATCCTTTAATTATTAAGAAAAAATAAAAAAAATCGAAAGAAATTCTAAAATTTAAACTTATTTTAAATTTCAAATTTCTATCTAATCCATTGATATCAAATAGTTATTTGATAAATCTAATTGATAAAATTGTTTACACTAATTCAGCAATCTTTATAAATTCTTGAGAGAATCATAATACGGAAACTTAATTTTTATTTAATAGTTTATAAGCATGAAAATTTCAATCCTTTTAATTGAAGACGATCGTGATATGCGTGATTTGGTGGCTAGGCATTTAGAACATTCTGGTTTCGATGTTCAAAAAGCTGAAGATGGAATTAAAGGACAAGCATTAGCTCTTCAATATTCACCAGATTTAATACTTTTAGATTTAATGTTACCAAGTGTTGATGGACTAACTTTATGCCAGCGACTAAGAAGAGATGAAAGAACATCAAATATACCAATTTTGATGATAACTGCTTTAGGCGGCCTTAAAGATAAAGTAACTGGTTTTAATTCTGGAGCAGATGATTACATTACCAAACCATTCGATTTAGAAGAATTACATGTACGCATAAAAGCTTTATTAAGAAGAACTAACAGAGCACAATTAAATTCTAGTAATCAGCAAGAGATATTAAATTATGGTCCTTTAACTCTTGTTCCGGAAAGATTTGAAGCTATATGGTTTGAATCTCCTGTTAGATTAACGCATCTTGAATTTGAACTGCTTCATTGTCTTTTGCAGAGACATGGTCAAACTGTATCACCAGCATTAATCCTTAAAGAAGTATGGGGATATGAACCTGATGATGATATTGAAACTATAAGAGTTCATATTAGACACTTACGCACTAAACTTGAACCCGATCCACGCAAACCTATTTATATAAAAACTGTATACGGTGCTGGATATTGTCTTGAGTTACCTATTGGTGCTCAAGTGGAAACTGCTAGGAAAGAGTTTATTCAAGCAAGAAACCCTGACTTGATAAATTCTGCAGTAGATTAATCTCATATATTTTCCATTGAAATTTTTAAAAAAGCTATTTCCCATGCCAACCTTGGTTGTATGTTTTTTCTTAAGAGGTATTTTAAATTTTCAAGTTTTTTAATTAAACTGATATTTTTTGTTTTTCTCCACCAAATTGTTTGAATTAAATTTACTAAACAAATCTGTTGAGAAATTTCTAATTTTTCAGATATTATTTTAGATATTTCTAATATTTCAAGACTATTTTTAATTGGAGAATCCAATTTACTTATAATTTCATCTGAAAAATCATTCCAAATTTCAATATTTTTCAATAATTGATTTGGAGATCCATTCGCAGAGTTTATTAAATCTTCAAATTTTAAATTTGTATTTATCTTTAATTTAGAAGTATCTAAATATTCATTTAAAATTGACTTTATTTGTTTACTAGAAATAGATCGAAATCTGACGATTTGACATCTTGAAATGATCGTATCTAAAAGAAGGTTTAATTTAGATGTTAGTAAAATAAAAATTCCGTTACTAGGTTCTTCTAAGGTTTTTAAAAGGCAATTTGAGGCTGCTTCGTTTAGGAGGTGTGCATCAACTATCAATACAATTTTTTTTTCTGAGTTTATTGATTTTTGACTAAGAAAAGTTTTGATATTACGTATTTGAGCAATTTTAATAATCTCAGATCCACTTTTTATTGTTTTTTCAAGATCGAAACTTCCTGAACTTTTTGTTAGCAAAGGAGAATCAGGTTCAATAATTAAAAAATCAGGATGATTATTGTTTGTAATTTTCTCTTCAACATTTTCGCTTGGTGAAGACTGTTTGAAAATTTCTTTTATAAATTGAAGAGCAGTTTGTTTTTTGCCTAATCCTTCAGCACCATAAAATATATAACCATTAGCCAATGATTTGTTTTTAATTATGCTTTTAAGAAAGGTATTGGCTTCTTCATTCAAGAAGAAATTATCTTTTTTAAACTCAATCATTTTTTTTAGAAAAATTGTTTAGCAAAGCCTCTTTAATTTGATTAGAAATAGTTTTGATATTTTGTGAAGCAGATATTACTTTCCAGTTTTTTTGTTTGGCAATTAGTTTGAAGCCTTCATTTACTTTTTCTAAAAATCTAATACCTTCTGATTCTATTCTGTCTGGAATTTCATTTTTTCTTCGGAATATGCTCTCTTCTGGAGAAATTTCTAAGAAGAAAGTGAGATCTGGAGATACTCCTTGACAAACAATAGATTCAATATTTTTAATTATTTCTAAATTTATATTTCTTCCATAACCTTGATAAGCCAGTGTGGAATCAGAAAATCTATCACTTATTACCCAATCATTGTTATTTAAAGCAGGTGAAATAATTTTGGAAACGTGTTCAGCTCTATCTGCTGAATAAAGCAATAATTCTGCAAGAGATGAAGGTTTGTTATTTTCATTATTATCAAGAATCAGTCCTCTAAGTTTTTTTCCTAAAAGACTGCCCCCAGGTTCTCTAGTTGTGATTAATTTAGACCCTTTCTTCATTAGACCACTATTAGGAAGCCATTTAGATAGTTCATCTATTTGGGTGGTTTTACCACATCCATCAATACCCTCAATAACGATAAATTTTCCTTTCATTTAATCCAAATATAAAGCATTAATTACAACTGTAATAGAGCTAATTGCCATCAATAATGCTGCTATTGAGGGAGTAAGAAGAATACCGTATTTAGGGAATAAAATGCCGGCTGCTAAAGGTATAGCTAGTAAGTTGTAACCAAAAGCCCATGTTAAATTTTGCTTTATTTTTCTTATAGTTTTTTTGGCAAGATTTAAAGCGTAGGGTAATCCATTTAGTTGATCTCCCATCAATACTACATCTGCATTTGCCTTAGCTATTTGAGTTCCTGATCCCACCGCAATTCCTAAGTCTGAAGATGCTAAGGCTGGGACATCATTAATACCATCACCAATCATTGCTACTTTATTATCAATTTTTAAATTTTCTATAGTCTTTAGCTTCATTTCAGGAAGAAGATCCCATTTGACTTCACTTTCTTTTAAACCAATTTTTTTTGCTAAAGCTAAAACTGTTTGTTTCCTATCTCCACTTAAAATATTAATTTTAAATTTGTTTTTTCTTAAATTTTGCACTGTTTTAATTGAATCATCTCTGAGTAAATCTCCTAGGAAGATAAAGCCTAATAACTTATCTTTTATACTTACACCAATAATAGTGCTCGTTTTTGTCTCTTCATTTTCAATTACTTTTTTTGCATCACTATCAATGATTGTTCCTTTACTTAGTAGCCATTCAATATTGCCAATATTAATAAGTCCATCAATTGAATCTAGTTCTCCAGAAATACCTCGGCCTGAATGAGTGATAATATTTTTTATTGGAAATAAACTTAAATTTTGTTTTTTTGCTTCTTGAATCAACGCATCTGCTATTGGATGTCTGCTTTCCTTTTCTAAGCTGGCAGCTATTCTTAATAAAAAAGAATGATCATCATAATTTTTATAATCAACGATGAATGGCTTACCTTTTGTTAATGTACCTGTCTTGTCAAAAATAATGTGATTAATTTTTGAAGCCATCTCTATTTTGTCCCCGCCTTTAAATAAAACGCCCTTTTTTGCTGCTTTACCTGATGCGACAGTTATTACAGTTGGGGTGGCTAAACCTAATGCACAAGGACAAGCTATTACTAAAACAGCAATTGACAATTGTATTGCTAAACTAAGAAAATTCTCAGCATTACTACCAAGCGAACTATGAAGTGTATGGCTTGAGTGAGTTATGAGTTGATGATTATGACTTAATAAATCTGGCCAAATGTTTCTTGCCCCCTTCCACCAAAAGAAGAAAGTTAAGGTAGCAAAAATAAGGACAAAGTAAGTAAATTTGCCTGCAATTTCATCGGCAATTCTTTGAATACGAGGTTTTCTAGCGTTTACAGACTCAATAAGATTTACTAGTTTCGCAAGAGAAGATTCCCCTCCGACCTTTTGTACTTTAAGTCTAAGAGTTGAATTAAGATTTAAAGACCCACTAGATAGATTTTCGCCTTCTTTTACCTCGATAGGTTTGGATTCTCCAGTGATATGAGAAACATCAATATATGAATTACCTTGAGTAACAATGCAGTCAGCAGGCACTCTGTCTCCAGCTAAAACTTGAATCTCTTGATTTGGTCTTAGAGTGTTTACTCTTATTGATTTTATTTGATTATCTTCTGTGTAGATATTTGCCATTTCAGGTTGAAGATCTAATAACTCTCCAATAGATGAACCAGTTTGGTATCTTGCTCTTTCCTCTAAGAAACGCCCAATCAATATGAAACCTAACAGCATAACTGGTTCATTAAAAAAACAAGGAAAACCAGTGGCAGGAAATATTAAGGATAGAAGACTTGTTATATATGCGCTAGTTACTCCAAGAGCTACTAGAGAATCCATATCAGGACGGTTCTTAATAAATGATTTAAAACCATTAATAATTATTCCTCTGCCAGGAATGAATAGAGCTAATGTTGCCAATGAAGCGTGAAAAAATATATTACCTAATATCGGAAAATTTATATATCTTCCTTCTGCTAGATGACCTAAACCTGAAAATAATAAAAGTAATAAAGCAAAAGTTAGTTTTTTCCATTGATTATTCCAGCTCTTTTTTTTTTCTAATTCTGCCTTATTTATTTTTTTTGAAAAATCATTTATGTAAATCTTTGATGGGAAACCATTTTCTTTTAGATTTTCTAGAACTGCTTCGAGTTCTATCTGTTCCTGGGTAATTTCAAAATATGCACTTTCAGTTAGTAAGTTAACAGAAACATTTTCAATACCATCAGAATTTTTTAATATTTTTTCAACAGTGCTAACACAACCTCCGCACTTCATTCCTGTAATGCTTAATTGAATGCTTTCCATATTTTTCGCGATTGAAGCAAATTAATGTTCTGCCCATTTTTTAACTATAATAATAAATGTAATAGACTTTTTAAATAGTTATTTTTTAAATTACTATATTAATTTTATTAGTTTTAGAGCGGTGCCTAGTAATCAAAACAGAGACAATTTTATTGATAAAGCTTTTACTGTAATTGCTGAATCTATTGTAAAAATAATGCCTATTGCAGAGAAAGAAAAAAAGGCATATATCTATTACAGAGATGGCTTAGCCGCACAAAATAATGGGGATTATTCGGAAGCATTAGAATATTATAAAGAGAGTTTACTTCTTGAAGAAAATAAAATTGATAGGGGTGAGACTTTAAAAAATATGGCAATAATATATATGAGTAATGGAGAAGAGGATTTGTCTATTGAAACTTATGAAAAAGCACTAGTAGAAAATCCTAAACAGCCATCATGCCTCAAAAATATAGGTTTAATTTATGAAAAAAGGGGAAGATACGCTGAGCAAAATGGTGATTTAGATCAGAGAGATATTTGGTTTGATAAAGCTGCTGAAGTCTGGTCTAAAGCAGTTAGGTTATATCCAGGTGGGTATCTAGATATTGAGAATTGGTTGAAAAACTCAGGCAGAAGCTCAATTGATATGTACCTTTGATTTTTTTATTTTGATAAAGAATAATCAACTGCTTCTTTAATATTGGATATCTCTTTAATATTTATTAATTTTTGAAAATTATTATTTAGTTCCTCCTCTAGTTTTGGCACTACGATATTTTTAATTCCTAGTCTTACAGCTTCTTCTATTTTTATCCGGAGGTTATTCGATTTTCTAACTTGACCGCTCAAACCCAATTCCCCAATAAATGAGGTACTAGCCAAAGGAGGAATATTTTTCAAACTCGATAAAATTGATATTGCTACACCTAAGTCAGATGAGGGATCATTAATTTCAAAACCTCCTCCAGTAGCTACATAACAATCAAACTCAGATAATTTTATCCCTACGTGTTTTTCAATGACAGCGAGAATTTGATGCAATCTATTTATGCTAATTCCAGTTGTAGTTCGTCTTGGGTTACTGTAGAAAGTTTTATTTACCAGTGCTTGTATATCAACTGCTAATGGTCGACTGCCTTCATTTGTAATCGTAGTTGTTACACCTGAAATATTTTCTTTATTTGTAAAAATTGAACTTGGGTTTTTTATCTCACGTAAACCCTCTTCAAGCATTTCAAAAATTCCAATCTCGAAGGTCGATCCAAATCGATTTTTTATACTTCTTAGTAATCTATGTGAGGAAATATTATCTCCTTCAAAGTTTATTACTGTATCAACTAAATGCTCTAGAGTTTTAGGGCCAGCTAAAGCACCATCTTTGGTTACATGACCTATTATTAGAAGAGCAATATTATTGTCTTTAGCAAGATTTTGCAATTCTGCTGAACATTCTCTAACTTGAGAAACCGATCCTGGAGAACTTTGCATTTCATGATTATGGATGGCTTGAATACTATCAATAATTGCGAAACTTGGATTTACACGTTTGATCTCTTCAATAATTAGGGATAAATTGGTTTCTGCAAAAATTTGTAAATCAATACTTTTTTGATTTAATCTTTCCCATCTAATTTTTACTTGTTCTAAAGATTCTTCTGCAGTTATATATAAAACTTTTTCTTCAAGAGATATTTTTCCTGCTGATTGAAGAACTATTGTGCTTTTACCTATACCTGGTTCTCCTCCAAGTAAAACAACTGATCCGGGTACTATTCCACCTCCAAGCACGCGATCAAATTCTCTAAATCCACTTGTAAATCTTGCAATTTTTTTTGATGAAATCTCGTTAAACGGTATAGATTTTTTACTATTTTTTTTCTCTTGATATTTAGATCTTTTACTTTTTATTTCTTCAACAATAGAATTCCATGAGTTGCAATTTAGGCATCTACCAAAGTATTGAGAAGTTTCAGATCCGCAATTCTGACAAATAAAAGTAGATAATTTGCTAGACATTTAGTCTCTGAATGAAGTAATGGAACTAGAATGTTTGGGATATTGCCCCTCTACAAGTTAGATTAGGTTAATAATAAATTCTCTTACTGATTAGCTAATAGAAACAAATGACTCTATCTAGTCAAACTAAAGAAACTATACTTGTTGCAGACGACGAGGCAAGTATTAGAAGAATTCTGGAGACGCGTCTCTCCATGATTGGCTACAAAGTTATAACTGCAAGTGATGGTAAAGAAGCACTAAAGTTATTTAAAGATTATGAACCTGATTTAGTAGTCCTTGATGTCATGATGCCAAAGCTAGATGGCTATGGAGTTTGTCAAGAATTAAGGAAAGATTCTGATGTACCAATTGTTATGTTAACCGCATTAGGAGATGTTGCAGATAGGATAACAGGTTTAGAATTAGGGGCTGATGATTATGTAGTAAAACCATTCAGCCCAAAGGAGTTAGAAGCTAGAATTAGGTGCGTTCTCAGAAGAATCGACAAAGAACAAATTCCTGGAATGCCTAATTCAGGATTAATTTTGGTAACGGATATAAAAATTGATACAAATCGAAGACAAGTTTTTAAAAGTGATGAGAGAATTAGATTAACTGGTATGGAATTTAGTCTCTTAGAGCTTTTAGTAAGTAGGTCAGGAGAGCCATTTAGTAGAGGAGAGATTTTGAAAGAAGTTTGGGGATATACTCCCGAGAGACATGTAGATACAAGAGTTGTCGATGTTCATATATCAAGATTAAGATCGAAACTGGAGGCTGATCCAGCAAATCCAGAATTGATATTGACAGCAAGAGGTACAGGGTATCTCTTTCAACGGATTGTCGATATTGCTCCCTTTGATGGTAAATAAATGGGGAAAGAAACAGCGCAAAAAATTAACAAACCCAGAGCTATAAGAAGATTAGTAATTTGGTACAAAAGAAATTCGGCTGTGACTTCTATAGTTGATACTGCTGCTAGTTCTGCAGCAACGGCTAGTAATGTTGCGGGTAATATGGTTTCTGGTGCTGGATCAGTAGTAACCACAGCTAGTAATGTTGCGGGTAATGTTGCAGGTAATGTAGTTTCAAGTGCTGAATCTGTTGTTAATACTGCTAGTAGTGTAGTTTCAAATGCTAGTTCAATAGCTAAAAATACACTACAGCCATTAGTTTTTGACCCATTAAAAAGATTACAAAATAACGATAATATTTTAGATAGGGTGGAGGAATCTCAATCTAAAAGAATTTGGATTGCAGTTGATGGGATGGGTGGAGATTATGCTCCTGGCCCAATTCTTGAGGGTTGCTTAGAAGCAATAAGTAGATTTCCAATTAATATAAAGTTTGTCGGCAAAATTGAAAAAGTTAAAGATGCAGCAAAAAAAACTGGTTTAGCGGAATTATTAGAAAATGAAATAGATAATAATCGTCTTGAATTAATTGATAGTGGAGAGCCTATTGGGATGAATGAAGAAGCTACCGCAGTCAGAAAAAGGAAAAATGCAAGTATAAATGTTGCAATGGATTTAGTGAGAAATAATAAAGCTGAAGCTGTTTACTCAGCGGGTAATTCAGGCGCCATGATGGCTTCTGCCATATTTAGAATTGGGAGATTGAAAGGGATTGATAGACCAGCTATAGGAGCTTTGTTTCCAACAAGGGATCAAACTCGCCCAGTATTAGTTTTAGATGTCGGTGCAAATACTGATTGTAAGCCATCTTATCTGCATCAATTTGCTCTTCTAGGTAATATTTATGCAAAAGATGTCCTACAAGTACAAAAACCAAGAATTGGCCTTTTAAATATTGGAGAAGAAGAATGTAAAGGTAATGATTTATCCCTAAAAACATTTGAATTATTATCTTCTGAAAAAAGTTTTGATTTTGGAGGTAATTGTGAAGGGCGAGATGTATTATCAGGTAGTTTCGACGTAGTAGTCTGCGATGGATTTACTGGAAATATATTATTGAAATTTCTTGAATCTGTGGGAGGAGTTTTATTAGATATTTTGAGATCTGAGCTGCCGCGTGGCAGGCGGGGGAAAGTTGGTTCAGCTTTTTTAAAAAGTAATCTACTCAGAATTAAGAAAAGATTAGATCATGCCGAACATGGAGGAGCTTTATTGCTTGGGGTGAACGGTATTTGCGTTATTGGTCATGGAAGTAGCAAATCTTTATCAGTAGTAAGTGCTCTTCGCTTAGCTCACTCTGCAGTGAATCATGGTGTTATGGATAATTTAAATCAACTGCAAAAGCTTCAAGTTTTAAATTCATAAAACATATTTAGTCAAATTTATGTTTGACTAATATAAGTAACAAAAAAAATTCTTTTGGAAGGAATAAATTTTAATCAGATTGGAGTGTCATTCAAGGGAAGCGGAAGTTATGTACCTGATCAAATCCTAACCAATCAAAAAATTAGTCAAAAGGTTGATACAAGTAATGAATGGATACAATCTAGAACCGGCATTTCTGAGAGAAGAATCTCTAGCGTAGAAGATAATGTTTCTGAGATGGGTTATAAGGCTGCTCTAACTGCTGTAGAAATGGCTAATTGGGATATTAAAACGATTGATTTGATTGTTTTAGCTACTTCTACTCCGCATGATTTATTTGGATCAGCCCCATCCATTCAAGCTAAATTAGGGGCAGCTAATGCTGTAGCTTTCGATTTAACTGCAGCTTGTAGTGGTTTTTTATTTGCTTTAATAACAGCCTCACAATTTTTAAAAGGGGGGCGTTTTAAAAGGGCTATTGTTATTGGAGCAGATCAATTATCAAGTTTTGTTGATTGGAACGATAGGAGAAGTTGTATTCTCTTTGGAGATGGTGCCGGTGCATTAGCAATTGAAGCTACAAATGAATTTGATAATTTTTTGGGTTTTGATATGAAAACTGATGGTGGAAGGGGTTCTTTTCTTAATCTTCCATCAACAAAGAATAAGGATTCAATAGTTGGTGAAATTGACTTTTTAAGTGGAGGTTTTTCACCAATTCAAATGAATGGTCAGGAAGTTTATAAATTTGCAGTTAAAGAAGTCCCCCTAATTCTTGAAAAGTTGTTGCAAAAAATGAAATATAGTTCTGACCAAGTTGATTGGCTCTTGCTTCATCAAGCTAATCAAAGAATATTGGATTCTGTAGGAGAAAGGTTAAAAATACCCAGAGAAAAGATTCTTAGTAATTTAGAAAAATATGGCAATACGTCAGCAGCAACAATTCCACTAATGATGGATGAGGCTGTAAGAGATTATAGAATTAAACAAAATGATATTATTGCTACAAGTGGTTTCGGTGCTGGGTTAAGTTGGGGTGCAGCCCTAATTAAATGGGGTTAAAAACAAAATAGGATCATTATGACAGTTGCATGGGTATTCCCTGGACAGGGTTCGCAAAAAATTGGAATGGCAAAACAAATTGAAAACTTGCCGAGCACAAAAGAGAGGTTTAGTTATGCTTCTGAGATATTTAAAAGAAATTTATTTGAAATTTGCGAGTTAAATTCTGATCCAACAAATCCTCTTAGTGATTTGAATAATACAAGAAATACGCAAATCTGTCTTTTTTTGGTTGAATCAATTTTGTTAGATGCCTTAAAAGAAAATGGTTTTAAACCAACTTATGTTGCTGGGCATAGTCTGGGAGAAATAACTGCATTATATTGTGCGGATGTTTTTTCATTCGAAGACTGCGTATCACTAATAAAGGTAAGATCTCAATTAATGGGTAATGCTGGGCAAGGATCTATGGCAGCAGTAATTGGTTTTGATAGAAATGAACTTGATTTATTAGTCAAAAAAAGTGAAGGTGTTGTAATTGCTAATGATAATAGCTCTTCCCAAGTTGTTTTATCTGGATCTAATGAAGAGTTAGACAATTTATCGAAAGACATTTCTTGTAAAAGATTCCTAAAATTAAATGTTTCAGGTGCATTCCATTCACCATTCATGCATGAGCCTGCAGTTAAATTTTCTGAGTATTTAAAACAAATTAAGTTTAAAAATCCTTCTTTCCCAGTAATAAGTAATTATGAACCCTCATTATGTGACGATCCTCATGAGCTAAAAACTAGATTAGAAAATCAAATGTTTAATGGCGTAAGGTGGCGAGAAACTATGGATTTAATGGCAAAAGATAATGATCTTCATTTTGTTGAAGTTGGCCCATCAAATGTGCTTAGCGGTTTAGCAAAAAGACATATGAAAGACTTAAAAATTTCTCAAGTTTCATCTTCTAATCAAATAACTTATTAATCAAGTATGAAAAATGATGTTTTTCAAAAATTAATCTATCAATTAGTTAGCAAAATTTTTGTATTACCAATTTATAAATTTGTATTTAGAGGTCATCTAATAGGTAGAGAAAATATTCCGCAAAAAAATTCTTTTATAATGGTTTCTAATCATGGTTCTTTGCTTGACCCTCCTTTGTTAGGACATGCTCTTGGACATAATATATCTTTCATGGCCAAGGCAGAGCTATTTAAAATACCTTTACTAGGGTTGATTATCAGGGCTTGTGGAGCTTATCCTGTAAAAAGAGGAATTGTTGATAAAAATACCATTAAAACAGCATGTAAAAAATTATCAAATGATAATTCTATTGGAATATTTATTGATGGTACGCGTCAAAAAAATGGTCGAGTGAATAAGCCCAAACAAGGTGCAGCATTATTATCCTTTAAAAATCAGAAATTATTATTGCCTGTTGCAATAGTTAATTCTCATAGACTTATAAGATTCAAATTCTTTATTCCTTTTTTTTCAAAAATAGTTATTAAAGTGGGAAAACCTGTTCAACCTCCACAGAGTTCATCAAGAGAAGATCTGAATTCTTTAACAATCTACCTTCAAGATAAAATTAATAATTTGATTGGATGAATACTTAGTTAATTGGGGAAATAGGGTAAAGAGGCAAAACTTTTCTCCAAGAATCTAAATTTAAATTTGATAAATTATTATTCGCTAAGTTTAATAGTTCTTTTAAATCTTCTTTATCATCATAATTGGCTTCAAAAGTAAGTTCTTTACTATCAAGTTCGTTGACAACTTTTGGTAAGACTGTTTCCCGAATGACTAGATCAGAGGAGTTTTTCCCTTTATGACAAATTTCATATTTACCTGCAATTAACCCCTTTCGTTTTAATTTTTTGTAAATCCAGAATGTTTTTTTGTTTCTAAAGATATTATTTTTTGATGCAATTCTTTTTGCCATTATTTCAAATGAACTAAAACTATCTATAGGACAATTTATTTGTTGTGAGATTGTTCTTGCTAAAACTACAATAAGTCGAGAAGCATTAAAATTTGCTGGCCCTATGCTGACAGATAACTTATTTATTTTTTGTAAATTTTCTTTGGAAATGAATTTATTGAGATCATTTATTAGGTTGTTGCAAAGGTCATTATTAAATTTTTTGATAAAAAATTCATCAGATTCAAGTGAATTGTTTTTTCTGTATCCAAAGCCAAAAGAATTGTCCGTGCTATGAATAACTAATGTAGGGTAATTTTTTCTTTGTTTGAGTTTGTTTGTCATCTATTACCTTTAAACAGGTAATTCCATACCTGGATTACACTTAGACCATTTACCAAATTCATTTTCAAAACTTTCACAAGATTGAACATCCCAATCAGTTTTATAATCACCATTATTTTCTTTAACTATATTGACATGAATGAATGGTTTTTTTGCTTTAAAATCAGGTAGATCACAAATATGATCAACACCATGATTATTCTCAACATCATGATATGTGATACATCTATCAACCCATTTACAGTTGATGCAAATGCACATAATTAATAAATAAAATGAAAAATAACACTCACACAGATCATACACTAATAATTGATGAATTAGAAACAAGTATAAAATTTCATAATTTGGATTTAATATTAGGTTTTTTACCTAGAGGATCATATTTGGTTGGTGGTTTCATAAGAGATATTATTTTGGGAAGAGAACCTGAAAAGGTAGATTTTGATATTGTGGTACCTTCAAATGCAATTGAAATTGGGAAAAAGATTGCAGATAAAATTGATTCAAAATTAATAATTTTAGATGAAAAAAGAGAAGTTGTAAGAATTATTCTTAATCATATTTATATTGATATTGCTAATCAGGTCTCATCTACCATAGAAGGAGATTTATGTTCTAGAGACTTTTCGATTAATTCAATTGCTTTTTTGTTTGACAAGAAGTGTTTGGTTGATCCATTAAATGGTCTTAAAGATCTAGAGATTTTTTTGCTTAGAACTCATTCTGAAAAAAATTTACTAAATGATCCTTTACGAATATTAAGATGTTTCCGATTTGTTTCAGAATTGAATTTTAAAGTTGATCTTAATTTAATTACTTTGATTAAAAAAAATAAAGAAAAATTGTATATTGTTGCTAAAGAGAGGATTAACAATGAACTACAGAAAATAGTTCATGGAGCCAATGCTATTGATGCAATATTGTTGATAAAAAAATTAAATATATTTGCTATTGATAATTTATCTGAAGATTCTTTTTTTTTGGATTTAGAGAAAATTAATTATTTAGAACTTAATCAGGAAGAAAAAGAAAAATTTTTACCATCATTTTTTATTTCTCAAATTTTAGATGTTATATCTTTAGAGAAACTTAAATTTAGTAAAGCTGAAATTGCAAAAACTAAGCTATTAAGAAAATGGCACTTTGTGTTGGAGAAAAAAAATATCGCTCAATTAACTGAATCAGACAGATTTGAATTACATAATGAATTAGAGATGTTTCTTCCAACTTTTATTTTTCATTTACCTCAAAACTTACGATTAAATTGGCTTCGTAGATGGCGTAACAGTGATGATAAATTATTTCATCCATCAAATTTACTTAATGGTAACGTAATCAAAAAAAATTTAAAAATTAAGGATGGGCCTATCTTAGGAGAGCTGTTACGGTATCTTTCTAGGGAACTTGCATATAAGAGATTAAATAATTTTGATGAAGCTATTTACAAAGCAAAGCGATGGATTGAACAAAATGCACCAAAATGTGATTAAATACACATAGCTTAGTTTTGTCTAGAAGTTCAGACTTCAAAATCATTTTTAAAAATTTATGAGCATTCGCATTTACATTGGCAACTTACCAAAAGGATTTAATCCAAAAGAATTTGATACACTTTTAAAGTCAGTTTCTGATTCGATTAAATTCAAAGCAGTTTTAGATAAGGAAACTAAGGAATGCAGGGGGTTTGGTTTCGCGACTGCTAATAATGAAGATAATGCTAATTTATTAATTCAAAAGTTAAATGGTTTTGATTTCAATGGTTCTAAATTAAGAGTAGAGCTATCAGAAAAAAAAGATTCTGCTTCAAATAAAAGAAATGGTGGAAAATTAAACAAAAATAAGAAAAGAAAAGATTTTAAGAAAATTGTTCATAGTGATGCTCCTAACCTCGAAGCTCCAGATCCAAGATGGGCTGGAGAATTATCTAAATTGAAAGATTTGTTAGCTAATCAGAAGACGCCTGCCTAGGCATTTATTATTTAATTCGAGAAATTAAAAAAGATATTGGGATTTCAAGAGCTTTGACTGAATTTTTTACAAAAGCTCTATTGTTAAAAACATCATAATCTAGTCTCTCAATAGAATCTAATATTCCTCTGTAAAGACGTAAAGAGGTCCATACTGGCCATCTTGCGTCGGAAGATAGCCACTTGATACCATCCTCAGACTTTTGGAACCATTCACGAGCCCTTGTTAATTGAAAGTTCATCAGTGATTTCCACTGCTTGTTTATTTTTCCTTGTAAAAGTTCTTCTTCAGAATAATTAAATTTTTCAATATCTACTTGTGGGAGATAAATTCTTCCTCTGTGTCTATCTTCTCCCACATCTCTTAATATATTGGTTAATTGATTTGCAATTCCTAGAGCTATAGCTGCTTCAGAGGGGTCAGGCATGGCACTCCAAGGGGCTGATGTATAAGCACTATCAATTCCCATTACATTTTGAGTCATTAAACCAACAGTTCCTGCCACTCTATAACAATAGAGTTTTAATTCATCAAAATCTTTGTATCTAAATTTATTTAGATCCATTCTCTGGCCATCTATCATGTCTAAATAGGGTTGAATACTTTGTGGATATTTCTCGATGGTATCTAATAAAACTGTGTCTAATTCAGATTTGATATTCCCTTTAAATACATTTTTAGTATTTTCTTCCCATTCATCTAAATTGTCTGAAAGCTCATCTTGCGATTTAGTTGAAGCTTCTACGCTATCCATTATTTCATCTGTTCTTCTACACCATACATAAATAGCCCAAATAGCTCTTCTCTTCTCTTTAGGTAATAGAAGAGTACCCAAGTAAAAGGTTTTAGCCCATTTCTGAGTTTCTTTTCGGCATATCTCGTATGCTTGGTCTAGTTGAGAAATTGAATTTTTCAAAAAGTTTTAGCTAAATTTAGTGATTTGTAAACGTTATAAAGAAACATTTTGAGGAGTTTTGGAATACTGCTTATTGATTGATTCCGCGCATAATTTACCACTTAAAACAGCACCTTCCATAGATGCTAAATATTTTTGCATAGTATAATCACCTGCTAAAAAGAAGTTTTTTATAGGAGATTTTTGACTAGGTCTGAACTCTTGGCATCCAGGAACTGCTTTATAAACTGATCTTGGAGTTTTGACAACTTTATATTTTCGTAAGTTTGTTTTATCGTCTCCCATGAAATGGGTTGGGAATAATTTTTTGAGTTCCTCCATAGTTGCATCAACAATATCTTGATCACTCCTATTTATCCAATCTTTTGCTGGTGCAAAAACCAATTCAAGCATTGATCTATTTGGATCTTCATATTCTTTGCAGGTGATACTCATATCTGCATAAACACTGAGGAGAGGTGATCTGCTGAATAATAAATGATCAATATCTGTTAATTTTTTGTCAAACCATAAATGGATATTAATGACTGGCACACCATTTAAACCATCTAATTTTGAAAATGCATCCAATCCTTTCCATTGTTTTGGGATCATTAATTTAAAGAGATCTACGGGCATTGCACTTACATAAGCATCAGCTGTTAGTTCTTTCTTTTCGTTTTCATCTAAAGAGGCGACAGTAAAACTTTTAACAGTGCTGTCCTCATTAAGATTGATTTCCCTTAATGGACTATTCATGTGAACTTCACCACCACGAGCAGTAATGTAATCAACCATTGGCTGGCATAGTCTTTCTGGAGGAGCTCCGTCAAGGAATGCCATTTTAGAACCATTTTTTTCTTGTAAAAATCTGTTTAATGCTGTTAATAAAACTGTAGATGATATTTCATCCGGTCCAATGAAATTAAGAGCTTTACTCATCGCTATAAATACTTCATCATTAACTCTTTCCGGTATATTGTGCTCTTTTAGCCAATCTGTCCATGATTTTGTATCACATTTATCTAAGTACTTTTGGCCCCTTAGCATTGCAGGCACTAAACCTATTCCAAATAGAATCTTTTCATTCCATGAAAGCATATCATTATTGCTTAGTATTGCTGATACACCATTAACTGGAGCTGGTATATCGGGAAAGTCGAATCTACTGTAAGTTCCAGGCTCTGATGGCTGATTAAAAATCATTGAATGACTTTTCCATTGAAGTCTGTCTTCAATATCTAATTCCTTAAAAAGTTGCAACATATTTGGGTAGGCACCAAAAAATATATGTAATCCAGTTTCATACCAATCTCCGTCTTCGTCTTTCCATGCGGCAACTTTCCCACCTAAAACGTCTCTGGCTTCAAGTACAATTGGAATGTGTCCATTATCGACTAAATATTTAGCGCAAGATAAACCTGCTAAACCAGCACCAGCAATTACAACACGCATTATTAAATCAAGAAATAAATTAACACTTACTAATAAGCTACATTAAAGTTAGAACATAATAGTTTTTTTCGTTGATTATTTCGTAAAATTATGGAAAATATGCTTTTAAAATCGACTACTAGACATGTAAGAATTTTTACTGCCGAAGTGGTAGATGAGGAATTAAAGTTTCATCCCAATAAACTGACACTCGATTTAGATCCTGATAACGAATTTATTTGGAACGAAGATTCTCTAAACAAAATAAATGAAAAATTCAATGAATTAATAAAAGAGAGAGCAGGAAGGGATTTAGATGATTATGAACTGCGAAAAATAGGTTCAGAAATTGAAGGTTTGATTAAGTTTTTGCTTCAAAATGGTCAGCTTAGCTATAACCCTGATTGTAGAGTAATGAATTATTCAATGGGTTTACCAAAGACAAATGAAGTGCTGTGAATAGATCATCCTCAAATAGAAGGCCAAGAAGAGGCTCAAATAGAAGTTATTATCCACCAAATTCAAAGGATAGGGATCCCTATGGTCAAAGAAGCAATAGATTACCTGCTTCTTCTGAACAAAAGATCAACTTTAGTACAGGAACCATTGCCGTACTTGCTGGAGTATTAATTTTAGGAGTTGGTATCGGGAGCGCTATTACCAGTACAACTGATGGCGGGCAGGGAAATATAGCAAGTCAACAACAATTAGATATGGCTGTTCCAGATCCTGAATTTTGCAGACAATGGGGAGCTAGTGCTTTTGTAATTGATGTTGAAATGTATACGACTCTGAATCCATCTACGAGTTTTGTAACTCAACCAGCTCTTCAGCCAGGGTGTGTTATTAGAAGAGAGAATTGGACAGTGCTTCAAAAAGAGGGAGCAATTAGTAATGAAGATGTAAGAGAATGCAAGCAAAGGATGAATACTTTTGCTTATATTGGTTCTATAAGAGATAAGCCAATAGTTAAGTGCGTTTATCAGACTGATGTAAATGAAAATAAATTTATAATAAAAGGTGATGGACAAGCTGAAGACGGCGGGATAGGTATTAACAGAGAAGCAATTCAGTTTTGATCGAAATTATAAATGCCTCAAAGGGCTTTCTAAACTAGCAAATTGTGGGAGAATGTTTTTCTTAAATACTTCTGATGCTCTTGATGTATATCTTGATGGATTAGTAATTAATTTAAGTTCTCTTTTTACCTCTAAATCAGCAACGAATGCTTTGTGGATTGTTCCAGCCGATAATTCTCTTTCAATAGAAACAACAGGCAAAAAGGAAGCTCCTAAACCTGATTGAACTGCATTCTTGATTGCTTCAAGAGAGTTAAGTTCCATCTCAATTTTTAATCTTTGAATATCAAGCCCAGAATCTTGGAGAAGTTTGTCAACAACTTTTCTTGTTGTAGATTGTGAGTCTAATGTTACAAAATTTAATTTGTATAAGTCTTCTTTTAGAAGCTCTTTTTTGGTCGAAAGTGGATGTTTAGATGGTAAAACTAATGCCAATTCATCAGTGGCATATGGAATTACTTGTAGCAAATTTTCCAAATCTCCAGGTAATTGTCCGCCAATAATGGCTAAGTCAATTTGTCCATTGGCCACACTCCAACCAGTTCTTCTCGTACTATGAACTTGAAGTTGAACGGATACATCAGGGTATTTTTGTCTGAATAGTCCTATCATTCTCGGCATTAAATAGGTACCCGTTGTTTGGCTCGCTCCAATAACAAGAGTTCCACCTTTTAAGCTATTTAAATCTTCAATAGCTTTGCAAGCTTCGTCGCATTGATTCAAAATTCGTTCACAATATTCCAGTAATAGTCTTCCTGCTTCAGTCAATAGAGCCTTCCTACCACCTCTGTCGAAAATTGTGATTTCAAGTTGTTTTTCTAAATTTTGTATTTGTAAACTTACTGCAGGTTGGGTCACATATAAGAGGTCTGCAGCTTTTTTAAAACTTCCTTGAGCTGCTATAGCTTTTAATATTCTTAATTGGTCGAGTGTAAATGGTAATTCTGGCATCTATTATGCCTACAATTTCTTATAATTCTAATGCTTAGGCGCATTCTTGTTAAGAACAAAAATTATTTGAATAATCTAAATGTATGGAGACTCATAAAACTTCCCTAATTATCTTACTTTTAATTTTGATTTTTGCGGTAATTCATAGTGGGGGAGCTGCTTTAAGAATCAAAGCAGAATCTATTATGGGTCCGAGATTATGGCGGTTGTGTTTTGTTTTCTTAAGTTTGCCATCTGCAATAATCTTGATAAGTTATTTTTTGGCTCATAGATATGACGGAATCAGATTATGGAATTTACAGGGCAATAATTTTGTTTTTATGGTCGTTTGGTTCTTAACTGCAATAAGTTTTTTATTTTTATATCCCGCTACTTACAACTTGTTAGAAATTCCTTCGGTTTTAAAACCTAAAGTTCGAATCTATGGAACTGGGATAATGCGAATCACAAGACATCCACAAGCATTTGGTCAGATAATTTGGTGCTTTGCTCATACTTTATGGATTGGTACATCATTTACATTAGTAACTTCTATTGGCTTAGTTTTGCATCATCTTTTTGCAATCTGGCATGGCGATAAGAGATTAGCAAATAGATTTGGAGAAGAATTTCAAAAGTTTAAAAAAAATACTTCCATAATCCCTTTTATGGCAATACTTGAAGGGAGGCAAGAATTTAAGATTAAAGAATTTTTTAGGTTATCTCAGTTGGGTATATTAATTGCAATAGGCGTACTTTGGTGGTCTCATCAATACATTAATATTGCTGTTAAAACATTTAATTCATCATTTTTGTCTGAATTTTTCAATTGACAGTTTAAAATCAAATTATAAGTTCTTTAAAACATGCCACAAGCTTCAGAAATTGCCTGGTTAATACCCGTTTTCCCACTTATTGGAGCAGTGCTTTCTGGCTTAGGACTAATAAGCATCAACAAGAAAATTAATAATTCAAGAGAAATTGTTTCTGTAGGTCTGATTTCTTTCGTTGGGATTTCTGCGGTAATTAGTTATAAAGCTTTAATTGAACAAGTTAATGGTTATCAATCAGTAGAAAAATTATTTGTATGGGCCAATGCTGGGGATTTTACAATCCCGATGGGTTTTGTCCTTGATCCTTTGGGGAGTGTAATGCTTGCTCTTGTAACGACTATAACTTTGCTGGTGATGATTTACTCTCATGGTTATATGGCCCATGACAAAGGTTATGTCAGATTTTTCACATATTTAGCATTATTTAGTAGTTCAATGATGGGATTAATAGTTAGTCCGAATTTATTAGAAATTTATGTTTTTTGGGAATTAGTTGGGATGTGTTCTTATTTGTTGGTTGGTTTTTGGTATGACAGGGATGGCGCTGCCCACGCTGCCCAAAAAGCCTTTGTTGTTAATAGAGTGGGAGATTTTGGATTATTACTAGGAATTCTTGGCCTATTTTGGGCAACAAATAGTTTTGACTTTAATGAAATAGCCACTGGAATTTCTCAATCAATATCTGATAATTCGATTCCAATGTGGGCTGCTTTATTGCTTTGTTTTTTAGTTTTTTTAGGGCCAATGGCAAAATCTGCTCAGTTTCCTCTTCATGTGTGGTTGCCTGATGCGATGGAGGGCCCTACACCAATTTCTGCACTTATCCATGCTGCAACAATGGTTGCTGCAGGCATATTTCTTGTAGCAAGACTTCAACCTTTGTATTCAATATTCCCCTCTATTCAGTTCATTATTGCTTTAGTTGGTACCATTACTTGTTTTTTAGGAGCATCTATAGCTTTGACCCAAATGGATTTAAAAAAAGGTTTAGCTTACAGCACAGTCTCTCAGCTTGGGTATATGATGCTTGCCATGGGTTGTGGAGCACCAGTTGCGGGAATTTTTCATTTAGTGACGCATGCTTGCTTTAAAGCAATGCTCTTTTTGGGATCTGGTTCAGTAATACACGCTATGGAAGAAGTAGTTGGCCATCAGCCTGTATTAGCTCAAGATATGAGATTAATGGGCGGTTTAAGAAAAAAAATGCCATATACATCAACAACATTTTTAATAGGTTGCGTAGCAATTAGTGGAATTCCCCCATTGGCAGGATTTTGGAGTAAAGACGAGATCCTCGGAAATGCTTTTATATCATTTCCAGCTTTTTGGTTTATAGGACTTCTAACAGCAGGTATGACTGCTTTTTATATGTTTAGGCTTTATTTCTTGACATTTGAAGGAGATTTCAGAGGGGACAATAAAGAATTGCAAAAAGAGCTTCTAATAGCCTCTAAAACAAACCAAGATGAAGAAAATGAAGAGGAGCATGAAGAACATGGCTCTATTCATGAGTCGCCCTGGTCAATGACATTTCCCTTGGTATTTCTAGCTGTACCTTCTGTAATAATTGGTTTTATGGGACTTCCATGGGATAGCAAAATTGCAAATCTACTAGATCCTGAAGAAGCTGAGACTGCTGCAAAAGCTTTCGAATTAAAAGAATTTTTGCCTTTAGCGATAGCTTCAGTCCTTATTGCAACAGCTGGAATCATTATTGCTTATCAGGCATATTTTGTGAAAAAAATTAATTTATCAGTTTTATTTGCCGATAAGTTTCCTGTTATCAACAGGTTTTTATCCAATAAATGGTATCTAGATGATATTAATGAAAAACTTTTTGTTAAGGGTAGTAGAAAACTTGCTAAAGAAGTCTTAGAGGTTGATTCTAAGGTTGTTGATGGCGTCGTAAATCTTACTGGACTCGTAACTTTAGGTAGTGGAGAAGGTTTAAAATATTTTGAAACTGGTAGGGCTCAATTTTATGCGCTTATTGTTTTTGGAGGAGTAATTCTACTAGTTGCTATATTTGGTTTTCAATCTCCACAAGTATCTTAATTACAATTGTGTGTCTTCACTGTCCATTGGGGTGAAAAAATACAGAAAATTTCTAGACTTTATTTAAGATAAATTTCTTATTAAATTGAGCACTTATTTTTATACACATTTTGCGACACAAATGTTGGGAACTTTGGGAGCTGGATTGTCAAATTTTCCTTGGTTATCTGCTTCAATTTTATTCCCTATTGGTAGTGCATTTGTGATACCTTTTTTCCCTGATAAAGGGGATGGCAAAGAGGTGAGATGGTTTGCATTGTCTATTGCATTAATAACTTTTTTAATAACTGTAGGTTCATATATAAATGGCTTTGATATTAGTAATGAAAATGTTCAACTGAAAGAAAATATTAGCTGGCTCCCTGATTTAGGTCTTACTTGGTCTGTTGGCGCTGATGGCATGTCTATGCCGTTAATATTATTGACTAGTTTTATAACTGCGTTAGCAGTTCTTGCTGCATGGCCAGTCAAGTTCAAACCAAAGTTATTTTTCTTTTTGATATTGGTTATGGATGGTGGGCAAATTGCTGTGTTTGCAGTACAAGATATGCTTTTATTCTTTCTAACTTGGGAACTTGAGTTAATTCCCGTTTATTTATTACTGGCTATATGGGGTGGCAAAAATCGACAATATGCAGCAACAAAATTCATTATTTATACAGCTGGTAGTTCTATCTTCATTCTTTTGGCAGCGTTAGCAATGGGTTTCTATGGTACAGAAATTCCTAACTTTGAGTTTTCTCACTTGGCAGCTCAAGATTTTAGTCAAAAATTCCAAATATTATGTTATGTCGGGCTTTTAATTGCATTTGGAGTGAAACTACCAATAGTACCCCTTCATACTTGGCTTCCAGATGCTCATGGAGAGGCTACAGCTCCTGTTCATATGCTTCTAGCAGGAATTTTATTAAAGATGGGAGGATACGCTCTTTTACGATTTAATGCACAATTATTACCCGTTGCTCATGCTCAATTTGCTCCATTATTAATAGTTCTTGGGGTAGTCAATATAATTTATGCTGCATTAACTTCTTTTGCTCAAAGAAATCTTAAAAGAAAAATTGCATATAGTTCGATAAGTCATATGGGTTTCGTTCTTATTGGTATAGGGAGTTTTAGTAGCCTTGGAACAAGTGGAGCTATGCTGCAAATGGTTAGTCATGGATTAATCGGTGCAAGTTTATTTTTTCTTGTTGGTGCCACCTATGACAGAACAAAGACTCTTAAACTTGATGAAATGAGTGGTGTAGGACAAAAAATGAGAATCATGTTTGCCCTATGGACTGCTTGCTCCCTTGCTTCCCTAGCTTTGCCTGGTATGAGCGGATTTGTTTCCGAATTGATGGTATTTACAGGATTTGTTACTGATGAGGTGTATACACTTCCGTTTAGAGTAGTGATGGCTTCTTTAGCTGCTATCGGTGTAATACTTACTCCTATTTATTTACTTTCAATGTTACGAGAAATTTTCTTTGGTAAAGAAAATCCTAAATTGATCGAAGAACGAAAACTTATAGATGCAGAGCCAAGGGAAGTTTATATTATTGCTTGTTTACTTTTACCGATTATTGGAATAGGTTTGTACCCTAGATTAGTTACTGAAAGTTACATTGCATCTATCAATAATTTGGTCGATCGAGATTTAACTGCAGTTAAAGGTGCTGTTAAAACAAATATTTTTTCAGGAACTAAAACAAATGACATCCTAAAAGCTCCAACAATATAATTTTTTAAATTAACTCAATATTGTTTGGCATTAAATAAATTAAAAGATATCTTGTGAGTAGATTTTACTTATCTCAAAATATCTTATTTAAATCCTATTGATAGGCAACAATTAGGCCCTAGATTGTTGATTAAGTTCCTTCAAGACGCCGCAGGTAAAGGTGAGCTTGATCCATGGGATATTGATGTAATAAGTGTAATTGATAGTTTTTTAGAGGAATACTCACATACTTTTAATCAATCTTCAAATAGTCAAATCTCATATCAGAAGGATTTAGCTGAGACCAGCGAAGCATTTTTTGCTGCTTCCGTACTAGTTAATCTTAAGGCTGAGGTTTTGGAAGCTGATGTTTTCAAAGACAATTCTTCCGATTTTGAAGATGAATTTGATTTGGATGATCAAGATTGGATTGATAAAGAATTTGATATTCCGAAATATCCTGAAAAATATCTAAGGAGAAGATCAATTGCACAACCAATTCTTAAACGTACAACAACTTTGGGAGAACTTGTAAGTCAGTTAGAGTCCATAGCAGAAGTTATAGAAACCCAAGATCTTCTTCTCATGAAGAGAAAAAGAAATAAAAAATATTCTGACAGGGCTTTAATTTCTCAAGTAAAGTCACTAGCGCATCGCGAGAAACTTCCAGAAACCACTAAAGCATTAGGGAAATTTATTGAGGGATGGGAAAAAGCATTACAATGGACAGATTTTGAATATTTAGTCAAAAAATGGCAAACAGTTGTAAAAAATGATTTAGATAAAGACCGTTTGGGAGTTTTTTGGGCTTTGTTATTTTTATCATCTGAAAACAAAATTGAAATCAAACAAATTAATTCCTTATATGGCCCAATTCAAATTAAAAGAATAATACCTGATGGCGGCTTAGCTCAACTTCCTATAGATAATCTTGAGGTAAGTGATGTCTCTTCCTCGGCTGCTTAGAAGCTTAATAGCAATAACGTATAATTTTAAAAAATGGTTTTGAATTTATGAAGGCAATGATACTTGCGGCAGGTAAAGGCACACGTATTCAGCCTATTACGCATGTTATTCCGAAACCGATGATTCCGATTTTGCAAAAACCTGTTATGGAGTTTCTCTTGGAACTTTTAAGAGAACATAATTTTAAGGAAATAATGGTAAATGTTTCTCATTTGGCTGAAGAAATTGAAAATTATTTTAGAGATGGGCAAAGATTTGGAGTTGAAATTGCTTATAGTTTTGAGGGGAGAATCGAAGATGGAGAATTAATAGGTGATGCTTTGGGATCCGCAGGAGGATTAAAAAAAATTCAGGATTTTCAAAATTTCTTTGATGAAACTTTTGTTGTTTTATGTGGTGATGCTTTAGTTGATTTAGATTTAACTCAAGCTGTTAAAAAACATAAACAGAAAGGAGCTATTGCGAGTTTAATAACAAAGAAGGTAACTAAAGATCAAGTATCAAGTTACGGTGTAGTAGTTTCTGATGAAAATGGGAGAATAAAGGCTTTTCAGGAAAAGCCAACAGTTGATCAAGCTTTAAGTGACTCTATAAATACAGGAATTTATCTTTTCGAACCCGAAATTTTTAATTACATACCTTCAGCTGAGAAATTTGATATTGGAGCTGATCTTTTCCCAAAGCTTGTTGAAATGGATTTACCATTTTTTGCATTACCAATGGATTTTGAATGGGTGGATATTGGAAAAGTTCCTGATTATTGGTGTGCTATTAGAAATGTATTGCTAGGTAAGGTGAGACAAGTGCAAATACCAGGTAAGGAAATAAAACCTGGAGTTTTTACCGGCTTGAATGTAGCGGCTAACTGGGAAAAAGTTAATATTAGCGGGCCAGTTTACATAGGAGGAATGACTAGGATCGAGGATGGAGCAACTATTATTGGCCCTTCTATGATTGGACCTAGTTGTTGCATTTGCGAGGGCGCAACTATAGATAACTCAATTATTTTTGATTATTCTAAAATTGGTAAAGGTGTAAGACTTATGGATAAGTTAGTGTTTGGTAAATATTGTGTTGGCAAAAATGGAGATCATTTTGATTTGCAAGATGCATCTTTAGATTGGTTAATAGCAGATTCAAGAAGATCTGATTTAACTGAGCCATCGCCTCAGCAGAAAGCTATGGCAGAATTATTAGGTACTGATTTGATTAATATTCCAGACTAAGATTAGCTTTTTCAATAATCTCAGGAATTAAATGCTCCGCTTTTACGGCCATTAGATGAACACCATTTGCGATATTCATAAAATCATGAGCTTGTTCAGATGCAATTTGAATACCTTCTTGCAATGGGTCTTTAGCATCTTTAAGACGATTTAAGATATTTTCAGGGATGTTTGCGCCTGGAACATATTTGTTTATAAAAAGAGCGTTCTTGTAAGACTTTAAGAGGAATACACCTGCAATTACTGGAATTTCAAGAGGCTTGCTAATTTTTTCACAAAAATCTATCAAATTTTCTTTTTCCATAACCATTTGAGTTTGTATAAATCCAGCTCCAGCATCTTTTTTCTTTCTCAATCTCTTTTCTAAACTTCTTTTATTTCTGCAATTTGGATCAGCTGCAGCACCTGCAAAAATAAATGTTTGTTTATCGGAAAGTTCTCCTAGAGTAGGATCAATTCCTTTGTTGAAAGCCTGAATTTGTTGAAGCAATCTAACTGACTCAAACTCATGTACAGCCTTGGCATCTTGTTGATCCCCAGCTTTTACTGAATCACCGGTAATGCATAAGATGTTTTTAATTCCTAAAGCATTTGCCCCCAGAATGTCTGATTGTAAAGCAATTTTATTACGATCTCTGCAAGAAATTTGCATTACTGGTTCTATCCCATTTTCCAGTAATAGTTTGGACATTGCCAAGCTGCACATTCTCATTACAGCTCTACTTCCATCAGTAATGTTAACAGCATGTACCTTATCTTTCAAAAGTTGTGCTATCTTAAGAGATCTTATGGGGCTTCCACCTCTTGGCGGCATTAACTCTGCCGTTATTACCTTAGAATTTTTTTCTAAAGTCTGCTGAAGTTTTGATTTCAATTACTTTTTTCCCTAGCTGGTTAATAAGTGTACTGAGATTGCTAAACTTAATTAATATAAAAAAGGAACTGTTTAAATGCAAATGGTTGAAGAAGAAGTAAACAACATTGATATGATGGATCTCTCAGCAAGAGAGATGGAAATCATTGATCTCGTAGCTGATGGGCTTACAAATCAAGAAATTGCGGTAAAACTAACTATTAGCAAAAGAACTGTAGATAATCATGTAAGTAATATGTTTACAAAAACTGGTTCTAAAAATAGAGTAGCACTTTTGAATTGGGCAATGGACAACGGCAAGATTTGTAGAGATGGATTTAATTGTTGTACACTCCCTGACTCTGATCAAGATTAGTATTGCCCTTTACTTTTTTTGTATCGTTAGCCAAATCCATCAGACAATAATTTGTAGACTCTAATTCAAAGAGTTCTGCATATGCAATACAAGCATCCTTGTCTGAATCAACAAATCTCAATATACCTTCTTTGTCGTAAAGACCATACATCTGAAGAAATTTAAAAAAATACTTTGCTTAAATATAAAGAAAATATAAAGGATGAGTGGTCCCTTTGGCTAGGGACCTTTGAAAGTTCTTAACTAGTCTTTTTTCCACTGTGAAAAAGGATTTTTAGCGAGACTGAAATTGGAGTAATGGGTCAGCCCAGTAATTTCTTTTGAAATGAAAGATGGAAGAAATAAATCTTCCCCTTCATTAGAAAGTTCAATTTCCGCAATTTCAAGTGGATAATTATTTTCTTTAAAGCAATCTATAATCCAAGATTTTTTTTCAATTTCTAAAAAGAATCTATCTTTTTTAATTGTATTTGAAAGATTTGACATTATTGTTTCAGCATCGCTTCGTGGAATGGAGTACTCAAATTCAAAGTTGGTAAAGCCCTTGATATGTTTCTTTAGTGCAATTTTAGATTTTTTGCCTATAAGCCTTACCCTAATAATCCAACCATCTAAACTTTTAGGTAAATATCCTTGTTCAATATAAATTTTTTTATTTATGAATTCTTTCCAATTATCATTTTTTATGAGAAATCTTCTTTCTATCTCTAAGGCCATTTAATTTTTGAAATTTTTTTGAGATAAATCACCTTTCCAATCTAGTTTTTTTATAAGGGTATTATAGTAGCTTGTGCTTTTTTTAAACTTTATTATTCTGCAGGGTGATTGACCTTTTATGATCTCACAATAATAATTTTCCTTAATAGTCATACATTTTGAACCGTCTCTCCATAATTTAATTTCCCCTTTACATTTTTTTACAGGTTTTATGATTACCTTACTTGTATTAGGTATAACTATTGGTCTACTAGCTAAACTCATCGGGCATATAGGGTTAATTATCATTGCATCAATACTAGGGTGGACTATTGGCCCCCCTGCAGCCATTGAGTAGGCTGTCGAACCAGTAGATGTAGATATAATTAATCCATCACCTTTGTATTCATTAACCTTCTCGTTATCTATTTCAATTTGTATTTGGTTGGTTGGAGAAATGTCTTCTTCAACAGATTTAAAATAAAAATCATTCAAGGCATCGTAGCTTTTTATAATCTTTTTCTCAGAACTTGTCCCATTAATACAAACTTTACAATTTAATCTATTACGAAAGTCAATTTTATATTCTTCGTTTTCAAGAATTTGAATAAAAGATTTATCGAACAAAAAATCTTTTTCTTGCGTAAGAAAACCCAGATTACCACCAATATTAATACTCAACAAAGGAATATCATAATCAGCTAAAGCATTTGCACATTTTAGGAAGGTTCCATCTCCACCAAGAACTATGCCAATATTTGGTCGTAATTCTAGATTACAAAAATATTTTTCAATTTCATCTTTATAAAAATCACTTTCAATTATTTTTGATTTTATATTTTTAGATTTGAGGACTTCTTCACAGAATTGAGAAGCCTCTTGAGCAATAGAACTATCTGAACGATATACAATAAGCACTAATGAAAGTTTCATTTAGTGTTTTTACCATTTTAATAAATTAAAACTTTCCATATCTACAGTCACCCTATTCCTATAAAGGGATAATAAGATAGCTAATCCAACTGCTGCTTCTGCGGCAGCCACAGTAATTACAAAGATTGTAAACACTTGTCCTTGAATTAAATTATTATCAACATAGGAAGAAAACGCCATTAAGTTTATATTTACTGCATTTAGCATTAACTCAATGCTCATAAGTACTCTTACTGCATTTCTGCTATTTAATAATCCCCAAATCCCGATACAGAATAGTGCTGAAGATACTATTAAAAATGCTTGAATAGGAATTGATTCTAAATTCATCATAAGAAAGGTGAAAGGTTAATTTTTATTTGTGAGTAATGGTTCTGATGATTTTTCAATTAACTCTTGATCAACTGGTAATCCAGTGGAAATATCCTTGCTCATTACATCTCTTCTAGCTAATACAATAGCTCCAATCATTGCCATTAAAAGTAATACTGATGCTACTTCAAATGGGAGTAAATAATCACTAAATAGATGTTCACCAATTCTGATAGTTGATTCTTCTCCTATAGAGTTTTGAGGGCTTGATAGGGGCCATACATTAGTCAAGTCAACTCTTATTAAAAGGCTAAGCAGGGTTAAACATATTGATGTTGATATGATTCTTCTTGATTTAATGTCACTTATGGGCTTTAAATCTTCTTTTTTATTGACTAACATTATTGCAAAGATTATTAATACATTAACTGCACCTACATAAACTAAAACTTGAGCTGCAGCAACAAAACTTGCATTTAAAAGAAGATATAATCCTGCCACACTCATAAAAACTCCTCCTAGAAGAAAGGCTGAATAAACAATACTTTCTAGCAATACAACACCAAGAGCTCCAATAAGGATTACTAAAGATAAAATTATAAAACAGATAATTTGAGTTGTTATTGCAATGGACATAAATTAATGGAAATTAATTGTTTGGATTAGAAACTTTATCTTTATTTTCATTGGATTCTGGTCTCATCCAATCATAGACTTCTTCAGGTAATTTACCAACTCTAGTATCTGAAGCTGAGATTTCATGAGGATCCATGACACCTTTAGGAAGATAGGCAAGTTCCCTTAGAGGTTTAACTGAAGGATCCGTTGTGACGTTCGTAGGTAACCTACCAAGTGCGACATTATCAAAGTTTAGATTGTGCCTGTCAAAAGTAGCTAATTCATATTCTTCGGTCATCGAAAGACAATTAGTTGGGCAATATTCAACACAATTTCCGCAAAATATACAAACTCCAAAGTCTATAGAGTAATTTCTAAGTTCCTTTTTCTTAGTTTCTTTATTCATTACCCAATCAACTACTGGTAAATTTATGGGGCAAACTCTAACGCAAACTTCACAAGCAATACATTTATCGAATTCATAATGTATTCTTCCTCTATATCTCTCAGAAGGTATTAATTTTTCATATGGATATTGGACAGTAACAGGTCTTCTTCGAAGATGATCAAAAGTTACTGAGAAGCCATTATATAAATATTTACCAGCATTAAATGCCTCTTTGATATAGCTATTTATTTGTTGAAGAAAATTTTTCATTTTGAAGAATTTACTTAGTTATTTTATTTTAGTGGATTAATTTTAAAATTAAGTATTTTTACTTAAATTTAACCACCAAAGAATTGCGGAAAAGCAAGTTTTAAGCCTGCAGTTATCAAAAGATTAGCAAGAGAAATTGGAAGAAGAAACTTCCATCCAAGATCTAATAGTTGATCTATTCTTACTCTTGGAGTTGTCCAACGCAATAATATTGCAATGAAAACTAAAAGATATGCTTTCAATACAGTCATCACAATTCCTATTGATGCAGTGAATACTTGTAAAAAAGGTGCATTAATGGGCAAGTTTAGAAACTTAGCTATTAATTCAACTGGAACAGGAAAACCCCATCCTCCCAAATAAAGTATTGATACCAATAAAGCTGAAAGGATTAGATTAATGTAACTACCCAGGTAGAACAATGCGAATTTCATCCCTGCATATTCAGTTTGATATCCTGCAACTAATTCTTCTTCAGCTTCGGGTAAGTCAAATGGAAGTCTCTCACATTCCGCAAGAGCACAAATCCAAAAGACTATAAAACCAACAGGTTGTCTCCATATATTCCAACTTAAGATTCCAGCACCACTTTGTTGGTTGACAATGTCAATAGTACTTAGAGAATTTGTCATTAGTACAATAGCCAGTACAGATAAAGCTAGAGGAATTTCATAACTTATTGATTGAGCTGCTGCTCTTAAACCTCCTAATAAAGAATACTTATTATTTGATGCATATCCGCTCATAAGAAGACCTATTGGCTGGATACTACTTAAAGCAATCCATAGGAAAATTCCAATACCAACGTTACTTATTAAAAGATTTTGTCCAAAAGGAACAATTAACCAGGATAGAATCACTGGGACAAGTACTAATATAGGTCCTGCAGTAAAAAGAATTCCATCTGCTTTTGCAGGAATAATATCCTCTTTAACAAGCAACTTAAGCCCATCTGCAATTGGTTGGAGTACGCCAAGTGCTCCTGCATATTCGGGACCTATTCTTTGCTGAGCAGCAGCAGATATTTTTCTTTCAAGCCAAACTGTTACTAAAACGCCAACAACTGCCGCTACCAAAACCAAAAGCATTGGGAGAGGCAGCCAAATTATATGAGCGATTTCGCTAGAAAGGCCAAAGCCTTTCAAGAATTCATTAAAACTATATTCGAGATCTAATCCGTATTCCAAAATTTTTATGTTATTTACTTAATAGATTAACTCTTCACAAACAATATGTGTGTTTTTTATGAAAAGCTGCAAATATTATTCTCTATTTTCTAGGCTGATCCAATTTCTTGGTGCTGAACCTGTATAGATTTGCGATGGCCTGAAAATTCTGTTTGCTCCAAGTTGTTCTCTCCAATGAGCTAACCAACCAGCTACTCTAGATATTGCAAAAATTGGAGTAAATAAATCACGAGGAATACCAAGTTTTCTATAGACAAGCCCAGAATAAAAATCCACGTTAGGGAATATACCCTTAGGTCCAAGTCTTGGTATTGCTTCTGCCTCAAGTGATTTAGCAACTTCATACATTTCATCTGCTCCAAATCTAATAAAAAGCTCTTCTGCCAGTTTTTGAAGAATTATTGCTCTAGGATCTTTGACTTTATATTCTCTGTGGCCGAAGCCCATTATCTTGCTTTTATTTTTTATTGCATTATCTAGAAAAGATCCAGCATTTTCTGGGGTTTTAATCTCTTCTAACATTGCAATTACATCTTCATTTGCTCCTCCATGCAATGGGCCAGCCAAGGTTCCTACTGCAGAGGCGATTACAGCATATGGGTCTGTAAGAGTACTTGCAGTCACTCTAGCGCTAAATGTACTTGCGTTTAAACTATGTTCGGCATGTAGAATTAAACACCTATCAAAAACTTTTGCAGCTATAGGATCTTGTTCTTTTTCAGTTAGCATGTAGAGAAAATTTGATGAGTAAGTTAAATCATCTCTAGGTTGAATTGGGTCTTGTCCTTTTCTAATTAGTTGAAACGCAGCAATCATTGTGGGTATCTTGGCTATTAGTCTTATCACTGCGTTGTAGATGTAATTAGGATCATCTATTGCTCTACGTGAATAGAAGAGCCCTAAAGAAGCAGCACTAGATTGAAGAGCATCCATAGGATGACCGGTTGCAGGGAAACATTTCATCATATCTCTGACTCTAAAACTTAACCTTCTATGCATCTGAACTTCTTGTTCGAAATCTCTTAGTTGTATAGCTGTGGGCAATTCACCCCAAATTAATAGGTAAGCAGTTTCTAAAAAACTGCTTTTTTGGGATAGTTCCTCAATGGAATATCCTCTGTACAATAATTTACCTTTGTTCCCGTCAATATCACAGATAGAAGAATTAGTAACTGGGACACCCTCTAATCCTGGTTTTAAAATTAGTTTGTTGCTATCCAATTGCTTAGTTCAATATTAAATACTTCTAGATTAAAGATAGTCAAATAATTTTTAATTAACCACAAGATTTTAACTTCACAAAAAATTAAAATGATTGTGTTTGAAGCTTGTTTGAATAAATTTAATTTAAAGAATTTTTAGTATTGTTTCTTTATAAAGAATTGGATTTTTGTCAGGAATAGATTGACTTATGATTTCTAGCGATTCTTCATTTGATATTTTTAAAATATTTCTAATGAGAAAATTAAGGTCCTGCAAATTAGAAAAATATTCAATTTTATTAGAATTACCATTTTTGATATCAACTTTTGAATAAAGAAAAGCAGATTTATCTTTATTACTTTCAAGGTTAAAAAATTTTTTTGATATTTTCTCTAGTTTTTTATCATCAATTAAATGATTACTTATGATTTGTAAACCTCCTGATTCTATTGAATAGATATTTTCATAAGTTAATTGTTTTATAACGTCGTCTTTTTCTTCAAGAATATCTTTTGAATATATCGAATAAATATCTTCATTTTGTTTCAAAGTATATTTGTTAAAACCTTTTAGCTTTTTCAAAGAACTTAAATCAAATTGATCTTCATTATTTTTTTCAAATGTAATAAGCCAATCTTTATTTGAATTGAGAATTAAAATGTTTTGATTATCATTTTGATTAAACTCTTTAAAAAAATTGAGTTCAAAATCGTTTATTAAAGGAATAAGATATTTGTCAAAATTTTTTTTGTCACTAAAAATTGAAACTTCGTGATTATTTTCATTATTGTTTTCTTTATTTATTATCTTGTCGTAGGTAAGAATATCAATATTTCTTTTATTATTTAGTAAATATGATTTTAATATTAAACGTTTATTTTTTAAATCAAATGTTGTAGCTATAATATCCTCTTTATTCTCAGCAAAAATTTCCTTATCAAAAAATATACTTTCCCAAAATTTATTTGTGAATAATACATTTTTTTCATTTTTTAGTCCTAAAAGTTCCCCCTCATATTGAAATTTTTTTTCTTTAAATTCATTGTTAGAGATAATACTATTTTTGATTAATTTTTTATCTGATGAGGCAATTATGTAGTTATCCTCGGTTTGGTATATAAAGTTAAGGAAATTTATTTTGTTTTCTCTACTAATTGAAATTATCTCATCAATTTGATCAATTTTATTAGGCAAATTTAATAAATCTTTTACTGTTTTTTCTGGCTTAATTTTAAAAACAATCAAAATATCATCCTTAAGCTTTTTATTATTTTCAAAAGTTGCAATTATAAGTTCATTATCATATATGTCTTCTAATTTATTTTTGCCTAGATCTATACCTAGGTAATCTAATATGGAATCTTGTATTAAAACAAAGTTATCTTGATTTTTTGGATTTTTATCTTTTTCGTTATTATTAACAATACTAAAACTATCTAAATTTGAAATAAATAATAATTTATTATTTTCAGGTATATATTTTAAGATTTTTAGTTGCTCAATATTTGTAGTTTGCTCCTTATTTTTGTTAACAGAAACTTTTTTAAAACCAAAAAAAAGTAATAAAGATATTAATAGTATTATTGCTACTGCCCTAAGGTTCATTATCAATGTTTATTTTTATTTTTAACAATAAACTTCTTACTGCAACTTAATTTATTAAATTGTAAATATCACATAATTTATCCTATAAATTGGGAAGTTATCCAAAATCTATAAATGCTTCTAGTCTCAATGATTGGTTTAATTCTGAGAAAGAAGATCCAGTCTTGATTGATGTAAGAGAACAGTCAGAGCTTGAACTAGCTTGTTTCTCAAAAGAATTTTTACATATACCAATTAGTAAAGTTACATTTGAATCCGTTAAAGAAATATTTGTTGGTTTATTAGACAGAGAAATTGTAGTTGCCTGTCATGCAGGAATAAGAAGTTATAACTTTTCACAATGGTGTCTAGATAATAATATTGTGAGAGAAATATGGAATTTGGAGGAGGGTATTGATGGATGGAGTAGATACGTTGACCCGTCAATTCCAAGGTATTGATTAAATATCTAATGAAGATGCAACAGTATTAACATCTTTGTCGCCTCTACCAGAGCAATTGATAACTATATGGGTATCTTTTTCAAGAGTAGGGCATAATTTATCTAACCAAGCAAAGGCATGGGAAGTTTCAAGTGCTGGTATAATTCCTTCAAGTTCACTAACAAGTTTTAAAGCGTCTAAAGCTTCTTGATCTGTGATTGATCCATATTCTGCTCTACCTATATCTTTTAAATGGCTATGTTCAGGTCCCACTCCAGGGTAATCTAAACCTGCACTTATTGAGTGAGCTTCTTGTACTTGACCATTATCATCTTGCAAGAGAAGACTCATTGATCCATGCAAAATTCCAACTGACCCTTTAGTGATAGTGGCAGCATGTTTGTCAGTATTAACTCCGCTTCCTGCGGCTTCAACTCCAATAAGACGCACAGAAGTTTCTTTAACAAAAGGATGGAAAAGCCCCATTGCATTTGATCCCCCACCTACACAAGCAAGCAAAATATCTGGAAAAGATCCAAATGATTCCAAACATTGTTTTTTAGTTTCTTCACCTATAACTGCATGAAAATCTCGCACAATTTTTGGGAAAGGGTGTGGGCCTGCAACAGATCCTAAAATGTAGTGTGTTGTTTCGACATTGGAAACCCAATCTCTTATGGCTTCACTAGTGGCATCCTTAAGTGTTGCAGTTCCAGAATTTACAACTTTAACTTCAGCTCCTAGAAGTTTCATTCTGAAAACGTTAAGGGATTGCCTTTTTATGTCTTCAGCCCCCATGTAGATAATACATTTCAAGCCAAATCTCGCACAAACAGTAGCAGTAGCAACTCCATGCTGACCTGCTCCAGTTTCTGCAATTATTCTTTTTTTGCCCATTCTTATTGCCAGTAAAGCTTGTCCAAGGGCATTATTAATTTTGTGAGCCCCAGTATGATTTAAATCTTCTCTTTTAAGCCATATTCTAGGAGTTGCTTTTTTAGTTTTGTAATGTTCAGTTAGTCTTTTGGCTTCATAAAGCGGTGTTTCTCTTCCTACATAAGTCTTAAGTAGATGATTTAATTCTTCTACAAAAAGTTTATCTTTCCATGCATTAGATGCAGCTGTTTCAAGCTCAAAAAGAGCAGGCATTAGCGTTTCGGGAACATATTGACCACCATATTTTCCAAATCTTCCCTCTTTGGAGGGTTGATTTAAATCGTCATTTTTATAGTCTTGATCTTTGCGAGAAAATGTACTTACCACTTTTTTTATAGAATAAGTATTAACTAACTATAGATTATATTGAAAATAATGGGAAAAAAGAATTGGATCGAATTTGATAATCAAGAAAAAAAATCTGAAGAAGCAGCTAAGGTAGATACTGTTAATAGAAGATCAAAAATAAATATTTCAAAACAAAAAAAAGGCAAAAAGGGAAAGACTGTAACTTTAATTAGAGGTTTAGGCACTGAGGATGAAATCTTATTAAAAGAATTACTAAAAAAAATTAAAGTTTTTTGTGGTACTGGAGGAACATTGATTGATAGAAATATCCAGTTACAGGGTGATATGGTATCGAAATCAATTGAGTTTCTTCGTAAAGAGGGATTTCATAATTTATGAAGCAAGGGTTAGGATGGTCTTAATTTTGAAGATGCAAAAAATGAAAGATCACGATCAAACAAAGTCAACCAATATAAAATGGCACAACTTAACTATTGGTAGAGAAAAGCTAGAGAAAATGAGAGGTCATAAAAGTATGGTTATCTGGTTTACAGGTTTATCTGGTTCTGGTAAAAGTACTTTGGCAAACGCTTTAAATGAAGTTTTACACTTAGATGGTTTTTCGACTTATGTGTTGGATGGAGATAATATTAGACACGGTTTATGTAAAGATCTTGGTTTTTCGGATGAAGATAGAGAAGAAAATATAAGAAGAATTGGCGAAGTTGCGAATTTATTTATGAATGCTGGGATAATAACTATTACAGCATTTGTTTCACCATTTATTAGCGATAGAGATAAGGTGAGAAAAATTATTGGATCTAAGGATTTTATTGAAGTTTATTGTTCTGCTGATATCGCAGTTTGCGAAAAAAGGGATACTAAAGGTCTTTATAAGAAAGCTCGTTTGGGTGAAATTAAGGAATTTACAGGGATTTCTAGTCCATATGAAGCGCCTCATAATCCCGAAATTGTTGTTGATACAGGTTCGTTAGATTTAAAGGATTCCGTTGAAAAAGTCATTAACTACCTTAAAAAAGAAAACTTTTTTAAAAAGGCCTAGTAGAAAATATTACTTCATTTATTTTGAAGATAATTGTCAGGTCCAATAGTTGATAACTTACTATTTTTAGTTCTTACCTGTGTATGTAGATTTTCTCTGAATTCTTTTAAAGTTTTCTTTATGGATTCATCAAATAAACTAATTATCTCTATTGCCAATAATCCAGCATTTTGAGCTCCATTAATTGCAACTGTTGCAACTGGAATCCCAGCGGGCATTTGTACGATTGATAAAAGAGAGTCAATCCCCTTAAGTGTCTTACTCTCTACTGGTACTCCAATTACAGGAATGCAAGTTATGGATGCTAGCATTCCTGGAAGATGCGCAGCACCTCCAGCACCGGCAATTATTACTTTTATGTTTTCTGATTCTGCATTTTTTGCATATTCCATCATTTCAATGGGTGTTCGATGGGCAGAAAGTATACAAACTTCAGTTTTTATTCCAAATTCTCTTAAAATGTCAATTGCTGGTTTCAATGTTTTTAGATCTGAATCACTACCCATTACGACAGCAATTTTATAAATATCTTTAGTATTCAATTCTGACAAAATAACAAATCAATTCTTTCCTATAATGGCGTGCAATTAATTTGGCGCCAGTTAGTTAATATAAAAAGAAGGAATTTCTATAGGATATTATGACTTCAAATAAGATTATCGAAAAAAGTGAAGTTAGGGAGTATTTTAATGGAACTGGCTTTGAAAGATGGAATAAAATTTATAGCAAATCTGATGAAATTAATACTGTTCAGAAAAATATTAGGAAAGGACATCAAAAAACTGTAGATGATGTAGTCTCATACATCAAAAATTATCCTGAACTAACAAAAAAAAGTTATTGTGATGCAGGATGTGGTGTAGGAAGTCTTTCCATACCTTTACTAAAACTTGGTATAAAGGAATTACAGGTGAGCGATATTTCTTCTGAGATGATTAAAGAAACAAAGAAACGAATTAATGAATTAGGTTTGAATCAAGGCAAAATTAAATATGAAATATGTGATCTGGAAAAATTAAAAGGACTATTTGATGTAGTAGTTTGTTTGGACGTGTTTATTCATTATCCTCAACCGGTCGCAGAAGAAATGGTCCAACATCTATGCGATTTAAGCAAAGAAAAACTAATCGTTAGCTTTGCTCCCTATACTCCAGTTCTTGCTGTTTTAAAAAATATTGGGAAATTATTTCCTGGGCCAAGTAAAACTACAAGAGCATATACATTAAAAGAAAAGGGAATTATCAATGCTGCTAAAGAAAGAGGATTTAGAGTGGTTAAAAAGAAATTAAATCAAGCTCCTTTTTATTTTTCAAAATTAATTGAATTCGAAAAAATTAAATAATTTATTTTACTAAATGATTTTCAAGTGCATAACGAACTAATTCTGTTCGGCTAGATGTACTTGTCTTGATAAAAAGTCTACTTACATATTTCTCAACATTTCTAATAGATGTTTCAAGCTGTCTTGCAATTTCTTTGTTCATCAGTCCCTCTGCTACTAGTTGAAGCACGCTTGCTTCTCTGGGAGTAAAACTAGGAAGATTTATTTTATTTTCTGGATTAGTCTGGTTTTGGTCTGTGAGCATAGATTTTATTTCAGTAATTTGTTTTGCCATTTTGCTCACGTCAATATCTGCGAATCGTGCCGCTTCTTTTAATAATCGCTCTTGTCTGTTGATTACATTTTTAACTCTTGCAGCTAATTCATCGGGATCGAAAGGTTTGGAAATATAATCATCAACTCCTGCAAGATAACCTTCTGTTCTGTCTAGGGTCATTCCTTTTGCAGTTAGAAAAATAACTGGAGTTCCGCCTAATTTTTCATCCTCTCTAATTTTTTTTAATAAAGCATAACCGTTGGCTCGGGGCATCATAACATCGCTAATTATCAAATCGGGGAAAATTGTTTGAGCTTTTTCCCAACCATCCTCTCCATCAACTGCAATAAATATTTCAAAGCCCTCATCTTCTAGAAATGTTTTAACAGCTGTTCTTAAACCCGGCTCATCATCAACTAATAAAATTCTTGATTTTCTTACCGGTTCATTATTTATTTGATTAATTTCATTCATTTTTTTAATTCTTTAATTTGATTTTCTAGTAATAAAGAGAATTTTATATACTAAACATAATGCTATCAACTCCCATACTACTAGACTATCAATCTTCGACTCCTTGCTCTAAAGATGTCGTTGATTCTATGAAACCTTTTTGGAGTGAGATATTTTCTAACCCTGCAAGCAAATCTAATTTGGCGGGGATTAACGCAAGCGCTATATTGGAAGCCTCAAGAGAAAAAATAGAACAAAGTTTATTTCTTAAGAATAAAAAAGTTATTTTTACAAGTGGTGCGACTGAATCTAATAACCTAGCCTTATTGGGTTTTGCTAGAAATTTCTATAAAAAAACAGGAAATTATGGACATATTATTACCTTAAAAACGGAGCATAAATCTGTTTTGGAGCCCTTAAACCAACTAAAAAAAGAGGGATTTATGGTTACAGAAATTAATCCTGAGAAAGATGGCTTAATATCAGAAGAACAATTCAAAAAAAATATAAGAGAAGATACATTTCTTGTTAGTGTCATGTTGGCAAATAACGAAATAGGAGTTATTCAGCCCATAGAAAATATTTCAAAGATATGTAAATCGAGAGGAATAACATTTCACTCTGATTTTGCACAATGTTTAGGTTATATAGCTTTAGACAATCTTTTATCAGATGTAAACATGATAACGATGAGTTCTCACAAAATATACGGCCCTAAAGGGATAGGACTTCTTTTGATTGATGAAGAAATTAATCTTGAGCCTTTAATTGTTGGAGGAGGTCAGGAATATGGTCTTAGGTCTGGCACATTACCTCTTCCTTTAGTAGTTGGCTTTGCTAAAGCAATAGAGATAGCAGTTCTTAATCAAAAAAATAATGCTAAGAAATTACTTTTTTATAGAAATAACCTTTTAGAGGGGTTGTTAAAAAATAATTCTGGTTTATTAATTAATGGCTCCATAGAAAAAAGATTACCTCACAATTTAAATTTGACTGTATTGGATTTAAACGGAGCAAAGTTTCATAAACTTTTAAAATCTAAAATAATTTGTTCTACTGGATCTGCATGTAGTAGTGGTGAACCATCTCACGTTTTACTAGCCTTAGGTAGATCTCTTAAAGAAGCAGAATCTTCAATAAGGTTAAGTATTGGATTAAGTACTAATTCAAAAGATATAAAACAAGCAATTCATATTCTTACAAATACAATCAGTTCATTACGATAGAAATTATTGGCTTTTAATTTAATTGAGCAATTCTTAATTTTCCGCTTCTAGCTCTTTTATTAAGTTCGACTTCTTCTTCGGAAGGTGTTATTGGCTTTTTTGTCAGGTTTTTTAGTCTTTGATCATTCTTAAAACAACTTTTAACTAACCTATCCTCAAGAGAATGAAAACTGATAACAGAAATAATACCCCCTGGCAAAAGCCATTCAGGTACAACTTGCAAAAATTTTTCTAATACTTCAATTTCTTTATTAACAGCAATTCTTAGTGCTTGAAATGTTCTTGTTGCTGGATGTATTTTTTTATATCTTTGTTTTGGTGGGAAGCAGCCTGCAATAGAGTAAGCTAACTCTTTTGTCCCAGAATATTTTCCATTTTCTTTCAAATCCAATTTTATTTTCCTAGCAATCTTTCTTGATAATCTCTCATCTCCATATTTATAGATTAGGTTAGCTAGATCTTTTTCATTTAAAACCTCAATTAATTTCTCTGCATCAACATCAAGCAAAGGATTCATGCGCATATCAAGCGGACCATCTTTTTGGAAACTAAATCCTCTTTTAGGGTCATCAAGTTGGTTACTATTTACTCCAAGATCTGCAATCACAAAAGAAACTTTTTCTTTTGGTACAAAATCCGCAAAATTTGAAGCCCTTATATCAATCCTACTTTTAAACTCATCAAGTTTTTTTAATGCTGATTTTCTTGCGAATGGATCTTGATCAAGTCCAATTATATTTAAATCCGAATATTTTCTCAATAAATGATAAGAGTGCCCGCCTCCGCCTAAAGTTGCGTCTATTCCCTTAAGTTGATTGTTATGTATAAGTGGGTAATGCTCTAATGAGGCCATAATCTCATCTGTCATAACTGATTGATGATTGAAAAAAGATGAATCAGATAGGTCAGTTTGCATAACTTTCGACTAAGATTTGTTTAGAAGTTAAATTTCGAATGGCTCAGCTAGAGACTAGAACAGAACCAATGGTGGTCAATTTTGGCCCTCACCATCCCTCAATGCATGGGGTTTTAAGGTTAGTTGTAACTCTTGATGGTGAGAATGTCATTGATTGTGAGCCAGTAATTGGATATTTACATAGAGGAATGGAAAAGATAGCTGAAAATAGAACAAATGTAATGTATGTCCCTTATGTAAGCAGAATGGATTATGCAGCAGGAATGTTTTATGAAGCTATTGTAGTAAATGCTCCTGAAAGATTAGCTAATATTCCAGTTCCCAAAAGAGCTAGTTACATAAGAGTTCTAATGCTCGAACTTAATCGTATTGCTAATCATCTTTTATGGCTTGGTCCCTTTTTAGCAGACGTAGGAGCTCAAACTCCATTTTTCTATATTTTTAGAGAAAGAGAGATGATCTATGATCTCTGGGAAGCTGCTACTGGACAAAGGCTAATAAATAATAATTTCTTTAGGATAGGTGGTGTCGCATGTGATCTCCCATACGGATGGTTAGAAAAATGTATAGACTTTTGCGATTGGTTTGGTCCTAAGATAGATGAATACGAAAAGTTAATTACAAATAATCCAATTTTCAGAAAAAGAATTGAAGGTCTAGGAACAATACAAAGAGACCAGGCAATTAATTGGTCTTTGTCTGGGCCAATGCTTAGAGCTTCTGGAGTTTCCTGGGATTTAAGGAAAGTCGATAGTTATGAATGTTATGACGATTTTGATTGGCAGATTGCTTCGGAAAAAGAAGGAGATTGTTATGCGAGATATCGAGTAAGAGTTGAAGAGATGAGACAATCACTAAGCATCATTCGCCAAGCCTGCAAAATGATTCCAGGAGGTCCAACAGAAAATTTAGAAGCTCAAAGAATGGCGACTGAAGATAAGAAAAGTGAAATATTTGGTATCGACTATCAATATGTAGCTAAGAAAGTTGCTCCAACTTTTAAAATTCCTAATGGAGAACTATATACAAGATTAGAGTCCGGCAAAGGAGAAATAGGTGTATTTATTCAAGGAAATAATGACGTTACCCCATGGAGATTTAAAATCAGAGCAGCTGATTTGAATAATCTGCAAATATTGCCTCATATTCTTAAAGGTGCCAAAATCGCTGATATTATGGCAATCCTTGGATCAATAGATGTCATTATGGGATCTGTTGATAGATAATTTCTTTAAATGAAACCCTCTGACTGGTTAATATTGCAGAAGAAGGTAAGGTTTGGTGATTGTGATTCTGCAGGTGTAATTCATTTTCATAACTTATTAAAATGGTCGCATGAAGCTTGGGAAGAAAGTATTGAAATTTATGGGATTCCTTCTCAAGATATTTTCCCAGATTTTTTCATACGTAAAAGTCAAATTATATTTCCAATAGTCAATTGTGAAGCAAACTTTCTTGCGCCTATAAAAATTGGAGATTTATTAAAAGTAAAAATTGCCCCTCATAAAATTAATACTCATTTGTTCCAAGTAAATAGCTTTTTTATAAAAAATGGAAATAAAGTAGCCGAAGGAAAAATTATACATTGTTCCTTAGATAGTGATTCAAGAAATAAAATAGAACTTCCTGATCAGTTAGAAAGATGGATAGAGGCTTCAAATTTAAGTACAAACTTAAAAGAATGCTAATTATTATTTTTTAAATTTATAGTTTATTTTTTCTGTACTGGTATTTTTATTTTTAACAATCCACTTTTCAGGTTTTTCATGTTTAGGCCAACTTTGAGAAAATTTTTTTAATAAATTTAATGAATTTTCAATATTTTCATGATTTGTATGTTCTTTATATTCAACAATTATTTTAATTTTATTTCCCCATAATTTGTCCGATACTTTTGAAATATTGAATTTATTAATTGGGATATTTTCTTTGATAATAAAATCATTTAATCTAGATTCAATTACTTTTGGAAAAACGATTTCTCCTCCTGAATTAAAAGCGTTATCACTTCTTCCAAGAAAGTTTAAATATAAAGAATTATTGATCTGATTAATTTCACCTAAATCACCGGTTTGCCACCACCCATTTTTATTTTTGAAATTTTCAGTTTTTGAAGAGTCTATTATTTCGATTCCAATTCTGGCTGATTTTATCTCGATTAATCCTTTTGCATTAATTCTTATTTTTGTATCTGGTAGTATTTCTCCAACATTTTTTAAACCCATTAAGAATTCTTTTGGTTTTAAACTCGTAACCATTGCTGCTGTTTCAGTTGAGCCGTAACAAGGTGCTAATTTTATTTTTTCTTTTATACATTGTTTTGTAGTTTCGTCTGAAATTGAAGCTCCACCTACCCAAATTAAATCAAAAATTTTCAGCCAACTAATTCCATCTTTTTGAGCTAAAAGTCTTTTTAATTGGGTAGGTACTAATGACGTAATCAAGTGTTTTTTGTTTTTTTTAGATTTAATTGTGAAAAGTAAAAGTTCTCGAGTTTTTTTTAATAAATTCGGAGAAATATTAATACAAGCACATCCCCAAGATTGACTTCTAAAAATTGGCATTAATCCACTTATATGATTCAGGGGTAAAGTATTTAAAATTAAGCAGTTTTGCAATTCAAATCCTTGCTCTATTAGCCATAGACCAGATGTAGCTGCAGATAATTTAAGATTCTCTAAATGGTGAAAACATTTTCTCGGTTTTCCAGAACTACCACTACTGTTTAAGATAATTGCTGGCCCATTTTTAGTAATCGAATTTAATAAATCTTTGTCTTCATAAAATTTGTTTTTTACATAAATAATTTTATTCTCTCTAATTTTTTCAATAATTTTCTCTACAGATTGAGTTTCGTTATTTTCAACTTCAATAGTATGAATTTTATTTTTCATAGTTGATTCCATATCTTTTTTGCTTCATTTAAAAATAGAAAAGAATTAGGGAATTTATTCATTGCTAAACCAGGAACTTTTGGAGTTGGTCCTTGTAATTGTAGAGAGGACAAATGATAAAGCCATCTCTTCCCTATACCAGTTTCAAATGAGGTACTTATAGATATTAAAGCTTTTTTATTTTCTAATTCTCTTAAAAGCTTAACTGGATTATTTTCTTGAGAAGGCCTTCTAATTTGCCAACCTTCCCACTCATCAATCAAATTTGGAAATTTTAAAAGTGATTCGTCTAAGGCTATTGGGATTTTTTTGTTGAGTTCTGTCAGTCCATCAATATCATCAACACAGAGAGGTTGTTCTAACCAATCTATATTTTTATTATCTTTCAAAATATCAGCCCATCTATTAGCTATCTCTCTTCCCCAAGAACCATTAGCATCTATTCTTAACTTAATATTATTGCCTATTTGGCTTAAAATTTCTTCTAAACTTGCTTCTTCCTCATGATTATTTTTTAATGCTACTTTCCATTTTATGGTTAATGATTTTCCAATATCAGATTGTCTTTTTTTAATTTCATTTAGATCTGAAACTACATTTTCATGGTTTAACAATATGGCTGTTTTATCAATTTCATCAAAGTAGTAGTTTTCTTTAAACATTATTTTTCCATTTATTTCGGCTAATGCAGAATTTATTGCAGATTGAATGCATGGGTGAAAAATATTTATTTGCTCAGATAAATTAAATACTTCTAAATACGAAGGGATCATATCTAGTTGTTTCGCACACTTTTTTAAGTCTTCTTTATGAAGCGGTGAAACTTCTCCAAACCCTATTTTTTTATCATTACTTATTAATTTAATTATCCAACCCGATTTTCTGTGGTAATTGGTTTTAGAATTTTCTACTTTGGACGATAACTTAAAGCTATAAGATTTTTTTTGAAATATTAAGTTCATTTATTTAGCAAGTAATTAAATATTAATCCTGTGATTAAACCAATTCCATTAAGAGTTTGAAATTTTATTGCTACGAATTTGCAATTTTTTATTGCATAAGGTTTTGCATACGAAGATTTTAATAAATTTATAAGTCTTATTGCTTGAGGGAAACTAAGCAAATAAAGGATGCAAAACACTGGAATAAATCCATAAACTATTGTGAAAAGTTGAAAAATATATATTGTAAAAATTATCCAAGGCACAAATTGAGAACCTTTTTTTGCTCCTAAGCGTACTAAAGGTGAATTTTTCCCATGCTTTTTATCTTCAGAAATTTGATGAAAATGAGAACAAAATAATACAAGAGTTGTTGCCAAGGAAGGTCCTGAACCAAGTAATAAAGAAACTTTCCATGGAATATCTTCGAAGTAAATATTAGACGGATTTAACGCAATTAAGACTGCAGAGTACGCAAAAGGTCCAAATGCAAGCCAGCATAATGGTTCTCCTAAACCTTGATAGCCCAATCTAAAAGGAGGACCTTGATATAAATATCCTAAGAAACAGCAAGCTGCCACCAACATAAAAATGTTTATACTTGTTGATACTGAAATAATTAAAATTATTAATAAACCAATAACTAAAGATGTATATGCAATAAATGAAATTATTTTTTTATTTTTTACAAGATTTACAATTGAATGGAATTTAAATTCATCGATTCCTGTTTCTGCGTCGTATAAATCATTAGTTAGATTTTCCCAAAGTAATATCAAAATTGCAGCTAAAGTAAATGAAATCAAATTATAAATTTTTACCTCTTCATATTGATTGAGCAAGTAAGCCCCTGTTATTAAAACTGGAAGTATGGCAACAGAATAAAGAGGCCATTTTATTGCTTTTTTCCATAATTTTTTTTTATCTTCGTCCATTTTTAATTAACACGCAAAATTAGATAATTATTGAATGTAGTTTATAAATTGAGTTACATTTTTTACTTTATTGCATCATTTTTAGTTATTTTCAATAAGTAATGAAAAATGATTTAAACTTAACAGATTTTTTAAAAGATGTATTTTCCTCTTTCGATAAGAAAGTTGAAAATTCTGGATTAGTAAGTATTTGTGTTGAGATTCCTTGTATTGATTTATTCCAAGTTTATGAATTGTTAATAAATCAATATCCGTTTTCTTCATTTTGGGAGGAATCTGATGGCATTTCATATATAGCTTTCGAGAAGTGTAAATATGTTACTCTGGATGGCCCAAAAAGATTTGAGGTAGCAAAAGAGTTTAATTCTGAGAATTTTAAAAATTTAATTAACTTAACTAATGAATCGCATAATTCTGCACTTTCAAAAATAATTTATTTATTTTCTTTCTCTGAAAATTTGAATAATAAGAATTTACCTTCAGATATCCCTAGTTTGGAAGCCATTTTGCCAAAAATATTAATTACTAAAAGTGGCAAGAATTGCTGGTTAAGAATAAATGGTCATGTTGAAGGTAAATCATCATTAAGAGCATTAATTGAAGAAATATGGACAATTAGAAATCAAGTTATTAATTCTGGCTCAGAATTAATAAAATCATCTGGCTTAAAAACTAGTTTTGATTCCCCTTTTATTGACGATTTCTCGCGCTCCTTAGAAACTTCTAAAACAAACATGAAAAAAGTAGTAAATAGAGGAATTCAATTAGTAGATAAAGATATCCTCGAAAAGATAGTTTTAGCGAATAGGATTAAAATAAAACTGAAAAATAAATTAGATTTAGTAGAAATTTTAAAAAGATTTAAAAAGAATCAACCAAATACTTGTAGATACGTTTGGAAAAGGAATAGTAAGGATATTTTGTTTGGAGCATCTCCAGAAAAATTATTTTCTTACGCTAAACCTAATTTAACTTTAGAGGCTCTTGCTGGAACTATCTCTACTAATTCAAATTTTAAGAAACTCCTAAAAAGTACTAAAGACTTAAAGGAACATAATTATGTAATACAACATTTGATTAAATCTTTAGAAGTTTCAAAAATAACAAACTTTAAAAAAAGTGATATCAAGGTAAATTCATTTGGAGATATTTCTCATTTGCAAACACTCATTTTCTCTAAAGTTGACAATATTTGTCCTTTTGAATTGCTTAAAAACTTACATCCATCTCCAGCTGTTTGTGGATACCCAAAAAATGCAGCATTGGATTGGATAAACACTCTTGAGTCTTTTCCTAGAGGAAATTATGCTTCTCCAATGGGTTGGGTTGATTCATCAGGCAATGCTTCATTTCTTTTGGCAATAAGAGGCGCAAGATGTATTGAAGAAAATATTGAATTTACTGCAGGTTCAGGTATAGTTTCTGGCTCCGTTTTAGAGAAAGAAATAGATGAAATTAAATTAAAATTTGAATCTATAGTAAAACAGATATTTTGCGCTAAAAACCCTAGATAATTTCTACTAATTTTTCAATAACTTCCTCTGAAACATTTTTATTAGATAAATTTTCTATTTCTCTTAAACCTGTTGGACTGGTTACATTAATCTCGCTAAGCATTCCATTAATTACATCAATACCTACAAAAAATAAACCCTCATCTTTAAAGTGTTGAGATAATTCTGAGCAGATACTTTTTTCTTTTTCTGTTAATAATGTGGGTTCAGCCTTGCCTCCCATCGCTAAATTACTCCTAAAATCGCCTCCTTGAGGAATCCTATTTATTGATCCAATTGCTTCTCCGTTTACGATAATTATTCTTTTATCACCCTCTACGACTTCAGGAATAAATTTTTGCATCATAACGGGTAATTCTTCTTGAGAAGTGATTAATTCAATGATTGATTTAATTCCTGGAGAATTTTTATTTATCCTTATAACACCTTGACCACCTTTTCCTCCTAGAGGTTTTATGACTACTTCATTATTTATATTTGCAAAATTAATAAGATCTTTTACCTTACTCGCAACTATTGTAGGTGCCATTAAGTGGCTGTATCTTAAAGCACCTAGCTTTTCATTCCACGCTCTTAACGATGAAGGTTTGTTAATTACTTTTACTCCTTTTCTTTCGGCAACTTCTAAAAGATGAGTTGCATATAAATAAGCCTCATTTACAGGAGGATCTTTTCTCATCCAAATGCAATTAAATTCGGCGAGAGGTATGCATTCATTCTCTTTGAAAGAAATCCATGGAATCACTTCAACTTTTACGGAAGATGCCCATACTTCATCACCTCTAGCTTCCAGGTCTTGAGGAGTACAACTCCAGATTTCAATATTTTTTTTTGATGATGCTTGCATTAATGCAGCAGTTGAATCTTTTAAGGGATTTATATTTTTAATTGGATCTATTACGAATAGAAATTTCATAAGATCTAGTTTAATAATGCTTCTAATTTATTTTCATTTTCTAATGCATACAGATCATCACAGCCTCCGATACCCTCATTATCTATAAATATTTGTGGTAATGTTCTTCTACCATCAGCTCTTTCAATCATCAATGCTCTGGCATCTTCGTCGCCATCTATTTTATATTCTGTAAAATTTACATTTTTTTTCTTGAGTAGTGATTTTGCTCGAATACAGAATGGGCAATATTGCCAAGTATAAATTTCAACTTTGGACATTTTTTTAAAATAATACTTAGTTTATACTATTAAACAAAAGTGCTTGTTAGATTATAAATAACGATTAAATTCTATTTTGATAGATATTACAGATTTCAAAAAAGATCTTTCGGAACTAACAGAGCGCCTGGGTAATGCTCAGGATTGTCTTTGACGTTCCAAGATTAAAAGCAAAAAGGAAAGAGTTAGAGCAAATTTCTGCTCAGCCTGAATTTTGGGATAATCAAGAAGAAGCTAAAAAGCAAATGTTAATCCTTGATGATGTCAAAGCACAACTCGAATTGTTAGATAAATGGAAAACTTTTATTTCTGATGCTAATGCCTCTCTTGAGCTTTATTCTCTAGAACCCGAAGAGGAAATGATTTTAGAATCGCAGCTGGGATTAAAGAAATTAAGAGAGAATTTGGATAAATGGGAATTTGAAAGATTGTTATGTGGTGAATACGATAAGGAAGGAGCAGTAGTTTCTATTAACGCAGGTGCGGGTGGAACAGATGCGCAGGATTGGGTAGAGATATTATTAAGAATGTACTCTAGATGGGCCGATAATAATCAAATGAGCCTTGTCATTAATGAATTATCTCAAGGAGAAGAAGCAGGTATTAAAAGTGTAACGTTCGAAATTGATGGAAAATATGCATATGGCTATCTGCAACATGAAAAAGGAACTCATAGATTAGTAAGAATTTCTCCTTTTAATGCCAATGGCAAAAGACAAACCAGCTTTGCTGGGGTAGAGGTTATGCCAAAATTAGATGATAATATTTCACTTGATATACCTGAAAAAGATTTAGAAATTACAACGAGTAGATCCGGTGGAGCTGGAGGACAAAATGTTAATAAAGTAGAAACAGCAGTGAGAATTGTTCATTTGCCTTCAGGGATTTCAGTAAGATGTACTCAAGAAAGATCTCAATTACAAAATAAAGAAAAAGCTATGTTACTTTTAAAGTCTAAACTATTAGTGATTGCTAAAGAACAACGAGCTGCTGAAGTCGCTGATATTAAAGGTGATATTGTGGAAGCTGCATGGGGCAATCAAATAAGAAATTATGTTTTCCATCCCTATCAAATGGTAAAAGATCTTAGGACTATGCAGGAGACTAATGAGTTAGATAGTGTTTTAGATGGTGGACTTGACCCATTTATTCATGAATTATTACGTATGAATATTTCTTCTAATGAATCTATTGAATGATTAATGGAAAATAAAAACGAAATTTTAGAAAAAAAAGTTTCTCCTCCAAGCTTTATCAAGCTTGCTATGAGAAATATGGTAAGGAAAGGCTCAAAAAGTATTTCTCATTTTTCAATAACCTTTCTGGTTTTAATTGGGATATTAATACTTGTGGCCACAATAGGTAAGCCCAATATTCCAGTTTAAGAATGTATGAAAGAAAAAATTATTTCTGAAATAAATTTAGATTTGGTTTTTCAATGTAATGATTTCTCTCAATTTTCAAATAAGTTAAAAGATACTAAAACTCATCTTATTTTTGAATCTATTTTTTGGGAGAAAGTTTTTTTATCTTGGATAAATACTATATTAAAAAAAGAGGATTATGAATTACCAAATTATATTTTTGAAAAAAAATCTTTTTCATTAGGCTTACAGATAATATCTAATCAAGAAATTGCTTCTTTGAATAAGAAATGGATGCAAAAAAATGGTCCAACTGATGTTCTATCTTTTCCAATTATTTCTGATGAATCTCTAAATAATTTAGATCATATAGAGTTGGGAGATATTTTTATATCATTAGAGATGGCACTTGAGCAATCTTATGAATATAAACATTCAATCTATAGAGAGATGATCTGGTTGGCTAGTCATGGATTTTTACATCTTTTGGGATGGGAACATGATAATGAGCATGATTTAGAAAATATGTTAAATTTCCAAGAATATTTAATTACTCGATTAGATTAAAAATAAATGGAAAAAAAAATAAACTATTTAGAAAATAGAAAAGAATCATACAAAACTTCTAGTAATGTATTTATAAGTTTTAAGTATGCTTTCAGTGGTATTAGTTATGTATTAAAAACTTCAAGAAATTTTAAAATTCAATTAATTTTTGCAGTTACAAGTTTAATAATTGGTTTTTTACTAAAAATTAGTCTAAGTAATTATGTTATTTTGATTGCAACAATAATGTCTGTTTTAATATTAGAAATATTGAACACATCTATTGAATCAATCGTTGATTTAGTAGTGAAAAAAGAATTTAGTATTTTGGCTAAAATTTCAAAAGATACTTCTGCAGGAGCAGTATTATTAGCTTCCATTAATTCTGTTATTATTGCTGTATATATCTTTGTTCCTAAAATAAAGTTGTTATTTTAAATCCATATAAATATGTTTCTTGTTATTGATAATTACGATAGTTTTACTTATAACCTTGTTCAATATTTAGGAGAACTTTCAGTTGAGCATGAAATAACTAAAGAATTAATAGTTAAAAGAAATGATGAAATTACTTTAGAAGAAATTATCAAACTAAATCCTGGTGGAATTCTCTTATCTCCAGGTCCAGGTAATCCAGATCAATCTGGAATTTGTCTGCCAATTCTAAAAAAATTATCTAAAAATATTCCGACCTTGGGAGTTTGTTTAGGTCATCAAGCTTTGGCCCAAGCTTTTGGAGGTAAGGTTATAGTTGGGAAAGAACTTATGCATGGTAAGACATCCAAAATATTTCATAATCAAAAAGGATTGTTTAAAGATATCGAGACTCCATTTTTGGCTACTAGATACCATAGTCTTATAGTTGATTCAAGTTCTTTACCATCTTGTTTCGACATAACTGCGACTTTAGAAGACTCAACAATTATGGCTATCTCTCATAAAGAATATAAAAATTTACATGGGGTACAGTTCCATCCTGAAAGTGTGTTGACGCAATTTGGTCATAAATTAATTAGTAATTTTCTAAAAATGGCTGAACAAAAGTAAAATAAAAAAAAATAATATTATGATTTCTCAAATTAAAAACTTTTTATTTTTGATATTAGTTAGCTCTTTTTTACCTACCTCATTATTGGCAAGGAACTTAGGAATAAAAAGTTTGGGACATAGTAGTTTTTTAATTACTAGTGCAGATAAATCTATTCTTATAAATCCCTTTAAAGCAATAGGTTGTGCAAGTAATTTAAAGGAGCCAAAAGTAGTCAACGTAGATTTTATTTTGGCTAGTTCTAGGCTTCCAGATGAAGGCTATAACCCTAATGATCAATTAATGTTTGTTGAGCCAGGAATCTATCAATTTGAGGATATTTTATTAAATGGAATTTCTGTACCACATGACAGAGTAGATGGAAGAAGATTTGGGATGGCAACTGTTTGGAGTTGGGAGCAGAATGATCTTAAAATTGTTCATATGGGAGGAGCTGCTGGTGATATTGATATAAACAGTCAAATTATTTTGTCTGGTCCAGATATATTGTTTATTTCAATTGGAGGAGGAATAAAATCTTACAATGGTAAAGAAGCCTCAAAAATAGTTAAGCTTCTAAAACCTAATTTAGTTATTCCTGTTCACTTTGAACGCGGCAAAAAAATCAATAAAGAATGTGATTTCTCAAATGCTGATTTATTTATCGAAAATATGAAAGATTTTAAAGTAAAATATGTTGGAAAAGATTTTCAAATAAAACCTAAAAGAATCGATCAAAATACAATTTATATTTTCAGTAATTAATTTTTTAAATCTAATATCTTGTAATTGTCCCAGAAAAAAATCATTTGTTCTTTAGTTCCAATACTAACCCTTATAGAATTACCGATATCTTTTTTGTTTTCCATACTTCTAATAAGAATACCTTTTTCTCTCATCTGTTGTATTAAGATTTTAGGATCTTTTTTTGGCCAAATTAAAAAATAATTACCTCCACTAAAGTGAGTTCTGATTTTTGTTGATCTAAATTTATTTAAAATCCATTCCCTCGCCTTTTTTACTTCTAAAACATAATTATCAATATATGATTTGTCTTTAAGTGCTGCTAATGCAGCTGTTATAGCAAAGCTGTTTACATCATATGGTCCTGTAACTTTATTAATGTACTGAATTAAACTTTTATTGCCAAAAGCAAAACCTATTCTTAAACCAGCTAGACCTGCAGTTTTTGAAAGAGATTGGATTATTAGTATATTTTTATTCTTTTCAAAATCTATCGATTCAAGAAGACTATCTCCATTAAATTTTTCATATAGTTCATCAACAACTATTAATGAATCGTTATTGATATTGGCTAAATTAATTATTTCATGAGAGCTCAGAACAGTTCCTGTTGGATTATTTGGATTGCAAATAAATATTAACTTTGGATTATGCTTTATTATTTTTTCCCTAAATTCTTCGATAGGGAATAGAAAATTTTCTCCAATGTAAGAACAACTTATTTTTTTCATTCCTCGGATTTCTGCACAAGGAGAATAGTAACCAAAAGTTGGATTTGTGGTTAGAAATATTTGATCTTTTTCTCCAAAGCAATTGAAAATTGCATTTATTGCTGCATCTGCTCCATTGAAAATTCCGATTTCATCATTACCAAATTTTCTTGAATCAAGATATTTATCACATAAAAATTTTTTTAAAAAATTATATTCTGGATAAATTGAAATTTCATCTAATTTTATCGCTTGTAATGCCTCTAGAACCTTAGGACTTGGACCTAAAGTATTTTCATTGAAGTCTAAGCGGAGTAAATTTCTTCTATTTTCTAAAGGTGCAGAGTAAGACTGCATATTTATTATTTCTTCTCTTGGTTTTGGGAAAAGATTATTTAATGGATCAAAATCATTCATTACATTCTTTCTAAAGTTTCAATTCCTAAAAGCTCTAAGCTTAATTTTAGTGTTTTTGCAGTTAGGTCACATAAATTAAGCCTAGAAATTTTTATATTTTTTTCTTCTTTGAGGATTGGAACTTGATCATAGAATCTATTAAAAGTCTGACATAGCTCGAATAGATAATTGCATAATCTATTTGGCATTAAGTCTTTTTCAATAGAAATTATGACTTCATCGAACTTAAGTAATTTTCTGATAAGTTTCCACTCAGATTTATGTTCATAATTTATGTACTGAAAATCTTTAGAGTCATAAACAAAATTATTTTTTCTTTTAATTCCTAAAATTCTTACAAGTGTATATAACAAGTAAGGAGCAGTATTACCATTTAGGGAAAGCATTTTATCAAAACTAAATTGATAATTGGTAATCCTATTTTGACTTAAATCTGCATACTTAACAGCTCCTAATCCAATAATTCTTGAAGTATTTGCAATAAACTCTTCGGTCTCATAACGATCTTCATCTTCTAATCTTTTCAATAAATCTTCTTTTGCTCTTCTAACTGCTTCATTTAATAAATCTTTTAGGCGTATTGTTTCACCTTCTCTTGTCTTTAGTTTTTTGCCATCAATTCCTTGAACTAACCCAAAAGGGACATGGTCTACTTGACAATTATCTGGGATCCATTTTGCTTTTTTTGCAACTTGAAAAACTCCAGCAAAATGATTTGCTTGCCCATGATCAGTTACATAAATAATTCTTGAGGCATCATCGCCATTAGGAGGTTTATTGAATCTGTATCTTATAGCAGCAAGATCTGTAGTGGCATAATTAAAACCCCCATCTTTTTTTTGAATAATTAGCGGTAAAGGTTTGCCTTCTTTATTAGTCATCCCATCTAAAAATACACATTTTGCTCCTTGATCTTCTACTAATATTTTTTCTAAATTCAAATCATCAATAACTGATTTTAAGAAGGGATTATAAAAAGACTCACCTCTTTCTTCTATTTTTATTTTTAAATTTTTATAGATTTCATCAAATTCTTTCCTTGATTGATCACATAATAATTTCCAAGCTTTAATCGATTTAATATCTCCACTTTGTAACTTAACTACTTCCTCTCTAGATCTTTTTTGGAATTCAGATTCGTTATCAAATCTTTTTTTTGATTCTTTATAAAATTCAACTAAATCACTTATTTTGATCTTTCCTATTTCTTCTAGATTATTTGAATATAAATCTTTGAGCTGAGTAATAAGCATGCCAAATTGTGTTCCCCAATCACCAACATGATTGAGTCTTAATACTTCATAACCTCTTAACTCGAAAATTCTAGATATTGAGTCACCTATTATTGTTGATCTTAAATGCCCTACATGCATTTCTTTAGCAATATTAGGGCTAGAAAAATCTACAATAACTTTATTGGACAAACCACTATCTAAATCTTTTCTAATTAGAGGTATGCCAGACCTATTGCATTGAATATTTGACTTAATTTCATTTATTAGAACCTCATCTTTTAATTTTATATTTATAAATCCAGGTCCAGCTATTTCTAGACTCTTACATAATTTTGATATGTTTTTATTTTTATTTAAAAGGTTAATAAAATCATTAGAAATATCTCTTGGGTTCTTTTTATATATTTTAGATAAACTTAAACAAACATTACATTGATAATCACCAAATTCCTCTTTTGATGATTGTGTAATTAAATTTTTTCGAAGAATTTCGAATTCTCCTTTTTTATCATTTTTTTCAAGACTATCTAAAAGAGATTGTTCAAATTGTTTTGTTAATTCTTTAAAAATGATTAGCATTAATTATTCAATTATTTATCTATATAATTAATTAATATAACGCATACTCAAATCAATCCAATTACTTTTGGTGATTGAAGAACTTGTTGAAATCAAATCAATACCTTTTATTAGATATTTACTAATTTCTTCAGGGTTAATTCCAGAAACTTCTATTATCAAATTTTTATTTACTTCTTTTTTTAAGCTATTCATTGATAAATCTCTTAATTCTTGAACGTTTTTTTTGATTATTTCAGGTCTCAGTTCATCCAATAAGACACTATCCGCTCCTGCTAATACTGCTTCTTTTGCCTGTTCGATATTCTCAGCTTCAATTATGATATGAGTGGTAAAAGGCGAATTTAGTCTAATTTTTTTTACTGCATTATTAAGATTATCTGTCCACGCAATGTGATTTTCTTTTATCATAGCTGCATCGTATAATCCCATTCTATGATTGACTCCACCTCCGCATTTGAATGCATATTTTTCAAATATTCTTAAGCCAGGAGTCGTTTTCCTAGTATCTGCTAATTTTATATTTGTACCTTCTAACTTATTTACAAGATTCTTTGTGTATGTTGATATTCCAGATAAATGCATTGCTATATTTAAGCTTATTCTTTCACTAGCTAGCAAACTTTTTGAAGGCCCATATATTTCTAAGAGTTTTTGATCTTTAACAAATTGATCTCCATCAGAGATATTAAATTTTGGACTGATTTTTAAATCAATTTTTCTAAAAATTTCTTTTATAATTTCAACTCCGCAGAATATACCCTCTTCTTTTGCAATCCAATATGCATTACCATTCTTTTCTGTAATAGAGGAACTTGTAAGATCTCCCCTACCTATATCTTCATCGATCCAATTATCAATGATTTTACTTATTATGGGAGTATTTAAATCCACTAAACTAAGAAATAATTAATTAATAAAAATTAAACTGAAGTTAGAGAATCAACTATATATCACTATGTAATTTAACTCAAATTTATTTACCAATACAAAACTTAGAAAAAATATTATCTAGAAGTTCCTCTGTTAATTCTTGACCAGTTATTTTAGATAAGTTTTGAATTCCATCTCTCAGCTCAATTGATAACAAATCAAATGGCAATTTATTTTCAATTATTTCATCAGTATCATTTAAATTAGATAAGCAAGCAGACAAATTTGTTAGATGTCTTTCGTTTAAAAATATATTGATATTTTCTACTTGTTTTAATCCGCATTTTTTTATAATTGTGTCTATTAATAATCTTTCACCATCATTATTCTTAATACTCATAAGAATTGTGTTTTTTAACTCATTTGAATTAATATTTTTGCAATCAATTAAATCTTTTTTATTGCCCAAAATAGTAATTAATTTTTCTTTGGGAATTTCTTGTATTATTTTTTTGTCTTCTTCATTAAATCCTTCTTCAAGACTATAAATATAAATTATAAAATCTGACTCTTTTATTTTCCCAAAACTTTTTTTAATTCCAATACTTTCAATTTGTTCATGAGTTTCTCTTATGCCAGCAGTATCAATTATTTTCATTGGAATATCATTAATAGTTAAATTAACTTCAATAACATCTCTAGTTGTACCAGGAATATTAGTTACGATTGCTTTCTCTTTTTTTGCAAGCAAATTTAATAAAGAGCTTTTGCCAACATTTGTTTTACCTATAAGCGCAATGGATATTCCATTGTGAATATATGAATTTCTTTTTGCATTTTCTATGAGTAATTCTATTTTTTCTTTGACTTTTTTAATGTTTTTTAGATATTTGGTGTAATCAAAATCTGTGAAGTCTTCTTCAAAATCAACTCTCGCTTCTATTTCGCAAAGTTGATTTATAAGGTCATTTTTAATATCATCAATTTTTTTCTTTATTTCTCCTTGAACCCCGCTAAAGGCTAACTCTGCTGATCTTGTATTGCTTGCATTAATTAATTGATTAATCGACTCGGCTTGAGTAAGGTCTATTTTCCCATTAAGAAAAGCTCTTTGACTAAATTCTCCTGGGTTTGCAAGTCTAACTTGAGAATTACTAGATAATAATATCTTTAAAACTTTATTTACTATGATAATTCCGCCATGGCAATGAAGTTCAACTACATCCTCTCCTGTGAAGCTATTTGGGGATTTCATCACTAAAATTAAAACCTCATCTATAAATTTATTTTGTTTATTTTCCTGAATAAAACCACGAAAAACTCTATGTGATTCCCATGCATATTTAGATTTAGTTTGAACAATCTTTTTGCAAGAATTTATTGCGTCTTTCCCTGATACTCTTATTATCGCAACTCCTCCCTTCCCAATACTTATAGCTGAAGCAATTGCGGCTATCGTATCTTCTGTAGTAACTATCGAATCCATCTCTCGCTTTGTTATGGATAATTAAGTAAGATTATCAAGAATTTAATTTTGAAATTTTCTTTCTGAATGAGATTTAAAAGAGATATTACCTATAAGAAAATTCTATCATTATTTAGGAGTCAGAATGGAAGTCCTTTCTTTAATGCTAAAGGTTTAGCTATAGGGGTATTTAGTGGTTGCTTTCCATTTTTTGGTTTTCAGACTTTAATGGGAGTATTTTTTGCGAAAATAGCTAAGGGAAATATTGTTCTAGCTGCAATTGGTACCTGGATTAGCAACCCTTTTACTTATATTCCACTTTATTATTTTAACTATAAAGTTGGTTCGATTTTTTTAAATAATCCTTCTAATAAAATTCTTGAAAAAAGTTTAGTTATTGATGACTTATGGAAACAAGGTAGAATTTTTTCCTTAAAATTACTCTTAGGTTCATCTTGTGTAGGTATTTTATTAGCTTTGATTTGCGGCAGTATTGTTTTCTTTATCTACAAGATAAAAAGTAAAAGATAGATTGATCTGATTTTCAAATTAACTTTGTCCAACTCTGGCAATATCTAAAACATCTGCCATTGATTTAATTTGTTCAATTGTTTTGTGAAGTTGATTATAACTTTCAAGACCTACACAAAGATTTATAACAGCTGGTTTACCATAAGCAGTTTTAACATTGGCATCACTAACGTTTATACCTTTATCAGATAACCGCATAAGAATATCTTTAAGAACTCCAACTCGATCAATTACTTCTATTCGTAGCTGAATTGGAAACTTATTATCGCCAGTTTTATTATCTTGATTCCAACCGACAGGTAATCTTCTCTCTATTGGAATTGGTATTACATTTTCACAATCTTCCCTATGTATAGTTATCCCATGGTTGCCGAGCGATACAGTTCCGATAATATCCTCGCCTGGTAGTGGGGAACAGCATTTACCTATTCTGTAATCAAGACCTTCTATCCCGGAAATTGGTGATTTAGCTGCTGTATTAGATTGATTAGTGGATAAATTATTATTACTTTTAAGAGATTTTGCTATTTCAGAGTCAGAATCATTTTTTACATCTTCTGTCTGTAATTTTATTTCTTCTCTTAGTCTGTTTAATACTTGATGCAAAGTTAAACCACCAAAACCAAGAGATGCAAGAAGGTCTTCAGTAGTTTTTAAATTGCATCGATTTGCAACTTTATTCATGGCTTCACTAGAAAGTAATGCTTCAAAACCGTTTCTACCTACTTCTTTTTCAAGTAAATCTCTACCTCTTTTAATCGTTTCATCACGATGGCTTTTCTTATACCATTGGCGAATTCTATTTTTAGCAGTTGGCGTAACTACAAAGTTCAGCCAATCCAAGCTTGGAGTAGCATTATTACTTGTCAAAATTTCTATGAAGTCACCATTTTGAAGTGCTGTAGATAATGGAGAAAGCTTTTCATTAATTCTTATTCCATTACAGTGATTTCCAACTTCAGAATGGATTCTGTAGGCGAAATCTATCGCGGTAGATCCTTTCCTTAAACCAACAACATCTCCTTTTGGAGTGATTACAAATACTTCTTCATCAAATAAATCTTCTTTAATTGAAGCTAAATAATCATTATGATCCCTTTCATTTCCTTCTTGTTGCCATTCTACTAATTGTCTTAGCCAATTAAATCTCTCGGCATTACTTTTAGCAGGAGAACCACCCTCTTTATATTGCCAATGAGCGGCAATACCATATTCAGCAATTTGATGCATCGAAGTAGTTCTAATTTGAACTTCAATAGGTCGATGTCTTCCAATCACAGAAGTGTGTAAGGACTGATATCCATTGGGTTTTGGTAATCCTATATAGTCTTTAAATCTACCTGGAATTGGTTTGAAAGTATCATGAACAACTGCTAAAGCTCTGTAACAACTATCTGAATTGTCCACGATAATTCTTAGGGCCGCAACATCATAAATCTCGTGAAAATGCTTTTGTTGTCTTTCCATTTTGCTCCAGATGCCATAAAGATGTTTTGGCCTTCCTGTTATTTCAAAATTTTTCAAACCCGCTGAAATCAAGTTTTCCTTCATAAGATTCAAAGTTACTTTTAATCTTTTTTCTCTATCACTTCTTTTAACGGCGATTTGATCTTTAAGATCTAGATATTCTTTAGGCTCTAGGAATTTAAAAGCTAAATCTTCTAATTCCCATTTAAATCTGTTTATTCCTAGTCGATTAGCTAATGGTGCATAAATCTCTCTTGTTTCTCTCGCTATTCTTAGTTTTTTCTCATCATTTAGCCATTCAATTGTTCTCATGTTATGAAGTCGATCTGCAAGTTTAACTAAGACAACTCTGATATCGCTGGCCATAGCCAAAAACATTTTCCTAAGATTTTCAGCTTGTGCTTCAGTCCTGTTGTTAAAGTGGATGCCGCCTAATTTTGTTACACCCTCTACAAGTATTTTTACTTCTAATCCAAAATTATTTTCTATTTCAGATAAATCAATGCCAGTATCTTCAACTACATCATGTAAAAGGCCTGCAGCAATAACAGATGAACTAGCACCTATTTCTTTAAGGAGATTTGCAACAGCAACGGGGTGGATAATGTATGGCTCGCCGCTCGCACGGAATTGTCCATCATGAGCTTTATAAGCAAGTTTAAAAGCCTTTACTATAAGGTTTTGATTCTCATCATTTTCTTTATTTGATTTTTCAAAATTATGAATATCTTTAAGAAGCCAATCGGGAATGTTTATTGGATAATTCAAAGATTCACTTTCATATTTTTTATTTTCAGGCAAAATAGTTTTGGAAACTTCAACTTCGTTTTTTTCTTTTGAATTTGCAGCTGCCTCGGACATTTTATATTGCTTTAGATGTATTTTATTTATGTCTAGAAAAATTTGCTATAAATCATGGAAAAAAATAAAGAAAAAATTATTGTAGTTAAAAATCTTACTGTTAAATATGGTCTAAAACAGCAACCTATTATCAAAAATTTTAATTTGGAAATAGATAGTGGAGATCATTTAGCCATAATAGGACCTTCTGGATGTGGAAAGACCACTTTTGCAAAAACATTAGTAAATATATTGCCTGCAAAGGCCACTTCTAAAGGTTATCTATCGATTTCTAATGTAGATCCTAGGAAAATAAACAACAAAGATGCACAATTATTTAGAAGAAAGAATTTTGGATTTATTTATCAAGACTCTATAAAAAAACTTAATCCGCTAATGAGAGTTGGGGATCATTTATATGAATTATTTAAAACACATGATCAAACTAAATCATCTTTAGCTATTAAAAAATTAGTAAGAGAAGTTTTTCAAAAAGTCGGAATTGAAGAAAGTAGACTTGATTCTTTCCCACATCAATTTAGCGGCGGAATGAGACAGAGAGTTTCTATAGCAATGGCACTTGCTTTGAAACCTAAATTATTAATAGCTGATGAACCTACAACAAGCTTAGATACCAAAACAAGTTTTGAAATTATGCAAGAAATAATTCATCTATGTAATGAATTTGATACAACTTTAATTTTGATTAGTCATGATATTAATCTTGCAGCAAAGTGGTGTAAAAAAGTTGCAATAATTGAAAAGGGATCGATTGTTGAAAAAGGGAATATATTAGATATTTTCCAATCACCAAAATCAGATATTGGGAAAAAGTTAGTAAATGCTTCAAAAATAGTATTAGAACCAAATACTAAAAATAATGCTCGATGTGAGGTCGTTCTAGAGGTAAATAACCTAAGACATTGGTATAAATTAAATTCTTCAATTTTCATTAATAAATGGAATAAGGCTTTAAATGAAGTTAGTTTCAAGTTATATGAGAATGAGACTCTTGGAATAGTCGGTTCTTCAGGGAGTGGTAAAAGTACATTATGTAGGGCTTTAATTGGACTTCTTAAAGTAAGAGGTGGTGAAATCAAAATTTATGATAAAAATCATGCATCGAAGAAAAATAAATCTTTTAAAAAGAACAATAAAGTGCAAATTATTTTTCAAGATCCTTTTTCAAGTTTGAATCCGAAAATGACAATTAAAAGTATTTTGGAAGATATATTTTTTATTCAAAAAATTTCAGATAAAAGAAAAATCGAAAAAGAAATAAGATTTATGTTAAGAAATTTAAATCTCCCCTTAAATAATGATTTTTTTAATTCTTATCCTAACCAATTATCTGGTGGTCAATTGCAAAGAATTTCATTGGCCAGAGCGCTATTGTTGAAGCCAAAAATTTTAATTTGTGATGAGAGCGTAAATATGTTGGATGCTTCAGTAAAAATAGAGATTCTTGAATTACTAAGAGTCTTTCAAGAAAAAATGAATTTAACGATTATTTTTATTACCCATGATTTAGGCATTGCTAAAAAATTTTGTAATAGGTTGCTAGTTATGAATAATGGAAAGATAGTTGATGAAGGAGAAAGTTCTACAATATTCACTAAAACTCAAAACCCGTATACAAAATCGCTTCTAAATTCCTCTTTAAATCTCATTTAACTTTAAGAACACTTAGTAATTTCTGAAAATCTAATGGTAATTCTGATTCAAATATCATTTCTTTACCATTTATTGGATGTATAAGTCCAAGCTTGATGGCGTGTAAAGCTTGGCCATCTAATTTACAGGGTAGTTTTTTACATCTTCCATATAATGGATCACCAACAATTGGATGATTAATGTGAGCGCAATGAACTCTTATTTGATGCGTTCGCCCCGTATCTAGTTTGAAACTCATTAATGAGTAATTGCCAAATCTTTCTTCTAATTTCCAATAAGTACAGGCATACCTTCCTGAAGGTTCTTCAACTACTTTATATTTCAATCTATTTAATTTATCTCTGCCAATGTGTCCCACTATTTGGCCTTCTTCAGAATTCGGTGCTCCATGAATTACTGCAATATATTCGCGTGATGCTATTTTTTCTTTAATTTGTTTCTGGAGATTTACTAATGCCTCTTGGCTTTTTGCAACAACCATACATCCGGAGGTATCTTTATCTAATCTGTGAACAATACCAGGTCTTAGTTTCCCATTAATTCCAGGTAGATCTTTACAGTGAAAAAGTAATCCATTCACTAAAGTTCCAGATTTGTGTCCAGGGGCTGGATGAACAATTAGTCCTGATTGTTTATTAATTACTATGATGTGCTCGTCTTCAAAAAGGATATTTAAATCCATTTTTTCAGGTTTCAAATAAATAAGAGGTTCTGGAGGAGGCATCCATATTTGAATATTGTCGCCATTTTTTAATGGGGTCTTTGCTTTCGCAGTCTTATAGTTTACAAGTACTAAACCTGAATTTATAAAATGTTGAATTCTTGCTCTACTTTGTTCTGGCCTTTTACTTACCAACCATCTGTCTAGCCTCATAGGAAGAGGTAGCTCATAAATAATTTCTATAAGCTCACCTTCTCCAATGCCGAAAGAATTTTGATTATTTAATTCCATAGTGGGACTTCTAAAGCAATTTTACCCAGCATTTGATTTCTATAATCTTCCAATAACTTATGAGACATTCTCCTTTTATCACCTGAGGTATGTCTTGAAGCTGCTTCGTTGATCCAAGCAGAAGGACTCTTAAAGCCTTTTGTAATATCAACTCCATATCTATCAGATATTTGTTTAACTGAGATATTCGCATTCTTATCTTTGTTGAGAGTGGATATAATTTTGATAAACCCAATTGCGACACTCTCTATTTCATAAGCAGCTTCACCAATATCGTCACACAGTGCAAGATTAAGTGCTGATTTTTGATCTTCTAAATTTGGAGGTATAACACCTGGAGCATCTAGCAGATCTATACCACTTTCTAATTTTATCCATCTTAAATTACGAGTCACTCCTGCTTTCCTAGCGCTATCTACAACTCTTTTTTTTGCAATTCTATTAATTAATGCTGACTTTCCTACGTTTGGGAAACCAAGTGTAAGGGCTCTAATTGGCCTAATTCGCATTCCTCTAGAGAGTCTTCTATCGTCGATTGACGACCTAGAATCTTTGGCTGACTTACAAATTTCTTTTATCCCTATTCCTCTTTTAGCATCACACCAGAGAGGATATTGATCTTTAGCATTAAACCATTTGTTCCAACTATTGATTGTATGAGGGGATATCATGTCTGATCTGTTAATAACAAGAATATGTTTTTTATTATTTATCCATTTATTTAAGTGTGGATGTCCTGTTGACAAAGGAATTCGTGCATCTCTAACTTCTATGACTAAATCTACTTTATTGATAACTTCAGATAATTTCTTTTCTGCTTTTGCGATATGGCCTGGGTACCATTGGATTTTGGGTATGTCCACTTCAATAAATCAAATAAAATTTTGTATTCCTTTTAGTTTTTATAAGTTTCTAAAGTATTTACTTCTAAATTTTAGTATAAATTTAATGACTAAAAATTTTTATAATCGTTAATTTTTAAAATTTATTAAGGCATAGGTAACAGTAACTACTTTTTAACCCAATAAGCCCAAATTAACGTTAGGGTCTTGAGATTATAAATATAGCTTGTTTAATGTCAAAATTATCTCTTTCCAGTCTTGATAAGACACATTTAGAAGGAAAAAAAGTTCTTGTAAGAGTAGATTTTAATGTTCCATTAAATGAAGATGGTCAAATAACCGACGATACTCGTATTCGTGCAGCGATCCCAACTATCGAATATCTTATTAATCATTCCGCAAAAGTTATTTTAGCTGCTCATTTTGGTAGACCAAAGGGTCAGGTAAATGAAAAAATGAGATTAACTCCAGTAGCAGCAAGATTAAGTGAGTTGTTGGGGCAAAATGTTGCTCTTACTAATAGTTGTATTGGTGATGAAGCAGTTGCACAATCAAATAGCTTATCTAATGGAGATGTTCTTTTACTTGAAAATGTTCGTTTTTTTGGTGAAGAGGAAAAGAACGATTTGGAGTTTGCTAAAAAATTAGCATCACATGCAGATATGTATGTAAATGATGCTTTCGGTGCTGCTCATAGAGCGCATGCTTCAACTCAGGGTGTTACAAATTATTTAAGTCCCTCAGTAGCTGGATTCCTTTTAGAAAAAGAATTGAAATACCTACAAGGAGCTGTAGATTCCCCAAATCGTCCATTGGCAGCAATAGTTGGAGGATCAAAGGTTAGTAGCAAAATAGGAGTACTTGATTCTTTACTAGATAAGTGTGACAAAATCATGATTGGTGGAGGTATGATTTTCACTTTTTATAAAGCTAGAGGTTTAGATGTCGGAAAGAGCCTTGTAGAAGAAGATAAACTCGAGCTTGCTAAAGATTTAGAAGCAAAAGCAAAAGCAAAAGGAGTAGAGTTACTATTACCCACTGATGTTGTTTTAGCTGATGAATTTTCTCCTGACGCCAATAGTAAAATATCTCAAATTGATGCAATTAGTGGGAATTGGATGGGTTTAGATATTGGTCCAGATTCCATTAAAGTTTTTCAGAATGCTCTTGCAGAATGTAAGACAATTATTTGGAATGGTCCAATGGGAGTTTTTGAATTTGATAAATTTGCAGATGGTACAAATGCAATAGCTACGACCCTTGCGGACTTAAGTGCTTTTTCTGAAGTTTGTACAATAATTGGTGGTGGAGATTCAGTTGCAGCAGTTGAAAAAGCAGGATTAGCTGAGAAAATGTCTCATATATCTACTGGAGGTGGGGCTAGTTTGGAACTTTTAGAAGGTAAAACTTTACCAGGTGTGGCTGCTTTAAACGACGTTTAGGCTATATCTTATCAACAATATCAATACTCTTTGTGAAAGTAATCATTCCTTCAGGATGAGCTATTATTCCTGACCAAATTTGTATCCCTGGTTTTGAAGGAGCTCTTGTTATTTTAAAAATCCCTCCAGACGCCAATGGCTCCAATAATATTTCTTGTTCAAACAATGAATTAATTTGATGAGGTTTTATAGCTCCAGCAACAATCACTTCTTCAAGAGGCTTATTTAGAATTATATCGATATCGTATTTTGAACCAGTAAGAACTTTATCAGGAATTTTAAAACTAATATCTATTTTTTTATTATCGTTTCTTATTGTGGTAAATAAATTTTTGATAATACCTTCATCTATTTTCCCATTTACGATTGAAAATAAATAATCAAATTTGGATTCGAGTTTATATATTTCTCCATTAACTATTTTTTCCCCAAAAACTTTTATTCGCAAAATATCTTCATCAGGAATATTAGATTTTAATCTTTTGATCTTCCATTTGCTGTTAGGGAAATCATTAATAATCTCTGAAAATTGTTTTGGTATATTTTGGCTTTCTTCATTTCTAAAATTTTTTCTAATGAATTCTAAATCTTTTGTATTTAAGGAGTTTTCTAGATTTCTTATAAAATCAACTTTCAAAGTTTGCGTTATTGCTGAATAAGGAAAAATAAGATAAACAAATAAGTAGAGAAGAAATCCTATATTTTTGAATAAGTTTAAATTAAACATATTAATAATTAGTTATTTTATTCTACTATTTTAGGTTTTTATGTCTAAAAAAAATAATTTATTAGTTGCAGCAAGTGGGACAGGGGGACATATTTTCCCAGCCTTAGCAGTTGCTAAAGAGATGGAAGATGAATGGAATATTCATTGGTTGGGTGTTAGTCAAAGACTTGATGCAAATTTTATTCCCGAAAAATATAATTTGAGGACTTTGAATATAAAGACACCTAGAAAAAATATATTTTTGTTATTTCAATATATAGAAATTTTAATGTCAACTTTTCAAATAATTAGGATCTTAAAAGAAAAAAAAGTTAACTTAGTTTTTGCGACTGGGGGTTATATATCAGCACCTACTATTGTTGCTTCAAAACTTCTAGGGATACCTATCATTATTCATGAATCAAATGTAATTCCAGGAATGGTCACGAAATATTTTGGTTTTTTATGTAACTATGTTCTTTTAGGATTTAAAGAAACAAATTCTTATTTAAAAAATTGTAAAACTATTTTTACTGGAACACCTTTAAGAGAGCAATTTTATAAATTTAATTTTTTGCCAGAATGGGTTCCAAAAGGAAATGGACCTCTTTTGATTGTTATGGGAGGTAGTCAAGGAGCAAAAGCTATAAATCAAATTCTTTATGAATCTCTAGAGTTTTTAATAAAAAAAAAATTTCGGATAGTTCATATTGTTGGCGAATCTAATCTAAAACCTTTTTATGTAAAAAACTCCAAAAATTATATTCAAAAGAAATTTACTAATGAGATAGCAGCTTTAATTCAAAACTGTGATCTTGTAATTTCGAGATCTGGTGCAGGAACAATCAATGAATTAATGGAGGCTGAAAAACCCTCAATTTTAATTCCATATCCAGATTCTAAGAATAATCATCAGGAGAAAAATGCCATGATTCTTGCTGCAAGTGGAGGCTCAGTTTTAATCAATCAGAATAAAATGTCTAAAAAAGTTTTTGAAGAAACTCTAGAAAGGATTTTTAAAATAAAATCAAAAAGGGGAAAAAATCATTATGAAATATTAGATCTTATGAAGAAGAATATGGAAAATAATAATAAAATTAAATCTAAAAATGAGATTAAAAAGTATATTAATTATTTTTTAAAGGAATTCTGAATTTCTTCACATAAAAGAGTGTTATTTTTTCTATTCTGCAGACTTATTCTTGCCCACTTTTCGTCAAGAAATCTAAATGAAGTGCATTCTCTAAGCAATATTCCCTTATTTTCTAAATATTTTATATTAGGCGACAAGGATGTTTTACTTTCTATTAAAAAAAAGTTGGTTGAAGAGTTATGAATTTTAAGGTTCTCTATTTTTAATAATTTTTCAAACACTCTCTTTTTTTCAATATTTATCCAGCTGTGAATCTGTTTTGTCCACTGTTCATAGAATTTCTTATTACTTAGTAGATCAATCCCGGCTTTAATAGAAAATGAATTTAAAGGCCAAGGATCTCTATTTATTTCCCATTGTTTAAGTTTTTCCGATGAGCCAACAACGTAACCTAATCTAAGACCAGGAATATTGAAGATTTTGGTCAAGCTTCTCAAGACTAATAAATTATCAAATCTTTTGGTTAATGGTATTAAAGATTCTTTGTCTCCATTAGGTGTTATTGATAAAAAAGCTTCATCGCAGATAACTAATTTATATTTTTTCACAACTTCCTCCAATGAATTTTTTTCCCATAATTGGCCTGTAGGGTTATGTGGATTTGTTATCCAAATAACATCACCTTTTGGATGAACCGGAAATGATTGAGGAAAAATATCATTCCAGTTTTTTGGTAATTCGCAATATATAAAATTGCTATTCCAACAATTTAAAGATCTTTCATAATCAACAAATGATGGAGAAGGAATACAACTTATTCCGAATTTGGATGCTTCATAACCTGCCCAGGTTATTAATTCAGAAGCTCCATTTCCAGGCAATATATTGTCTGGATTTATTCCATGAAATTTGCCGATTATTTCTTTCAGATCACTCAAGTTTCTTTCTGGGTAATATCTAAAGCCAAGATTCTTAATTTCCGCATTTATTGAATCTATTAGTATTTGAGGGGGATCAAAGGGAACTAATGATGCACTTGCATCAATGATATCGGAGGGTAATAAATTTAATTTTTTCGCAGTTGCATATACATTTCCACCGTGCTTCAAGTTTGATCCTTTCATGGCTAAAGTTGAGTAATCATGAGGTTCATTATTCATTCTCTAATTTTATTCAACCCATTTTAAATCTGATCCAATTGCATCTTTTATACTAGATAATTGATGATTATTGAGTTGCTTTATAATTCCCTCAAGTATATCTGGTACTAATTGTGGACCCTTATATATCCATCCTGTATAAAGTTGAATTAATGATGCTCCAGAACAAATTCTTTCCCAAGCTGACTCAGGACTATCTATTCCACCAACGCCAATTAAAATAATCTTTTTATCAATATTATGTATATGTTTTATTATTTGATTTGCTTTTTTTTGGAGAGGCCTTCCACTTAATCCTCCATTCTCTTGAGAGAGTAATAATCCAGTTTGCCTGATCTTTCTATTTTCAAGACCTAATCTATCAATGCTGGTGTTTGTAGCAATTATTCCATCGATGTTTTCCGCGATTATTAATTGGCAAATATCTTCTATATCTTTAAGGCATAAATCTGGCGCAATTTTTACAAATAATGGTGGACAATTAGGTAAGTTCTTAATTTCTCTAAGAAGTTCTTTTAGAAGAATTGGATCTTGTAATTTTCTTAGTCCTTCAGTATTTGGAGAACTAACGTTTATTGCTGCGTAATCACAATATGGAATTAATAATTTTAGAGAAGTTAAATAATCATCTTTTGCTTGAGATAAACCTGTAATTTTTGACTTCCCGAAATTTATCCCTAAACAAACATTCTCTCTGTTTTTTTTAAACTCAATACCTTGTTCGACAAAGTTTTTAACTAGATTTTCAGCACCATTATTATTAAAACCCATTCTATTTAATGCTGCTTCTTCTTCTGCCAATCTAAATAACCTTGGTTTGGGATTTCCATTCTGAGCAAATTTAGTTACTGTACCAAGCTCAGCAAATCCAAAACCAAAATCTTTCCATATATTTGCTGCATTTCCATTTTTGTCAAAACCCGCTGCTAAACCAATTGGATTACGAAAATTTATTCCACATATGTTCTGAGTTAACCTTTTATCAACTACAGAAAATTCTGCATTTAGATTTTTTAAGATAGAAGATACTATAGGCCAATTATATTTTCTTGAACTGAACGATAGGAGACTAAGAGATAAATTTGTTAAGTATTCTGCATCAATTCCAGAGTCTTTTTTTAATATAGGGGTAATCAAGTTTTTATAAAGATTTTTAAATCCCCCTTTCTGTTCATTCATAAAAAATTAGGCTTCTTTTTTTTCTATTATCCAATATTTTTTATCTTTAGGAATCAATCTCCAATTACGCCATTCAAAAAGTGAATATTGTTTTATCTTTAAGTGGTTTTCATCACCTAATAAGGTGTCTAGTTCAGGTGAACTTAACAGGTACTTTTTTTCTGCAAATTTTTGAATTAATTCATTGCGGGAAAATAATTCCTGAATTTCTGCAGGTGCATTTTTTTCAAAAAAATCAACTGAGGATTCTACTTTTATTAAGTTACTTTCTATAGATATACCTTTGCTGTAATTAGTTGCGATTTTATCAACCCTATCATTTTGTTTATCCCCGCTATGACCTTTAACATATTCCATTATTAGGCCATTAATTCTTAATTGATCAATTTTTTGCCATAGATCAAGATTTTGAACTGGTTTTCCTGAACTTGTTTTCCATCCATTTTTCTTCCAATTAATAATCCATTTTGTATAACCCTCTATGACATATTTACTATCAGTTCTTAGTTTAAAGTTCTTTTTTAATTTGTAGGTTTTTAATTTCTCAAGAGTTTTTATAGCCGCAGTGAGTTCCATTCTATTATTAGTAGTATTTTGCTCGGAACCACCTAATTCTAATTCGCTGTTATCATCAAAAATTATTAAACCGCCCCAACCACCTGGGCCTGGATTACCACTGCAGGCTCCATCTGTTGCGGCTTCAATCGCAATACTATCACTATTCATAATTTTTGAAGCCGATATTAAGGTTATCGGCTTGAAAAAATGTACTTTTACTTAAGTGTAACTTTACCGCCAGCTTCTTCAATCTCTTTCTTTAAAGATTCAGCATCTGCTTTGGCAATTCCTTCTTTTACTGTTTTTGGTGCAGATTCAACAAGTGCTTTTGCATCGCCAAGACCTAGACCAGTTGCATTTCTTACAACCTTAAGTACTTTGATTTTTGCGGCTGCATCAAAGCTTTCGAGAACTACATCAAATTCAGTTTTTTCTTCAGCAGCGCCACCATCTGCGTCACCGCCAGCTGCTCCTGGAGCTGCCATTACTACACCTGCAGAAGCTGCAGCAGATACACCAAAAGCCTCTTCAATTTGCTTTACAAGCTCAGATGCTTCTAAAAGTGATAAAGATTTTAATGATTCGAGAATTTCTTCAGTTTTTGCGGACATTTTCTTAAAAATTAATTAGGGTTTTGATTTAAGATTCTGATTTTTCAGAATGTTGTTTCAGTGATCTAGCAAGTCCAGAAGGCACTTCATTGATAGAGATCGCAATTTTTGTTGCTACGCCATTTAGAGCGCCAGCAATTTTTGCCATCAATACTTCTTTAGATGGAAGACTTGCAATTTCTTTTATTTCAGAATCGCTAAGAAGTCTGCCTTCAAATAAAGCTCCTTTGGTCTCGGATTTTTTGGTTTCTTTTTGAAAAGATTGGATTGCTTTTACAGCACCACCAACATCTTCTTTAATTAACACAAAAGCATTTGTTCCGGTCAGTAAAGATTCAAGATCGTTCCAATTACTATCTCCATCAATAGCTTTGCGCATTAATGAATTTTTAGTAACTTTGCAGATGCCGTTAGTTGTTTGCAATCTAGATCGCAAATCTGACATCTCTTTGATAGTTAAACCTTTATAGTCAAGAACTACAGCCATTTCCGAGTCGTCTAAAAGAGATTTAATCTCAGTAACGATTTTTTGCTTATTCTCTAGTGTTCGGCCCATTGATGTTTTTTGGATCGTAATTTAGGGAGAGCAGGAAATGCGGCAAAGTTCTTTTAAAGAGGCCGCTTTTATTAGATCCAAAAAGAAATAATTTAAGACGAGTCCTCGGTAGGAATTAAAAATTTAGAATAACTAAATCAACCTACTTTCTTTGGCCGTATTATTGCAATTAAATTATACTACAAAGCGTTAACCTTCAGGTTGGTAATCTTGTACAGCATTTATGTCTAATTGAACTGAAGGCCCCATTGTTGAAGTTATATAAAAAGTTTTCCAATACTTTCCTTTAGCTCCACTGGGTTTATTTTTATCAATTGATTCTTGTAAGGTTTTCAAGTTGTCAAATAGAGCCTCTTTTGTGAAACTTGCTTTTCCAAAGCGGACATGAACGATTCCAGCCTTATCTGCTCTAAATTCGAGCTTACCAGCTTTGAATTCTTTTATTGCATTAGCAATGTCATTAGTTACTGTCCCAGCTTTAGGATTAGGCATTAAACCTCTAGGTCCCAAAACTCTTCCCAATTTTGCAACCTTTGGCATCATATCTGGAGTTGCAATAAGTAGATCAAACTCCATATTTCCTTTGTTGATGCTTTCTACAAGATCTTCTTCGCCAAATAAATCTGCACCAGCAGCCTTAGCTTTCGATACATTCTCACCGCTTGTAATTACTGCAATTTTGATGCTTTGGCCAGTACCATGTGGTAATGCAACAGTGGTCCTTAATTGTTGATCAGTATATTTTGGATCAATACCTAGACGTATATGTGCTTCAATAGTTTCATCAAATTTTGCATTAGCATTTTCCTTGATAATACTAAGAGCTTCAAGTGGTGCGTAAATGCGATCTTCTATCTTTGTTGATAGGGCCGCCATTCTTTTAGATAGTTTTTTCATAATAATATTGGGTGCAAACGGTTTTTAACTAACCTCCCCTAAATAGTGAGAAATTGTGTATTGAACTCAATCAGTGATAGAGACGCCCATATTACGAGCAGTACCCTCAATTACTTTCATTGCTGATTCAACACTAGAACAGTTTAGATCAGGAAGCTTAGTTTTGGCTATTTCTTCTAATTGAGCTTTACTTATATTCCCAACAGAGCCTTTAGCGGATTCACCTGAACCTTTCTCTATACCAGCTGCTTTTGTTATTAAGACGGAAGCAGGAGGTGTTTTTGTGATAAAAGTAAAGCTTCTATCTTCAAAAACAGAAATCTCTACTGGAATTACAAAACCTGCTTTATCTTGTGTCCTTGCGTTGTATTCTTTGCAAAATGCCATGATATTGACACCATGTTGTCCTAAAGCTGGCCCTACAGGAGGAGCAGGATTTGCTTTGCCTGCTTGTAGAGCAAGCTTGATAACTGCAACAATTTTTTTTGCCATTAGATTAGAGAATTTAAGCTGGAGTAGAAAATCATAATTTTACTCGATAAACAAGAACAATTAGAAATTAATTTTGTTTATTGATTTGGGAGAATTCTAATTCTACAGGAGTCTCGCGCCCAAATATTGAAAGTAATGCTTTTAATTTATTTCTTTCTCCGGAAACTTCTATAACTTCTCCCTGGAAATCCTTGAATGGACCGCTAGTTACAATGATTCTATCTTTTTCTTCAATATCTAATTTGATTACAGCTTTTTTCTCTGATGCCCGCTTAAAGATTCTATTAACTTCTTGTCTTGATAATGGTCGAGGTTTGATATGACCTCGCGATCTTCCGCTGCCTCTACCGTCTTCAGCACCAACAAAGTTAATTACATTTGGAGTACTTTTGACAGCCATCATTGTATCTTCATCCAAAATCATTCTTACGAGGACATAACCTGGGAAAACTTTTTCTTCAGTAGTTTGTCTGCTTCCATCTTTTTTTAATTTAATTCCTGGAGTTTGGGGAATTTCAATTTCAATGATTCTATTATTAACACCTAAAGTGACTGATCTCTGCTCGAGAGTCGCTTTTACTTTTTTTTCACAGCTTGATGCTACTTGAACTGCATACCATCTTGCGATGCTTGTATTTGCTTTTGAAGAAGCAAGGTTTGTAGTTAATTCATTACTCATTTTTCTGGAAACTTAATTAAGATCTGTATTAATGGATATTCGGGAGATAATTCAACCGAAAATTTGCGAGGCTGCCCATCCATAGAATCTGCTAACAGAAGCAATGGCTGCAGCAGAAAAAGATACCATAATTATAACTGCTACTGATTCGCTAAAAAGTTGTTGTTTGTTAGGCCACACGACAAGTTTAAGCTCATCGTAGGTAGATCTAAAAAAATTATTCTTTTTTTTAGGCTCTTCAACTTCAGGAGAATCCTTTTTAAGAGGTTCTTTATTAGTAGTAGGACTTGTCACAAAATTTTTTTGAAATTAAGCTTTATGCTTTAGTTGTTATTTTAGCTTATTGATTTACTCCTCAGCTAGGTTTGAAAACGATCTCATCTTTTTTAGCTGGGTTAAGTTTAATTGTTATATTTTTTTTATTTTTGAAGTTATCCTCTAAAAGTTTTGCAGCCAAGGGATTTTCTATTTGTCTTCTAAGTTCCCTGCTAAGTGGCCTAGCACCATATTCAGGTTCGTAAGAATCTTTTGCAATTTTGTTGATAACTTTTTTGTCTATAGCGATATTTATTTTCTGCTCAAGTAGCAGGTTCTTTAAATCTTCTGTTTGTAGAATGATTATTTTTTGAAGTTCATCAATAGATAATGGATCAAACTTTACCACTTCGTCAATTCTATTTAAAAATTCAGGTCTAAAAATTGAAGACAATGCATTACTAATTGAATCATCTAGAGTTTGTTGATCTTTTTCTAACTTTCCCTCACTTTTAGAAATCTTTTGTGAATACTCCAGTATAGATTTACCAGCTAGGTTACTTGTCATAATGATTACGGTATTTTTGAAATCTACGGTCCTTCCTTGAGAGTCCGTTAATCTTCCTTCATCTAAGACTTGCAAAAGGATATTAAATACTTCTGCATGTGCTTTTTCTATCTCATCAAGAAGTATTACTGAATAGGGTTTACGTCTTACAGCTTCAGTTAATTGACCTCCTTCTTCATAACCAACATAACCTGGGGGAGCTCCTAAAAGTCTTGCTACAGCATTTTTCTCCATATATTCACTCATGTCTAATCTTAAAAGTGCGTCTTCTTCATCAAATAAAACTGTTGCAAGAGATTTTGCTAATTCTGTTTTACCGACACCAGTAGGACCCATAAATAAAAAAGATCCAATAGGTCTTTTAGGACTTTTCATGCCAACTCGAGCTCTTCTAATTGCAGCAGAAACAGCTTCTATAGCTTTTTCTTGTCCAATAACTTTTTCACTTAATTCTGTTTCTAGATTGACTAATTTCTTACGTTCATTTGAAACTACTTTAGAAATTGGAATACCTGTGATTTTTGATATAACATCTGCAATATCATCAGGTTCTACTTGATATTTAAAAGGGAAATTTCTATTTTTCTTTATTTTATTGAAGTTCTCTTCAAGTTTTTCTATGTCATTCTCTATTTCACTTAACTCTTCTTCAAGCTTTTCTAAATAATCTAGATCATTTTCAATTTCGCGATTTGATTTATCTTTAATTTGTTTGGTTAGCTTATCTTCCTCTTTCATTAAAATAGATAATTCCTCCATTTCTTCACGTAAATTGTTCCAATTTTCCAAAAGAACGTTCAATTTTGCCTCTGTTTGTTGTCTATTATTAAATAGTTTTTCTCGAGCTTCGATATTTTCTCCTTGCAAATTATTCAATTTTTCATCAATAGTATTAAGTTTGTTTTCTTGTTGGAGAATGATTTGAGGCATATTATTAGACTCGATTTTCAACTGTGCAGCTGCTTCATCAATTAAATCTATTGCACTATCAGGGAGACATTTATCGCTGATGTATCTATCGGCTAATTTTGCAGAATAGTTTACAGCCTCTTCAGAAATTTTTATGCCATGATGTGATTCATATTTCTTTTTGATCCCTTGTAATATTTTTGCGCTTAATTCTACTGAAGGTTCATTAACAGCTATCTTTTGAAAGCAACTATTTAAAGCCTGATCTTTTTCAATAGTTTCACGAAATTTCTCAGGTGTTGTTGTACCGATACATCTAAGTTCTCCTTCAGCTAGTAAAGGTTTTAAGATATTACTGATGTCGGTAGAAGATCTGTCAGAACTTAATATTGAGTGAATTTCATCAATAAATAGAATCATTCCTTGGTTTGGATTATTTAGTTCCTGCATTATTAAGCTTAGTCTTTCCTCTAGTTGACCTCTAAATTTGGTCCCAGAAACTAATGCACCTAAGTCAAGTGAAATAATTTTTAGGTCCTTTAAAGTATCAGGAACTTTTTTGTCTACAATTAATTGAGCAAGTAATTTTGCAATTGAGGTTTTACCAACTCCAGGATTGCCAATAAGTATAGGGTTATTTTTGTTCCTTCTGCAGAGTACCCTCATTAAATTATTGATCTCATTTTCTCTTCCTAAAACAGGATCCAGTAAGCCTTTTTTAGCTGATTCTGTTAAATCTTTTCCATAAATTGAAAGAGCATTTTCATCTTTTCCAACTTGTTTTTTAGTTTCAATTTGAAGTTCACTTTTCGGTAAAGGAACAATAGCTTTTTTAAATTTTTCTTCTTTTACAAAAGTTTCGTTAATCTCGTTGTTTGATTCAAAATTAGATTGATTATTTATTTCAATTACATTCTCATAATTAAAAGAATCTTTTGATTGATTAATATTTGGGAAAAACTTTAATTCTTCCTCTAATTTTTCCATTGAAAGGTTGCCTTCTTCAAAAACATAATTTCCAATTCTTAAATCTCTTCCAAGAGCAATAAGTAAATGAGGGATTTCTATTAATCTCGATCCCCATTGAGTTTTAATCTGATTCGCGTTATCTAATAAAATTTCTAAATCTTCACCGATAGTAAAAATATCTGACTCATTTGTTGGTGTCTCTTCTAAAAAATCTTCTGTTATGTCTAAAACTGTATCTTGGTCGATTGATAATTTTTCAATGAAGGCAAAGAATTCACTTGATGAGAATAATGTATGAATTATGTGTTCAATATTAAATTCGCTATGATCCCATTTTTTTGCAGTTTCTTCCCCTAATAAAAGAAGATTCCAACTAATATCGCTAAATAGTTCAGGACTGGATGTAAGTGTTTCTCTCATAAACTATAAAAACTATAGTTGATTATTAATTAATATTCTAAGTAGGATCTGCATTAATAATCATCCAATAATTTTCAAATTGTAAGATGAATTTAAAAATTATTTAGATGAGAGGATTTGCGGGGACTTTAGAATGAAAAAAAACGTTAAATGATATCTAAGCTCTTGTAAAATTGAAAATTATAGTTGGTTTACAAATATATTTCAGATATTAGCCAAATAGTTCAGCTATTAATAGGATTTAAATAGTAATAATTAAATTGTGAAAGAAACTATTGATTTTCTTATTGATACTGTTGAAGCAAGGCAAGTCCTTGATTCAAGAGGTAATCCAACTGTAGAGGCAGAAGTATTTTTGGAATGTGGTGCAAGTGGTAGAGCAATTGTTCCCAGCGGAGCTAGCACTGGTGCTCATGAGGCACATGAATTAAGAGATGGTGGTTCGAAATATATGGGGAAAGGCGTTTTGAATGCTGTTAACAAAATTCATGAAACAATATCGCCTGCTTTATGTGGTTTGTCATCTTTAGATCAAACTGCAGTAGATAAATTAATGATTGAAATTGATGGAACTCCTAATAAGTCCAACCTTGGAGCCAATTCAATCCTTGCAGTAAGTCTTGCAACTGCTAGAGCATCAGCAAATGCTTTAGACATTCCCCTATATAGGTATCTTGGAGATCCATTATCCAATCTTCTTCCAGTCCCATTGATGAATGTAATAAATGGTGGTGCTCATGCACCAAATAGCCTTGATTTTCAGGAATTTATGCTTGTTCCACATGGAGTTAATAATTTCAGTGAATCATTGAGAATGGGTACTGAAATTTTTCACTCATTAAAATCATTACTTGATCAAAAAGGGTTATCTACTGCTGTAGGCGATGAGGGTGGATTTGCCCCGAATTTGTCATCAAGCGAAGAAGCAGGGGACTTATTATTAGAAGCAATTCAAAAAGCCGGATTTAAGCCTGGTGAGCAGGTATCTTTAGCTTTAGATGCTGCTAGTACTGAATTTTATATTGATGGTATTTATAAATATGAAGGAAAAAGTTTAAATAGTTCTGAAATGATCTCATATCTTTCAAGATTAGTTTCTAATTATCCCATAGTTTCAATAGAGGACGGTTTAGCTGAGGATGATTGGGAGGGTTGGTCAGAATTAAACAAAGAATTAGGGAATAAAGTACAGCTTGTAGGTGATGATTTATTCGTTACTAATACAAAAAGGTTAAGGAAAGGGATTATGGAAAAATCTGCCAATTCAATTCTAATAAAGGTAAATCAAATTGGAACATTAACTGAAACTTTGGAAGCTATTGAGTTAGCTAAAATGTCAGGTTTCACAAGTGTTATAAGTCATAGAAGTGGTGAGACTGAAGATACAACAATTGCAGATTTATCTGTCGCCACAAGATCGGGTCAGATCAAGACTGGCTCTTTGAGCAGAAGTGAAAGGATTGCAAAATATAATAGGCTTTTAAAAATAGAGGAGGAATTAGGAAATCAAGCAAGATTCGCTGGAGCTCTAGGTTTAGGTCCCAAAAATATATAGATTTTTTTAGCGCTTAAGTTTTTCTAAACGTGAGCCTTTTCTCATACTTAATTGGCACTTTATCCAATCAATACTTATTGGGAGTGCAAAAAAAAGTGGCAACAATGCAAAATTATTTTGTTTATTGGTTACAAGTAAAGCAGATGCAATTGATAAGCTTCCTATGAGAATTGAATGGCCTAGAGTTTTTTGAGCCGTAAACATTTTTTTGAATTGCCTATCAGACTCTCCCATTCTTATTTGCAATTGTAAATCGCCCTGTTCTAATCTTTCTAAACTTTCATCTATTCTTTTGGGAATTCCAACAGCTTTCGATCCTAGTTCACCTACTTGCCTTCCAAATTGGTTAATTAAATCGTTGGGACTTTGATTATTTGAAGTCATAAGTTCTATTAAATAAGGCTTGGTAACTGATACAAGGTTAAACCCTGGATCAAGCATTCTACCAACTCCTTCAAAAGTTGATAGAGCTCTCATCACAAAGATTAAATCTACTGGCAGTTGAAATGGCGTTTCATAAACCAGTTCGTATAAATCTCCAGATAATTTTTCAATAATATTAGGACTAAATGGCGGAGTTAAGGCTTCTTTAAGCATCAATCTGACTAATCTTCTGACTGGTCCTACATCAATATCTTTTGAAATTAGCCCAGCTTGTTGTAATTGACTAACAAGTGATGAGGCGTCTCTAAGTGCAGCAGCCTTAACCATCCCCCCTAATCTTGCTTGAAGTTTATTTGAGATGTTCCCCATCATTCCAAAATCATAAAAAATTAATTTCCCTTCACTTGAAACTGCCAGATTCCCTGGATGAGGATCTGCATGAAAAAACCCGTAATTTACTAATTGTTTTAAGTAGCTGATTGCACCGATCTCTGCAATTTTAGATAAATCAATTTCTTGTGATTTTAATTTTTCTAAATCGCTTATTTTTGTCCCTTCTACATAACTTAAACAAAGCACTTTTTCACTGCTCATATCCCAAATTACTTCAGGAACTTCAACATTTTCATCATCAAGAAATTGCTGCCTAAATCTTGCTGCATATTGCGCTTCGCAATTAAAATCAAGTTCTTTCATTAGAACTTTCCTGCACTCTTTAGCAATCTCAACCCAGTTTCTACCTCGACTCCAATTCTTATTTTTCTGTAATAATCCTGCTATTTGCTGCATTATTCCCAAATCGATAATAAACAATTCTTTTAAATTGGGTCTTTGAACTTTAAAAACTACTTTCTTGCCATCTTTTAAAGTCGCCCTATGAACCTGAGCTAGTGATGCTGATCCAACCGGATCACATATTATTTGATCTATTTCATTAAACTTAGACCCTAGTTCATTTCTTATAGTCTCTTCAACTTGCTTTAATGAAAAAATAGGAACTTGATCCTGCAATTTAGACAATTCCTGTATCCATGTACTAGGAATTAAATCAGGTCTCGCTGATAATAATTGTCCAATTTTTATAAATGCTGAACCAAGCTTTATTAATTGATTAGTAAACCACCTGGCTCTTTTTTTTTGAACCCTACTTTTTTCATTGCTCTTAGTTTGGAAAATTGTAAATCTAATATTATCTATCCACAAATTTATTAAAAGCGAAATCAGAGTTATCCAAATAAGAAAGGCCCTCTTCAATTTTTTTAAACGATAATGAAAAATGTGATAACTCATTTAATTTTATTATTTAAAATTTTATTAAGGAGATCAATTTGCTTATTGATACCTTCAATTTCATTTAAAGCTTTTTTTATTTTGGAATCTTGATAAGTATTTGAGGACTCATTTTCTTGAATATTTTCCGCTTTTTCCATTCTTGAGGCTTCTTCGATTATGGATTCTTTCAAACTATCAAATTCTTTTTTGAGAATTTCTGGAGCATCCTGAGCAATATTTGTTGCTTCTTCAATTTTTTCAACTAATATCTCGTTTAATTTTTCGGTTACTTTCTTAATGGCAGCTTTTAAAAGGTAGTCAGAGTTGGTCATAAAAAATATATTGTTTCTACGGCAATTGTTTTTCGATATGAACTAATAATAGATCAATACAGAACATTTCACGTAACTGATCATTTTGATAATTAATTTTTTATGTTTTCCTATGTAAGTTTGTTTCTATATTATGCTTTTTTCTCTTTTTTCTTTTAACTTATATTTATAAACATGGTTAGGTATTTAAATTAAAGATTTCTTCTAACCAAAAGCTCATCTAATTAACTACTAAAATGGAGTTTTATTAAATTGGAAATCATCGAGTCAGATGTAGTTATTATCGGAGGAGGCCCGGCCGGATGTACTTGCGCACTTTATACATCTCGTTCAAACTTAAAGACAGTAATTTTAGATAAAAATCCATCTGTTGGAGCCTTAGCAATAACCCATCAAATAGCTAACTATCCAGGTGTTCCGGTTGATATAAGTGGGGAAAAATTACTTACTCTAATGAGAGAACAGGCTGTGCAATACGGCACAGACTATAGAAGAGCACAAGTGTTTGGAATAGACGCTAGTGGAGAATGGAAAATGGTTTATACACCAGAAGGCACTTTCAAAGCTAAAGCACTTGTACTCGCAAGTGGTGCAATGGGTAGGCCTGCATCATTTAAGGGTGAAGCGGATTTTCTTGGCAAAGGAGTAAGTTATTGTGCTACATGTGATGGAGCTTTTTATAAAAATAGAGAAGTTGCTGTTGTTGGAGTGAATAAGGAGGCAATTGAAGAGGCAACTGTTCTAACTAAATTCGCATCAACCGTGCATTGGATTACATCAAGTGATCCTAAATCAGATAACCAAGAAGCTATGGAATTGATGGATAATTCAAATATAAAACATTGGAGTAGAACAAGATTATTAGAAATATTGGGAGATGATATGGGTGTTAATGGGGTCGTTGTAAAAAATAAGCAAGAGGAAAATCCTATCAATTTAACTTTAGATGGAGTGTTTGTCTACATGAGTGGTTCGAAACCGATTACTGATTTTTTAGGGGATCAAATTGCTTTAAAAGAAGACGGAGGAGTTATTGTGGATGACTTTATGTCTACAAATTCTGATGGAGTATGGGCTATTGGAGATATAAGAAACACACCATTTAAGCAAGCCGTAGTTGCAGCTTCTGACGGATGTATTGCTGCGATGTCAATTGATAGATATTTAAATAGTAGAAAAAATATAAGAGTAGATTGGATTCATTCTTAAAAAAATATTTCTGCTTAAATTTAAAGAGGTGTTGCTTCAGAAATATAAGCAACTCCTCCGTAATAGCTCAAATCGTCCCTGATATTATCTCTCATTTTATCTATTAATTCTTGCTCGCAAAAAACAATTACATGAGCATTCGCTCCTAATCCTGTAAATTCCATATCTTCTGTAACAACTCTTTCAGGACCTCTGCCTGTGGCGTGTTTCATAACGGTATATCCAGGAACATTAGCTTTTTCTAATGTTTTAATGATTGCATCTAGTTCTCTTTCACTAAATATCAAGTCTAATCTTTTCATTTTTTATAGAGGGGAAAGTGGGATAATGGAATTTACTAAACTCATATATATGGGAATACCAAGAACTATATTGAATGGGAAAGTTAGACCTAGTGTAGTTGAAATATAATAACTAGATTTAGCCTCTGGAACTGTCATCCTCATCGCTGCAGGAACTGCTAAATAAGAGGCGCTTGCACATAAAACCACAAATAAAAGTGCGTTGCCAGGTCCTAAAGATAAAAATCTTGCAACGAAAACACCAATAAATGCGTTAAATAAAGGCATAAAAATGGCAAATCCAATCAAGAACGAACCCGCATTTTTGAGTCTCGGCAATCTTTGAGCAGCAACTATTCCCATATCTAACAAGAAGAAGCATTCTGCTCCATAGAATAATTGTCCAGTAAAAGGCTCCATTTTTTCAATTCCTGAGGGATTACTGGAAGCAGTGAGAAATCCTACAATCAAGCTTGAGAGCAATAAATAAACTGATCCATTCAAAAGTGATTCGTGTAATATTGCGCTTAGATGCATTTTTCTTGATTTTGGTCTATTTTTTGGAGCTGCAAATTTCACAAGTAATAATCCAACAATTATTGCAGGAGACTCCATTAAAGCTAAAGCGCCAACCATAAACCCATCAAAAGCTATTTTTTGACTTTCTAAAAAACTTTCTGCAGAGATAAATGTAACAGCACTAATTGAACCGTATGCTGCTGCTATCGCGGCTGAATTAAAGACATCAAACTTAAATCTTAAAATTAAAAATCCAATCAGCGGGATTACTAGTGACATCAGTATTGCAGCACTTAAAGTAGGCAATACTTGATCTGTAAAACCACTTTTCTGTATCTCTATACCTCCTTTAAAACCAATAGCTAGGAGTAGGTATAAGGAGAAGAGTTTAGGTAATGGAGCTGGTATCTCTAAATCAGATTTAAAGAGTACTGATATTGCTCCAATCAAAAAGAAAAGAACTGGCGGGGCTAATACATTTTGCAGAATTGGACTTATTTCCATAAATTATTAGGCTATTTCATTTAGAGCAGTTTCTAAAGCTTCTTTTCTTGTTTCAATAATGCCTTCAACTCCAAACTTAGCTAATCTATCTTTTACTTTTTCATTAGCACCTGCAACAAATGCTTTTCTGGAATTATTTTTTGCTTCTTGCATCATATCTTCTATTGCCAGAGTCGCGGTCACTCCAAGTCTTGGAACATCAGTGATATCTAATATCAAAACTTTGTAGTTTCTTACAAGCATCATTCTCTCAGATATACCTTTAGCTGCTCCAAAACTAAGTGGTCCTTTAAGTCTAAATAGCATTACTTCTCCTGAACATCTATCTAGTAGTGCTTTTTCATCAGCAGGTAATGCATTTTTAGCTTGATCATCTTTTGATAAAGGATTATCCTCATCCATACCTTCTAGTTGAGTTTCAGTTATTGAATCGATAGTGAGCATATTTGCTATGAATACACCTACTAAAACTGCCCAAATTAAATCCCAAAAAACTGTCATCAAAAGTACGCCATACATTACTACTGAAGTTTTTAAAGATAATTTGTGAGCCCTCCTTAAAAATCCCCAATCAATAATATCTAAACCTACTTTTATAAGGATTCCTGCTAGTAACGCAGTTGGTATTTGCTCAGCTAAAGGTCCCGCACCAACTAAAACTATCAACAATACAACTGAGTGAACCATACCAGAGATAGGAGTTGATCCTCCAGATTTAACATTTATGACTGTTCTCATTGTTGCTCCTGCTCCAGGTAAACCTGAAAACAGACCTGCAACTGCATTTCCTATCCCTTGACCAATAAGTTCTCTATCAGAATTATGTTTTGTTTGAGAGATATTGTCTGCTACTAGAGATGTCAGTAAGGAGTCAATTGCGCCAAGTACTGCTAGGACCAATCCTGCTTTGAAAATAATTGGGAAATATTGATTAAAACTTGGGAAATTTAAAGATGGAACTCCCCTTGGAATTTCTCCAATTCTATCAATTGCTCCATCTCCAAAAATTAATATTGATATTGGAGTAACTATCAATAGTGCCAAGAGAGGAGAAGGTACCCACTGACTTATTTTTCTAGGAGTTAGAAATACTATACCTAGTGTCATTATTGCAACTCCAATAGCAGCACCATTGGGCTGGAAATTTGAAAATACAGTAGTTAAAGATTCGACTACTCCACCTCGAGTGCTAATTCCAAGTAATGGTCCAATCTGAAGCGCAATGATTATTACTCCAATACCAGACATAAATCCTGAAACAACAGAATATGGAACTAAAGTAATGTATTTACCTAGTTTTAGAATCCCGAATAATATTTGCAGTAAGCCGCCAATGACTACCGCTGCCATAACTAAAGGTAAAATTTGTCCTGCAGAAAGATCTCTTGGAACCCCTACTGCGGCCAAGCCTGCTACTACACCTGCAACAGTTACACTCATGGGACCGGTAGGTCCACTAACTTGAGCAGGTGTTCCGCCGAATAATGCGGCTAAAAAACCAACTACTACTGCTCCATAAAGTCCATAAATTGCTCCGCCAGGTCCTAACGCAGCATTTCCAAAAGCAAGAGCGAGAGGTAAAGCCACTACTGCGGCTGTGATGCCTCCTAGAATATCGCCTCTTACATTTTTCAGATGAAATCCATTAATTATGTTCAAAGATGCTTTCCTCAAAATAAATACTTAACTAAAAGATATTATCTCTAAATGATGTAAATTTGTGAAAAATGAAGATTGTGCAAAATATTTTTGTAACTTTTTTTGCTCTTATTAAATAAATTTTAGTTAATTTTCCTGAACAAAAGTAGTCTCTGATTAATTTTTGTGCGAGGCAAGCGATTAATGTATTAGATAAATATTTTTCAATTTAAATAATATTCAAATGAATTCGATTATTCGTCCAAGAAGATTAAGAAGAAATGAGGCAATTAGAGAAATGGTTAGAGAAAACCATCTAACGGCATCGGACTTTATATATCCATTATTTATTCATGAAAAAGATTTTAAAGAGGACATTTCAGCAATGCCCGGAACTTATAGATGGGATATTAATGGCTTAATAAAGGAGGTTACTAGGGCATGGGAATTGGGAATAAGGTGTGTGGTTCTTTTCCCAAAAGTTGACGATAGCTTAAAGACTGAAGATGGAGCAGAATGTTTTAATGAACATGGTTTAATACCTAAAGCTATTCGAATATTAAAAAAAGAGATTCCAGAAATGGCAATAATGACAGATGTTGCCTTGGACCCATACTCTTGTGATGGACATGATGGCTTAGTTGATGAAACTGGCAAAATATTGAACGATGAAACAATCGAAATTTTAAAAAAACAAGCTTTAACTCAAGCTAGAGCTGGAGCAGATTTTATTGGCCCTAGTGACATGATGGATGGGAGGGTTGGAGCAATTAGATCTGCTCTTGATAGTGAAGGATTTAGTGATGTAGGTATTATTAGTTATACAGCTAAATATTCATCTGCTTATTATGGTCCGTTTAGAACTGCTTTAGATTCGGCTCCTAGAGAAAATAGTAAGAAAGTAATTCCAGACAATAAGTCAACATATCAAATGGACCCTGCCAATTCAAAAGAGGCTTTAATTGAATCTGCATTGGATCAGTATGAAGGAGCTGATATTTTGATGGTAAAACCAGGAATTTCATATTTGGATATTGTTTATAGACTAAGCACATTTTCTAATAAGCCCATAGCTGCATACAACGTTAGTGGGGAGTATTCCATGGTAAAGTCTGCTGCTATGAAGAACTGGATTAATGAAAAAGATATTGTTTTAGAGACATTGCTTAGTTTTAAAAGAGCAGGAGCAAAATTAATACTCACTTATCATGCTTGTGATGCATCTCTATGGTTGCAGGATACTTAAAAACTCATTATTAACAAAAATTTGGTTTATTCTTAGATAAATAATAAATTAATTGCTTAGTTTTGAAGTTTTCACAAGGAGTAAATAGGATTGGTCACATTGCACTTAGAGTAGAGGATCTCGAAAGGGCGAAATCTTTTTATATTAAGCTGGGTATGAAATTGGTTTGGGATGATAAAGATTGGTCTTACTTGGAGGCAGGTAAAGGGAAAGATGGACTTGCCTTGTTAGGCCCTAGCTACAAAGCTGCGGGACCTCACTTTGCTTTTCATTTTGAAAATAAAAAAGAAGTGGAAAATATTCAAAATGATTTAAAAAATTCTGGTGTAAAAGTTGGTCCTTTACATGAGCATAGAGATGGAACAGCATCTTTTTATATGAAAGATACTGAAGGAAACTGGCTTGAGATGCTTTATGTTCCTCCTGAGGGTATTCAATCGAATACTTGATTCTTTTTTTGTATGCAAGAGAAAAGTTATTCTAAAAAATCATATTCAGATAACACCTTAGAAGAAGAATCTATAAACCTTTTAGAGTGGGATTCATTAAAAACCCATTTATCTTCCTTCGCCTCAACGGAAATGGGTAAACGATCAATTTTAAGTTTTGTTATACCTTCAGAATACGAGGCATCTAAAAGACTTTTGAATGAAACTGTTGAAATTAATGAGTTAGAAAAAAATTTAGATAAATCAATTAGTTTTTCTGGTGTTTTTGATATTAGTAGAAATATTGAAATTTGTTCGAAGGGAGGTGTAATTTCATCTTCTGAATTGTTAGAAATAGCGAAAACAATTGCTGCAGCAAGAAATTTAAAAAAAATCTTATTAGATTATGAACAAAGGCCTTATATTTCATCATTCACAAAAAATTTAATTGACCATCAGAATATCGAAACGATTTTTAAAAAAGGCATTGAATCCAATGGAAGGATTTCAGACAATGCTAGTAATGAACTATCTATTCTTAGAAAAGAATTTTTATCTAAGAAACTTGAAAGAAAAATATTAGTTGAAAAATTTATTCAAAAGAATTTAGCTTATTTGCAAGATACTACTATTGGAGATCGATATGGAAGGCCTGTTTTAGCAGTGAAAGTTAATTATGTAGATAAATTTAAAGGAATAATTCATGACTCTTCATCTTCAGGAAATACAGTATATTTTGAGCCTGAAAGTGTAGTAACTAAAGGTAATAAGATTGCTTCTTTAGAGGCTAGGATCACAGCAGAAGAATTTAAATTACTTAAGAAATGGTCCCAGGTTGTTAGTGATAATTCAGAAAATCTTATTGAAATGGCATCCATTTTATTGAGATTAGAAAATGCCCTAACTCGTTCAAGATATTCGAAATGGATTGGAGGCAAAACTCCTACTTTTGAGAAAAGTCCTATTATTTCTTTAATTGGTTTTTCTCATCCGTTATTGATTTGGGAACATAAGAAAAAAGGAGCCCCTTCACCAGTAGCTGTCGATTTTTATGTAAATAGGAATATTAAAGTTGTAGCTATTACAGGTCCAAATACTGGAGGTAAAACAGCAGCTTTAAAAGGTTTGGGCTTGTCTTTACTTATGGCTAGAGCAGGATTATTGATACCTTCAACTAATAATCCTATTATCCCTTTTTGTCCAAATATATATGTGGATATAGGAGATAATCAATCATTAGAAGAAAATTTATCTACCTTCAGTGGGCACATATCCCGCATAAAAGAAATATTAGATTCACTTGATTATAAGAAAGGATTGTCGGTTGTTTTGCTAGATGAGATTGGATCTGGCACAGATCCTCTTGAAGGAAGTGCTCTTGCGATGGCTTTATTAAAAGAATTTGCAAATAAATCTGATATCACTTTTGCAACAACACATTATGGAGATATTAAGGCTTTAAAATATAACGACTCAAGATTTGAAAACGTATCAGTTGCCTTTGATGAGGATTCTTTGAAGCCAAAATATATACTCAACTGGGGTATTCCTGGGAGAAGTAATGCTTTGTCAATTTCAAAGAGAATTGGTCTCGATGAAAGCATACTCAATGAAGCTGCAAATTATCTAAAGCCAAAAGAAGTTGACAATATTAACAGTATTATCAAAGGACTTGAGGAAGAGAAGATTAAACAACAAAATTCTGCAGAAGCTGCTGCAGAATTGATTGCAAGGACTGAAATATTACATGATGAACTGAAGAGAAATTATGAATATCAAAAAATAAATGCTGAAAAAATCCAGGAAATAGAAAGGTCTAAATTATCAAAACATATCGTGTCCGCTAAAAAAGAGGTAATAGATTTGATTAAAAAATTAAGAGATAAAAATGTTAATGGAGAGGATACGAGAATTATTGGAAAAAGATTAAAGGAAATTGAGACGGAACATTTAACCCAAAAAAAATTTGAAAAGTCAATATCATGGAATCCTCAGGTAGGCGATTTTGTAAAAATTAAAAGTCTAAATAGTACGGGACAAATTGTAGATTTAGATAAAAAAGGTGGTTTTTACGAAGTTAAATGTGGTTCATTTAGAAGCACATTATCTATAAATGACTTTGAAGGTATTAATGGAGAAAAGCCTAATTTCAAAAGTTCAAAAATTGAGATCAAGTCTAAAAGGGAAGATTTTTCTTTTTCTAAAATTAGAACGAGTAAAAATACAATTGACGTAAGGGGGCTAAGAGTTCATGAAGCCGAAATAATTATTGAAGAGAAAATTAGAAAATTTCATGGACCGCTCTGGATTGTTCATGGAATTGGCACAGGGAAATTAAAAAAAGGACTAAGAAATTGGTTATCAGGTTTAAATTATGTTGATAAGATTGAAGATGCAGCCAACAATGAGGGTGGGCCTGGTTGCAGTATTGCGTGGATAAAATAAAATTTAAAAAACTTAGAAAAAAATTTAATAAGCGTACTTAAGTGCAATTTATTGATCAAGCAAACATTATTCTTAAAGCTGGAAAAGGTGGCAATGGAATAGTTTCATTTAGAAGAGAAAAATTCGTTCCTGCTGGAGGACCTTCCGGGGGAAATGGTGGCAGAGGGGGTTCAGTTATTTTGATGGCTGATAATAATCTTCAAACGTTATTAGATTTCAAATTCAAACGTGAAATAATTGCTCAGGATGGATGCAAAGGAGGTCCTAATAAGAGATCAGGTGCTTCAGGTGAGGATAGAATCCTTAAAGTTCCCTGCGGTACAGAAATAAGGGATATTAAAACTGGCATTATTTTAGGAGACTTGACTAAAGATAAACAGAGTTTGACTATTGCCATTGGAGGAAGAGGTGGACATGGTAATGCTTACTATTTAAGTAATCAAAATAGAGCCCCAGAATCATTCACTGAAGGAAAAGATGGTGAGATATGGGAGGTCCAATTAGAGCTAAAACTTCTTGCAGAGGTTGGGATTATAGGCCTTCCAAATGCTGGGAAAAGTACCTTGATTTCCGTTGTATCATCAGCGCGTCCAAAAATCGCAAATTATCCTTTCACGACTCTAATACCTAATTTAGGTGTAGTAAGAAAAATTGATGGGAATGGTTGCCTTTTTGCGGATATTCCTGGATTAATATCTGGTGCAGCTGATGGAGTAGGTTTAGGGCATGATTTTTTAAGGCACATCCAAAGAACGAAGATACTTGTTCACTTAATTGATGCAATTGCAGAAAATCCTTTACATGATTTTGAGATTATTGAGCAGGAATTAAAAAAATATGGGAAAGGTCTTATAGATAAAGAGAGGATAATAGTATTGAATAAAATTGAGCTTGTAGATGATGATTATTTGAAAATAATTACAAAAAAGTTAGAAGATTTATCTAAAAAGAAAGTTTTAGTTATTTCTTCATCTTTAAAAAAAGGTTTATCTTCACTGCTTTCTGAAGTGTGGAAAAGGATATAACTTAAATTAAAAATTTTTTTGTAAAAAAATATACTTGATTTACTAATGAAAATTAGTCATAAATAAGATACTTCTTTAAATCAATATGAATTTTTATACTTGCTTTGATCAACAAGGAAAAATAATAGCTAGATGTCAAACAATCCAGGATATTGAGGTTTTGAAGAAAATGGGAAGACCAATTGTAGAAGTGAAGGAAATGAAAAATGAGGAGTCGGTTGTTTGTTCACTTACAGGAAGTCCATCCGACTTTAATAGAGATTACTAATAGAATTAAAAAATAAAAAAGGGGCTCTTAGAGCCCTTTTTTATTGTGCATTATCTGTCAAAAGAAAACTTAATCATCATAAACAAGACATTCTGGTTCATCTGGGTTGGCATCGCAGAAAAGTTCCAAAGCATTAGGGTCATGTTTATCATCTGGATGATGATCCTTATACTCTTCGAGTTCTTTTAGCTCTTCAGTTAAATGTCTGACCTTTGGAAGATTGCCCTCTGCTTTTGCAGATTCGATTTCCGATTGATCTTTCTGGATGTGTTCGTCAATGGATTTCATTTTAAGCTTTTCGTACTTTAGTAGACATACATAACATAGTTAATTTCTAATGAAATTGCATTATCTATGAACTAAATAAGTGTTCATTACAACATCATTTTTTTTTGAAATTTATTTATTTATTTTTTTAGGTCTCTACTTTCATTATTTCCTTCAATGATGGTAAAACTGGGATAATTTGATTTGGGTTTAAAGGGAATAAAGCTTTGTAGTAATCTTTTTTCCATTCATTGTCGAAGCATGTCCTATTTACGTTAGATAATTTAAAGAATTTTAATCTCCATTCAATAATCTTTTCAAAACTTGATAGTTCTTGTTCAGTACATTTGAAAAGTTTGCTATATATCAATTCCCATCTGATAAGCGTTGGAAAAAGGTAAATATCTGCGTAGGTTAACTCCTCTCCAAATATCCAGTCCCCTTTGGTTTTATCTAGTAAATTTTCAACTTCATTGATAGCTGCGAAAAGATTTTTACTTGCTTTTTCGTAGGCTGACTGGTTTCTGGCGAAACCACATTTATATACGCCATCATTAATGCTGTTATTAATTAAATCTAAAAATTTTTGATTACAATCTTTAATACTTAATGCCTGATCTTTCGATTCACTTTTTATTGAATTGAGAAGTCTTGTAATCTGTGAACTTTCATTGGACAAAATATTTACTTCATCTTTTGCAAAACTAATTAAGAGAGGTAATGTAGCTCTAAAAATTTTCTTTTCATTAGCTTTTTTATAAAGGTCTGAAAGTCTTATACATCCTTTAATCTTTGTATTGAAAATCCATTCGCCATGCTCAACATCTGCCTTTAAAAAAATTACTTTAACTTTTTTTGATAAATGTTTTATTTCATGGACAAGTAAAGTTCTTTGACACCATGGACAAGAATTGCCTACCAATAAATAAATTTGTCTATTCTCATTATTAATATCGTATTCACTATTAATGGTTATACCTTTAGGCCTTTTATAATTACCATGTAGATCTGATGGCGCGAAGCCATTCATTAATTGGGTCCAATACCAAAACCAGATTTTTCTGGAGGTCTTTATAAGGTATTTATTTTGCATAAAATTTTATTTTTAAAGAAAAAATGACTGTTCAAAGAATACTTATCGTTTCAGGCACTCATGGTAATGAAATTAATCCTGTTTGGGCTGTTAAGCAATTTAATAGAAAGGAAAATAGTTTAAATAATGGTATTGAGTATGAGTTCATCATAGGTAATCCTGCTGCCTATGAAAAAGGTTGCAGATATATAAATGTAGATTTAAATAGATCTTTTAAAGAAAGTGAGAATTTTGATCAACACAAGAATAGCTTTTACGAAACTAATAGAGCCAATTTTTTAGTAGATGAATTTGGAATTGACGGATCTAAACCCTGTCAAATTGCAATCGATTTGCATACAACTACTGCAAATATGGGAACAAGCATTGTTATGTATGGGAGGAGATCCAAAGATTTTTGTTTAGCTGCATTACTGCAGAACAAATTTGGATTGCCTATTTATTTGCACGAAAAAGATAAAGACCAAACAGGCTTTCTTGTAGAAGCTTGGCCATGTGGTTTAGTTATTGAAATAGGAGCTGTCGCACAAAATTTTTATGATCCAAAAATCATAGATAGATTCTTGATAATAATTAGTTCCCTAAGGGAAGAGATAGATAAATTAAAAAACAACCTTATAGAACTACCAAGGGAATTAGTTGTTCACATTCATCAAGGGAGTATAGATTATCCAAGAGATGAAAAAGGAGAAATTGATGGCCTAATTCATCCTGAGAGACTAAACCAAGATTGGAAAATGATTAAAAAAGGAGATCCATTATTTCTTGATAGCCAAGGAAAAATTCACGAATATGACGGAGAACAATTGATTTGGCCTGTCTTTATTGGCGAAGTCGCTTATAAGGAAAAAAAAATTGCCATGAGCTATACAAAAAAAGAAGTGATTTTTTCTAAAAAACAATGGGTCCAAGAGTTTGAAAATCTTTAAATTAAGAAAACAGAACAATAAATGGCTTAAAATTAATAAGGATTATTTATTTTATAGATAAGTTTATTTAATATTCAATACTTTTATTTTTTTTGCTAACTCTTAAACCTTAGAAAGACTAAATTCTTTCACTCCAATAAATAACAGCTCCAAAAGCCTCTAATTGCAGTCTTCTATGCTTAGCATCCCTCAAGGAAACCACCTCTCTAGATCTTTTTCCGTTAAGAAGCCATTCGATTATTACCAAGTTTAATCCTCAATAACAAAGAAAATCTTAAGACATGGAAGTTCTTTTCTTCTGTTTTTCAAAAAATAAGTTTACTTAAAGAAAAAATATTTACACATTTTTAGCGATTTTGGTCTAAAATCTTCGGAGCGGGAATTTTATTTCCGTGTTTATTTACACGTCTCACTTTAGAGACATACTTTACGAACTCATGACAACTATTCAGCAGCAGCGTTCTTCGCTGTTAAAAGGTTGGCCACAGTTTTGTGAGTGGGTAACATCAACTAACAACAGAATTTATGTTGGTTGGTTCGGCGTCTTAATGATCCCATGCCTACTTACAGCAGCGGCTTGCTTCATCGTTGCATTCATCGCAGCACCACCAGTAGACATCGACGGAATTAGAGAGCCAGTTGCTGGTTCATTCCTATACGGAAACAACATCATCTCAGGTGCAGTTGTTCCTTCATCTAACGCTATTGGTCTACACTTCTACCCAATTTGGGAAGCAGCTACTGTAGATGAGTGGTTATACAACGGTGGTCCTTACCAGCTTGTAATTTTCCACTTCCTAATTGGTATTTCAGCATACATGGGAAGACAGTGGGAGCTTTCATACCGTTTAGGTATGCGTCCTTGGATCTGTGTTGCATACTCTGCACCAGTTTCAGCAGCTTTCGCAGTATTCCTTGTATATCCATTCGGTCAAGGTTCATTCTCTGACGGAATGCCTCTAGGTATCTCTGGAACATTCAACTTCATGTTTGTTTTCCAGGCAGAGCACAACATTCTTATGCACCCATTCCACATGGCTGGTGTTGCTGGTATGTTCGGAGGATCTTTATTCTCAGCTATGCACGGTTCACTTGTTACTTCATCTCTAATCAGAGAGACAACTGAGACAGAGTCTCAGAACTATGGTTACAAGTTCGGACAAGAAGAAGAAACATACAACATCGTTGCAGCTCATGGCTACTTCGGTCGTTTGATCTTCCAATATGCAAGTTTCAACAACAGCAGAAGTCTTCACTTCTTCCTAGCTGTATTCCCAGTTGTTTGTGTATGGTTAACTTCAATGGGTATCTGCACAATGGCATTCAACCTTAACGGTTTCAACTTCAACCAGTCAGTTGTTGATGCAAACGGTAAGATTGTTCCTACATGGGGTGACGTTCTTAACAGAGCAAACCTAGGTATGGAAGTAATGCACGAGCGTAACGCTCACAACTTCCCACTTGATCTAGCAGCAGCTGAGTCTACAACAGTAGCTCTTTCAGCTCCAGCTATCGGTTAAGCTTAAAGTTCTTAAACTTCCAAGCCCCCTTTTGGGGGTTTTTTTTTGTTTAATTTTCAATTGGTTTCATATAATGTTTATATATAGATAAAACATTTGATATTTCTATGAGTAGTAGTTTTGGAAAAATCTTTCGTGTTAGTACTTTTGGAGAATCACATGGTGGTGCAGTAGGAGTTATTCTTGACGGATGTCCCCCTAAGTTAAAAGTAGATATAAATCTGATACAAAATGAATTAGATAGGCGCAGACCTGGCCAAAGTGACATTACAACACCGCGAAATGAAGAAGATAAAATAGAAATATTAAGTGGGATAAAGGAAGGGTTAACACTTGGAACTCCAATAGCAATGTTGGTAAGAAACAAGGATCAAAGACCAGGAGATTATAATAATTTGGAGCAGGTATTTAGACCTTCTCATGCAGATGGTACATATCATCTGAAATATGGAATTCAAGCAAGTTCTGGCGGTGGAAGAGCCTCTGCTAGAGAAACAATTGGGAGAGTAGCTGCTGGTGCTGTAGCAAAACAATTATTAAAAACCTTCTCTAACACTGAAATACTATCTTGGGTAAAGCGTATACATGATATTGATTCTGATATAAATAAAGAGAAGATTTCTCTAAAAAAAATAGATTCTAATATTGTTAGATGTCCTGATGAAAAGGTATCAACAGAAATGATCGAGAGAATTAAGGAATTAAAGCGTCAAGGAGACTCTTGCGGCGGTGTTATTGAATGTCTAGTAAGAAATGTTCCCTCTGGTCTTGGAATGCCTGTTTTTGATAAATTAGAAGCTGATTTAGCAAAGGCTTTGATGTCTTTGCCTGCCACGAAAGGCTTTGAAATAGGTTCAGGTTTCGCTGGAACTTATTTAAAAGGAAGCGAACATAATGATGCCTTCATCAAGTCTGATGATATTAGTAAGTTAAGAACAACATCAAACAATTCAGGAGGTATACAGGGAGGAATAAGTAATGGTGAAAATATCGAGATGAAGATAGCTTTTAAACCTACAGCAACCATCGGGAAAGAACAGAAAACAGTAAATTCTGAAGGTAAAGAAGTACTTATGAAAGCAAAAGGGAGACACGATCCATGCGTTCTACCAAGAGCAGTTCCTATGGTTGATGCTATGGTAGCTTTAGTACTTGCTGATCATTTGCTTCTAAATCATGCTCAATGTGACTTAATAAATAAGTAGTAGTTTTGTTGAATAAATTATATTTATCCTTAACTTAATTATTTTTGAGCCATTCATATATTTTTGGATCAAATTTTTTATTTTTGATAGCTTTATCTCCAATTACAACTGCTTTATACCCTAAAGATTTATAAGTTTTTAAATCATTGATTGATAGTCCTCCAGCAGCAATGAAATCAATATTTTTATAGTTGAGTATATTTATCGAACTATCTTTACTTTTTATTGGGTAAATTTTGATAATGTTGCAATTTAAATCTATCGCTTCCTTAAGATCTTTTAAATTATTAATTCCAGGAATTAATAAATAATTTTTTGACTGCGCATAGTTGAATAGATCTTTATCCCAAAATTTCATCATCGAAAAATTCAATCCAATTTTTAAAGAATCTTCTATTGATTGCTTATTAACTATGGAGGCAGAGCCTAAATTAATTCTTGGATATTTAATTTTGATATCGGATACAAAATCGAACCAATTTTCGTTGTTAGACCAACTTATTTCAATATTCTTTAATCCTAATTTTACTAAGTTTTCTAATTCTTCAAAAAATGAATTTCTTATAGAGGTATTTGAGTAAATATTATCTTCAGGTTTTATAAGTAAAAAAAAAGACTCAATTTTCAGGTACTCCGAAAAAGAATCTTCTTTATTATGCATTAAAAATTTAAAATTCCGCGTTAAATATAGTTTGCGACTTTTACTTCTGAGCGGTTTAGCAAGTCTTGGATATCTTCAGTATCTATAGTTTCTCTTTCAATTAGCATTTGAGCCATTTCGTCAAGAACAGTTCTATTGTCTGTTAAAACTTTCGTAGCTCTCTTATAGGCAACATCAACAAGTTCTGAAACTTCTACATCGATAGTTGCTGCTGTGTCTTCAGAGAAGTCTCTTGTAGAACTCATATCTCTTCCGAGAAACATTCCACCTTGAGATTGACCTAGAGCGACTGGACCTATTTTGTCACTCATGCCGAATTTTGTGATCATTTGTCTTGCTACATTGGCAACTTGTTGTAAATCATTTGAAGCTCCGGTTGTTACTTCTTCTTCGCCATAGACTATTTCTTCAGCAACTCTTCCACCAAGAGCTACAGCCATTTGATTTTGAAGGTAAGAACGAGAGTAAAGACCAGATTCCATTCTTTCTTCACTTGGAGTAAAGAAGGTTAGACCCCCAGCTTGACCTCTTGGAATGATTGAGACCTTTGCTACTGGATCATAATCAGGCATTAATGCTCCAACGAGTGCATGTCCAGCTTCGTGATAAGCAACTAATTCTTTTTTCTTATCACTGATCACTCTATCTTTCTTTTCTGGGCCAGCCATAACTCTTTCAATGGCATCACCGACTTCATCGTTACTTACTTTATCTAAATCTTTTCTAGCTGCTAGTATTGCTGCTTCATTTAAAAGATTAGCTAAATCTGCACCAGTAAATCCTGGTGTTCTTCTGGCAACTTTATCTAAATCAACGTCTTTTGAAAGAGTTTTATCTTTCGCATGAACATTTAATATCTGCAATCTTCCAGCATAATCTGGACGATCTACTGTTACCTGTCTATCGAATCTTCCAGGACGCATTAAAGCGGAATCTAAGACATCTGGTCTGTTGGTTGCAGCAACTATTATTATTCCTGAATTACCTTCAAAACCATCCATTTCGGTTAAGAGTTGGTTTAATGTTTGTTCTCTTTCATCATTTCCTCCGCCCATACCAGCTCCTCTTTGTCTTCCAACTGCATCTATTTCGTCAATAAACACAATACAAGGAGCATTCTTTTTAGCTTGTTCAAAAAGATCTCTAACTCTACTAGCTCCAACCCCAACAAACATCTCTACAAATTCTGAACCAGATATTGAGAAAAAAGGTACACCTGCTTCTCCAGCAACTGCTTTAGCTAACAATGTTTTGCCAGTACCAGGAGGACCAACAAGAAGAACTCCTTTTGGAATTTTTGCTCCGACTGCAGTAAATCTATCTGGGCTCTTAAGAAAATCTACAACTTCTGTGAGTTCTAATTTTGCACCTTCTACACCAGCAACATCTGAAAAGGTTACTTGTGTAGATGGTTCCATTTGAAGTCTAGCTTTGCTTTTGCCAAAACTCATGGCAGGGTTACCACCTCCAGCATTACCACTTTGGGATCTTCTGAAAAGAAAAAATAGGCCTCCAATTAAAAGTACTGGGAAAATTAAGCTACTTATAGCTTGTTGCCATGGGTTGGCTAATTTTGTAGGAGTTACAGCGATATCTACATTGTTCTCAGTCAGAATTTTTAATAAATCTTTGTCAGGGGCTAAATTGACCTCAGACCTACTCCCATCATTTTCAACAACTTGAGCTGTAGCGTTATCTGGAGATATTAAGACTCTACTGATTTCTTTATCTTGAACTGCCTCTATAAAATCACTATATCTCAAGGTCTTTGTAGAACTTTCAGTACTAGGATTATCAAAAACTGAAGTACCAATGAAAATTACAGTAATGACAGCTAGGACATAAAGTCCTACGTTTCTCCAACGTTTGTTCACGATAAAAAATCTTTAATAAATCTATAATACTAATAATAAAACAATATTAAGAGCGTCTTAGAACATCTACTACACTTTTGAATGCAAACCATTCAGGAATTGGTTCGCCATTCCTCAATTTCTTTCTAAATTCCGTACCACTAAGTTTCATAATTTCATAATTAAATTCTTTAGCTTCTTCAGCTGTTATATATCCTTTTTCCTTCGTATAAACTAAATTTTTTGAAGGAACAGTTTGCATCATCAATTCATCTGCACACTTATTCGCAAAATTCTGGGCATCATAGGGACCATAAAAATCTTCACCAGTTGACGAAGACTTACAACCAGCCATATCTCTACCAATAATAAAGTGGGTGCAGCCATAATTTCTTCTTATTATCATATGTTGAAGGGCTTCTCTTGGCCCTGCCATATGCATTGAATAAGGTAAAAAAGCCCATTTTATTCTTTCATCAGATATTTCCTCTTCTAATTCTTTGTAGGTCAAATATCTAACTTTTCCAGGAATATCATCTTGTTGCGTTGGTCCACAAGTTGGATGAACTAAAACAACTGAGTTAGAGGAGACATTATCTGAAAGTAAGGCGTTAGTAAATAATTCATAATGTGCTCTATGAATTGGATTTCTGCATTGAAATGCAACTACATCATGATTTGATGGCAGTGAAGATCTAACTTCTTCAGGGGTTTTGCAGGGGAATTCTCTAATTGGTAGTTCGAAACCATAAACTCTTCCTCCTATATAAAATCTACCTCTCTCGTTAAAAATCATCTTAACAGCAGGATGATCTAAGGAATTAGTACCATAACAAAGTTCAGCTTCTAAGGATTTGTCAGGCTCCCATTTAGAGCTAACTTCTAAAACTGCTATTTTTTGTTTTTTATAGGTAAGTAATATTGTCTCTCCAGTTTTTACTTTTTCATTATTTGAATCAAATACAATAGGCAAGCCAAAAAGCAACCCGCTTGTATTTCTATTATTTTTAATGACCGAATTGTAGTTATTTTCATCCATAAAACCTTCCAATGGAGAAAAAGCTCCAACCATCAAAAGTTCTACATCGCATGCATTTCTCTCGCTACATTCAAACTCATAAGTAGCTTTAGAAATAAGATCATTTTTAAGGTTTTTATCTTTGATAATTAAATTTTTTAGTTCCCCTCCATATGGCGGTATTAGTCCATCAGTATCTGTTTTAGTTTTTTGTTGTAATTCCATTTTTAAAATTGATAAAGAAAAATTTTGAAAAAAAAAGAGGGGTTTAACCCCCTTTTTCTCTTGAGTAGGATTTATGCCTTTCTTCCGTAAAGCTCTCCAATTATTTTTACATCAAGTGGATCCTTTGAACCCATGTCTGTATCTGAAGGTTGGATTGCTTCAAAAGTACCAGCAAATTCGTCTGTGTCAGAATCTACATTTTTGATTGAAAGAGTAATAACGCCAGTACCGTTTACATCAACTTTAATATTTTCTTTTGCAAGTTCTTCGTCATCGCCCCCTAATGCAACTAAACCTTGAGCATATTCAACACCAGTATTTTTAGCTCTTGCCTTAGGATCTAGAAAATCACCAGTTCTGTAGTTAGGTGTAAATGTTGAACCATTAACCTCAGTGCCTGGCTCAATTGATGAAGGTAAATCAGCTGTAAGATCTTTTGCTGAGAATGCAAATGGCACCTCTAAACCACCAGGAGTTAATACAGTAATAAGTTGAAAATCAATACCACCCTTTTCAGTGAAAGTTCCTGAATCAATATCTCCATAAACTTCTGTCACAGTAGTGTTATTTCTTGGACTAATAATTTTGGTAGAAACAAATTCTGCAGCTTTTCGTTTTGTCCCTGGCACTTTTACATAAACTTCTGTTGGATGCATGCATATTCCTTTAAGGCTATCTCCATTCCCTAGAGATATTGATCCGACAAGAGATGAGTCTAATGTGGGACAGTCATTAGCTTTTCCTGTGTTAACAACATCTGTGAATTGTGCATTTCCTCTTTCAGAAAAAGCAAATGTTTTAACAGGTACGAAAGCAAAAGTTATACAAATTGAAATAACAAAAGCTAAGAAAGAACGAATTCTCATAATTAAAGTTGCAGTAAAGTTCTGTGACGATAGATTAAAGGTCATCTAATAAGTTCAGTACGGATATTACAAGGGAAAGGACCATAAAAGATAGGACTATTAAATCCTCGAAACAACCCGTAGCTTTTTAGATTTTAAAAAACTGGAATTATTTTAAGCTATCACATTATTTTTAATGATTAAGATTACAAAAAAATACAAATTAAAAAATTTTTTTTATTTTTTTAATGAAATAATTTGGGTTATTAATTTATTTGCTAAATCAATTTTTGATGTTTTGTTAATGTAGTGTTCCATGCTGTTGGTATCGAATAGCCAACCTTCATTTTGTGCCAAAAAACCAAATCCTTGGCCTTCAAGATCAATTGGATTAGCGAATAGATAATCACAACCCTTTTGGATAATCTTTTCTTTAATTTTTAATCGTGCTTCTTCGATAGATCCTGTAAAAGCACAAAAGCCTACAAAAACTTGGTTATCTTTTTTTGATTTACTAATTGTTTTTAAAATATCTGGGACTAGCTCAAAGTTTTGATTCAAATGAGTATTAATTTGATTTTTTGGAATTTTAGCTGAAGTATCAGAGGTTATCTTGAAATCAGATACTGCTGCATTCATAAAAAAATAATCGCAATTTGATATTTCATTATTTAGTGCCCTAATTAAATCAACACTAGTTTCAATTTCATATCTTTTTATTCCATCAGTAAGATTCTTATCGATTTTCAGAGGACCATGAACATATTTTACTTGTGCTCCTCTGAACCTCGCTACTTGAGAAAGAAGTAGGCCCATAGCTCCAGAACTTTTGTTAGTAATCTGTCTTGCCGCGTCAATTTTCTCTGAGGTACACCCTCCAGTTATTAAAATTTCTTTATTAAGTAAATCTTTGCGATATTCATTTTGTTTGTGTGAAGCTATAAATTCAAGAGCTAATTGGATTAGATCGTTTGGAGGAATCTTACCGATGCCAATAGCATCACATGCTAAGAGGCCTTCACTTGGTTGCAAAGACAAAACATTTTCGTAATTCTGTAAATTCTCATAGTTTTTTTGTACAGCTTTATTTAGCCACATTTGCGTATTCATTGCTGGTGCAACAATAATTGGCTTTATATTTGCTAGTAAGATGCTTGGAATCAATCCCTCTGCATTTCCAGTTACCCATTTGGATAATGTTGTTGCTGTTAAAGGGGCAATGATTAAAATATCAGCCCAATTACTTAGTTCTATGTGAAGAGGTGTTGATTGACTATCAGACCATTGATCATTTTCTAAAATGCACGGGTTTCTACTTAAAATAGAAAGAGAAAGCGGCTTTATTAATTTCTCTGCATTTTTTGATAAAACGCATCTTATTTCATAATTTTCTTTCGCCAATTGACTAACTAATAATGGAATTCTTACAGCTGCAATACTTCCAGTTATTAATAAAAGAACCTTTATTTTGGAGTCCTTACTTTTAGTTTTCATCGAAAGGTTCCTGATCGAGGAGATGGGTATAATTAGTTGTTAATTCTGGTCTATTGATTGCAAGCGCCCTCAGTAGGTGCCAGTCTTTTAAACCATCAAATGGAGTATTATAGTTATCTTCCTCTAGCCTTTTAGCGAGCTCAAGGGTCATTTCTTCATCAAAAGAATTTACTAGTTCCTCACTTATTTTATTTTCAGAAATGAATTTCATATTGAGTAGAGTCAATATACCTTAATAATAAAGCCTCACGTAATTATTTAAAATTGATATAAAAATTAAGTACATATTTTTAGGGAAAAAATGGGTTTCAATTTTGATAATCTTTTCAAATTGTTGTTAGGTCATTTATCTTCATTCTCAGTCATAAATATGCAAACTCTCCTTTTCAAAAATATTCTTTCTTAAGATATTATTCTAAGAATTTATATCATGTCGCAAACCAAAAGAGAGCAAGTCATTAGTCACATTCGCTATTTAAGGCAAGAGCTCAGAGAAATGCATTTAGGAATAAAAGAAGATGGCCTTTTCCCTGAACCAGGCGAATTAAGGGGATTAATGGCTCAGTTGGAAGCATTACTTGAATTAATTGAAGGAAATACTAAAATTCAAGCAAACTCTGAAGCGGCTTAGTTTAATGCAAGATGGTTGTTAAACCTCAAAAGACAAAATTTCAGCTAAAAATTGTGGAAAATATTCAAACATTAAGTATTTGGGCTAATAATCCATGGCGAAGATATTCAATATCATTGATTACACTTTTAATCGGCTATTTTTTTGGGAGTTCTCTTGGTATGGTAAGTGCCGTTGTGGAACTTATGGATCCTGTAGCTGCTTTTTTATCAGTAGTTTTTATTGAGTTGTTAATAGTTCTAAGAAGAAATTTTAGATTTGAAAGGAAAAAGAAATTTTTAGTACTTTTATTAGATTCTTTAAGGTTAGGATTATTTTATGGTTTCTTTACTGAAAGTCTTAAGTTGCTATAAATTTACTTGTTGTGTTTTTGTAATAGATAAAGCAAAGCCATTCTTATAGGGATACCATTTGCAACTTGATTATTAATTAAGCAATTAGGATATCGATCTACCACTTTGCTACTTATTTCAATATCTCTATTAATGGGACCAGGATGTAGAATTGGAATTTGTTTATTATTTAACGATAATTTCTCAGGAGTTAGGCCATAATCCAAACTATATGAATCAATGCTACTTAGTAAATTTTCCATCATTCTCTCTTTCTGGAGTCTTAAAACAATAATCGCATCTGCAATTTTTATTGATTCTTCCAATGATCTAGAAATTATTATCGAACCTCTTGATTTAACAGGATCTTCTGATTGATTTGGCGCGGGGGTTTTTAAAAAATTGATAAATTCATCAGGTATTAATGTCTTAGGACCACATAAGATTATATCGGCGCCGAATGCACTCAATGCCCATAGATTTGACCTAGCAACCCTTGAATGATTAACGTCTCCAATTATTAAAATTTTTTTGGAATTTAAAACTTTTGGATTCAGTGTTTTTTGGGAAAAGAATTTTATCAATGTGTAGATGTCAAGCAGTCCTTGGCTGGGGTGACTATGTAATCCATCTCCAGCATTAAGAACTGAAGTCTTGGAATTTATTGCATCAAGTTTTTTTGCGATCTCAAAGGTTATGTAACTTGATGAATGTCTGATAACTAATGTATCCGCCCCCATAGCAGAATAAGTTATGGCTGTATCAATTATTGTTTCGCCTTTTGTTAAAGAGCTGGAGGATGGCGCAAAAGTTTGGACATCAGCAGAAAGTCTTTTTGAAGCAAGCTCAAAACTATTTTTTGTCCTTGTACTGGCTTCAAAAAATAAAGACGTTACCAAAGTCCCTTGTAAGGCCGGTATCTTTTTTGTTCCTGCATTATTTAGTGCATCAAATCTATTAGCTAATTCAAATACTGACTCATAATCTTTAATTGAAAAATTAGCTAGTGTATGGATATGTTTATGAGGCCAAATTTGCATTACGTTTAAAAAGATAAATGATTATTGAAATTTAGGTGTTCTTTCACCTTTTAATCTTTTACTTACACTCCTACTATTTTTAAGATACCAACGCCATTTTATATTTTTTGCCTTTGATATGCCAATTCTCGTAGTTTGAATAAGATCTTTTTCTTCTAGAGTCGCGTTTCGTGGAGAAATCCATAAAGATTTGTTATTAAGAACTTCAAGTGAGTTAAATGAATTATCTATACCGAATGTTTTAGTAACTAGGCCAGGTCCAGAAGCTAATCTTTCATTCTTATTCGAAATAAAAACTGATCTTATTAAAACACCACTCGCAAAATTTTCTTTATCGGTAACTATGTTTAAACAATGATGAATTCCATAAGATTTGTAAATATAAAATGTGCCAGGTTTGCCAAATAATGATTTGTTTGATTCAGTCATTTTGCGGTAGCCATGACATGCCTCTTCTTCCTGTGAATAAGCTTCAGTTTCAACAATAACCCCTTTAACTTGATCTAAATCATTCTTTTTTTTTATGAGGTGACAGCCTATTAAATCAGGAGCAACAAGTTTAGAGTGCCGATAAAAAAAATTTTTTGGAAATAATTCTTCTTCTATTTTTCGATATCCTTCTTATAACATATTTAGCTGAGAAAAATAATTAAGGCTATTAATTTATATTGATTTACAAAAAGATGTTATTTTTTTTAAATTATTTGAAATTCAAAGGATATGTAAATAAGTTGTTCTTAATAAACTATTATTTAATAAGAAAGATAATGAAAGTATGACAAAAATAACTAAAGAGGAAGTGAAAAAAGTTGCTCATTTAGCGAGATTAGAACTTAATAAGGATGAAATTAATAATCATGCAGAACAATTAGAAAAGATATTGGATTATATAAGACAACTTGAAAAAATTGATACAGATGATGTTCCCTGTACAACGAGAGCTATAGAGGTTGTAAATGTCTTTAGAAAAGACGAAAAGAAAAATTCTAATTGCAATGAAGAACTTTTAGAATTGGGTCCATTGAGAGAAGATAAATACTTTAAAGTACCAAAAATTATTAATGATTGAGGAAGTTAGTTGCTTCCAATAAATGTTTTATTGACTATCTTTAATAAAAATTTTTTTATTTTAAAGCCTGGATATAAATTTATGATTTTTCTTATTTTCCCTCTCTTTTTACTATGACTCCTTACACCTATTAATAAATCATAAATAAAGTTAAAAATGTCTTTTTTACTTTCAAATATCCCTACCCTTTGAGGGGAGCCTTTTTTATCTAATAAAGGCTTAGTTTTTTCATAAGCTATTTTGTATTCAAACCAAGGAATCGAAGGCCAAAGATGATGAATGAGATGGTAATTTTGACCCATTATCAATAAATTCATAAATTTACTTGGATAAACTCGAGAATTTATCCATTTATTTCTTGATCGAAATGGTCTATGGGGTAAATAATCAAAAAATATTCCTAAAGTGACTCCTACCATTAATGCTGGGCCGAACCATAAATTATAAATTAAATTCATAAAGTCAAATTTCAAACCTGCCAAGATAATTACTATGAAAATGGATCTTTCAATTCCCCATTGTAGTAATTCAAATCTTCGCCAAAGTTTTCTTTGAAAGAAAAACACCTCATGATAAAAAAATCTTGGAGCAATTAGCCAAATCGGACCAAAAGTACTGACAATATGATCTGGATCATTTTTCGGATGATTTACGTGAATATGATGTTGTAAATGGACTCTAGTAAAAACTGGGAAGCTAAACCCTAAAAGAATAGCTGAGCCATGGCCCATTGCTTGATTTATCCAAGGAACTGGATGAGCAGCTTTATGACAGGCATCATGAATAACAGTACCTTCAATATGCAAAGCTAAAAACGCAGTAGCCACAAGTAAAGGTAAAGGCCAAACACCTCTATACCATTGCCATATGCTAAGGAAAGCAAGAAAATAACCACCAAAAAATAAACCTAATGTTGGATTCCAAAAACTTGGCGGATCTACGTAATTTTTAATCTCTTTTTGCCAATTAAATGTTTTTGAAGAATTAGTATTTTTATTAGTTAAGTTTGAAATCGTTTCTTTTATTCTTTAAATAATATAACTAATATTTTAAGTTGATTGCATGCTTCAACATTAAAAATTTCTTTTAAGAGATTATTAATTTAATTTTAATGTGTCAAATTAATCATCTTAAGAAAAAAAATTTTTAAAATAAGCCTCTTTCAATTATCATTTTATTTGAGCGGTCGTGGCGGAATTGGTAGACGCGCGAGTTTTAGGTACTCGTATCTTCGGGTGTGGGAGTTCAAGTCTCCCCGACCGCACTTAAGGAAATTATGTTAGATAGTTTGCTTATCTAAATCAGCTCTTATAATTTAATTAAGTAGTTAATTTAATGAATAGTTTGATATTTTATTTGGGAACTTTTTATATTTTAGTTGGGACTATTTTTCTAGCTGTACCGATAATTTATCTTGAGCTCGGTAAACCAAAAGACTTAATAAGAGCTTTTTTTAATTTATTAATAGGTTTGATATTAATAATCAAAAATAAAACATTAGATGAATCATTTTTTGTAATTTCCCTTTTTTTCACAGTAATAGTTATTTTTTATCTAGTAGAGCTTTTTTTATCTAGATGGTACCAATTGACAGATATCGAAAAGAAAAAATTAACTACCTTTTTGGAGTTTAAAAACAATTTTTCAAAAATATTAGAATCTATTAATCTGGGATTTGTTGATTTCACGAAAACTTCAAATTTTTTTAATTTTGGTAGCGATACTAAACAATCAACCCAAAAAAAGTGGGTAAGAAATGATAAAAATGATAATATAAAAGTCTGAAATCAAATAAATTGGTTATTTGAAACATCCTCAAAAAACTACAGGTCAATTAAGAAAGAATATAATGAACTAGATTTATTTAAATAATTCTTTTGATCACCAATATTTCTTATATCGTCCTATGAAATCTCAAAATAACAAAGAACAAAAATCAGACTTTTCTTATAAAGAAACTTTAAATTTACTAAAAACTGACTTCTCGATGCGTGCTAACTCGGTTGTAAGAGAACCGGAGATTCAGAATTTTTGGGCTAATAATGATATTGATTTCCAATTAGGTTCAAGTAATTCAGGAGAAATATTTACCTTACATGATGGCCCTCCTTATGCAAATGGAGCGCTTCATATGGGTCATGCTCTTAATAAAGTTTTAAAAGACATAATCAATAAGTACAAAACCTTAAAAGGATTTAGGGTTCATTTTGTACCTGGCTGGGACTGTCATGGATTACCTATTGAATTGAAAGTTCTTCAAAATTTAAAATCAGATGAAAGAAAGAATCTTGATACTCTAGATTTAAGAAAAAAAGCGACAGATTATGCGCATATCCAAATTAATAATCAAAAGGAAGGTTTCAAAAGGTGGGGCATATGGGGAGATTGGAATAACCCTTACTTAACTCTTAAGAAAAGTTATGAATCTGCTCAGATTGGAGTGTTTGGGAAAATGTTTTTAAATGGCTACATATACCGAGGTCTTAAACCTGTGCATTGGAGTCCAAGTTCAAGGACTGCACTTGCAGAAGCAGAATTAGAATACCCTGATGAACATTTTTCAAAAAGTATTTATGCTTCATTAAAAATCACTAAAATACCTGAGGAAATTTTATTAAATTTCATCCAAGAAAATCTAGAGATCAAAAAAGATTTTTTTCAAAATAATTCTTTCATCACTATTTGGACCACTACTCCTTGGACAATACCGGCAAATGAAGCAGTTGCAGTAAATCCAAAAATAAAGTACGTTTTTGCTATCGATGATGAGAAACGAATTTACCTTTTTGCAAAGGATTTATCTTCTGAAATAAGTAAGAAATTTAATAAAAATTTCAAGGAACTTTTAGAGCTTAAAGGCTCTGACTTGGAAAATATCGAATATCAACATCCCTCTAAGAATAAAAATTGCAGAATTGTAATTGGAGGAGATTATATTACTACCGAATCAGGGACTGGAATTGTACATACTGCCCCTGGTCATGGGATAGATGATTTTAATGTAGGTCAAAAGTATGATTTACCAATAACATGTGTTGTTGATGAGAAAGGTAACTTAAATGAATATTCTGGTCAATTCAAAGGATCAAATGTCCTGAAAGATGCAAATGATTTAATTATTGAACATTTAAAAGGAAATAATTTGCTTCTATTGCAAGAAAATTATAAGCATAGATATCCTTATGATTGGAGAACCAAAAAACCAACTATTTTCAGGGCAACAGAACAATGGTTTGCATCTGTAAATGGCTTTAGATCAGCTGCATTACAGGCAATCGAAGATGTTGAATGGATGCCAGATACTGGAAAGAAAAGAATTTATTCTATGGTTGTTGGTAGAGGAGATTGGTGTATTTCCAGACAAAGGTCATGGGGAGTCCCTATTCCAGTTTTTTATAAAAAAAATGGTAATGATATTCTCCTTAACAAAGAGATAATTAATCATATTCAAGAACTTTTTAGTAAACATGGAGCTGATATTTGGTGGGATTGGGATGTTAAAAATCTTTTGCCAGAAAATTATGCAAAAGAATCGGATCTATGGAAAAAAGGAACAGATACAATGGATGTTTGGTTCGATTCAGGATCCAGCTGGGCCGCAGTATGTGAACTAAGAAGTGAATTAAAGTATCCTGCAGATCTTTATTTAGAGGGCTCAGATCAACATCGAGGATGGTTTCAGTCGTCTTTGCTAACATCTGTTGCAGTCAATAATAAACCTCCATATAAGAAAGTTTTAACTCATGGTTTTGCACTTGATGAAAACGGAAGAAAAATGAGTAAATCTCTAGGAAATGTTGTTGATCCAAATATAATTATTAATGGAGGTAATAATAAAAAAACTGAACCTGCTTATGGTGCAGATGTTTTAAGGCTGTGGGTAAGCTCTGTAGATTATTCAGTTGATGTTCCAATTGGTTCAAATATACTCAAGCAAATTTCAGACGTTTACAGAAAAGTTCGTAATACTGCAAGATATCTTCTAGGTAATATTCATGATTATGATCCTAATATTGAAAGTTTTGAAATTGATCAATTGCCACTCTTAGATCAATGGATGTTAGGTAGATTAGTTGAGGTTACAGATCAAATATCGAATGCTTATGAAAATTATGAATTTTCAAAATTTTTCCAAATCTTGCAAAGTTTTTGCGTTGTAGATCTATCGAATTTTTATTTGGATATTGCGAAGGATAGGTTATATGTAAGTTCTAAATCACAATTTAGGAGAAGATCCTGTCAGTTCGTAATGTCAAAAGTTGTTGAAAATTTAGCCGTACTTATTTCTCCAGTACTTTGTCATATGGCTGAAGATATTTGGCAAAAAATACCATATTCAACTAAAGAAAAATCAGTTTTTCAAAGGGGATGGCCAATATTTTCTCAGTCATGGAAAAATCAAATACTTAATGAGCACATTGCAAATCTAAGAAATCTGAGAGTTGAAATTAACAAGGCTATAGAGGGATGTAGGAACAAACAAATAATTGGAGCAGCTTTGGAAACTGAAGTTAATTTTTTACCTGAAGATAAAGTTTTAAAAGATTCACTTACTTGGCTAAAAGAATTTGGCAATCAAGATGTAGATTTATTTAAGGATTGGCTTATAGTATCAAACTTCCAAGTTGTATCCGATTTGGTGGAGAATTCTCTAATTATTGATTACAACGCACTTGGTAAAATTCAAATAAATAAAGCTCAGGGTCAAAAATGTGATAGATGTTGGCATTATCAAAAAGAAACTTTTAATGGAATCCAAAATACAAAATTATGCAAAAGATGTTCAAATATTATTAATTTTGAATTGATTTAAATCCAGTTTTTTTGATTCAAAAAGAAAACTGAGTTTTGATTTTCTCTTATAAGATTTTTTTCTGTTTCTGTTAATGGTGCTTTATAAAGTTTAAAATCTGTAATTATATAATTAAGTGCTATTACTTTTTTTTCTAAATCTATTTCAATTGGATGAGTTGTTGAGCTACTGAAGCCTCTGAAAATAAGTATTTCTAATTGTTCTTTTTGAGTTTCTTTTTGAATGAAACCTTCTAGTTTAAGTATCCTATCAGATATCTCGGAACTGATTTTTTCAAGACTATTTATTAAATCAATTTTCTCCATTTTCTGAGTAGCAAGAGTTTCTTCCATTTTTAGGTAATTTTATTATTGACCATTGAATAAGGCCTAGAATATAGATAAATAATGAAAATAATCCTAAGAATTTTGCTATCGGCTGAGTAAAATTAGCTCCAAACAAAAAATTAAATAATTTTTTTAAAATAAGATATAAATTTGAAGAAGGCTGAATCCATATTGCACATGCATCCGAATTAATAAAAGAAAAGCAGTTAAAGTTTTGTATACTCTGAATAAAGAAATTAAGCGATATAAAAGTTATCGTCCATCTCCAAATTTTTGTCGTTGTGGTGAGGGAGTAAGAAAAATCATATTCTCTTAATTCATCATTAATATCGTTCCAAAACCAAACTGAAACTGTCATTAATAATGTTGAAATATTTGTTATAACAAGAGCATAATTATACTTTCCTATTAAAAGTAAGAGGCTTATAAAAAATAAAAGGGATATTTTCCAATAAATTGATAGAAGTTTAATAACTGCTTTATTTCTTTTTTTAATTGACCAGAAGGAAAGAGTAATAGGAATACCAATAAGGAAAATTATTGAAAGTTGAAAGGATAGCCAAATAGAAAGTTGATTAAAAACGTTCAAAATTTTTTCTTTTTAAACACATAATAATTAAACATCAAACTGTCACATTTGAACTTACTATTGTCATAGTTATGAATATTATGCATCCTTATATTATTGCCTAGAAATATATTGATAATTGTATGAGACAGCATGTTAATCCCCTTAGTAGTAATTTCAATCAAATTGAGAGATTACCTTCTTTGAGCGAAATGTTTGGCGATTCTAAATTGAATCTTCATTTGGATATAGGTTGTGCTGCTGGTGAGTTTCTGTTTGATTTAGCTTTAGTTAATAAAAGGTGGAATTATTTAGGAATTGAAATCCGTGAGAAATTAGTCAAAAATGCAAAATTAAAATTGCTTGAAAGAGAAATTAAAAATCTATATTTTATATTTGGTAATGCTAATAATATTTTGAATGATGTCCAAAGTAAATTTATTATCAAAAATCTAAAAAGTATTTCTTTTAATTTTCCTGATCCTTGGTTTAAAAAGAGACATTATAAAAGGCGTGTAATTCAGCCAGAATTTATTAAAATTCTCTCAAATTCATTGCAAAAAGGGACCTTAATTTTTATAAAAACGGATGTAAAAGATTTATTCGATTATATGGATTACACCATATCAAGTAGTATTTATTTTAAAACAATAGATAAAAAAGATTTAAATTATTCCGAAAGTTTTAATCCAACTAAAGTTAAAACTAATCGGGAAAAATATGTAATTGTCAACCAACTTGATATTTTTGAAAGGATTTATATAAAAATTTAATGCATTGTTAATTAATTATTTTATTAATTTCTAAAAAGAGTTTGTTTGTTATTTCGCTTGACAAAGAATGAACTTTCTTTTGATTTTTGGCCTCAACTAGAACTCTCATAACGGGTTCTGTGCCGCTAGGCCTTATATAAACTCTACAATTATCAGAATATATTTTCTGAAAAATCTCTATAGTTTGATTAATCAAGATTTTGGTTTCTGGATTTAAGTTATTAAAATTAAAATCTAGATTGATATTGGTCAGTTTTTGAACATGCGGTTCGAAACTACTTTTAAGCCAATCATTTAAATTAATATTTTTCTTTTTACAAAATTTAGAAATTTGTAGTGCAGTCAATATCCCATCTCCAGAAAAGTTATTAATTTTTGAAAGTATATGACCTGACTGCTCACCTCCTAAAACTGCACCTTTTTCTTTAATTGCGTCATGCACATGTTTATCTCCAATATCAGTTCTATAAAAAATCCCTCCAATTTTCTTCCAGGCATTTTCAAAACCTAAGTTTGCCATTTGCGTTGATATTAGTAAATTATTTGTGAGAATTTTTTGTTCCATAAGTTCTCTACCCCAAAGAAAAAGAATATGATCTCCATCTAAAACATTACCTTTTGAATCTATTCCAATTACTCTATCGGCATCCCCATCGAAGCTAAAACCCATATCTGCAGGACTCTCTCTTAATGCTTTTTTTAATGGTTCGAGGTTAGTTGAACCACAATTCATATTAATTTTCAACCCATTTTTCGAGTTATTGATAACTCTTACATCAGCACCAAGTGACTGAAAAATTTTTTTTGCGCAGGTTGTTGCTGATCCATAGCATGTGTCTAATATTATTTTCAACCCTCTTAGATTTTCTCCACCCATTGTTTGGATTAGGCTTTTAATATAAATATCAAAAAGATCTTTATTTGTGTTGAGTGGGATCACTGTTCTAGGAACTGAGATGTTGTGATTTGACTCTTCAATTAATTTTTGAATTTTATTTTCAAAATATTTGGTAATTTTTTGACCATTATGATCAAAAATTTTTATTCCATTATATTCTGGCGGATTATGACTTGCTGATATCATAATCCCACCACTCAAGTTCTCTTGTTTGATTAAAAAAGGTATTGCTGGGGTAGGGCAAATTCCAAGATTTATAAATTTTTTGCCACTTTCTTTTATACCTTGTGTTATCGCCTGAAGTAGATTATCTCCACTAATTCTTGTATCTCTTCCAATTATGATTGGATTTTTATTCTCTAAGCTCGAACCAAAAGCATATCCTACTTTGTAGGCTAGTGAATAAGTTATCTCTTTATTAAATCTTCCTCGTATTCCATCAGTTCCAAATATTGATTGCATAATTAGATTTCAGGAATCAAAGAAATTTTGATGATAATTTAGTTTTTATTTTATCAGTTGATTAAAAGCTTATATATTTCCATTCTCTTTATTCGTTTAACTTATTTAAGATGTTTTTAGTTAGTAATCCTTTAATAGTGCAATCTGAGAGTCGAGAGCAAAATTTAAAAACAATACTTATTTTAATTGTATCTATTGTTATCATTTCACTGCTATTTTTTAAAAATTTCTTTTTCAAATCGACTTATCTTCTAAAGAGTTTTGGTGAATTATCTGTTGAACCCGAAATAGCTTTTACAAATAATAAGCCTACATTTCTCGAATTTTATGCTGAATGGTGTGAAGTTTGCAAAGAAATGGCTCCGCAAGTTTCTGCTTTTAAAGATGAATACGAAAAAGATATTAATTTTGTTTTTTTAAATGTTGATAATAAAAAATGGAGTAATTACATCCAGAAGTTTGCTGTTAACGGGATCCCTCAAGTTAATCTTTTTGATAAAGAGGGTAATCTAATTTCTACTTTTATTGGTAAACAAGATGAAATAAAAATAAGGGAATTTATTAATCATTTAGCAAAAGAAGAAAAACCATATGAGGAAATTATTAATGCTGAATTTTCAACAATTAAAGAAAATAAAAATAATAAAGTTAGCCCTCGTACTCATGGATAGTCTTTACCATTCTAAAGATTTTGATACAATCGGAAAACTTTCTTTAAAAATAGACTTACAATTTTGGGCGATAGACTTGTGTTCTTTTTGGGTGCCATGAGCTGATCTTAAATGAATGTAATGGATCCAAGATCTGCAAGATCCAGACATATAAATTCTTGTTGGGGTCGCTAATGGTAAAACAAATCTCGCACATTCTTTGGCTACGCCTTCTTTAAGTAAATCTTCATATAATTCTGAAGCAGCCTGAAAATGCAAACCAATTTTTTCATTGAATCTTTTTTTTAACTCATCAGGCAGATCAGGGATTGAATTTTGCCTGTTTTTTAAATCTTGACGTCTTAAATCTGGTAAGGGAATATTACCCAATTGAGAACTATCCGCATATCTTTGTGAAAATTCTTGAAAAGTAAATGATCTATGTCTTAAAATTTGGGCAGCGATTCCTCTGTTAGTTTCTATTTGTAACGTCATAAAAGACTGTTCAAAAACACTCCAATGTTCATTTTTAATGCAATAACTCAATAATTTCGAATAGTCTTCATTTTCCTGATTTTTTGGATTACTAACCCTTGCAATGTAAGCCATTGTCTTTTCTGCGTCAGGAGTTAGCGAAATTAGTTCAACTTTACTCATTTTAGATCTTTGCGAGAGTCACTTTTTCAGGTTGGTTTTGATATTTACCTCTTCTATCTTCATAGGTTGTGGAGCATGGATCACCTTCAAAAAAGAGTAGTTGGCAAATACCCTCTTCAGCATAAATTCTGCAATCTGCACCTGAACTATTACTGAACTCTAAAGTTAGGTGACCTTCCCATCCTGCCTCTGCAGGCGTGGTATTAACAATAATTCCAAGTCGTGCGTAAGTACTTTTGCCTATACAGATAACAGTTATATTTTCTGGCACTTTCATCTTTTCTAAAGCAACTCCTAAACCATAGGAGTGAGCAGGAAGAATAAAAAAGGCTCCATCATTATCATGGTGAAGAACAGTTTTTTCTAAATTATTTGGATTAAACTTTTTGGGGTTCATCACAGTTCCAGGGATATGTCTGAAAATTAGGAATTCTTTTGATGAAAGTCTTAAATCATAGCCATAAGATGAACATCCGTAACTCAAAACTGGCTTTTGCTTGTTGTCGGGCTCAAGATGCCTCACCAAATTTGATTGAAAGGGCTTTATCATTCCTTCCGAAGCTTTTTGATTTATCCAGAGATCATTTTTTAGCATTGTTTTATGAGCGAAGTTCGGTAATTTGGTTAGCCATTAATAATAAATCTTTAGGTATATCTGTACCTGTAAGGATTACATCTCCGGATATAAATCGGTTTTCAAGTGTTGAAATCAAATCATCTTTATCTATAATTTTCATGCCAATAGCTAAAAAAATTTCATCAAGTATGATTTGGTCATTCTCTCCAGACTGTAGTTCTCTTTTACAAAAATTCCATAATTCAATAGTAGATTCATAAATTGAATTTTTTAAATTTCTATTATTTTCAATTGCTTCAGAATTATATTGATCAAAGGAATGTGATGATCTGACCCAGGTTAAATTACCGCATAACTTTACTGCATTATCAACTCCTTGCTTTACTCCTCCTTTCATGAATTGTATTAAAAGCACTTTCCTGCCAAGAGCAGCATTTCTAAGAGAGTCTCTAATGATTGATGGGTAGCTGCCTCGATATGAAGAATGATAGATATGAATTTGTCCGTTTTGTGTAAATCTTTTTACATTTTTTTTGTTAGCAGTTTTTATATTTACAAAATCAAGATTATCTCTGGAATATATATGAGATGAACTAGTTACCATTATTTAGAATCTTTCTAAATGCAGTATAATTAGGATCTATTGACACTGCATATAGTGTAATTTTACTTAAAAAAGTGTTAAGCAATTTGAAAATGACTGAAAATGACTGAAAAGGGCTTATTGATATTCTGATAAGAATTGAAAATTGTTACTGTTGATACAAGATATTTTAGAGTGTCTCCTTAAATTTTTTAATAGTTAAGATATTTATGATACCTGCTTCAAGAGGATTCAACCGCTTTAGTTCACAACACTCCGGACAAAGTAAAATTAACTCTGTTGGAGAACGTTTTCCAATCAATAGAACTTTGATGGAAGTTATTAAAGGTCTAGATGGTGCAAGCACAGAAATGGTTGAGAGATCTAAAACAATATTTTTCCCTGGAGACCCTGCTGAAAGGGTTTATCTTATAAGAAGAGGAGCAGTAAGACTATCAAGAGTTTATGAGTCAGGTGAAGAAATAACTGTTGCTCTTTTAAGAGAGAATAGTCTCTTTGGTGTTTTATCTCTTCTAACAGGCCACAGATCCGATCGTTTTTATCATGCCATAGCATTCACAAGAGTTGAAATGATTACAGCACCTGCAAATTCTGTTCTAAGAGCTATTGAGGAAGATGCATCAGTAGGACTATTACTTTTACAGGGGCTTTCAAGTAGGATCTTGCAAACTGAAACAATGATAGAAACTCTTACACATAGAGACATGTCTTCTCGTTTAGTAAGTTTTTTAATGGTTCTTTGTAGAGACTTTGGAGTCGCAGGAGAAAAAGGTATCACTATAGACTTAAGACTTTCACATCAGGCAATTGCTGAAGCTATTGGTTCTACAAGAGTAACAATTACAAGATTATTGGGAGATTTAAAGGATTCAGGGCTTCTTAATATTGAGAGAAAAAAGATCACAGTGTTCGATCCAATTGCTCTTGCAAAAAGATTTAATTGATTCATCATAAATTATGATGTACTGAGTGTATGCAAAAGTGTGGCTTGGATTTTAATTATTTTTTTAATATTACTAGGGGGATTAATTGCACCATTTGGGGATATTCTCGGAACAAAGATTGGTAAAGCAAGATTTAGTATCTTAAAATTAAGACCTAAAAAAACAGCAACTATAATAACGATAATTACAGGGGGGGTTATTAGTTCAATATCAATAGGGTTATTGATTTTAGTAAGTGAAGAATTCAGACAAAGACTTTTTGTTGATATTCCTTTTTTGCAAAAAACTTTAGATGAAAGTAAAAAGGCTTTAATCCCTCTACAAGAAGAACGAAAGGAACTTGAAGTTAAAATTTTAAAAAAAGAAAAGGAGTTAAATCAATTAAAAAATAATATTAAAGAATTTAGGAGAGGGAATATTGTTATTAAAAGAGGACAGACTTTATTTATAGCTGAAATAAATTCTAGCTCAAGTGTGGAATTAGACTTTGCCAAAATCTACAATGAAGCTGATAAATATGTTAGGAAAATTGTTATTCCAAATAATAAAGAAGCAAAAAATATTCTTTTATGGAGGCCTAGTGATATTACAAAAATTCAGAAAATAGCTGCTAGGGGTGGTAACTGGATTTTATTAATAAAATCAGCAACAAATGTTTTAAAAGGTGATAATTTTGTTTTTGTATCTCCTGATTTATTAGAGAATAAATTTATAGTTAAAAAAGGAGACGTTATTACAAGTTCAATTCTTGGAGAAAGTGATTTAAATCTTAAATCAATTGATTTAAAAATTAAATCATTACTTAGAAAAACAAGGGATGAAATCAAGTCAAAAGGATCACAAGTTAGTGAAATTAAAACAAATGGAAATTTTGTCAAAAAAATTAGAGACTTTCTTCAAGAAAATCAAAATATCAAATTTAAGTTAGAAGTAGTATCTTTGAGAGATAGTAAAACTGTAGAACCCATAGTTGTTGAAATCAATATTTTAAAGATTGCATCTTAAATGCCTAGAGTCATAACAATTGATCCCGGAAAAAGTAAGTGCGGCTTAGTATTAGCTGAAATAAGTGACAAAAAAGTTTATAAAGCGATCATTCTTAAAAGTGAATTACTTGAGAATTATGTCAGAAATTTAATTGCCGCTGAGGATGTATCACAAATTATTATTGGCAATGGCACCACCAGTAAAGAAATCAGAGAAAAACTCTTTTTTTTTAAAAAAGAAATAATAACTTTTGAGGAAAAAAATACCACCTTCAGGGCTAAAGCAAGATATTTCGAACTTTTCCCAACTAGAGGTCTGAAGTTTTTAATGCCTAGAGAGTTTTTTATCCTTAATAAAAACCTTGATGCGATATCAGCGTTGATAATTTTAGAAGATTATTGCAAAACGAAGTTCACTTTGAATCAAAATTTAGATTTTAAAACTTGGCTGAAATAGTTAACTTATATTCATTCCCTGTTTCTAATTCATAATCTTTTTTCAATAAGAATCTCAATAGGGCATCTTCAATTAATGCTCTTCCTAGAGATGGATTTACCTTTAATAGACCATTATTAAAGCACCATGTAAAAGTCCATTTAAATTGACTAGCTTCCACAACCCCCTGGATTTGCTTTTTTGAGAAGCAATATTCCTTAATACTTATATTTGCAATCGTTTCAGGTTTTGAACGCATTTCTTAAGGTTGGTCTTTGTCAAAAGAATTTAATTCATTAATTATAAATTCTTCTTTTTTATTATTTATTTGTTCGAGGGATTCTATTACTCTTTTATAGACTTTATCCAATATTGATTTTTCTTCTAGAGAAATATTTCCTAATACATGTGAAATGGTATTGAAATTATTTTCTCCTTTTATTTGGGGAGGTGACCCAATACCAATTTTTATTCTCTTAAAGTTTTGTGTCTGTAAATGTTCAATGATGCTTTTCAATCCATTATGTCCACCTGAGCTTCCTTTTCTTCTAAATCTTATTTTTCCAAGGGGAAGATCTTTATCATCGACTATTATAAAAATCTGATCTAAATTTATTTTGTACCAATCAACTATTGCTCGTACAGCATAACCACTGTTATTCATAAAAGTATTTGGTAAAAATAACCTGAAATTAGAATCATTGATTTGAAATTCTGAGCAAGAACTTTTAAGCTTATCTTTTAGTAAAAAATTTGAATTATATTTTTTCGAAAAATTTTCAAGAAGCAAAAAACCAATATTATGTCTATTGTTTAAATATTTTTTGCCAGGGTTTCCAAGACCAATTAAAAATATTTCATTCATGATTTATTTCAAAATCTCATGATTATTGAGAAATATGAATATATGTATAAATAAATTATAACTAATTAATAAAACAAAAATTTAAAAAGTTATTTAGCAATCTTCTAGATAACCAAATAACTTATTGAGAAATTTCAGAAATTTAATTTCCGTTCCAATCTACTGAGAAACCTTGTAGTAGTAAGGATTGGTTATAAATTTGTAGAAGAATAACTAAAAAAACAAGTAGTAGTAGCCCTATTACCGTCATCACAGGAACTGCGCCCCAACCAGGTACCACTTTCCCTTGACCTGAATTGCCAATTGCTTTTAGAAGACTGCCTAAGGCTGTTTTTTGACCCATTTGAATTCACAAAATCGAATATTATTTCGCTATTGTATAAGAATATATACATAAATTGTTTACAAACTTAGCAAAATTGATGCAAACTTTATCATCTGCTCCCGATCCTGCAGTTTCTATAGCTGTAACCATTCTGGCAATTCTTTTAGCTTTAACCGGTTTTGGTCTATGGACTGCATTTGGACCTAAAGCCGCAAAGCTTACAGATCCTTGGGATGACCATGACGATTAATCTTCCTTAAAGTATTTCAAAATTTTCCAAAAATACAAAAAGTAAACATTTAACCATAGTTTAATTATAAATTTAATAGGATATAAATCTGTTAGCACTAGTAATTCCATGCTCGCCTTAAAAATTTCTGTTTACACTATCGTCTTTTTCTTTGTTGGAATATTTCTTTTCGGATTTTTAGCAAGTGATCCAACAAGAACACCAAACAGAAAAGACCTAGAAAGTCCTCAAGATTAACCTCTTAATTAAATTTTTAAAATTGTTCTCTGGAATTTCAAAAAAAGTTATATTTTTCCTTTTTCTTTTTATTAATTTTTTACAGTCATCAAAATCATCTGAATTTGCAAAGATTAATAAAAATATCAATAATCAAAATACCAAATTTAATTGGTCAAAATTATTTAAAGAAAAAAATTTATCAAGTACCTCAAAAAATTTTAATGATAATTCTTCCTATTTTAATTTATTAAAGAAAAATTTTGATTCAATTTTAGTGACTCAAGCTAAGAAGAAACAAGATTTAATAATTCAATCCGATAAACAGTCTGAAACAAATGATGTTATTTATGCAGAGGGTAATGTATCTGTTTCTTTTGGAGGTAAACTTCTTAGAGCTGATAATTTAATATACGATAAGTTAAATAAAGTAATTAGTGCTAGAGGAAATATATTTTTGGAATTAGGGGATCAATTTTTCAAAGTTAAACAACTAGAATACAGTTTTATTAGTAAAAAAGGGTTTTTATTAGATGTTGAGGGATTAATTAGTACCAATACATTGATTGATGACTTATCGCCAAATTTCAGCTTATTAGACTCTAAAAAGATAGAAAATTTACTTGAATTAAAAAATAAGGAAGTTTTACATACTCCAAACAAGGTTGAGAATTGGTTATTTTTTACAGATAAAATATCTATAGATGGCCAAAAATGGGAAAGCAAGAACGCTATATTTAGTAATGATTTACTTGAATCTAAACAGGTTAAATTAGCCATTAATTCATTAAAAGTTATTTCTAAAGAAGAGAAATTAAGATTTAAATCATCAATAAACTATTTAATATTTGAAGAAAAATTTTCAGTTCCATTTTGGATTGGAGATAGAACTTTAACAAAGTCTGGAGAATTCTTTAACTTTGATAATAGATGGAATTTGGGATATGAAAACTTAGATAAGGATGGGTATTTTATTGGGAGGAAATTTAACTCTATAGATATTTCTGATGATTTTGTGCTTGATTTAGAACCGCAATTTCTAATTCAGAGGTCACTAAAAGGGTATACAAAAAGTTTTGTAAATAAGGATGCATCAATTACTTCAAGTAGGGTTAAGAGAAATACAAGTTTTGAAGACTATTTTGCTCTAAGATCAAAGATAAAAGGCACAATAAAAAATTGGGATTTAGAAATACATAAGAATTTAAATTCTTTTGATTTTCATAAATTTTCAGATGCATTTAGATTTAAAACTGAATTGAGTAAAGAAATTGATCTATTAGATTCAAAATGGGAAAAAAGTTTTTATGGAGTTTATAGAGAAAGGGTCTGGAATGGTTCATTGGGTGAAGCAGAAATCTACTCAGGTTATGGTTCAAAATTGCAAAAAGAAAATAATTGGATTGTTGATGGTATTAAAAAGAAAGAATTTGTATCTTTTGGTTTGGCCAAGATAACAGCAGAGGGTTTGAATACTAAAAATTTAGTAACTAATCTAAAAAGTAATTTGTTTTATTCTCTTGATCAAAAATTTCCAATCAGTATTTTAGAACCTAAAAAGAAATCTGTTGATTCCTCATACAATTACATTCCTGAACCAATAACCAAAGGACTAAGTCTTAACACAAAATTAGAATTATCTTATTCTCTCTATGAAACTGGGGATCATCAAGAATATTTAGGTATAGGTGCTGGCCCAGAATATATAATGGGTAATTTTAAAAATAAAACTTTTGACTATACTCGGATAAGTCTTTTACCTTTCTATAAATTTAATGGTGGTGACAGTGTTTTTAAGTTTGACCAAAATTATGAGAACTTCATCTTAGATATTTCTTTTGATCAGCAATTATATGGTCCTATTATACTAAGGAGTTCTGGGGTTTTAAATTTAACACATGATTCAAATGATTATGGTGAATTCATAGATTCTAAAATTTCTTTAAATTGGAAAAAAAGATCCTATGAATTTGGTATTTTTTATCAGCCTCATAATCAAGCAGGAGGTATTTCTTTTAGTCTCTACGGATTTAAATAGCTATAAAAAATTAGTGTTAAATTTTATATAGGGTAATTGGTTAAATTTTTTTTCTATTAAATTTTCATTGTCAAGTAGTGTTGAAGTAGCATCCCATTCTCCTGATAAAAACATTTTTCTTGAGCTTTCCTTAATTTCAAGATTGAAGTTTAAATCTTTTGATTCTGCTAAAGAATTTTTAAGATCAATTTCTAAGAATAAAGATTGCTTATCGCAATAGTTTTGTATTTCTTCTATGGATTTTTTAGGTAGCGTAAAACAAGGAATTCCTATCGCAATACAGTTACTGTAAAAAATGTCGGCGAAACTCTCGCCTATTATTGCTTTTATGCCCCATCTCATCAGCGCTTGAGGGGCATGTTCTCTGCTGGAACCACATCCAAAATTGCTATTAACAACTAGTATTGAGGCATTTTTGTTTTCCTTTAAATCAAAAGGATGCTTTCCTTTTAAAGTTTTTCTATCGTCCTCAAAAACAGATTCACTCAAGGAATTAAAGTTAACACACTTTAAAAAACGTGCTGGAATTATCCGATCTGTATCAATGTCGTTACCAATCAAGGAGATACATTGCCCAGTAATATTTGAAATTTTCCCAATTGGTGGGGTGAACTCTGATTTCATAAGTTATTAAATTCTCTTACGTCACTGACTTTGCCATTAATTGCAGCAGCTGCAACCATTGCTGGACTCATTAGAAGTGTTCTTCCGTTGGGAGATCCTTGCCTACCCTTGAAATTTCTGTTACTAGAACTAGCACTAATTTGATTACCAATTAACTTATCTGAATTCATTGCTAAGCACATTGAGCAGCCAGGCTCTCTCCATTGAAATCCAGCATTCTTAAAAATCTGATCAATGCCTTCTTGTTTTGCTTCAGTTGCTACTTTTTCTGAACCTGGGACTGCAAATGCCTTGACATTCTTGGATACTTTTTTGCCTTTCAATACTTTAGCTGCAACTCTTAAGTCACTGATTCGCCCATTTGTACAACTACCTATGAAACAAACGTCTATAGGAGTATCTTTTATTAATTGTCCTGGCTTGAAACTCATATATTCATAAGCTTCTTTTGCAACTAATTTATCATTTGGGGATAATTCATCTAAAAGAGGGATTTGTTGATTAATGCTTATACTTTGGCCGGGAGTAATCCCCCATGTTACAGTTGGTTCTACTTTAGAAGCATCTAATTTAATTACATCATCATAGATTGAATTTTCATCGCTTTTTAATGACTTCCACCACCTGAGCGCTTTATCCCAATGCTCATTTTTTGGAGCACATAATTTATTTTTAATGTAACTAAAGGTCTTTTCATCCGGGTTAATGTAGCCGCATCTTGCTCCTCCTTCAATAGACATATTGCATATTGTCATCCTCTCTTCCATTGATAATTCATGTATCGCAGGCCCTGCGAATTCATATGCGAAACCTACTCCTGCTTTTACACCAAGTTTATTAATAATATGAAGGACTAAATCCTTAGCATAAACACCCTTAGATAATTTATTGTCACACCAAATCTGCCTCACTTTCAATTTGTTTATGGCTAAGGTTTGGCTAGCAAGAACATCTCTTACTTGACTTGTACCTATCCCAAAAGCAATAGAACCAAAAGCTCCATGAGTTGAAGTATGTGAATCTCCACAAGCTATTGTCATCCCTGGCTGAGTTAGGCCTAATTCCGGTGCTACTACATGAACTATTCCTTGATTACCACTACCAATATTAAAAAATCTTATTTTATGTTCTAAGCAATTCTTTTCAAGTGTTTCAATCATCTTTTCAGCGAGATTATCTTTGAAAGGCCTGCTCTGATTATCTGTTGGCACAATATGATCAACAGTGGCAACAGTTCTATCAGGAAATTTTACTTTTAAATTTTTATCCTTTAAAGCACCAAATGCTTGAGGACTCGTCACTTCATGGATAAGATGAAGACCAATAAATATTTGATCAGATCCTCCAGGAAGACTTGAAACTTTATGTAAATCCCAAACTTTATCAAATAGGGTATCTTGACTCAATTTGTAAAAATAGTTACTTGCTATTCGATAATAGGATTAATCTGAGGCTGTTCAAACATACATTTACACTTAGTGTTTGAATTTCTACTCTATTTCGGGTTGAATTAAATAGTTTTTTTATATTAGTTATATGATTATTCGGTCCTGAAATTGATATATAGACAAGTCCAACCGGTTTATCTTGATTGCCTCCGTTAGGACCAGCTATTCCACTAATTGCGATTGCCCAATCTGCTCCTAATTTCTTTTTTACATTAATTGCCATGGACTCACAAACTTCTTTAGAAACAGCTCCATATTTTATAAGCTTCTCTTCAGAAATATTTAATAATGAATTTTTTAGCTCATTACTGTAAGAAACTATACTACCTTTAAAAACTTGAGATGAGCCTGAAATTGATGTTAGTGATGAAGACAGAAGGCCTCCGGTGCAGGATTCAGCAAAAACAATAGTTTGGTCCCTCCTCGTTAATTCTTTTATTAAAACGCTAGGAAGTGTATCATTATCCTCTCCAAAAATAAATTTCGAAAAATCTTTTTTTAATTTTTCTTTTACAGGTTTAATAATATTTTTTGCTTCTAGATGATTCTTTGCTCGAGCTGTGATTCTTAGTTTAACCTCTCCTAAGTTTGCATATGGAGCAACAGTCGGGTTTTTAAGATTTAATAGATCATTAATTTTTTCTGCCACATTAGATTCTCCTATACCTGCAAATTTAAGAGTATTTGAAAAAAAGGAATAATTATCTGAGAATTTGGTTTTAATGAAATCATACGCCGTCTCTTCCCACATAGTTTTCATTTCACTTGGCACTCCAGGGAAAGTAAGAATAGTAAATCCTTTTATTGGTTCCCATATCATTCCTGGGGCAGTGCCCCTAGGGTTATTAATTATTTGAGCATTTTTTGGGAAGAGACATTGTTTCCTTAAGCTAGATGAATCGTCATGGAGTTTTGAGTTTGACAGTTTTTGTTTAATTTCGTCCCATAAGTGCGGTCTTTCAAGAAGAGTTACATTAAAAGATTTGGCTATTGCTTCAGTAGTTAAGTCATCTGGGGTAGGTCCCAAGCCACCAGTTGTAATTAGAAGATTACTTCTTTTTGATATTTCTTGAATTACCTTTATGATACGCTCACAATTATCACCTACAGTTGATTGTCTAAAGTGATTTAAACCTAATTGAGATAACTGTTCAGAAATCCATTGAGCATTTGTATTTATAATATTTCCTAAGAGTATTTCTGTTCCAATAGAAAGAATTTCAACTCCCTTGGAGTTAGGACTCATTTAATTGATGCTTCAAGTTTGCCTTCATAAAGAGGAAAACGATTACATAAGGTTAATACTCTTTCTTTACATTGACTTTCAATTAGTGAATTGTTTGGGTTAAGTAATCTATCAGCAATAATTTCGCCAACTTCAACAAAAGCATTTTCATTAAATCCTCTAGTAGTTAAAGCAGCAGTTCCTAACCTAAGTCCGCTGGTTACAAAAGGTGATTCAGGGTCAAATGGAACGGTATTTTTATTTGCAGTGATATTAACTTCACTTACAAGCAAGTCAGCAATTTTACCAGTCATATTGATACTTCTTAAATCGAGTAAAACAATATGATTATCAGTGCCTCCACTCACGATATTGATACCTCTATTAGTTAAAGTTGAAGCTAGAACTTTTGCATTTTTTATTACTTGTTGGGAATAATTAACGAAATCTGGCTGCAAGGCTTCTCCAAATGCAACTGCTTTAGCGGCAATTATATGTTCGAGGGGCCCACCCTGAGTTCCAGGGAAAACAGATTTATCAAATTTCTTTCCAAACTCTGCATCTTTACATAAGATAAGTCCCCCTCTAGGCCCTCTTAATGTTTTATGAGTAGTTGTAGTTACTACATCACAATAGGGTATTGGGTTTGGGTGAAGTTTACTTGCTACAAGACCGGCAATATGTGCAATATCAGCCATTAAGAAAGCACCAACTTCATCTGCAATATTTCTAAATGATTCAAAATCGATTGTTCTTGGATAAGCAGAATATCCGCATATGATCAATTTTGGTTTTGTTTTAAGTGCTATCTCTCTTATTTCATCAAAATTTAATTCACTAGTTTTTTTATTTACACCATAGTGAACTGCATTGAACCACTTACCACTCATATTTACTGGAGAACCATGAGTTAGGTGTCCACCATGAGATAAATCCATCCCCATGATTGTGTCGCCGGGTTTAAGTAGACTTAGGAAAACAGCAGCATTTGCCTGTGCTCCACTATGGGGTTGAACATTAGCCCAATTTGCATTAAATAATTTTTTCGCTCTCTGAATAGCTAATTCCTCGATTTCATCAACAAATTCACATCCCCCGTAATATCTTTTTTGAGGTAATCCCTCTGCGTATTTATTTGTAAGGACTGAACCTTGAGCCTCCATAACGGCAATTGATGCAAAATTTTCGCTTGCGATTAACTCAAGATGGGTTTCCTGCCTATTTTTTTCAGAGTTGATAAAATTTGATATTACTGGATCACTTTCTTTAAGATTTTGAAGGATATTCATTGAATTTGATAAGTAATACCTATAATATAGACGATATTTTTTAGAAAAATATAAAAAGAATATTTCAGAATTTTAAACGCGCCTGGAGAGATTCGAACTCCCGACACCCTGATCCGTAGTCAGGTGCTCTAATCCACTGAGCTACAGGCGCATAATTATGTAATATCTCTGTTTCAGGGTCTCTTAGTCAACTAGATTTCGGGTAAAATATCTATTATTAACAATCTAATTATTAATATGCCTATAAAGTGGTATGGAAATGGTGATTTAGAAGATCCTATCTATAAACATTTTTCTCGAATAGTAAATTTTGTTATTCACTGCATGATATTTACAGCGATTGTAAGTGGCACGTGGCTTTTAAAAGAGATTAAGTATGAAATCGGCTATTTTAAAAATTTTGCAATTATCTGGTCAGTTCTTTTGGCCTCCCATTTACTTTTCGTAATTATAAAAAAACCTAAAGATACTTCAAAACAATCAACTTAAATCAATTCATATTTATGGACTCTCAGATACGTATAAGTGATCTAGAAAATGTTATTTCCGAAAAGGTTTTTATTAAAATAGAAAAGTGGAATTTGTATCTTGGAGACGCTGGCCTAGCTAGGCATCTTGCGATTGAATGTATCAGCAATAAAGATCAAGGCCCATTGGAGGCTGCAAAATTAAGTTTGAAAGCAATAAATGTAAAAGTAGGGGATGGTGTTAATAGTATTCCACTCATTAATTTAATCACTAACTCACAAATTCTAGAATTAGAGGAGATTTTGGAAAGTTTTTTTTAAAAACCAAATCTCTTTTTTGAAACTTTAAATTTATTTACTTTAAAGTATTTTGTAAGTAAAAAATAAATCGCAAAAAAAGTTAGAGTTCCAAATATTAATAATAAAACTTCCGCTAGATTTGAATTGAAGTTATTCGTAGTTTGGAGAATAGTAAAACAAAGTGTGCTGTCTATAAATGCTGCTAATGACATGAGGCTAATTTTCCTCAATAGTTCCAAGTTAGGCAAAATGATATTTTCATTGCGCAGATTGAAAGAAAGAAAAATACAAACTATGAAGTTGACTATTACTGAAGATAAAATTATTCCCACGATTCCAAAATTATAAGGAGAAAGATTCCCAAAATTCTTAATTGGGGCACCAATTAAAAACCAATCAAAAAAAATATTAAATATTATCCCTGCGAATGAAGACTTAAAAGGAAAGTTTGTTTTTTCTATTGAATAGTAAGTTCTTACTAATAAATCTCTATAAATATAAAAGGGTATGCCAACTGCATAAGCAATTAATATATTCTTTACTTTTAAAGTTGCTGAATAATCAAAAGATCCTCTTTGAAAAACTAATTGTACGATTTGATTATTGAATGTTATGAAAAATCCGGTTAAAAAAATAGCTGTCAAGAAACAGTATTCTATCCCAGATATCAATTTTTTTTGGAAACCTCTTTCAACTTTTTTACTTCTCAATTTAGAGAATTTTGGAAGTAATGGCAGAATCAAGGAGTTAGATAATATGCCTAAGGGGGCTTGTATAAGAAAGTTTCCGTAAGCTAGTCCAGATGCTGCGCCTTGAAAACTTGAAGCGAAAAACATATCGATAAAAACATTAATTTGAGTTAGACCTGATGAGATAGAAGCTGGAATAATTAGTTTGAAAATTCTCTTCTCTTCATCTTTAAATAAATTGAAGGTTGACTCTAATCTCAAGAGACCAATTCTATTTATTTCCCAAATTTGAACAACAAACTGAATTAAAGTTCCTGTCAAAGTCGCAAATGCTAGTAATCCCGAGTAAGTAAAGAAATTAGAAGATGTATTTTCTTGGTTGAAAATCCAACTAAATAAAATAAAAAAAATAATAGTTACGCTTGTTATTGCTGGACTTATACTTGATAAAAAGAATTTTCTTTGAGAATTTAAGGCGCCAAAGCTTAAACCTATAAAGCCGGATAAAGGAATGCAAGGTGTAAGTATTTGTAATTGGTAAGTGGCAATAGATTTAGCTTCGTAACTTAAATTCGGGGCCAATAAATCAATTAATAAACTGGAATTCAAGTAAACCAATATGGCTAAAATTAATAATAATATTGAGAGTTTTATGCTTACTTGAGTTAAAACAATACCTCCATTTTTTTTGTTAAGGGGAGTTAAAATTGCAACAACTGCGTTATGCAATGGACCATTAATACCCCCAATGATTATTAGCAAAAAACCAGGAATTATGTATGCATAATTAAAGGCGTCGTACGTTATGCCAACCCCAAAAGCAGCAGCTATAAATATTTGTCTTATACATCCAGCTAACTTACTTAGACTAGTACCAAACGAAATTGAAAAAACATTATTTCTTAAAAATGAATGCATTTGGATTCGTTTAAATTTTCAATAAGTTTAAGTTTCAATTATATTTGATTTCTAACTAACGACATATTTATGAATGATCGGATAATTGATTTTGATCCATTAATTGAAGGGGTTTTAATTAAGAGGTATAAAAGGTTTCTTGCAGATATAAAATTAGAAACTGGAGAGATAGTAACTGCTCATTGTGCTAACACAGGGCCAATGAAGGGTCTTTTGAGTGAGGGAGCAAAAGTAAGAATAAGTGTTTCACTTTCTCCAAAAAGAAAATTACCTTTTACATGGGAACAAATATGTGTATTAGATCTAAAAAATGAGGAGGTTTGGGTGGGTATTAATACCCTATTTGCAAATAAGTTAATCAAAAAGGTAATTGAGAAAAATTTGCTTAACGAAATAATAGGAGAAATAGAGACAGTTAAATCCGAAATCCCTTATGGAAAAGATAAAAAAAGCAGAATTGACTTTTTTTTAACTCCAAAATCTTCAAATCCTGATAAACGTAACATTTACATAGAAGTAAAAAATACGACTTGGATAAAAGAAAATGTAGCTCTTTTCCCAGATACAGTAACGAAAAGAGGCCAAAAACACTTAATAGAATTAAAAGAACTGATTCCTGAAAGTAAAAGCGTTTTAGTACCTTGTATAACCAGAAAAGATGCAGAATTTTTTACTCCTGGAGATGAGGCAGATCCCTTATATGGCACGCTTTTTAGAGAATCTTCTAGTGCAGGAATGATAACGATTCCATGTTCCTTCGAGTTTCATAAAGATCACGTAACATGGAATGGAATTAAACCTTTAAAATAATTTCAAAAACTTGATAAGTTGAAATTAAAAAAAAATAATTTTTAAATTTAACAAATTTTTTTTATGGTGCAACTATAAAATTGGTATAAACAACTACTAGACACTGATAAGTTTTTTGAATAAATTTAAATTTGAAAGGAAACAGTACAAACTGTTTTTTTGCAGATCTAATTTTTTTTTATGACCACTGCTTTGCAAACGCCTCAAAGGCGCTCTAGGTCCAAATTGCAAGATGCAAGTCTTGTTAACGGACCTATGCTCCTTTTGAGGAGTATTCGAGGATTCAGTTCAAACCGCTCTATGTTGTGGCTTGCAACTGTTCCCCTAGCTTTGTTTGGTTTAGGTATTTTTAATCTTTCAGCTCATGCAGCTGATTTACCTGAGTTGAATGCAGCTTTTCTTGCTAACAATTTATGGCTTTTGATCGCTACTATTTTGGTGATCTTCATGAACGCCGGTTTCGCTATGGTTGAGGCAGGTATGTGTCGTTCTAAGAACGCAGTAAACATCCTTGCTAAAAACCTCTTCGTATTTGCTCTAGCTGTAACTTCTTATTGGTTTATCGGCTATTCATTAATGTATGGAGGAAGTGTTGCTGACGGATGGCTTTATTTTGGAGGCTTATTTTTTGATCCAACAGTTACCGCTGATATGGTTACTGATGCTGGATTAGTCCCAACTGTTGATTTCTTGTTCCAGTCTGCATTTGCAGGAACTGCGGCAACTATCGTTTCCGGTCTTGTTGCTGAAAGAGTTAAATTTGGAGAATTTGTTGTTTTTGCTGTTGTATTAACTGCATTTATATATCCAATTGCTGGTAGCTGGAAATGGAATGGTGGTTGGCTTGATTCTTTAGGTTTTGTTGATTTCGCTGGTTCTTCAATTGTTCACTCAGTTGGAGCATGGGCTGGTCTAGTAGGAGCTATGCTTCTTGGACCAAGAATTGGCAAATACTCTGATGGGAAACCACAAGCTATGCCAGGACACAATATGGCTATAGCTACTCTAGGTGCATTAGTCCTATGGATAGGTTGGTATGGATTTAACCCCGGTTCTCAACTTGCTATGGATCAATGGGTTCCATATGTTGCTGTTACAACCACTTTGGCAGCAGCAGCAGGAGCTATTGGTGCAACTATTGTTTCAACATTAACTTCTGGTAAGCCTGATCTTACAATGATAATTAACGGAATCCTTGCTGGTTTGGTTAGTATCACTGCTGGTTGCGGTGATATGACTCTTGCTGGAGCCTGGTTCGCAGGACTAGTAGGGGGAATTATAGTTGTATTTTCTGTTGCTGCTCTTGATGCCGCTGAGATTGATGATCCTGTAGGTGCATTCTCTGTTCACGGAGTTTGCGGTGTATGGGGTACTGTAGTTATCGGTCTTTGGGGTACAGCTGTACAAGGTGATGGAGCAGGTATGGGATTGTTCAATGGTGGAGGTATTACTCTTCTTTTAGTTCAAGCTCTTGGTGCCGCAGCTTATGCTATTTGGACACTAGTTACTTGCTGGATTGCCTGGTCTGTAATTGGAGGATTATTCGGTGGAATCCGAGTATCTGAAGAGGAAGAGACTCAAGGCTTAGATATAGGAGAGCATGGAATGGAAGCATATCCAGACTTTGCATCTGCTAAATAATCTAACTTAAATTTGATTTTTAGAAACCTGACTTATGTCAGGTTTCTTTTTTTTTACGAAAAATTATTTAAAACGTTGTAACATAGAGGGATGGATACTCAAGCTTTTAGAAGGTCCCTTCATCATTCTGATAGATATAATAGAAGGGGTTTCGATTCTCCAACAAAAAGAGCTCAAGCGTTAGAAGAAGCTTACCAAAGTGATTTGATAAGTTCTATTAGGGATAATAATTTTACTTATACTAACGGCAGACTAAATATTAAGTTGGCTCAAGCCTTCGGTTTCTGTTGGGGAGTTGAAAGAGCTGTTGCAATGGCTTATGAAACTAGAAGACATTACCCAAATGAGAATATTTGGATAACAAACGAAATAATTCACAATCCCTCGGTTAATGATCATTTAAGAAAAATGAATGTAAAATTCATTTCAGCAAAAAATGGAATTAAAGATTTTTCTTTAGTTTCTAATGGTGATGTTGTTATACTCCCTGCTTTCGGAGCTACTGTTCAAGAAATGAAACTCTTGCATGAAAAAGGTTGTCACATTATTGATACAACTTGTCCATGGGTTTCTAAGGTTTGGCATACAGTTGAAAAACATAAAAAACACGTTTTCACATCTATTATTCACGGAAAATTTAAACATGAAGAGACTCTCGCTACAAGTTCATTCGCAGGTAAATATTTAGTTGTACTTGATTTAGAAGAAGCGAACTACGTATCTGAATATATTCTGGGGAGAGGTAATAGAAATGAGTTTATGAACAAATTTGCTAAAGCCTGTTCTAATGGATTTGATCCTGATAAAGATTTAGATAGAGTGGGAGTTGCAAATCAGACAACTATGCTTAAGAGCGAGACTGAGGAAATTGGAAAGATTTTTGAAAAAACGATGCTAAAGAAATATGGACCAGAAAACTTAAATAGTCATTTTTTAGCTTTTAATACTATTTGTGATGCAACTGAAGAAAGGCAAGATGCAATGTTCTCCTTGGTTGATGAAGACCTTGATATTTTAGTAGTTATTGGAGGCTTCAATTCTTCTAACACTACTCACCTTCAAGAAATAGCAATTAATAAAAATATTTCTTCTTTTCACATCGATACGCCAGAGAGGATATCAGTTAAAGAAAACTCTATATTTCATAAACCATTAGGATCAGAATTAGAACTTAAAAATAATTTTCTACCTAGTGGAAAAATTAATGTTGGAATTACCTCAGGTGCATCCACTCCTGATAAAGTTGTTGCGGATGTTATTGAAAAGTTAATTGATATTGCTTCTTGAATTTGTTATTCATTTATAAATTTGCTTAGTTTTTTTAATTTATGAGTCAGATAATTCCAAAAGATCTACTTTCTTAACTAGAATAATGAAAAATCAATGAAGTATGGAAGACAAATCACAAACTAATCCAGTTCAAACTGCAAGTATGAATAGAACTAAAGCGCCCCAAAAAGTTGAAGTTGTAGTTGCCAATTCATCTTCAGGGTCAGAAGTAAATATCCTTGGAGAACTATCCATTTTTATCTTAAGAATAGGTTTTTGTGCTTTGATGATTCATCATGGCTTAGAAAAACTTCAGGATCCACAGGGTTTTGCTGAGTTTGTAGTTGGTAAGTATTTCCCATTTTTGCCTGGTGATCCTGTTATTTGGACTTTTGGAGCAGCAATTACTCAACTGGTATGCCCAGTTGGATTGGCTTTAGGAATTTTTGCGAGGCTCTCTTCTCTTGGTCTATTCTCTACTATGGCATTTGCAGTTTACTTTCATCTCCTTGATACTGGACTAGAAGGTTTTCCTCTGGCAGTTGTGGAAGGTCATAATTATGCTTTCGAATTGTCTTTTATATATGGTGCTATTTCTCTCTACTTTCTATGTGCAGGTCCAGGCAGGCTATCTTTATTCAGAAAAACTAACAAGATTACATATTATCCAAAATCAACTTAATTTAATGTAAAAAGTGTCTTTGTTGAGTAAACACCATTGATATTCCTTTTGAATTACACATATCAATACCTTCTTGGTCTCTTATACTTCCTCCAGGTTGAATAATAGCTTTTATTCCATATTCATTTGCTAGTTCTACAGTATCTGCAAATGGGAAAAACCCATCGCTGGCCAAGACAGCACCATAACATGATCTTCCAGAAGCTTTTAATGCAATTTTTGCTGCTCCAACTCTATTCATTTGTCCAGCTCCAATCCCAATAGTTTTTTGGTCTTTTACAATAACAATGGCATTAGATTTCACATGTTTACAAATTTTCCATGCAAAATTTAGATCTAAGTTAGTTTGATAACTTGGTTTTTCATTAGTTACTGAAATCCAATTTTCAGTTTTTTCTTCACTGTCGTCAGTATCTTGAACTAGTAATCCTCCCATTATTGATTTAGTAGAATTTTGATTCTTTTTTGGAAGTTGATCTTTTGAAAACTTTAAAATTCTTAAATTCTTTTTTACTTTTAAAATTTCTAAAGCTTCATCATCAAATGATGGAGCGACGACACACTCTAAGAAAATATCTTTGAGGTGAATTGCGGTCTCACTATCAACATTTGAATTAAAAGCAACTATTCCTCCAAATGCACTAACAGAGTCACATTCCAATGCATTCAAAAATGCTTTGGAAGCTGAATGACTTATAGAGGCACCACAAGGATTATTGTGCTTTAAAATAACGGAGGCAAACATGTGGGTTGTAAGTTCATTTTTTTCTGCGTAGCCAAATTCTAAAACTGTTGAAAGTGCCGACTCTAGATCTAATAGATTGTTATAACTTAAGTCTTTTCCTTGTAGTTGTTCTGCTGAGTTCCACCCCATGTTACTTAAACCATACCAGAAAGCTTTTTGATGTGGATTCTCCCCATATCTTAAGGTTTTGATTAGTGGGTAAGATTCAATATATTTTGAAGATGGTAAATCTTTTTCTTCTCTTATCCAATTAGATATTGCAGCGTCATAGTCAGCTGTATGTTGAAAAGCTGCAAGGGCTAATTTTGCTTTATATGAGTTTTTCAATTCACCTTTTTTACTTTCTTCAATAAAATTTTCATATTGACTAGGATCTACTAAAACGGAAACATCTTTATGATTTTTAGCTGCAGAACGAATCATAGATGGCCCTCCGATATCGATATTTTCAATAGCATCCTCCCATTTAGCTCCCTGATCTACAGTTTTCTTAAAAGGATATAAATTTACAACTACTAAGTCAATTAACTCAAGATTGTTATCTTCTATATCTTTTTTATGTACCTCATCAGTTCTTTTAGCTAGTATCCCCCCGTGTATTTTTGGATGTAAAGTTTTAACTCTCCCTCCAAGAATTTCTGGAGAATTAGTAAAATCAGAAACTTTAATTACTGGAATTTTTGCCTCTATAAGATGTTTAGCAGTTCCTCCACTTGATAGAATTTTATAATTAAATTGCTCTACCAACTCCTTACAAAATGGAATTATATTTTTTTTATCAGAGACACTTACTAAAGCTAATGGAGACATTATGGGAAAGTTTACTTACTTAAGAATATAAACATGAAATATGCTATTGATCATGAATTTGTCTCGATTAGCTCTCAAACTGCAACTCATAGAATTATTTTGATGCATGGTTGGGGAGCTGATTCAGATGACCTTTTAACATTTGGAAAGGAGATGACTGAACAAATAAATCTTGATTTTGAGGTAATTTCTTTGAGGGCTCCTGGATTGCATCCAAGCGGTCAGGGAAGACAGTGGTATGGACTATACCCGCATGATTGGAATGCAGCTAAGGTTGAAGTAAACAAACTTTTAGTTACATTAAAAAAATTTGATACTGATCAGATTCAACTAAGAAAAACAATTTTGTTGGGGTTTTCTCAGGGAGCGGCAATGGCAATTGATGCGGGATTTAAGTTAAATTTTGGATTAATTGTTGCTTGTAGTGGTTATCCTCACCCCAACTGGGACCCTATAGGAAAATTGTCGCCATTGATTATTAGTCATGGTTTATTTGATGACGTTGTTCCTATAGATGCTTCTAGGACTATTTATGAAAAGGTGAAGAGCAAGTCTTCTAAATTTTGTGAACTCTTAGAATTCGATGGATCTCATCAAATTGATTCAAATTTAATTAATTTTATAAGTTCAAATATAAGTAATTTTTTTTAAACAAAAGCATATTCATATTCTTCAATCTCTTCCCAATCATCGGCAGTAAGTTCTAGACCCTCAAATATTTTTTCTTCACCAATTCCTTCAACTACAACTTTTAATGATGGAAATAGAAAATGATTTTCTTCAGCATATTGGGCGCTAAATAACCCTTTTTCACCCCAAAAAAATCTATCAGTAGTGTGCTCATTTCTTCTTACATTGAAAACTGAAGGAGCAGAGAGACCATTTTCAGCTATGAATCTTCTTGCTGCTGTAACTGGTTTATGTTTTCCAGTTTCGATATGATAAATAGGTACATGCGCCATTACTCTTTGGCCGGCCAATCTTCTTCTGCTGATTCTTTTTCTTTTTTTTGACATTGATTGGTACTCCTGAAATTATTAATGAGATTAGTCTTAATTATTTTTACTAATCTTATATATGTGATTTTAAATTCACTTCAAATTACATAGAGGACCCATCAACCCCTGATGTAGCTTAAAATATGATTAAATATTCATATTTAAGGCTGGCTAATGTCAGACCTCTTTATATATCTTAATACTTTTTTCATATTTTACAAGCCCTTTTCAAGTTTTTTTTAAAAAAATTTCCCAAAATTTCATTAATTATGAATCTTTCAAAAAAATTTGAAGAGCTAATCATAAAACAACTAGAGAGTTTTGGTTGCTCAATGGGCGTGACTAATTTAGTTATTTATGTTGCTTCAGCTAAGCAAGGAACTAAAGCATCTTTTGAAATGATTGGTCAATGGCCACAAATTGATAGGCTACTCAAATCAATAGAAGATGATCCTTCACTAAAAGTTTCATCGCCTAATAGAAGATGGTACCCGCTTCAAGAAAACGATATTTTACTTGGTGTCCTTAGGGTAGAAACTGATTTGAAAGGGGGCAATTGGCCAGTATCTCTTGATTCTAGATTAAAAGCACTTTCAATATCTTTAGCTAAATGCGTCTCTATCGAATTAGAACGTCAAAATAAAAATGAAGAAATCAATTATTTAAAAAATCAGGTCAATGTCATAATCCATCAATTAAGGAATCCATTAGCCGCTATTAGGACATATGCAAAATTGCTAATAAAAAGACTAGGTTCAGATGATGATTCTATAGAAATAGTCGAACGCATGATAATAGAGCAAAAACAAATTAATCAATATATGGATTCTTTTGCGCAATTAAATTCACCTATTCAACTTCCTCTTGAAATTGGAGAGGAAAGATTATTGTTACCACCAAATTTAGATAGTAAAAAGGTAATAACTATTCAAAGTTTATTGAGGCCAATATTAGAAAGGGGTAAAGCAAATGCGGACTTAGAGAATAGAGATTGGACTGAACCTTCTCTTTGGCCAGATTGGACTATTTCTCCACTAAAGGCAAAATATGCTGTAATTGCTGAAATTGTGGCAAATCTATTAGAAAATGCGTTTAAATATGCCCAACAAGATGCTGAAATTGGAATCGCCATTATGAGTAATGGACTTTGTATATTTGATGATGGAAAAAAAATAACCAAGAATGAAAATGAGAAAATTTTTGAAAAAGGATTTAGAGGATCTGCCGCTAAAAAGAAGGACGGCACTGGTGTGGGACTTTTTTTGGCGAGGAAATTAGCAAAACAGATTGGAGGAGATTTGAGATTGCTGGAAAATAACTCTATTGATAATACTGTGAAATCAAAAAATCTTAAGAAGAAAAATATTTTCTATTTAGAACTACCTATAAAAGAATTGCATGCATAAACAACATTGTAGTTTCAACTAGTACAATACTTGCGCCGCAGGCATCTCCGTTGAAGCCTCCAATTTTATTACCCAGTATATTTGGGATAGAATAGCTTAGAAATATACCAATCAAAATAAGAATTAAAAATTTAATTAATATTGCTTGGGATGTAATTGAAACAAGTTGGTATGCAATGAAAATTAAAAGAAAAATAATGGAGATCAAAGATTCTTTTTTAAATCCATTCCAAAACTTTTTGTGACTAATAGATTTTTTCTTATAACTCATATATTTGAACTTTTCTATAAAAAATAAATTTGAGAATCTTCCCCAAAATAAGCATATAGGTAAAACAAAAATTATTAGGTTTTGAATTTTCAGTATGCAAGCAATTTGAATTAAAGTTGTAAAAACTAAAGCTTGAACGCCAAATGAACCAACTTTACTGTCTTTCATGGCTTTTAAACGTTTCTTTTTACCCGCAAAAATACCATCGAATGTATCCATTAAACCATCAATGTGGAGACCACCAGTAATTAAATATCCTGAAGCCAAACAAATTAATGTAGATGCATAAATTGACCAAGATTGTGTTGTTAAAAAAAGAAAAATATAACTCTGTATTGTTCCAATTAAAAATCCTAAAGGCGGGGCAAATTGTGCAATATTTTTAAATTCGGGATTAATTAAAGGTATCTTTGGAAATGTTGTATAGAAAATCCAAGACCCTGCCAAATTTTTTATTAAATATTTTTTGATGAGATAAAAATAGATTCAATATTAAATATATAGGGTAAATTAATTAAAAAGGATCAAAAATTTCATAAATTATCGTGTTTGAATTTGAAATTACTTCAAATTGCAATAATACAGGGGCAAGAACTGGTATATTTCATACGCCAAATGGTCAGGTAAACACACCAAAATTTATGCCTGTGGGTACTTTGGCAACGGTTAAAGGAATTTCATCTAAGCAGTTAACCTCTACAGGATCAGAAATGATTCTTTCAAATACCTTTCATCTTCATTTACAACCTGGAGAAAAACTAGTTAAAGAATCTGGCGGAATACATAAGTTCATGAATTGGCCTAAGCCTATTCTTACTGATTCAGGAGGATATCAAGTTTTTAGTTTGGCCAAATTAAATAATATTTCTGATAAAGGCGTGGAATTTAAAAATCCAAGAGATGGTAGTCGTGTTTTTTTATCACCTGAAAAAGTAATAAAGATTCAAATGGATCTTGGATCAGATGTTGCGATGGCTTTTGATCATTGTCCTCCGCATACGGCTAACGAAAATGATATTGAGGACTCTTTACAAAGGACTCATTCATGGTTGCAAAAATGTGTTGAGACTCATCAGAAATCCAATCAAGCATTATTCGGTATAGTTCAAGGTGGAAAGTATCCGAGATTGAGAGAATACAGTGCAAAATATACAAGTTCTTTTGATCTTCCTGGAATAGCAGTGGGAGGTGTAAGTGTTGGCGAGGCAGTCGAGGAAATACATAGCGTAATTAACTATGTCCCGAAATTCTTACCAATAAATAAACCAAGATATTTAATGGGAATTGGCTCCTTAAAAGAAATTTCTCTAGCTGTTGCTAATGGATTCGATATATTTGACTGTGTTTTGCCTACAAGACTAGGAAGACATGGGACTGCATTTTTTAATGATGAAAGATTGAATTTGCGAAATGCTCGATTTAAAAATGACTTTTCTCCGATTGACAAAACTTGTAAATGCGAAACCTGTAAATCCTATTCTCGAGCATATTTGCATCATCTAATTAGAAATGACGAAATATTAGGCCTAACTCTCATAAGTTTGCATAATATTGCTCACTTAATAAGATTTACCAATGCAATTTCTACTGCAATTCGAGATAATTGTTTTACAAATGATTTCGCTCCATGGAAAACATCCTCTATTGCTCACCATACGTGGTAACGTCATATCATAATTAATTAAATTATCAAAAAGGTGCTCATTCTATTTAATACATTCGCTGAATTGCCCGAGGCTTATAAGGCCTTTGCTCCAACTGTTGATGTTCTTCCTCTGATTCCTTTATTTTTCTTTTTATTAGTGTTTGTTTGGCAAGCTGCTGTTGGATTTAAATAAAATTCTTTTAGTTAAGATTGTTAGTATTAGACTGGATTTTCAAGTAAAATAGCATCTCCGGAATTTTCTACTGCACTCTCTATAAAATCAGCAATTTTTAATGCTCTTGAGGCTTGCTCACCATCCACCTCAGGTATTTCTTTGCCCTGAACGCACTTAAGAAAATGCTCTAATTCTGCATAAAGAGGTTCAATGGAGGTTGTGCTAACTTCTTCAACATATCCGTCATTTCTATAAACTAATTCTCCATGTTCTGCAGTGTATGATTCATGAGACTTTCTATGGATCTGAAGAGAGTGATTTAAAAAATCAGTTTCTACTAGTCCATTTTGGCAGTGAGCACTTAAACTCCTAATTTTTTTGTGACTCATTTTACTGGCAGTCAAGCATGCAATAACATTATTTTTAAAAACTAAAGTAGCATTTACATAATCTATTAATCCTTCACTATTTCTGCCTCCAACTGCCGCTAATTTTTGTATTTTAGAGTTGACTAGTTCTAAAATTAGATCAATGTCATGGATCATTAAATCCATTACTACAGATACATCATTTGCTCTATCTGCATGAGGACTATGTCTTCTTGCTTCCAAAACAACAATTTCTTCATTATGAACTATTTTATTTAATTCTCTAAAAGCAGGATTAAATCTTTCAATATGCCCAACTTGTAAAAGACAATTACTTTCATTAGCGGCTTGAATTAAAGATTTTGCTTCTAACTCATTAGCTGCAATTGGTTTTTCAATGAGAACGTTAGTACCTCCCTTAAGACAATCAATTCCTACTTTTTGATGAAGTAGTGTTGGGACAGCAATACAGATAGCATCAACTTTTGGAATTAAGTCTTTATAGTCTTTGAACCATTCACATTGGAATTGCTCAATAGCTAATTTGCCTCTCTCCTCATTTGGATCTGCAACTCCAATGAGATTTGCATCTTTGAGCAAACTTAGTACTCGAGCATGATGCCAACCCATATTCCCTATACCTATGACTCCAACCTTTACTGGTGATGAGGTTGGCTGCATAATTTTAAATCCATATATTAATTATCATTATCCTCTATAGGAAGCCACATTTAGCTTTTGGGAAGGATAATTTTAACACGATCTATTTTTGGACCTGACATAGAAATAACTTCAAATTTAATGTTACTAAAATCTAAAACATCGCCAATCTTTGGAACCATTTGAAATTTTTCTAGCAGAAATCCAGCAAGTGTATGATAGTCTGCTCCTTCTGGAATTGAACATCCTAACTTTTTATTGATATCTATAATTTCTAATTTTCCTGCTATTGACCATTTTTTTGAGAAATTATCTAACATTCTCATATCTGAATAAATTCTATTATTGAGCATTTCCTCTCCAACTATTTCGCCGTTTAGATCAGCTGCAGTTATCAGTCCTTCTGTCCCACCGTGTTCATCAACTACTAGTAAGAACGGATTGTAGTCTCTTACGATTGGAAATATTTCTGCTAATGAACATGTTTCTATTATTTTTGTTACTGGTAAAAGGAATGGCTCTAATAATGTATTGGCTTCCATTTCACCTTTTGATATTGGCTTAGCAAGATAACGCAAATCTAATACACCCAATACATCATCTAAAGACTCACCAATCACAAAGAAGCGAGCATGTCGAGTTTTATCAACTTGTTTCATAAGTTCTGAAAAGGTTATATTTTTTGGCAAAGTTACCATTTCAGATCTTGGAATCATCACTTCTTTAACTTGTGTATCTTTTAAAGCAAAAACTCCTTCAAGAATATTCTTCTCATCTGGTTTTAAACCTATTACATTATCTGTTTCTATGAGAGTTTCTAATTCTCCAGCAGATAAACCCGAGTTTAACGAATCCCATTTGTTATTTAAATTGAACAAGCCTAAACAGGCGCTAGCAAAGAACTCTATTGTTTTCACAATAGGATTCATGGCTTTTCTTACGGCATCGAATATTGTTGTTAACTTTAATGCGGCAGATTCTGGGTTGTTAATTACTAAAGCTTTTGGAATTAGTCCAGAAACAAGAGTAACAACTAAAACAACAAATAAAAATAATAGAAGATCATAAAATCTATTTGATAAAATATTTCTTTTCCAATAATCATTAGCCAGGTTATTGCTGAGCCATCCAATTGCAATTAATGAAATTGTCACTCCAAATTGAGAAGCAATTAATGAAGATCTAAAGCGTTTTTGAATTTTTAAAATTGCAAATGCTCCCTTCTTTTTTTCTTCAATTAACCTTAAAACTTTACTTGGCCTTATTAATAAAAAAGAAAGTTCACTCGCTGCGAAAAAGGCTGGTAAAAATAAAAGGAATAAAAGTAGAGTTATTTTCATTCAATTACAAATGAATAATGGGGGTGGCGAGGATCGAACTCGCCTTAGCCAAATTATGAGTTTGGTGCATTCACCAGATTGCTACACCCCCAAGGGAATTTATGTAGTTTTAATTACATTGAATTTTAATATACAATATAAAAATAATATTTCAAAAAACACCTCATTAGGAAGTTTTTGTGAGATTTCTTTTTTTTCTTCTAATCTTTAAATATTAATTAAACTTTTACTAATGGGCAAATTTTCGGATAATTATGATTTAAATAAAGCAAAATTGTTAAAACAGTTAATTGAAAAATCTTACAAGAAAGGAAACTTCACTTTATCTTCAGGAAAAAAAAGCAGTCATTACTTGAACTGTAAACCAGTGTCATTAAATGGCAAAGGCTTAAACTTAATAAGTGAATTATTTTTAGATTTAAAGGACTCAAGGTCAAAAGCTGTAGCAGGATTGACATTAGGTGCAGACCCTATAGTAAGTGGATTAATTGTTAAAGCAGCTTTGAATGGACTAGACCTTGATGGTTTAATAATTAGAAAAGAAATCAAAAAATACGGTACAAAAGCTGGAATAGAGGGTCCTATATTAGAAGAAGGAACTTTGGTAACTGTCTTAGAGGATGTGGTTACAACTGCTGGTTCAGTAATAAAAGCTATAAAAAAATTACGAGAAAATAATTATGTTGTTGAGGAAGTTTTGTCTATAGTTGATAGGCAAGAGGGGGGATTAGAAGCCCTTGAAGATGAAAATGTTAAATTAAAGAGTCTTTTTACAATAAAAGACTTTTTATAATTATTTCAAAATGCAAGATATAAAAAAAAAGTTTTGGCTTGAAAAATTTGATTGTTTTTCAATTACTGGAAAAGATGCTAGAAAATTTTTGAATGGAATAACAACTGCTAATATTCTTAATTCAGAAAATAAAGTTATCAAAACTTGTTGGTTAACTCCAAATGGAGTTCTAAGGTCATTAATTGAAATTATTTTTTTAGAAAGAAGCTTAGAAGTGATTATCTTGGCGGGTAACACAAATGAAATAATTGATTACTTTAATCAAATTATTTTTCCAGCGGACGATATACTTCTGAGCAAACCTTCCTTGATAAATAGAATTCAGGAAATTGATGAATCTAGTTCATGGAGAACTTACCAGCCTACTTTCTTCAAAACAGAAGATAAAGAATTTGAAATATATAAAAATATACTAAATTTACTAAATCCCAATGATTTAAAACTTTGGAAGATTAATCAGGCAATACCCACATTAGGAATGGAAATAAACGGAAAAAATAATCCTCTTGAACTTGGATTACAAGATCTTATAGATTTTAATAAAGGTTGTTATTTAGGGCAAGAAACAATGTCAAAAATAAAAAATGTTTCTTCTTTAAAACAGGAAATAAGAACTTGGAAATCATTAGAATCTAATTTGAATTTAGAGGTTGAAGATAAAAATTTATATATAAATTCTGCTAAGGATATTTCTGTAGGAAAAATCACTAGTTTTTTTATATCAGATTCTCAAATAAAAGGTTTAGCAATGATAAAAAGAAAATATTTAGAGGAAGGAAATTATTTTTTTTCAGAAATTTTTGGAAAAATTATTATCAATAAATCTGTAGGATCAATTTTTCTTTAATTGATATTTGATTAAATATTCTGCAATTTTTAGAGTAGCCAAACAATCATCTTTGTTATATTGGATAATTTTTTTTAAAAATATTTCGTTTTCTGTAATTTGATATTGAATCCACCAGTAAAGTGCTTTCGAGCCACTTACATTTTTCTGAACCCATTCGAACCCAAGCCAATTAGAAACAGTTTTTAAGCCATAGTTTTTTAGTGGTAATATCCAAGACTTTCTTATTAAGGCATGTAAGTCAATAAATCTTGAGGCAAGTGAATCAATTTCTTGATCACTAAAATTTAGGTTTTTAGCAATATTTATTATTGATATTTTTTCAGTTTCTCCGTAATGCAAAACTGGCCATTCCTTGTGTGAAAAAAGTATTTCAATAATTTGCCTGTAAGATTCTCCATTATTGTTTTTAAGATTTAAGATTGGTAGATAAATAAGATCTTCTTTTTTTATAGACAAATTATTTACTTTTAAAAATCCATATAAAAAATCATGCTTTTCATCTGGATTTGACTCAATATCAAATATATAAAATCCCGAACATGTTTTTTCTAGTAGATCTTTAGTATTATTTTTATTAGAAATGAAATATGGTGCTCCGGAGATATATGCTTGTGCTTGCTTTACAAATATGGACGCTTTTTCATTCTTGTGATCGTTGAATTGAGCTAATTTCTCGCCAAGTTGTTTTTCGTTATACGAAGCTAATGTTTGGGTATTAATTATTCCTTTTGCTTTGAGTAATGAGGCCGTTTTGGAACCTATTCCATCTATATCTGTTAGATATCCATTTTCTTTTGCTTCTTTATCACAAAATTTTTGCCAGGAACAAATAGTACATTTTTTCCTATCTTGAGTTATTTCTGGTATGGACCCCCCCAAGCATTCATTCAAATTTAATAAAACATTTACAACTTTTTTTCTTAATTTTTTATTTAAATAAATTTCTTCAACTTTAACTTTTTTTTCAAAAGTTGAAATTACTAATCCTTTTTCAATTTTAGATTCTTGAAAAGATTCCAACAGCATAGAACTAAAAGCTAAGTCGAATAAATGTTCTTTTGTTGTTTTGTGGCCTAACTTATAAACAGCAGGTAAATATTTATATTCTCCCCATTTACTTTTACCTTTAGTCTTTACAATTAATTGTGGACGTATTTCTGCGTTTATATTTTGGAAAAGATTCCCTTTGATTTTTAATCCTATTACCCCTTGATAACCATTTTCGCAGGCTTTTAATCCTGTATATATTTCACCATTACAAAATTCAGAGAAAATTTTAAACTGATTAATTTTATCTATAGCTTTATGGGGAGACCAAACTTCATAAGATTTTTTACCCTTAAAATCGAGCCATGCTTTTCTTTTGCATCTTGTAAAACTTTTTAAATGAAGAGAATTCAAATTATTTTTAAAGGCGGTTTTAAAATTTACTCATATAAATTAGTATAGATAATTAAAAGAATTCAGGGAAATTTTAAATTTGACAGCTGATAAATTAGACAAGATAAAATTTGGAACTGATGGTTGGAGAGGAATAATTGGTTTTGACTTTAACCTTTCTAATCTTTCAAGAGTTGTTGTCGCTTCATGTCAGGAGTTGAATTATCAATACTATAAAGAAGTTAATTCAAAGAAAATTATTATTGGCTATGATCGCAGATTCATGGCTTGTGAATTCGCCAAGCAAATAGTGCCTTTTGTAAGAGGATGTGGTTTCGAACCGATCTTATCTGATAGCTTTGTTACAACACCCTCTTGTAGTTTCTATGCCAAAGAAGTCGGTTGTCTTGGAGCGTTAGTAATTACAGCAAGTCATAATCCATATAATTGGCTAGGTCTAAAAATAAAGAGCTTTAATGGATGTTCTGTTGACGAATCTTTTACAAGTGAAGTTGAAAAAAGATTAATGCTTGGAAATTCAATTGAAAAAATAGATGGTGTTAATCAATTGGTAGATATTAAGAAATTTCATTTAGATAGAATTAAATCACTTTTTGATATTGACTATATTTCCAAGAGATTAAAAAAAATGAAATTGAGAATTTTTGTAGATTCTATGCATGGTTCAGCTGCAAATTGTATGGCTGAGATTTTTGCTTGTAATGATTTAGAAGTTATTTCAGAAATCAGGAAAGATGCGGATCCTTTTTTTGGAGGAAAACCTCCTGAACCTCTTTTGAATTATGCAGATGATCTAAAACAAATACTTATGAAAAATTCAACAAATGAAGTGAAAACTTTAGGAATTATATTTGATGGTGATGGTGATAGAATTGCGGCAATTGATGAAAAAGGAAGATACTCTAGTACTCAAGATTTACTCCCATACTTTATTAGCTATTTGGGTGAAATTAAAAATAATTCTTATCCAGTTTTAAAGACTGTTAGTGGTTCAGATATTATTAAAAATATATCGGAGAGTCAAAATAGAGATGTTTTTGAACTTCCAGTTGGCTTTAAGTATATTGCTGAAAAAATGATCAAAGAAAAAATATTTATTGGAGGAGAGGAATCTGGGGGAGTTGGTTTTGGTGACTTTATGCCTGAAAGAGATGCTCTATATGCAGCGATGGTTTTATTAAATGGAATTGCTGAAAAATATCAATATTTATATGAAACCTTAGATGAGATTCAAGAAGATTTTGGGCCAAGTTTTTATAGAAGAATTGATATTAAATTTCCAAATCAGTCAGAAAAAAATAACGTAAAAGAATTTATAGTAGATAATATTCCAGAGAATATAAATAATCACAAGTTAAAAAGTATCTCAAAAATCGATGGAATAAAGTTGAGAATTGATAAAAATTTTTGGCTTCTTTTTAGGTTTTCAGGAACGGAACCTCTTTTAAGGTTATATTGTGAGGCACCAAAAGAATCTTATCTAATTGAGGTATTAGAGTGGGGTCAAGAATTTATAAATTTGGCAGGAAAATAAGGATGAAAAATTTATATTTAGCTAGTAAGAATAAAGGTAAAATTGAAGAATATAAGAAATTGCTTGCTGGAGTTAATTGTAAATTGTTTCTCCAGCCAGAATCATTAGAAGTTGAAGAGGATGGACTAACATTTAGAGATAATGCAATTAAAAAAGCGAGTGAAGTTGCGAGAAAAACGAATAATTTTTCAATAGCAGATGATTCAGGAATTTGTATTGAAGCAATAGGTGGCAAACCGGGCATTTACTCATCTAGATATGCAGAAAATGATCAGATGAGAATTGAACGAGTTTTAAGAGAACTTGATGGATTAAAAAATAGAAGTGCTTTCTTTATTGCCAATATTTGTGTTTGTTCCCCAAATGGTGAAGTGATTATTGAATCTGAGGCTAAATGTCATGGCAATATCATTTTGAACCCCAGAGGAAAAAGTGGTTTTGGGTATGACCCAATTTTTGAGGAGATTTCTACCAGATTAACTTTCGCAGAAATGAATAATGATATTAAAGACTCTTTAAGTCATAGAGGTAAAGCATTAAAAAAAATTATTCCAGATTTAATTGAAATTTTTTCTTAAATTTAATTAACCCAAGATCCATGAAGGCCATGAGGAATTGAAATGGGTAATTCATAAACAGCTAATTCTTTTAAGTCTTTTGCGTCTAATATCACTAAATCGCTTCCTCTTCTTTCTCCGTTCCATAGAAGTATAAATAAAAATCCCTCATCTTCATTTGAAGAGTTTTCAGATGGAACCATAATTGGTTCACTAACAAATCCACTTGGACCTGCTGACCAAGAAATCTCTTCCTTAGAAGTTAAATTTATTTTTTTTATTGCTTGAAGTGGAGCGTTCCCCAGCTTTTGAGCTGTGCTTGCCATCCAACTAAAAGTTGCTTTTAATCCTAAGTTTTTAGGATTAACAACAGCAAATTCACAACATTGTTCACTGAAAGTTTCAAGTTCACAAGTTTTTGTCTTTAGATCGATAATTGATCTTTTCAGTTTTCCTTCCGGATATTTATCAAAGTCAATATCCCTAAAATTCTCGTCCGGACCAACTGATGGGAAATCATCATAAAAAATACTATCTAAAACGATTTTGGAATCTTTTTCAAATGCATTTACATGATGAAAAACGAATCCTTCTGGAGCATCTATTGTTAAAGGAGGCTGTCCCTTAAATAATCCACTTTCTCTGGGGATGATAAAAAACTTTGCCTTTTTATTTGGGTTTGACTTTAGACATTGTGCTGCTCCTCTTTGACCCATTACAAATGGAAGAGGATTGAAATCAATAGCATTCTGTAAAAATATTGCCCAATTAGTTGTGATTGCGAAATCATGAAGGAATGCAAAGCCATTAAAGGTATCTTTTCTATCAAAAATGAGCTCTCCAGAATTTTTACCAGCATTATCAAATTCCATTAATCTAATGGTACTTTTTGGCCCGGTTTGTACTCCAAAAGTGACTAAAAGTTCTGAAGATACATTTGAGTTGAGGTCTGTTTTGGGATGAGCACTGAATGCTTCGTTAGCCTTGAGTACCCCTTTTAATGTTGTTAACCCAATAGTGTCAAGATTATCAGGATCCATTGCATGTGGACCTGCTGCTTCCCATAATGCGAGAATTTCATCTCCTAATTTAATAACATGTGTATTAGCGATATTCTTGAATTTTAGATCTAATGCATTATTTAAAATTCCTCCATTTTTTTGAGTTCCAAAAACACCTCTATAAATAAATTTATCTACTTTTTCTTCTTCCAAATAGCCCTTAGTTTTAACAAATCTATTTGTTAAGAATGGCTGACCATTTGCGAATTTTATGGATGTTATCATTCCATCACCATCAAATGGATGATGAACCCATTGTCCACCTCTCTCTAATATTCCTGGTCCATTTCTTAATAATGTTCCATTTAGATTTTTAATATTATTACCTTTGCTAATTGTAAGAGGCTCTTTAGTTAGCTCCTTTTCTACATTTTGATAAGCACTTGACCAATCTTCTTTATTAAAAATTTTAAATTTATCAATTTTTTTATCTTGTAAATTAGTCACGACAAATTAATCACTATATCTATCTTCGCCAAAAATCAAATGAATTGTGGCTAATTCGAAAAAATTCCTATTTTATTGTTTCTCTAACATTCCTTTACTGCTTGGAATTGAATCAGATCTTCTTGGATCTATTTCAGTAGCCATTCTCATTGCTCTTGAAAAAGCTTTAAAGCACGCCTCAACTATGTGATGTGAATTACTGCCTCGTATTTGATTAATATGCAGAGTAATACCGCTGTTATTTACAAAGGCAATAAAAAACTCTCTTACTAGTTCAGTATCATAATTTCCTATTCTAGGGGCTTTTAATTGAAGATCATAAGATATATGCGGTCTACCAGAGCAGTCTAAAGTGACTTGAACTAATGCTTCATCTAATGGGGCAAAAAAATGTCCAAATCTGCTTATTCCTTTTCTTTCTCCCAAGGCTTTTGAAAATGCTTTGCCTAATGCGATTCCTACATCTTCATTTGTATGGTGATCATCAATATGGGTATCTCCAATAGCTTTTATTTTTAAATCGAACAAACCATGACTGGATATTTGATGAAGCATATGATCTAAGAATGGAATCCCAGTATCAATCTCAGAAATTCCATTTCCATCTAAGTTTATAAATACAGAAATATCTGTTTCATTCGTTTTTCTTTTTATTTCAGATTGCCTTAGAGATGACATTTTTATGCAAAATACTTAGTTTACATTCCATTAATGCAGTAACCCGCATCAACATAAATTGTTTGGCCTGAAATGCCGCTAGAGAGATCACTTAATAAAAAAGCAGCTGTATTACCTACTTCTGTTTGAGTGACTGTTCTGCGTAAAGGAGCCTTTTCTTCAACATTGTGAATCATATCTAAAATGCCACCTATAGCAGAACTCGCAAGTGTTCTTATAGGCCCAGCACTTATTGCGTTAACTCTGACTTGTTTTTCGGGACCAAGTTCTGCAGAAAGATATCTTACTGAAGCTTCTAAAGCTGCTTTAGCAACTCCCATCACGTTATAGTTAGGAATGGCCCTTTCTGAACCTAAATAAGTTAATGAGACAACACCAGCACCATCACTAAAAAGTGGTTTTGCTGCTTTACATAAAGGTGCTAACGAATATGCACTTATATTAAGAGCCCTATCAAAACCCTCTGAAGTGGTAGCACTATAATCTCCAATCAATTCATCGCGTCCTGCAAATGCTAGGCAGTGAACTAATCCGTCAATTTGCCCCCAATTATCTTTTATATTTTTAAAGATTTCTTCAATTTGAGCTGGATTTTGAACATCAAGAGGCAAAAATAACGATGGGTTTAAAGGTTCAGTTAGTTCTCTAACTTTAGATTCGAATCTTCCCTTATCATCAGGCAAATATGTGATTCCAAGTTCTGCGCCAGCTTTTGAAAGTTGTTGAGCGATACCCCATGCTATTGAACGATTGTTGGCAATTCCTGTAACAAGAATTTTTTTGCCAGTTAGATTTAGAAGCATTTTGTTTATTATTTCTATTATTCTCCTATATAAAAGTACCTATCTTTACGGATTACTGCAAAATATACAATAATTTTCAAATATCAAAGAATTTTTAATTTGAACATGGTCAGAACAAATTCTATGGTTTTGGAATTAGGTTTTCGATTACCTAATTTCCAAATGTTAAATGTTAATTCTTCAAAAAATGAATATTTTAATTCTCATAATCTAGATAATCGGCATTTACTCTTAATGTTTATTTGTGTCCATTGCCCATTTGTTAAATATATTGAAAATCAAATTTTCACCTTAAGTAAAGAAATTGAAAATACAGTTCAAATAGTTGCAATCTCTAGTAATGATATTGTAACTCATCCTTCAGATTCTCCTAAAAATATGAGATTACAAATACAATCACAGGGATGGAGTTTTCCATATCTATATGATGAAAATCAAAATTTTGCTAAGGAATTAAAAGCGGCTTGCACCCCAGATTTTTATCTTTTTTCAAATGAAGGAAATGGTGATTTTTTATTGTTTTATCATGGCCAATTAGACGATAGTAGACCAGGTAATGACATCCCTCTATCTGGAAAAGATTTGCGCTCTGCTGTAAAAGATTTGAATCAAGATAATTCTTATCCTTCAAATCAGATTCCTTCTTTAGGTTGCAATATAAAATGGACTCCTGGCAAAGAACCGAGTTGGTTTAAGTGAATTAAAATGTTTTTTTACCCATACAAATCTGGTTTAGGGTTAATATATTCACTATGCAAATACCTCCATTTACTTTAGATAGGCAGTTCCAAGAAATTGGCTCTGAAATTGAGAGTGAGGTTTTTAAAGTTTTAAAAGGGGGACAGTATATTGGAGGACAAGAGATTGCTAAATTTGAGGAGAGTTTTTCTAATCTGATTGGTGTTAAAAATACTATTGGATGTAATAGTGGAACTGATGCTTTAGTTTTGGCTTTGCGCGCATTAGATATTGGCGTGGGTGACGAAGTTATTACCTCATCTTTTAGCTTTTTTGCCACTGCAGAGGCTATTAGTGCAGTTGGTGCTAATCCTATTTTGGTAGATATAGATCCTGAAACTTATCTCATTAATACTGAACTAATAGAACAAGAAATAAATTCTAATACCAAGGCAATTATGCCAGTTCATCTATTTGGGAACGCAGTGAATATGACCTTTATAAAATCATTGGCCAACAAATATGACTTAAAAGTAATCGAAGATTGTGCTCAGGCAACATGCACAATGTGGGAAAATTCCAAAGTTGGTAGTATCGGTGATATAGGTTGTTTTAGCTTTTTCCCTACTAAAAATTTAGGAGCTGCTGGAGATGGAGGAGCAGTAACAACTTCAGATCAGAAGATTGCAAAAAAAATTAGAGAATTAGCTGTTCATGGTAGCCCATTAAGATATCACCATACTCAAATTGGATATAACAGCAGACTTGATACCATTCAAGCCGCCATATTAAATATCAAAATTAAATATATTTCTAAGTGGATTAGTAATCGTCAAAAAATCGCCAATAATTATCTTAATTTGTTAGAAAAAAATCCATTTATTAGCTTTCCAAAAATTAGCTCTGATTTAATTTCCCATTCTTGGAATCAATTTGTAATCAAATTAAGAAACGATAAATATTTTTTAAATGAAGATTATTCAAATTTATTTGATACTGATTGCAAAAAATACTATTCATTAAGGAATTTGGTAAAACAACAACTTTCTGAAAACGGTATTAATTCAATTATTTATTATCCAATTCCAATACATGCACAAATAGCTTACAAAAATAAAAATTTTTCTAGAACAAAACTCATAAATACAGAGAGAATTTGTACAGAAGTTCTTAGTCTTCCAATGTTTCCTGAAATTTCTTATGAAGAGCAAGTTTATGTAGCAGAAAATTTAAATAAAGTTTTAAAGAATTGTATAGAGGAAATTCAAATTTCAGCATAAAGTGATTTAAATAATCTTTGTTGTATGTTGTGATTGATAATAGGACTTGAATAATTATTTTTTTCTAAATTAGATATCTCACCATTTAATAATTCTGAATTTGATACTTTAGATAATTCAGGAATCCAATATTTTATATATTTGCAAATAGGATCAAATTTTTTTGCTTGGGTATATGGATTAAAAATTCTAAGTGGTTTTGGATCCATACCGCTACTGGCGCTCCACTGCCATCCCCCATTATTTGCAGCTAAGTCTCCATCAACCAATGTCTCCATAAATTTTTTCTCGCCCATTTGCCAATTGCATATAAGATCTTTTACTAGAAATGAAGCGACTATCATCCTACATCTGTTATGCATCCAGCCAGTACTATTTAGCTGACGCATTGCAGCATCAACTATAGGTACTCCGGTCTCTCCATTGCTCCAATGTTGAAACCATTCATTATTGTTTTGCCATGGAAAGTGATCCCATTTTTTTCTATATGGACCTTTCTCTAGCTCTGGAAAATGGAATAAGCAATGTTGATAAAATTCACGCCAAACAAGTTCTTTTTGCCAAGTTTCAATTGATAGGTAATTTTCTTGATTTGCAAAATCTGAATTTAAATTTAATGTTGCGTTCCAAACTTTTCTAATGCTGATGGTGCCGAATCTGAGAGATGCACTAAGAAATGATGTCCCATTATGGGAAGGAAAATCTCTTGCGGAATTATAAGAATATATTTTTTTTTCGTTAATGAAGTTTTCTAATAATGTTTCTGCAGCATTCTCTCCAGGTCTACATGGACAAATATTCGAACCAGGAAATTTTATATTTTTGATAAATTTATCTAGAACAGAATCAGATAAATTTATTGTCTTATTTTTCTTAAATTTATTATCTATATCTTTAAACTGGAAAACAACTTTATCCTGGCCATATGAACCTAATAAATTCATTTTTGATTTAAGGTTTTTATAAAAAGGTCCATAAACTGAATAAGGATTGTTAGTCCCTGAAAATATTTTTAAAGGTTCTACTAATAAGTGATCCCAAGTTTCAATAACTTGAATATTTTGTTCTTTTAAATTTTTTTTTATTTGTAAATCGCGATTAATCTCATAAGGTTCAATTGATCTATTCCAAAAAACAAATTTAGCATCTATTTTCTTTGCTAATTGTGGAATTATTAATAACGGATCTCCTTCTTCCATAACTAATCTACTACCCATTTTTTTCCAATTATTTCCTAATTCTTGAAGCGAATTTCCTAGAAACCAAGCTCTTGAACTCGCATTGAAATCGTGTGAGTAATTTGTATCAAATATATAAGTTGAAGTAATAGCATTTGATAATGAAAATGCTTTGATTAAAGCTTGATTATCAAATATTCTTAAATCCTTTCTATGCCAAAAAAGTATTCTAGGTTTATTCATAATTTATCTAAAAATTGTTTAGCTCTAAACCAAGCCGTCACTGTTTTTGCGTCAAGAATTTCATCCCCACTAGAAATAAGATTATCTAGTTCCTCGGGATCTAAAATTAATACTTCTATATCTTCATCTAAATCTCCTTTAACCTCGGAATTGAGTTTGTCTAAATCACGAGCTAAAAATAAATAAATTTCTTCATCTGCATAACCTGGAGCAGGGACAAGAGTTCCTAGTTCATCCCATTTGTTTGCACTGAATCCAGTCTCTTCTTGTATTTCTCTTTGAATTGAATTAATAGGTGTTTCACCTATTTCTAATGTACCTGCTGGAAATTCTAATAAATACCTTGAAACAGCAAATCTATATTGCCGAAGAATGATAACTTTATTGTCTGTTGTAATAGGTACGGCTAATGCTGCTCCAGGATGCTTAATGTATCCATATTCACCTTCATGTCCATTTGGAAGCTCAATTCTATTTATTTCGAAACTAAATTTTTTTGACTTTAATTCAGATATTTTTTCTTTAAAAATGGATCTTTTTATAAGGTTTTTGTTGCCCATAATTTTTAAATAAAAATAGCCTAACAGTTATTTTTTGGTTTTGTAAGTCATTTATATAGACCATTTTGGGACATCACACTTTGTGATTTTTTGGCTTCTACTTAAGATTTCAGATAGTGGTGTAATAACGAAATTCCGATTCATGAATCTAGGGTGAGGTAATGTTAATTCCTCGTCAACCGTATGAAAATCTTCCCACCAAAGAATATCTAAATCGAGACATCTTGATAGCCATTTCTTACCCTTTGGCGTCTCTTCTCGTCCGAAAAAACTCTCTAACTTTTTTAACTTTTTTAAAAGTAATTTCGCGTTTTTAATTGATGGTTTAGGAAAATAATTACTTTTTATAAGTAAAAGAGTATTTAAATAATTTGGCTGCTCATTTTCAACACCATGGGGTAATGTCTCATAAATTGAAGACCAAAAAAAGTTTGCATGAAATTTGCTTTTCTCTTGTTTTTTTTGGTTGAAACTATCTCCCCACTCATTTATTATTTCCTCTATTTTTGGTTTGCAAATTAATAGTGACTCAAGAGGGCCTCCGAATTTACTATCAATATTTGCTCCGAGGGATATACATAGTCCATTTTTGATATTAAGATTTGATAATTCCACTACAAAAAACAAAGTTATTGGATAAATTCTATATCAGGCATTTTTAAAGTGATTTTGAACCCCGAGTTAAAAGAAAAAGGAGAAATAAAAGATTTAATGAACTCAAAGGATTCTTTTAGAGCTTTTCCTTTGGCGGCAATTACGGGTCATAGCTTATTGAAATTATCTTTGCTTTTGGCAGCAGTTGATCCGAGTTTAGGAGGAGTGATTATCGCTGGTGGAAGAGGTACTGGTAAGTCAGTATTAGCAAGGGGTTTGCATACTTTACTCCCTCCTGTAGAAGTATTAGATAATGAATCAATACTGGAAACACTGTCTAAGAAAAATAGTAATACTTCATTAAGACCTATTGGTAGGAACCTAGATCCAGATAAACCAGAGGAATGGGATATTAGTACTAATAAATTGTTAGAGGAGACCATTGGAAGTGATTATTTGAATCAAATTGATGAAATCCCAAAAAAAGTAAAAGAGGCACCATTTGTTCAAGTTCCCATTGGTATAACTGAAGATAGACTTGTTGGATCAATTGATGTCGCTGCCTCATTAAGTACGGGAGAACAAGTGTTTCAGCCTGGAATTTTAGCAGAAGCTCATAGAGGTGTTCTGTATGTAGACGATATAAATTTATTGGATGATGGAATTGTAAATTTAATTCTTGAAGCCATAGGAAGAGAGCAAAATAATATTGAAAGAGATGGCTTGAGCCTCTCTCATCCTTGTAAGTCCCTTTTAATAGCGACTTATAATCCTGAAGAAGGTGCTTTGAGAGATCATGTTTTAGATCGTTTTGCTATTGTGCTTTCCGCAGATCAATCTATTGATAATGCTCAAAGAGTCGAGATTACAAAATCTGTTTTATCACACGCAGAAAACAATATTAAATTTTCAGAAAAATGGTCGGAAGAATCCGATAATTTATCTACTCAACTAATTTTGGCAAGGCAATGGTTAAAGGATGTCAAGATAACAAAAGAGCAAATAACCTATTTAGTGAATGAAGCTCTTAGGGGAGGAGTAGAGGGCCATAGGTCAGAATTATTTGCAGTAAAAGTAGCAAAAGCTAATGCAGCTCTTCGAGGCGATGAGAATGTAAATTCAGAAGATCTAAAGGTCGCAGTAAGGTTAGTTATTCTTCCACGAGCAATGCAAATACCTCCAAACGATGATGATATTCAACCACCCCCTCCAGAGGATCAGAGCCCCCCACCCCCACCTCAATCAAACAATGAAGAGTCTGAACCTGAGAATAGTGAAAATGATAATGAGCAAGACCAAGAACAAGAAGAAGATAATTCTGATGGAGAAGAAGAATCTACTCCGGAAATACCTGAAGAATTCATATTAGACCCTGAGGCATGTATGGTTGATCCTGATTTATTGCTTTTTTCATCAGCTAAAGCTAAAGCAGGGAATAGCGGGAGTAGATCAGTCATATTTAGTGACAGTAGAGGAAGATATGTAAAACCTATTATTCCAAGAGGAAAAGTAAAAAGAATTGCTGTAGATGCCACCCTTAGAGCTGCTGCTCCTTATCAAAAATCAAGAAGATTAAGGAACCCTAATAAATCAATAGTTATTGAAGAAAATGATTTTAGGGCAAAACTTCTTCAAAAAAAGGCGGGAGCTTTAGTAATTTTTCTGGTTGATGCTAGTGGCTCTATGGCTTTAAATAGAATGCAAAGTGCCAAAGGCGCTGTAATAAGACTTTTAACAGAGGCATATGAGAATAGAGATGAAGTAGCTCTTATTCCTTTTAGAGGTAATCAGGCCGAAGTGCTTTTGCCTCCAACAAGATCAATAACTGCTGCAAAAAGAAGGTTGGAAACAATGCCTTGTGGTGGTGGATCCCCTTTGGCACATGGACTAACACAATCAGCAAAAGTAGCAAAAAATGCTCTTTCAACAGGAGATATAGGTCAAGTTATTGTTGTGGGGATCACTGATGGCCGAGGAAATGTACCATTAGGATTATCTCTAGGACAAAATGAGATTGAGGGAAAAGATAACGAAAATGAAAATGTCAATTTAAAACAGGAGGTTCTGGATATAGCTGCAAAATATCCCATGCTTGGGATAAAACTCTTAGTAATTGATACAGAGAGAAAATTTATAGCAAGTGGATTTGGTAAAGAATTAGCAGAGGCTGCTCAAGGGAAATACGTTCAATTGCCAAAAGCTACAGATAAAGCAATTGCAGCTATGGCTTTAAATGCTATCAATGAATTCTAAATATTTCTTATGGATAAATTTCATTTAGGAATTTTGAAAGCCCAATCGTTAAATCTCTAATAGATTTAGTTAATTCTTTATCTTGTTTTAATTTTTTAAAATCATCGCTCATATCATCAATCTTTGTTGAGATAGACCTGGCAGCATTAATTGTCAATTTAATGTCATTAAGGGTTTCCTTGTCGTCAATAGTGGACAAAATGTTATTTAAATGGTTAGCAGCAATTGTAATTTCTTTTATTAAAGGTTCAACTCTTTGTAGTTCTTGTTTCGATAAATAAATTAATTCATCAAGATTTTCTTGTGTTCTGTCAAATTGGTCAATTGAGTTAACGATGTTTTCAATTAAGTTTTCTTGATTTGTGTCTTTTAAAAGTTGACTTATTTTATTAGTTATATTTGAAAGACTTGATAGTTGTTTACCTGTGATAGTGTCTCCCTGACAAATTATTAGTTTGGTATCGCATTTTTCGGATATAGGTTTTGCAATGTTTTTAGGAATTGTCTTGTCGCTAGTTTCTAAAGCAACTTGTACATCTCCTCCAAGGAAAGAATTTGTAACTACTCTTGCAAATGCTGGCCTTGGCAGAATAATTTCAGGATTATTTAAAACTATTTTTGCTTTAATTGATTCATTTGTGAATAAGATATCTTCTATCGATCCAACTAAGATTCCTCTGTAAGTAACTGGAGATTTTTTTGATAAACCGCTTGCGTTGTTGAATTCAGCAAAAAGGTACCAATTTTTTGAAGATAATCTAACGCCTCTTAGCCAAAAAGAAAAAAATGTGAATATTAAAATTCCTCCTAATAAGGAAAAACCAACTATTGAATCTCGTAAGCTTCTACGCATAATTTCTAAATGTCTTTGGGTTGCATTGGACCATCAAGTTTCCCATTTCTAAATTGAAATACATAGGGGTCTTTACTCTTTTTAAATTCATCAATCGAGCCTGCCCATCTGAATTTGCCTCCATAAAGCATTAAAACTTTATCTGAAGTTCTTTCTATAGTACTAAGAACATGGCTAACCACAATAGATGATCCGCTTGCTTTATGATTTGTCTTATTAATTAAATCTTCAATTCTTGATGAGGCAATGGGATCAAGCCCGGCAGTTGGTTCATCAAAAAGTAATAAAGGTTTAGAGTTTGCATTAAGAGTTTGATCAGTAATTAATGCCCTCGCAAAACTCACTCTTTTTTGCATGCCTCCACTTAATTCATTTGGAAGTTTATTTTCAACATTAAATAATCCTACCTCAGCCAAGCATTCACGTACTATTTCATGAATTGATTTTTTCGATAGTTTTTTATTTCTCTTAAGGAGAAAACCTACATTTTCTTCAATAGTTAGAGATCCTAATAAAGCAGGGTTCTGAAAAACTAGTCTTACATCAGGAGGATTATTTTGATCTAATCTTAAATATGTTTGCTTCTCACCAAATATTTTTAATTCTCCTTTGGTTGGTAAAATTAGTCCTGCTAATATTTTTAATATAGTTGATTTACCAGAACCTGAGGGGCCAACAATAGCTAATTTCTCTCCATCATTAAGTTCAAAATTTATTTGATTTAGCACGTTAACTTCGCCCCAGCTTATTGAGAGGTTTTTTGTTTCAACTGCATGTTTTGATTTTTTCAAAACTTATAAAAAGAGCATCTATATATTTCATTTTGCCTATTTTTATAAATAAAAAAAGGATGTATGAATTTGAATTATAATGATTCTATATGGTTTTTAAATTTGAGAAAAATAATTTAAGAGGTTTTTTAATGAATAAGCGTAAAAAAAAGGCAATAAGATACTATAGATATTTTAAAAAATCTAATTTTGACTTATTGAAAAAAATTTTAAGAATTTTGAGTTGGCTTTTGCCAGGATTGGTAATAAAAAGATGGATGTTTACATCTGCGATAGGTTTCTTGACTTCATTATTAGGCGTGGCAATTTGGACAAATTTAAAACCGCTCTATTGGCTTATTGAAATATTTTTTTCGGTAATTACAGGTTTAACCAGTATTTTGCCTGTTTCATTGATGGGCCCATTGATTTTTGTTATTGGGATATTATTAATAGGGATTGGACAAAATAGAAGTATTAATTCTATTCAAAAAGCACTTGTTCCAGAAAAAGATACATTTTTAGTTGATGCATTAAGAGTAAAAAGTAAATTAAATAGAGGCCCAAATATTGTTGCAATTGGTGGTGGTACAGGCTTATCTACTTTACTGAAAGGCTTAAAAAATTACAGCAGTAATATTACAGCAATTGTAACTGTATCCGATGATGGTGGAAGTAGTGGAATTCTTAGAAAACAATTAGGTGTGCAACCTCCAGGAGATATTAGAAATTGTTTGGCAGCCTTATCAAACGAAGAACCTACTTTAACTAGATTATTTCAGTACAGATTTTCAGGAGGAAGTGGTCTAGAAGGTCATAGTTTTGGAAATCTATTCTTGTCAGCTTTAACAACAATTACAGGCAGTTTAGAAAAAGCAGTTCAAGCCTCTAGTAAGGTTTTGGCCGTACAAGGTCAAGTTTTACCTGCAACAAATATTGATGTTATGTTATGGGCCGAATTAGAAGATGGTGAAAAAATTTTTGGTGAAAGCAAGATTAGTAAATCTAAAAAATTAATTTCGAGGATTGGTTACTTACCAGAAAATCCATCAGCTCTACCAAGTGCTCTTGAATCTATAAAAGAAGCTGATTTGATTGTTCTTGGCCCAGGGAGTTTATACACTTCTTTATTGCCTAATCTTTTAGTACCAGAGATAGTAGATGCCTTATTGCAAAGTAATGCTCCGAAAATTTATATAAGTAACTTGATGACTCAGCCTGGAGAAACAGATGGACTTGATGTCTATCAACATATCAAAGCAATAGAAAAACAATTATCAAATTTTGGAGTTAATACTCGAATTTTTAACTCAATATTATCTCAGATTCAATTCGAAAAATCTCCATTAGTAGACTATTACGAAAGTAGAGGGGCAGAACCTGTCCAATGTAATAAAGAAAAATTATTATCTGAGGGTTATTATGTTTTGCAAGCACCATTATATTCAAGAAGAATTACTCCAACTCTTAGACATGATCCAAGGAGACTCGCAAGAGCAGTTATGTTTATATACCGAAAATTAAAAAAATTAAATTAATAAGCATCTTGAAGTTCATAAAAATCTGGCTGAATATAATCTTTCCTTAATGGCCATCCTCTCCAATCTTCAGGCATTAATAGTCTTTTGAGATTTGGATGATCAATAAAATTTATTCCATACATGTCAAAAGTTTCTCTTTCTTGCCAATCACTTCCTTTAAAAATTTCATACAAACTAGGGATTGATAAATCAGAATCTCTTTTTAGGAAAACTTTTAATCTGACTTCTTTAATTTTTTTAATTGTTTCTAAATCATCAACAGTTATAAAATGGTAGAAACTCACGAGATTTTTTCCTGGTCCCTCATCATATCCTCCTTGACATTGGAGATAATTAAAACCGTAATTTCTTAAGGCAGATACTGCTTCATATAATTTGCTTGGTTCCACAGAAATGTTTTCAATTCCTATGTGATCATCAGATAAAGATTGATTTGGAATTCCATCTTTAGACAAAGATTGACTTATAAATCCTTCTTTTTCTATTGAAGTATCTGAGGATGTGGCTGTACCGTCTTTTTCCATTAATCTTCTTGAGAGTTAGTAATTTCAGTTTTTTCGGAATTTTCAGGTAATTCGTTTATTTTTTCTTTTTGTGAGGGAGATATTGCGTTAGCTGAGGTTTTGTTTAGATATTCACCTGTATTTTCTGAGAAAACGAGATTCATTTCGTGATCAGATGTTATGTATCTGTGAGTTTGTTCTGTTTTTGGGCGCTCTAAAATTGATTCATTACCAACTTTTTTTCTTAACTTGATTACAGCATCAAAAATTGCTTCTGGTCTTGGTGGACATCCTGGAAGGTATAAATCAACTGGTATCAACTTATCAACGCCTCTTACAGCAGTTGTAGAATCAGCACTAAACATTCCACCTGTGATTGTGCAAGCACCCATAGCGATAACATACTTTGGTTCAGGCATTTGCTCATAAAGTCTTACAAGCGCGGGTGCCATCTTCATAGTTACCGTCCCTGCAACTATTAATAAATCTGCTTGTCGTGGTGAGCTTCTAGGTACTAATCCAAATCTATCAAAATCAAATCTTGATCCAATTAAGGCAGCAAATTCTATAAAACAACAAGCTGTTCCATAAAGGAGGGGCCATAGACTGCTTAACCTAGCCCAATTATGAAGATCGTCTAAACTTGTCAATATAATATTTTCACTTAAATCTGTAGTAATTTGAGGTGCTCCAAGAGGATTGCATGTTCCTTCTCGGATTTCTCTTATTGCTTTTGGGGATAATTGCGGATTCAATTTTTTAACTCCATTCTAAAGCACCTTTTCTCCATGCGTATGCTAAAGCAATTACAAGTATTGCAATGAAAATTAAAGCCTCAATGAAAGCTAATAAGCCTAATCTATTGAAGGCAACAGCCCAAGGATAAAGGAATACTGTCTCAACATCAAATATAACGAAAACCAAGGCAAACATGTAATAACGAATATTAAATTGAATCCATGCTCCTCCAATAGGCTCCATTCCAGATTCGTATGTAAGTTTTCTTTCCCCTGTTCTGCCTTTAGGGGCAACGATGAGATTAGTAACTAGAGCTAATACTGGAACAGCTGCGGCAATTAGAAGGAAACCTAAAAAGTATTCATAGCCAGTTAATAAAAACATCTTAAAAAATTAATTTTGAATAAAAGTCGCTTAATTAAGCAAAATCTTTTAAAGTTCTTAAAGAACAATAATAAACCGTGAGTGAAAACATTCAACCAGCCTCTGAGGAAAACAAAATAGTTGAAGATTTTGAGAAAGAAAAACTTTCTGAAAATTCCTCAGGAGTAAATGTTGAACAACCTACTCTTAATCTAGAACAAAATAGATTCGAATGTAGAAGTTGTGGATATATTTATGATCCCTCTGAAGGAAATAAAAAATTAAACATACCTAAAAATACCCCTTTTTCAGAATTAGATGGAAATACCTTCGCGTGTCCTGTTTGTCGAGCTGGTAAAAATTTTTATAAGGATATAGGTCCTAAATCTAAACCTAGTGGTTTTGAAGAAAATTTAGTTTATGGGTTTGGTTTTAATAGTTTACCTCCTGGACAAAAAAACATATTGATTTTTGGAGGTCTGGCGTTTGCTGCTGCTATGTTCCTTTCTTTGTACTCTTTGCATTAATATATACAAATGAAAAAAATTATTACTAGTATTCCCAATCTTCTTTTATCAGTTCTTCTTTGTTTTGTATTGAGCAGTTGTTCATCTACAGGAGTAAAGATGAGTGATAGCAGCCCTTGGAAAACAATTCAGTTTGAGGACCAGGCTAATGCTTTAGATGTTGATTTTATAGATGATAAAAATGGATTTTTAGTAGGTTCTAATAGACTTATTATGGAATCTAATGATGGAGGAGAAACTTGGGAAAAAAGAAATTTAGATTTACCAAGTGAAGAGAACTTTCGTCTTCTAGATATAGATTTTAAAGGTGAAGAGGGATGGTTAATAGGTCAGCCTTCATTAGTTATGCATACACTTGATGCAGGAAAGAATTGGACACGTTTATCTCTAGGTAACAAATTACCAGGCCAACCATTTCTAATAACAACTGTCGATGCTGGTGTTGCAGAATTGGCTACTACTGCAGGTGCTATTTATGAAACATCAGATAGTGGTGAATCATGGAATGCAAAAGTTTTAGATGCGTCTGGTTCTGGAGGTGTAAGAGATTTAAGAAGAACTAATAAAGGAGATTATGTCAGTGTAAGTAGTCTAGGTAATTTCTTTTCTACTTTGGAAAATGACAGTGATGCATGGATAGCTCATCAAAGAGCCAGTAGCAAAAGAGTTCAAAGTATTGGTTTTAATCCAGAAGGAAGTTTATGGATGCTTTCTAGAGGAGCAGAAATTAGATTTAATGAAGATACTAATGATCTAGAAAATTGGTCAAAGCCTATTATACCAATTCTTAATGGATACAATTATCTAGACATGGGATGGGATCCAAATGGTGATATATGGGCTGGCGGGGGTAATGGAACTTTAATAGTAAGTAAAGATCAAGGTAAAACTTGGAATAAAGATCCTATTGCTTCTGAATTGCCAACAAACTACATCAAAATAGTTTTTCTTGATAAGGAGGCTTTAAATAATCAAAAAGGATTTGTACTTGGCGAGCGTGGTTATATCCTTAAATGGAATAGCTAATTTTAAATAACTCGAGTTAATAGTAAAAAAAAAATTAATTTTTGAAAGATTTAGCAACTGTCTGTAACCAACCTGTTAATTTCTTCGCGAACTTATGATTTTACACTGTAAGATCATAGGGTAAACATTTGTGATTATGGCCGCAGGTTCAACGGGTGAACGCCCATTCTTTGAAATAATCACCAGTATTAGATACTGGATTATTCATGCAGTAACATTACCAGCTATTTTTATAGCAGGCTTCTTATTTGTATATACAGGCTTAGCCTACGATGCTTTCGGAACTCCTCGTCCAGATAGTTATTTCCAATCATCTGAATCTAAAGCACCTGTCGTAACACAAAGATATGAAGCTAAATCTCAACTAGATTTAAGAACAAAATAACAATGACTAATTCACAAGCTCCAATGCAGGCTGCGGAAGTCCGCGTTTATCCTATATTTACTGTCCGTTGGCTAGCAGTTCACGCTCTAGCTATACCATCAGTATTTTTTCTAGGTTCTATTGCTGCTATGCAATTCGTAGCCCGATAAATTTAACTATCATGCAAGTAAACGAAAATCCTAACAAAGTTCCAGTTGAACTTAATCGTACAAGCCTTTATTTAGGCTTACTATCAGTCTTTGTATTGGGAATTTTATTTTCCAGTTACTTTTTCAATTAAATTAAAACTATGAGTAAATTAAAAGGACCTGATGGAAGAATTCCAGATAGACTTCCCGACGGTAGACCAGCAGTTGCATGGGAAAGAAGATGGACAGAAGGAACTCTTCCTCTATGGCTTGTTGCTACAGCAGGTGGAATTGCAGTTATCTTCGTTTTAGGTATATTTTTCTATGGTTCATACCAAGGGGTTGGAGCTGGAGGCTAACAAACCTTATCTTGACCTGATAATCACTTATATCGAATAAGCCTAATAAGAATCAGTAAATATCCTTAGTTTCTCTTTTGTTGAGCTTGGGATATTTTCTTTTTGGGTTATCAATCCATCTTTTAATGAAAAATGAGACTTACTTTTTGGTCTTTCTTTTTCAATTAATTTAGCTACTTCAAATATTATTTTATTAGCCACTTCAGTATTTGATCTAAGATTATCCAAAACCATCTCTACAGAAACTTCTTGATGAGTTTGATGCCAGCAATCATAGTCAGTAACCATAGATAAGGAGGAGTAAGCTATTTCAGCTTCTTTAGCTAATCTTGCTTCTGTGTGGTTCGTCATTCCAATTATTGAACATCCCCAACTCCTATATAAATTAGATTCTGCTCTAGTTGAGAAAGCGGGACCTTCCATTGCTAGATAGGTACCACCTCTATGCAATTGTCTACCGCCAGGAATATTTTTTTCTCCGATTTCACTTAATATACGTGATAAATTTGTGCAGAAGGGATCTCCCATAGTTACGTGAGCAACAGCTCCCTCGTTAAAGAAGGTTGCAGGTCTATTTTTTGTCCGGTCTATAAATTGATCTGGAACCACTATATCAAGTGGCCTTATCTGTTCTTGTAATGAACCAACTGCTGATGGTGCAATAATCCATCTTACTCCTATTGATCTTAAAGCCCAAATATTAGCTTTATAAGGGATTTCAGAAGGATTTAAACAATGTGTTCTGCCATGTCTAGGAATAAATGCTATCTCTAGGTTTCCAAGATTATATACTTTTATTGAATCAGAAGGTTTACCATAGGGAGTATTGATTTCTAGTTCTTTTAAGTACTCTATTTTATCCATTGAATAAAATCCACTTCCACCAATCACTCCTAATCTTGATTTTTCAATTGGTAATAAATGTTCTTGATTCATAGTGATGTAAATGGCTTTTAATCATCTGGTACTAATTGGAGGAGGACACTCAAATGTTTCTTTATTGAAGAAATGGTTAATGTTTCCGAAATTAATGCCAGAAATTCCTGTCTCAATTATATCTAGAGATTCTCATTTGGTTTATTCGGCGATGTTCCCATCGGTGATTTCAAAATCAATCACTCTCGAAGAGAGTTTAATTGATATAAGATCTTTAGCAAAAAATGCAAAAGTATCTTTTATAGAAGAAGAAGTAAAGGATATTGATTTCAATTTAAAGAAAATTGTTTTAAGTAATAGACCTTCAGTTAATTATTCGAAGTTGGTGCTTAATTATGGAAGTCAAACAATAATTCCAAAAGAATTTAAATCACTAGTTAAAAATCGAAATGCTTTTTCAATTAAACCTTTTTTAAGGGCTTATGACTCAATCCTAAAAGAGGACATTTTTGATTCAGTTAATGAACTTCCATTTGTAATTGTTGGGAGTGGCCTTGCTGCAATTGAAGTATCATATGCTTTGAGAAAAAGATGGGGAGATAGACCTTTAAAACTATTATGTGATTCAAGAAAAATAAATAATACAATTCTAAAAAGTTTACGTAATTCCAATATTGATTTAGTTGAAAAACTAAATTTTGATTATGGCAAGATTCTTTTATGTACTGGAAATACATCTCCGTCATGGGCACAAAAAAAATTATTAGATTCGGATTCTTATGGCAGAATAATTACAAATAAGAATTTACAGATAAAAAGTTTATCTGGAATCTTTGCTGTCGGTGATTGCGCAGTTGTAGGTTCAGCAAAAAGACCAGCATCGGGAGTTTTTGCAGTAAAAGTTGTAAATACATTAGTACAAAATCTAAAAAAAGATATAGAAGGGAGATCATTAAAAAAGTGGTTTCCTCAAAAGATCGGATTGCAAATAGTAAATATTTTTCCAAGCCATCATCCAAAAGCTTTTGCTATTTATCGCAATTTTGTTTTCGGCCCTTCTTTTATTTTTTGGATTTTAAAGCATAAAATTGACCTCAACTTTATTAAAAAGTTCAGATCAAAAAGGCTAATTATGAAAAGTAGTGAAAAAAATATTTCATTGAATGATTGCAGAGGATGTGCAGCTAAAATTCCTCAGTTTGTTTTGAATGAGTCATTAATAAATTCTAATTTAAGTTCTTTTGCCTCATCACCTGAAGATTCAGTTGAGATATATCAGAATGGTAAAGATATTATCTTGCAAAGTGTAGATGGATTTCCTGCTTTGGTAAGTGATCCTTGGCTTAATGCAAAAATTACTACTTTGCACGCTTGCTCAGATTTGTGGGCAAGCGGAGCAAAACTTTCATCCGCGCAGGCTTTAATTTCATTACCAAAAGTTGAAAGGGAATTTCAGAGTTATCTCTTTTCTCAATCACTACAAGGTATTAAATCAACAGTTGAGGATCATGGAGGTGAATTACTTGGAGGCCATACTTTCGAGGCAAGAAGTTTAGTAAATAAACCTTATTCATTAGGAATAGATATTTCTTTAACAGTTCAAGGAATGTTAAAAAATGGAGCAAAACCATGGCTTAAATCTGGAATGAATATTGGAGATATTCTCATGATGTCTAGACCTCTTGGCGTTGGGATTTACTTTGCCGGTCTAATGCAAAATATTAATATGCTAGGTAGTTCTTCTGAAATAATTAATAATTTAGTAAAAAGTCAGCAGTATTTGATTGATGAAATTTATCTTTTTCAAAATCAATTTAAAGAATCATTAGTCAATGCTGCGACTGACATTACTGGATATGGATTTATTGGACATCTTAAAGAAATGGTTGAATCATCTAATTTATATAGGCAAAACAATAATCTTGAGCCACTAAAAGTTTTATTAGATTTATTTGCATTTAAAGCTTATCCTGGAGTATTTGATTTAATAAGAAAAGATGTTAAAAGTACTTTCTATGAATCTAATAAAGAAATTTTTGACAAAATTTATAAAGTAAATAAGCAAAAAAGAATAATTAATTTTTTAAACGAAAATTCATTAGATCAAGAGACTTTTAACGAGAGAATATCATTACTATTAGATCCTCAAACATGTGGTCCCTTGTTGATTAGTTGCAATCGTAAATATGAAAATGTTCTAAAGGATAATTGGTACAAAGTTGGAGAGGTTGTAGAAATGTAATTAATTTCTATTTAATTTGTCAATTTCCAAATATCTTAATCTCTTGATTTCCTTTCCCATCTCTTTCCCTGGGTTCCATCCTTCTTTTTTTAATGTTTCTCCATCTTTTTTTGATTTTTTGAATTTGTAAATAAATAACCACTTAAAAAAGTTACGCCAGTATGGTCCTCCATCACAAATTAATAATTTGACTGTCTCATCATTAAGGTTTCTGTCCTCAATAAATTCTGTCCAACTTGATGGGGAAAAATGATTGAAATTTTTTTGGTTTGTATTTAATATCTTTTTGATATTTATATAATCTTCTAATATTTTTATCTCACTATTATTTACCAAAAATCTTTGACATGCTTTGTCTAAATCTTCTGAATCTTTTAATAAGTAAAGAATATGATTTCCCTTTAACTTTTTAATCCAATTTAGTCCTCTTAAAAATCTTTTATCGACTTTAATATTTGCATTTAAGATTGAGATAATTCCCCATTTTTGAATTATCGAAATTACATTAGTCAAATTATCATGTTTGCATATTTCAGCTAGTTCCATCCTTATTCGTATGCCTAGTGCAGGAGGGTAAATCATTTTCTGATGAGTTTCTGAACTTTGCCATGGCCATTGTCTAACTGTTTCTTGAGATTGTTTGAGGGAATTATTTGAAATATGGAAATCTAACCTTGAAGCATATTTTGCACATCTAATTAATCTACTTGGATCATCTGAAATACTATTACTGTGAAGTAAGTTCAATCTTTTATTTTTTATATCAGAAATTCCTCCATAAAGATCATAGATTTTCCTGGTGGAGACCTCGAAGGCTATTGAATTTATAGTGAAATCTCTCCTCTTAAGATCCTCCTCAATAGTACTTTTATTTACTGTGGGATTTAAGCCTGGAGCAGAATAAGTTTCTTCTCTTGCAGAAGCAATATCAATTTTATAGTCATTAATATTTATTTCCACAGTGTTGTATAAATTAAATTCCTTAATTAAACATATATCTACATTTACAATATTTTTTTTTATAAATTTTGCAAGAGAAATAGAGGATCCTTCAATCACAAGATCAATATCTACAGGTTTAGAAAACGATTTTTTGTGAAATTTACTAATTAATAAATCTCTTAAATATCCGCCAACAAAAGCTACTTTAGTATTGTTATTAGATTCTATGTATTTAGCAATTAGGTTATATAGATTAAATGGAGTTTTGATTAATTCCCCTTGGATGTAATCTGAGATATGGTTCATGAGTTTTAACTTACATAACGAATTGGAGCTAATCTGGGATCAAGAATTTTACTTCCTTTATCACCAAATTTTACGGCTAAAGATATTTTTTCTCCACTCCCAAAAATATGTATGATTTCACCTTTCCCAAATTTTGTGTGAATTAGCTTATCTCCAACTATCCAGCTTTTCCCTTTGCTCGGTCCTGAATATAATTTCCTTACTGCATTTATTGGTTTGTAAACTAATTCATTTGGATTGTTTCGATCAACTCTTGTTAAACGATCAAGATGCCAATCTCTTCTAATTGAAGCACCACCAGTTTGGGGTAATTCACCATCCATTAAATCATCAGGTATTTCAGAAAGAAATATTGAGGGAATTGTTGCTTCACGCATTCCACCCCATAATCTTCTTTCTCTGGCATGACTCAAAAAAAGTCTTTCTTTAGCTCTTGTTATGCCTACGTAGCATAATCTTCTTTCCTCTTCTAAAAGTGAGGGAGTATCTATTGATCTATGGCTCGGGAAGAGACCTTGTTCTAGTCCAGTGATAAAAACATTTTGAAATTCTAACCCCTTACTATTGTGCAGAGTCATAAGAGTTACTGAGTTAGGATTATTTTTCTTCGTATCATTATCAGTTGTTAAGGCTGCTGTAGATAGAAATCCCTCTACATCTCCACTTTCTGTTTCTTCTTCATATTGAGTAGCTGCATTAATTAGTTCTTGTAAGTTATTTCTTCTATCTTCAGATTCTTCAGTCCCACTAGAGAGCAAGTCACTTAAATATCCACTTTTTTCTAATATAAGTTGTAGTAGTTGAGCGGGCCCTGAATTTTCTAGGTAACACAGAAGATCATTCATAACTTCAGTAAATTTATTAATTCCTTTTGATGATCGGCCTATTGTTTCTTCAAGACTTTGCTTATCATTAATAACCTCCCATAATGGGATATTTAACCTATTAGATAGTTCATTAAGTTTTTGAATAGTTGTCTTGCCAATCCCTCTTCTAGGAACATTTATGATTCGTAAAAGACTAACGTTATCTGAAGAATTAACTAGAACTTTCAAATATGCTATTGCATCTTTAATTTCTCTCCTATCATAAAAACGCAATCCTCCAAAAATTGTATAAGGAATGCGCCACCTTACAAGAGATTCTTCTAGTACTCTTGACTGAGCTCTGGTTCGATATAAAATTGCAAAATTTTTCCAAATTGGGTTTTGATTATAGTTATTCAGTGATTTTATTTTATTGGTAATTGCTTCTGCCTCGGAAATTTCATCATCACAGCTAAGTAACGTTAAAAGTTCCCCTTTTTCTTTAGTAGCCTTTAAAACTTTATCAATTCTTTCAGAGTTGTTTTCAATTAGTGAGTTTGCAGCATCAAGGATATTAGAAGACGACCTATAATTTTCTTCTAATTTAATTAAAGATGAATTTTTATTGTCGTTGAATGAAGTTTTAAAATCTTCTTGAAAACCAATTAAAATTCTGAAGTCAGCTGCTCTGAAACTATAAATACTTTGATCAGCATCCCCAACTACAAAAATTGACCGATCTTCCCAATTGAAGAATTTTTTAGGTTCAGTATTTCCAGCCGTAATTAATTTTATAAGTTCATATTGGGTTCTATTAGTATCTTGATATTCGTCAACTAAAATATGTTTAAATCTTTTGTGCCAGTAATCTCTGACTGTATCATTTTGCCTCAATAAGAACACAGGCAAAAGTAGAAGATCATCAAAGTCTAAAGAATTATTTTTTGAGAGCGAAATTCTATATCTCTTGTAGGCTTCTGCAACTGTTTTATCAAAATTATTATTTGCTTTTTCTAAAAGATCATTAGAAGTTAAGCATTGATTTTTAGCATTACTTATTAATCTTTTAATCTTTTTGGGATCATATCTTTTTGGGTCAAGACTCATATCTTGACTGATAATTTCTTTTACTAATGTTTGAGAATCTGTTTCATCGTAAATTGAAAATTGCCTTGTCCATTTTAGGCCTTCTGGATCAGTATATTTTTCAATATCGTATCTCAGAAGTCTTGAAAATAAAGAATGGAAAGTACCGATCCAAAGGTTCTGAAGCCTCTCTTGGTGAACGTTTGTTCTTAATTGATTTTGATCAATTTCTTTAAGAGTTGTCCAAGGCTGACCAAATTGATTAAAAGCTAATTCTTGGGCTAGAAGAACCTCTAATCTTGCTTTCATTTCTTTAGCAGCTTTGTTAGTGAAAGTGACTGCGAGAATGTTGTAAGGATCTATAGAGTTGCCCTCAATAAGGTTTGCAATTCTGTGAGTAAGAGCCTTAGTTTTTCCGCTACCTGCACCTGCTACAACTAATAGAGGTCCATAAACATGTTTTACTGCTTGAAGTTGTTGATTGTTTAGGGACTTAAAAAGGAAATTGTTGGTTTGAGGCACTTTTGGAAAGGTTTTTCAAAAATCAGATTTTACTATGAGAATCAGATTCCATTTCTAGATCTTCTAACGCTTTTTTTAAATTTATAAGTTCATTATTGTTATTAATTATTTCTTCAAATTTATTTTGAGGCATTTTTAATTTCATACTTCTGTCTAGAATTTCTTTTTCTAATCTCTTTTTATATGAAGAAATAAGTTTCTTTGATAATTTTAAATCTTGCTGATCCAAAACTTTATGAAATTTGTCATTTTATCTTAGCGGAAAAAAAATTTTTTATTTGAATTATTTCAACTATCAATTTGGAATGAAGTTATTAATTAAGAAGCGTTGCGTTAAGTTGGAAATTGTATTGTTTTTACTAGCTTTGTATTAGTCTTAAAGTCGATCTTTAAATATTTATTTCAGGAATGTCAGTTTTAAAGGAAAATCAACAATTGTCCGCTGATAAGAAATTAAATGATTTAAGCAATATAAAAGAATTTATTAATAGAGCAAACTCAAGATTAGATGCAATAAGTTCTATAACAAGTAATTCACATGCAATTGCAGCGGACGCTGTAACAGCAATGATTTGTGAAAATCAAGATTCTGTTAATTCTAAAATATCTTTAAATACAACTAACAAGATGTCCGTTTGTTTAAGAGATGGAGAAATAATCCTAAGGATTGTTGCTTATCTTTTAATTTCTAACGACGAATCAGTTTTAGAAAAAAGTTGTTTGAAGGATCTTAAAAATACTTATCTTGCTCTTGGGGTACCTTTAAGAAATGCGAGAAGGGTCATTGAATTAATGCGAGATGCAACAACCTCTGATTTAAATTCTACGGTTAATAATATGCAGGGAAATAAAGACTTCCTTCCTGATTTAATTTCTGAAACCGAGTTTCAATTTGAAAGGATAATCAATCTTTTAAACTAGCTAAATTTCTTATTTCAGAAGTATGAGAAGTCTGTATCACTGAGTTATTTTCTAGATTTCTAATAGTAGAAAATCTTGATCTTATGTGAGTGGATAAAAAGGAAATTTTTTCTTCAGAAACTGTTGATTTGTAAAAAGTTTTAATGTTTAAATTATTTTGTTCATCAACTAAATAATTTGATGATGAAATAAAAGATTCTGTATAACCTTTATTTCGTAAAACAATTCCTGAATTTTCATCCTTGGGTAAAAATATCAAAATTGTTTCATCTCGCATACTAATATCGTCATCCCAATCACTAGTAGCTTGCCATTTTATAGAAATGGCTATGCTCTCTAGGTTTAAATTTAGGTTGTAATTTTTAAAAATTTCAAAAACTTTTTTATTTTTAAGGTGGAGATGCTTTATATATATATTACTAGTTGAGTTTTCAAATTCCTGAAAAGCTAGAGTATGAGTGCTCCTTATGGATTTCCACTCTCCTATACTTTTATCGATAAATTGATTAATTGTTATTAGATTCTTCGTCAAGTTTATTTTCCGCAGAATGATTTTCTGCTTTTTGAATCATTCTTACCATTGAATCCACCATTAATCTCTTTGCAGAAGTTACTTTTAATCCAGAAGGTGTGGTTGATATTTGTTCTCCAGGGCGATCATATGAAGTTGGTCTAAATGGAGTCATCTAAGAATGTAAAATTAATCGATTTCTATTCTTGCATGAATTCTTATTCATATAGTTTTTGTTTGCAAAAATGTCATATCTCTCTTCTTTTTATTACAGAATTTTTAACTGTTTTGTTATTTAGGCATTTTATTTTTTGCTAATCCTGAAAGAGTGGCTAAAGCGAACATTCCCAATAGAGCAATTCCTAAAAATAATCCTGCTCCCTGGCTAACTCCAGCTCCCACTGCCACAAGTATAGAGTCACTGATTAGAAGACTTATTAATAACGCTGGGGTAAATATTTTCCAGCGAGTTCCTCCAATACCAATTGCGTAGCTTAGAAAATCAAAAAGGCCTGTCATTAGTAAACCAGTCATAAGAAAGAAATTTTCTTCTAGTTGGTTCTGATTAAAACTTTCAATCTTTTGCATTGCTTTCGGGCCCACTAAATTACGAACAGGAACTCGACCATAATTTCTTGCAATAAAGAAAGCAGCCTGGCAAAAAACGATATCAGAAAATATTATTGTCATGTAACCTTTTTGAAATCCTAGTAATGAGCCAGCTAGTAGTGAATAAGCTGAACTTGGAAGGGCAGGTAAAATAATACTTACTCCTCTAAGTATGAATATTCCAAAAGGAGCCCATATCCCCATACTTTCTATTTTGTTCCTGAGAGGTTCAATCCCATAATTTTGGATTAAATAAATCAATACAACAAATATTGCAATGAAAAAAACTACTGAGAGAAATTTCTGTATTTTATTCATTATTTTTCTAATAAATTTATTGGAAGTAAATTCTTAATTTTAATATTTGATTCTATCTATAATAGAAATACTAATCAATAAAAATTTTTACAAATTTTTAATCTTATATTTCCTCCCAATCAAAGATTTTTGTATTCCATGAGTAGTCATGATTGATTCTAAGAATAAATTTAATTCAATATTTTTTAGAAATATCATTTATTTAATCCTTTCGATTATTGTTTCCTTTTGTATTTCAATAAAAAAATCAGGTGCTTTGCCTCATGAATGGATTGGAGTCCCTAAAAGTGAATATGGAGAACAGTTATGGGATAGGCAAAGTGTAAAAAGGAATGAAGACGGGTCTGTGAGAGTATTGAGTAAATTTATTCCCAAAACTCAAAGTGAAATAACAAAGGATATTCTTTATACAATGGATATAAATTGTTTTGAAAAATCATTCAGAGACGTTGATGTCTCTATAGATGAAGTAAATAGTAATTTGAATGATTTCGCGGATTGGCAAGATCCAAATGGAGATGAACTAATTTTGGGTGTTATTAGTCAAGTCTGCAGAGTGGAAAACTAAAAATTTCAAATTCTTGAAACAAAATAAAAATTAAGTTTCTACATTTCTATAAAATATAAAAACCTCTTCATAGAAGAGGTTTAAAAGGTGCCAGGACCCAGATTTGAACTGGGGACACGGCGATTTTCAGTCGCCTGCTCTACCAACTGAGCTATCCCGGCTCTAACCTATATACTCTAAATTAAGACGTGTAGTTTGTGAAACCCTTTTAATTAAAAATTTTATATCTTCATCAAATATCCAAAAAAAAAACTTTTATTTTGAGTTCATCGCTAACAAGGCTGTACCAAATGAAGTAGTTTTGTTACATGAAACTATTGGTATGTTGATAATAATTTCTCTTATTTTTCTCCACTGAGGGTTTTTTGAACCTCCACCAATAGTAATAATTTTTTTTGGAAGTGAACCTGTTAGTTCGCCTAGCTTTTCCCATCCTTTCAATTCTATCCTAGCTAGACCCTCGAATAATGCATGTAAATAAAGTGAGTCGCTTACTGGCCTTGGGCCAAGTATCGGCTTTAAATTAGGATCATTAACAGGAAATCTTTCTCCTCTACTATTAAGCGGTAAAAGATTTAAAGAAGTGTTTTTTGATGGATTTATTTGTCTACTTAGCTCCTTTATTTCTAAATCAGAGAAAAACTTAGACAATATACCACAGCCTGCGTTTGATGCTCCTCCACATATCCAATTGCCGTTTACTTTATGGTTTGTAATTCCTTGTTTTTTTATAGGATTATCAATAATTTTCTTTACTACAATAGTTGTTCCTAAAACTGTGAGACCATCTTCTTTCCCTAAACCTGCAGCTATTACACTTGAATTAGAGTCAGTTGTGCCTGAGATTAATATTAATTTCTTATTCAAGTTAAATCTCTCTGCTAAATCAAAATTCACTTGTCCAATAATTTCCCCACTTTTTATTATTTGAGGAAGGCATTTTTGCCATGAAGTATTGAGATAGCTTTTTGGCCATGATTCTTTTTTTAGATCCCAACCAAGTTTTAGATTATTACCTTCTTCTCCATAAGTCCAATCTTTTAAAAACCAACCAGTTATCCAATCAGATTGATGTCGTAAAAGTATATTTGTACCATATTTATCTATTAGTTTTAATGCTTTAGCAAGACTACTGTATGGAGTACGAAGATGATCTTCTCCAGAAGTTAATGATTCAAGAAGTATCTTATGTTCATTACATGCTTGGTCATAAGATATTGCTTCTCCTATTGGCTCACCTTGTAAATTGCATGCTGTTAAAGTTCCTGATGTGCCAGATATAGCTAATTTATGAAGGTTACTTTTTATCTCAATAGGTAAACATCCCATGAGTTTTTTACAAGAATTGATCCAAGAATTTGGATTTTTAAAGCTGTATGAATAAGGTACTGAATTGGAATATACTAATTCCTTTTGAAGATTAATTATTGATATTCTTGCACCACTGGTCCCAAAATCTAAGCCTCCATAAAAATAATCAGGCATAGAAAAAATATTTTTATAAAAAGATCTTAGAAGCCTTTGCCAATTGGGCTGCTTTTTCTTCTACATTTTCCCAAGGGAGCTCAAGATCCCTTCTGCCAAAATGTCCATAGGATGCAGTCTTTCTAAAAAATTTACCTCCCATTTTTTTTGGTAGATTTCTTAAGTTAAATTCTTTTATTATTGCTGCGGGTCTTAAATCGAAGTTCTCTTTGATTAGCTCAATTAAATTAGCTTGCGAAATAACACCTGTATCAAAAGTTTCCACGAGAATGGAAATTGGTTTTGCTACTCCAATGGCATAACTTAGTTGTACTTCTGCTTTTTTTGCCAATTTTGCCTTAACTATGCTTTTAGCTACATAACGTGCTGCATAAGCTGCTGATCTATCTACTTTTGTTGGATCTTTACCAGAAAATGCTCCTCCACCGTGTCTTGCGTATCCACCATAAGTATCCACAATAATTTTCCTGCCAGTTAGCCCCGCATCACCTTGAGGCCCCCCTACGACAAATTTTCCCGTTGGGTTTACTAGAAATCTTGTCTCGCTAATGTTTGGTTTGATTTCTAAGTCTTCAGTTGCAGGAATTACAACATGCGTCCATAAATCGTCTTTTATTCTTTGACGAATTTCTTCTTCATTTGTTATTCCATCAATTTCAGGATTATGTTGAGTTGAAATTAAAATCGTGTTTATGGAGACTGGTAAGCCTTTTTCGTAATCAATGCTTACTTGAGTTTTACCATCAGGGAGTAGGTAATCAAGAAGTTCTTCATGCCTCACTTTGGAAAGTCTAATGGCTAATCTATGCGCCAAGCTTATCGGTAAGGGCATTAATTCAGGCGTTTCATCGCATGCATATCCAAACATTATGCCTTGGTCACCAGCTCCAGTATTATCTTCCAAATCATCATTAATGTCATCCGCTTCGTTTACTCCTTGAGAAATATCCGGTGATTGCTCGTCAAGTGCTACTAAAACAGCACAACTATTTGCGTCAAAACCTCCTGCTTTATAGCCTTCATATCCAATTTCTTTAATTACATTTCTAACAAGCTTTATGTAATCGATTTTTGCTTTTGAAGTTATTTCTCCAGTTAGTAAACAAAGACCCGTATTAACAACAGTTTCGCATGCAACTCTGCTTTCTGGATCTTCTGTCAATAAAGCATCTAAAACAGCATCACTAATTTGATCACATATTTTGTCAGGATGACCTTCAGTAACGGATTCCGAAGTGAAAATGAAATCACTCATTTAAAAATAATTTTGAAATTAGAATTTATCCTAAATTAAATTATCATTACTAATCAATTATTGTAAATTATATAATGATTGTTCAAAAATAATGAGGCTTAAATTCTGATATTCGTGCACAAAAAAATAAGTGAATTTATTCAGTTTCAGCTGACGCTGCGGTGATTTCTTCATTATCATCAGTTTGTTCAAATAACATTTGTTTGTATTTTGCAGCCATTTCTTCAGCTTTATTAAAAACTTTTTGAGGATCTGTTAGCATATCTCCTGGTTCAGGTTCAAGTGCTTTAGTAGATAATGAAATTCGTCCTCTTTCTGAATCAAGGTCAATTATCATAACTTTCATTTGGTCACTCACATTTAAAATATTATGAGGAGTCTCAATATGTTCATGACTAATTTCAGAAATGTGCAATAGACCACTAACTCCACCAATATCAATAAAGGCTCCATAAGGTTTAATACCTTTCACAGAACCAACAACAACTTCGCCTACCTCAAGTCGGTTCATTTTTTTCTCAACCAAAGCCCTTCTATGACTTAGTACTAATCTATTTCTCTCTTCATCAACTTCAAGAAATTTTAGAGGTAAATATTCACCTTCTAAGTCATCTTTAATTTTTCGGGCACTTATATGAGAGCCTGGAATAAAACCTCTCAAGCCTTCTACCCTAACGAGAGCTCCTCCTCTATTTGTTGCGAAAACTTCAGAATATATAGTTGCATCTTCTTTTTGGAGCTGTCTAACCCTTTCCCATGCTCTTTGATATTCAATTCTTCTAATGGAGAGGGCTAATTGGCCATCTTCATTTTCTTCACTCATTATGAAAAATTCTCTACTTTCTGAAGGTTGTAAAACATCATTAAGTCCTTCAACTCTATTTATTGAAACCTCCTGAACAGGCATAAAAGCAGCTGTTTTTGCCCCTATATCTATCATGGCCCCTTTGGGCTCTAAAGCAAAAACGGTACCTTTAACTAGGTCGCCAGGCTTGAAGTTATAGTCATACTTACCCAAAAGTGATGCAAATTCTTCTTGTGTGAATCCTGCGTTGTCAAAATCTGTATTTTTTCTGCTAGAGGAAGAATCTGCTGAAGGTATATCGCTCTTCTCGAATGATAAATCTTCCTCATTTTGAGATGCTGAATCTGTATCTAACTCAGACGAATTTTTAATTTCTTGATCCTCAGAAAGTTCTTTAATGGTTTGGGAAGAATTTTCGTTCATTTGTTGTATCGCAGACTACCTAAGGTAGTTAGAAAGGAATGCTATTAGCCTGCAAACCAATAGCAAAAACATTTGTGATATGTATTCTACACTTTAAGATGCTGAATTTTATGAAATTGAAGCTAATTGGTTTTTTGAACTTCCCTTTAGAGATTCAAGAGTTGAAATAAAATCTTTTACCCCATTAAATTTTCTGTAAACTGAGGCGTATCTTATATAGGCGACTTCGTTTTCTTTCCTCAGATTTTTAAGTATTAATTCTCCGATTTGTGAAGATTTAATATCTTTATTTGAATCTTGAACGATTTGAGATTCAATTCCATCTACGAAATTAATAATTGCTTCACTACTAAAGTTAGTTTTTTCACATGCTCTTGATATGCCAGTAAATAATTTTTGTTTATCAAATAATTCTCTGCCACCGTCTTTCTTTATAACTGAAACTGGCATTGTTTCTACTCTTTCATAAGTTGTAAATCTAAAGCTGCAATTTAAGCACTCTCTTCTTCTTCGAACACTTTTACCACTATCAGCAGATCTAGATTCCAAAACTCTGCTATCTGTGTTTTGACAGGTTGGACACTGCATATGGTGAAATAAGTTGCACTTTAATTCTAATATTAGAGTAATATTTTAATTATGAAAAGTAAAAAAAAACCTCTTGTTAAAGAGGTTTTTTTGAGTTCATTTTCTGTCGAATTTAGGTGGGTCTCTAAAGGCGACAGCAAAGAATAAAGTAACAACTGCGAGAGTTAGAATAAGAACGTAAGCAAAAGCTTCCATAAGATTAAGTAAATAAGTTTAGTTTAAACCCTTCCTGGGATTCTTCTTGTGGTTTCGTCACCAAGTTTCTTGAATAAACCAAATTCAACTTGGTCTCCAATCTCAGCATCAATACCAGCAAAGGAATTTCTGTAAAGAGTTCTTGAAGCATGCCACCAGTGGCCAAACAAGAATAGCAATCCGAAACATAAATGTGCATATGTAAACCACGCTCTTGGTGAGCTTCGGAATACACCGTCAGATTTATATGTCTCTCTGTCAAACTTGAATGCTTCTCCAAGTTGAGCTTTTCTAGCTAATCTCTTCACTACTGCAGGATCTGTAAATGTTTGTCCATCTAGGTCCCCTCCATAAATAGTTGCAGTAATGCCAGTTTGTTCAAATGAGTACTTTGCTTCAGCTCTTCTAAATGGAATATCTGCCCTTACATTGCCTTCTTTGTCTTCAAGAATGACAGGGAAGTTTTCAAAGAAATTAGGAATTCTTCTAACTTCTAATTCGTTACCTTCCTTATCTTGGAAAGCAATGTGACCCTGCCAGCCAGTTGGTAAACCATCGCCATTAACAAGAGCTCCTACTCTGAATAGTCCCCCTTTAGCTGGACTATTACCAACATAATCATAGAAAGCCAATTTCTCTGGAATCGATGCATATGCCTCTGATTTAGTAGCGCCATCGTCAATAGCAGCTTGTACTCTTCTATTAATTTCAGTTTTGAAATAGCCTGAATCCCATTGATATCTGGTAGGTCCAAAAAGCTCTATTGGGGTAGTTGCTGAACCATACCACATTGTTCCTGAAACAACGAAAGAAACAAATAGTACAGCAGCTAAAGCACTAGCTAGAACTCCTTCGAGACTTCCAAGTTTTAATGCTCTGTAAAGTCTTTCCCCAGGCCTGTTGGTGATGTGAAAAATACCTCCAATAATACCCATTAGTCCAGCTGCAATATGATTAGCTACGATACCTCCTGGGTTAAAAGGATTAAATCCTTCTACTCCCCACGAAGGTGCTACAGGCTCTACATGACCACTTAAACCATAGGGATCAGAAACCCAAATCCCCACGTTTGCGCAATGAAAAGCTCCAAAACCAAAACATGTAAGTCCTGCTAAAAGAAGGTGGATTCCGAAAATTCTTGGTAAATCAAGAGCAGGTTCACCAGTTCTTGAATCTTCCCATAAATCTAGGTCCCAGTATGTCCAGTGCCAAATAGATGCCAACATCAATAGGCCACTAAATACTATGTGTGCTGCCGCAACCCCTTCGAAACTCCAGAATCCAGGATCAACTCCAGTAGCACCAGTAATATCCCATCCATTCCAACTACTTGTGATACCTAGTCTTGCCATGAAAGGCATAACATACATCCCCTGTCTCCACATTGGATTGAGAACAGCATCAGAAGGATCAAAAATGGCTAATTCATAAAGAGCCATTGAACCGGCCCAGCCGGCTAATAATGCAGTATGCATAAGATGCACAGCAAGTAGTCGACCTGGGTCGTTAATAACTACTGTGTGAACTCGATACCAAGGCAATCCCATCGGTTAATTTCTAGTAACTATGCTGAATAAACAGCTAAACATCACGATAGTAAGGGTTTTTTAGTCTTTGAGGGATTTTTGTAAATAAATTTATTTTCGTGTAAAAACTGGGCAAATCCATTAGCAGAACATCGTTTACAAGAAATTTTTAGCTAAAAACTGTTAATATTTTGGTCACAATTCTCAAAGTAAAACGCCAAAATAAGAAAAATAACTAAAAAAATGGCAACTATCAGATTTATCCGTGAGGACTTAGAGGTTCAATGTAATCCTGGTGAAAATTTAAGGGAATTGGTAATGAAAGAAAACTTACAACTTTATGGTTTAAAAGGTATTTTGGGAAATTGTGGTGGAGCAGGACAATGTAGTACTTGCTTTATTTCAGTTGAAGGTGGAAACAAAAATTCTTTGAGTCCTCTTACATCTGTTGAAGAAGAAAAACTAAAAAATAGACCAGAAAATTGGCGCCTTGCATGTCAAACATTGATAAAGTCATCCGCCGTAATTTTAACAAAACCACAATCTCCCCCCTCAAATTTGGAAGAACTAAAAAAAATTAGTGAAAATAAAAAATTACCGCGATAAATTGTTTAAGACTGTTAATCAGTTTATAAAATTTGTTTATTTTTCCACTTTATTCCAAGTTATATGTCTATAGTCTTAATACCTAATATTGAATTACCAATTAAATGGAAACAACTAACTTTGGATTCGTAGCTAGTCTTTTATTTGTAGGGGTGCCAACAATATTCCTGATTGGTTTATTTATTTCTACACAAGATGGAGAAAAATCAAGTTTCTACTCTGACTCTAGTAAAGGTAGGCTTGGGCCAAAACGCTAATACTTAATAAATGCTTTGCATTTCTGTAGAAGAATTTTTATTTTGGAAAAAAAAGCAACTTTCTAAAGGTGGTGATCAACCATCTTTTGCTGTTTTACTCGATTGTATAGGGGGTGTATCGTCTAGTGATATAAACTTGAAAATTATAAATCCTAAGGAAGACATACATTTAAAAAAAAATTTAGAATTTTTAGAATCCGTTTGGGATGATCATTTACAAAAATCTTGCCCAATTCAGCATCTTTGTGGAATAACTTTTTGGAGAGACTTAAAATTAAAAATTACAAATAAAGTACTCATTCCCAGACCAGAAACAGAGCTCATAGTTGATATCGTCTTCAATATATTTCGAAATAAATCAGAAAAATTATTTTTTGCTGAATTAGGAACTGGATCAGGTGCAATTAGTATTGCGTTGGCATTGGCTTATCCATTTAGCGCAGGAGTGGCAACTGATATAGATCAAGACGCATTAGAAATTGCCAATAAAAATTTTATAAATTCTTCTAAACAATCAAATTTGAAATTTTATTGTGGAAATTGGTGGTCACCTCTTGAAAGTTTTAAAGGAAAATTAGACCTCGCTATTTCAAACCCGCCATATATTCCCAGAGATACTTATGAAAAATTACCCAAAGAAGTTAAGAATTTCGAACCTAAAATCGCTTTACTTGGTGGCGAAGATGGTTTAAAACACATTAGGGAAATAATATATAAAGCACCATTATTCTTAAAAGAGAATGGTTGGCTAATTTTAGAGAATCATTTTGATCAAAGTGAAAAAGTAAAACAACTACTTATTAAAAATCAATTTACATCAATAGAAATTGTGAAAGATCTTTCAGGTATTGGTAGGTTTACCATTGGAAGATATAAATAAATTATTATAGGTTCTTAATCTAAATGAATTTAGTAGACTGCAAAACTGCTTGTAGGACCCTTAAAAATGGTTTGCCTATAATTTTCCCAACGGACACTTTACCTGCAATTGGATGCTTACCAAAATTCTCAAATATTATTTATACATTTAAAAAAAGAGATAAAAACAAACCCTTAATTCTTATGGGATCAGAACATAAACATTTAATTGATTATGTTCACGAATCAGCAAAAGAAGATTACGAAAATTTAGCCTCAAAATATTGGCCTGGAGCTCTGACAATTGTTATTCCTGCTTCAGCAAAGCAGACTGCACACCTTACCAGTAATGATCAGACTATTGGGTTGAGAATTCCAAATTCAAATATCGCACAATCTCTTTTGAGAGAAACAGGCCCATTGTTAACTTCAAGTGCAAATATTTCAGGTTTTAAAGGATCAATTACAGCTGAAGGTATTGCTCTAGACTTCCCTTCTCTAAAAATTTTGGGTCCCATCCCCTGGGGGAAAAGTAGTGGAAAAGCTAGTACTATTATATTTTGGAAGAACAGTGGAAATTGGAAACTGATAAGAGAAGGAGAAATAATAGTTAGGGAATTGTATTAATGTTTTTATTATTATTTTTTGTTTTATTAATTCAATTTTTTACTTATTGGATATTTGAACCCCTTGCATCTTTTTTAGAGTATGTTCTGGAAATAAGATTTTTTCCTATTGTTGCGCTGATAGGTTTAGTTTTTTTATTTTCAGCAAAGAATATTGAACAGGATGAATAAATCAAAATGCCGGCTAACAGATTTGAACTGATGACCTTCGCTTTACAAAAGCGCTGCTCTACCGCTGAGCTAAGCCGGCAATCTTTTTATCTTACAATTAGGGAGGGTCAATTATCAGTATTTTTTTAGCTTTTTTTAATTTATTACTTTTTGATATCTTTGTTTGCTTTATCAGTTTTATCAGTTTTTTTGAATTTTATTTCTCCTGAAATAGTTCTTTTGATTGGCAAATTGGCAACTAGTGCAGTCATTCTATCCTCAGTCTCCAAACTTACTGCAACCTCCTCAAAATCAATTTCAACATATTTAGCAACAACATCAAGGATCTCTTTCCTCATTTTATCTAAAAGATCAGTTGTTAAGGAACTCATATCAACTCTGTCATGAGCAAGTACAAGTTGTAATCTTTCTCTAGCTGTATTCGCACTAGACGTTTCTCTGCCCAGTAATTTATTTATAAGATCTCTGAGAGTCATCATTTTAAAAAACCTTTGTTTGCATTAATCTCATGAATCTATCTTTAAGACTTTTGCCTTCTTTTTTAAGATCGATAATTGGTACATCTTTATTTGTAAGTCTTTGAGAAACATTCAAATAACATTTTTTTGCAGGAGATCTACCATCTGAAAGTGTCAGTGGCTCTCCTCTATTCGTACTTATTATTACCTGTTCATCTTCTAAAACAATCCCTAATAAAGGCAAAGAAAGGATCCCTTGAACATCTTCGATGGATAGCATTTCTTGACTAGCCATCATGTTAGGGCGAACTCTATTGATTACAAGTTGAATAGGCTCAATATCTGAAGTATTAAGAATTCCTATTACTCTGTCCGCATCCCGTACTGCCGATAATTCCGGGTTCGTTACAACAATAGCCTCTTTACAGGCTGCAAGAGCATTTTTAAAGCCATCTTCTACACCAGCAGGACAATCTACTAGGACAAAATCAAATTTCTCACTAAGTAGCTCACTAATTTTTTTCATATCTTCGGGTTTCATCCAATCCAACATCCTTGGATCTCCAGCAGGCAGAAGAGCAAGATTAGGTTCCTTTTTATGTCTAACCAATGCTTGCTCAAGACGGCAATTTTTGTCTAGAACATCTTGAGCCGTATAAATGATGCGATTTTCTAATCCTAGAAGAAGATCTAAATTTCTTAAGCCAAAATCAGCATCTAATACAGCAGTTGTTGCTCCGCTATTAGCAAGTGCTATACCTAGGTTTGCAGTTAAAGTTGTTTTCCCAACTCCTCCTTTACCTGAACAAATTAATATTGTGCGAGTATTCTTCCCCACGATTTTTAAGATTTTACAAATAATAAAGCCACTTGCAGAAAGTTAAATATTTTAAAGATTAAGTAATTCTTAAATTTATCTATTTTGAATTAATTTATTGCAAATTATTGATTAATTTTTATTTTCGATTAAGTGTGGTTTGATAATTATTGTTTGTTTATCTATTACCGCAATTTCTGGATAATAATTTTTGGGTTTTTCCTTTGGTCCTATAGCTATCACATCTGCAATTCTCAACTGTAAAGGGTTTAGATAAAGTGATGCAATAGATGCATTTTTATTTCCACTTTTACCTGCGAATGCGATCCCTAGTAATTTGCCCCAAACATAAATATTTTTCTTAGCGGAAACTATTGCTCCTGGATTAACGTCTCCAATAATGCAAAGGTTTCCATTTGAAGATATTCTTTCGCCGGATCGTACTGTTCCTTTGTGAAGAATATCGTCTTTCTTTTTTGAATTTAACGATAGTAACTTTTTTTTAATCTCTTGCTCTTTAATAAAAACTGAATCAATTTTTAAAGACTTCCCACTTAATACTGTATTTCTATTATTTGAGTAAATGCGCAAAGAACAAACATTAATTTTGTTAAGGTCAGTTTTTAATTTTGCTAATTGATGAGAACTTATTGACTCGCTGACGGCAAAAATTTTTGCCTCAAAAGGTTCCTTGATGGAAGAAAACCTTTTGAAAGTTTCATGGATATTATCTAAATCTAATAAAGAAAAAATCTCTAAATATTCACTTTTAGTATTTTTTAAAACGATTTCCATTGAATTAAATCTAGGAATTGTTTTTTATTAATGAAATTTCATTTTTAATTTCATTTTTGAACATATCTGGATAAATAATAAAAGAGCTTTCCTCAGATCTCATTAAAGTTTTTATTAATGCAGAACTATTTTCTAATGCGCTTTGATGAGTGCCGTCCCATATTTTTAGCGCATTATTAGATTCAAAACCTTTAAAAGACTTTTCCTTAATCCCACAAAATATTTCTGAATCATAACCGTTCTTTTCACATAATTTTGTGGCAAATGCAAGGATTTTTAATCTATCCACCTTACTTAAAAAACTTATGTCTGATGCCTTTAATAAATCTCTATCAATAAACATTTTGCATAGTGTAGAAAGTGGCTCAAAAGATTCATCTTTCCATCTAATCAAATGATAATAAAAAGTTATATCATCATTTCTTATGAAATCATCAAAATCAACCTTTGAAGGTGAAAAAATCCATTTATATAGTGAATTATCTAACCAAATATTCTTTTCATAATTATGTTTTATTGTGTCTAATATTTTTTCGAGAATCCATGTTGATATTTCATTTATCTTGTGATTGTAGATAGTTCTATACATCAAGTTTCTAAGAACAAGGAAATGCTCAATAGCGATCACCCCTTTTGGTTTGATTCCAATATTCCCATCAGGTGAAAAGGTAAGAGCTGAAATTATTCTCTCTAAATCTACTAAACCGTAATTAGTACCTGTGTTGTAACTATCGCGTAAAAGATAATCGAGACGATCGCAATCAATCTCACTACTTATCAATGTTTTTAAAGGTTTTGAAAATAGTTGTTTTGATTGAAATAATTCACAAATTTTTCTGGGTAAATCTTTGTCATATTTTTTGAGGATTGAATTTATTGGAGAATAATTTGTAACTAAGTTTTCAGACCATTGTTCGTGATCATGCTCGAATATTGTTTCGCTGGTATGGCTTAAAGGTCCATGACCTAAATCATGTAGTAGAGCTGCTCCATAAAGAACAAATTTATTTTCATAAAATGAAGATTTACTTTCAATTAATCTCTTAAAAATTTTTCTAGCTATACAAAAAACACCAATTGAGTGAGTAAATCTACTCGATTCTGCACCATGAAAAAGTAATGATGCTGCGCCAAGTTGTTTTATTCTTCTTAGTCTTTGAAAAGCGACTGTATCGATTAAGTCCATAATCATCAATTCTTCTGGCTTTCCTGAATCAAATACTATTTCTTTATGAATTGGGTCATGAAAAATTCTTTTAATACTCATATTTTCTAAGATTTTTTTTTAATCTTTAGCCATTTAAAGATTTAATTTCTTCATTGTTTAATTCAATGGTTTGAACTGAAACTTTTTCTTTATCTAAAAGCGACCCCAGAAATAATTCTGCATTCCTTACCCATTTATCGTCAGTACTTCCAAAATCACTTGCATCCGTTAGATCAAGTAATTTGTCTGGAGTCATACCTTGGCCTTGAATATTATTACCTTTGGGGGTTAAGTAACTAGCTACTGTTATAGCAATACCACTATCCTCTCCTAAACTTTTTAGGGATTGAATTAAACCTTTCCCATAAGTTTGTTCTCCCATAAGAATTGATCTCTTATTATCTTGTAAAGAACCAGCAAGTATTTCACTGGCGCTTGCAGTACCTTTATTTACTAAAGTCACCATTGGTCCATCAAAAGATGTATCTTTTTGAGAAATAATTGCATCTTTGATTCCATTTCTATCTTTTGTCTCGACTATAGGTTTTTCACTCAATAATGAGTCTGCAACTGCTATGCCTGAGCTTACTAATCCCCCTGAATTATTTCTAAGATCCAAGATTAAGCCCTCAACCTCTTTCTCTTTTAACTCTTGAAGTGCCTCTTCAACTTTTTTGGGCACGCTTTCGCTGAATTGGGTTATTCTTAAATATCCTATTGTGTGAGAATCGTCTCTTAATCTTTTTGTTCTAACCGGTCTGAGATCTACTGATCTCCTCTCTAGATCTACTTCCCTTGTTTCTCCTGATTCCGAAGATAATACAACTAAAACTTTTGTCCCTGATTCACCTCTTAACTTAGAGGCAGTGCTTGCAAGCCCTAATTTTTCTGATGAGATTCCATCCACTGTATCTATCAAGTCCCCGCTTACTATTCCGGCTTCTTCAGCTGGCGAACCCCCTAGAGTAGAAATAACTCTAACTTTATTGTTATCATCTTCACCTAATTGAAGCCCAACACCATTAATTTCACTCCCAAAATTGCTTGATTTAAGTAGTTCATAATCTTTTGGGCGTAAAACTCTCGTGTAGGGATCTTCTAGAGGTCTTAACATGTCTTCAATTGCCGAATAAGCCTCTTCACTTGTTTCAATTTGTTTCTGTAATGTTTTTTGTCTAATTCTTTTCCATTGGATTTCATCAAACTTTTCTGGATCATAAAAACCTTCGTTTACCAAGGTCCAAGCGTCAAGTACTAATTGCCTGCTATCACTGAGAGCGTCCACCCTTTCCATCAACAAAAGATTGATAGAAAAAATGATGATCATTGATGCAGTGATCACATTTTTGAATGTTAAAAGTTTGTTAAAAGATGAATTCATTGGGTTAAGTGTTAACACCAAGTATAAGAATTTTAAGTAAGCTCTTTATATCAAAGCTAATTTTTGTGGATGGCCAATTCCTCATCTGTATATGACTGGTTTCAAGAAAGGCTTGAAATCCAAGACATAACTGACGACGTAACTTCCAAGTACGTACCCCCTCATGTAAATATTTTTTATTGTTTAGGAGGCATAACTTTAGTATGCTTCCTAATTCAATTTGCAACAGGTTTTGCAATGACTTTTTACTATAAGCCAACAGTTACACAAGCTTATAGTTCAGTCAGTTATTTAATGACCGATGTGAGTTTTGGATGGTTAATAAGATCTGTGCATAGATGGAGTGCATCGATGATGGTTTTGATGTTAATCCTTCATGTTTTTAGGGTATATCTTACCGGAGGCTTTAAAAGGCCAAGAGAATTAACTTGGGTTACAGGTGTTGTAATGGCAGTTATAACCGTTGCTTTTGGAGTGACAGGATACTCCCTACCTTGGGATCAGGTAGGTTATTGGGCAGTTAAAATCGTTTCAGGTGTTCCTGCTGCAATTCCAGTAATCGGTGACTTTATGGTTGAACTTCTTAGAGGTGGAGAAAGTGTTGGACAATCCACTTTAACCAGATTTTACAGTCTTCATACTTTTGTACTGCCATGGTCATTAGCAGTTTTCATGTTGATGCACTTTTTAATGATTCGTAAACAGGGTATTTCAGGTCCTTTATAAACTCCTATACTTAAATAATTATTAGTTTTTCATATGTCTACGTTAAAAAAACCCGATCTATCTGATCCTAAATTGAGAGCAAAGCTAGCTAAAGGTATGGGGCATAATTATTATGGTGAACCAGCTTGGCCAAATGATTTACTTTATATTTTTCCGGTAGTTATTTTAGGAACTATCGCCTGCGTAGTTGGATTAGCTGTTCTTGATCCTGCAATGTTGGGAGACAAAGCCAACCCCTTTGCAACACCCTTGGAAATTCTACCTGAATGGTACCTCTATCCAGTTTTTCAGATACTTAGGGTTGTTCCTAATAAACTTTTGGGTATTGCACTTCAAACATTAATTCCACTGGGATTAATGATTTTACCTTTTATCGAAAACGTTAATAAATTTTCTAATCCATTTAGAAGACCAATAGCAATGTCTGTGTTTTTATTCGGAACTTTCCTGACAATATATCTTGGTATTGGTGCATGTTTACCAATTGATAAATCACTTACTTTAGGTTTATTTTAGGCTCAAATTTTAAACATATCTAGATCGTTATACTCATTTCTAAGAAAATGATTCATTAATAAAAATCCAACAATTGTCCAAGTTTGATATGTTCTTGATTGTTGCCCAACCCAAGTACCAGTAGGACCATCAAAATATTCTGCCCATTCTTGCTTAGGCAATTGGTTAAGTTGACACCAATATGATTCTTCTATTAAAGATTTCATTTCTTCCATGAGAATAACATCATCTGAACCATAATGTTTTTGGTGTAATAATACAGCTGTACCAAAAAACCAAAGTAAACTTGGCCAATGACCACCGTTATGGTAACTCCAAGGCCAATTCTTTGGATCAGATCCAGTTTTATTTTGCCATTCTTCAACATCCATATGAGGATGACAAATCCTCATAGGCATTTGAGCCATCAAATGCTGTCTGTTGTGTAAAACTAATCTAAATAAAGCTCTTTGTTCTTCAGGAGGCAGTACTCCGAACATACATGCTAAAGAATTCCCTAAACTGTAAAATCGAAAGTCTGGTCTCCCTGTCCTAATATTTCCTATTAAGTAACCACCTCTATTCTCTAACCAATCTTGTAGCCATGAAGGAACTACTTGAGGTTGAACGTTAAATTCGTTGAAGTGTTGATCATCACCATACTGCTCAGTTGGTCTTCTTCTTAAAATTTGCATTGTTTGGCTGGTGACCCAATAATGTTTTAAAAGAAAACTTCCTAAATCTTTAACCCATTGATTTGTAAGAACAAGTCTTTGGTCTAGAAGTCGACTAACATGTTCTGCTCTACTTAATTCCATTAAGTTAATACAACTTTTTAAACATCCATGAAGTAAAACTTCAACTTCTAGAGGTGCTCCCCAAACATCCATAGGTCTATCAATCATAAATGCGCAATCTGGAACAAAAAGTACTGGAGTGCCCTCAAATGTTGGATGTAGAACTAGATCTAGTAGAAGTTGAATACCTCTTTGAACGCTTTGACTTTTTCCGAAGGCATAATCACCACTTTTATTGACGTAATACCAACATAATATGGGCCACCATAAACTTGCATCAGCTGAAGTAATCCTCCCTATTGATCTCTGACCATAGTCACCAATGAGCTGTCCATTTTCTTCAACGAAACTAGTAGGAAATACGCCACGTGTTTGGTAATTAGAGCTTTGTAACTTAAGGCATACACTTAGGAACTTTTTGACAATTTCGTACCGTTTTTGGGTAATGAGGTAAATCATTACAGGAACATTGTCTCTTAAAAATATTTCTCCATAATTTAATTTTTTATTTTTTGTTGGGTGTTCTAGTGCAGCAACGCTTCCCACTAACTCGCCTGATATTTCAACCAAAGTCTTTTCGAAGTGTTTTTTTGCATTTGTTACAATTTTCTCTTCATCAGAACTTGGTCTTACTCTTAAATTTTTTTGACTAAATCTTTCTGCCATTTCGTTAATATCCCTTTATTTAAGCCTAGTTGTTTAATGAGACTTTGAACAAATAAAAAATTAATAAAAAATTTTTGTATAAAAGGTTGCACAATTACAGTTGAATGGTTTAGTATTTTCTTCTGGGCAAAAAAATACTTTTTGCATTATTCAAGAAATTACCTTAAATCTGATTTTTGGTAAAAGAATGAATTTTTTGAAGATTTGGTTTCGATCAATTTTTTCAACCAGAAGAAGGGTTTTACCTTCGACATGAGTTACTCACTTGTTGTTTAACTCTGCACCTAGAAAATTTAAAAACTTAGGAACTGATGCTTTTATTGCGTCATGAATAACTAAATCTTTTTTGGTTATTTCAAGATGTACATGCAATAAAGGTGTGAGGTCCCGTCAAGAATATATAAAATGTCATCAATTGCTAACTTATGGCTTTGATGCAAACGGATCTGAGATCTTGGAAAGTCACTTTATAAATATTTAATGTGCACTCAATGTAATCCTTAAAGTTTAAGGAGGCTGAAACTAAATACAAATACTGAAATTTTTATTTGGATAAAGCAATTCAAATTGAGTAGATTTATCTACAAAAGGATTTGAACACAACGGAGAGTTTGATCCTGGCTCAGGATGAACGCTGGCGGCGTGCTTAACACATGCAAGTCGAACGAACCTTCGGGTTAGTGGCGGACGGGTGAGTAACGCGTGAGAATCTGCCCTCAGGAGGGGGATAACGGTTGGAAACGACCGCTAATACCCCATATGCCTATTGGTGAAATGAATTTCGCCTGAGGATGAGCTCGCGTCTGATTAGCTAGTTGGTGAGGTAATGGCTCACCAAGGCTTCGATCAGTAGCTGGTCTGAGAGGATGATCAGCCACACTGGGACTGAGACACGGCCCAGACTCCTACGGGAGGCAGCAGTGGGGAATTTTCCGCAATGGGCGAAAGCCTGACGGAGCAACGCCGCGTGAGGGACGAAGGCCTCTGGGCTGTAAACCTCTTTTCTCAAGGAAGAAGATATGACGGTACTTGAGGAATAAGCCACGGCTAATTCCGTGCCAGCAGCCGCGGTAATACGGGAGTGGCAAGCGTTATCCGGAATTATTGGGCGTAAAGCGTCCGCAGGCGGCTTTTCAAGTCTGCTGTTAAAGCGTGGAGCTTAACTCCATCATGGCAGTGGAAACTGAAATGCTTGAGTATGGTAGGGGCAGAGGGAATTCCCGGTGTAGCGGTGAAATGCGTAGATATCGGGAAGAACACCAGTGGCGAAGGCGCTCTGCTGGGCCATTACTGACGCTCATGGACGAAAGCCAGGGGAGCGAAAGGGATTAGATACCCCTGTAGTCCTGGCCGTAAACGATGAACACTAGGTGTCGGGGGAATCGACCCCTTCGGTGTCGTAGCTAACGCGTTAAGTGTTCCGCCTGGGGAGTACGCACGCAAGTGTGAAACTCAAAGGAATTGACGGGGGCCCGCACAAGCGGTGGAGTATGTGGTTTAATTCGATGCAACGCGAAGAACCTTACCAGGGTTTGACATCCTGCGAACCTCTTAGAAATTTGAGGGTGCCTTCGGGAATGCAGTGACAGGTGGTGCATGGCTGTCGTCAGCTCGTGTCGTGAGATGTTGGGTTAAGTCCCGCAACGAGCGCAACCCACGTTTTTAGTTGCCAGCATTTAGTTGGGCACTCTAGAAAGACCGCCGGTGATAAACCGGAGGAAGGTGTGGATGACGTCAAGTCATCATGCCCCTTACACCCTGGGCTACACACGTACTACAATGCCACGGACAAAGGGCAGCAAACTCGCGAGAGCTAGCAAATCCCATAAACCGTGGCTCAGTTCAGATCGTAGGCTGCAACTCGCCTACGTGAAGTAGGAATCGCTAGTAATCGCAGGTCAGCATACTGCGGTGAATACGTTCCCGGGCCTTGTACACACCGCCCGTCACACCATGGAAGTTGGCCATGCCCGAAGTCGTTACTCCAACCCTTGTGGAGGAGGACGCCGAAGGTGGGGCTAATGACTGGGGTGAAGTCGTAACAAGGTAGCCGTACCGGAAGGTGCGGCTGGATCACCTCCTAACAGGGAGACAACAAAATGTTTAATATTATTATTTTGTCACCTTAGGTCGATCGGTATCTCACGTTTTTAATTTATTAAGAATTTCATTTCCTAAGTTTTTCTAGGTCACACCCATTATTTTTCCTGGGCCATTAGCTCAGGTGGTTAGAGCGCACCCCTGATAAGGGTGAGGTCCCTGGTTCAAGTCCAGGATGGCCCATATCTCTATGTTGGGGGTATAGCTCAGTTGGTAGAGCGCCTGCTTTGCAAGCAGGATGTCAGCGGTTCGAGTCCGCTTACCTCCACTGATTACCACCTCTTCCATAACCGGTAGAAAGGAAATGTTCTGAGTTGTGATCAAATTCTGAAAGAATCTAGCTTCCTAATGAAATCATTAAGATGCTGGACTCATTGAATTAATTTCATTGTTTTCAGAGAACCTTGACAACTGCATAGATTATTTTTAAAGACAATAAGCATCTTTAATGATGCAGATTTATTATTTGTGCGAATGCATTAATAACAATTCTATTAAGCTGATGCTTCAATTTTTGAAGTTATTGGTCAAGCTACAAAGGGCTCACGGAGGATACCTAGGCACACAGAGGCGATGAAGGACGTGGTTACCTGCGATAAGTCTCGGGGAGTTGGAAGCACACTTTGATCCGGGAATTTCCGAATGGGGCAACCCCATGTACGGCCAACTGAATATATAGGTTGGTGCGAGCTAACCCAGCGAACTGAAACATCTTAGTAGCTGGAGGAAGAGAAAGTAAATAACGACTCCCTCAGTAGCGGCGAGCGAACGGGGAATAGCCCAAACCGATAGTCTTGACTATCGGGGTTGTGGGACAGCAATATGGATCAACAAGTCTAGAAGAAACGTTTGAATGGCGTGCCACAGAGGGTGAAAGCCCCGTAATCGAAAGATAAGTTGACCTAGCTGTATCCCGAGTAGCACGGAGCACGTGGAATTCCGTGTGAATCTGCGAGGACCACCTCGTAAGGCTAAGTACTACTGTGTGACCGATAGTGAAACAGTACCGCGAGGGAAAGGTGAAAAGAACCCCGGGAGGGGAGTGAAATAGAACATGAAACCGTGAGCTTACAAGCAATGGGAGCCCGACTAATCGGGTGACCGTGTGCCTGTTGAAGAATGAGCCGGCGACTTATAGGCACTGGCGGGTTAAACCGGAAATGGTGGAGCCACAGCGAAAGCGAGTCTTAATAGGGCGTTTGTCAGTGTTTATAGACCCGAACCCTGGTGATCTAACCATGGCCAGGATGAAGCTTGGGTGATACCAAGTGGAGGTCCGAACCGACTGAAGTTGAAAATTCAGCGGATGAGCTGTGGTTAGGGGTGAAATGCCAATCGAACCAGGAGCTAGCTGGTTCTCCCCGAAATACGTTGAGGCGTAGCGTCTAGTGCTCCAGCAGGGGGGTAAAGCAACCATTTCGGTGCGGGCTGCGAAAGCGGTACCAAATCGATATGAACTCTGAATACCCTGTGTGTAACTAGGCAGTCAGACTGTGGGGGATAAGCTCCATAGTCAAGAGGGAAACAGCCCAGACCGCCAGCTAAGGTCCCAAAATTAACGCTAAGTGATAAAGGAGGTGGGATTGCCCAGACAACCAGGAGGTTTGCCTAGAAGCAGCCATCCTCAAAGGAGTGCGTAATAGCTCACTGGTCGAGCGATCCTGCGCCGAAAATGAACGGGGCTAAGCGTTATACCGAAGCTGCGGATAAATTTATTTATGGTAGGGGAGCGTTCTATGTAGGGTGAAGCGTTAGCGTAAGCGGACGTGGACAGCATAGAAGTGAGAATGTCGGCTTGAGTAGCGAAAACATGGGTGAGAATCCCATGCCCCGAAACCCTAAGGGTTCCTCCGGCAGGCTCGTCCGCGGAGGGTTAGTCTGGACCTAAGGCGAGGCCGAAAGGCGTAGTCGATGGATAACAGGTCAATATTCCTGTACCAGATGTGTTTTGAGAAGGGGGACGGAGAAGGCTAACCAGGCCAGATGTTGGTTACTGGTTCAAGCGTTCGAGGCTTTGAGAGATGGAGAAAACATCTTGAGCTAAGGCGTGAGTACGAGCTGCTACGGCAGCGAAGTTGGTGATGTCATGCTTCCAAGAAAAGCCCTATACTCGTTAAGACACAGATGCCAGTACCCGAAACCGACACAGGTGGGGTGGTAGAGAATACCGAGGGGCGCGAGATAACTCTCTCTAAGGAACTCGGCAAAATGGCCCCGTAACTTCGGGAGAAGGGGTGCCAGCGAGAGCTGGTCGCAGTGAAGAGGCGCAAGCGACTGTTTACCAAAAACACAGGTCTCCGCTAAGTCGCAAGACGATGTATGGGGGCTGACACCTGCCCAGTGCCGGAAGGTTAAGGAAGCTGGTTAGCTTTTAGTGAAGCTGGCGACTGAAGCCCCGGTGAACGGCGGCCGTAACTATAACGGTCCTAAGGTAGCGAAATTCCTTGTCGGGTAAGTTCCGACCCGCACGAAAGGTGTAACGATTTGCGCGCTGTCTCGGAGAGAGGCTCGGCGAAATAGAATTGTCTGTGAAGATGCGGACTACATACACCCGGACAGAAAGACCCTATGAAGCTTTACTGTAGTTTGATATTGTGCTCGGGCTCTGAATGCGCAGAATAGGTGGGAGACGTTGAAATAGTGCTTGTGGGTACTATTGAGTCATCGGTGAGATACCACTCTTTTAGAGCTAGGGTTCTAACGCTTACCCGTTATCCGGGAAGCGGACAGTATCTGATGGGCAGTTTGACTGGGGCGGTCGCCTCCTAAAAGGTAACGGAGGCGCACAAAGGTTCCCTCAGGCTGGTTGGAAATCAGTCGTTGAGTGCAAAAGCAGAAGGGAGCTTGACTGTGAGACCTACAAGTCGAACAGGGACGAAAGTCGGTTTTAGTGATCCGACGGTTCTGCGTGGAAGGGCCGTCGCTCAACGGATAAAAGTTACTCTAGGGATAACAGGCTGATCTCCCCCAAGAGTTCACATCGACGGGGAGGTTTGGCACCTCGATGTCGGCTCATCGCAACCTGGGGCTGAAGTCGGTCCCAAGGGTTGGGCTGTTCGCCCATTAAAGCGGTACGCGAGCTGGGTTCAGAACGTCGTGAGACAGTTCGGTCCATATCCGGTGTATGCGCAGGAATATTGAGAGGATTTCTCCCTAGTACGAGAGGACCGGGAGGAACGCACCTCTGGTGTGCCAGTTATCGTGCCAACGGTAAACGCTGGGTAGCCATGTGCGGAGTGGATAACCGCTGAAAGCATCTAAGTGGGAAGCCCACCTCAAGATGAGTATTGCCATGGCTTAAGCCAGTAAGGTCACGGGAAGAACACCCGTTGATAGGCTCTACGTGGAAGCTTGGTAACAAGTGCAGCGGAGGAGTACTAATAGACCGAGGGCTTGACCAAATAAACTTAATTTATTGTTTTTAATTTATATAATTTTCTATGCAGTTCTCAAGGTTCACACTATCCTGGTGTTCATGGCGATGTGGAACCACTCCGATCCATCTCGAACTCGGTTGTGAAACGCATCAGCGGCGAAAATATTTAGGGGGTAGCCCCTTGAGAAAATAGCTCAATGCCAGGTAAAAATATTTAAAAGGGTTTACTCTTCATGAGTAAGCCCTTTTTTATTTTTGGCATTTCGGACACCAATGGGTACTCCTTCCAGTAATTTTTTGTCTCTCAATTAAATTTCCACATTTACGACATTCTTTTCCAGTTCTTCTATAGACATTTGTCTGTAAACCAAAATTCCCATTTTCTCCTTCCAAGTCCCTAAAATCACTAAATGTGGTACCTCCAGACCCTATACTTTTTTTTAATACAGTTACAATTGATTCTTTGAGCTTTATTAACTCATTCTTTTTTATTGTTCTAGCTTCTCTAAAAGGGGAGATGCCAGCAGAGTATAAACTTTCATCAGCATAAATATTACCTATACCTGCCACTATTGTTTGATCTAATAAGATAGCTTTTATAGATTTTGTTCTTTTTGAAATAACTTTTTTAAGATAATTTGCATCAAAGTCTTTAGAAAATGGTTCTGGTCCTAATGAACCTAATCCTTTTATTATTTTGTTAATCGAAAGGCCTTTATTAATCCACCACATTTGACCAAAACTTCTTACGTCAATGTACCTAAGCTCATTATTATTTTTATCAAAAAATCTAATTCTTGTATGTTTACAAGGATGACTTGAGTTTTCAATAAATTTAAAATATCCAGTCATTCTTAAATGAACTACAAGAAATCCGTTATTTTGAAAATTTTCTAAAGGAAATTGAGCACTCTCATTTTGAACTTCTTTTAATTGAGCTATTAAATATTTTCCTCTTCTATCCCATTTATAAATAAGTGAGTTCAGAAGTCCTTTAATGAATTCTTCTTTCTTGATTGGGAATGCAACAGTTGAATCCCTACAGACTTCTACTTTTTTAATAATAAAGTTATTAAGTTTTTGCTCTAAACCTCTGCGAACTGTCTCTACTTCTGGTAATTCAGGCAATTATTTAAGCTTTCTCTAATTCACTTTCAGCGAAATTATTTGTATTTGCTCCACCATCAGTTCCGCTTATACCAGCGTAATTTACTTTATCGAATCTGACTACACAGTTATATTTAATGCCTGAGGTATCAACTGAAGCAACTTTACCGATTTCATTATACCAATATGATTCCGGTCTTTTTACTCTTACGAGATCTCCTCTTGAAATAGCCATTAATATTAATTTAACTTTTTGTAGAATAACTCATCATTAATATTCTTAGACAAATTATTCACACATGTTAATTAAAGTTTTAACAAAAATCATTTATTAAATTATTTTCGAATTCTTCTTTAGCAGGCTTACTTCCCATCCATTTCCTGCCAGGTATTCTTATATCTAATTCATTTTTATCACAATTGATTGAAATAATCAGTTTTTTATTTTCTTGATTTAGAACGTTTAAAACTTTTCTACCTTTAATATCTTTATATGTTTTACTTTGGATAATTATAGGACCATAAATTTTTTTATCTAACTCAATTAAGTCATTATTTTTTTTATTTTCAGTTGTTTCATATTTTTCTGAATTAATTGAGTTCTTTTTTCTTATTGTGAGCTTTTGACCAATTTTTATTGAATCAGCATTATTGATATTATTAATCTCTATCAGTTCTTTTACTTTTAAATTATATTTGTTCGATATGTCAGTAAGATTTTCACCAGTTTGAACAATATGATAATTTTTAATTAAATCTGATTGTTTTGTAAGATTTTCAGAAGATTCGGAGATAATAAGATTTTGGCCAACAAAGATATAATTTTCATCTTTTAAGTTATTCAATTTAATAATTAAATCTTTATTAACTGAATAGAATTTTGAAATACTTGATATTGTATCTCCACTTTTTACAATATGAATTTTTTTTATTTCAGTTTTTTCTTCAGTAATTGATTCTTTTCTAGCAATATTCTCAATTTTGTTTTTTGATGAAAATATTTTTTCTTCTGATTTTGTCAATGAGTGATTAAAAAAATTAATAAATATGGCAATTACTAAAAATGCAAATTTCATAAAACTCACTATTTATTTAAAGATAATCTTTAAATTTAAAATCGCTAGGTTTTTGAAAACAATTTAAGTAATTTAAACCTGAAAAATAAACTTTAAAAATTTCTTTACTCTCTCATAGGGGGGATACCGCAGATTTAAATCAAATAAAAAACCTTTAAAAGTAATAGATTTTTGATTTGAAAAATTTCGAAAACCTTCTTCTCCATGAAATTTACCAATACCACTTTGCCCAACGCCTCCAAAGGGTAAATTTGGAATAAGGACTGGCAACATCACATCATTTATACAAATTGTTCCAGAGCTGGTTACTTTTGAAATATGATTATGGATTTTTTTATTGCCTCCAAATAAGTAGATTGCTAAGGGTTTTGATGTTTGACTGATCTGTTTTAAAGCTGATTCTTTATCATTAATTCCAACTATAGGAAGTAGTGAACTGAATAATTCTTTCTGCAAAATATCTGTTTCATTTAATTTAGTTCTCAAAATTGTAGGAGATATTTTCAACTTTTTTTTACTAAAAGTCCCCCCAAATAAAATTCTTTTTTCTTTTTCATATTGTTTGAGAATTTCTACAGTTGATGTAAATTGTTTTTTCTCCAATTTTGATAGGTTTTCGGAAATAATTGGATTATCTCCGTAAAAACTTACTATGTATTTTTTTAATTTTTCTATAAAAATATTTTCAATTTCTTTATCTACAAAGATATGATTCGGAGCCATGCAGGATTGACCAGAATTAAAAAATTTACCCCAAACAATTCTTTTTGCAGCCACTTCTAAATTTGCATTCTTGAAAACAATTACAGGATTTGTTCCGCTTAACTCAAGAGTTAATGGAGTTAAGTTTTTTGAAGCTAATTTCATTATAGATTTTCCAGTTTCAGTACTTCCTGTAAAAAAAATGTGGTCAAAATTTTGTTCAATTAATTTTATGGATTGTTTATTATCACCCTCTACTGTCATTAGGACATCTTTACGGAAATATTTGGAAGTAAGCTTATTAATAAGTTTTGAGGTCGTAGGACATTTCTCTGATGGTTTTATAACTGCAGTATTTCCTGCTGAGAAAATATTTACCAATGGCTTTAAAATATAAAGTAATGGGTAATTATAAGGACCAAGAATTAAGACACACCCAAGAGGTTCATAAATAACTTTGGAGGATGATGGAAAAAGATAAAAAGGTGTATCAATCTTTTTTGGTCGCATCCAAGAATTGAGTTTCTTTTTTATAAGTGAAATTTCTTCTTTCACTAAAAGTATTTCTGAAAGCCCTTCAATTTCAGATTTGCCGAGATCAACAAAAAGTGATTTAATTATCTCTTTTTTATTTTCATCCAAAAGTTTAGAAACTATATTGATATGATGGATCCGCCATTTTATATCTTCAGTTTTACCAGTGAGAACTGTATTTTTTAATTTATAGATGTCTTCTAAATGAAATTTATCAGAAATTTTCATTTTTTACCTTTCAATAGTATTAAATATATCAGAGGATAAATTGTAAATAACTAAGGTTTTTAGGCAGTTCAATCAAAGCGAATGATTTATGAGAAATAATCAAATTTATTAATATTGCTATTAAAAATTCAAATTTTTCTTGGTTAGTATATTTCTATGAGGGAAAATTTTTCAATTAGATTGATATCTATAAATGAAATACCAGAAGTCACAAACTGGGCAAGGTTAGAAGGATTTTCTCCCGGAATGGATGATTTATCAATTTATAGAAATACAGATAAACAAGGGGTATGGGTAGCTTGCCTAGACAATAATCCCATAGGCTCTATTGCGTGTATAAAATATAATTCCTCGTATAGTTTTATAGGTTTATTTATCGTTAAAAAAGAATTCCGGAATAATGGATATGGAGTGAGATTATGGAAACATGCCCTCGAATATTTGAAAAATGTTGATTGTATTGGTCTTGAGGCTGCCCCAGATAGATTAAATGATTACGCAAAGTGGGGGTTTAGAAAATCTTCCATTACAAATCGATGGAAATTAAATGGTTCTCAAGATTTGCCATTAAGAAATTTCTATAAAGATGAATTTCATTCTTTTAAAGTTGTCCCGGGTAATAAAATTTCTTCTGAAGCAGTCTTAATTTATGATGATCAAAGAGAACCTAGTCCCAGACCACATTTTCTAAATGACTGGTTGAAAAATTCTCATGGTAATGTCAGTGCAATTGTCGATAATAATGGGATGTGCCATGGATTTGGCAGGATTAGACCTTGTGTATTGGAGGATAATGAGCAAGGCTGGAGAATTGGCCCACTTTTAGCGGATACTCCACCACTTGCTGAATTATTAATAAGGGAGTTAGTTGGTGATTTAGATACTCAAATCTTATTGGATTGCTCTAATCTGAACCCTTATGCAAATTATCTTTTATCAAGTTTGGGATTTGAGGAAATATCAAAAACTTACAGAATGTATAAAGGTATTCAACTTCCCTGCCCTATGAATCAAGTATATGGACTTGCCTGCTTGGAATTGGGATGATTTCCTTTAAAACGTTCATTCCCCCTTTTTTGTAATACTGAATGAAGTTTGTTTGATTAAGATTAACTTCCAGAAGGTTTCAAAATTTTTTCTACAATATCGGCGTTGATTATAGTGATCTCTCCATTGTCAATATTGGCAACTTGAAACAAGGTCCATGAATTTGGATTTCTAGCTCCTCCAATACAGTCGATAACTTGACCGACCCAATAATTTTCATTCTTTTCCTTAGTATCTTCGCAATTTTCTTTTTTAATTGCGACATAATCACCAGGCCTAACGAAAAGAAACTCAGGAATTGCTGAGCTCACAATAAATAACTAGTAGTATATAAGTACTATAGTAAGTTATTAGTTTTGTTGCTGAACTTTGAATTATTTAGCAAACTAAGGGTAATTTAAAAATAAAATGGAATCAACTGAAATTGCTATATTTTCAACATTATTGGGGTTAATTTTAGCTTTAACTGACGCTTATATAGAACGAAATATTCCTGGATAATAAATACTTCTAATTAATTTCTTAAATTAAATAAGATTTAAGCTGGTCTAATATGTCGGCACGGTTGGAAACTAGTTTTGTAAAAACTAAATATATCAACCCTCCCATTGCGAGTCTTCCGTTAATTTTTTCTAACTGCTTTAGTTTTCTCAAAAGTTACCCAATGGTTAAATAAAATTTAAAGGGTATAGAAAATAAAAAAGTATTGATTAATTCAAAATTAAAAAAAAATTTATAGAAATATTATTTCAAACACGAATTAAATTTAAAGCCAAGCTTCTTTCATCTCAAGATAAAGTCTCTCGCTCTCAGCAGAGTTAATTTTGCTGTCTGAATAGGATTGTTGCTGCTGCTGCTGCTGCTGCTGAGTTGAGTTAGTATTAGGATTTTGGACTTCGCTCATTAGAGGGGCTGGAGATTTGTGTTTATTCTCTCATATTTAGAGCTTTTTTTGTCAACTTAAATTCTTAAATTTTTTTTAAATTTTCTACGCTTTTAATTTTCCTGTTTTGAGTGAATTTATTTCGCTACAGTAGTTTTGGTATATAGGAATTTAACTTCCCAATATACAATCCCTAGGAAGATAGCACTTGCAATAATAATTTCAGAAATGGCTAACATTTTATTCTTCAATACTAATTTAATTTTGGTATCAATTTACACAGAATGCAATAGGTACTAATTACATTATAAATTTTAAATAATCTTATTTAATAAAATAACGCGTCGAAATAATATAAAATTTTAAGTTAGATACATATTTTTTCCGTGGGAAATTTCATAAATTCAACAACTCTTATACCTTTAATACCTTTAGTAACCTCTTTTTTTATTCTTATTTTATTGGCAAGTTTTAACAGAACACTTAACAGGTTAACAAAACCAGTTACTGCACTGGTTGTATTATCTTTATTAAGTTCTGCTTTTATAAGCTTATTTGACTATTTTAAGAAAATAGAAGAAGAATTAGTTTTATCTGAATTTCTCAAATTTTTTGAAGAAAAAAATTTAGTTATACATCTCAATTTAGTAAATGAAAAAATTATAATTTTTTTCTCATTAATAATGATACTAATTATTGGAATATCTTTTTATAAATTGCCTAGAAAAAAAGGTTACGTCTCATTAATGATCAGCCTAGGGTTAATTTCTTCTTCGGTGATACTCTCAATATTGCTGATAGATTTCTCAGCACTAATCTAAACTGTTGTAAGCATTGACAAAGCTTCGTTAAGTTCTTGGACATGATTTAATTCATCGTGAGCAATTTCTTTTATTTTTTGATCATTTGGATTATCTATTAAATATTTGGAATAAGTTTCAAATGCATGTTCTTCGATTTTTATGTTTACATCATAAGCATTAGCTGGAGAGAGGAAATAATAAAAAACCATGATCCAGTAATAGACAAGAACAAGGTGTCTCGCAAAAAATCTATCAATCCAGAACCTATCACCTCCTCTTTTCTCCATTTCTTTAAGATGCTCAGTTTCGTTAATAGCTTGATAAAAATGTTCTTTCATTAAAATCATTGTTTTCTCATTTTTAATTCCTAGAGATTCTTTAAAATGAAGAACTGAAAGAAATGCAAAATAAGGTGATCTAGCTATAACTTCTAAAACCCAAAATCTTTGTAAAGATCTACCAGAGTATATGAAGTCTAAGAAGTTAACTGTGCTGTTCAAAATCAAAGAATTTAATTTCTTCATGGATTTAGTTTTTCTTTAAGTATAATTACTCAGCCGCTCGAGGACTATGATGTATTGAAGTAATTAACCAAAAATTAATATTTATAGTCTAAAAATTGTTACTTCCATTGAAATATTTTTTTTTCATGCATTAATTGGATAGATAAAAATTTTATATGACAACTACTGAAAAAATTGCAAATGCAAAAAAAAGGATTGATGAATTAGAAAGACTTATAAAATTTTGGAATGATTCAGACCATGATGAGGCAAAAATAGTAAATTTTTCAAAGAACATTGAAAATAAAGTTGCTTAGATTGTGAAGATTAAGGCTAATTAACTTTATCTACTTAAAGTGATTTAATATTTTTGAGGTTTAGAATATTGTTTAATTTATAAATAGAGCAATTAAACCTATTTTCAAAAACTGTAAGGAAGAAATAATCTAAAAGAAAAATAAATATGAAAACCTTTTCAAAGAAATATTTAGTTCCGATTAAATTTATACCATGGTTTTTTTGGGTATTTATATCTTTTATGAGTTTATATTTGTGTAAGATAGCCTGGGTAAATTGAATAATTAATGGATCTAGCTTCTCCTTAGCCAACCAGGAGCACCGCCAAACCAATCCGATATGTCATCTTCATTAGGGTTGAAATGATTTTCTTTATCTAGTCCATCTATCCCAAATGATTGTAAGAGGTTATCAATCCCCCCATCATTTTTCGTACCATTCCTTCTAAAACTGTTAGCTTTTTTCAGCCAAAGAGAAATTGTAGAGTTATGGTGCGCAAATTTCTCGACATATATTCTTTCTTCTAATGTAATTGATTTATCTTGAGCAATTCTTTTAATTATTCCTTGGATTTTTAGTCTTTTTGAATTACTAAGAAGCATTTTGCGATCAATTCATTATTCTTTTTATAGGAAGGATTACTAAATATATCTTGTCAATGTTAATTTCAACAAATTAACTATTTTAAGAGGTTTTAAGCAATAAAAGTCTTAAGACACTAAAAAAAGGGATCAATAAGTTACTTATGATACTTTTATTCATTTATCAAACTTATAATTCCCACAAATTAGATAAAAAAAATCAATCCATTCATAAGGATACTTTGAAATTAAGATAAATGGATGCAGCTGTTGCATAATAGTAAAAATGTACTATTATTAGTACAGATGTATTATAAGATATGAAAGTGATTTCATCTTCTCCTTATGCCCCTTTTAATTCAAAAGAGTGGAATTCTCTAATAAGAAAAAATGCAAAGTTTGAAAATACTCCAATAAAAATTCAAAAAAAATTTTATAAAACTTTTGCTCTAAAAAAAATTGAAAAAGATGAACTATCGCAAGAGAAAAATGAATTGCATCAACAAATGCAACTTGTATTTGGATAGAAAAAATATTAACTAACAATCTTTTTATCGAATATTATTTTACGAGATCCAATTTTTTGTTAGATTAGTAGAAATACAAGAAGGATTTAATTTGGCTGTAGATCGAGAACTTTTAAAAGAAGTTACCCAAGAACTTTGGAATACCATAAAAAAACTAAGACCTGAAATAGATCGGCAAACTCGACTTCAATTAGTTTTAAAGGCTTTATTAACTATTGGAGATTTACCAGATCAAATGCAAGCTGCCATGGTAGTAGGTGTTTGCGCAGAAATGGATAAAAGTGATGCTGATAATATTGAAACTAATTCACAAACTAAAGATTCAAGCGGAGTTGATACTTCTACGGGCAGAAAAGTAGTTAGAAGAAGTTCAGCTAAATAAACCTTAAACGATCATCCCTTAATTTTCTTTGATTCGTTTTTATTAAGTCTATTGAATAGGTAATATGAAATTACAAGTAAGAGAGGAACGAATATTGAATGTAAAGTCATCATTAATTCTGTTTGGCCCATTCCTATAAGATTTGACTCGTTTGGAAGTTGTTCTGACCAAGTGCCAACTAAATGCCAAGCTTGAGGAATTGATAAGAAAAACATATAAGAGCTATAAGTTAAGTTTATGTTCAGGTAAAGAATATCATTATTGAAAGTTTTTGCTTTCTTTATTGTTATTTCTTAACTAAGTATTTGTAGAGTTATAAAAAGAACTTGATTCATAAATTTATTTTCTTAAGAAGAGTTTTAAATTCTTTTTTACCAATAATTTGCTCAGCTGCGTAAGCGCCACTTGCTGAAACAGCAGGAATTCCAATACCTGGAAATGTACTTGCACCGCAAGTAAATAAATTTTTCACTGGAGTTTTGCAGCCTGGGAAAAGACCTTTTGCTGCAGATAATGCAGGGCCGTAACTACCGCAATAGGTATTGGTAAATTTTTTATGAGTGATTGGGGTTCCTAGCATCTTCAAATCAATCCTTTCATCTATATCAGGGATGAATTTTCGCACTGCATTAAGGAATATTGAACATCTTTCTTCTTTCAAATTTCTATATTCTAATTCCTTTGGATTTAGGTTTTCCCAAATTTCCCAAGGTTCATTTGCGGGAGTATATCCATGAAGAACATGTTTTCCTTTAGGGGCCATATTTTTATCTAAAACAGATGGGATTGAAAATACAGCTATATTTCTTTCTGCGGTTATACCTTTTTCCCAATCATCAACATGTATCGCATGTATTGGCAAATTTTCAAGACCATCAGCATCAAAACCTAGATGTATATGAAGGAAAGAATCACATTTATTAGGGTTCAATACTTTTGTATTCCATCTTTTTGAAATTTCATTTGGAATTAACTTTTTTAAATTCCAAATATCAGTGTTGGTGACAACAGATTCACAACTATAACTAGAACCATTATTAAGAGTTATACCTGTAGCTAAATTTTTATTGAAGTTAATTGTCTTTACTCTCGAAGAAAGAATTAATTCTCCTCCATTTTTTTTAAATCCATTAATTAAGGCTTTTACGATAGATTCACTACCTCCTTTGGGGTATTCAAGGTATGAATTTGGTTCAAACCATTCGTTAAATAAAGTAGCCATTGCAGCTGTATTTGTATCATGCATTGACATACCACTTATCAAAAAGCTCAATAAATCAACCCAATTTCTGAGAAAAGGATCCTCTAGATGATTATTTACTAAATTCCCAAAGCCTTTATTAATTTTTGGTATTTGATTGATATTAGGTAAAAATTTTGGTGTTAAATTTATTAGATCTAGGAAATTTATTGATTCGGGAGAAAAAGAGAGTAATGGTATTTCATTTATTATTTGGCTAAGAGGTTTTATTCCGGAAATAAATGATTCCCATTCTTTAACAGATTTCTCACCTCTTAAAGTTTTAATTGTTTGTTTAAAAGGTTCTTCCCCCACATCAAGATTAAAATTGCCTTCTGGGACAATTACTTGCCAACCTTTGTATTGAAATAGTTCAACTTCTTCATCAAGTAATTTAAGAATTTGCCCTAGGGGATTAGTTGTCGGCCATTTACCTATTCCACTCCACAAGGAAGGACCTGATTCGAAAGTGTAACCATTTCTTTTGAAACTGTGGGCAACACCTCCTGGCTGGCTATGAGCTTCACAAATAAGTACTTTTTTGCCTGATAATGCGAGAATCGAACCACAACATAATGCCCCTATTCCACTACCTACTATTACAACATCGTAGTTTTCCATTAAATATTTACTTTACTTTTCTCGCGCAGCTAACTAGTTTTAGACAAATGTATTAGTTGAAGTTGTAATACTAAGTACAACAGCTAAGAAAAATATGTAAGGGACTGCTTTTAAAGGGATGTATCCTTGGCTTTTAGAAATAAAATCCATTAATTTAGTTACTTTATGTAAATATAATAACGAGATCTTGTTCCTTATGTGTGCCATAAAATTATTTTTTTGGAAATATTTTGAAATAAAGAAATCTTTTTGGAGATATTTTTAACAAAGAACATTTTTTATAGAGTTATCTTAGTATTTGATTCTTAGATTAAAATCTATTATGAAACAATTTCCTGATATTAATGAGATAAAACTATTAGAAAAAAATTCCCAAAAAAATGGTAGTGGAATTGCATATAAGGAATTGTTAGGAATATGGAAGTTTAAGTATGTATGGGGAAAGGAGTCAGATGAAATCAAAAATATACCCAGTTCGATTCTCCAAGTATTGTCGGCAAGACTCGAACTGAAAAGTAAAAATAAAGAGGATCAAATAAATTATGAAATAAAAAATTCAATTAATTTCGGATTATTAAATATCACTTTTATAGGCAACGCAGAATTAAAAGGGATTAGACCTTTATTGGCTTTCTATTTTGAAGAATTAAAAATTAGTATTAGTAGTTTTCCTATATTTAATAAGGAATTAAAAAAACCAGAAGATAAAAGAATGCCTTTTTTCTCACTTGTAGGAATTAGTACTGAAGATAATTGGTTGTGTGCTCGAGGCAGAGGCGGAGGGCTTGCAATATGGGTTAAGTCTTAATTTAGTGGTATTCTCCTGGATGATCTACCTTTCTTACGGTAACTTTATCAACTTTTTGTCCATTAAATCTTAAGAGATCATCTCCTGAAAAGTCATAACCTAAGCTTTGACCTATTAGGGCTACATCATCTGCTGTAGAGGATGTCGTAACCTGCTTTTTTAATTCTTCATCAGATTGCATCTTAATTAAAAATTTTCTTATTTCAGAAAAACTCATTACTAGAATTTGATTGATTGATGTTAAAGAAATTTATAAAATCTTTTTCTTAGCAAGAACAAGATAAATAGATAATCATTATACTATTTTTATGACTTACTTATTCCTATATATAGTTGGCATAATTTTAATATGGTGGATATATCGTGTCGGTTGGCTTGAGGCGCTCAAAACAGTAGTTAAAGTTATAGTCCCCTCAGCGCTTATTATTTTATTTAACATAAAAGCCGGAAGATTACTTTTTAAAAGTCCTGTAGTCGGATTATTAAGCGCTTTGCCTACCTCTATTTTTATTTTTAGAGGTTCATTACCTTTAGTTAGTTATATAAATAACTGGATTGAAAATAAAATAAATAATTATGATGATTCGGAAGTTATAGATACTGATTCTGTGCCTTTAGATGATTAATTTAATCAAATCCAAGAAATAATTCTTTGTGTACAACAAGAACATCAAATAAAGTTGTTCCATGAATAGGATTTAATGGGATTTTGTCTATATTTAATGCTTCTGCGCAAATTAAATGAGCATCCCATTTTGTATTGTGATCACTTATTTCGATTGACCACTCAATTACTTTATTAAAATGATCTGGCATCTCCGAACCAATTTTTCTGCAAATTTGACATAGAACTGACAAAAGAGGAGGTTTTGATGGCCTTTTTAAATCTTTAATAAGACTAGGTTGTGTAAAAACACTTGTATAGCGGATGTAGTCTATCAATTCATATTCCTCTTTAGTAAGAGCTGCTTTATCTAATGCTCTTTCAAATTCGTCTATGGGGGTTATGGGCCTATCCAAGATATTATTTTTTGCTGTTTTCTGAATCTATTTTTTCTTGATTAATTTCATTTGTTTGATTGCTTTCTATAGATTTAGGAGATTCATCTTCTTCGTTCATAACTTGGTCGATTTCATTTTGAAATTCATTCGATGCTTTTTTAAGACTTTTCAAAGTTTTACCAAGCTGTTTCCCTAATTCTGGAAGCTTTTTTGGACCAAAAATTAAAAGAGCTAAGATAAGTATTACAGTAACTTCAGGCAAACCTACACCAAAAATATTCATAAATGATAACTATTTAACTAATTAGGAAATCTACTATTAAATATAGTCAAATCATGTGAAAATTTCATTCTCGGAAGAGCTTTTTTAATATTAAAAAATTTTGAAAAATATTATTGTTATTAATACTCCTTTAAAGAAAACTAACCAAAGTAATTGATAATCACTCAATTTGAATTTTTTTTGGTACCAATTTATAAGAGTTTTATGTTTCTCTATTAATTTTCTCATTTTCACCGAGATAATTTTTACTATCACTTACTTTATCTTAATTTCTTTTATTATTATTTTATAGAAATCCTACATTCAATCCATAATAGATTATTCTATTAGATTTTAATCTTTTCTAAATTATTGAAACTATTCGCTAAATATCTACCTTCTTAAAAAAAAATGAAGTACTTATTTGTTGTTTTTTATCTATTCTTTCTAATTTATCCAGCTAAAGCCGTTACCACAAAAATGTTTAAAGTATTGGATACTTGTGCAAGATATCGACTCGGTGAGATTAATGCTAATGAGGCTATAGAAAAACTAAAATTAAAATTAACGAATTCTTCCACTAGTCAGCCAAAGGACTTAGTAAAAAAATATTGCTCAGTATTTACTCCAAATGAAAAAATTGAATTTTAATCTTAGCAATATATATTTAATTATTCTTTTTTGAATAACCTTTAGCTTTGTTTCTTATTTCTTTAACTTTTTTAAAGTTAGTTATTTTTAAGTTAAAAATAACTCCCAAAAAAAGAATAAGAAATAAAAAAGTATAAATTATTAATTCCATATTATTGAATTAATAAATTCACCATATTTAAATTCACCCTAGTTTATTTCAATAATTTTTTAGTATCTTATAAAACAAAAAAACTGACTTTAATATCAGTTATTTCCTTTAAGGTCACAAAAAAAACATTTTAACCTCTAATATGGAATTTTATAATATTAATTGTGCAGATTGGAGATAAAATTCCAGAATTTTCTTTACTGGATCAAAATGGAGTTAAAAGATCAAATAAGGGTTTGAAAAATCCCCTTGTTTTGTTTTTTTATCCAAAAGATGATACGCCGGGTTGCACTATAGAAGTTTGCGGATTTAGAGATAAATATGACTTATTTAAAGTATTAGGTGCACAAGTTTGGGGTGTAAGTAATGGAAGTACCTCAAGTCATTTGGCATTTGCTAATAAAAATAAATTACAATATCCATTACTTTGTGATACGAATGACTCTCTTAGGAAAACTTTTAAAGTTCCTAAAGTATTAGGTTTTATGGATGGTAGGGTAACTTACGTTATTGATCGCAAAGGGACAGTTAGGCATATTTTTAGAGATTTATTGAATGGTCCTGAACACATTAAAGAGGCTATTAGAGTACTTAAGGAAATTCAAAATCAATAAATTATTATTCAAAGAATTTTAGATTAATGAATTTTGTTTTATTATAGTTTCAGCTTTTTTTTAATATATGGAGAAAATGGGAATGCAGGCTGTTGATCTTGCTATTCAAAATGGAGTGGATCTTGACGGTACTCCAATACCTCAAAAAATGCTAGATCTATACAATAGAATTATGGATGAGGAGAATAAAAGACAAAGGAGTGGTGTTAAAAAATCAATGAGAAATAGATGCGTCAAAACTGGTTCTAAGCATTTTGATAAAGAAACATTGAATCAATTATTAATAGATTCGGGATGGGAAGGTCTTAAAGAAAAGGAAATTTTATTTTTTTACAACTAAAAAAATTTTTTAATTATCTTAAAAATCATTTATTGTAATTATTTATTTAAATTAAGAAACTGAAAACTAATTAAATATTTTTTAGATCTAATTTTTTGAATTATTTAAACCATCCTTTTTTTTCAGAGGAAATTATTTTCTCTTTTTCAGCTTTTGTTTTATTACTTGCTTTTTTGTATGCCAAGTTTGCTTCTATAACTGTAACTATTGATATAAAAAAAAGACCAGAAATTCCAATTATTTGTTCACTTTGAGAGGGTTCTGAATCTCCTTGTAAAAAAAAACCTAAAGCGAACCATGCAGTACTAGCAGTGATGGTATAAAAGTAGGGTTTCCATCTTCTTTGATATAAGTAACCCGATCCTAAACCAGGAAGAAAGTTTAAAAAAGATGCTACCCACCCTTTTGAAGATGCAAGTATTTCGTCTCTTGAGGGATAAGACATTTATTTTAGGTATTTATTAAATGTGAATTTATATAAGCAAAAGATATTGCTGCACAAATTACCCAACTAAAGGGTAAGAACATTCTTATTTTTTCTTTATTATTATTCATTTTTTAATTATGGAAAATATTTTTAAAATCTGTGGATTTTATAGATACCTTAAAACTAGAAGAATTAAAAAAGACGGTTTTAAACCGTCTTTGAAAAAGTAATTTCTCTAAAAATAAATTATTTATCTTTTGAGGCTGAGAGTACTTTAAGTTCTTTTTTTACTTCTTTTTCTCTCTCTTCAAGATGTTTTAGTTGAGCTTTAAAAGCATCTTCAAGTCTTACTTTTTGTGTTGTAATTTCATCAAGCTCTTCTTGATGTTGGTTTTTCTTTAACTCCTTCATTTCACTATCGGAAATAACATATACAGGGCGATATGAAGGTGTTTCAAAAAGAAGATCAAACATTGAATACATAAGTGACCTTTGAATTAGTACAAACTCAATATCTGATAATTCTTTGGAATATGAAAGGATAAATACCGAAGATATTGATACGGCAAATACACCGAATTTCGGTTTACCTAACTTAACCGCCCAGTATTTACCGATCGAATTTTAAGGTATGTTTTAAAGTATTAAAGAGATGATTCTAAAGATCTAAATCAAAAAGAACTAAAAATGGATTTAAAAATTACTAAAACATTAGTAATCCCATCCAACGAAATTAAGTGGCGATTTTCTAGATCCTCCGGTCCTGGAGGACAAAATGTAAATAAAATTGAAAGCAGAGTAGAGATTATTTTTAATTTAGAAGATTCCAAAGTATTAAATGATTATCAGAAAGAAATTCTTAAGAGAAACTTGAAAAACAAATTAGTAAATAATAGCTTACGTTTAGCGGTTCAAGAACATAGAAATCAATTATTAAATAGGCAGCTAGCTTTAATGAAATTTAGTTCAATAATAAAAAATGCTTTAAATAAACCTTTTAAATTAAGAAAATATACCCAACCCACTAAAGCATCACAAAAGAAAAGAGTTGAGGTTAAGAAAAAACGTGGCGAATTGAAAAAAAGTAGACAAAAAGAAAAAACATATCAAATATGAATAAACTAAATAAATATTTCCCTTGCAAATTTTAATGAAAGCATATTATTAATTTAATTTCATTTTGGATTTTTGAATACAACTAACGATTTCTGGTTAATTGACTCCAATTTTGTAGGGGTGATGCGTTTCTACAAAGATAGGGATAATTCTGATAAATCTATTGATTATATGTTTATTGAAGAAGGAATTATTATGGGAATTCATGGAGAAAATCCTCCATTAATGAAAACTAGAAAAAAAATTGTTATTGAAGAAGCAAGAATAATATGGCAAAAATTGTTAAATGAAGGTTGGCAAAAAACTAATAAAAAATGGTGAGGAAAGTCTACAAAAACTTTTTTAATTTCAGAAAATAAATGAACCTTTAGGGTATAGCCTGGAAATTTTTTTCTGCTGTAAATATTTCTTTTTTTTGATGTCGTTTTCATATCTTCTCAACATCATTAGATAGTTAGTAACTCCAAAAATTATTAAAAAAACAATAAATCTTATTCCTGCCTCGAAGTTCATATGAGTATTAAACTTTATTCTAATCTGACAATTACTAATTAAAAATCAATCGGTATTTATATCTAATTAAAACGTCTAGTAAAAATTTTTTTTGATTTTACTGTTTAAAAAAATACATAACAAAAATAATATAAAAATTGCACTAAAGCTTCCGATTGGGTTTGGAATATTTTGTGTAAAAGGCCCTGCTAAAAAAGAAGGTGTATTTTCTTTGAATTCTATTAATCCATTATTTAATAAAAACCAAATACCCACAAGTCCTCCATGAATTCCTATGCAATTCCATAAAGAGCCTTTATTTCTAATTTTTACTAATGATAGAAATATCCCAAGTAAAATAAATCCCAAACGTAATCCTACTATGTTCCAAAAGATCTCATTTGATAAATTATGAACGAAGCTAAAAATTATAGCTTGTAAAGCTATTGATATTTTTGTACCATATTCAAATTTTAATTCTTCAAGTAACCAGCCTCTAAAAATTATTTCCTCTGCGAATCCAACACCTAATCCCAGTAAAATAGAATTTAACAATATTGTTGGCGAGAATTCACCTATCCAAGAAATATAATTTTTTTGCAATAGTGGTACCAGAATCAGAATTATTAAAACTAAAGCAAATAAAATACCTTGAGAAAAATTGAAAAAGTTTTTCAAGAATTTGTCTTTTGTTATGCCAAGAATTATCCAAGCACTTGATTTATTTCTTTTGATATAAAACCAATATGGGAGTAAAAAAATAAAAAGTAAAAAAGTAATAATAGTACCAATTAAGGATAAATTATCTTTTTCAAAATTAAACAATAAAAGTGGCTGAGATAAAGCCCAGCCAATTCCATAAAGAATTGGAATAAAAAATATAGTGGATAAAAATCTTGGTCTTAAAAGAAAAAAACTTCTAATTAGTATCATTACATTTTTCATTTTAGTTTGAATATTAGTCAACCCCAGCCTTTGCCTTTTATTATTCTAACTACTTGTTCAAAAAGTTTTAGCTTTTTCTTTTTACTATAATTTATGTTTTTTGTAAGATTAGATAAATCTTTATAAAATTGCCGAGTTATTTTATCTTCTTTATCACTAGGCCATAGTAAGTCTGAGCCCTCTTCATATTCTTCTTTATATCTTTCTTTATTCAAATTTTTTTATATCGTAATAATTTAAATTTTACTTATTGCAAATGCTTAAAAGTGATGTTTATTAAATTTGTATATTTATTTAAAATTTATGCTGATTAATCTTCCAACTTTAGTCTTTACATTATTATCTCCATTCCTTATTTTTGCAGTAATAGTATCGGTTTACTTATTTCATTAGGAAGTATTTAAAATAAACTTAATTAATTTAAGGGTGTATGATGCCTACTTTCTCTAATGCAAATGATAAAACTGCAATAACAGCCATTAGTGTTAAGATCTTGTTCTTTTTGATGAAATCCATAATGCATATTAATAATCTATTTATTAAATTCTTATATAAAATAATAAATAATTAAAAATATTATATCAATTGCAATGGAACCCATATATATAGGAGATTTAGTTCCCTCAATAGCTTCTTATAAAAAGATAATTGAAAAATATGATAAAGGTATAAAAGAAGGGGAATTTCATGAAGAACCTATAGGAGGAGATTTTAATTACCCTGATTGGTAAATATGCTTACTACAAAAATAACTTTTGCCTTGGCAGATTGGATTAGAGAGTGGCGTAAGTGCCGGGACGAGAATCCTTCTATTGATGAGTGTCTAAAATTTGTTCAGTGGAAATTAGAAGATTATAAACTTTGTGATAGTGATAAAAGAATAATTGAATCTATTTTGCTCTATGAATCTTAATAATTAAGGGATTATAGACTTTAATTTTTATATTTATCTATAAATAACAAAGGATCATTAAAATCCTCTTACAAATTAAGAAAAAAGTAAATCAGCATATTTACGGATTTACTGAAAATATAAAAAGGAGTAATTTATAAATGTTGAGTTCGGAGGCAATCTAAATGATTGATAGACCGCCTGAAATTTAGCAAATTCCAAAATATAGGAAGCGTATTCCTGAGAATGGGATTATTCGAAAATTCAAGTTCAATCAATTAGTCTGATAAGACTTCGCTTTATAATTACTAGCGACAACAGGGACTGAAATTATCGAGAGAAATCCCCGAATTCACGTATTCTAGGTTTATGAGTAAATAGACTTTAAAATATGTAATTTTATATCCTGTTAGAAGGAAATCAAATATCAAAAAGGACTGTACCACCAGTCCTTTTTTTTTTACAAATTACTTCTAAACTAGACTTCTTTTTGGATAATATAGATTTATTAAGTGTTTAAAAATATTTCACAATGAAAGATCAAGTCTTGTTTCCTAAAATTGAAGTTCGTGAAAAGGGTTACTTACAAGTAAGTGATATTCATACGATTTATTGGGAAAGATCAGGCAATCCAAATGGTAAAAAAATACTAGTTATTCATGGAGGCCCAGGAGGAGGAAGTCAACCAAGATATAGAAGATACTTTGATCCAGATAAATTCGATATTATTCAATTTGACCAAAGAGGTTGCGGTTCTTCAACTCCTTTCTCAGAATTAAAAGAAAATTCGACTAATCATTTAGTTGATGATATTGAAAAATTAAGGATCCTTTTAAAGATAGATAGTTGGCATTTGTTTGGTGGATCTTGGGGCTCAACACTTTCACTTATATATGCAATTAAAAATCCCTCAAGAGTTATAAGCTTAACTTTGCGAGGAATATTTTTATGTAGAAAGTTTGAATTATTGTGGTTTTATCAATATGGTGCAAGTGAGATATTCCCAGATGAATTTGAAGAATATATTTCTGTGATACCAAAAGAAGAAAGAAATGATTTGATAAGTTCTTTTTATAAATATCTAACATCATCAGATGCAAATGTTAGATCAAAAGCAGCAGCAGCTTGGACAAAATGGGAACTCTCAACTAGTCATTTAATTAACAAAAAATTCGATTTTGATAAGTCTGAAGTTAATTCTTTTTCAGATGCATTTGCAAGGATCGAATGTCATTATTTTATTAATAATATTTTCTTAGAAGATGATTTTATTTTGAAAAATATAAAAACAATAGAATCGATTCCAACAAAAATAATTCAAGGTAGGTATGACGTTGTTTGCCCTGTTAGGAGCGCTTGGGATCTAAATAAGAAATTAAAGAATTCTGAATTAATTATTGTTAATGATGCTGGTCATTCAATGAGTGAAAAGGGCATTACTAAAGAATTAATAAAAGCTGTAAAAGGAATTCAAAATCTCTAAAAGAGAGAATATTCCTTTAAAAATTAAAGGCCATTATCTTCAATATTTTGTGCAATACTCCTAAGAAGTTCGACGATATCAGAATCTTCGCATTGAGTATCTTCTTTGAGCAAAATGCACTCGTCTCTAATACTTACATTAGTACTCCACCATATACCAGAACTATTGGTATCGTCCCATTCAAATCTTTCAGACATAATTAATAAAATCTAATAAATACATTAAAGCTTGCATTAGTTCATCGTGGAATTATATATTTAATTTCAAAATTTAAAAACTTTCCTAGGCGCTAAAAGTAATCTTGAAATTTCTGAAAATAAAATTTAGAAATCTAATTTCAGTTCGTATTGTTTTTCCTTTTCCTTAGAAAAATTTTTTTTATTATTTATGTTTTTTCTAGGCCTTTTTCTAGAGCCATGCTTTAAATAAATTTCTTTTGAGATATCCCAATATCCATCCTTTTTAGTGATTTCCTGAATTTTCTTCTTTGCAGTTTTAGTGCTAATTGGGATGTCAATTATTGGTCTTATGTAATTAATTTGTTCATATTCTTCTTGATTAAATCTAGATAATAGCCATGGTTCATGAATGAAATTAAGTGATATATCTTTTAATTCTGGTATCCATTTTTTTATAAATTTTCCTTGAGGATCATGATCTTTTCCCTGCTTAATAGGATTATAAATTCTATTCGTATTTATAGACGTAGTTCCAGATTGCATTTGGCATTGGTTCCAGTGTATTCCAGGCTCATAATCTACAAATTTATTTGCTAATTCAGAACCTGAATCTTGCCATGGCAGCCATAAATTGTAGCTAGCAAAAGACATTAACATCGCACGCATCCTGAAGTTAATCCATCCATTGAAATTTAATGAACGCATACATGCATCTACAAAAGGAAAGCCAGTATTACCTGAACTCCATGAATAAAGTAATTCATTATTTTTTTCTCTAATATTTTTAAAAAAAGGATGGTATTCCCTAAACTCTAGTTCTGGTTCACTTTCAAGTTTCTGAATGAAATGACAATGCCAAGTTAATCTGCTTTTTAACATCGTAGAATTTTTGTTTTTTGATATATCTGCCTTTTTAAAAATTTCTTTTAATGAAATGCATCCCCAACAAATATATGGGGATAGTCTTGTACAACTATCAAATGATTTTTCTGGGCTAGATATATCTTTTGAATAAGAATCTAATTTATTATTAAAGAAGTATTGCATTCTCTCTAAACCTTTCTTTCTTCCACCTTGCATTCTTCCTGGACAAGTTTCTTTTTTAAAGGAAAAAATTTCGTCTGAGGGTATTTCTCCAATATTAAAGTTAATAGGATTAATTCTTAATGGGGCTTTAAGTAAGTTTTTTTCGGAATTTTTTTGCCACTTTTTAGACCAATTATTCCTATCTAAATTTCCTCTAAAAACTGCAAATTGTAGAAATTCCTTCCAAATAATATTTTTGCTTAAAGCCCATTCTCTTACTTTTTGATCTCTTTTATAAGTAAGCCAATCTCCGGTTTCTTGATGGCTATATATACCTTTGATTTTAAATTTTGAACTAATTTCATCAAAAATATTAATAACATTTCCAGTCCTAATAATTAATGGTTGTCCAATCTCAGTAAGTGCATTTCTTAAATCTATTAAACTTTCTTTGCAAAATTGCCATTGTCTATCTGAATGAGTATTTTGGTTCCAAATATCTAACTCAACAATATAAATAGGTAAAATATCATTATCTTTTATAGCCTCACAGAGAGCTTCGTTATCAAAAATTCTTAAATCTTTCTTAAACCATAAAATATTTATTTCTTTCATAATTTTTTCTTTTAATCTTAGAAAAATAAGATTAAGTTTGTAGGTAAAAAATTTAAAAAATTTTAGAATAACTAAAAATTCAAAAAAATGAAAATAACAAAAAAACTTTGGGAGGATAATTATGAGATTGCTTTACTAAGTTTAAATACAAAATTTGTTCAAGGTTTAAAGAATGGAAGTCTCCCTAAAAATATATTTCAAGAATATTTAGCTCAAGATTATTTCTTTTTAGAGACTTTTGCTAAGGCTTATGGTCTTGCTGTTTCCAAATCAAAAGATAAGTACTCAATAAAGAAGTTAAGTGAACTGTTAATGGGCGTTTCAGAGGAGTTAATACTTCATGAAACGTATGCAAAAGAATGGGACATTGATTTGTCTAAGAACTATATAAAAAAAGCCACTAAAAATTATACAGATTTTCTTGAAGATACTTCCAAAAGACTTAGCTCCGTTGAAATAATGTTTGCAATGACGCCATGTATGCGACTTTATTCTTGGATAGGAAAAAGTTTGTACAAAGAGGATTTTGACATTAAATATAAAGAATGGATAATTACTTACTCTGATGAGAGCTTTGAAAATTTAGCAAATTCACTCGAAAATCTTATTGAGACCAATATCGAAAGATATGATATTAATCAAGCAAAATATTTATACAAAACAGCAATGGAATTAGAGTTGGATTTTTTTAATGCATATTCAGACTTCTAATTTTAATTAGAATTTATTTATAGTACTCTCAAAGACGAATTAATAAATCATGTATTCTAAAATTGCACTTTCAATAGGGGGTAGCGACTCCGGGGGTGGAGCAGGTATACAGGCTGATTTGAGAACTTTTATGGCTCTTAAAGTACATGGATGTTCTGTTATTACATGTATTACTGCACAAAATAGTCTAGAGGTTACATCCGTTGAACCAGTAGAGAAGAATACTTTATTAAGTCAGTTAGATACGTTATTTGCTGATTTTGGTATTGATGCCTTAAAAACTGGAATGTTATTAAATGAAAGGATAATTAATGATACTGCTTCAAAATTAAATACATATGCAATAACCAAAATTATTGACCCAGTAATGGTTACAAGAACTGGTTCTAAATTACTTGAAGATTCTGCGATTAATGCTTATAAAAAACTTCTATTACCAATTGCAGATTTGGTAACTCCAAATATTTATGAAGCAAATCTACTTTCTGGTTTAGAAATAAGGAGTGAAGAAGATATCGAAAATTCCGCAAGAAATATTATTGGTCTTGGAGCCAAAGCGGTACTTATAAAAGGTGGCGGTTTAACAGATATGAAAGGAAAGGATTTTTTTCTTGACATAAATGGTAGAAAAGAGTGGCTCTTTAATAATTTTATAAATACAGAAAATACCCATGGTAGCGGCTGTACTTTGAGTGCTGCTATTTGTGGTTACAAGGCTCTAGGTTTTGATCTACTTGATTCCATACAAAAAGCGAAATTATTCGTTGAGAAATCTTTAGAAAATTCTTACAAAATAGGATCTGGGCCTGGTCCCTTAGGTCATCATTAATTATTGATAGAAGTGGAGTTAGAACCACCATTTTCTGTAGGGTTTTTTTAAAAATAAGATTTCTTCAGTCTCCCATCCTCCCTCTAACCACTCAAGATGCTCAAGTAATAAAGACTCACTTTCCCTTTTGCTTAATTGCCCAATTCTATTAGCAATACCATCGAACCTTACTTTCATCAATTCCTCAATCTTGATGTTATTCATAGGTTAAATAATAAATTTTTTCTACTCTTACTTGTATAGATTTTCTTGTCAACGATTTAATTTTATTTGTTTACTAGCAGTTCTCAAATATGTATTAAATACAACTTTTTGAAATAGATAGTAATTAAGACTTATTCACATAGATTTAATTAAATACTAATTTATATAAAAATACTTTAACTATGAATAAAGAAGAAACAGCAAAGCAAAAAACTATTTTAAATGTAGGCTATTGTGAAACGACCTCTGAATGGCTCAATAGAATCATTACTGAACTGGCAGATGAAAATAAAAATTTTGTAGATTTGTCAGTTATTTGTGCTTAATTTTTAGAAAATATATTTTATTTTGATTTGTTTTCAGGTTTCTAAATAATATTGAGATTAATTTTTATAGATATTTTTGTGAAGTGAATCCTAAACAACAAAATATAAAAATAATAAAACAATTTAATTTATCTCCTCATCCTGAGGGTGGATGGTTTAGAGAGATAGTAAGGAGTAAGAATTCTTTAATAAGGGAAGATGGCCAAAGTAGAAACTTTATTACGGGAATTTATTATCTTTTGGAGAGAGATGCAAAAAGTGCTTGGCACAGAGTAAAAAATGCAGATGAAATTTGGATTTATCTAAGGGGCGATCCTCTGAATTTATGGTGCCTAGATAATGATAATAAGTTAATAAGAAATTTAATTTTAGATTCCAATAATCCAGTAGAAATGATTCCATCTGGATATTGGCAAGCTGCAAAAAGTACAGGCGAATTTACTTTGGTTAGTTGTTGTGTAGGTCCAGGCTTTGATTTTAGGGATTTTGAATTGCTCAGAAATACAAATCATACTTCTAGATTAGATAAAGCAATTAATGATCTTATTTGAGACATTTTTTCGCTTATATTTTTAAAATTATCCTTTATATTTCATAGAGTTAATTTAACGAGGTATGAGGAATGAATCAAAATTCTGTCAAAACAATTGGTATTAATGATGAACCAAGAAAAGATTCATACTTAGTATATGTAAATCAGGCTGATGGATTAAAAGGCATCCTTAATAGGGATTTTGATGAATGGTCTAATTTTGACAGTTGGGAAAGTATTTCAGTTCAACAATGGATTTTTTCTAAAGCTTTGGAGGTTTTTAGAGGTAAGAAAATTGATATTAAATGCGATTGTTGTGAAAATAATGATTTAATCCCAAATGATTTTGAGAGTATAAAAAAAGAAAAATGCTTTGGTAAAAAAAGTGCTTACATGATTGAAAAAGTTGTAGATGAAATTGTATTAGCTAAGGCGCGAAGAGAAAGTGATGGAACATATTCTGCGTAAGATTCATAACTATCTATGCAGTGAAAATATTTTACTTACCAGTGAAAATTATCAGAAGAGCCAATCGTTAAATTTCTTCTGGACATCTTATGGAACTTAAAGTGTACCGAATCACTGAACTCCTTTTCATCTGAGTAATTCACAAGATCCACTGGGTCGATGTTTTCATCGAACCATGCATCATATTCAATATGGTTTGGTTCAGCAAAATAACTCATATCCAATTAATAGCTTTCAAAAAACGTATAAACGGTACATGTGATACCAAATTAAAATTCTTAATTTTTAGAAAATCTATATTTTTAAGTTGTTCATTAAGATTACCTGCTAAAAAGATAGGAGAAATATTTATAAATTCATGTCTCTCGATACCTCTATGGTTTCTATCCATCCTCACTTCACAATCAAGGATGGAAAGATGGACCAGTGCATAGCTCTTTTAGAAGAAATTTTGGTACTGACAAAATCTAATGAACCTGACTGCCTTTTTTTTAATATCACTACATGCGGTTCAGATAAGGCTTATGTAAGAGAGGCATATAAAGATGGTGCTGCCGCTTTATTTCATCTCAAAAATATGGGACATATGATTCCCAAGCTTTTTGAAGTGTCAGATATTACTGTGCAGGTACAAGGCCCAGCTAAGGAGATTGAACCCTTGAAGGAAATACTCCCAGACGCTGATTTCTATGAAGCAATATCTGGATTCTGATTTAGATTATATATATTGACAGTCGATCTAAAATAAATAGCAATTAGCTTTTTTTTATGACTATTGAAACTACTGTTTTCACCTTTAAACTTTCAAATACATTTGAGGAGTGGGTAAAAATGTTTGATAGTCCAGAGATAGATGCATTTCATAAAACGGTAGGACTTACTCCTCTATATCGTGGCAAAAGTTTAATTGATCCAAAAGAAGTTATTGTTATTCATCAAGCTGAAGAAGGTGTGGCTAAGCATGTTTTTTCAGATCCAGAAACTATCAAGAATATAGAATCTGGAGGGCATATTTATAGCACAACGAAAATCACAAGTTGGGTTTCTGAGTAGTCGAAACACTAACTATTTAAATCCATACAAATAATTCGAAACAGGATTTCCATATAAGATCTTTAAAATAAAATTAGGGTACAGCAGAGTTTAAGGATAAGAGTATTAACTAATTAATTCGATTAAATTATTAATAAGAATCTGAGTGCTAGAGGTAACCATAGACATAGAAGAAGCATTAGTAAAATAGTAATAGCATGGATATTTGGAATATAATGCTCTTTTAAAATTTGTGTTTTCATAATTTATCTCGCCTTCTTAAGTTTGATTTCTCTTCTGATAAGCAATGCTATAACTACAACACACATGTTCATTAGAAATACGTCTAATGGCATTTAATAAAAAAGTCTCTACTTAATTAATAGCAAGAATTTTGATCTACGAATCAAGAAATGATTGCTAATATTTATTGGCTTAATAAAACTAATTTAAAAATTAAATTTATGCTTAAATATCTCAGTTCTCTTAACTATTAAATGGCTTATTCAGAAACAAGAATAGTAATAGGTGGTCTAGCCCATGTACCTGTTCTTATCTTTATAGCCAATTTAATAAAAGGTAAGTTTGGAATTAAAACTGAAAAGGCAAAAGATACTGTAGTTAAAGAAGAGCCTGTTAAAATTATTGAGCTAAAAAATACTTTAGTTAAAGAGGGAAAAGCAGAAACTTTAAAGGAACTTTCAAATAAGCTGGATAATATTGAACAGAAGGCTGAAGAGGTTTATGAAAAGGTAAAAAAGAAAAAAAAAGATAAGAAGAAGAAAAAAAAGAATAACTAAATTGAGATCCTATCTAGCATCAATATATCTTGAGCTTGGATTGTATCTCTCTTATCTTCATCTTCGGGATCTTTATAAGATTCAATTTCAGCTTGAATTTTTCTCTTGTAAACTCCTTTGATATAGTCAATTTCTCTACTCTCTTTATTCAAAATTGAGAATGGTGATCTTTTTAAGTTCATTACTTTCTCCTAATAAATAAGTTTTGATCAGCTCCAGTTTTTATCAGATTCAACAAAGCTATCCAATGTTTGCTGATTCCTGATTTCTTCTTCAAGAAGTTCTTCTTCTGATCTTTCTTCAATCTCAGATTGATGATCTTCTTTTAAAGTGGATTTGGTAGACATTTGCTCATGACGACTACAATCATGTTCTAACTAGCCAGGCAAGCTATCCGACTTATAAATATGTACGGTTTGAGGAACCCCCTTATACGGATAAAGGATCAACAATTGAATTTGAATATGGTTAAAATTTTGAAACTTGATAAGGGAATAATACAAATATTCGGATGTGAAATTATCTTTAACGAGACTTTTTATTGCCTTTGAGAATCATCAATAAAGGCAGACCAACAAGCATAAGACTCCCATCAATTAATAAAAAAGTATTCAGGTTCATTTATCCGTTGCTTCGGGGGTATTCCAGTTAAGGGGTATTCCTTTTTTAACTGGTTCTTTTTTCATTTCATCCATCTCTTTTTTGATTTTGTTGTAGTATGCCAACTCTTCTGAATCATCAGAACCCAGACCATAATTCATGGTTGCTGCAAGATAAATTCTGTGCTTCCTGTATGAAGATAGTGGCATGAATGTTATATAGAAAAGATTTCTTTGAATTTTTAATAGGGTTTTTTGATATCAATCTATCCCGCGAGTGCCCTCGTCGGGACTTGAACCCGAGACCTCTCCCTTACCAAGGGAGTGCTCTACCGCTGAGCTACAAGGGCAATTTTAAAGTGGGCCGGGTTGGATTTGAACCAACGTAGGCAGAGCCAGCGGATTTACAGTCCGCCCCCTTTAACCACTCGGGCACCGACCCCCACTATTTGAACTTATCAGTTAATGGACACTTTGTGTGAAATTGTTTTGGTTTTTTTGTTTCTTTCTAGATAGCATTTATAAAGAAAAGACTTTATTGATGATGAATATTTTATTGATAAATGGACCAAATCTAAATCTTTTGGGCACTAGAGAACCTGAAATATATGGTAATAAAACATTGAGTGATATAGAAAAAGATTTAACTAAAGTTGCTAAAGAAAAAAGTATTAATCTTGAATGTTTTCAAAGTAATCACGAAGGAGAAATAGTAGATAAAATTCAGGATTCTGTAAAAAGTATCCAAGGTATTCTTATAAATGCTGGTGCTTTTACTCATACCTCGATTTCTATTCGTGATGCTTTAATTGGATCGAAAATTCCTTTTGTAGAACTACATATTTCAAATATTTTCAGTAGAGAAGATTTTCGCAAAGAATCTTTTCTTACAGATAAAGCTATTGGAATTATTAGTGGATTCGGCATATCAAGTTATTCTTTAGCTCTTGAAGGAATCATTGGATATTTGAGTATTAAAGATTAAATGCTAGTCGATTTTAAAAGGCCCACTTCACATATTAAATTTTTATCTTCATTTACCTCAGATGAGTGGATCAAACTCGCATTATCTAATCCAATAGATATTCTTATTGACCATGCTCATTGTGAAAGAAAAGCAGCAGGAGTAGCTATTCAATTGATGTTTAGATATCCATCAGAACCAAATCTGGCAGAAGTTTTAAGTCCAATAGCGAGAGAAGAATTAGAGCATTTTGAAAAAATACTTAATTTTTTAAAGGATCTTGGACATTCTCTTGAGTCCTTAAAACCGCCTCCATATGGAGCTGAATTGTCCAAGAATATAAGAAAGGAAGAGCCCAATAGAATGCTTGATAGTTTCTTAATAGCGGGACTTATTGAAGCAAGAAGTCATGAAAGATTAAGCTTGCTTGCGTTGAATTATGAAGATAAATCGTTTAAATCCCTTTATGAGTCTCTGCTAGAGAGTGAGGCAAGACATTTTGGAGTTTACTGGAAACTAGCGCAAACTAAATTCTCTAAAAATCAAACTTTAAAAAGGTTAGAGGAATTGTCTGAAATTGAGTCAGCAATACTGGCAGAAACTTTTATATTGCCAAGGGTACATAGCTAAAGTTAATAAAATAAAAATGATAATAAAAAAGTTCTTAAGTTTACTTAATCCATATAAAACTGATTTACCAACATTCACCATAGTTGGTGTAGGCCCTGGAGATCCATCACTTTTAACAATTGCTGCTGTGGATGCAATAAAAAAAGCGAAAGTTATAGTTTTTCCAATATCAGATGATAATAAAAAGAGTTTTGCTGCGGAAATAGTCAAGAAATATACCAAATTTAAAAAAAATATCCCTATTATCTTTCCAATGGCTAGGAAAGATTTTGATCCAGATGAAATATGGTCTAACGCAGTAGAAAAAATTGTGAATTTTATTCAAAATGGAGAATCAGTTGTTTTACTTTGTCTTGGAGATACTTCACTATTTGCAAGTTCTTCTAATATTTTGAGGATAATAAAGCATAATTATCCAGAAATTATTACCAAAACCATACCTGGTATTTCTTCTCTATCAGCAACAGCAGCTTTGAATGATTTTGATTTGGTAAAAAAAGGTGAAACCTTGATCATCAAAGAATGTCCTTCTTCAGATTCAGAATTAACAACCCTAATTAGGGAAAGTAAGGCAAATAAAAAGGTATTGGCCATTATGAAAGTTGGCAAAAGATGGAATTTAGTGAGGGAAATTTTAAAGAAAGAGGATATCATCAATACATCATTAATAGCTTTAAGTGTTGGGATGCCTGATCAAATTATTCAATATGCATCCCAATACAAAAAGGAATCTATGCCTTATTTCTCCTTGATTTTGATAAGGTTAGATTAATGTATAAGAAAGAAAAATTAGTTGAAAATCAATTTACATGGCCAATATGTAAGGATTTATTATTTCTTGTTCTTGAAGATAAGGTTAGTGACGTATTTGTTTGTGAATTAGTTTGGGAAAGACTTTTTTACACTAGAGAAACAACCTTAAACAATTGGGTTTCTAGTGCATTAACTCCTAATTATTGGTCAGAAAAATTTGAAAAAGCTCCTCAAATCATTTCAGAACGACCAGCCTCAGTACATTTGACTCAATCAATTCCAAAAGACCATAAACAGGGATTGAAAAATTTTCTTAATTTTAAAGGTTATAAGATTAATGAACTCTATCCAAGAAGAACTAGAAGAGCGACGGCAGTAAATTGGTTGATTTATTGGGCGATTGAAAATGATTGTATTTCAAAAGATAATGGATTAATTCCACGTCCAAGTTCACCACCTTTTAATCCAGTTAAAGGACATTTTGGCGATCCAGAAATTAAATAAGTTTTTTTTGTATAAGGTAAATGATTCTATTAAAGGTATAGTTGTTATGGATACTACTTTCTTTGGAGAGAAGAATTGATTCTTCCTACAATAGCAATTATCGGAAGACCGAACGTTGGGAAATCTACCTTAGTTAATCGTCTTTGCCAAAGTAATGATGCAATAGTATTTGATAAACCTGGTGTTACAAGAGATAGAACTTATCAAAATGCTTCTTGGGGAGGTAAGGAATTTCAAATAGTTGATACTGGAGGTTTGGTTTTTGATGATGATAGTGAATTTCTTCCAGAGATAAGGACACAAGTTTTCTTGGCTCTAGAAGAGGCCTCACTAGCGTTACTGGTGGTAGATGGAAATCAAGGCGTTACTGATGGTGATTTATCAATAGCAAAATGGTTAAGAAACTCAAGCTGTAAAACAATTGTTGCTGTTAACAAATGCGAATCTACTACTCTAGGCATATCACTAGCTTCAGAGTTCTGGAAATTAGGATTGGGGGAACCTAACCCTGTTTCGGCTATTCATGGTTCAGGTACCGGAGATCTTTTGGATCTCGTTATTGGCGAACTCCCTGAAAACAACATCCAGGATGATGAAGAAAAGATAATGATGTCAATTATTGGTAGGCCTAATGTTGGTAAATCTAGTTTGTTAAATTCAATCTGTGGAGAAAAAAGAGCAATAGTTAGTGATATTAGTGGTACGACAACTGATTCAATAGATACGCTTATTAAAAAAGGTGATAATCATTGGAAAATTATTGATACTGCAGGGATTAGAAGAAAGAAAAATGTTAAATATGGCACTGAATTCTTTGGTATTAATAGGGCTTTTAAATCTATAGATAGAAGTGATGTTTGTGTGTTGGTTATAGATGCGGTTGACGGAGTAACTGATCAAGACCAGAAGCTGGCTGGGCGCATAGAAGAACAAGGCAGAGCATGCATAATTGTTGTTAATAAATGGGATCTTATAGAAAAAAATAGTTCAACAATCTATCAAGTAGAAAAAGAACTTAGATCTAAACTTTATTTTTTACACTGGTCAAAAATGATTTTTATATCTGCCCTAACTGGTCAAAGAGTTGATAATATTTTTGAGCATGCTCTTAATGCTGTAAATCAACATAGAAGAAGAGTTACAACATCTGTAGTTAATGAAGTACTAAAAGAGTCAATTAGTTGGAAAAGTCCTCCAACGAAGAGAAGCGGCAAGCAAGGTAGGCTTTATTACGGTACTCAAGTAAAGAACAAACCTCCGACGTTTACTCTTTTTGTAAACGACCCTAAATTATTCGGAATTACTTATAGAAGATATATTGAAAAACAAATTAGAGTAAATTTAGGTTTTGAAGGAACACCCCTCATTTTACTTTGGAGAGGAAAACAGCAAAGAGCTTTAAATAAAGAAGTCGAAAGAGAAAATATTGAGTTAATTCAAAAAGATTAATGAATTTGCTAACCAAATTTTCTGTTGGTCAATACGTTCATGGTAATAGAAGTTGGCTAAGAATTATAGATAGTAGATTAAAAATAATTATCGTAATGATATTTTTAATCACTCCAATTTGGGCAGGTCCAATATGGAGATTGAGTTTAGTTGGTTTTTTACTGTTAATTACTTTTTTCAGTTTATTGCCATCTAGAGTATGGTGGCGATCATTATTTTTTCTCTCATGTTTGTCACTATTAATTGGATGTATATCAATACTTGCCTCGTCTGATATTCAATCTCTTGATGGCTACTTAAGAAGTCCCAATGAGTTGCAAGTAGTACTGGAAAGCCAAAAAGAATGGAATATCTTGCAAATTCCTTCGCAGAAGATATGGTTTATTAATTTTGGTCCCTACAACTTATCAAGAAAAGCTTTTGAGTTAGGAATAAAAACCTCCACTTTGATATTTACCGTTATTCATAGTGTGAATTTGATGCTTTTAACCACATTGCAGGAAGACATTGTATGGGGATTAAGTTGGTTTATGTATCCATTAAGAAAGATTGGATTACCAACTAGTAAGTGGCTTTTTCAGTTGTTAATTGCATTACGTTTTATTCCTCTAGTGCAGGAAGAACTTCAAAATATCATTAAATCAGTGTCAGTTAGATCAATAAATTTTCGAAATTTAGGACTAAAGAAATCCTTTAATGTTTTATTAATCCTAGTGGAAAGGTTATTTCAAAATATATTTCTGAGAATTGATCATGGAGCAGAATCACTACTCTCAAAGAAAAAAATTATTATAAAAACCAATAGATTTAGAACTCTTTATCCTTCAAAATCTCTCAATGTAATTGTTAATACATTATCGATTTGTTTTATTTGCATAGCAATTTTTCTTAGAAAACTGTATGGTGCATTATAAATAACACAATATTTTAGGTTTGAGTTCTGAGCGTTATTTAAACCATCCAACATTTGGCATGTTATACCAAGTTTCTCCTGGAAATGATGGGAGAGATATTTATGCGACTTTATACGCTCAAAAAATGTTTTTCTTGGTAGAAGTTCGACAAAGAGAAGTTTTTTTTGAAGTTATACCTTATTTAGATGCCCGTAATCAGGCCGAATTAAACCTTCAAAAAGCTAGGAGAAAAGGATCTGAAGAACTATCTAAATGGGACAATTTATTTACGCAAACTTTCTTGTAAAAGGTGAATCCTGCAAATTATTTAAAAATAAAAAATAAAATACCATCAAATGTAAATATTCTTGCGGTAAGTAAAGGATTTAAAAGTCAAGAAATCAAGACTATTCAAAATATAGGTCAGAAGGATTTTGGTGAAAGTAAGGTTCAAGAGGCGTTTGAAAAACAATTAAACTTAAAAGATCTTAAACAAATAAATTGGCACTTTATTGGAAGAATACAAAGTAATAAAATAAGGAAAATAGTTCAAAATTTTAAATATATACATTCAGTTGATTCATTTGAAAAGTTGCAAAAGATTTCAAATATTTCACGTGAAGAGAAGAAAAATCCATTAATAATGTTGCAGGTTAAGTTGAGTGATGATCCTACTAAAGGAGGCTTTAATCCTGAATTTTTAATTTTGAAATGGAGAGAAATTCAAGAGTTGAAAAATATTTCATTAACCGGTTTGATGACTATCAATCCTAAAGGACTTAGCTCTAAAGAAAATTTAGGGTTGTTCAAAAAATGTCGTTCTCTCGCTGATTCACTGCAACTACCAGATTGCTCCATGGGGATGTCAGGTGATTGGGAGGAAGCTATTGACGCTGGATCAACTTGGTTAAGGTTAGGATCTTTGATTTTTGGAAGAAGATCTTAATTAGTAATTTTTTTATAAAAATCCTATCTATAAACTTGCAGTAAAGTTCAACTAACGTTATTTAAGTATAGGTAGTTTTTTCATTTAAAAAATGAATCTATTGCTTAAGGTTCTTAAACCTTAGTAATCAATTTCAAGAGGATTTAAAAGGTGTCACTTATTTCTAGATTAAAGGCAGTTGTTGCAGGTGATGAGTATCTCGATGATGATTTTGATGAGTTGGATTATCCTTCAGAGGATGAATTAAATGATATTAATAATTTCAAACAAAATCCAAGGAATGCAAATGCCCTTGCGAATTCAAATCCATTCGATTTTATGAATAACAACAGATCATCAAAAGTGGTTGGTATGCCTGGAATCTCAAATTCATCCTCAGAAGTAAGCTTAATGGAACCAAGAAGTTTCGATGAGATGCCTCAAGCTATACAGGCATTAAGAGAGAGAAAAACCGTAATTCTTAATTTAACTATGATGGATCCTGATCAAGCTCAAAGAGCGGTTGATTTTATTGCTGGAGGCACATATGCAATTGATGGACATCAAGAAAGAGTCGGTGAAAGTATTTTTCTTTTTGCGCCAAGTTGCGTTAATGTAACTAGTTCTTCACCAGAAGAGGCTTCTCCTTCTTCTGTGCCTACAGAAAACACACCGCAATATAGTTTGGGCAAAAATACTACTCCTGAACCAGCATGGGGCAATTCTAAATTAAGTGCTTATTCATGATTAATCTGTGACAGATAAAATTGCGATTATTGGTTTTGGAAATATTGCAAGTGCCATAGTTACCCCTCTATTAGACAACAAATTAATTCACCCAGAGAATGTTTTTTGTGTTGTAAATACAGAAAAAAGTTTAGAAAACATAAAAAAAACTTATAATCATAATATAAACGTTTATAAATCAGGTTCTAAAGAGTCAAAAATAATTTGGGATTGTCAATATAAACTTCTTTCGATAAAACCCCAACAATTAAATGATATAAGTGAAGCCCATCATATAAACAAAAAGGACAATTTAATAGTTTCAATTCTTGCGGGGGTTTCATTAAAAAGACTTACTCAAAAGTTTCCTAATCACAAATGTGTGAGAGTGGTTACAAATATTCCAATAACTATTGGAAAAGGTTTAACAGGGATTTCTTGGGGAGAAGAAATTACAGAAGATCAGAAACAATTTACAAAAAAATTATTTGAAAATACTAGTAAAATTTATGAATTTACTGAAGATTACCTTGATATATTTTTAGCTTTAACTTCATCAGGTCCTGCAATTATTGCTTTAATCATAGAAGCACTAAGTGATGGAGGATTGAGCGGGGGATTACCAAAAGTAATTTCAGAGGAACTTGTTATGGAGATGATACTTGGGACTATTTGTCTAATAAAGGAAAATAAACTTACTACTTCTGAGCTTAAAAATTTAGTTACCTCTCCTGGTGGAACAACTATTTCTGCTTTAAGGGTTTTAGAAAAAAAGAGTGTAAGGTCAGCATTAATTGAATCAATAGTTTCAGCTAGTAATAGAAGTAAGGAGTTTCGTTAGGTTTTTCAATTATCTTTTAAGTTCATATAAACTTTTTCAAGTGAATTTATATTTTTAGTTATTGTGTATCTCTGAAGTATACGTTCTCTAGCTTTCTCTCCAAGATCTTTTGTAAATGAAGGGTGTTCTACAAGAATTGGGATTATAGTTTTTAATTGTGAAGCCACATTATCAGTTGAAATTACTATTCCTGCTCCGTTATCTAAAACTTCCCCGTCAGCTCCGGCATCTGTAGCTATACAAGCAGTACCAGCAGACATTGCCTCTAAAAGTGATAATGATAAACCTTCTACTAAGCTTGGTAAGAAAAATACTTCTGCTATTTGCATTATTGCTATCCTAGTTTCTAAATCTAATTCGGCACCCCACCAAATTAATTTATCATTACCAAGGTTAGAAAAACTATTTTCAAGTGTTGGCTTCATTGGTCCATCCCCAACAATAACTAATTTGCAATTTTGAGTTTTTGTTTGGCGCCAAGAGCGTAAAAGTGCCTCGATATTTTTCTCATTTGCAATCCTTCCCATATATAAAAAGATTCTTTCATTTCCAAGTTTGTTTTTTACCTGATCATATTTTTTACTTTTTTCGCAAAAAGGTTTCCAAATATTTTCATCAACGCCGTTTGGAATAATTATTTGTTTTTCTGTAGGTACTCCTAATTTCTCAAGAACATTTTTTTGAGGTTCAGAAAAAATAATTATTTTATCGAACTTTGCTAAAGATGGAGCATAAAGTTGATAGGTTAATTGTTGAGTGCTCGCAGTTAGATTTCTATTTTTTGCATCAAATGGTGGATGAAATGTTCCTATAAGAGGAACATTAATTTCATTACACAGCTCTGGAAGTCTAAAGTCTAAAGGAGATAAAGTTAGGCTTGCATGTACTATGTCGGGTTTTAGTCTTTCCAATGATAGCCTAAGCTCTTTTTCTGCCCTTGGCGAGGGTATTGTATAAACTTGAGATTTAATTAAATATGGGAGACTTACATCAGGATCATTTGCAAGAAATAATGGTTTTGATGAATTTGAACTAGATGGATTGTCGAAATGAATAAAACTAATTTTATGACCTCTCGCCTTCAATTCCTTAGTAGTTGATTTACCATAGGTTACATTTCCGCAAAAAGGGGATTTTTTACCCAACCAGGCAATATGAACCACATTAATTGATTTAGCTATTTATAAAGTTAACAGTCAGAGCCGCAATGATCATAATTTTTAAATTTATTTATGATTTATGAAAATCTTAACTATATATTTCTCTCAACATTTTTAGTGAAGATAACTCTTTCTCTAGTTGAGCAGAGATCCAAGTCTCAATAATAAATAATATTTTAAGCCAGACTTTTTTAGGTCCTAATAATTCTCCATTAGATTTTATTGGTAATTCGGGGAAAAGAAGTCTTTGTAATAGAGCAACTTCAGATGCATTTATTTTTAGATTACTTTGAGGATCTTCAATTGACGAAAACCCTTCACTTGGCAAATAATAACAACTCCATTCCCAATTTCCTAAAGGCGGAATAATAGGTTCTCCAGTTTTACAGCAATGATGAATTGGTAAATTTATACCTCCAATGGCTAATAGATGGATTAAAGATTGAATACTCATTGAGAGCATTTTAATATCTTCTTCTTTAGATTCTTCATACAAATAAATCCTATCTAGATGTGCAAGAACACAAGTTAAATAGTTTTGTTGCTTATCATTATTACCTACTAATAAAAAAGTTAATTCAGTTATTGCTTGCGCGGCTGCAAGACATTCAATATTTTTCCCTAGACCAGAATAGCTTTTTAATATTTTAATTTGACGTACAGATTTAAGATTTCTTTTCCCAAAAATTTGCAGACTTAAATATGTTAATGGAGTAGCTGCAGCAAGACTACTTTTAGGACGTCTAGCACCAGGTACCGCTAATCGAACAATCCCTTGCTCATCAGTAAGAATAGTTATTAATCTATCATTCTCGCCTAATGGAGAAGCTTTAATACAGAGACCCTCTAGTCTGCACTCACCAGAACCAGACATTTAAAAATTTACTTCTTGGAAAATCTCACAAAAATTAGAAGTTCCAACGCAACTAATTCCATTATCCAACAAATCAATAACTTGTGTCAGTTTTTTTATACCACCTACAACTTTTATTTGATTTTGAGAGCCTGTTATTTTTAGTATCTCGGGGACATCATTAGATGTAAGAGGAGATCCAAACCCGTCCCCGAATTGAAAATTTTTTATTCCTAATTCCAAACATATTTCTATCGCATTAATAAAAACTTCTTCTTGTAGTTTTGATTTATTAATGATTATTGAAACTGGTAATCCAGATAATTTAACTTGCTCAATTTCAGCAGCGAAAGTTTCTAAATTTCTTTTGGATAAATTGATAAAGTTTGGGATATATTCAATTCCTGTTGCACCCTTATCTTTTGCAAAACAAACTAATTCTTTAATAAATGAAACTGGTAAATCTGCTAAAGGGTAAGAAATAAGTGCGTTTATATCCGCACTGTAATTACCCAAACAGTTTTTAAGATCAGTTAAATAATTTAGTGAAGTAGAAATATTCTTGATATTATATTTCCTTATTAAATCGCAATTCACACAGAAATCTTCCCATGATAAATAGGGGTTAATAATAATCGCATGAATTTTCTCGTTTAATTCATATTCAATATTGGGCATTTAAAACTTATTTAGATTGAATCAGTCCATAACCTCCATGATTCCTTTTATATATAACTTGAAGTTCATTATTTTTCTTGTTTCGAAAAACATAAAAATCATGATCTATTAGATCCAATTGTTTTCTTGCTTCGTCTGATGAAATTGGAGTCATTTCAAAGTATTTATTTTTTATAGATGGCTCAGGCAGACTTGCTTCAGTTCCTTCTTTAAAAATAGCTTTATCTAAAAAATTTGATTCCATACTTTCAATTGGTAAAGAATCTTTGTTTTTAAATTGTTTATTATGAATTGTTTTATTGTTTCTTTCTTTGTATTTGCGTAATTTTCTACAAAGTTTATTTGAAACTAAATCAATGCTTGAGTATAGATTTTCAGTTTTTTCTTCAGCTCTAATTACGGTACCATTTGCAAAAATAGTAACTTCTGCAGTTTGGAACGAGACTCTTGGATTCTTTTCAATTGAAAGGTGTATGTCAGCTTCTTTAACGATATCCTTATAGTGATGTGTTGCTTTTTCTATCTTTGCCTCAGTATATTCTTTTAATGCTCCAGTGAGCTCAAGATTCTTTCCATGGATTAAAATTTTCATAACAAATCTAAAAATATTTACTTACTTTCTAAATCTACTTAAATATGGATAATAGAACAGCAATAATTAAACAACCTGATAATATTTCTTCTTTTAATGATGTTTATAAATTACAAAAAGAATATCAGGAGGCATTGATTTTAGATAATTCTAACCCTGATTTTATTTGGATAGGGGAGCATCAACTCTGTTATACATTGGGGAGAGGATCTAATTACGATAATTTATTATTTTCTCTAGATGATGCTAAATATGATGTTTTTAAGATTGATAGAGGTGGTGAGGTAACTTGTCATATGCCGGGACAATTAGTAACGTATTTGGTTTTAGATTTGAAAAATTTTAATAAAGATTTAAATTGGTACTTGAGAAAAATTGAAGAAATTATTATAAAAATCCTTGGAGCTTTTAATATAGGTTGTCACTCTAGAAAAGGGTTTACTGGTGTTTGGATAGGAAATAAGAAAATCGCATCAATTGGAATTGGGTGTAAAAGATGGATTACGATAAATGGATTTTCAATCAATATTGACTGCGAATTAGAAAACTTTAATAAAATTGTTCCTTGCGGAATAGAAAATTGTCTTATGGCAAATATGATTGATTACAACAAAAATTTAAATATTCAGGAAGTCAAGAGAATTGTTAAAAAAACCATTGAGGAAGAATTTAATTTTGATTTTATATCAAAATAGAAATTAAAATTTCAAAATCAATTTAATATGGGTGATTTAGCGTATTGGCCTGCAGCCAAACTTCTTTCTAAAAAAAATACATTTGCCAAAAATAGAGATTTTATTAAGAACCTTGATCATATAGATCAAATTTGGGAAAAATTAAAATTTAAATGTGGTGATACTTTAGCTGTTTGCGATTTAAGAGGGAAATACAAAGAAAAATTTTCTTATTCTGAGCTGGCTGATTTAATAACAAAAGTCTCTTCTTCTTTCGAAAATTATGGTTTAAAAAAGGGGGATGTAGTTACTGTAATATCTGAAAATTCTCCAAGATGGCTAGCAGTAGATCAAGGCTTAATGCGTTTAGGAGCTATAAATGCAGTGAGAGGTATTAATTCTCCTTCAGTAGAATTAGACTATATTATTGGGCACTCTAATTCAGTAGGACTAATAGTTCAATCTAAGGAAATTTGGCTAAAGTTAAACAACAAAGAAGAATTAAAAAAAAGACTGAAATTTATAATCAATTTAGAAGATGAACAATTTGAAAGTTTAATAAGTTGGAGTACATTCATAAGTTCAGTAGAAAAAGAAAATTCACAAAATAATAATCTTGAAAAATTTAATCCAGAAATTGATGACGTCGCTACCATTCTTTACACTTCTGGGACGACCGGAAAACCTAAGGGTGTGCCTTTGACTCATGCAAATTTTTTACATCAAATAATCAATTTAGCCTATATCGCTGATCCAGAACCAGGGACCTCTGTATTAAGCGTTTTACCTATCTGGCATTCTTATGAGAGAAGTGCTGAATACTTCTTTTTTTCATGCGGTTGTTCTCAATACTATACAATTCCAAAATTTCTTAAAGATGATATTACACAAATAAAACCTGTTGTCATGGCTACTGTACCGAGACTATGGGAAGCAATACATGATGGTTTTTTTCAGGCCTTGAAAAAAATGCCTTCCAAAAAGCAAAAACTTATTAAGTTTTTGATAAGTAATAGTTCGGTTTTTAAAAGAAGTCTTAGAAAGATAAGAAATTTAGATATAAATCAAATAACTTTTAAATCAAAAATCCCCTTACTGGGTTCTGTTATTAGCCGATACCCTTTACATAAATTGTCTACTATTTTTTTATGGCCGAATATTCTTAGACAACTATGCGGAGAAAAACTGAAATTTCCCATTAACGGTGGAGGTGCATTGCCAGAACATGTAGATCTTTTTTTTGAATCTTTAGGTGTAGATGTTTTGGTGGGATATGGACTCACAGAAACTAGTCCAGTATTAACTTGTAGGAGAAGAGAATTAAATGTTAGAGGATCATCTGGTCAGCCTCTAGCATTTACTGAAATCAAAATAGTGAATGATGATAAAAAAAAGATTTTGAAGTTCAGAGAAGTCGGAAAAATTCTTGTTAGGGGACCGCAAGTAATGAAAGGTTATCTTAATAATGAAATAGCTACAAAAGATGTTTTATCCAAGGATGGTTGGTTTGATACTGGTGATTTAGGCTTTCTAATACCAAATGGTTCTCTCTTTATAACAGGAAGAGCCAAGGATACAATAGTGCTATCAAGTGGTGAAAATATAGAACCGAATCCGCTAGAGACTGAAATCCTTAGTTCTGAATTTATTAATCAGATTCAACTAGTAGGACAAGATAAGAAATGTTTAACAGCCCTTGTAGTTCCTAATGTCGAATTGGTTAAAAGCAAGTTTTTGGAAGAAGACCTTTCAAAATTAAACCTGAATAAGAATATTGCTGCATTTTTCAAATCACAAATTAATAACTTGCTTAAAAGTCGATTAGGAGCAAGATTAGAAGAACAAATTTTAGATTGTTATTTTGTTGATGCCTTTACTCTAGAAAATGGGTTGTTAACACAAACTCTTAAACAAAAAAGAAAAGAAATAGAAAAAAAATATTCATTACAAATAGAAAATATGTATGAAAACAAATTTAGTAAGAAAATTTGATTTGTTCTATCTATATTGAAAAGGTAATTTAATTTTTTATGGAAACAAAAAACTCAATATCAATAAAGCGCTCAATAGCTATTAAAGCTGTAGTTACACCAACTTGGAAGGAAGATGCTGAAAAAGAATTAAGTAAAGCAATTTCAAACATTGATCAGCAATTATCGCAACTGGAGCAGGAGGGGCAGCAAATAGTAAATAATATTAGATCCCAATCGGTTAATCCTTTAGATCCAAGGGTTCAAGAACAGGTTAGTCAGGTGCAACAACAAGTCGCAGCAAAACGAAATGAAATTGAAGAACAAAAAAGAAATCTACTTCAACAACAGAGTCAAGTTCGCGAATTAAAAATGGACGAGATTGTTGATCAAGGGCAAGTTGATAGTTTCTGTGATGTCACTGTGGGAGACAATCTTATTAAAAAAATGCAAGTCTCGATTACGGTTAAAGATGGAATTATTCAATCTATAGATAATTAAAGAAAAGATTTAGTACTTTTGATAAAAATAAGTAAATCTGAATTGGCGAAAAGTTTTAAATTCTAATCGATCTAAATTATTACTTTCTTAAGTTTTAAGAGTTTCCACTGAGAACATGATTTCGTATAATAATATCAAGTGTTTAAAAGGCGTCTAACCTCATAAATATTAGACACTTTGGTAGACAGTCCTTGAAAACCATAGCTATAACTAATTTCCTATGTCTCACGAAATATTCATGCCTGCTTTGAGTTCTACTATGACGGAGGGCAAGATTGTGGAATGGTTGAAAAATCCGGGAGATAAGGTTGAAAGAGGAGAATCTGTCTTGGTGGTTGAATCTGATAAGGCAGATATGGATGTTGAATCTTTTCAAGATGGATATCTTGCAGCAGTTTTAATGCCTGCCGGCAGCACTGCACCTGTTGGAGAAACTATCGGTCTCATTGTAGAAAATGAGGATGAGATAGCTTCTGTCCAAGAACAAAATAAAGGAAATCAACCCGAAGTATCAACTTCAGACCAACTTGAATTGGTAAGCAATAAAACTGAAGAAAAACCAATAGTCCAGACTGAAAATATCAAGAAAGAAGTTGAAGAAGTCGTCTTAAAGAGTGAAAAGCCTCTCCCATCTTTTAATGTCGATCAAATTAATGCCGCAACAAGTAATGTTTCTTCGAGGATAATTGCATCTCCAAGAGCTAAAAAACTAGCCTCTCAAATGGGTGTTGATTTATCAAAGGTTCATGGATCTGGCCCTCACGGAAGGATTCAAGCCGATGATATCTTAAAAGCTAAGGGCCAACCTGTTTCTATACCATGGATAGGAGAAGGTGCTTCTCCTGCGAATGTTCCTGGTACAAATTCGGGAGTTGAAAGTAAACCAGAAACTTCAGGAAATAGTTTTGGAAATCCTGGAGAAACAGTTCAATTTAATACTCTTCAAAAAGCGGTAAATAAAAATATGGAATCTAGTTTAGATGTTCCATGTTTTAGGGTGGGTTACTCTATCAATACAGATAAATTAGATAATTTCTACAAAAAGGTAAAACAGAACGGAGTTACTATGACTGCTTTACTTGTAAAGGCAGTTGCAAAGACACTAAAGAAACATCCTCAAGTTAACTCAAGCTTTTCAGAAAATGGAATTTCTTATCCAGAAAATATAAATATTGCTGTTGCTGTTGCAATGGAAGATGGTGGATTAATAACCCCAGTATTAAAAGAACCATGCAATACTGATTTGTTTGAATTATCTAGAGAATGGAAAGATCTCGTAAAAAGATCTAGATCAAAACAATTAGAACCAGATGAATACTCAACGGGAACATTTACCTTATCTAACCTTGGCATGTTTGGTGTTGATAGATTCGACGCAATACTACCCCCAGGGACCGGTGCGATCTTAGCGATAGCATCATCGAAACCAACCGTAGTAGCTAATAGTGATGGTTCAATATCTGTTAAAAAAATAATGCAAGTAAATCTTACAGCTGATCACAGAGTGATCTATGGAGCCGATGGTGCATCATTCTTGAAAGACTTGGCTAACCTGATTGAAAATGAGCCAGAGACACTTGTATCTTAAATTTAATTGATTTCTCAAACTAATATAGAAGAAAGAGATTATAGTCTTGAATCTTATGATTATTTACTTGATCCTTCATTAATTGCTAGTAAACCTTCTGCAATTAGGCATGAATCAAGATTGATGATAGTTAGAAATAGTGTTTTAGAAGAAAACTGCTTAACTAATAAATTTACCAAGAATCTTTTAGATGAATTTAGAGAAGGCGATCTTGTAGTTGTAAATAATACTAAAGTAATGAAGGCAAGGTTAAAGGTTGAATTAGAAAATGGGACGTTAGTCGAATTATTAGTCTTAGAAAGATCCCATGAATGTGTTTGGTTATGCTTGGCAAAGCCAGCGAAAAAGTTAAAAATAAATAGAAAAATAATATTAAAATCTCCTTCTGCACAAGAAATTAATTTGATGGTTGATGGGGTTGATGAAGAAACTGGAGGGAGATTTATTAAATTTCCTGAAAATATAACTGATCTCAATTCAATGAATGATCTTCTTGATAAATACGGGAAAATCCCTCTCCCACCTTATATAAAAAATACCGAAGAAGAATCTTTTCATGAGAATAGTTATCAAACTGAGTACGCAACTAATCCAGGGGCCGTTGCTGCGCCAACTGCTGGTTTACACTTAAGCAAAAGTCTTATTTCCAATCTAAAAAAAAAAGGAGTAATAATTTTACCGATAACTTTGCATGTGGGATATGGAACATTCAAACCAATTGATCAAGAAGATCTAAGTAACTTAAAACTTCATAAAGAATGGGTAAGTGTTAATAAGGAAGTAGTGGAGGAAATAAAAAGAATAAAGAAAACAGATAGAAAAATAATTGCTATTGGTACAACTAGCGTAAGAGCTCTCGAAAGTTGTTATTCTCACGAAATTAATGACTTTATTCCAATAGCTAAATACGTAGATTTAGTAATTAAGCCAGGTTATGAATTTAAGGTAGTTGATGGATTATTAACTAATTTTCATCTCCCTAAAAGTTCATTATTACTTTTAGTAAGTGCAATGATTGGTAGAGAAAGATTATTAGATCTGTATAAAAAAGCCATAAAAGAAAAATTTAGATTCTTCTCTTATGGCGATGCGATGTATATTTCACCAGATTCACTACTGGAGAAAAAATAGATTTAGGCTTTGACTGGTTCTTGAATGATTCCGCTTGGAACTTGAGTAAACATAATTGATGATAAATACCTCTCTGCTAAATCAGGTAGAACAACTACAATTGTCTTCCCAGCATATTCATCTTGTTCAGCTAATCTAACAGCGGCAGCAGCGGCAGCCCCACAAGATATTCCTACTAATAGACCCTCCTCTTTAGCTAACCTAAGAGCCATCTCAATTGATTCGTCATTTGTTACTTGTTCGACCTTATCAACAATTGATAAGTCAAGGTTCTTAGGAATAAATCCTGCTCCAATTCCTTGGATTTTATGTGGTCCGGATTTAACCTCTTCTCCATTCATTGTCTGTGTAATAACAGGACTATGTGATGGTTCTACAGCTACAGAAGTAATATTCTTACCCTTCTCTTGCTTAATGTATCTTGAAACTCCTGTAATTGTGCCGCCAGTTCCAACCCCTGCAACTAGGACATCAATTTCACCATCGCAATCATCCCAGATTTCTGGCCCAGTAGTTTTGAAATGAATTTCAGGGTTTGCTGGATTATCAAATTGACCTGGCATGAAATATTGAGAAGGATTACTTTCTGCAATTTCTTTAGCCTTAGCTATTGCTCCAGGCATACCTTTAGATGCCTCTGTTAAAACAATTTCAGCACCCAACACTGCCATAACCCTTCTTCTTTCAATTGACATGGATTCTGGCATTGTAAGGATTAGTTTATAACCTCTTGCTGAAGCAGTAAAAGCTAGAGCTATGCCTGTATTTCCAGAAGTTGGCTCAACAATAGTTTTGTCTTTTGTAAGTTTCCCACTTTTCTCGGCATCCCAGATCATGTTTGCGCCGATCCTACATTTGACACTATAAGCGGGGTTTCTACCTTCAATTTTTGCAAGTACTGTAGCTTTCGCGTTTTTAGTAACTGATTTTAATTTTACTAATGGAGTGTTTCCAATAGCAAAACTGTTGTCCTCATAAATTTTTGCCATTTATATATTGAGAAAATATATATTAATACTAACTATTATTCAGAAAAAGAGTATATGAGTTTCTATACGGAAAATACTAGGAATTTAGAAATTATTTAGTGCTTCAGAAAAGGTTTTCCATAATTGATCTTGGTCTTCTAATCCAACTGATACTCTAATAAGGTGCGAGGGTATACCAAAACTTTCAGCCCAATCCAACTCCTCATAATGAGCTAGTAAAACATAAGGACAAACTAGAGTAAATTTTGTACCTAAACTAGGTCCTTTAGATACTTTTAGAGAATCATAAAATTTTTTAGCTTTGTTCAATCCTCCATTTAATTCAAATGATAATAAGCAGCCGTATCCCCCATTAGAAGTAAGTAAAGAATTAAAATTTGGACAATTTTCAGGATGGAAAATATTTTTAATCTCGCTATGAGTCTCTAATCTTTTTTTTAATTCTAAACATGCTTTATTTTGTTCAAAAACTCTTTGATTTACATCTCTACTAACTTTCTCTAGATAAACTATATCTCCATCGGAAAGTATTGGAATATTAATCTCGTTTAATGCATTTCTAAACTGATCAATCCATTTGCTTTTTGGATTTAGTATTAATGAACCGGCAAGAATATCACCACTACCTGAAAAAATTTTTGTAAGTGAAGTAAAAACTATATCTGCATGTTCTATGGAATTTATATTTAAATTCGAACCAATTGTATCGTCAACAATTAACGGAATATTTAGCTTTTTTGCAATTTTTGAAATTTTTTTAATGTTTACACATTTGAGCATTGGATTACTTGGAAGTTCAATAATTAATGCTGATGGATTTATTCTTTTGATTTCTAATTCAATATCCGCGCAATTTTCTTCTGTAATTAACTTTGCTCCGTGAAAGATTTTCATTGGTAATTTAAGTACATCTACATATGGAAAACCAACTTGGAGTGTTGGTTTAGCTGGAAATAATTTATATATGATTTCTAATGATGTATGCAATGCAGACATTCCAGATGAAGTTAAGTGAATATCATTAGAGTCAATTTTTGTAGATTTAGAAATTCTATTTTTTATTATTTGAGAACATTCATTTACGTAAGATTTTGGAGGGCAATCTTCAAGACCTAGTTCTATAGCGGCAGCTCTTGAAGATAGACCAAGACCAGTATGTTGCCAAAAATATTTTGCATAAATACTTCCTTCTTTTTCAGTTATTAAGAAAGCTAAATTATTTCTTTTTTCTATTAACGAGAATTGTTCAGAAGTATTTCTATCAATGTATTTTTTAGCTTTAAAAGCTATTCTTTCATTCGGATATGGCCAGATACTTTTATTGTTGTAGTAATTTTGTTTTTTTACTTTTTCGCATAATCTTTTCACTATGGGGTTTAGCCCGAATCGTGGGTAAATGGACTTCAATAAATTTATGCATTCTTGATCTTTTTCCTCGTAATTTATTACATCATTCCAAGTTGGTAATGCTACAGAAACAGCATGAATACTATCAGGAATTGCATATCCCAACTCTAAATTTTTCCATATAGGTTTTTTAAGTAAATCTCTCAATTTTCAGAATTTATTTAAAGCAAATAAAATGTCCGAGATTAAATCGTCTGTATCTTCACATCCAATTGATAATCTGACAAGAGCATCATCTATCCCTAGTAGATTTTTTGTTTTGTCATCAACAGAAGCATGAGTCATCGTTGCAGGGTGACAAATTAAACTTTCAACTCCTCCAAGGCTTTCTGCTAGAGAGAAATATTTGAGAGATTTGCAAAATTTAAAAGTATCCTCTTTATTTAAGTTTAATTTTAGGGTGATCATTGAACCTCCAGATTTCATTTGCGATTTTGCTAAATTAAATTGCGGATGTTCTTGATTAAAAGGGTAAATTACTTTACTAATAATTTTATGATTACCTAATTCTTCAGAAATAAATTCTGCACTTTTAGTTTGTTGTTCGATTCTTAAAGGAAGAGTTTTTACTCCTCTCGTAATGAGCCAACTATCAAAAGGAGATGGTTGAAGCCCTAGAGCTTTTTGAGAGAAAAGCATCTTACTATTCCATTCCTCATTATTTGTAAGTACTGCTCCGCCAAGTGCGTCACTATGTCCATTAATGAATTTTGTGGTGCTTACAAGCGATAGTGTTGCACCAAGGTCCAATGGTTTTTGAATAAGAGCTGTAGAAAATGTGTTGTCTACAACTACTGGTATTTCGAGTTTATTCGCTTCATCACAAATCGCCTTAATATCGAGTACCTTCAAAAGTGGATTAGTTGGACTTTCTAGCCATATCAAGTTTGGCTCGAAGTTTGAAATCTTTTTGACGTTATTGTCGTTTGTAAAATCTGTGTATAAAACTTCTATTCCAAATTTCTTGAAAACTTTTTCGAACATCCTCACTGTACAACCATAGAGATTTGACTCGCAGAGTATCTTGTCACCTGATTTCAGTGTTGATGAAATTGCAGTTACCGCGCTAATTCCAGATCCAAAAACTGTACAGTATTTAGATTCTTCTATTGATTTAAGGATGTTTTCTAGAATTCTAAAGTTTGGATTGCCTGATCTTGTGTAGTCGAAATTATCTTTATTTCCATGTTTGAAAGTAGATGTAGAAAAAAATAGGAGGCATAACGCATCCAGTTTCTTCTGCAAATGTTTTCCCATGGTGAATAGATAAGGTCTTAACACCTGGCTTTTCTATATTATTTTCCTTATTTCCCATTATTTTTAAAAATAAGAATTAAATTAAATCTCTCTTGTTTTTTAAAGAGAGATTTAATAATCCAAAGAAAAGTAGTATTAAACTTTTCTTGAATAATATTCAACAACTAGTAGTTCGTTTATTTCAAGAGCCACCCACTCTCTATCGCATTTCCCATTTATTTTTCCCGTTAATTTAGGCTTGTCTAAATCAAGATGAGGTGGGACATTTGCTAAGCCAGGGAATTCTATATTACCTTCTACAAGTTTTTTGCTTGCTTTGTTTTCTTTAATTCCGATTACATCGCCTGATTTGCATTGATAACCAGCAATATCAAGAACCTTTCCATTAACGGTTACATGGCCATGATTTACTAATTGTCTTGAGCCTGGAATGGTACCTCCAAAACCTAATCTAAAACAAACATTATCAAGTCTGTTTTCTAAAAGTCTTAGTAGGTTAGTACCTGTAGATCCTTCTTGAGCTCTAGCTTTTTTCACATAGCGTACTAGTTGTTTTTCAGAAACTCCATAATTAAACCTAAGTTTCTGCTTTTCTTCTAGACGAATTGCATATTCTGATCGCTTGCGACGGGCTTGGCCGTGCTGACCTGGAGGATTAGACTTCTTTGAAGCTTTCCTGGTGAGACCTGGTAGTTCTCCCAAGCGACGCGTAACCCTTAATCTGGGGCCGCGGTATCTTGACATAATTTTAAATTAAATAGAAAATTGCAATAAATTGGATAATTGATTAAATTCAATTAAACTAATTACTACTGGGAATATTATTTTACATCATTAAAGTGTTCAAAACTATTAATAAATCAATTACTTCTATACTTCTTTTATTGATTTCGTTTTATCAAAAGTGGTTTTCTCCTTTTTTTGGACCAAGATGCAGATTTATTCCAAGTTGCAGCTCTTATGGATATGAGGCAATAACTAGACATGGTCCTTGGAAGGGAGGGTGGTTAACTTTAAAAAGATTAAGCAGATGTCATCCTTTAACTCCCTGTGGATGTGACCCTGTGCCTGACTAAATGAATGAAAATATTTATTTTTGTTAGGCAGGGATGTTGCCTTTGTGATTCATTAAAAAACAAACTGGCAAAAATAAATCTTAATGAGTTATTCCCTAATCTAGAGGAGCTTGAAGAAATTGATATTGATAGGGTCGATTTATATAAAGATAAATATAAAAGATATGATTATGAAGTACCTGTTATTGCAGTTGAAAGAATTAGGTCCGAGGAGATCATAGAATTGCCTCGCATTTCTCCAAGATTAAAAGATGATCAATTAAAGAATTGGTTTCAAAAAAATATTAGTACCATTCTGGAGAAATAATTTTTTTATATGAGATCTATAAAATTATTTAAACTTTTAGATTTGGTAGGAATTATTCCTTCGTTAAATCTTATCGATCAAGAAATCAATAATATTTCTTTTAACTCTAAAGAAGTACAAAAAGGAACTTTATTTTTAGGAATGCCTGGTTTAAATGTTGATGGAGGAAAATTTTGCATTGAGGCAATTGAAAATGGCGCGGAGGCTGCCATTATTGGGTCTGCTGCAAAAGAGAAAATTGGATCTATTGATCGAGAAAGGATTTTGGTTATTGAGGATAATTTAGATTATATTTTTGGTCAAATTGTCGCTGAGTTTTGGAATAGGCCTTCAAGAAAACTTAAACTTATTGGTGTTACTGGTACAAATGGAAAAACGACAATTACTTTCTTATTGGAATATCTTTTAAAAAAATCAGGGAAAAAGACTGCATTATTTGGGACCTTATTTAATAGATGGCCTGGCTTCTCAGAAGTGGCTTCTCATACAACTGATTTCGCCGATAAACTTCAAAAGAAATTAAATGCTGCTGTTGAGGCAGAATCTGAATTCGCGATATTAGAGGTAAGTTCTCATTCTATTGCTCAAAAGAGGATATCAGGTTGCGAATTTGAGGGGGCTATTTTTACTAATTTTACTCAAGATCATCTTGATTATCACTCAGATATGGAATCTTATTTTCAAACAAAAAGAAAATTGTTTTTCCCACCTTATTTAATAGAAAAGGATGGAATTTCTGTATTAAATCACGATGACCCTTGGATATCTAAATTATCGTCTGATATTGAAAAAAGATCTTCATTAGTGTCTACAAAGATTACTAAAAGTGAATTTGAAAATGATGATTTTTTTTTCGTAACAGATAAAAAATTTACTGAAAATGGCTCAACCTGCATTTTTCATACACCCAAGGAAAAAATTCAACTTTTTGTTCCACTTGTTGGTGAATTTAATTTAATGAATGCGATTCAAGCAATAACAATTTTGTATAAACTTAATTTTTCTTTAAAAGATCTATCAAAGTTAATACGATCTTTCCCGGGCGCTCCTGGGCGAATGGAGAAAATAGAAATTGATAATGATGACGTTGCAAGATCACTTCCAACAGTAATTGTTGATTATGCCCACACGCCTGATGGATTGAAAAAAGTTTTGCAATCAATTAAAAAACTTTGTAAGGGGAAACTTATTACTGTTTTTGGCTGTGGCGGAGATCGAGATCTTGGTAAAAGGCCTTTAATGGGATCAATAGCTGAAGAGTTTTCTGATCAACTTTTTATAACTTCAGATAATCCAAGATCAGAAGAACCCCAAAAGATAGTAAATGATATTTTGATGGGTATAAAAAAAAGAGAAAAAATAACAATTGAAATTGATAGATTTAAAGCAATAAATGAATCTATTAAATTTGCCAATAAAAAAGATATTGTTTTAATTGCAGGAAAAGGACATGAAGACTACCAAATTCTCAATGATAAAGTTATTAATTTTGATGATAGAAAAATAGCTTACAAATTATTAAAAGAAAAAAATAAATCTCAATAAAATTTCCTAATCAAATAAGAAAGATCTTTACGCAAATCACAAGAAAAGTTTCTTAGAATTAATGGAGTTATTTTTAAAAAAATGAAAGGCTTAGCCTTAGTTGTAGGGGCAGGTGGAATTGGAACACAACTAGCTAGAGATCTGAATGAAAGTGAAAAAGATTTAGATGTTGTTTTGTGTGGAAGAAAAAGTGAATTTAATCCTTTTTGGGAATTAGATATAGAGGATTCTCAATCCCTTTTGCAGTTAAAAAATAAAATATCAAATCATCCTTCAAAATTAAGGCTAGTTGTTAATGCTACAGGTAGACTTCATACTGATTCTCTTCAACCAGAAAAAAGATTACAACATCTTGATAAAAAAAATATGATGGAAAGTTTTTCAATAAATGCCTTTTCTCCTATTTTATTAGCGAAAGCGATTGAAGAATTTATACCAAAAGATGTTGAGTTTAATTTTGCAAGTATAAGTGCAAGAGTTGGTAGCATTGGAGATAATCAAACTGGAGGATGGTATTCATATAGAGCTGCAAAATCTGCGCAAAATCAGTTTTTTAAATCTTTAAGTATTGAATGGGCTAGACGTTTCCCAAAGGCTACTATCACATTGCTTCATCCAGGAACAGTAGATACTGATTTGTCTAGACCTTTTCATAAATTTGTTCCAGAACATAAATTATTTAGTAAAGAAAAATCTTCCCAATTCTTGATCAATATTATTAAAAATCAATCACCAGAATCTACAGGAAAATTTATTGCATGGGACAGCTCGGAGATACCTTGGTAAACTAAATTTTTTATCAAAAGATCTTTAAGTCAAATTTTTTATTTCTCTAGCAAGTAAATCAATCTCAGCTTCTGTAGTCATTTGATGTACGCATGCTCTAAACCATTTTGGATCTTCTAAAACTCTAATCCAAATTTTATTTTCTCCAAGTTTCTTTACAAATTTATCCTTATCTTTAATATTTTCGATATTAAAACTAACAATCCCATTTAAATATTTTTTTTCTAAAACTAATTCAACACCCTTTGATTGATTTAATTCATCCCAAAGTTTTCCACTTAATTTTTTGATATTTTTGTTTTTTTCTTTTTCATGGCAATCTTTATCCAAAAGATCTAAAGAATTCCTGAGCCCAGCAAGTAAAGGAATACAAGAGGTAGCTATTTCAAATTTCCTTGCATCATCATGAAAAAGATTATCTGAAGGCTCATAAATGCCTTGTTCTTTTTTTAAGGATTTCCAACCAATTATTGTTGGATCTGTTTCATGAATAAATCTATCTGAGACATAAACGGCTCCAAGGCCTTCTGGTCCACATGCCCATTTATGAGAAGTTATTGAATATAAATCAGAATAAAAAACTTCTTTTTCAATATTTATGTGCCCAAAGGTTTGAGCACCATCAACAAGTAAATAAGAATCTTCTCGATTATTTTTTAATTCGATAGAAATTTGTTTTAAAGGAATTTTATATCCAAAGTTCCATAAGATATGAGAAATAATAAGGATCTTAGTCTTACAATTTATATTTTTCAAAATCTCTAAAATTATATTTTCGTCGTTTAGATTTTTAATTTTTTGGATTGGCAAAATTTTGAATATTAATTTATTTCTTCTGCAAAATTCTCGACTTGCAGCCACTACTCCAGGATGTTCACAGTCACTTATTAACAACTCTTCTCCCTCTTCTACTTTTATTCCCCAAAAGGGCAAAATCATTCCGGAAGAGATATTTTCGGTAAAAGCTACATTCTTTGAATTGATACCTAATTTTTGCGCAATGATTCTTTTTGTGGTCAATATTTCTTTGTAAATAAAAGGCCACATATCATTGGTAAATGGTCCTAAATCTTGGATAATTTCCCAAGTTTTAACTATTGCTTCAAGAGAAGATTTTGGTAATGGTCCTTGACCGCCATAGTTGAAATAATACTTATTTTTTAATGCGGGTATTTGATCTCTTAGATTATTTCTCATGGAAATTTATTTTATATTTTTAACTCTTGAATTTTTTTAAATATTGCCCACTAAAGTTACTGTTCTAAATTCAATATCCTCAATTACTTTCCAAGGTTCAGCACTCCTTTCTGCAAATTTTAAATTTTTAAATCCTAGTTCTTTAAAATCACTTATAAACTCTGGCTCATACCATGCTCCACTAATACATCCTGTCCATAAATCATGATCATTTTGCAATCTTAAAGGAACTTTTTTGTTAGAAACGATATCGCTAATTGCAATTCTTCCATTATCGTTTAAAACTCTTTTTATGTTATTTAGAAGGTTATTTCTAGATTCTGGACTTACCAAGTTTAAAACGCAATTACTTAAAATAATATCAACTGATTTATCTGCGATTAATGGATTTAAATCTTTATCTAATTCATCAAGTTTTTCAATTGAACCTTCTAGAAATTCTGTATTGTTGAAACCTATATTTTTTGAAACTTCTTTAGAGGCTAATCTTGATAAAGAAAGCATGTCAGGATTCTGATCAACTCCAATAACTTTCCCTTCTTTCCCAACAATTTGGGCACAAATGAAAGCATTTTTGCCGCTACCACTTCCAAGGTCTAAGACTATATCATTTTTTTGAACATATTTTGTTGGATCACCACACCCATAGTCTCTTTCTATAACCTCTTGAGGAATTGCTTCAAGTAAAACGGGATTAAACCCAACTGGTGTACAAAGACAACTTTCTTTTTCTTGTGCTGCTGAACCATATCTTTCTTGAATCGCATCTGTATGATCGAATTGATTAAGTGTTTTATTTGATGTGTTTGTATTACAGCAACTTTCAGACATATTTTTAAAAGGACTCTTGATAAATATAGCCAAAAAAAAAGCCCCTGAAAAAGGGACTTTTAATTTGTTTAATTAAATTATTTAGTGTAATTAACACCTCTGTAATTTAATTCTGCTTTTTCATTACTTGAAGAAGCGTCATCCATTCTGTTGGTGTATACGTTTCTTCTGTAGGTAAGTTCAACAAGTTGCTTTTTAGCAGCTTCTTTGTTTTGAACGTAGTTTTTACCTCTGTAAGTTAAAGTAGTCATGTTTCGATGTGACAACACGGCCATCCCCCGTTCCATGGTATGACTCGAACTGCGCCCTCAAGTGAGGGTGAACGAAAAGTAGCAATTGCTACAAAATAATTATAAGCGTATTTTTCTAGGGATGTCTAGCTTTTACAAATAGAAACGAAGATTTAATGTTTTTTTAATTATTATCTTAGGTAAATTTTTTTATAAATAGTCTCTAAAAAGGTTTATGTTTATATTTGGTTTAATCTTCATTTAACTATTTATTTATGACAGGTTTTTTATATTTCTTGGGAAATACTTTAAGATGGCCAGTGTTAAAGCCAAAAGAATTTTTTTCACTACATGCTTATTTTTCAATTATTTATTTGATAACTTTTACTTTGAGTAAATATGATGTAAGCCAATCAAATTTAGTTTTTACTTTAGGAATTCTTGCACCTCTTTTAATCGCTATTGGTCAAGGACTTCCAATTGATTGCCTTGATATGGAATCATCTTTATTGAAGGAATTAAAAACTAAATAATATATATTTCATTTAAATTTTTATAAAACCTGGACAACTTCGCTTATTTCAGGAATCATTTCTTTTAACTTTCTTTCAATACCCATTTTTAGAGTCATAGTGCTACTTGGGCAACTACCACATGCTCCTTGAAGTCTGACTTTGACAATTGGACCATCTATTTCTGCAATCTCTACATTACCTCCATCAGAAATTAAAAAAGGTCTTAGCTCGTCAAGGACTTTTTCTACATTTTCGTTTGTCAGCGAGAGTGTTTCAGTACTCATAATTTTGGATTAACTTTATAATAAGCCTAGAAAGAAATTTGATTAATTGCAAAAAAGATAATTTTCTGTTGTGACTTCTTCTAAAAATCCTACTAATGACAATAGCTACTTTGATGCAGTCTTAGTAGGAGCAGGGATAATGAGTAGTACTTTAGCCCTCCTAATTTCAGAAGTTTTACCAGATATAAGATTTCTTATTATAGAAAAATTAAATGCGCCAGGAAGTGAAAGTACTGGCGCTTTTAATAATGCAGGTACAGGACATGCGGCTAATTGCGAATTAAACTATACCCCTTTAGATGAAAAAGGAAATCTAAAAATAGATAAAGCGCTCTCAATAAATCGTTCTTTTGAAACATCTATGTCTTTGTGGGCCTCATTGTATGAAGCAGGGAAAATTGATATTAAGAAGTTTCTAAAATTCATTCCTCATATTAGCTTCGTATCTGGTCAGGATAATATTTCTTTTTTAAAAAAAAGATTTCAAAAAATGACTGAAAATCCTGAATTTATCGATATGGAATTTTCTACATCTTTTGATGAAATTTCATCATGGGCTCCTCTAATAACAAAAGATAGAAATCCATCTACTCAAATTGCTGCTACCAGAATAGGTAGGGGAACTGATATTAATTTTGAGGCTTTAACTAAAGAGTATCTGTCATTAGTTTCTTTAAACAAAAATGTTGAAATTAGATACAAAACAGAATTAGTAGATTTAAAGAAAATTGATAAAAAAAAATGGGAACTAGAAATCAGTTCTGAAGGTAGAAAAACTTCAATTAGAACTGGCTATGTTTTTCTTGGTGCTGGTGGAAAAACAATTAATTATTTACAAAAATCAAAAATTCCAGAAGCAAAAAGTTATGGTGGATTTCCTGTTAGTGGGAAATGGCTTATTTGCGAGAAAAAAGATCTAACAGAAAAACATAACTCAAAAGTTTATGGTAAAGCTGATATTGGATCACCACCAATGTCTGTGCCTCATTTAGACACCAGATGGATTGATAATAAAAAACTTCTTTTATATGGGCCTTTTGCTGGATTTACAACGAAATTTCTGAAACAAAGTTCATACTTTGACTTATTTAGTTCAATTAAAAAGAATAATATTTTTTCTATGTTAGACGTTGGTTTCAAGAACAACGATTTAATTAATTACCTAATATCTCAATCATTAAAGAACCATAATTCAAGAGTTGAGAATTTAAAGAATATGATGCCATCAGCTAATCCTTCTGATTGGTATTTAAAAAATGCTGGTCAAAGAGTCCAAATAATTAAAAAAACTGAAGGTGGTGGTTCTTTGAAATTTGGAACTGAGATTGTAAATTCATCTGATGGATCATTATCTGCTTTGTTGGGAGCCTCTCCGGGAGCAAGTACTGCGGTTGCAATAATGGTTGAGGTTCTAGAAAAATCTGTTTTATTTTTAAACGATAAGCATAATCTTCAGAAAAAAATAAATGACTTAATTTATCCAGAACTATCAGTCTCTGAAAATTACAGTACCTTCATAAAAGAAATTAAAAAAAGAAATAATTCCATTTTTGGTTTCCATCCATAATTCTAATTAGCTAATATTAATCAAGATGCAATAAGAGGAGAATTTTTCTTTCTATATGACTGATATATCGGTTTCAAAAATTAGAAATTTCTGCATAATCGCTCATATTGACCATGGTAAATCTACCCTTGCAGATAGGTTGCTTCAAGATACTGGTACTGTGCAGCAAAGGGATATGCAAGAACAATTTTTGGACAGTATGGATCTTGAAAGAGAGAGAGGAATTACTATCAAGTTACAGGCCGCTAGGATGAAATATAAAGCTGACGATTCCCAGGAATATGTTTTGAACTTAATAGATACTCCTGGTCATGTTGATTTCTCTTATGAGGTTAGTAGATCTCTTCAAGCTTGCGAAGGCGCCTTACTTGTTGTTGATGCAAGTCAAGGAGTAGAAGCTCAAACCCTAGCTAATGTTTATCTTGCCTTAGAAAATAATCTTGAAATAATTCCTGTTTTAAATAAAGTTGATTTACCAGGGGCTGATACTGAAAAAATAAAACAAGAAATAGAGGAAATTATTGGACTTGATACATCTAATGCAATAAATTGTTCAGCAAAAACTGGAGTTGGTATTAAAGATATTTTGGAAGCAATCGTAAGAAGAGTACCTCCTCCTCAAGATGAAATTAAACTACCTACAAAGGCACTGATTTTTGATTCTTATTATGATCCGTACAGGGGAGTTATTGTTTATTTCAGGGTGATATCTGGGTCTTTAAATAAGAGAGAAAAAATATTATTAATGGCAAGTAAGAAAAATTATGAACTAGATGAGATAGGAATAATGGCGCCTGATCAGCAGCAAGTTGATGAATTACATGCAGGAGAAGTTGGTTATTTAGCAGCTTCTATAAAATCAGTTGCTGATGCGAGAGTGGGAGATACTATTACTCTTTTAAATTCACCTGCCAATGATCCTTTGCCTGGATATAAGACTGCAAATCCTATGGTTTTTTGTGGCTTATTCCCAACTGATGCTGATCAATTCCCTGATTTAAGAGTATCACTAGAAAAATTACAATTATCTGATGCAGCTTTAAAATATGAGCCCGAAACCAGTAGCGCAATGGGCTTCGGATTTAGGTGCGGATTCCTAGGACTTCTTCATATGGAGATAGTTCAAGAAAGATTAGAAAGAGAATATGACTTGGATCTAATCGTAACGGCACCATCAGTTATTTATAAAGTTAATTTAAATCAGCAGGAACATATCTTTGTTGATAATCCTTCTACAATTCCTGATCCACAACTTAGGGAATCAATAGAAGAGCCTTATGTGAAAATGGAAATTTATGCTCCCAATGAATTTAATGGAACATTAATGGGTTTATGTCAGGAAAGAAGGGGAGTATTTATAGATATGAAATACATAACAACAGATCGAGTTACCTTGATTTATGAAATTCCATTAGCAGAAGTTGTTACAGATTTCTTTGATCAAATGAAAAGTAGAACCCAAGGTTATGCATCAATGGAATATCATTTGATTGGCTATAGAAAAAATGACCTTGTTAGATTAGATGTTCTAATAAATTCAGAAAGAGCAGATCCATTAACTTCTATTGTTCATAAAGATAAGGCTTATGGAATTGGCAGAAGTTTAGTTGAGAAATTAAAAGAACTTATTCCGAAACAACAATTTAAAATACCTATTCAAGCATCAATCGGTAGCAGGATTATTGCAAGTGAAAGCATTAGTGCTTTGCGAAAAGATGTTTTATCTAAATGTTATGGAGGAGATATTTCTAGGAAAAAGAAACTTTTAAAGAAACAAGCTAAAGGTAAAAAGAGGATGAAGGCAATGGGTAAAGTTGAAGTCCCTCAAGAAGCTTTTATGGCAGTTTTGAAATTAAACCAGTAATTTCTTTTTATTTAAAATTTATAGCTATTTATTTTTAAAATAATTGGGTATATTTCATCTATATCTTTAAAAAAAGATTTTGGATATTAACTCATTTACTCGCGTCGGTGCAAATATCAGAAAAGCTGGATTTTTAATTGTTCTTTTTTATCTTCTTGTTGTTTTAATAATGAAATTTTTAGAGGCCAATAATTTTTTTGGCTATTCATTTTCAATGTTAAGCAATGATATCTTTGCCCCTCCTTCTCTTAATCACTTTTGTGGCACAGATAGATTAGGAAGAGATGTTTGCTTAAGAACTTTGCAAGGATCATCATTAGCGATAGAAGTTGTATTCTTAGCTATTCTTTTTTCATTAAGTTTGGGTTTACCATTGGGATTATTAAGTGGATATTTTGGTGGTTTTTTTGATAAATGCTTATCACTAATAATGGATACTATTTTTTCAATACCTGTAATTTTGCTTTCAGTTGTTGTGGCTTTTGTATTGGGTAAGGGTATCCTTAACGCGGCTTTGGCATTGTGTATTGTTTACTCTCCTCAATATTTTAGATTAATCAGAAATCAGACAATATTGGTTAAATCCGAAACTTATGTTGAGGCAGCTCAAGTTGCAGGAGCTGATGTTAAAAAAATCATTTTTAAATATATTCTCCCAAATGTAATAACACCATTGCCTATTCTGCTTACCCTAAATGCTGCAGATGCTGTTTTGGTATTAGGAAGTTTAGGGTTTTTAGGTCTTGGTGTTCCTGCAGATGTCCCAGAGTGGGGAAGTGATTTAAATCTGGCTCTTGCCGCTTTACCTACAGGTATCTGGTGGACGGCTTTGTTCCCAGGTTTGGCAATGTTTTTTTTAGTTTTAGGTCTTTCTTTTATAGGAGAGGACCTTGAAGAAATTTTTGATAGTCAAAATTCTGAATAAATTTAGTTATCTGTAATAGGATCAAGTTCTCCTTGATCATTCAACTTTGGATATTGTTTAGCTGATTTTTTATACACCGCAGCTAATTCTGGGTAACACCATTCAAAAAGTGTTTTTTGATATTCATCCATATTTAACCCTTCTCCATTAGAGGGCAATATACCTTTATTTTTTCTTTGGCGAACAGCTTCAAATAATAATATAGAAGCAGCAACTGAAACATTCAGAGATTGAACCATACCTCTCATAGGTATAAAAATTGATTGGTCAACCATTGATATAAGTTCATTACTTAGTCCCCATTTTTCTGCTCCTAAAACAAAACATGTATTTTGAGAATAATCAAAGTTTCTATAATCTACTGATTCACTATTAAGAGTCGTTCCATATAATTTAAAACCCTTATTCTTTAAATCAGATATTGCCGTGATAGTGTTTTCATGATTATTCAGTTTTACCCATTTTTGACTTCCTTGGGCAGTACTATTAAAAGTCTTAACGGCATTCGTTTTGCTAATAAAATTTGCTTCGAAAACTCCTGCCGCATCACATGTCCTTAATATCGCAGATAAATTATGTGGTTTATTTACATCCTCAACTAGAACAGTCAAGTTTTTCATTCTGCAATCTAAAACACTTTTGATTCGTTCAAATCTTCTTGGCAAAATTGACATTTATAATTTTTTCACACCTTTAAATTATATTCAAAAAATATTGATTACCTATTAATTCTCTTGGTTTATAATATTTTGGTAGTTTAAGTTAACTCAATGGCATACATAGAATGGGACTATACAGTAATAACAAGTATGGTAGAAAAACAAGGGTGGGATTTACCTGATCGTGAATCGGAAGAATGGAATAAATTTAACGATGAATTAGGAGAAAAAATGAGAGGTGTTGGACTTATTTTTGAAAAATATTGTAAATTTACTCCTGACGTAGGAGAAGGAGTTCATCTTCTAGATGACTGATCATAAATAGTTTTAAACCATTGATGTATCCCTTAATCAATGGCTTATTAATTAATAAGATAATATAATTTCACTGAATTAGAACTGGCAATTATTAAGGCTTTATAAAGCTTGTACTCAAAAAAAAATTTTTTATTCCACAAAAAAGTTATTTAATTTCTATATTTGAATAAAAATATGAAAAATAAATTAACTTTTTTATTCGATGGTGGTTGTCCACTTTGTTTGAGAGAAACAAATTTTCTTAAAAAAAGAGATACCCTAAATCAAATTGCATTTATAGATATTAATAGTAAGGATTATGATCGAAGTCTTTTTAATGACATCTCATATTCAGAAGCCATGTCAAACCTTCATGGAATTATTGAAAATGGTGAAATTATTAGGGGACTAGATGTACTTGCATATTCTTATGAATTAGTTGGTTTAGGTTGGGTTTATTATCCCTTGAAGATTAAGCTCTTATCTCCATTATTGAGATTGGTTTACAGATATTGGGCAAAATATAGACTTCAAATTACAGGTAGATCAGATATTGAAAAACTTTGTACCTCACAATGTGAACAATAAATATGGAAATTATCGATATAGACAGAATAATAGAAATGTGTTGGGAAGATAGAACACCCTTTGAAGCTATCGAGTATCAATTTGGTTTAAAAGAGGAAGATGCGATAAAAATTATGCGTCAAAATCTTAAACCCAAATCTTTCAAAGTCTGGAGAAAGAGAGTTTCGGGAAGAAATACAAAACATATGGCCCTTAAAGATTCAACTAGATTTAAATCTACTCATAAAAGAAAATTATAAATTTTGAAAAATCTTTCTACTAAAACTTGTCCTGTTTGCAATAGGCCGTTTGAGTGGCGTAAAAAATGGAAAAACTGTTGGGATGATGTTATCTACTGTTCAAAAAGATGCAGTAACAGGAAGTCGCAAAAATGAAGCAAGTATCAATTATTTTCCCGAATCAACTTTTTAGAGAAAGCCCAATCTTAAAAATAAATTGTGAAGTTTTGATTTTGGAAGACTCATTATTTTTTGGAAATGATAAATTTCATAAATTAATTAACCATAAAAATAAGTTAGTTTTTCATAGAGCATCTATGCTTGCTTATAAAAATTATTTAGAAATATCTGGCTTTAAAGTTTTATATATCGAAAACAAGAATAATGTTTCTACAGTTGATTACTTATCGGAATTTATTAAAAATAAATATCAGAAAATAAATCTCATTGACCCTCATGATTTTTTAATAATGAAGCGGATTAATAATTTTGTTGAAAGTAATAATTTAGCTTTAAATATTTTACCTTCTCCTATGTTTATGAGCAGTGAAGATTTAAAAGATTTATTTGCATCAAATGCAAAAAAACCTCTTATGGGGAGATTTTATGAGAATCAAAGAAAGAGCCAAAAGATATTAGTTAATCCTGATGATACACCTGAAGGTGGTAAATGGAGTTTCGATGAAATGAACAGAAAAAAATTACCAAAAAAAATAAATATACCCGATACACCTAAATTACAAAAAAATAAATTTGTAGTTAATGCAGAAAGGTCATTAGCCAATTTTGATATTGAGTTTATTGGAGAAAGTAATAACTTTTTTTATCCAACTAATTTTGAAGAGGCAGATGAATGGTTAAATGATTTTTTTAAACATAGATTTTTCTTATTTGGAGATTATGAGGATGCTATTTCTAAAGAAAATTCTTTTTTATGGCACAGTTTACTTTCTCCTCTTTTAAATAGCGGCTTATTAACCCCAGATGTTGTAGTAAATAAATCATTACTTTTTGCACAAAATAATAATGTTCCTATTAACTCTTTAGAGGGTTTTATTCGTCAAATTATTGGATGGAGAGAATTTATTTGCCTTGTCTATAAAAAGTACGGAACAAAGATGCGAAATAGTAATTTTTGGAATTTTGAAGATAAGCCAATTCCAAAATCTTTTTATCAAGGAAATACAGGAATTGAACCAGTAGACGTTGTAATAAAAAATATTATTAAATTTGGTTATTGTCATCATATTGAGCGGCTAATGATTGTTGGCAACTTTATGCTTCTATGTAGAATTCACCCCAACCAAGTTTATAAATGGTTTATGGAAATGTTTATTGATTCTTATGATTGGGTTATGGTCCCAAATGTTTACGGGATGAGTCAGTTTAGTGATGGTGGTATCTTTTCAACAAAGCCATATATATCAAGCTCTAATTATGTAAAAAAAATGTCTAATTTTAAAAGTGGCCCATGGTGTGAAATATGGGACGGCTTATTTTGGAAATTTATTAAAGATAATGAAAGCTTTTTTAGAAAGCAATATCGTCTTGCAATGTTAACGAGAAATCTCGATAAAATGTCAGAAGAAAAATTAAATAATCACTTAAAAACGGCCGATAAATTTTTAAGAGATATTCAATAAATTAAGAGTAATAACCTACAGTTGTCTTTGAAAAATTAAAAGAATATTATGTTATGAAGAAATATTAAGTACGGATGTTAACTTAGAAAAAATTAGATTTATCCAATGGAAATTGGAACACTTTTTTTAAAAAGTAATTTGACGGGAATTATCACTTTTTCTGAATTAGATTGGATAACTACCCATCAATCTAATTTCACTAGGTTGGAGGAATCCATAGCAATTAAATTAGGCAGAATGCTTGATGCAGGATCTATCAATATTGGTTGCCGTTTGAAATCCTGAATAAGTTTTTATTTTAATAATGAAGTATCAAAAAGAGAAAAAAATATTTTTTCGGGAAAGAATCCATTCTTTAAATATCTTTCTTTTTTTAGGATTTAATCTTTCACTTATTTCTATCTTAGGTTTTATTTGGTTTAATTCTGCAATTGAAAAAGTAGTTTAAATTTTTGAATTTTTTGTATATTAAAGTTATCTTTAAAAAATTAATTATATTTTGAGCATAGGATATTTACAAAGGAAGGCAGCTTGGGAAATTTTATTAAAAGTTAGTTCTGGTGATTTTACTGATCATGCTCTTGAAAAGGTTTTAAAAAATTATCAATTTAATCCTCTTGATATAGCTTTTATTACGGAATTATCTTTTGGATGCATAAGGTATAGAAAATTTCTTGATCTTTGGACGGATCATACATCAAAAATTAATCATAAAAAACAGCCTCCAAAGTTAAGATGGCTTCTACACATAGGGTTGTATCAACTATTGAAAATGGATAAAATCCCATTTCCTGCTGCTATTTCTACCACTGTAGAAGTAGCTAAAAAAACAGATTTAAATGGTTTAGCGGGAACTGTAAATGCGATATTGAGAAATGCATCAAGAAAATTAGAACAAAAAATCTTTCCGGAATTATCTTCTGATAGAAAAGAAAGAATTTCATATCTTGAATCATTTCCATTATGGCTTGTGAATGATCTTTATGAATGGTTCGGCAATAGTGAGGGTGAAAATATCATTAAGGCATTTAATAAAAAACCATCAATTGATTTAAGAATTAACCAATTAAAAACTAATTTAGATAACTTTTTGAAAGTACTTCATGAAAATAAAATTGATGCTGAAATTATTAAAGAATTACATAATGGAATTACTTTAAAATCTAATCCAAGATCTATAAAAAATTTACCAGGATATAGTGATGGACTTTGGACAATTCAAGATAGATCTTCTCAGTGGATAGCACCGCTCTTAAATCCAAAAGAAGGTGAAAAGATTTTAGATGCTTGTGCAGCTCCAGGAAGTAAGTCTACTCACCTTGCAGAATTAACAAATGATAGTGCTGAAATAATTGCCGTAGATAGATCTGCAAAAAGATTGAAAATACTGCAATCAAATTTAGAAAGGTTAAATTTGAAATCTGTTAATACCCTTAAGGCTGATGCTACGAGTTTGATTGAATTAAATCCTAAGTTTATATCTTATTTTGATAAAATTTTATTAGATGCTCCATGTTCAGGGATTGGAACTCTTTCCAGGAATCCAGATTCTAGATGGTCTTTGAGTAAAGAAAAAATAAAATCTTTAACTTTATTACAGGAAAAACTTTTGGAGGGTATTTTCCCTCTTTTGAAAAAAGATGGTACTTTAGTTTATTCAACTTGTACGATTTGTCCTGATGAAAATAATCTATTAATTGAACGATTTATTGAAAAAAACAAAACTTTAAAATTGGTTAGCCAAAAGCAAATTTTACCTAGCTTGGATTATCCTGGTGATGGATTTTATTCTGCAATAATTTCTTATAAATCTTAAAAATATAATTTATTTTTTAACTGGAATTTTATAAATTTCAGATATAAACTTCTTCCATAAATAAGCTGCATTCCCACTAGATAATTCAGATTCCTTGTTATCGTCGTAACCTATCCAGATCCCTGTTGTAAGGTTATCAATGGAACCAATAAACCAGAGATCTTTATTTCCATCAGATGTTCCTGTTTTTCCATAAATTTTCTTTCCTTTTATAAAGGCTGCTTTTGAAGTTCCTTCTTTTACAGATTTTTCAAGAAGTTTATTTATTTTCTTGTTTATTTTAAAATCTAATATTTTCTTGGAAATAGATTGATTTTCCCAAATAGGTTGTTTTTTAAATGATTCTATTTTTTCTATGATTTCAGGGCTTTGAATCTTCCCATTATTGTTTATGGCAGAATATGCATTTGTGATGTTTAAAAGATTATCTCCGTAGGCGCCAATAGCTAATGATGGGAATTCCTCAAACTCTTGCTCGTAACCTAGTCCAAATGAATTCGCTAAATTAATAATATTTTTTAAGCCGATTATTTTTGTTATTGATATTGGAACGATATTTGATGAACTTTTAAATGATTCAATCAAAGATATTGAACCTCTATAGTCTTCTGAAAAATTTTTTGGGCAATAACTTTCCCAGCATATTGGTAAGTCTTCAAATTTATCGCTCAATTTTATTCCTTCTATTAATGCAGCAGCATAAGGGATTATTTTAAAAGTAGAACCTAAAGGTCTTACAGATGAAATCACTCTATTGTATTCATTAATTGATGGATTTTTGCTGGTTATCATTGTCCTGATTAGACCTGTGTTTGATTCGATAGATAACAGACCAAATTCAAGTTCTTTAGGCCCTGCGTATCTTGATATTTTTTGACCTTTTTCTTGCCAATCTTTGTTGATAGAAGATTTAATTCTTAAAAACTTATAATCATTTTTACTTCCAATTTTTTTATCTGTTTCCTGAAGAATAAAGTTTATTAATAATTTATCATCTAAAAAATTATCAGCTGTTTGATAATTTAACTTTATTTTTTCTTTAATAGCCTTATTCTTATTCGCAAGAGAAATATATCCATCAACATACATTGATTCAAGAACTTTATTTCTATTTTTAATAGCTAGTTCTAAATTTTGATAAGGTGAATAAATTGATGGAGCAGGAGCTAATCCCGCAATTAATCCGATCTCTGATAATGTCAATTCTTCTATAAATTTTCCAAAATAAACTTGGGCAGCCTCGTCTACCCCGTATGCTCCTGATCCTAGATAAATATTATTTAAATATAATTTTAAAATTTGATTTTTGTTATATTTAAATTCAAGTATGAGTGATATAAGTATTTCTTTGATTTTTCTTTGAAAACTTAAATCATTATTTAGGAAAAGTAATCTAGCAACTTGTTGTGTAATAGTACTTCCTCCCTCTTTAACATAACCACTTCTAATATTTTTAATAAGGGCACGAGAAATACTTTTTAAATCTATTCCATTATGTTTATAAAATCTTTTATCCTCAGAAGATATAAAAGAATGTTTAAGAAAAAATGGAATTTTATGATAACTATTATCTATTTCAAATTTGCGGCTTAATTTGCTTAGTATCTTATTATCAGAAGATGATATTACGTAAGAATATTTGGTTTCCCGAGACTTTTTATTTTTAGAAAAGTCAAATTTTAAGGTGCTAAATATTAGACTAAAAAAATAAAAAGATATTCCAGAAAAAATTAATATTGGAATTATTAAAACAAAAGATTTGAATTTAATCTTTTGCACTTTAAGCAACTAAAAAACTATGTCCTATCGCTAAAGCTGTAACTAACATTCCAGTTATAAGGAACGGTTGGGCACTTGCTTGATATTTGACATCAAACTTCAAAGGATCTCTTAGTAACCACATATCCTGAAATGTAATTTGTGGAATTACCAATAAAACCAAAATTACAGAGGCTAAATGTTGACCAATAATGACTAATACTACAACCATTGCTAATTGAAAAATGTCAATTAGTCCTGCACTTATTCTACTTGCATTTTTAATTCCAAATACTACTGGTAGAGAATTTAAGCCTAGCTTTGAGTCTCCTTCAACACTTTTGAAATCATTAATAACAGCAATTCCAAGTCCAGAAAGGCTATAAGCAAGTGTTAGTATTGCCGTCACGATAGTTAATTTCCCAAACAAGGCTTGTCCTGCCCACCAAGGTAAAGCTATATAAGATGCTCCTAATGCATAATTTCCAAGCCAACCATTCTGTTTTAATTTGAGTGGTGGAGCAGAATATATATAACTAACAAAGGAACCTCCTAATGCCAAAAGTAAGACGGAGGGGAAGCTGTGCTTAGCATATAAATCTAATAGAAAAGCAACTATTAAACCAGCAATAAGTAATACCCAGATTTGTATTTTTACATCTTTAATTGAAATTTTGCCAGAAGGAATTGGTCTATTTGGTTCATTAATTGCATCAATTTCTTTATCAAAAAAATCATTTATAGTTTGGGTATAACCAGCCAAAAGTGGTCCACTCATCAACATACATGCCAATGAAGCTAGAACATTACTAAATGTCCATTCAAAATTCCCACTCGCAGCTGCTCCACAAATAACCCCCCATATCAAAGGGATCCACGTTATGGGTTTCATTAACTGTATACGGAGTTTCCATATGCTTGATGTTTCAGAGGCACCCTTAATTCCTAATAGTTGTTTTGGATCATTCACTTTACTCTTTAACCTTTCTCAATTTCTTCTGGGAAAAACCAATTTTGCTCACCATTTTGAAATTTTGCGGTGATCCCAATACTCCTTCCGTCTGTCATTTTATAGCCTGTTATTACGGCTTTCGGATTAGAGGATATTTGATCAATTAATTTAGCTGGTAGTCTATCCTTTACTTTGTTAATGTTAATTTTAATTTTACTACCGATTTTGGGTAATAATTTTGTTTCAGCCATAAGAGGTAAAATGGAAGCTATTATGCAAGATTAACAGCATTTGGACAATTTTTACTAAAATGGTAGCTCTTCGTTTAATTCCTTGTTTAGATGTCGCCAATGGCAGAGTCGTTAAAGGTGTAAATTTTGTTAACTTGAGAGACTCAGGAGATCCTGTTGAATTGGCTTGTAGGTACTCTGATGAAGGCGCAGATGAATTGGTATTTTTAGATATTAGAGCAAGCGTGGAAAATAGGAATACATTAGTTGACCTTGTTTCTAGGACAGCAAAATCAGTAAAAATTCCTTTTACAGTAGGTGGAGGTATAGATTCTGTTTCTTCTATTAATGATCTTTTAAGAGCAGGAGCAGATAAAGTGAGTTTGAATTCCTCAGCCGTAAGAAATCCCTATTTAATTTCTGAAAGTTCTAGAGAATTTGGTAATCAATGCATCGTTATAGCAATTGATGCTCGAAGAAAAGTTGATAAGACTGATGAATGGGAGGTATATGTGAAAGGAGGGAGAGAAAATACTGGTATAGATGTATTAAGTTGGGCAAAGAAAGTTGAGGAGTTAGGCGCAGGGGAAATATTGCTTACTTCAATGGATGGTGATGGAACACAGAATGGATATGATTTAAATTTGACAGAATCTGTTGCAAATATTGTTGATATCCCAGTAATTGCTTCCGGAGGGGCAGGTTGTTTAGAAGATATCTATGATGTTTTCAATGAAGGCAGGGCATCTGCCGCACTTTTAGCATCATTACTTCATGATAAAAAACTTACTCTACAAGAAATAAAAACTTTCCTTCTTGAAAAAAATCTTCCAATTAGACCATATGAATAAAAATTTAATTTAATACCAAAAAAAATAAGTTTAAAAATTTAAAAATGAAATTCACAAAAACTATCGAAGTCAAAAATATATTTAATAAAATTTCTTATAAATATGACTTTTTAAATAATCTATTAAGTTTTGGGCTGCACAGATTATGGAAAAGGAAATTAGTTAATTTATTAGAACCTTTAAATGGCGAAGATTGGGCTGATTTATGCTGTGGAACTGGAGATCTAGCATTCTTAATTTCTGAAAGAGTTAGTCCAAGGGGTTCAATTACTGGGATTGACAGTGCAGTGGATATCTTAAATATTGCAAAAAAAAAATCAGAGCTTAAAAAAAATAAATTTATTAAGTGGGAAATTAAAGATGTATTAAAAATTAATGATTATTCAAAAAATTTTGATGGGATTTGCATGTCATATGGACTTAGAAACTTAAATAATGTTGAAGAAGGAATAAAAAAAGTTTTTGATCTTTTGAAGGATAAGGGAAGGGCAGGATTTTTGGATTTTAATCACTCAACAAGAAATTCTTTATCCAATATTTTTCAGAAAATTTATTTGAGATTAATTGTAGTAACCATTTCGCGGCTTTTTAATTTAGGTCCAGAGTACGCATATATTGAAAAAAGTATTAGAAATTTTCCAAAGAAAAATGAGCTTATAAATATTGCTAAGGAAGTTGGGTTTAAAAAAGCTGAATATAGGACTATTTTGGGGGGGCAAATGGGAATACTAATTTTAGTTAAATAAAGAATTTAGTTTTTTATTTTTCTCCAACAAAAAGAACACTTTCCCCATCTTTTGATTTCGCCCTCAGGAGTAGGGGAATTACATAGAGTACAAATGCACATATTATTTTGACTGATTCTGCTTGGATGCTTTGCCCAAACTATCTTTGCATTAGTAGCTTTGATATTTTTATTTTTAATTTCATAATTTTGTATTATTTTTATTTCATTCAAAGTAATTCCAATTTTCTCTATTCTCTCTTTTAATTTATGCTTGTTATAGATTAAAGCTTGGCGCCACTGTGGATGATTTACTGCAATAGTAAGTATTTTTTTTTCAATATTTAATGGTTTACATTCTTGAAATAGTTCTAATCCGATTAAGTTCTTCCAGTTTTCGTGGATTTTAGAGAGTTTATCTAAGTCTCCGCATGATTTTTTGAAATTATCAAGACAATTTTTTAATAGATGTGGATTCCTTCTATTCACTATTGGCAAATACTTTTTGTCCAATTTGTAAAATTTACTTATTTAAGACTAAAGTTAATCTAATCTTTAAAAAGATGCTCGTTGTTTTAATAAAAAATTTGTGAAAGTTATTGGACCTGCAGCTAAGACAGTTTTTTATTTAAAACAAATTCAGGGTCAATATCCAACCTGGACACTTCATTACAAAATAAAATGTAAAAGTACCGAAAATGAGTTAACAAACTTTTTTGAATATTCTGAAATAAAGAAAAATCAGCCTGTAGCTATAATCGCAAGAGAACAGTTCTCAGGAGTTGGCCAAAACTCAAAACCTTGGATTTCACCAAAAGGCGGGATTTGGTTAAGTGCAGCTTACCCAATATTTTCAAAAGAATTTGAATGTCAAATATTTAATTTGTCTTTAGGTATTAAGTTATGTGAAATGCTTAGACAAGAGAATATAAATGTTTGTTTGAAATGGCCAAATGATATTTTTCTTGGTTCAAAAAAGTTGATTGGATTTTTGCCAAGGGTTATTACAAGAGGAAAAGAAATTATTTACGTAAGAGTAGGACTTGGCATGAATGTTTTAAATCACACTCCATCAGAGGGTATTTCATTATCAAAAGTACTTCAAACTAAGAATATTAATCAACATTATTGGACAGCCAAAGTTCTTAAAGCTTTTAATGATTCAATTGAATGTAATAAGAAGAAAGAATATGTAATTAAATCTGCAAATAAGTTTCTTACTAAAAGTTTTTTACCTAGTGGTTATTGTCCTCATACATGGAAAATTAAAGATATTGATTCGAATGGGAATTTAAGAATTGAAAATGAAACTCAAGTGAAGGTAATTAGAAGGTTTTGAATTTAATTAACTTTTAATTCAACTATTCTTCCATCCTTAAATTTAGCTATTTTTTTTGCCCGATTTGCAACTTCATCTTCATGCGTAACTAAAACTATAGTTATTCCAGATTCATGCAGTTTGTCAAAAAGATCTAATACATCTTCAGTGGTTTTTGAATCTAGTGCTCCAGTAGGTTCGTCGGCTAACAAAATTGCAGGGTTATTGATAATAGCCCTCGCAATAGCAACTCGTTGTTGTTGACCCCCTGATAATTGGTTAGGGCGATTATTCATCCTTTCTGAAAGACCAACTTTTTTTAAGGCATTCTTACCTCGCTCTAATCTGTGCTCAGGCTCAATACCAGCATAAATCATGGGCAAAGTTACGTTTTCAAGTGCAGTTGCGTCTGAAAGAAGATGAAATTGTTGAAAAACGAAGCCTAATTTTTGGTTACGTATTTCCGCGAGCTCATCATCAGATAAATTCTCAACAGGAATACCATTTAATTTATAAATACCTTCAGATGGTCTATCTAAACATCCAATAATATTCATAGCTGTACTTTTACCTGAGCCACTTGCCCCCATAACAGCTAAATAATCACCTTTATAAATTTCTAAATTTATGCTGTCTAAGGCTTTGACAGTTAAATCGTCTTTCCCATATGTTTTAGATATATTTTCTAAACTAGCAACTTTCTTAGACATTTATTGAAGAATTCTTCTAGGAAATATTGTTTGCTGTAGCAATAATATCTTGCAAGAAAGGAGTTTCTGAAACTGCTGTATTGGCTAATTTAAAAAGAGGATTAGATAGGATTCCTCCAAGAGCAGTTACCGCCACGCAAGTATAAAGTGCAATTCTCAAGGGAGGTAATCCTACAATTCCCCAATTAATTTCTGGATATGATTTGACTATTTCAGAAGCTTCTTGTGGTTCTTTAACTACCATCATTTTTATCACTGAAATGTAGTAATAAATAGATATAACTGAAGTTACTAATCCAACAATTACTAGTAGATATTGATGATTTGCCCAACCTGCAAAGAACAAGTATATCTTTCCAAAAAATCCCAACATTGGAGGTAACCCTCCAAGGGATAGAAGACAAAGGCTTAAGCCTAATGTAATGAGAGGATCTTTTTGGTAAAGTCCTGAGTAATCAAGAATTCTGTCGGAACCAGTTCTTAGTGAGAAAAGTATTACACAAGAAAATGCACCCAAATTCATAAATAAATATGCAGCCAAATATAAAACAGCAGCTGATAAACCATCTTGTGTGCCAGATACTATTCCAATCATTACAAATCCTGCTTGTCCAATAGAACTGTAAGCTAGCATCCTTTTCATGGAGGTTTGAGCTAGAGCTACAACATTTCCTAGAGCCATGCTCAATATTGCCAAAATGGTAAATAAAAGTTTCCATTCTTCGTCAAAAGAAGAGAAAGTTGTGCTTAATATTCTTATTGCAAATGCAAAGCCCGCTGTTTTTGAACCAACAGATAAAAAAGCTACTACTGGTGTAGGTGAACCCTCATATACATCAGGAGTCCATTGATGAAAGGGAACAGCAGCAATTTTAAAGGCAACTGTTGATAAGACAAATACAAGAGCTAGTGAAGTAATAAAGGATGGCTTATTGATAATTTCTAAACCTATGGTCGTTAAGTTTGTTGAACCACTTAATCCATAAAGAAAAGAGGATCCATACAAATAGACCGCGGCAGCAGCTGATCCAACAAGGAGGTACTTTAAGGCCGCTTCTGAACTTCTTGGATCTCTCTTGAGGTAACCAGAAAGTAAGTAACTTGCTACAGATAAAGTTTCCAGAGATATAAATACACTAATAAGGTCAGTAGATCCACACAAAAGCATCGCTCCAAGGGTGGCCGAAAGAACTATCGCAGCAAACTCGCCAATTGGGCTACCACTTTGTTCTGTATACCGCCAACTTATAAGTAAAGATATTAAGGTTGATAAAGAAATTATTGCTCTAAATGCGATTGCCAAATTATCTGAATTAAAGGACCCAAGGAATGCGCTTTCTGCAGGATTACTCCATTGCAATGCCAAACTAACGAGAGAACTGCCAATTGATAAATAGCAAATTATTGGTGCCCATTTTGATGCAGTTTTTTCTCCAGCTAAATCTACAAGTAGTGTTCCAACAATACCTAATAAAATAAAAGCCTCTGGAATAATGGCTTGAGCATTTAAATTAATTGTAAAGATTTCGTTGGGCACTTTATTAAATTGGATTAAATTAGATGTTTGATTGTAAGGGTCTAAGAGTTAATCTTAACTAGATTATAATTTGTGGGTATGATTTTTGAAATTTTCAGAAGAAAATACTTGAAAAAGCTTCAAATAATCATAATATGCCCTAACAGAACAAAAACACCAATTTTTGAAATAAACCTTGGATCACACACTTGTTATTGTTGAAAGTCCCACCAAAGCAAAAACTATAAGAAAGTTTTTGCCTCCTAATTATGAAGTTCTCGCTTCAATGGGACATGTAAGAGATCTTCCAAAAGGAGCTGCTGAAATACCTGCTGCGGTTAAAAAGGAAAAATGGTCAAGGATAGGAGTTAATACAACAGAAGATTTTGAACCACTTTATATAGTTCCAAAAGATAAAAAAAAGGTTGTTAAAGAGTTAAAAGATGCATTGAAAGGTGCGAACCAGCTATTACTGGCAACTGATGAAGATAGAGAGGGAGAGAGTATTAGCTGGCATCTCTTGCAAATACTTAAGCCTAAAATACCAACTAAGAGAATGGTTTTTCATGAAATCACAAAAAAGGCAATTAATAAAGCTTTAGACCAAACAAGAGAAATTGATATGGAACTTGTTCAGGCTCAAGAAACAAGAAGAATCTTGGACAGACTTTTTGGATATGAATTATCTCCTTTACTTTGGAAGAAGGTAGCCCCCCGACTATCTGCTGGTCGTGTCCAATCAGTTTCTGTAAGACTTCTTGTTAGGCGAGAGAGAGAAAGAAGATCCTTCAAAAAAGCTAGTTACTGGGGGATTAAAGCTTCCCTAGTAAAAGATAATATTACTTTCGAAACTAAATTATTCAGTTTAAACGGTCAAAGAATTTCTAACGGTTCCGATTTCGACGAACAAACCGGTAAATTAAAAGAAGGAAACAAATCTTTAATAATTGGAGAAGAACAAGTAAATGATTTATTAAAGACTTTTACCTCAGAGGATTGGTTAGTCTCAAAAATCGAAAAAAAGCCATCTACTCGTAAGCCAGTTCCTCCATTTACAACTAGCACATTACAACAAGAAGCAAACAGGAAGCTTCGTTTGTCTGCAAGAGAAACTATGAGATGTGCACAAGGTCTATATGAGAGAGGTTTCATAACATATATGAGAACTGATTCAGTTCATCTCTCCGAACAAGCCACAAGAGCTGCTAGAGAATGTGTCAGTTCTATGTATGGAAAAGAATATTTATCTAACTCACCAAGACAATTTAATTCAACTACAAGAAATGCTCAAGAAGCACACGAAGCTATTAGGCCGGCAGGTGAGGTATTTAAAACACCAAAGGAAACTAATCTAACTGGTAGAGACTTATCACTTTACGATTTGATTTGGAAAAGAACTGTAGCTAGTCAAATGGCGGAAGCTAGGTTAACAATGATTAATGCTGAAATTAGCGTAGGGGATGGATTATTTAAATCGAGCGGGAAAAGTATTGATTTCGCAGGATTCTTCAGAGCTTATGTCGAGGGAAGTGATGACCCAAGTTCATCCCTTGAACAACAAGAAATTATTCTCCCAAACTTAACAACTGGAACATGTCTTGAAGTTACTAATAAGGAATCTACTTTTCATGAAACTAAACCTCCTGCAAGATATACAGAGGCTGCATTGGTTAAAGTTCTTGAAAAAGAAGGGATTGGGAGACCTTCTACCTATGCCAGCATTATTGGGACCATAGTTGATAGAGGTTATGCGAATATATCTTCCAATACTTTGGCTCCAACGTTTACAGCTTTTGCTGTTACTGCTCTATTAGAAGAACATTTTCCTGATCTGGTTGATACTACTTTTACTGCAAAAATGGAATCTTCATTGGATGAAATATCTTCTGGTAATCTTGAGTGGCTACCATACCTAGAAACTTTCTATAAAGGTAAAAATGGTTTGGAGGTAAAAGTTCAGAAAACAGAGGGTGATATTGATGGTAAAGCTTATAGACAAGTTGATTTCGAAGACCTTCCTTGCGTAGTTAGAATAGGCTCTAACGGACCTTGGCTAGAGGGTACAAAAATTGATGAATCTGGTAATGAAATTCAGGCTAAAGGTAATCTTCCAATGGATATTACTCCTGGAGATTTAGATATAAAGCAAGTTGATCAAATTTTAAGTGGCCCATCAGATCTTGGAACTGACCCGAAAACTGGGGAAAAAGTCTTTTTAAGATTTGGCCCTTATGGACCTTACGTACAATTGGGAAATAATGATCAAGATAAAGCTAAACCAAGAAGAGCTTCATTACCCAAAGAGTTGAAAACTGATGATCTAACTCTAGATGAGGCGCTTGTACTTTTAAGTTTACCTAGATTGTTAGGAGTTCATCCTGAAGGAGGAGTTGTTGAAGCTGATAGAGGAAGATTTGGCCCTTACATCAAATGGATTAAAAATGAATCTGAATCTGAAAATAGATCCTTAAAGAAAGAGGATGATGTTTTTACTGTTGATATAAAACGAGCATTAGAAATTCTTGCGATGCCAAAAATGGGTAGAGGTGGTCAAGAGGTACTTAAAGACTTTGGAAAACCGAAAGAATTTAAAGAAAAAATTCAAATATTAAATGGAAGATATGGTGTCTATTTAAAATGTGGCAAAACTAATGTTTCGATCCCCAAAGATACTGACATAGAAAAATTTACCATAGATGAAGCAGTATCTCTTTTAGAAGAAAAACTAAAAGATAAAAAAGGCGCAATTTTAAAAAAAACAAAGATTAGTAATAAAAAAAATACAAGGAAAAAGAAAAGTTAGAAAAAATATGATTTTAAAAAAAAAAGAATTTTTTTTATTAATTTTTTTAATTTTCTTGCAATCATGCTCTGGAGGGAGGATTGGAAATTTTCTTGAAAGTAGTTTTAATGATTTAGAAAAAACAAGTAAAAATGAAGATTTACAAAATAACTTATTAAATAAAAAAGATATAAATTTAGAAAAAGAAAATAAAAAATTTGATGATAAAAAAAATAAAAAAATTAAAAAAGTAGTGAAGCCAAAAAATGTTCCAGAAAATAAAAAAGATAAAAATTTAGAAAAAGAAAACAAAAAGTTTGATGATAAAAAAAATAAAAAAATTAAGAATCTTTCAAAAAAAAGAAAAGTTGAGCTTCAATCTTACAAAATAATATTCATTTTAAAAGATGTAGATCCAAAAGATCCCACTGAAGAGTTGAGTTCCATATTGAGTAATTCTGAGGTAAATTTTGAAATAGAAAAGATTGAACGTATCTTAGATTCAAAAAGTAAAAGTATGAATAAAAATTAATTTAAAATATTCAATAAAAAATGAAAATAACAACAAAAACTGAAGCATTAAATATTGTTGAGACCTCTTATTTAGCATCTCTTTCGTCTTTATTATGGGTTGCTTTATATTATCTGCCAATTGGTGGAGCTTTATTAAGGTTGATTTTACCGCTCCCAATCATCTTGTTGCACTTGAGAAGAGGAACTAAAATTGCATTGGAAGGACTTTTAATACAATTTCTACTCTTATTTATAATTATGGGTCCTGTTAGAGGAACTTTATTTTTATTTCCTTATGGGATCTTGGCTTTTTGGTTAGGTTGGTGTTGGTTTAAAGAAAAGAGTTGGAAACTTAGTTTAACTGGCGGAGTTGTTATTGGAACCCTTGGCTTCTTAATAAGAGTAATAGCATTATCTACGTTGGTTGGAGATAATCTTTGGGTGTTAATTACTAGAGCGAGTTATGGTCTAATAGAAAAGTTCATTGGATTATTTAATTTACCTTTATATCCATCAATTATGAGTATACAAATAGGTGCAATTTTATTAATAATTTTTCAAGAAATAGTTTATGTTTTAACTGTACATGTAGTCGCCTATGCTCTGTTTCCTAAATTTAAATTAACCATCCCAGATCCTCCAAGATTATTAAATAGCTTAGTTGATTTTAATAATTAAAAAAATAAGAATGTACAGTACAGAATTAGGGATAAATTTTTTTGGTAATAAATCCAATAAAAAAAGACAACTTGATAAGATAGATATACTGAAAAAGAATATTAAAAATTTAAAAATATTTCTTATAATTGCTGGAACTAATACATCTCAAATTCCAGGAATTTCCGCAGCAGGTATTAATGCAAAATCAAGGAGAACAACTGCGCTCGCAGATGCCGAATTTTTGCTTGAGGGTGCTTCAAAAGATCATAAATATAAATTGCCTCTTCTCAATGCAGGAGTAACTCCAGCCTTAATCAGTCATGTTTGTTCAAAGCTAATAAATATTGATCCAGTAATTATTCCTCTGGGAATAGGAGCAAAGCCTTATTTTAATCATTTGGTTGTAGAAGATAGAAATTTGGGTCCATCAAATTGTCTTACTACTGGTAAATCGATGACTAAAGAAAGAGTTTTAAACCTCTATGAAAAAGGTCTTGCGATAGGAAAATCCTTAAAACAACCAGTTTTAATTTCTGAATCTGTACCAGGGGGCACCACAACTGCTCAGGCAGTAATGGAAGCTTTTGGTTTGCGGGTATCTAATTTAGTAGGGAGTAGTTTATTTAAAGCTCCAAGAGAATTAAGAAGACAAGTAGTTGCAAGAGGGCTTTTCAATGCAAATTTCAAGGCTGAGTTCGACTCTTTTGATGTTGTCGCGGCGGTAGGTGATCCTTTCCAAGCTTTCTCAATGGGTCTTCTAATTGGTGCCAGGTTAGCAAAACAACCTGCAATTTTGTCTGGAGGAAGTCAGATGTTAGCGGTCATTTTGCTTGTATTAGAATTTTTAGGAAAAAAAAATAAAGATGAATTTATTGAAGATGTTTTTATTGCGACAACTGGGTGGCTTGTGAAAGATAATTCCCTAAATGATTTAGTTAATTTAATTAATGAAAAATATGATGTCAAATTATTAGGTTTAGCCAGTCCTTTAAATTTCAAATCTTCAAAATACAAAGAATTGAAGGATTATGAATTAGGTCATGTAAAAGAAGGTGTAGGTGCTGGTGGAATATCGTTGCTTGCTTTCTTAGATGGATTTAAAAATGAAGAAATAGTTTCATTGTGTCAACAAAATCTGGAAACGATGAAGGGCCTAGGTCAAATTTCTTTAGAGAAGGATTGCTGAATGTTTTCAAAATTTGTAACCAGAAGAGAATTTTTAAATTGTGGTAAACTTTCGCTTTTATTTTTCTTAAACTCTTGCAGTAATCTACCTAACAAAGTAAAAATTACATTACAAAATTCTTTTTATCCAGAATCTTTTAAAGATACGATTCCAAAAGATTGGAAGCAGATAAAAATTAATTTTGAAAATATTAGGCTACAAAAAAATAGAAACACAATTTTTAATTCTGACTTTACTTTAATAAATGATGGATGGATTTCTAGTATAGATTTTTCAGAATTTGAAAAAATAAATGAATATTTACTGCTCGAAAATTTGGATAAGAGATCGATAGATTTTTTGGGAAGCTTAAATCAAAATCAGAGGAGTAAATTATTTCCTATAGGTGTAGTACCCTATACAATTATCATTAAAAATAATAAAGAATTAATAAATTCAGCAAGAACATCTTGGGATTTTCTTCTTTCTAAAAAATTAACTGGGAAAATTATTTTTCCACAAAGTCCCAGAATAATATTGTCAATTTCTCAAAAAATTAATTCATCTAATTCTTTAAAAAAACTCAAAAGCCAAGCAATGTTATTTGATGATAAAAATATGCTCAATTGGTTGATTAATTCTGATGCTATTGTCGCAATAGTTCCTTATAGTCTTTGTTCAAAATATTTAAAAATAGATCCAAGGCTTTCTTTAGTTTTCCCAAGCCAAGGCGTTCCTTTGATGTGGCATTTTTTACTTAGTCGATCAAATCTAAAAAATGAAATATTAATTAAATGGATTAAATCTTTAGAAAATAAATCAATAGTGGATAAATTAGTAAGCCAGGGTTGGTATCTTCCATTTAATAGTGATTATTTGCAAAGTAAATATAAAACTGAAATGCTCCCCATCGCAGGACCTTCTGAGAAATGTTGGGAAAATAGTTGGTCTTTCCCTGTCTTAACGAATGAACAAAAAATTAATCTTAAAAATATCTGGAATGAGTCCTTATTCCCATAATCTTTTTGTAGGATTTTCAATTAATAACTTATGAGTTTCCTTTAATAAATTTGGTATATCTAATTTACTAGGACATTTAGGAACACATTCATTACATTCTTGACAAAATGACGAATTTTTTTCTTCCCACCAGTGGCCAGCCTTTCCTATTAAATTGTATCTTTCTTTTGAAAATTCTAATTGGCCATAACCAATAGATATATTTCTTAAACGAAGTATTTCTGGAATAGGCACTTCATTTGGACATGGAAGACAAGATCTACATTGTTCACATTTGGTTGAGTTTAATCTTTCATTAGAAACTTCCTCAATTTTATTAAGGGCGATTTTTTCAAGTTTTGTGAGCTTCTCGAATGAGTTTCTAAGTTTATGCGCAAATTCAAAATCTTTTTTGTTTGTCGCCCCCAAGGATAAAGTTGTAATGCCTTTTGCTAGAAGAAATCGATACGCTAATTCTAATGGATGAAAAGGCTTAGAGGCTTCTATCAAAATATCACTTGGAGAATACAATCTACCGCCTTTATCTGCAGGTGATATTGCTAAAACTCCCATCCCTTTTTTTATAGCTTCCTCTGCTAAAGAAATCTTAGATTGATCTAAATAATGTAAATGAAGACTACAAAAAGTAAAAACTTCACAGTTAATTGCATCTTTAATTAGTGAATAACTTCCGTGAGAACTAAAACCGACTTGATCAACTAGTTCCTTCTCAAGTATCCAAGATATGAATTTCTTACCCTCTCCTGCAATAACCCAATCTAGATGTTGTTTTAAGTTGAGTCCGTGAATTGCAAGATTATTAATTTTCTCCCGATTTAAATTTTTAAGAGACCTCTTGAAATTATTTTTTAAAAAGTCAAAATCACCCTTTGGTAAAACTTTGGAAGTAATCACCCAATTTTTTTCTTTTATATTCTCTTCTATTGCTAATTTTTTTATTGAATTTCCAATAAGTGATTCAGCATCACCATAAGATGGTGCTGTTTCTATGTGGTTAATTCCTACATAATATGCAT
>NZ_CVSZ01000036.1 GCF_001180325.1 Prochlorococcus marinus
ATTTGATTTTTTTTTTTAGAATTTTAACCAATATTATTTTAGTTATAAAATTTCAGCAAATTTTAATTGAACTAAATCTAGTCAAATTTTTTTAATTAGCTTAATATAAGCTTAGTATATTACCTTTGATGTCAAAAGATCCTGGACGAATTTTGATATTTGACACAACTCTTCGGGATGGAGAGCAATCTCCTGGTGCCAGTTTAAATCTAGAAGAAAAACTTGCTATCGCCCATCAATTAGCAAGATTAGGAGTAGATGTTATTGAAGCTGGATTCCCTTTC
>NZ_CVSZ01000037.1 GCF_001180325.1 Prochlorococcus marinus
TTGATATATTCAACTTTGATAATAAAAAAGTTATTCCTGTTAGTAATTCGAATATTTTGGATGATTTGGAAATAAATAAAGATAATAAATCATTTAAAGAGAGGATCGATTATATAAATAACTTTATTGAAAATAGTTATTTGCAAGAGGACAAATTTAATTTGCAAAAATATTTCAATAAATTTAGAAGTAGATACAATGGAAAAATTACTATTCAGGGCGATAGACCAGTTAATTATAAATTGAATGCAAAATTAAATGGCTTTCTTGATGTATCTAAAGACATCTCTAAGAATAACAAAGAGGAATTTTCTATTGATTTGGAAGGAGGATTATTAACAGGGAAAGGTTCTTTAACAATTAAAAAATTTCCATTAAGCGCAGCAAATATCTTTTTAAATAAACCAAGAGATTTTCTTGGAGGTTTGGATATGAATTTATTTTATGATCTTGATACAAAATCTTTTTCTAGCGATATTATTACCAACGGTTCATCAATCAAAAATAACATAATAATATTTGATAAAGGACTAGTTAAATTTAATAATTCTATTTTTGATATTGATTTTTCCCTTCTAATAAATGATTCTGAAATCCCAATTAATATTGAAGGCTCAATACCTATTAATAAATCTGATAATTTAGATCTAAGGTTGATTGGTAATGGAAAATTTATTGAGTTAATAGATATTTTTGCTGATGAATACTTTACCTTTAAAGAAGGCGACGTGAATCTTAGATTGATTCTAAAAGGAACATTAAATAAACCTCTATTAAATGGATTTATCGTAGTTAAAGATTCTGAAATTGATTTTTTGAACAATATAATAAAAGATATCAATAGCAAAATAATTTTTGATTTTGATTCTTTAGAGATCATTAATCTACAAGCGAAGACCGAAGATTCTGGAAAAATATTTATAAAAGGGTCTCTGCCTTTTTATAGTAAGAATGATTCAGAGAAAGCAGAAATTAATTTCAGAACAAATAGATTTACTTTAAAGAAAGATAATTTTAATTTTTTAATAGATTCAGATGTCGATTTAAGCGGATCATTTGAAAATCCTGTTTTGGGAGGATCTCTATCTTTTAATAATGGATTTATTAATTTTAATAGCACCAATCAAAATAATAAAAAAGAAAATAACCTTATACGAAAAGAGGATAAAAAAGATTGGCCAGAACTCTATTGGAATAATAATGAAAATATTGAAATAATATCAAATGAAACAATTTTGAATTCAGTTCTTTTAGGAGAAACTTTGCCTAATTATTTGGATAATTTGAGCTTTAATAATCTCAAATTGAAACTTGGTCCAGATTTTAAACTTCAATATTCAGAATTAATTCAAGCTTATTTAGATACTAAATTAGACCTTACTATAAATGGTGAGGTAGGAAAAGATTTAAATGCTAGAGGTCTTATTTACCTTAAGAAAGGAAGAGCAAATCTATATACTACCCCGTTTAAACTTAATAAAAATAAAGACAATTATATTTTATTTGCATCAAGAAGTGGTGTGGTTCCATTTATAAATTTTTCTTTAGTCAGTAAAGTTCCAGATTCTATAATACCTATAAGTGAAAACAATCAGGATTTAAATGTATCAGGAGATGTTGCTGTAGACGCTAGTTCAAGCGGTTATGGTGCATTTGGAATTGGTAATACTAGGCTTATAAAAATTGAAGCATCTTATGAAGGATTTTTAGATCAATTATCTTTCGCTGATGAAAATAGAAGAATCCAATTACGGAGCACGCCAAGTTATAACAGATCACAAATAATTGGTTTGATTGGAGGCAACTCTGCAAATTTAATAAATAGAGCATTTATTTCTCAACTTAATAATGCTGATGCATTTAGTGAAAGATTTCAGTTTTCTTTATATCCAGCATTAATAGAAAATAATGATTCATTAAATAATATTTTTTCCAATGAAAATTTAGATATAGAAAATGATGATCAATCATCTTCTAATGAGGAATTTTCTTCTCAAGCTTGGGTAGCCGAAATAGGGCTTGATATTACTGATGCGATAAATTTTGCCTTTCAAACCGTTCCAGGTAGAGATGATATTTCACCTTTAGGAATTTTGACTTTTCAGGCAAATCCAAACTTAGAATTATTAGGTTCTTATGATTCCAATGGGGATTGGAAAAGTCAAGTTCAGTTATTTTTTAGATATTAATTTAGAAAGAAATTTACTTTAAAGAATCTTTAATTTGAATTATTATTAAATTAACTAAAAATTATTATGGCTAATATCTTTGAAGTTCCTCAACCAGGTAATGATCTTTTAGAAAAAGCAAATAAAGTTCGTTCGGCATCAATAGAAATAAGTCAGACTGAAAATCAAAATCGAATTAAAGCCTTAAATTTTATGGCTGATTATCTAGAAAAAAATTCTAATGAAATATTAGATGCTAATAATGCGGATTATTCGAGTGCACAAAAAAAGGGTATTTCTAGGGCTTTACTTTCTAGATTAAAGTTATCAAAATCAAAATTAAATTCTGGAATTGAAGGAGTAAGAAAAGTTGGAGACTTGGCTGATCCTGTAAATCAAGTTCAAATTAAAAGAGAGCTTTCAAAGGGATTGATCCTAGAAAGAAAAACTGTGCCAATCGGAGTCTTGGGGGTTATTTTTGAATCAAGGCCAGATGCCGTGATGCAGATTAGTTCATTAGCAATAAGATCAGGTAATGGAGTAATGCTAAAAGGTGGTAGTGAAGCTAATTTAACAAATACAGCAATAGTCAAGGCATTGCAAGAAGGTTTATCTGAATCAGATCTTGATAAAAATGCAATATGTTTACTAACAAGCAGAAAAGATAGCATGGCGATGTTAAATCTTGAGAAATACATTAATTTAATAATTCCAAGAGGAAGTAATGAATTAGTTAAATTTATTCAGGAGAATACAAGAATTCCTGTGTTAGGCCATGCTGATGGAATTTGTCATTTGTTTATAGATATTGAGGCAAATCTAGAGATGGCTTTATCAGTCGCTTTGGACAGCAAAATTCAATATCCTGCGGCATGTAATGCTATCGAAACTTTATTAGTCCATAAAGATATCGCACCAGCTTTTTTAGAAAAGGCCATCCCTTTATTTAATTCTAATGATGTTAAATTAATTGGAGATGAGAGATCTGTTGAATTAGGGTTAAAGTATGAGGCTAGTCTAGAAGATTGGAAAACTGAATACTTGGATTTAATTTTATCGATAAAAATTGTTGATGATCTCGAGGAGGCAATCACACATATTCAAAAATATAGTTCAAAACATACAGATGGAATAATTACTGAAAATTCACTTACTGCCAATAAATTTATGAATGTAGTGGATAGTGCAGGTGTTTTTCATAATTGCTCTACTAGATTTGCAGATGGCTTTAGATATGGATTCGGAGCTGAAGTTGGTATATCTACTCAAACTCTTCCTCCAAGGGGACCTGTAGGTCTAGAAGGTTTGGTAACTTATAAATATTTTCTAAAGGGTAATGGGAATATAGTTGATGATTTTTCATCAGGAAAGACTATCTATACACATAAAGATCTTTAAAACTTTTAAAGATGGAAACTTTTTTAAAAATTGAGAATATTAAACTTTGGGCTCGGGTTGGCGTACTTGATGAAGAAAGGGAATTAGGACAACTATTTATTTTAGATATATTTTTGTGGACTGATTTTGAAAAATGTACAAAAAATGATGATATTAAAAAAACAGTTGACTATTCGGAATTAGTTCAAATTTTAAAAGATCAATCAAAGAAAATATATTGTTATACAATCGAAAAATATTCCAACGCAATTTTAGAAATCATTGATCAGGAATTTAAGATCTCTAAAATAAAAATTATTTTGACAAAATGCAACCCTCCAATTACAGGTTTCGATGGAAAGGTGTCAATAGTAAGAATTCTTGAAAATAATTAAAGTATTGGAAAAAAGAAATCCTATCATATTGATTCATGGCCTTTGGAATAATTCAAGTATTTTTTCTTCTATTACCCCTAAACTTGATAATATTGGAATTGAATATTTTGCCCCAACTCTTGAACATTCCTATGGAATGACTTCAATACTTGATTTGACTAATAAATTAAACGAATTAATTTTAGAGAAATACGGTTTAGAAAAAGAAATAGATATTTTGGGATTTTCTATGGGAGGAATAATTGGTAGGCACTGGCTTCAAAAATTTAATGGATATAAAAGAACAAGAAGATTAATATCTATAGGGTCCCCTCACAAAGGAACTTTGATGGCTCAATTAATACCTAAATACCCTTTTAAAGGTATATCAGAAATGAAAATAAATAGTAATTTTTTGAGAGGGCTCGCGAATAATGATTTTTTTCTTGACAATATTGAGTGTATAAATTTCTTTACTTATTGGGATTTGATGGTTTTCCCTGGCTGGTGGACAAATTTAAATTTTGGAAAAAAAATATCAGTAAAAGTATATAAACATAGAAATCTTGTAAGAAATAAATCTGTGGTGGATAAAATAATCGATGAAATTATTATGTAGCTTCAGATAAGCCTAAGTGTCTTATTAAGGCATCTGTTTGCGGCTCTCTTCCTCTGAATAGTTTGAATATGTCTAAGGGAGGTAAGCTCCCACCCAGACTAAGTATTGTATCTTTGAATTTTTTCCCTATTAACTTTAAATCTTCAGAGTTTTCTAGATCAGCTTCTTCAAACATTGAAAATGCATCAGCACTTAGAACTTCTGCCCATTTATATGAGTAATATCCTGCAGAATATCCTCCTGCAAATATATGACTAAAACAACAAAGAAATTGATCTTCTGGAATTGGCTCAATAACAGTAGTTTTTTTTGCAATTTCTCTTCTTATTTCATCTGCTTTTTTACCTTTGTTTTTATCAATATTACTGTGCAATCTGAGGTCTGTAATTGCAAAATGTAGTTGTCTAAGAGTAGCCATACCACAATTAAAAGTTCTATTCTTTAGGAGCTTATTAAAATTCTCATCGGATAATTTTTCTCCTGTTTTGTAGTGCTTAGCAATATTCATAAGTGTATTTTTATGGAAACACCAGTTTTCCATAAATTGACTTGGAAGTTCGACTGCATCCCATTCAACGTTATTAATGCCAGCTGATTGAGGAAGATTTACAGTAGTAAGCATGTGTTGAAGACCATGACCAAATTCATGAAACAGTGTCTGTACTTCTTCAAAACTCATCAAACTAGGTTTATCTTTTGATGGTGGAGTCTGATTACAAACGAGATAAGCTACAGGGAGGGTCTTTTTGCCAACATTATTTTTATTCAAACATTCATCCATCCAAGCCCCTCCTCTCTTTGATTCAGGCCTTGAATATGGATCGAGGTAAAATGATGCTATTTTGTTATCTTCTTTATTGAGAATATTAAAAAATAAAACGTCATCATTCCACACAGGTGCCTCATCAGTCGCTTCAACTACTTTAATTTCAAAAAGCTTTTCACTTAATTTAAATAAACCTTTCAAAACATCATTAAGTGGGAACCAAGGTCTCAAAGACTCTTGATCCAAATTTAGCTTTTCCTTTCTAAGGAGTTCTGACCAATAACTAATATCCCATGGTTCGATATTCTGTGATTTTGAAAACCCATTAGCCTTAGAAAACTTATCGAGCGTTTCTAATTCATTTTTAGCGGTTTTGAATGCTGGTTCTCTCAATTCTTCTAAAAGATCTTCAACATTTTTAATTTCTTTCGCCATTTTCGTTGACAAACTAAGTTCTGCCCAACTTTTATAACCAAGAAGATTAGCCTGTTTAGTCCTAAGAGATAATATCTCTTCAATTATTTGAGAATTATTTTTTTCTCCTTGAGAACTTCTACCAACGAATGCCTTATATAATTTTTCTCTAAGGTTACGGTCGGTGGCATATGTCATAAATGAAGTATAAGTTGGAATATCCAGACTTAATTTCCAAGGACCATTCTTGATATCAACTTCTTCATCTTTTTTTAAGTGGTTGTGTGCAGAAATCGCCATCAATTCAAGTACTCGTTCAGGAAGACCATCGACTTCAGATTTTTTATTTAATATTAAAAACCATTTATTAGTCGCATCAAGAACATTATTGCTGAAGTCTGTTGATAGCTTTCCAAGCTTTTCTGAAATATTGTTAAATTCTTCTTGATCATTCTTTTGCAGTGAAATTCCTCTATGTTGCATCGCAATAATTTCTTTATCTAAAATTCTGTTTTTGATTTGATCAAAGTTACTTGTCTCTTTAAGCTTGACTAAAGAATTGTAAATTATTTTACTTTGTCCGAATTTATTACTCAAGCTTATAATTTCTGGAAGAAATTTTGAATAAATATCTCTTAAACTTTCAGAATTATTTACTGAATTTAGGTGACTTATTACTCCCCAACTCCATCTAAGAATTTCATTTACCTCATTCAAGGGATTTATTACCTTATCCCAATTTAAGTCATTTTCAGTTAAATACTTTGATAAATTTTTTTCTATTTTTTTAAAATCTTCAGATATCTTTTCTAGTACTACTGGAAATTGTTTAGTTATCCTTTCGGGGGTAAATTTTTTAAATTCTGGTAATTCTCCATATTTAAAAATTGAGGTGTCCATTTATTAAAAAATTTAATTAACTAAAATTGGGATTAATCCAACTAATTTAGCTAAAGTAAGCTGCTGACTGAGAGCATTGGTTGAAGATTCGTATAGATTTATGGCGACTTTAGGCCAAAAACCTATCACCAAAGTAGGCAATAATAAACTGAAACCAATTGTCAATTCTCGACCATTCATCTCTTTAACTGTAGCTAGTGCGGGAATTCTGGGGCCAAAGAATACTCTCCTACACATTGACAATAGATATATTGGAGTCAGAACTAAACCTATAGCTGCAATAAGAATAGTTATCGATCTAAAAATAGAGCTGAAGCCTTCTTGACTAGTGATACCTAAAAATACAGTTATTTCACTTATAAAACCGCTCATCCCAGGGAGTGCCAAAGAGGCCAAAGAGCTTGTTATGAAAAAAGCAAAAGTTATTGGCAAAACCTTTGCTAAACCTCCCATATTTGGTATGGAAAGAGTATTTGTTCTTTCATAGAATGAGCCCGTAACAAAAAACATAGCTGCAGCTATAAGTCCGTGACTGATCATTTGAAGCATTGCTCCACTTATGCCTAGAGCATCTACTGCTCCAATACCTAACAGAACAAAACCCATATGACTCACTGAGCTACATGCAATTCTCCTTTTAACATTATCTTGTGCAAATGCATTAAGAGCTCCATAAATAATATTAATGATTCCAAGAATAATTAACGCAGGTGCAATTTGAAGATGTACTTCAGGAAGCATTTGAACATTGAATCGTAAGAGAGCATAACCTCCCATTTTTAAGAGTATTCCAGCGAGTAACATTGAAACTGGAGCATTAGCCTCTCCATGTGCATCTGGTAACCAAGTATGTAATGGAAAGATAGGAAGTTTTACTCCAAAACCAATTAAAAATCCTAAATAAGATAATAATGCTAGGCTGCCTGTTACATGTTTGTTGGTTAAATCGGTAATATTTAAAGTAAAAGTATCGCCACTTAAAGCAATTGCTAAACCACTTATGAGTATTAGTAAAGAAGCTAAAGCAGTATAAAGAATAAATTTTGTGGCCGCATATAATTTCTTTTTACCTCCCCAAATAGCAATAAGAAGATATACCGGAACCAATTCAAGTTCCCATGCCAAGAAGAATAATAGGAAATCTTGAGAAAGGAAAACTAATGCTTGTGCCGAGGCTTGCACTAATAAAAGAGCAAAATATAAATTAGATTTTTTCTTAATTTTCCAACTTGCGGCAGCTGATAAAAATGTAATTAACCCACTCAAAGCTACCAAAGGAGCAGATAAACCATCTACGCCAAGAGACCACTCTAAACCTATTGATGGTAACCATGAAGCTCTTTCTACTAGTTGCAATGAGCTATCTGTGGGATTAAATTTTTGAAAAAGGACGCCAATTATTAGTAAAAAATCTATAAATAAAAAACTTAAGGAGATATTTCTAGGGAGTGTATTATCTTCTCCTTCTTTTGACCTCAAGAAAGGCATTATTAAGGCCCCAATTAAAGGCAGTAAAACAATAGATGATAGCCAAGGAAAAGATTCTAAATTCATTTATGTAATGAATAATTTATTTATTCTAGTTGAAGTTGTACTAGCTTGAGACTATAACATTAAAAATGCCTAAGTAAAACTACTTACCAAAGATAGTGCTAAATTGGCTACCCGTTGTTTGAACATTTAAGAATGGCGCTCTGCTAGCTACACCTGACTTCTCCCATGCTTTCACCATGGCTTGACTGATGTTTTTACCATTTTCTTTTTTACACAAAGCTAAGATACTTGGCCCAGCTCCGCTAATTGCACATCCTAGAGCACCTGCATTTATTGCTGCATCTTTAACTTCTAATCCACCCTTGATAAGTTTCCATCTGTAGGGTTCATGTAGCTTATCAAACATTCCCTCTTTTATAAGCTCCGCATTCCCTGCTTTTAACCCGTTTAGTAACAAAGTTAGTGCTCCCATATTTGTCACTGCATCAGATATAGGTATATTCTTGGGCATAACTTTTCTTGCTTCACTTGTGCTTAGACGAATTGCAGGTATTGCTACAACAGCCTTAATTGAATCGTGCCAATCACATCTAATGATTCTCCATCTTTGAGAAGAAGACCTGGCTGTCAAACAAAGCCCACCTAGAAGAGAGGGAACTACATTATCAGGATGACCTTCTATATCAATGGCAAGTTCAAGGAGTTTTTCTTTGGACAATGGAGAGTCCATTATTGCATTTGCTCCTATTAGTCCAGCAACTATTGCTGTAGCACTACTTCCGAGCCCGCGTGCAGGTGGCACTGCCAACTTAACTCTTGCTTCAAGTGCAAAAGGATCCATATTTGCGCTTTCCCATACTTTCTGAGCTGCTCTAAAAACTAAGTTTTCAGGTCCTCCTCTTAAGTGATTACCATCTGTACTTTCCATTATTAAATCAAATCTATCTCCACCTCCTTCAATTCTTGTAAAAATAAACTCATTATGCAAATCCAATGCAGCTCCAAGGCAATCGAATCCAGGCCCTAAATTGGCAGTTGTGGACGGCACTGTTACCCTTATTTTTTTACCTACTTCAGGAATAGACATTTTGTGTTTTTAAGTTTTTAAAAGCATTTTTGCTCTGCAGGCTGCACTAAAAAGTCCAAAATCTTCATCTAGAATTACTTTCATAGGTATTGTTTTAAGAATATCTTTTAATCTTCCCTTGTCGAAAAATTGTTTTAAAAATAAATCTGATTTAAAGTTTTTGAAATGTTTTGATGCTGTTCCTCCAGAAATCCATAACCCGCCAAAGCACAATTCTTGAAGGGCAACATCTCCCAACAAAGAGGCATAAGCGCCTAACCATATTCTCTCAATTTCAATCATTATTTGATCCCCTTCTTTAGAAAGGTTACAAATTTTTTCAGGTAGTTCTTTTCTCGCAGAATCAAAAATTTTAATTTTTTTTAAATATTTTTGTAGAGGATGGTTTTGGGCATCAGGTTTGCTTAGTCTCCATTCGGCAATTCTTGATAAACCAGTGCCGCTAATAATTCTTTCACAGGATATCCTTTCAACTTTTAGATAATTCTTAAGCCAAATTTTTAATTCCCATTCTAATTTTGACTTTGGAGAGTATTCAACGTGTCCTCCTTCGCTGGCTAGAACTTTTACGTTATTTCCTGATATTAGACCTCTTGCAATGCCTAAACCAGTACCGGCTCCAACAATGGCATGTAAATCATTGTTAGTGCCTTCATAATGCGATCCATTTTGGATAGTTGAGTATTGATTTTTTTTTAAAAAAGGTATTCCATAAATTTGAACTGCAAAATCATTAATTAGCTCGCATTTTTCAAATTTAAATTTATTTTTTAATTTATTTCCTGAAATATTCCATGATAAGTTCATGATTTTTGCGTTGTTGTTAGATAAAGGACCAGCCACAGCGAAACATGCAGAAGAAGGATGGGTAATATTTTTGCATTCATTTTTAAGAAAATCCTCTAAGATCAGTTCTAAAGAATCCCAATCAGAAGATAAATATTTCTTTTTGAATAACAATTTAGGCGAATCATCATTTACTACTCTTTCGAATATACCCAATAGAACCTTGGTACCCCCTAAATCACAAGCCAGAAAATTCATCTATTCGAAATTATTCTGTTCTCCCTTTTTTTTCTATTATTTCATCCATTAATTTGTATAGATTAGGTAGGTCGAAAATTCCTAAATTTGTTCCATCTAAAGCTCTTAAAGCGACTGAATCAATTTTTTCTTCATTATCTCCAATAACTGCAATTAAAGGAACTCTTCCGAGAGTTGCTTCTCTTATTTTATATCCTATTTTTTCATTCCTAACATCAACTTTTGATCTGTAACCATTATTATTTATTAATTCATTAAACCTTAAACATTTTTCAATATTTCTATCAGTAATGCTTAATAAAATTATTTGATAAGGTGCAAGCCAAATTGGGAATTTTGCCTCATATTGTTCAATTAAGATTCCGATAAATCTCTCAAATGATCCTAAAATTGCTCTGTGAAGCATAACTGGATTTCTTTTTTCATTATCAATATCTACATAAGTTGCATCCAATCTAATAGGCATTGAGAAGTCAACCTGAATTGTTCCGCACTGCCAGACTCTATTAAGACAATCCTTTAACGAGAATTCTATTTTTGGTCCATAAAAAGCACCTTCTCCAGGCTGTAGTTCCCATTTTAGATTCTTATTATCAAGAGCTTTGGTAAGAGCCTCTTCTGATTTATCCCAAATCTCTTCACTACCTACCCTTTTTTCAGGACGTGTTGATAATTTTATAATGATTTCATCAAAACCAAAAGTTTTATAAACCTCAAAAACAAGATCTATAAAAGTTGATACCTCTTCTTGAATTTGCTCTTCTGTACAGAATATGTGTGCATCATCTTGAGTAAAGTTTCTTACTCTCATTAAGCCGTGAAGTGCTCCAGAGGGCTCATTTCTATGACAAGAACCAAATTCAGCAAGACGAATAGGTAAATCTTTATAACTTTTTAAACCTTGATTAAATACTTGAATATGGCATGGACAATTCATTGGTTTAATCGCATATGTTCGATTTTCTGATGCAGTAGTGAACATATCGTCTCTAAATTTCTCCCAATGACCAGATTTTTCCCAAAGAGATTTATCAACAGCTTGTGGGGTTTTGATTTCTAAATAATCATTTTTTTTGAGTATTTCTCTTATGTACTTTTCCAGTACTTGGTAGATTGTCCATCCATTTGGATGCCAAAAAATCATTCCTGGAGATTCTTCTTGTATATGAAATAGTGAATGTTTTTTACCAAGTTTTCTATGATCTCTTTTTTCTGCTTCTTCAATTCTTGTTAAATAATCCTTGAGTTCTTTTTCTTTTGCCCATGCAGTTCCATATATTCTCTGTAATGATTCATTCTCACTATTCCCTCTCCAATATGAACCTGATAATTTAAGTAATTTAAAATATCTCAAATGTCTAGTGTTTGGAACGTGAGGCCCTCTACACATGTCGATGTATTCTTCATGCTTGTATAAATTGATGAGACCTTCTTCAGGAATTTCTTCAATTATTCTTAATTTAAAAGTTTCATCTCTTTCTTTAAAAGTTTTAATTGCCTCTTCTTTAGACACTTGTAAAATTTCAACGTCATAGTTTGTTTTTATTAGTTTATTAATTCTATTTTCGATTTTTATTAAATCTTCAGGAGTAAATCTGTATTCAGAGAAAATATCGTAATAAAAACCATCTTCAATTACTGGCCCAATCGCCATTTTAATATCAGAGTAAATTTGTTTAACTGCATGACCAATAAGGTGAGCGAAAGAATGTCTTATTATTTCAATTCCTTCTTTATCTTTTGATGTGATGATTACAACTTTGGAATCTTTATTTATAGGAATTGTTGCATCAAGAAGAACATCATTTACTTTTCCAGCAATTGTTGCTTTAGCTAATCCAGCGCCTATACTCTGGGCAATTTCTAGAATAGTTACAGATTTTTCGAAAACTTTTTTTGAACCATCAGGCAAGGTAATTATTGGCATAATTTATTTCTCCATTTCAAAAAATCCCAATTTTGATTTAACTCTTTTTAAAGTTTGATTGGCTAAATCTTCAGCTTTTTCCTTCCCTTCATTAAGGATTTTATTTAGTTGATAGGGATCATTAATTAATAATTTATATTTTTTCTGAATAGGTTCTAGTGATTCAATAAGTTGTTCGGTAATTAATTTTTTAAATGTCCCCCATCCAGTCTCTGAGAATTCATTTTCACATTGAGAAATTTCTTTACCAGATAGTATTGAATAAATCATCAAAAGATTTTTAGATTCTGGTCTCTCAGGGTTGTTAAATTCAATTCCAATAGAACTGTCACTTTTTGCTCTTTTAATTTTTTTTGTAATTATTTCAGGAGGATCTAATAAGTTAATACGACTGCCCTCATTAGGCTCACTTTTGCTCATCTTTTTTGAACCATCAATTAAACTCATTATTTTTGAACCATTCTTCATGATGATTGGTTGAGGGATCTTTAAAATATTTTTATCCTTACTAAATCTGGCATTAATTCTCTGTTGTGCAATATCTCGCGCAAGTTCAAGATGTTGTTTTTGATCCTCACCTACTGGTACGAAGTCAGCATCATAAAGAAGGATGTCTGCAGCCATAAGTATTGGATAGTCAAATAATCCAATAGATACATTATTACCTTGTTGTATGGATTTTTCTTTAAATTGAATCATTCTTTCCATCCAATTTATTGGGGTCATACAATTTAATATCCAACAAAGTTCTGAATGCGCTGAAATCTGACTTTGGACAAAAATTGAGCATATATTGGGATCTATCCCACAGGCGACGTACAAAGCCGCTGTAGAGATAGTGTTTTTAGATAATTCTTTGGGATTATATGAGGCTGTGATTGCGTGCAAATCAACTACACATAAAAATGTTTCATATTGCTCTTGAAGCGTAACCCAATTATTTATGGCCCCAAGCCAATTCCCAATATGTAAATCACCAGTTGGTTGGACTCCCGAAAGTATTCTTTTTTTATTTGCCATCCTCTTCTACTTCGCTGGATTGGATCTCTTCAGTTGATGTACTTTTTACAGGTCTGGCAAAAGGGTCAGGTGCTGTTTTTGTTTTTTCTTCATAAGAATTTTGTGATTGTCTACTCGGAGAAGAGTTTTTATTATTTTTTGCATATTCTTTGATTGATTCAATCAATTTTTCATCTTTGATCATTTCGCTAAGTGTTCTAACAGAGAAACCCAGAACTGCAACGGTAGATCTTAATTGAAAGGTCTCTTGTATTGATTTAACAGCTTTCATTTCGTTATCACTCAATCTTATGCGGAATCCTCCTCCATCTCTTCTGCCGCCCGATCTATCTCTGAAATTAGATCTTTCATTGTTAGAACGACCTCTGTAATTTTCTTGTCCAGGATTATTGCTGAAATTTGAATTAGCCATCTTAATGTTTATTAAGTTATTTAAATAGTCTATTAACTTAGCATCTTGTTATGCAAAAAGTCTTTTTAAAAGGCTTAAATTTTTATCTTTTGATTAACGACTTATGAAATTTTGCTTTTCTCATTCACAACTTGCATTAAAATAAAATTAGAAAAATAAAGTATTGTGTTTGATATTAGTAAAGACAACCTTTTAAAGGATTTCATAAAGTTTCCAAAAAAAAATCTTCTTATTATCTTATTATTGTTAGGTTTTGGGGAATGGTTTGTCAGTGACTTAATTCATTTTGCAGGAGGCTCAATAGGATTTTTTGCGTTGTGTTTAGGGGGATATTTTTACCTGAAGAATGATAAGCCTAAATTTAATGAGCCAAATAATTTAGATGGTTGGATAAATCTATGTAATGAAGATTTAAATTTTTTTGAAGAACTTGAAGCAACAAATGAATTAGAAAAACAGAATTCAAAAAGACAAAAAAAACTTGAATCTATTCTTAATAGATGTGAAAAAGAAAAAATAAGTTGCATTGGACAAAAAGATTATCAAAATTTTCAATCTGTTTTGAAAAGTAATTTCAAAGCAGATAAGTTTGACTTTGATTTATACGAAATACTGCCTAAATACAATTATTCTCAAGTTGTTCCAGAAGAGGCTTTGAAGAGTGATGCAATCTTGTATTTTATAAACTTGCCTTTATCGGCAAATGATTTTTTGTGGCTGGAAAAGTTTCCTAAAAATATGCCAATCTGGTTGGTGGCTTTAACTCCCAACCAAATAGAAGCCAAAAATCAGATAGAAGACCTAAAGTCTCAAATTTCAAGTGACTTCATAAACAAAATTATTACTTTTGATGTGAATAAGAGTGAAATAACAAATATACCTTTTTCTTTAAGGAAGTTTTTCATAAGTTCATCTAAAAATATTGAAAATACAAAAAAAAGGCTCTTGAAAGAACTACATGCTACCTGGCAATCTGAAATTGAAGGTATAAGAAGAATGCATTTAAAAGGGATACAAAGAAAAAATCAAATTCTTGTCGCAACAACTGTTTTCTTATCTCCTATCCCATCAATTGATGTTATGGCAATGACAGTATTAAATTCTTTAATGATTAAAGAAATTAAGTCTATATGGGGATGTAATTGGTCTCCTGAAATTTTAGATAAAGTATCCAAAGAGATTTTAAAGACTGCAATTGCTCAGGGAGTTATTGAATGGAGTGGACAGACTCTAATTGGCATAACAAAATTACATGGCCCAAATTGGCTTGTCTCTGGAACATTTCAGGCTGTCAGCGCTGCTTATTTAACAAGAGTAGTATCAAGTTCTTTGGCTGATTTTATGGCAATAACAAAAGGAGTAGAAGAACCTGATTTGGATTTTATAAAGAAAAATTCTGAGAAAATTGTTAAGGAAGCTTTTGAAAAAGAAAAAATAAATTGGCAAGGATTTATTTCTGATCTTAGAAAACCACTTATGAAACTATCTTTTAATTCATAATCTTGGAATGAATGTTAAATATGAAAAAAAATATTCTTTTTTTAAGTTTGATACTTCTGCTTTCTATTGCTTCAGGCGCATGTAAGAGAATATCAAATAAAAATGAAACTAAAGAAGTAATACTGGCAAGTTTCACTGTTTTGGCGGATATAATTAGCAACGTTGCTAAAGATGAATTTATTGTTAGATCAATAACGAAACCTGGAGTTGAAGTTCATGGGTACCAACCAACTCCAAGCGATTTGGTAAATGCTTCTAATGCTTTTGTTTTTATTCATAATGGATTTGGATTTGAATTATGGGCTGAAAAATTTGTTTCTAATTTAAAAGTTAAAAGAATTACTATCGCGGAAGGTTTGGATCCTATTTTTATCAGTGAAGATTTTTATAAAGGGAAACCCAATCCTCATGCCTGGATTTCTCCAAAAAGGGGAATGCTATATGTTGATATCTTAGTGGATTCTTTATCAGAATTGAGGCCATCCAAAAGGACATTATTCGAAGAAAATGGAAAAATTTATAAAGATAAACTATCTAAACTAGATAAAGAATTCTCACTTTTTATTAATAACTTAAATAAAGACAGGAGGTATCTAGTAAGTTGTGAAGGTGCTTTTTCGTATCTAACAAATGATTATGGATTAGATGAAGTTTATTTGTGGCCAGTTAATGCTGAGAGTCAAATTACTCCCAAAAGAATGGCAAGAACAATCTCACTAGTCAAAGAAAAAAATGTTCCATCTGTATTTTGCGAAAGTACTGTAAGTAACGAATCTCAAATGGTAGTTGCAAACGAAACTGGGGCTAATTTTGGAGGAAATCTTTTTGTTGATTCATTATCTGATGATAGTGGGCCTGCTAGTTCCTATATAAAAATGCTTGAGCATAATTTGGAATTAATAAAAAAAGGGCTTTTTTAAATTATGGAAACAATCAATTATCAAAACTTTAGGATTGAGGCAGAAAATATTTGCGTAGATTATAACGGTAAGGTGGCTTTGTATGATGCCAATTTAAGATTGAAACCTGGCCAGATTTGTGGGTTAGTAGGGATGAACGGGGCTGGTAAAACAACTTTTTTTAATGCTTTAACTGGCTTTGTAAATATTTCAAAGGGAAAAATTAGAATAAATGGAGAGTCTCTAAGATCTGCTCAAAAAGATCAGACAATTGCTTATGTTCCTCAAAGTGAGGGAATTGATAGTCAATTTCCAATAAGTGTTTGGGATGTAGTGATGATGGGAAGATATGGTTCGATGAATATTTTTAGGTCTCCTAGAGAGTCTGATGTTCAGGCGGTCAAAGATGCTATTGAGAGAGTTGATCTTACTGATCATACATCTACACCTATTGGAAACTTATCTGGAGGTCAGAGAAAAAGAACTTTTTTAGCTAGAGCAATTGCGCAAAGAGCGTCAATATTACTTCTTGATGAGCCTTTTTCAGGAGTTGATATAAGAACTGAGAAACTTATCTCAGAATTATTTATTCAATTTAAAAATGAGGGGAAAACTATATTATTATCAACGCACGATATGATTCATGTCCGTGAATTTTGTGATTTAGTTCTTTTAATAAATAAAACTGTTGTAGCTTATGGCGAGACCTCTGAAGTGTTTACCCCTGAGAATATCACAACCACTTTTGGAGGCATCTCACCAGATTTTTTGTTTGGACCTGAATCCTAAATTTTAAATTATATGGAGCTCTGTTCTTTTTTAACTTTAGATACATTCATAACAGATCCTTTGACTCATGACTTTATGAGAAAAGCACTTCTTATGAGTTCATTAGTTGCAGCTGTTTGTGGTTTTCTATCAAGTTATTTGACTCTTAAAGGATGGGCTTTAATGGGAGATGCAGTATCACATTCGGTAATGCCTGGTGTTGTGGTAGCTTATGCATTAGGTCTTCCTTTCTCATTAGGGGCATTTATTTTTGGAGTTGGTTCTGTAGCATTAATAGGGTTTATTAAGCAGAAATCTAGAGTTAAGGAAGATACTGTTATTGGGTTGGTATTTACCGGATTTTTCGCTCTAGGAATCGTATTGGTTTCTAAGATTAAAAGTAATATTGATCTGCACTCTATCCTTTTCGGAAGTCCATTAGGAATATCACTTTCAGATGTAAAACAAACTATATTCATTTCTTTATTGGTAGTAATCCTTTTATCAATTTTTAGAAAAGATTTAATGCTTTATTGCTTTGATCCTAGGCATGCAAAAACAGTTGGGATTAACGTGTTTTTTCTTCATTATTTACTCCTCACATGCTTATCTTTGGCAGCTGTTGTGGGCTTGCAGTCTGTTGGAATTATTTTGGTAGTTGCAATGTTGATTACACCAGGGGCTACAGCATATTTACTGACGGATAAGTTTGATAATATGACAGTAATTTCAGTATTAAGTGCAATTATCTCAAGCCTGATAGGAATCTATGTTAGTTTTTGGTTCGATCTTGAAACAGGTGGATCAATTGTCTTGGCACAAACTTTTTTATTTTTATTTGCTTTTTTATTCGCTCCAAGATATGGAATATTAAAGAAATTATTTGCTGGGTATAAATGATAGTAGTGGAAGAAACTTTAAATAAAAAGTGGAATTGGTGGCCATTATTCCCCTTATATCCTTATGGAAAAAAGAAAACAATTTTAAGAGAATTAATTCCTAATCAAATATGGTCTTTGGAGCAAATACAGGGACTTTATTATGTTGCGGTTCCAATAAGAATGACGGTAATAAAGGTTGATAATGGATTGATGTTAATAAATCCGCTGCCACCGACAAAAGAATTAAAAAATGAGTTGGAAAAATTAATTGCGATTCACGGTAACGTGAAAACAATAATTCTACCGAGTGCCTCTGGACTAGAACATAAAATCGGACTTCCAGCTCTTTCAAGAATTTTTAAAGATGCAGAAATTTGGCTTTGTCCTGGACAATGGAGTTTTCCCATAAATCTACCACTAGATTTTTTAGGAATTCCATCAAAAAGATCAAGAATACTGTTTGAGGAAGGTACTCCACATGCAAACTCCTTTAAATGGTTTTCATTAGGGCCACTGAATTTAGGACTTGGAAGATATCAGGAGATAAGCTGTTTCCATTATTCTACGAAAACTCTTCATGTAACAGACGCAATAGTTGGAATAGACTCCACACCACCTGAAATATTTAATTTTGATCCAACTCCACTTCTTTTTCACTCTAGAGAGAGAGGAGATGAACCTTTGATTGACTCAATAGAACAAAGAAAAAAAGGATGGAAAAGGTTAGTCCTATTTTCATCTTTTTTGAAACCAGGTAAATTAAATATTCCTCCTTTAAAAAAAATATTTAAGTATTCATTCAAAAAAGATCTTAGAAATTGGAGATCTCATTTCGGCATTTATCCATTTCTATGGGACGAAGATTGGGAATCCTCTCTTGTTGAAATAATGGGTAAAGATACGCCTAAGATTCAAATTGCACCAGTTTTACAAAAATTAATTTTTCCGCGTTCAAAAGAAGTTTTACTTCAGTGGTTAGAAAATATAAATTCTCTTGAAGATATGGAATATTTAATACCAGCTCATTTTACGGCGCCTATAAAATTTACAAAAGAAGATTGTCAAAAATTAATTAATGAAATTAATTCCCAAAAGTGGAACAAACTTCCTGAGGATAATAAATTCTTGATGGGTTTATATAAAAAGTTGTTTGACCTAGGGATAATTCCTGAAGAAGTAAATCTTTAAAAGCTATTATTCTTCTATAGACATGTTTTCATCATTTTTAAGAGTTTGTTCCAGCTCTTTTCTTTGCTCCATTTGTCTTAAGAAATAACCTGTCATCATTGCAGAAGATAATAAATTAGCAATGTTGTCTTTTGAAGATGTTATTTTTACCTCAAATTGATCTGAAGGAAGCATTCCAAGAAGACCTTGTACATTATGTCTAATAATTTCTTGAATATCTTCACTAGCTGATTTTGCTACTCTTTGCAAAACTTCTGGAGATTGTTTTTGTAAATATCGTATTAAATCATTCTCATCGTTTGGATCATTATTTTCAGTAGCAAGAAATTCTGGATTAAACATTTCTACAGCTTCAAGATATAAAAACCCTACAACATCACGTACCCATTAATCTGAATTATTAAGTGCAGGGAACCGAATAGGTCCAATTTTATTAAAGGGCCAATATCTAAAAATAGCTTTACCAATAACCTTTTCATAGGGTAAAAATCCCCAAATATGTGAGTCCATACTGTTATTTCTATTATCTCCCATCACCCATAATGACTTTTCTGGAACAATAAAAGGCCCTATAGAATAATTAATATTTTTGTCAAATACGTAATTTTTTTGAGCTATATCATTTAAATAAAGATTACCTTCTCTGACTTCTACCTTGTCTCCAGGAATTCCAATTACTCTTTTTATTAATGCAGTATCTGCTTCATAACCAGCATTAATTAATTGTTCCGGAACGTTAAAAACAACTATTTTATTTTTTAATTTTGAAAGATTTGATTTGGATGTGATTTTGGGTGTTACTTTCTCAACTAGGATTTTATCTTGTATTTGAAGAGTTGGAATCATTGAACCGGATGGGATCCATCTTGGCTCTATAACCTGCCATCGTATAATTAAAGCAATAGATATCCAGATTAAAAGATTTTTTAAATCCTTTAGTATTGAATTTCTTTTCTCTTGAGTTTTAGACATGTTTTATTTAATTAAATTATAAGGAAAATCCCAAAGCATTTATATAAATTATGACATCATCTATTGAATGCAAAAATTTTCTTAGAAGTTTACAACTTTTAAATCTTCTTATAAAAATAGGAGTTCAAAATTTAATAGTATGTCCTGGTAGTAGATCAGCACCTTTAGCAATAGCTGCTGGAGAATTAAATAAATTAGGATTGGTAAATATTTTTAATTCAATAGATGAGAGATCTGCAGGATTCCACTCTCTTGGGATTTCTGCTGCATCAGGTAATCTTTCTCTAGTTATTACCACTTCTGGGACTGCAGTAAGTAACTTATTGCCAGCAGCAGTTGAGGCAGACCGATCTTGTAAAGGAATAATATTTCTTACTGCTGATAGACCTTTGAGATTAAAAGATTGTGGTGCTAATCAAACAGTAAATCAAGAAGATTTTTTGAGTTCAGTCTGCAGAAAATTTTTAAGTACAAATCTAAATGGACTTCATGAAACACAAGAGAACGAAATATTGAATTTAGTTCGAATTACTGAGAAACAAATATCAACCTTTCCTGGTCCTATTCATTTAAATATTCCTATTGATAAGCCTCTAGATATTTCCTTATCAAATAAAAAAAGTGTTTTGGAGGTTTTTGAGAGAATCTATTTAAATAAAAATTATATATTTCAGGAAGTTGAGATAAAGTTTGATAAAAACAAATTCTTAGAAATTTTAAAAAGTTTAAATTTAGATGAACCCGGTATTATTTTGGTAGGTCCCTATCAAGGGTCCATAAATGATTTAACTTCTTTCAATAAATCTTTAGAAAGATTACAAGCAATTACTGGTTGGCCAGTATTTGCTGATCCTGTTTCAGGTGTCTATTCTGATTTGAGAGGATTAGTTGTGAATTGGGAATTAGTCTTAAGAAAAAATAAAAATTCAATAAGTTGTAATCAACTTTTGAGGCTTGGCCCTATGTCATCCTCAATTGATTTGGAGAAGTTTTTAATAAACTTCGAAGGGATACAAATTCTTATAAAAGAAAAAAACTATAGAAAATTGGACCCTATAAAAAAATCATTTGAATATGATTTTGGGCTATCAAATTTTACTACCCTATTGTTAGAGGAATTTTCAATTAACGCAAAAAACAAAAAGTCTCTTACTCAGATGGCTTTAGATCTAATAGAGGAAGGCGAGCAGATTAAAGAAATTTTAAAAGAGGAAATTACTCAAGATAATCAAATTACTGAGTATATGCTTGCAAATCTTGTTCCAAAACTTTGGCCAGCTGATAATCCTATAATGCTTTCCGCAAGTAGCCCTATTAGAGATTGGCTTACATTTTCTGAGAATGGTACTTTAACAAGAAATTGTTTCAGCTTTAGAGGAGCTTCTGGCATAGATGGTACTTTATCTCTTGCATTAGGTATTTCTAGAATTAAAAATCCTCTACTTCTTGTGACGGGTGATTTGGCATTTATTCATGATATTAACGGTTGGCTGATTGAAAATTCAATCGACATGAATTTAACAATTCTTCTTATAGATAATAATGGCGGAAATATATTTAATCGTATCTATAAAAAAAATTTAAAAGAAGATGAATTAAAAAAACTTTTTCTTATGCCAAAAGAAATAAATTGGCCAAAACTCGCAGAGGGTTATCAAGTAAACTTTATAAGTGTGGCAAATTTTAAAAAATTACGAGAGGCATTCGATTGGAGCATTTCTATCCAGAAATCTGTAATAATTAAAGTTGATATTGATCCAGAAAATGAAATTTGTGAAAAAAATGCCCTGCTAGAAAAAATAATTGGCAGTTAAATTTATCATTTTCTATCTTTGAATAATTAGATTTCATGAAAGTATTACCTGGTAAAACAACTTTAAATTGGTCAGAATGCAAATCTTATGAGGACATATTGTTTCACAAATCAGATGAGGGAATTGCGAGAATTGCAATTAATCGGCCTGAAAAAAGAAATGCATTTAGGCCACAAACTGTAGATGAACTCATTGACGCATTTGATATCGTAAGAAATGATGAAACTATTGGGGTAGTTCTCTTTACAGGTGCGGGACCTGACGAGAAAGGTATTTATTCTTTTTGCTCTGGAGGTGATCAGAGTGTAAGGGGTAAAAATGGGTATAAAAATGATGAAGGGAAGCAGAGATTAAATGTACTTGAACTTCAAAAATTAATAAGAAGTTTGCCTAAAGTGGTTATTGCCTTAGTTCCTGGTTTTGCAATTGGAGGTGGCCAGGTACTTCACTTAATTTGTGATCTCAGTATCGCCTCTGAAAATGCAATATTTGGTCAAACAGGTCCAAGAGTTGGCAGTTTTGATGCGGGTTTTGGATCTAGTTATTTAGCAAGACTTGTTGGTCAAAGAAAAGCAAAAGAAATTTGGTTTTTATGTAGAAAATATAATTCCAAGGAAGCTCTTAAGATGGGCTTGATAAATGCAATTACAAAGATTGAAGAATTAGAAGCTGAGGGTGTAATCTGGGCAAGAGAGATTTTACGAAATAGTCCAACTGCTATTCGTATTCTTAAAGCTTCATTCAATGCTGAGAATGATGGGATTGCGGGTATTCAAGAATTATCTGGATACACAACTCAATTATTTTATTCGACTGAAGAAGCTCAAGAAGGTAGAGATGCCTTTCTTGAAAAGCGTCCACCAGACTTTTCTGACTATAAGTGGACACCTTAGTTTATTTTTCAAAAGAACTTTTTTAAATAATTATCAATGAGAATTCTTCTTGCCGCTGCTGAATGTGCTCCAATGATCAAAGTTGGAGGTATGGGAGATGTGGTTGGTTCGTTGCCTCCATCTTTGATAAAACTTGGTCACGATGTAAGGGTAATAATTCCAGGATACGGAAAATTGTGGAGTCTTTTAGAGGTATCGAATGAACCAGTCTTTAGAGCAAATACAATGGGCACCGATTTTGCCGTATATGAAGCAAAGCATCCTATTCATAATTATGTGATTTACCTGGTTGGTCATCCAACATTTGACTCTGACCAAATATACGGAGGCGAAAATGAGGACTGGCGCTTTACATTTTTTGCAAGTGCCACTGCAGAATTTGCCTGGAATTGTTGGAAACCTCAAGTTCTCCATTGCCATGATTGGCACACTGGAATGATTCCTGTGTGGATGCATCAGGATCCCGAAATTAGTACTGTCTTCACAATTCATAATTTAAAATACCAAGGCCCTTGGAGGTGGAAACTTGAAAAAATGACTTGGTGTCCTTGGTATATGCATGGAGATCACACAATGGCTGCGGCAATGTTGTACGCAGATAGGGTCAATGCTGTTTCTCCGACTTATGCAGATGAGATTAAAACGCATGAATACGGAGAAAGCCTCGAAGGATTACTTAATTACATTTCAGGTAAATTAAGGGGAATTCTTAATGGCATTGATCTTGATGAATGGAATCCAGCCAAAGATCCAGTTTTACCTGCAAAATTCAGTATTAAGAATTTAGAAAATAGGCTAAAAAATAAAAAAATTCTGCAGAGAGAAATGGGTCTAGAAGTTAATCCCAAAAAATATCTTTTAGGTATGGTCAGTAGATTAGTTGATCAAAAAGGGGTTGACTTACTTTTACAAGTTTCAAGAAGACTATTAGCCTATACAGATTCTCAAATTGCTGTTTTAGGGACTGGAGATAGATATTTAGAGTCTGGATTATGGCAACTGGCGTTAGATTATCCAGGAAGATTCTCAGTATTTCTTACCTATGATGATTCTTTATCAAGGCTTATCTATGGTGGCTCAGATGCATTTTTAATGCCAAGTAGATTTGAACCTTGTGGTATTAGTCAACTCCTCGCAATGAGATATGGCTCTATTCCAATTGTAAGGAGAGTTGGAGGTTTAGTTGATACAGTTATACCTCATGACCCAGAAAATAATAATGGTACGGGATTTTGCTTTGATCGCTTTGAACCTATAGATTTCTATACTTCTTTAGTAAGGTCATGGGAAGCCTTTAGACATAAAGATAGTTGGGAATTGCTGCAAAAAAGAGCCATGAGCCAAGAGTTTAGTTGGCAAAGATCAGCTCTTGAATACGAAATTATGTATAAGGATGTTTGCGGAATAAAAGAACCATCGCCAGATGTTGCTGAAGTTGAAAAGTTTTCTTACGGACAATCAGCTGATCCATCTTTAAAAAAAGGATGACTTAATTTTCAAATGGATTTCTCTTTATCAGAATTAAATGATGTTTTGGGGAATATTAGAAATCTGAGCGAAGGGAAAAGAGATTTTTTAAATTTTAAGAATATAAGTATTGACAGTAGAACTATATTAAAAAATGATCTTTTTATAGCTATCAAAGGTAAAAATTTTGATGGACATAGTTTTCTGTCAGAGGTTTTAAATAAAGGAGTTAAATCTGTTGTAATTAAAAAAGGGATGCAGAGAACACTTCCAAGTAATTTCCCTTATTGGGTTGTAAATGACACAACAGAGGCATTTCAAAAATTAGCATTGCTAAAAAGAAAAAAATTAAATATTCCCATTGTTGCAATAACTGGTTCAGTGGGTAAAACAACAACAAAAGAAATGATTGGTGGAGTTTTAAATAAACTTGGAAAAATTAAATTATCTCATGCAAATTTCAATAATGAGATTGGAGTTGGTCTTACTATTCTTGCTTCAAATATAGAAGATAAAGTTTTAGTTCTTGAGATGGGGATGAGAGGTCTTGGACAGATTGAGAATTTATCTAAATATAGTGAACCCGATATTGCAGTTATTACTAACATTGGCACAGCTCATATTGGATTGTTAGGCTCCAAAAAAAATATTACTTATGCAAAGTGTGAAATTAGTAAGTTCTTAAATCCAGAAGGAGTTGTAATTATTCCAGCTAATGATCCATTCTTAGAAAAAACTTTAAAAGAATTTTGGAAAGGTAGAGTGACAAAAGTAAGACTATTAAATATAGAAAATCAAAAGGAGAGTTTAAAGAAAGATGATAATTTGCGAGGATTTTATAATCCTTCGAATAAAACAATTTTAATTGAAGAGAATACCTTTAAAATTTCATTTGAGGGATTTCACAATGCTTCGAATTTCTTATTTGCTTATGCAGTTGCCAAAGAGCTAGGCATTAATTTTGCGAGGATTAATAAATTTGATTTTGTAAGTTTAGGTGGAAGGAATAAAATTCTTAAATCAGTAAAAACAACAATATATGATGAATCATATAATGCGTCGCCAGAGTCAGTAAAAGCATGCATTAAAAACCTGCTTGAAAAACCGAAAAATAAATTTTTCATATTTGGAAGTATGCAAGAATTGGGGAAAGAATCTGAAAAATATCACGAAGAAATATTCAACTTAATAAATAATTCAGATATAGAAAAGTGTTTATTTATCTGCGATAAAGAAAATGAAAAAATTTACACCAATTATCTAAAAGACAAGAAAAAATTCTTAGTTTTAAATAATATTAAAGATGTACCTCAAGAAATAAACAAATCTACAAAAAAAGGTGATTCTATTCTTATAAAAGGGAGCAGATGTTGGCACCTTGAAAAAATTATTGAATTAATTAACTAGATCAGGATTTTTTTTTCCAATTCTCTATATTTATTTGCTTAGTTCTTGAAATCGCTAATGAATTATCTTTAGAGTCTTTTGTTATCACTGAACCAGCACCTGTTGTTACTGATTCTCCTAAATTTATTGGCGCTACAAAAACTGTGTTGGCACCAATACTAGAATTTTTACCAATTTTTGTTTGATGTTTTTTCTGTCCATCAAAATTTGCAGTAATAGTGCCTGCTCCAATATTTGTAGATTTCCCAATAATAGAATCACCAATATAACTTAGATGGTTTACTTTAGAATCTTCTTCTAGTTGACTATTTTTGATCTCAACAAAATTACCTATTTTGCTAAAGGAAGAAATTTTGGAGTTAGGTCTTATATGACTATAAGGGCCAATTATTATATGATCCATTATCTGAGAATCATAAACAGTAGAGTTTGAAATTTCACATTTCAATCCCACATTAGAATTCTCAATAAAAGTATTTGGACCGATAATGCAATGACTATTTATTTTCGTATTTCCTCTTATATGAGTATTAGCATCAATGACTACATCCTTACCAATTTCAGCTTCTTCACTAATTGAACAACTTGCTTTATTTATAAAAGTTACACCATTAAGCATATGCTTTTCTTTAATTGAATTTTGAATACATTCCTCGCACTCTGATAGTTGAATTCTGTTGTTAATTCCTTGAAGCTCTCCATTATCCTCTACCTCAAGACTTAAAGAATTTTTTAGCAAAGATATTGTATCTGTTAAGTAAATCTCTTTTTGATTATTATTACTTTGCAAGGTATTAATTATTTCTGACAAAGTACCCCAGTTAAAACAGTAAATACCTGCATTTATTAATGGATTTTCTCTTTCTGGATCATTGCAATCTTTTTCTTCAACAATTCTCTCTATAACATCCCCCTTCAAAAAAACTCTGCCATATCCATGAGGATTTGTTTTCTTTGTGGTAATTAAAGAAACATCAGCATTTTTTGAATCGTGTAAACACAAAAGTCTTTTTAGAGTACTTGACCTAATGAGTGGTACATCGCCATTAAGTACCAAAAGATTTCCTTCATGTTTTTTTACTTCTTTACAAAGCACCTGGATAGCATGACCAGTTCCTGATTGAGGTTCTTGAACAATAACATGGAATTTTTTATCGTTTGGGATTGACTTTTGTACTTCTTTTGATTTGTGTCCTGTAATTACGAAAATTTTATCAGGCTTTAATTTGACACATGAATCAATTACTCTTTGTAGAAGACTTTTGCCAGAAATTTTATGTAAAACTTTTGGTAATGAGCTTTCCATCCTAGTGCCCTTGCCTGCCGCTAATATTGCAACACTTAACATGTTTATTAGAAATCCTAATTCAAATCTAACTCTTAATGGATAACTTCGTCATTCCCCACTTCTCTCTCCATTTATTTGTAGATAATAGATTTGAGAATAATTGCTCATCTAATCTTCTCCTGATTATATCGTCTTTACTCGAGTTTAAATCTTGATCTCTATATGGAATACTAGCTTTAGTTAAAAGATGTTCTTCTTCCATTAAAGATAACTTTTCAAAATTGAAATTAGGTTTCAATTTATTTTTATCAAATTTTGATACTGCCACAGTTCCCTGACTCCAAAAAGTTCTGTTTTTAAAACTTGGCTTAATAGTAAAAATTTCTAATCCAAGATTTCTTAGTGTTTTTCTTATTGCTGCCGATGAAGAATAAGTTATTAAATAACCCTGAGGATTAAGTTTTTCTGTGACTTTGGATAAAAATTCAATCGTCCACATTTGTGGGCATTTTTGAGGAGAAAAACCATCTAAATAAATCAGATCGAATTTAATAGAGGAAGGAATAACCTTTATTTTTTCTCTAGCATCACCCCATAAAATAGTGCATTTAAAAAATTGATCCTCAAAGTAATCTTTTCGATCAAGTGATTCAAATATTTTTTTTACTTTTGGATCCCATAATTTAAGGAAAGATTCATTTCTAAGCGAATATTCAAGAGGCTTTTTATCAATCTCCAACGCAAACAAATTCAAATATGATTTTTGTTTAATTAATTCATTTAATAAAGAAGCGGAATTATATCCTAAACCAAAGCATATATCCAAAACATTGAGAGATTTGCCCTTAAATCTTTGCAAATTAGAAGTAGCTGTAAACTTTGACTTTGTTTCCTTTAGTGCGCCCAATAAACTATGGAAGTTCTCTTGAAAAAACGCACTTCTTAAAGAGTAACTACCATCTTTAGTTAAAATTTCTACTAATTCAGACAAAAACTTTAAGGCTAGTTAGTTAGTTTGGCCAGCTCTTCCCAAAAAGTTGGATACGAGACGCTAGCAGCATCAGATCTCATGATTTTTGAGGTGCCTTCAGCAAGGAGAGAAGCAATAGCAAGACTCATTGCTACTCGATGATCTGTCTCACTATCTACCTCCGCAGAATGAAATTTTGATTGCCCGTTAATAATTAACCCATCCTCTTTTTCTGTGATTTCAGCGCCGAATTTTTGTAACTGGCGTGCCATGACTTTTAATCGATCTGTTTCCTTAACTCTTAATTCTTGTGCATCCTTAATTTCAGAAACTCCATTACAAAAACAGGCAGCCACAGTAAGGATAGGAATTTCATCTATAAGTTTTGGGAGGATGTCTCCTTCAATAGTGAATGATCTTAAATTATTTGAAGTCTTTACTTTAATAGATCCAATAGGTTCACCTGCAATAGTCGATTTATCTAAAATCTCATAATTGCACCCCATTGAATCCATTACATTTAAAATTCCTGTCCTAGTGGGATTTAATCCTACATTCTGAATTAAAACCTCTGAATTTGGGACAATAGATGCAGCAATCATCCAAAAAGAAGCAGAGCTTATGTCTCCAGGAATCAATATTCTCTGACCAATTAAGTTGCCCCCTGACTTGATAACTACATTCCTTCCTAATTCTCCTCTTATGCTGATGTCTGCTCCAAATGCTTTTAACATTCTTTCAGTATGATCTCTTGAAGATGCTGGTTCAATAACAGAAGTAGTTCCAGAAGCATTGAGGCCTGCCAATAATATTGCCGATTTCACTTGAGCACTTGCTACTGGAGTTCCAATAACACATCCCTTAAGTTTTTTTCCATTAATTGAGATTGGAGCTTTAGTACCGCCTTCCCTTCCAAAAATTTTGCCACCCATCAAAGATAATGGTTTGCCAACTCTCCCCATTGGTCTTTCATTAAGAGAAGCGTCCCCGGTTAAGATGAAATTCTTACCTTCTTGTGCGGCTAATAAACCCATTAATAACCTCATAGTAGTTCCTGAATTTCCACAATTGAGAATTTCTTTTGGCTCTTTTAATCCATCAAGACCCATCCCTGAAATCGTAAAAGGCTCATCTTTTATTATTTTTGGAATATTTACACCTAATTTTCTAAGACAATCAGCCGTTGAAAGTGGATCTTCCGAATATAAAAAACCCTCGATAGTAGTCTGACCTTTTGCAATACTTCCTATTATTAAAGCTCTATGAGATATAGATTTATCTCCAGGTACTTTTACTTTTCCTTTTAAATTAACTCCACCTTTTATTATGCGGATATTATTCATTTTCAAATTAAATACTTGATAGGATTTCTGTAAAAACAAATTATCTATATATTATCAATAAGTTTGTTTTAAAAAAAATATAATCAAATTAAGTAACTGTTTTCTATAATAGAAAAAGAAAAAAGGCTTAATTATTAATCTTACTTACTATCACGTTGCAAAAGATGTTCCAGAAATAAGTCCAGACATTGCAGTTGTCATTGATGTTTTAAGAGCTACAACCACAATTTCTTGGGCTTTAAAAAATGGAGCTGATTCAATACAAGTTTTTGCAGATTTAGATTTATTAAAAGAATCTGCAATTAAGTGGCAAGCTGAAAAGAGAGTTATGCTTGGAGAGAGAGGCGGGAAGAAGATTGAGGGCTTTGATTTAGGGAATTCTCCTTTATCAGTTACAAAAAAAGTTGTTAATGGTAAAAGATTATTTATGAGTACTACTAATGGGACTAAATCATTGCAAAAAGTTCAAAATGCTAAGCATTTATTTGCTATGGGTCTACCAAATAGGAAAGCAGTTGCTGAAAAAATCATTTCATTAAAAAGTGAAAATGTTTTAATACTTGGGAGTGGTTGGGAAGGATCTTATTCACTTGAGGATTCTTTGGCTGCTGGTGCTTTGGCCTCATTCTTGCAAAAGAACTGTGATTTTGAAATTAATATTCTGAATGACGAATTACAAGCTGCTTTGGCACTTTGGGATTTTTGGAAAGATGATATTTTGAAATGTTTAAAAACAGCAACCCATGGCAAAAGATTGACAAGTCTTGGAGATTATGAGGATGATTTTAAATGTTGCTCTGAACTTGATTGCCTAGATGTTGTTCCAGCTCAAGTTGAAAGAGGTGTAATTCGTGCCTCATGATTTACGAATTAGTTCATTAGGAGTAAAGTCTTGACTGATTTTTTGGTAGCTGCATTGCAAATTACGAGTACTTCGAATGTTGAAGCAAATTTTGCTGAAGCCGAAGAGCAGATTGAATTAGCTTCTAGACGAGGTGCAGAATTAATTGGATTGCCAGAAAATTTTGCTTTTTTAGGAGAAGATGATGAAAAACTTAGATTAGCTTCTGAATTGTCAGAGAAGTGTGCAAATTTTCTAAAAACTATGTCACAAAGATATCAAGTATTTCTTTTGGGAGGGGGGTATCCTGTTCCTGCTGGTGATGACAGTCATACTTTTAATAGATCAGCCCTATTTGGGAAAGATGGACAGATTTTGGCAAAATACGACAAGATTCACCTGTTTGATGTTGATTTGCCAGATGGAAATTTATACAAGGAATCATCCACTATTTTATCTGGGGAAGAGTTTCCACCTGTTGTAGATGTCCCAGGTTTATGCAAAATAGGATTATCGATTTGTTACGATGTTAGATTCCCTGAACTTTATAGATATTTGTCTTCGAATGGTGCAGAGCTAATCATGATTCCCGCAGCTTTTACAGCATTTACTGGAAAAGATCATTGGCAAATTCTATTACAAGCAAGAGCAATTGAGAATACAGCATATGTCGTCGCCCCAGCTCAAACTGGGATTCATTATGGTAGAAGGCAAAGCCATGGCCATGCAATGGTAATAGATCCTTGGGGTACGGTCTTATCTGATGCAGGAAAAACACAGGGAGCTGCAATAGCACCTGCTGATAAAGAAAGGGTAAAGAAAATTAGGGAGCAGATGCCAAGCCTCAAACATAGAAAAAACAAATTGTTTTTAAACTAATGATAAGGTTTTTAGATAATAAACTTTTTCGATATTTATCAGTTTTTTTACTTTTACATTCTTCAATCCTCCCAGTTAAATCTTCAAGTGCTCTTGCGGCATGGGCGATAAACGAAAATGGTTTTTTAGAATTAAGAACTAAATCAAATACAAATTTAAAAGCCTACTTTCAGAAGGCTAACCAAATATCTGGCGATAGATTTTGGGTAGATTTCCCAGGAGAATTAAAAAATCCCAGAACAATAAAAGGTAATGGCTCAATAAAAGAAATTAGATTAGGTAAACCAAATAAGGGTAGAACAAGATTAGTAATTGAATTTAAGAAAGAGACTTATTTGAAACCTTTGACTTGGCGATTGGTTGCTTTAGATCAAAATAGGTGGAGAATAAAATTATTTGACCCAAAATATACTTTTAAAAAGATTAGTGAAGGTCAAGTTAATAAGAAAATAGCAAATATTAAAAAAAATCAAAAATCAATTTATAAAAAGAAAAGTGATTATAATTACCTAAAATTACCAGATGTCAAACAAAACAAATTCTCGGTTATTATTGACCCAGGGCACGGAGGTCCTGATCCGGGAGCAATAGGCATTGGTGGGATTAGGGAAACAGATGTTGTACTAGAGGTTTCTAAAATAGTCAAAAAATTACTTTCTGATAAAGGTGTCAAAGTAAGATTAACCAGAAAAAATGAAGTAGATTTGGACTTATCTCCAAGAGTTTCCTTCGCTAACAATTCGGATGCAGATATCTTTGTAAGCATTCATGCAAATGCCTCAAGAGGTAAAAGAAGGGATATTAATGGATTGGAAACCTTTTATTACAGAGGGTGGAGAGGAAGATTACTCGCTAAAAGAATTCAAAAACAAATTTTAAGAGTTTCCCCTGGGAGTACTGATAGAGGAGTTAAACAAGGTCGATTTTATGTAATTAAAAATACTAGGATGCCCGCAGTCCTTGTAGAAATTGGATTTTTAACGGGAAGATTAGATGCAAGAAGATTAGAAAAAATAACCCATCGAAAAAGATTAGCCTATGCAATTGCAAAAGGCATCCTCGAATATCTAGATAAAGTAGGGTGAAACTTAAAATAGGTATATTTGATAGCGGAATAGGTGGTTTTACTATTCTTAATTCTTTACTAAAAACTCGTAAAGATGTAGAAGTTTTTTATTTGGCGGATACAAAAAGAATACCTTTTGGGAGTAAAAATTCTAAAGAGATTAGATTAATTGCAAAGGAGATTTGTACTTTTTTTGTTGATAAGAATTTGGATGCACTTTTAGTTGCTTGTAACACTACAAACGCGTGTGCGCTTGATATTCTCGAAGATAATCTAAAGGTACCTTGTTTTGACCTAATAAACTCAGTATCGGAAATAGTTGATAAACAAATAATTGGTGTTTTAGCAACACAAACAACTGTTCGATCATCGTATTACAAGAAAGCTATAAATGCAAAAAAAGAGAATACGATAATATTTCAGCAAGAATGTCCAGAATTTGTATCAGAAATTGAAAAAGAAAAATTAAATCTTAATAAGTTAAATAGTCTTTCAGAATTATACTTAAGACCACTAATAAACAAAAATATTGAAGAATTAATACTGGGATGTAGTCATTATCCTTTGATTTATGACTTTTTAAGAAAAAAATTAGATTCAAATATAAAAATTATTGATCCATCGGTAGCATTAATAAAAAAATTTAATGAATCTTTTGCTATTCCAGAAAAAGACCGCTATGAGAGTATTTCTTTCAAAAATGTAAAATTTTTTGTTACTTCAGAAAGAGATGAGTTTTCCAATAAAGTAAAATCTTGGCTTGAAATTAATAAAGAAATTAAGTTGGTTAACCTCCGAAGTAATGTTTGATTCCTTAAGATATACAAGAGGTCAACTATGAATACAGTAACAGAGCTACTACAACCAGTTGAAAATGATCTAGATGATCTAATTTTAGAACTGAAAAATCTAATAGGAGCTGGTCACCCAATTCTTCAAGCCGCAGCAGAACACCTTTTTAGTGCTGGGGGGAAAAGATTGAGACCTGGTATAGTTTTGTTGATTTCAAAAGCTATATCTCCTGAATTTTGCTTAACAACCAAACATAAAAGGCTTGCTGAAATAACTGAGATGATTCATACAGCCTCATTAGTTCATGATGATGTTGTTGATGAGGCTTCTACAAGAAGAGGAGTAGATACAGTTCATAGTAGATTTAATACCAGAGTAGCTGTTTTGGCAGGAGACTTTTTATTCGCTCAAGCAAGTTGGCATCTAGCCAATCTTGATAATGTGAATGTAGTTAAATTACTTAGTAGAGTAATAATGGATTTAGCAGAGGGAGAAATTAAACAAAATTTAAATCGATTTGATTCGGCTCAGTCTTTTTCCAAATACATCAATAAAAGTTTTTGTAAAACAGCATCATTAATAGCCAATAGTTGCAAAGCAGCTGGAGTTTTGAGTGGGATTAATGACGAAAAATTAACTTCTTTGTACGATTTTGGCAAAAATATTGGTTTGGCATTCCAAGTTGTAGATGACATTCTTGACTTTACTGGAAATGATAAACAACTTGGAAAACCTGCTGTAAGTGATCTTGCTAGTGGTTATCTTACCGCCCCAGTTTTATATGCCTTAGAAGAAAATAAACAATTGTCAGTTCTTATAAACAGAGAACTTGCTGAAAAAGATGATTTAGATGATGCTCTTAATATCATCATGAACTCTAAAGCTATTGAAAGTTCCAGGAAACTAGCTGAAGATTTTGCAATGCTTTCTAAAGAAGCTATAGTCTGGCTTCCTGATTCAGAATATAAAAGGGCTTTAATGGCTCTTCCAGAATTTGTTCTAAGCCGTATTTATTAAACCTATTAGAAATTAATCTTTGAGCTAAATTAATATTAAAATTTTTGAAAACCCTAATTTTTTCGAGTAAATTTATTGTGCATAGACTTATTTAATGTCATTAGATAAAAAAAATTCAATAAATAACATACTTGAAGAAAAGAGAATTTTCACTCCATCAAAAAAATTTGCAGAAAACTCAAATATTAGTACTCAAGAAGAATTACTGAGTTTAAAAAAACAAGCATCAGATAATCCTATTAAATTTTGGGAATCTTTTGCAAAATCTGAATTAGATTGGTTTGAGCCATTTCAAACTGTATTAGATAACGAAAATGAGCCCTTTTTTAAATGGTTTAAGGAAGGGAAACTCAACATTACATATAACTGCTTAGATAGACACATTAAGAGAGGGCTTGGAAGAAAGACTGCACTTATATGGGAAGGCGAACCAGGAGATAGCAAAAAATATACTTACGAAGAACTTCTAAAAGAAGTTTGTAAAGCAGCTAATGCATTAAAATCAATTGGTGTAAAAAAAGGAGATTTGGTATGTATTTATATGCCGATGATTCCTGAAGCGATGTTTGCAATGTTAGCTTGTGCAAGAATTGGCGCGCCTCATTCAGTTGTCTTTGGAGGATTTTCTTCAGAAGCTTTAAAAGATAGGTTAATTGATGGAAATGCAAGATTTGTTGTTACTGCTGATGGTGGCTTTAGAAAAGATAAGGTGATCGAACTTAAGAAAGCAGTTGATGCGGCCATTGAAAGTGGGGCAGATAAAGTTGTTGAAAAAGTAGTTGTTGTTAAACGATCCCAAAAAAATATTTCGATGGTTGATGATAGAGATTTTTGGTGGCACGAATTGTTAAGAGATCAAAAAGATCATTGTGAACCAGAAATAATGAATAGCGAAGATAGACTTTTTATTCTTTATACTTCAGGCTCAACTGGAAAGCCCAAAGGTGTAGTTCACACTACAGGTGGTTACAATCTTTGGTCCCATTTGACATTTAAATGGATTTTTGACTTAAAAGATGAAGACATTTACTGGTGCACTGCTGATGTTGGTTGGATTACAGGTCATAGTTACATAGTTTATGGGCCTTTATCTAATGGTGCTACAACCTTAATGTATGAGGGAGTGCCAAGACCCTCAAATTTAGGAGCTTTTTGGGAAATTGTTCAAAAATATAAGGTTTCTATTTTTTATACTGCACCCACTGCAATAAGAGCATTTATGAAGTCTGGGCGTGAAATACCTGATAAATATAATTTGGAGAGTCTTAGACTTTTGGGCACAGTTGGCGAACCAATTAATCCTGAAGCATGGATGTGGTACAAGGATGTTATTGGTAAAGATAAGTGCCCTATTGTTGATACTTGGTGGCAAACTGAGACTGGTGGTGTGATGATAAGTCCTTTACCTGGAGTCGTTGCTACAAAGCCAGGTTCAGCTACTTTCCCTTTGCCAGGAATCGAAGTTGAAATTGTCGACAAGAATGGAGATAAGGTTAAGGAGAACGAGGGTGGCTATTTAATTATTAAGAAACCTTGGCCAGGAATGATGAGAACAATTCACGGCAACTCAGAGAGATATTTGGAGAGTTATTGGGAATATATTAGTTTTAAAGGAGAAAAAAATGTTTATTTTTCTGGAGATGGAGCACGCATTGATGAAGATGGATATATATGGATTATGGGAAGAGTTGATGATGTCATTAGTGTTTCAGGACATCGGTTAGGAACAATGGAAATAGAATCTGCTTTGGTAAGTCATAAATCAGTTGCCGAGTCTGCAGTCGTTGGCAAAAAAGATGATTTAAAAGGCGAAGTTATAGTTGCTTTTGTATCTTTAGAGAAAGACGTGAACGGTTCTTCAGAATTAGTAGATGATCTTAAGAAACATGTTGTCAATGAAATTGGAATTATCGCAAAGCCTGAAAAGATTATAATTTCAGACTCTCTCCCGAAAACACGTAGTGGAAAAATTATGAGGCGAATTTTAAGATCTTTGGCTGCTGGAGAAAAAATTAGAGGTGATATAAGCACTCTTGAAGATAGTTCTGTTTTGGAAAAACTGAAAGAATTGTCCTAATCAGATTCATCAATTAAATTGGAAATTTTTTTTATAGTATTTCTTTTGAATTCATCATCGGCCCAGTCTCCCAAGAAATTTTCTCTTAGTCCTGCGCTTGCAATTATAGTGTGTGTACCTTTTAACAATACCCCCTTAGAATTATCTTCTTTTCTTGCTTTCAGACAAGAAAATAATTTATCTGTTTGATCTAATTCGTCTGAGTTGAATTTTATTAGGAAGTTATTTTTTTGATTATATGTTTTTTCAATTAATCGCAAAGTTCTTTCAGGGCTTGGGCTAAATTCACTGTTGAATTCTAATTTTTGAGAAATTTGTTTCAATAATGGAATAGATTTGTTAGCACTGAAGTTATTAAAACTTATTGATATGAATTTTTCGCAATTTCTTCCTCCATCAGGGGAAATTAGATGAAGTTTGCAGCCTAGACTATGACCAATTCTTATTGATGGAATTGATGTTCCTAATCTCTTTAATAAAGATTTTCGACAACTCTTGAAATCCCTCCATGCTTTAATAGAAAGTTGTTGGTGATCAAATTGTGGAGTGTATTTATATGCATGTACTGCATAGTTTTTATTAATTAAACTCTCGATGAATCTTCTATAAGCTAAATCTGGTTTAGAAGCTAGATAACTTCCACCAATAAATTCCACAATTTTTTTAGGATTTGAAGGCCAATAACAAAAATTATTAAATTGATATTTTGTAAAAGTCATCTTTCATAAACTAAGAATGTTTCAAAAAATATTTTCTAGACTGTTTTTTAATTTATATTAATTTAAAAGAAATATTTATTAAATGCGTCAAGATAAATGAAAGTATTTTGAGTTAATTGGAACTATTTAACAAAAAAGAATTAAATCAATTGGATTTTCTTCATGATCAAATTACCACCAATCCCTCTGAAGAGAGAGAAACGAATAAAAATAAAAAAATTGAAAAAATTTTAATTCTTGATACTGAAACAACAGGTTTAGACGAAAATAAAGATGAAGTGATAGAAATAGGTTGCATCTTATTTGATGTTTCTTTTAAATGTGTACTTTCACAAGTTTCTTTTTTATTTCCAGTCAATAATAATGAAGCTGAACATGTAAATGGGATATCTGCAGAAGTAACTAATATCTCTCAACCATGGGAAGATGGATTGAATTTCTTTCTAAAACTTGTTGATTCTTCAGATTTCATTGTTGCTCATAATGTGGAGTTTGATAAGAAATGGTTTGGGAAAGGAAGATTACCTAAGCTTAATAAGAAATGGATATGTAGTTTAGAGGATATTAATTGGTCTTTTCAAAAATCTCTAAAAACAAGACCTTCAGTAACTGATCTAGCCTTATCTTTTTCAATACCAGTTTGGAATTTACATAGAGCTTTGTCTGATTGCTTTTATATATCTGAGGTCTTCAAAAAATGCGATAACTTAGAGGAACTTTTACTTAAAGCTACTGAACCGAGGTTTTTATACAAGGCTTTGGTTAGTTATGAAGATAGGTCTTTAGCTAAAAATGCTGGGTTCAGATGGAATAGTCCTGTGCAAGGAGCTTGGTCAAGAAAATTAACTACTGATGAGGCAAAAAATCTTGATTTTAGAGTTGAGATTTTAAATTAATATTTATTTAATTTTTGACTAAGAAAATATTTAGTGCATCTTACAAGGCATCCATTTATTACCCATTTTATGTGCTCCAATACATCCGTATTTTGGAGCAGCCTTTTCAGCTTCTTGTTTAGTGTTAAATAGATCTGACATCATATTTTCCTTATTTGGATTTAAAATTTGTTTGGAATGATTATGATGATTTTTATGAGAATTAGGTGAATACTCCCATATCCCCATAGTAGTAACACCGGCAGAGATAATTCCCATCCCGACAACTGATAAATTGACTATTCCCATTGCGACTGCACCAAAAGAAAATACACCCATTGGGACTACCCCTATACTTATTACTCCCATTGGCACTATTCCTATTGAAACTATACCAAGAGGTGCTATTCCAAAAGCAATTTTTTTTGGTTTTGTACCGCAATGTTGATTCTCTTTACTTTTATTAATTCCCAATAGTTTTTCTAAATGTTAGATTAAAATTGTCTCACAAAATAACCAATCAAAGATTAATTTCTAGATGAATTAAAAATTTTGAATTATTTTTTAGAACTTTGAATAACTTAAAAAACCTAAGAGGAACAGTAGACCTATTTCCTGATCAATTAATAAAGTGGCAAAACGTTGAAAAAATTTTATTAGAGCAGCTTTCTAGAGCATCCATCAAAGAAATAAGAACACCAATATTGGAAATGACCGAATTATTTATAAGAGGAATTGGTGAAGGAACAGATGTTGTCAGTAAGGAAATGTATACATTTCTTGATAGGGGGGAGAGATCTTGCACTCTAAGACCTGAAGGAACAGCCTCAGTCGCACGAGCGTTAATACAAAACGGAATATCTTCTAATCCTCTTCAAAAACTTTGGTATATGGGTCCGATGTTTCGATACGAAAGACCTCAAGCAGGCAGGCAAAGACAGTTTCATCAATTAGGTGTTGAGTTTATAGGTCATGATTCAGTTAGAAGTGATGTTGAAATTATTGCTTTAGCTTGGGATATATTAGGCAAATTAGGAATAAAAGAACTCAATCTTGAAATAAATACGTTAGGTGATACTAATGACAGATCAAATTTTCAAAAATCTTTTTTAAAATGGTTAGAAACAAATAAAGATTCTCTAGATTTAGATTCTCAGAATAGAATTTCTAAAAACCCTTTGAGGATTTTGGACTCAAAGAATATTCAAACTAAAAAAGTTCTTGAAAATGCACCAAGATTATTTAATTTTTTATCTGAAAAAAGTCATAACAGATATTTAGACTTAAAAAGACAATTAGAGGTTTTAAAAATACCTTATGTAGAAAATTTTAATCTTGTAAGAGGTTTAGATTACTACACTCATACAGCTTTTGAAATTACTAGTGGGGCTTTGGGCTCCCAAGCTACAGTTTGCGGAGGAGGGAGATACGACGATTTAATAAAACAAATGGGAGGGCCAAACACTCCTGCAATTGGTTTCGCTATTGGTTTAGAAAGATTAATTTTACTCGCAGGAAAAGAGCTTGAAATTCCAAGAAATACTGATATCTATATCATTAATCAAGGCTTAGTTGCTGAATCATTAGCAATGGATTTATCTAGAAAATTAAGAAATTACGATTTGTTAGTTGAGTTAGATTTAAGCGGAGCCTCATTCTCTAAGCAGTTTAAAAAGGCAAATAAACTTAAATCTAAAAGTATTATTGTTATTGGTGATGATGAGGCAGTTAATGGGGAATTTATTATAAGGCTCTTTGATCAATCAGGAAATGGGAATGAAGAGGAGGTTATATCTTTTGAGAATGATATTAAATTAGAAAATTGGATAAACAATAACTTATTTGTAAAGTGATGTTCTTGAAGATAGTGATAATTTTTCTTTTTATAATTATTTTTTTTAATTTAAGGAATTTTTTTATATTAAATAGAAAACAAAAAGTTTTTAATTCCAAAAAAATAACAACTTTCAATAAAAAGAATCTTAATAATTGGATGAATTTAACTAAAAAAGAAAGATATAACTTAACAAAACAAGATTCTCTTAACTACATGGATAAAAGAAAACTTTTATTAGACGAAATTAGAAATGAATATAAGAAAATATCTAGAAAAAATTCTGAGGGTAACATTAAGAAAAAATAATTATGGAAAATTACTGGACTTCTAATAAACCTATAAATGGATTAAGACATTTTGTTTTAGTAAATGAGACTAGAGAAGAAGGTAATATTAGTTTTTTAATGGTTTCAGTCCTTGATTCTGAAATTAACTTAAAAACTACATATGAAGAATTAATAAATAGTGGAAATTGGCAGAAGGGTTGGATCAATCTTTCAAAGCATAAATCGATTACAGAAGAATACGTTAACTATAAATCCATCAATCAAGGAAAGGGTATCGATGAGATATTCATTAATGAAGATTCTTTATTTAATATTTCTTAATTTGATATAAATCTTTCAAATATCTTTTCTTTGTAAATACTAGGTTTTTTGGGACTTAATAATTATTTAAAAGTTTTACCCCTTTCAAAAAAATAAAATTAACGTTATCAAGGATTAATTATATTTACTTAATTAAATGTTAGGGGATATGTGGAGCTCATCTGAGCTGACCTCTGAAAAACTGGGAATAACTGAAATTAAACTTTCTTTTTTACGTGAAAATGGAATACTCAAGCCTGGGATTCATTGGAAAAGCTCTCCACTCGGTCAAAAAAAACCTTGGAAACCCAAAGCTCTTTACAATGTAAAAATGTGCAGAGAAATAATCAATATATATTATTCTGAAGAAAACTATAATATCGCAGCCTAAAAAATGATATTATCCTGATTAATTTGGGAAAATATTTAAAATATTCATTCGATTAGATTCTCATCCTTACACTCAATAAGAGTGTTTTGCAAAGTTGGATATAAGTTAATCATATTTATATATTGTTTCGATTTTCTGTAAGATTTTGCAGCCTTTTTGTAATGAACTTCAGATTTCATTTCTAGTGAAAATTTTCTAGAAGACTCTTGAGAAGTAGTCATAATATTAGATTTCTTATCCCATATTTAATAATTGTTTGAAAATGAGGCAATAACCTCCTTGGTGTAATGAAACAAAACATCGTTTAATGTCAGCAAAATGAAATTTTTTTGACTTATTTGAATTTAAAAATACTGGTTTATTTGATAGAACTTATATCTCTGAGAATAATTTTTCTTCATTAAATCTACCTTCTTTACTCTTTTCTTGCCCTACGAATAATTTTTGTTTAGTAATAGTTAGGATTAATAACCTTTACAATTTTGTTATGAATTCAACTGTTTGGTGAAATATAAAGTATTCTCAAAACGTTTAAGCTAATCAATTCCTAAATGCAAACCTATGGAAATCCAGATACTACCTATGGATGGTGGGCTGGTAATTCAGGTGTAGCAAATCGCTCAGGAAAATTCATTGCTGCTCATGTAGCTCATGCAGGATTAATTGTTTTCTGGGCGGGTGCATTCACCCTTTTTGAACTTTCACGATTTGACCCAAGCGTCCCAATGGGTCATCAACCTCTAATCGTTCTTCCTCACTTAGCAACTCTTGGAATAGGGTTTGATGCTAATGGTGTTGCAATGGGAGATACTAAACCTGTTCTAGCGATAGCAATAGTTCACTTAGTTTCTTCTATGGTTTTAGCCGCCGGAGGACTTTTACACTCTTTACTTCTTCCTGGAAATCTAGAAGATTCTGATGTAGCAAGAGCTAGAAAATTCAATATTGAATGGGATAATCCAGACAAATTGACATTTATTCTTGGTCACCATCTAATTATTCTTGGTTTCGCAGTTATTGCTTTTGTCGAATGGGCAAGAGTGCATGGAATTTATGATCCAGCTATTGGTTCTGTAAGACAGGTTGAGTATGAATTAAATTTGGCCAAAATTTGGAATCACCAAACAGACTTTTTGACTATTGATAGCCTTGAAGAAGTAATGGGAGGTCATGCTTTCCTTGCTTTCGTTGAGATTACTGGTGGTGCTTGGCATATTGCTACTAAGCAAGTTGGTGAATATACCAAATTCAAAGGTAAAGGACTTCTCTCTGCAGAAGCTGTTCTTTCATGGTCACTAGCTGGAATAGGCTGGATGGCTATTATTGCAGCTTTCTGGAGTGCAGCTAACACAACAGTTTATCCAACTGAATTCTTTGGTGAACCACTTGAATTGAAGTTTAGTATTTCGCCTTATTGGGTAGATACAGTTGATCTCCCTGATGGTGAGTACACCTCAAGGGCATGGTTAGCTAATGTTCATTATTATTTTGGATTCTTCTTTATTCAAGGTCATCTATGGCACGCTTTAAGAGCACTAGGCTTTGATTTCAAGAGAGTTACAAATGCTATCAGTAATATTGATAGTGCAACAGTTACTCTTAAAGATTAATTTCCAAATTTTCTTACCAATATCGAAAGGCTCCTCTTATGGGAGCCTTTTTTATTTGAAAAATTTTGTTTATTAATTTAGATTTAGAATTATATGTTTTTGAAATCATTGAATATTTTTTCGATACAGAATAAAGATATTTTTTCAAATTCTCTATTGATAAGTTTTTTTGGATTGTTAATTATATTTTTTTTGTTGATTTTTGGAAGGAAATTTAAACTAGCTGTTCAACTCGAGAGATTTGGATTGCCGATAGCCGTCATATCTGGAATTTTAGGTATATCTATAGGCCCATTTGGTGCGATACACTTTTTACCAAAAGAAACAATAAATGTTTGGAGTAATTTTCCCACTCCTCTTTTATCATTAGTCTTCGCAACTTTAATGATGGGAAGACCTATACCGAATATAAATGGTTTAGTTAAACCGATTTTTAATCAATTTCTTTTAGCTCTTTCACTAGGTTTCGGACAATTTTTTGTCGGCGGCCTTGTGGTTAAATATTTTCTGCCTCCATCTATGGACGCAAATCCTCTAATGGGTTGTTTAATAGAGGTAGGTTTTGAGGGCGGTCATGGAGCCGCATCAATAATCGGTGAAAGTTTTAATAAACTAGGTTTCCCAAATGGTTTAGATCTTGGTTTGGCAATGGCAACAATGGGTCTTTTATCCTCTTCAATATTGGGTAGCATATTTATCTTTATTGGTAGAACTTTAGGCCTTTCACATACTGAGGAAATTCTTGAACAGAAAGATACTTTAAATGGAAAAAATAAGATTAGAATTTTTGCAGATTTTAGAATTTTTATAATAAATCTTGGATTCTCTGGTTTAGCAATTTCTTTTGGTGTTTTGCTTCTTAAATTTTTAAGGTATATTTCAAGTTCTTTTGGTAATTTTTCGAAGGAAATTATTTTTTCACTACCAGTATTTCCTTTTATCCTTATAGGTTCGCTCCTTATTAGATATATTTTAGAAAAAACCAAAAATACAGAATTTATTTCAAATATTCTGCAAAGGGAGATTGGTATTTTATCAACAGACTTATTGATTTTTACAGCTATGGCGAGTTTAGATATTGCAGTTGTTTTTGATAATTGGATAATTATTTTAGTATTTACTATTTTCGGTTTATTTTGGAATTTAATCTGCATTGCTTATTTCGCATACTTTATTTTTGATGATTATTGGTTTGAAAAAAGTTTGATAGAGTTTGGGAATTCTACTGGTGTAGTAGCTTCTGGGTTACTTCTTTTAAGGCTTGCAGATCCTAAAAATATTTCTAAGACTTTACCAATTTTTACGTCAAAACAGCTATTTGCTCAATTAATTCTTTCTGGGGGACTATTTACAGTTCTCGCACCATTAATGATTTCTAAAATTGGGTTAGATTATTGGACAGAAATTTGTGCCTTAATTACATTCGCAATTCTTTCTATCGCATTGATTTTTAACAAAGTAGAGATGAAAAAGTTTCAATAAGAACTCTAGAATGGTAAAAAGTATATTTTTTTTATTTTTATGTCATTTACACCCTACGATATTCCACCTCAAGAAAATAAAAATAAGTGGTTTAGGAGTCATTTACTTGGAAGGGAAATAGAACTTGGTGAATTGTATAGTCTTGGATCAAATGATTTAGATTTGCTTATGGCGGAGACCGCAGAAATCAGAAGCGATTTTGATTTTAAGGAAAAAAATATAGGCAAATTTAGGACCGCAGGATATTTTTTGGAGTTAGCAAGAATAATTGAGAAAAGGAAGTTGTTAGAAAGTTAATTAGATGGGAAATAATCCTTTCTAGAATTTGGTTCCCATAATTCGTATTTATACATTAACGCCTTAAATTCTCTATTTTTCTCAAACGAATCTAACCAGTTTTTTATTGATGATTCAAAATAATTTGTTCTTTTTTGACTTTCACAACCGATTCTGAATTGTCTTACAAAAGGCCAAATAGACCAATCAGCGATTGTTGGGCTATCTCCAAAAAAGTATTTTTTTTCGGCAAGAAGTTCGTTCCATCTTTTTATAAATTTAAGCGCATTTGTGAAATGAAATTCTTGATCATTATCTTTATATCTTGTGGCATATTTAAATCGATCTAAATGATATTTGAATACGTTATCGTTTTCATTAATTATTTCAAAAATATCTTCCTTTTTGTTCTCAGGTAAATAAATTGATTTGATGTTTTCCTTTTTCGACTCTGAGAGAGCCCATAGGATGATTTCGAGACTTTCTTCAATAACTTCACTATTTTTTTTTATAAGAATTGGCACCGTTTTCGTCTTTGAATTATTTAGAAAATCTAGAGGTTTATTTTTTAAATCAATTTCTCTTATCTCTACTTTTATTTCGCAAATTAATAGGGCCCATCTTGCACGAATTGCATATGGACATCTTCGAAATGAATATAAAATATCGTTTTTCATATTGTAAAAACTTTTAATTTCCCTAATTCTTTTAGTATTATCTAAGTAGGAACAGTATTAATTTTACAACGCAAATGTCGGGATATGTTTACCTTATTAGAGTAGGAGACCTTTATAGGATTGGGAAAACGGATAATCTTGAAAAGAAAATTAAAAAATTAAAGCCAGATGAATTATTAACATCAATTATGACTAAGGAGCCAGAAACTCTTGAAGCAAGATTACTAAGAAAATATAAGTCGCAAAGAATTCCTGAAACTGGTTATTTAAAGCTTTCTCAAAGACAAATTAGAGAATGTAAAAAGCAATTTGAATTAAAGGGTAGCTTACCTCACACTTTAGATGCTGAAGTTTCTATAACTCTATTTGCATCTTTTTTATTGTTTTCATTAGGTTCTTTTATTTTTAATTATTTAAATTTTGGATTTGTAAGATCTATATCTTATTCTTTCGCAATGGCATCTCTACCAATGGTTATATTATTTATTACAGGTAGTTTTGGTGGATACTTTTCTGAAGATTTATCTCTTTTTTCATTGTTAACTAATCGAATAAAAGGTTTATTTATTGCAATTGCAATGCTTTCAATGGCTTACTTAATTTTTAATTTAGGTTAAATTTCATAGTTACAATTTAAGGCGATTTCAAATGGAACTGATTGGGTAGGTAACTTAAGAATAGTTGAGCATATTTCAGCAATATCTTCAGGTTGTGTCATGCTTGATTTGTCTAAAGAAGAGATATTTTGGGCCATTTTTGTATTAACCCAGCTGGGGCAAATTGCAGTAATTCTTATATTTTTATCCCAACCTTTATTTTTCATAGTTTGGCATAATCCCATCAAAGCAAACTTTGAAGAAGAATAAGCTGCTAAATCACCTTTGGATCTTTTCCCACTCATTGAAACTAAAACAATAATTCTTCCTCTTCCAGAGGTACATAAATGATCCCAAGAAAACCTACATAAATGCCAAATTGCCAAAAAATTTATATTTAATGTATTTAAAATATCTTCTTCATCACCTTCTTTGTATAAGAAAGGAACTTTCGATAATACTCCAGAACAATTTATTACTGAATCAAATCCTCCAAATTTATCTACGGTATTCTTTATCCAATTTTTGGCTGTAATTTTATTTAAAGCATCATAGTGGTTGAGTATAATTTTCCCTTCTGGCCATTTTTTTGGATCAATAGCGCTTCCTTTTAATGATTCTAAATCTCTTATGCCAACACTAATTCTATTGCCTTCTTTTAATTCTTTATGTGCAATATTTAGTCCAATACCTCTACTGGCTCCACTTATTAATATAGTTCTCATTTTTTAACTATATGTTTGGAAATATTATCCTAAGTAACATTTTAAATTCTCTTCCATGCATAATCATAAGACCTTTCTTTACACTCCATGGAGCCTTTATAAACATTACGCACATAGCATATACAATCTCTTTTAAAGAAAGAGTATCAGTTAGAAACCCATACCATTGATTTTTAGGTAGTTGGAAAAAACTGCCAAAAAATTCTCTCAATAGTTTCTCATCAAACCTCATAAGTTTTTCTAATCCAAATTGGTAAAGTGATTTCTTCCTAATTAATTCTTTTGACCATAAAGTTTCCCAACCTTTTCTAGCAATATGATAGGTACTTAGATTTTTGTTTTTAATTGCTTCTGAGACTGCCTTTGCGACAAGTGGAGCTCTTCTTAAAACATTACCAATTAAATATCCAGATGCAGGATGTACCATTGAAGCAGCACCACCATATCCAAGTATTTGTTGTTTGAAATCTGGGATTGGCATATTCATAGGAAGAAATAAGCCAAGCTCTTCATGCTGCATGCTTGTGATTGATATATTTCGATAAGAAAGCCTCTTCTCTAGTCTCTCTTTTAAATTTTCCATTGTTAGAGGATTTACCAAACCAAGAGATGTCTCTTCAAGAAAATATTTCCCATCCCCCATATCCATGGCATAAAGAAAAGTTGGAGGTTCTTTTTTTTGCTCATCGTTAAGATGATCATTTCTATAGTCCATTAATACAAACTGCCCTTTCTTAAGTGGCGGTTTACTAAAATTACCTACTATCCCATAACAAGTTTGGACTGCCAAAGGACCACAGGATTTTAATTTAAGAAAAACAGGATCATACCCTGTTGCATCTACTACTAATCTTGCAGAGTAAGTTTTGCCATCTTTTGTAGTTACTGTACTTTTGTATTTTTCAAAATGTATTTTGTTTGCAAAGCCTTGATGCCATTTAATAAAAGACTTATTACATTCTTTAAACCAATAATTGTGGAGTTTCTTCTTATCAAATAGTCCATAATCTAGTGAATGTTCCGTGGCTTTATTCTCATCGTCCTGCTCTTCTAAAGCGCCATGCCCAAAAAAACTTACAGTATTTTTCCATCTATATTCAAGTAAATCCTGAAGCCCGAGTTGATCAACTTCTTTCCCCCAAATGCCATATGTATTTGGCCAAGGTTCATCTGGTCCATTTGGAGAAAGCACTTCAACATCTAATTTTTCCTTCCCTAAAGCTGAGGCAATAGCCATACCCGCAGGCCCTGCACCCAAAACAAGAACATCTGGCATATTTTCTTTTGACATTAAATATAAATCTTATGATTAAAGAAATTTTTGGAACAAATTATTGCTTCTGAACCCAGGATTATATTTTTCATCCAATACTTATAATGAGAGTAGATTAATAATAATCAAATTACTCAAATACTAGCGACTAAGTTTTCAGTGTTTTAACAATAATTTATAAGATTACAAAATAAAAAAAACTTTATTTATTTTTTTATCATAAATAAAATATAGGAATTTAAATGATTAAAAATAAAAATATTTTAATTACTGGAGGTAATTCAGGAATAGGGTTTTTTGCCATTATTAATTTACTTAAGACAAAAAATATTTTATATGTTGCAATAAAAAACGAATTTAGAAAGAATGAATTTCTCAGAAAAATCGAGAAACATTTTGATAAAAATTACCTTAGTAAATTTTTAATTATTATTGAAAATTGTGATCTTTCAGATCTAGAAAATATTAAAAAAATTAAAGATTACTTTATTATCAAAAAGATTTTTTTAGATGTGCTTGTTTTAAATGCAGGATTACAATATACAGGCTCTTTTTACCCTAAAGTATCAAAACAAGGCATAGAACTAACTTTTGCAGTAAACCATCTTGCACATTTTTACTTGGTAAATGTCCTAAAAGATTTTATTAGAGATAAAGAAGAATCTAGAATCATTATTACATCATCAGATGTACACAACCCCAAAAGTTCAGGTGGCAATATAGGAAAGAAAGCGGGACTTAATAACCTAGTTAATTTGAGAAAAAAAGTAACTGGGCAATTTATAAATTTTAATGCTGATGAAGCTTATAAAAATAGTAAGTTGTGTAATATTTTGTTTGCTAAAGAACTTGAAAAAAAATTAAAAACTTCCTCGAGTAAAATTTCTGTAATTACTTGGGCTCCTGGTCTAGTAATACCAAATGATGATCTTGGTTTTTTTAGATACAGTAAGCGTTTTAATCTCTTTGGATATTTAATTTTTTCTAAAGCTGCAAAAAATATTTTAGGAATTTCTGAAAGTTTAGAAAATGCTGGTAGGATACTTTCTGAAATTGTTTTTGATTCAAATTTAAATAATATTGGTTACGTTCATTTAAGTAATAAACTTATATCTTTTAAAAAACATAAATTAGTTGAAAGTAATGTTAGTGATGAGGCAAATAATTCTGAGTTGGCTTCAAAACTCTGGATTTTTAGTGAAGAGATTTGTAGATCACTTGGCTTTGTAACTTTCAATATTTAAGGTTTGTGTTGGGAATGCAAACTCTATATTATTAGCCGCAAATTCCTCAATGATTCTTAAATTTATAGATTGTTGAGCTTCCATTGCGGCGAGATAATTATTTGTTGGGATGTAATAAACAAGTTCGAAATTAAGACTGAAGTCGCCGAAATCTGTGAAATGACATCTATCAAAAGACGCATCTTTTGTATCTTCAACTATTTTTTTAATTATTATTGGAATCAATTTCATAAGTTTTGGAGAGGTTTCATAAACAACTCCCAATTTATGCACTAACCTTCTTTTTTCCATTTGTGCGTAATTTGAAATTATTCCATTTGTTAGGGCGCTATTGCTCATTACTATTACTTCTCCATTAATACTTCTTATCCTTGATGATCGAACTCCTACTCTCTCAACCATTCCGAGGACTCCATCAGATTTTATAAACTCACCTTTTTGAAAAGGTTTATCAAGCAAAATTGTTATATATTCAAAAAACTCCTGAACTGGATCTTTCAGAGCTAATCCTGCTCCAATTCCTCCTGCACTTAGTAAAGCCCAAATAGCAGTCATTTGAACACCTATATTTTGTAAGAAAAAAATTGAGCCAATGGTCCAAGTTAATGCTTTTATCAATGGAGTTAGTGAAGATACCATTGAACTAATTGAGGAATCATTAATTTTTGAGGTCGATTCCGTTAAAGATCTTATTAAAACTTTATTGAGAGCTTTTATAATGATAATTAATATAAATAATTTCAAAATGTTCAATAAGACAGAGATGAAAGTTATTTCATCAGCAAAAAAGTAGTCAATTGAAAAATAAAATGAGAGGAGGAACCCTATAGGTTTTATAATTCCAGAGATTACCTCAAAAATAAAATCATCAAAATTTGTTTTTGTTCTTTTGGAAATCTTTTTAAAAAATGTTTTTGAAAGTTTAGAAATTATTATGGACAATAAAGTTCCAATAAAAAAAATAGATATTGCCAGAAGGAAGTTTTCAGTAACAAATTTCATATTCAAAATAACCCCAAAAATTTATCTCTAATAAAATTTTAAATTATCTCTAAAAAACAAACCAGTATTTATTTTCTTTAACTCAGTATTATATTTCTAATTTCTTTAAATTCTTTTCTATCCGCAGTTTTGCATAATTCAAAAATTATTGATTCAGTTGTTGTTATGAACGCCCCACTCTGAGTCATTCTTTGTAATGCCATTTCATGATCTGCCCTATTTCTACTCCCCATGGCATCTGATATAAGAATAACTTCAAATCCTTTTTGTAAACTATCTAAGACTGTTTGTTGAATACAAATATGCGTTTCGATCCCACAAACTATCAAATTAGTAATTTTCTTATCTTTAAGTTCTTTTAAAAATTCTTCTATTTTAGCTAGGCTGAAATCCATTTTTTCAAATTTTCTAAATCCTGCTATGGGTGTTAACTCAGGTATCGTTACCCCTAATTTAAGTGGGTTCTGTTCAGATACAAATATGTTTTCTTCTAAAATTTGGTAAGCATTTATTAGCTTTTTGATATTTTTGATTATTGAATCCTTATCAAAAATTGGTCTTATTATTTTTTCTTGAATATCAATAATTAGCAGGGCGTTTACTTTCAATGATAATTTATCAGAAGAGATTTCTTGATCATTCATCATTTATATATAAAGATACATTTAACATAATATTTTCGAGAACTTTAGTAAACATTTTAAATTAATAAGTTGTTTTACTCTCATCAAGAGTTATTATTGAGAATAGCCATGGATTAATTTTGTCATTATCCTCGCAATACAATGTTATTACATCCCCTCTTGGTGATGGTTTACATAAAGATGGAAAGAGGTTAACTCCTCAGAGGCTAAAGGTTCTTAATTTATTTGAAAATATTGGCTCTGGAAAGCATCTTAGTGCTGAAGAGGTTCATGAAAAGTTAGTTAAAACAAGCTCCAAAGTTTCCCTAGCAACAATTTATAGAACTTTAAGGCTTTTAGTTCAAATGGGTTTGCTTCATGAATTAGAACTCAGTGAGGGTGGACACAGATATGAATTGCTTAGTAACGACACACCGGACCATCATCATTTGATTTGTATTAGGTGTGGAAGAACAGAAGAATTCGAAAATGACGAAGTTTTAGAGGCAGGCAAAGTCGCAGCTAAAGTTAATGGTTTTAAACTAATTGAATCCTCTTTAAATGTAAGAGCTATTTGTCCTAATTGCATTTAGCAGGTTTTAACTTAAAGTCCCTCCACAACTTGACCCTGCACCTGCAGTGCAAGCAAAACAATGTTCTTTTACAGCTACCCCGTAGTCAAAAGTAAATGATTCATCCAATAGATCAAAAAGTGTCTTTGGCCCTTTATTCTCTCGGAAATTGATCTGTTGGTTAAAGTCACAATCATAAATTTCTCCTAACCAATTTACGCTAATAGTTTTTTTACACATAAGATTTTCTAAATTATTTTCATTAAAATTTTCTTTTAGTAATTTGTAATAAGTATTTAGTTTCCCTTCTCTTCTTAGAGATTCTTCATATCTATTTATTGGCATATTAGTTATTGTGTATAAGTTATTAAAAACAATATTATATTTTTCAAATAGTATTTTTTTATAATTTTTTTCTAATATTTCCTGTGAAGGAGGAAGAATAGGGCTTACAGGATTGTAAACAAGATTTAATTGCAATCCAGTTTCTTTCTTTCCGTAGCCTAAATCATTAAGAATTTTTATAGCATTAATACTTTTTTCAAAAACCCCAAGACCCCTTTGAATCTCCACATTATCTTTTTCATAACATGGTAGCGAAGCAGTAACTATTACTTTATTCTTTGCAAGAAATTGAGGAAGATCTTCATAACCTTCTTCAAAGAAAATTGTTAAATTGCATCTATCAATAATATCAACTTGTTTTTTGCTCAAACTAGCGATTAGGTTTTTAAATTCTGGGTGAAGTTCTGGCGCACCACCTGTTATATCTAAAGTCTTGATTTTGTACTTATCAATTATTTTTGGAATAAGAGATATTATTTCATTGGACATCTTTTCAGTCCTTAGAGGACTTGAATTAACATGACAATGCTTACAAGCCTGATTGCATTTATAACCTATATTGATTTGCAATGTTTCTATAGGTTCTTTATATATTGAGGGGAATTTTTCTTTCATAAATCTATTATTTATAAATTGTCATTTGAAAATTCAAAAGTCAACTACTTTTTTTAAAGTTTGATCTCTTATTAGCAAGTTCAATAAACCAACTTATATATTCTTTGGGACCATTTTGAAAAACCAAGTCAAACTTTAAGTTGTCATAAAGATCACTGATCCCTGTTAAACCAGTTTTTTTTGTAGAGGGTCTTTCAACTTCACCAGAACTACTATCTACAAAAATTATTTTATTATTAATACCAAATTCATTCCCTAGTATTTGTATAAATTCTAAAAAAGATCTGTCACTTCCTCCTCTCAAATAACTATTTTCACCATTATTTTTTTTTGATGTTATTGTGTCACCAACTCCTACAATCAAAGGCATGTCTTCTGTTTGAATCGTACTTTTGCATAAATCAATTTTTCCCGTAATAGAATTTGGAGAGTTTCTAAAATTAAAATTACTTCCAAAAGGAGCTTTACCTGTTTTATCCTCAATAAATTTATTTAAAAGAAATAAGACTCCAGAATCTTTAACTGCTCCTTTAATAAGTAATTGTATGTCTGTTGATCCAATATCATCTTTAGAAGAAAGTTTAATTCTTTCTTTACCATTTTTATCTCCTAAATTTGGTGAAATATGCAGGAAAAATGAGTTTTTGAGGCCTTCGGATTCAGCTTTAAAGATGATTTCATTCATCATTTTTTCAAAACTAATTTGAATCAGCTTTCTTTTATCAGAATCATTGTTAACTAAGTCAAATAGACTATTGAAATTAATCGTTGGCGAGAAGCGTGTTTCACATATTGATTTTACTGCGTGAAAATTGATATCTTCTTGGTTAAGTTCAGGAAAAATATTCTTAACTATAAAATTAAACTTTGGTCTTATTAGACTAGGAACTTTGGATAAAAAATTTAGTTCTTTTTCTGAGACTCCTTCAAAACTTATTTCACCATTGTTGTCTTGATACTCTACGCCACAGGCTGCTAAACCTCTTAAATATAGTTCTTTATCTTTTGGCTCAGTAGTGCTTCTTAAACTCCTTTCTATTATTCTGTTAACCCCTCTTGGACCTTCATGTTCCCCGCAAGTTAATACAAAGAATTCCTCTGCAAATTCTTTTACTGCATAGATATATTTTGATTCTAATTTTCTAGTCATTGGATCTTTAACTAAAGGGATACAAACTCCGTCAATGTCTTGAATAATTAAGATATTTTTAGAAGAAATTAATTGTTTTTGTGCCTTAAAATTACTTGCCATATATTCCATATGTATAACTATTTCTTTTTTAATTTAACTTCTATATCTCTTTGAAATTATAAATTAAAAAATTCAATATTTATGATAAATAATTTGCTATGGTCAAAAATTGCTTTAATGTAGAAAAATGTTGGTATTGGTAAGAAATTAAAAAAATTATAAAGAATTTCCAAAATGCAGAATAATTTTATAGAAAACATAAATGATGAAAAATATTTTTATTCATTGATTAAAGATATAGAGAAGATGAAAGTTGGATTCTATAGTGTCGGTTTATATCCTGCATCATTAGCATACAACTGTGCCATGCATGGAAAATCAAATAATATTCTCTTAGCTCCTAGGGAAGATAGAGATTTGTTAGGTGCTTTCTCAAAAGATATTCTTTCTGATATGGATAATGAGATTATTGAAAAAATTAAGAGAATGGGACATTATTCTTCAGAGGGAAAAAGAAAGTCTTTTGATCTAGAAGATCTTCTCTTAAAATGTGAGATAGTTATTCTTGCTTCAAACAGTAATCACATACAAGATGATGTTAAACATGCTTTAGAACTCAAAAAAACCTTAAAAAGAGAAAATGTGGTTCTTGGCTGTCTTGTTGGTTCCTTTTGCATTGATAAAAAAAATAAAAACCCTTTTATTCTCTGTAATAAATATCCAAATTTAGCTTTTTTTACAGGATTTCACCGTCATGGAGCTTTACGAAATCCTAATGATAGTTTTACAGCAAACTTCTGTCATCCTGATGCCTTAACTGCTTTAATAGGAGCTCGCATTTTAAATCAATTGTCACCGAATATTCAAGTTTCTCCAGGAGTTCATAATGTTGAATGTCAATATATAAAATCAATAAAAAATATATCATCCATATTTGCAGGTTTTGTAAATAACTTTCATTCCGATAAGCCAGGAATGCTACCTACCATTAATACGATTTTGTTAACTCAATGTTTAGATCAGGCCGCATCAGTATCATTACAAGTTAGAAAAGAAAATAAATTAGAGAATAAATATCTTTCATTAAAAGAACTTGGTTATGGTGAAGAAATAATTAGTGCAAAGGAAATAATTAATGATGAATTTTGTGAAAAAGGAGATTATACTTTTTCTCAATTAAATGCTGTTAAGGCTGATGTCTTAGGGAGCATGACTCTGCCAACTGAAGGAAAACCAACACGGAATTTTCAAGCAGGGCAAGTTTTATCAGATATGCTTTTGCAACTCAAAAGATGTCCAAAAGAGATATCAGAATTCGTAAATTGGTGTGATAAATACTCTCTAAGTCAAGGAGGTTTAGAAGGTCTAAAATCTTTAAAATTTTGGCCAGAAATTTATAAAGAATTCAAAATCAAAAATAATAATTGTTCTATGATTAATCTAATTTATTTATGCTTTAATGCAAATTCAGAAGAAAAAAAAGAAATTTATAAGGTTCTAATTAGTTCAGAGGAAATTACTAATTTTTGCCAAGAATCTGTGAAATCTGAATCATCTTTAGAACTAAATGAAAAATTAAATGGAGATTATCTTTTTAATGATATTGAAAACCTTTACAAGAAATTGTTTATTAACAAAGAGGAAAACGATCTTAAGAAAAATGAATATAGTAATCAAATTTCAAATAAAAATCCAAGTTATATCAATGTATTGAAAATTATTAATAATTATTTTAATAATTGATTACTTATTTAATTTAATAAAACGCTAAGTTCTTCGTTTATTTACTAATCTTGATTGCGGGGTTAGAATTATTATGGGTTTAAAAGATTTTTTTGAAAAAGGAATTATCACATCGTTCTCATGAACTGAAAGCTCTTGGTTGGAATCAAGAAGACTTAACAAGATACGAAGATTTATGGGACTACAGTCAAAGATGGGGATTAATAAATTTAGAAAGAGAAGATAGACAGTTTTTAAAAAAAGCAGAAAAGTTACTCCCAAAGATCCAAAATAAAAAGATCTCAGTTAAAAAAAATATTGAAGAAAAATCATATTATTTGTGGTTAAATTTTTACCTCGATGAAATTAGTATTTTTAGTAATTCTAATCTTCCAAAAAATAAACATGGTGTTTGGACACTCTTAATTGAAGAGGAAATAAAACTTCTTAAGGAATTACAACCAGTTATGGGTCTTCCAGATACTATAAAAGCCAAAAATCTATTTGAAAATAGAAAGGATCTTATCAATAAAGCTTTTAGTGAATTTGAAGCTAAAAACAACGATAAGGTTTTCAATTTTGATGAGGTTTTAAACAACTCTGAAAAAGACGTTGGTAAGAATTGGAAATCAATTACTGAAAAAGATCCTGAAGCTAATAAAACTTTTCCAATAATTGATTCCGCGAATATTGAGAAACTCAGATCAGCGATAAAAGAAGATTTGAGTTTATATATGAAAGATAATTACCCCTCATTAAAAAAGGATTTATAAATATTTATCTTTTTTTTGTTTTTTTTTTGGACTTTTTTAAGTTAAATAGATAATAGGATTATTTTAAAATTTTGAGCAACCAAAAGTTCGAGACGCTTCAGTTACATGCGGGCCAAGTGCCTGATCCAACTACAAATTCTAGAGCAGTACCCATTTATCAAACTAGTTCCTATGTTTTTGATAATGCCGAGCACGGAGCTAATCTTTTTGGATTAAAAGAATTTGGAAATATTTATACTCGCCTTATGAACCCCACCACAGATGTCTTTGAAAAAAGAATGGCAGCTTTGGAGGGAGGTATGGCAGCACTTGCAACATCCTCAGGTCAAGCTGCTCAATTCTTGGCAATCGTTAACTGCATGACAGCAGGGGATAATTTTGTCTCTACATCCTTTCTATATGGAGGGACCTACAATCAATTTAAAGTACAATTTCCAAGATTAGGAATTGAAGTTAAATTTGCAGATGGTGATAGCATCGATAGTTTTAGAAATAAAATTGATGATAGAACAAAAGCAATATATGTAGAATCAATGGGAAATCCTAGGTTCAACATTCCAGATTTTGAGGGGCTCTCTGCTTTGGCGAAGGAAAATGGAATTCCTCTAATAGTGGATAATACACTTGGTGCTGGTGGTGCTTTAATAAGACCAATTGATTTTGGAGCCGATGTTGTTGTAGAAAGTGCAACGAAATGGATCGGCGGACATGGAACAAGCATCGGTGGGGTTATTGTTGATGCTGGAACCTTTGATTGGGGAAATGGTAAATTCCCACTAATGAGTGAGCCAAGCGCTGCTTATCATGGACTCGTTCATTGGGACGCTTTTGGTTTCGGTAGTGATATCTGCAAATCTCTGGGAGTGCCTGATAACAGAAATATAGCTTTTGCGTTAAGGGCAAGACTTGAATGCCTCAGAGACTGGGGATCAGCTCAAAGTCCTTTTAATTCTTTCTTGCTATTGCAGGGTTTGGAAACTCTAAGTTTAAGAATAGAAAGGCAAACTTCAAATGCTCTTGAATTAGCAAAATGGTTAGATTCTAACTCTAATGTAAGTAGTGTTAATTATCCTGGCCTAAAATCTGATCCATATTACTCTAGTGCCAAAAAATATACTACTGGAAGGGGAATGGGTTGCATGCTTATGTTCTCTCTCAATGGGGGTTATGAAAATGCAGTAAAATTTATTGATTCCTTAAAATTAGCTAGCCACCTTGCTAACGTGGGTGATTCAAAAACATTAGTAATTCATCCTGCTTCAACAACTCATCAGCAATTATCTGAAGAAGAGCAATTATCTGCAGGTGTTACTCCTACTATGGTGAGAGTTTCTGTAGGAATTGAGCATATTGATGATATAAAAGCAGATTTCGAACAAGCACTTTCACAAATCACTTAGAAAAGGAGATTTATTGGCTTTAATAATTCCTAGTAACTATCACAAGATTAGTGATGTTGAGAAAAATCATATATCTTGGATCGAACCAGAATTGGCAAAAAGACAGGATATACGTCCTCTTAGGATTGGTATTTTGAATATAATGCCTCTTGGCAAGCAGTATGAATTTAACTTACTACATCCACTTGGTTTATCTCCTCTTCAAATTGAGCCAGTTTGGATAAAGCTCAAAACTCATTCTTATAAAACATGGGATCTTAATCATCTAAATAACCTATATATAACTTGGGAAGAAGCAAATAATCCAGAACCGTTAGATGGAATCATTATTACTGGAGCACCTATTGAGCACCTAGCCTTTGAGGAGGTTAAGTATTGGGATGAATTTGTGAAAATTGTAGATGAAGCCAGAAATTCTTGTGCGAGTACTCTTGGATTATGTTGGGCGGGCTTTGCGCTGGCTTATTTGGCAGGGGTTGATAAGCAAGTTTTTGATAGGAAATTATTCGGGGTATTCCCTTTAAAAAGTCTTGTTCCTGGACACCCTTTGATGGGTACACAAGATGATGAATTTATATGTCCTCAAAGTAGATTTGCGGGATTACCAGATTTGGAAATGGAGAATGCCCAAAAAGAAGGGAAATTGAATTTGTTGGCTTATGGAGAAAACGTCGGATATACGATATTTGAATCTAATGATCAAAAACAACTTATGCATTTAGGTCATCCTGAATATACGGTGCATAGAATTATTAGTGAAATTGAAAGAGATAAAGAAAAGGGAGATGTTCCTCCACCTGAAAATTTTGATCCAAATAGTTCAAAAACCGCATGGAGATCTCATAGGAATTTGCTTTTTCAGCAATGGCTTTGGTTTTGTTATCAACAAGTTAGTCTTAATTAACTTTTTTCAATGAGCGTTTTCAATACCACCTAGTCTTTCAAATAAGTTAAGACTTTCTTTATTTAACCCTATAATTTCAACTTTAGAACCACCATTCTGGAATTTTCTAATAATTTGCTCAAGTGCAACAACACCACTTTGATCCCAAATATGAGCTAAAGACATGTCAATTACAATATTTTCTGGATGTTCATGAATATCAAATCCTTGTAAAAAATAAATTTTGCTTACAAAAAATAATTGTCCTTTTACTTTGTAGGTAGTTAAATTATTTTCTTTTGCTCTTGAGACAGTTATAACTTTTGCAACTTTTCTGCTGAAAAGAATTGCAGCTAATGCAACTCCTGCAATAACTCCAAGTGCAAGATTATGAGGTTTTGTGAGCATTGTAACTGCAAAAGTCATGAGCATGACTGCTGTATCGCTTTTAGGTATCTTTCTAATATTTTTTAATCCATTTATATCTGCTGTACTTATTGCGATCGTTATCATGATTGCTACTAAAGCAGCCATTGGTATTGCTCCAATCCAAGACTTCAAGAGGATGATCATAATTAGTAGAGATATACCTGAGGAGAGGGTTGATAATCTAGATTTACCACCATTCTCAGTATTCATTACAGATTGCCCAACTAAGGCACATCCAGCCATTCCACCAAATAAAGAGGCCACAATATTTGCGATTCCCTGTCCTCTTGCTTCTTTATTTTTATTGGAACTTGTATCAGTTACATCATCTAAAATGTCTTGAGTTAAAAAGGTTTCCATTAAACCTACAAGAGATATTGCGAGTGAGGTCGGTAATATTATTCCTAATGTTTCAAGACTAAAAGGTACTTTCCCATTTTCTATTGATCCAAAAGGAAGAGAAATACTTGGTAATCCATCAGGTAATTTACCTAAATCGCTAACTGTTGGTACATCTAGATTAAAGAATATGCTTATGAGAGTTATTACTACTATTGCAATAAGTTGAGATGGGATTACTTTTGTGATTTTTGGAAGCCCATAGATAATTACTAGTCCTAGGATTACAAGAATCCAAACTACTGGAATCTGAGAGTTAACTGGATATTGACTTAAAGTTTCTTCAACTAATTCTTTTGATTCTTTAATACCTATTCCTAACTGAGGTAGTTGTGCTTGAAATATTAAAAGAGCCAGTGCATTTACAAATCCACTTAATACTCCTGTAGGCACGAATCGCATTTGGTAGGCAAGTCTTAAATATCCCCAAAGAATTTGAAAAATTCCAGTTAATATTCCAGCTGCGATAAGATATGGAACTCCTAAACCAGGGGCTTGTGATTCTCCATAGGCAACAAGTCCAGTCATCAAAAGAGCTGTTGAACCCGTGGCAGAAGTGATCATCCCCCTTCTTCCGCCGACAATCGCAATTGTTATAGATAAGCAAAATGCGCCAAAAAGGCCAACTTTAGGATCTACACCAGCTATACCTGAAAAAGCAATTGCTTCTGGGATCATTGCAAAAGCAACAACTAAGCCTGAGAGAATATTTGACTTGGGATCATCTAACCAATTTTTTGATAAATATCTTGAGAAATTTGACATTGAAAGTTTCTTTATACTTAAGAAGTTACCTCATAAAGGAGGCAAAATACCTTGTGGGTCAAAAATATTCTTTAAAGTTTTTAATTCATTCACTCTATTTCCAAAAGCTAAGTTAAGTTCTTCCTCATGAGAATTCAAATGATTATGCAATTGGGCCAAGTGAATATTTGGATAAAACCTTTTCAACTTACTCCATGAATTATAAATCCATTCCAAAGCGACTTCTTTTTCTTGAAGATCATTTTTTTTCCATGATGCATATATCCATGGTTTCCAAGTACTTTTTCTGTGAACAAAAAAGCTTGAGCCATGATTTAACTTTTTAGTTTTGCAACCTAATTGTTGAGAAGCAATGTAACAGGAATTATTAGGTTTATTATCCATTATTTCATCCAAACATTTTATGAAAATTGGGATATCATTTCTTAAATCTTCTCCAAGAAGACTAATCACCTCAGAATGGTTATTTGCATTCAGCTCATATAAATTCAATTCCTTTGGAAAGAAATTTATTTTGTTAAAGTTTTCATAGAATTGTTTTTTTAGGGTAGGGAATTTGTCTAGAAGCATTAGGCATTCTTCTGTTCTTTTATCCTCTAAATTATTTTTGAGTTCAGCAAAAATATATATGTAAATTTTTTGGGCATAAATCCATTGAAGACTAATATTTTCTGGAAATTCTTCTGATAGTTTTATTATTTCTGTAAGTTCATTTAGATTTACAAATCCTTCAATAACCTTAATTGAATTAGATTGGATAGTCTTAAGTTCTATTTCGGTAATAATTGAAAAGAAGGGTGCTGCGCCCTTAATTGCTTCCCAAATTAATTGTTCTTCTCTATTTATTTGATTTTTTTTTAAAGAAATAAATGTGCCATTACCCAAGAAACCTTCGATTGATTCAATATTATCAATTGCTAATCCGTAGGTTCTACTGAGCGGGCTTACTCCACCAGTAAGTATATAGCCTGCTCCAGGAAGTTTAGAAAGTCCGATTGGAAAACTTCGATTATATTTTTGTAAGTGATTTAATAGATCCCCCATTATTACACCACCTCCAATTGTTACTAAATTGGTTTTTCTATCTAGATGAATTTTGCTGTGATTTTTTCTTAGATCAAGAGTTGTAAAACCATTTTTTGCACAGCTAGAGGTTGTACCTCCACTACACACGCAAAGGTGCTCGAATTTTTCATAAGAATAGTTATCCTCATTAAATAAGGATTCATCCACGTCATAAATTAATTTCTTTAATTTTGCATCTTTTGAGTTGATATTAGGAACTTCAAGCAAGTTATTTTTATTTTTCACTACATGATATTGTTCTTTACTATTATGGTATAAGTAATAATTTGAATTTGGATAATTTAGATTTGAAATTAAATAATCAAGTCGCGATACTTATCTGTGGACATGGGAGTAGAAATAAACTAGCCATTAGTGAATTTCAAGAATTAACTAATTTCATCCAAAAAAGATATCCAAACTTTTTAGTTAAATATGGTTTCTTGGAATTTGCTAAACCTTCGATTGTTGATGCTTTAGACAAATTAAAAGATCTTTCTATAAAAAAAGTAATTGCAATACCTGCAATGCTTTTCGCTGCTGGCCATGTGAAAAATGATATACCTAGCCTGCTTATGAATTATTCAAGTAAAACAGGAATTGAAATAATTTATGGAAGAGAATTAGGTATTAATAATTTAATGATTAGTGCAGCTTGTGAAAGGGTAAAAGATGTATTTAAACAAAATAATAATCTCAAACCTGAAGAATCATTATTAGTTGTTGTGGGTAGAGGCTCTTCTGACCCAGATGCGAATTCAAATGTTTCAAAAATTACGAGAATGATCGTAGAGGGTATTGGTTTAGGGTGGGGGGAAACGGTTTATTCTGGAGTAACTTTCCCCCTTGTTGAACCTGGCTTGAAAAATGTTGTGAGACTTGGTTATAAAAATATAATTGTTTTCCCTTATTTCCTTTTCTCAGGTGTCCTTGTCACAAGAATAAAAAGGCAAAGTGATTTAGTTGCGATTAATAATCCAAATATTACATTTATACATGCAAAATATCTTTCGTCACAGTCTTATGTAATCGATACTTTTGTAGAAAGGATTGAAGAGATTCTTAATAACGAAGGTAATAATTTTATGAATTGCTCAACTTGTAAATATAGATCAAATTTATTTGGCTTTGAAAAAGAAGTTGGAATGGTCCAAGAAAGTCATCATGACCATGTAGAGGGCTTGGGTATCAGCTGTGATTTATGTGATCCTGAATGTAATGGTGCTTGTGAAATACAAAATCAAATACCAACTCATAATAAAGAAAAATCAGACACAGGAGGAGGTGATTACTTAGAACATGAACATGTAGAGGCTCATCAACATGAACATAATCACCATCACCATCACCACAGTATTTATCCAAATTCAAAACACCCTTTAGGACCTGTCACGCTTCGCTTGCCTAATAAAGACTAAATCTTAAGAAAATCCGTTGATATCAATGAATCATCTGTCTCTTTCTCGAGTTAGTCTTAATAGACTCAGTATATATAAGTATTCTTAATATAAAATCATGAAAGTATTTTGAGCTAGATTTTCCACAATTTGCAGGTTGTTTTCCACGTCCAAATCCACACTGGATTAGAAATGGCAGTATTTTTCAAAAAAAACAGGACTTCAACATTATTGTTGACTTTTTTTTAGGATCTATTCAATTTCCTTATTTGAAAAAGAAGTTTTTTAAAAACCTACTTATAACATGAGTCTTATTTGATAATTTGAAAAGTTTGCCAGAAGATTTTTCTTGATATTTTTAGAAAAAAATATCATTATTGTTGATGTAGAAAAAATAAATTTATGGATCAAATCAACCAAACAAATTTAACTGATAAGAAACTCGTAGAGTGCTCTTCAAATAAAGTCTCATTAGAAACAGAGCTTTCAGAAACTCTTTATAACACTATGAAAGATTTCGTATTAAGTAACCCGACTTGGGATCAATATAAGCTTATAAATTCAGCATTAGCTACTTTTCTCGTTCAAAACGGTTGTACAGATAATTCTGTCTCAGAAATTTATTTAAATCAATTATTTACGCCCTCTAAGTCTTTTTAATATTTAAACAGGCTCTTCTACTCAAGGCCATCATTGTAAGTGTGGGGCTTTGCCAAGACGATGTGGGCCAGCATGCTCCATCTAGTACCAGTACATTCTTACATGTCCACAATCTGTTAAATTTATCAACTACGCTATTTTCTTCATTTAACCCCATTGGTGCTCCCCCTACCTCATGAATATAATATCCAGGAGGAGGAGGACTATCTGAAAGTGCTATCAAATTTTTTGTAAATAAACTCCCTAATGGAATATTCATTAGTTCATCAATATTTTTTATTTTCCCATTTGCAGCTTTGACAGATTTTTGTATTGTTTTTTCCATATGTTTTGCCATATTTAACTCATTCTCGCTCCATTCGAATTCAATGTAGGGAATTGGTATCCCCCATTCATCTGTTTTTCTTGAGAGAGAAACTGAGTTTTTCTCCCTAGGAAGGACTTCACCATGGGCGATAAGAAAGCCAATGGATTTGTTTGCGTCTTTTTGTAAAAATTTAGGTATCCCTAATCTATCAATTGCCCCCCAGATTCCATAACCTCTATGGAAATTTATTTCGTCAATTTCTGGTAAATTTGAACCAAAAGGAATAAAGAAGCTGCCTGCTCCAGAAAGATCTGGAGGATTTTCTAGTGATTTATCTGAGTTTTTTGCTTTTGGGACTGAAAAAAATCTACAGATAGATATGTGATCCATTAGGTATTTACCTAATTTCCCAGAATTATCTTTAAACCCTGCGGAATTTGATTTATATTCTGAGTTCAGTAGTATTCTCAGTGTTGAAATTGTTGATGCGCAAAGAAGAATCAAATCACAATCCAATACTTCTTTGTGTCCATTCTCTAGGTTTACAATTGTTAGTTTTGAGGCAAGCTCTGTTATCTTGTTAATCTCAAAAGACTCCACTAGGTAATTAGAGATTATTTGTACATTTCCAGTATCTAAAGCTTTTTTTAAAGAGCTTCCTACGCTAGAAGACTTGGGCCAATTTTTTTCTTTTACAGATGAATTACGGTCAAATCCTCTTGATTGGATAAATGGATAGTTTAATTTTGATTTAACTTTGCTGCCAAAAACATTTTCGTTTTCTGTAAGAGGAATTTCACCAATATATTTACCGTTTGGGACCTCCTTGATATCATCTTTTCGTCCATAAATTCCGCAGAAATTTTCAATAAAATCGTAGTGTGGGGAAATTTCTTCGTATGAAATAGGCCAGTTTGGCCCGATTCCGTCTTTTTTAGCCGGATGAAAGTCTTCTGAGGAAAGTCTTAATGTTATGCCTCCCCAAGTTAATGATCTCCCCCCATATTGTTTACCTTGTGTCCAAAGAAATGGCTTTTTTTTGGGGAAGTCATAAGGATGCTTCAATTCATTTGAATATAAGTCAGGATTATTTTTCCAATAACCAGGATGTTGGCACTGATTGGCATGTTTTTTTGTTATGACTCCTGATAATCTTTTTAATGTACTTTTTGGCTCATGATTACTAGCTTCATCCCTTTTAACTTGAGGCCCTGCTTCTATTACTAAAACTTTGATCCCTTGTTCTGCCAATGTAAGTGCTGCTATTCCTCCTGTAGCTCCCGAACCAACAACAATTGCATCATAAGGACTTATATCCAAAACCTATTTCGTGATTTGCTATTTCAATAAATATAGCATTCAGTAAATAATTAATTTTTAGATTTCAGCTTAAGAAGCTAGAATTTATTGAAATAATACTCAAACAAATGAGATTTATAATTTTAACTTTTTTAATAGTTGTTTTAACCCTCCCTTCTAGAAGCTTCGCTGCGTTGGATTATGGTAAACAATCTTTGGTAGGGGCTGATTTTTCTGGATCTGATTTAAAAGGAGCAACTTTCTATTTGACTGATTTACAAGACGCAAATTTGTCAGGTTGTGAGCTCCAAAATGCGACTCTTTATGGAGCAAAATTGAAAGATACGAATTTAAGTAACTCCAACTTAAGAGAAGTAACTTTAGACTCGGCTGTTTTAGATGGAACAGATTTATCAAATACTAACTTGGAGGATTCTTTTGCTTATAGTACCCAGTTTGAAAATGTAAAAATACAAGGCGCAGACTTCACAAATGTTTTTTTGCCAAAAGATATTATTAGGAAATTTTGTGAAAGTGCTACTGGAACTAATCCAATTACAAATAGAGAAACCAGAGAAACTTTAGAGTGCGATTACATTTAAATTTATGCACATACAAGTTCTTTTTTAATCTTTCTTTGTTTATAAAGTGATCTCCCAACAGGCCAACCTAAAGTAGATAAATGTTTCATTAAAGAACCTGAGTATTTGAAATAAAAATTGTCTGAATATTTGATGCCAAGTTCATTTAGAGTGGTTAATAATAAACGCAGATCTTTCTTTTTGCCTTTTTTCATATCCAATAATATCAATGCTTCACTTGATAATTTTTTTTCTAGGACCTTATCATTTTCAGCAAAACCAACTTTAAGTGAATTAAATGCATCAGAATAAAGAGTATAAATTATTCCATCTTTAGATTTATCTACAGATGTATCTACATTAAATCTTGGCGATATTAATGTTTTGTATCCTTTAATGATTTTTCTGTTATTCATAATTATTTGATTTCATCCTGAGCTAATTCGTATTTCTCCAATAGATTGTTTACTTCTGCTAGTGCAATCCTCTTTTGACAGGCCGAGTCATATCTATTTACTGCTATTGAAGGTATTGAACCTTTGCTTTTCATTTCCCTTATACCAGTTTCTAAACATTGAAAAGCAACACTTGATAGATCTCTACCTTCCGCTGCGGCCCAAACTTTCAAAAGATAAGTAAGATTTGATGGTACTGAGATCTGTACTTTGTTTGAATTTGAAGTATTTAATGCAATATCATCGAGACTAATTTCTTTAGAGGAAATAGTTTCTTTAACCTTTTTCTTCAAAAATTTTACTTGGCTTATAGCGTCCTCTTTATTCTTTATTTTTTGTTCTATTTCAAATAACTCTTCTTCAGAATTTATTAAAGCTTCTAATGCCCATTTAGCATCATCTTTCGCAACCGCGGTTCTATCAAGCCATTCATCTCTTATTTTTGACCAATTACTAGGCATAAGCTTTATAAGATAATTCTATGATATATAAATCTGTATAGATTGTCTATGTATTCTATTTAGAATTAATATAGATTGTTTAAAGTTTTCATTTTATTTTTTAATAACTCCTCGCCCTAGAAATAATCTTTTACAAAAATTGAAACTGCAGAATTAATCTAATGTGAACTTAGAGGTATTTTTTCGCAAATTTAAAACGATATATTTGATAATTCAATCTTTTTAAATTTTAGTTATTAGTTTATTTAATTTAAAACTTCTGAGCTTTTAATCTCTTTCAATAAGTTCAATTTTATAACCATCAGGATCCTCAACAAAAGCCAAGACAGTAGTACTGTTTTTCATTGTTTTAGGTTTGGTTGTTATTTTACAACCATTTTTTTCTAATCCTTGGCAAATTAGATGAATATCTTTAACTCCAATAGCTATATGACCATATTTATCTCCAAGCTCATAGTCTTCAGACTTTTTGTCCCAGTTATAAGTTAATTCAATTACTGAGTTTTCTTTTTCTGAGCCATAACCAACAAATGCCAAAGTGAATTTTCCATGAGGGTAATCCTTTCTTCGCAATAAATTCATTCCTAATCTATTGACGTAGAAATCAATGGATTTATCTAAATCTCCAACCCTCAACATTGTATGTAGGATACGCATTTTGAATTATGAACCTGAATCAATTATCTAATATTTAATAACCATCTGCCAAAGTTGATTTTTTAGAAAGTAAGTCTTTTAATTATGTTCAAAAAATTAGGTTAAAATATAAATACGAAATTCCAATAATATATTGAATCAGATATTCCAAAGACTCTCATCAGTATTTTTGTATACTTTGCCATTAAAGGCATCAATACCTTTTGGATATTTTTTGTTCTATAAATATTCTTTTTTAAAAATACTATTATTACTAACTTTTCCGATAGCAATAATTGAAAAATCTTTGCCTTTTGGTAGTTTTTTATTATTTATAATTTTGTTTGCTGGATTAGTAAGGAATCCAAATGTCCCCTATTTCGTCAGATATAACGCATGCCAAGCTTTATTAATTGATATTGCTTTAATAATAATTTCATATCTCTTGAAAATATTTCCCATAGTTGAATTAGGCTCAATAATTTTTATATTTACACTATGTATTTTTATTTATTCGATTTCTCAATGTATTTATGGAGTTGAACCTGAAATTCCCTTAATTAGTAAATCTACAAGAATGCAAATTTAAAAAGATTAATAGATTTACTGACTTTCTTCAGCACTCATTCAGAATAGATTCCCATCTTTGTTGACTTGCCTTTATTGCTTTCATTGGTGGATTAGCTCCCTCTATTTCAAAGGCTTTAATTAATGATTTATTAGCTAATAGACCTAATCTTGCTGCCTCTCTTTGCCTAGAGCATACTTTTTTTCTTGATCCCTTTTTTAGACTATTTTCGATTTCTTTAAGAATCTGGCTAGCTTCATTCGATTTAGAATAAAAATCATTCATGTACACATCAAGTGCCGAATCAGCAAGGATTCTTACTGGAGATATTGTGACTAAGCACACTATAAAACTTGTAAATACAAATATTTTCATAAGAATCTCAAGTAAATTTTTTGCCCGATCTCTTTAATACTAAATAAAAGGTTAGAACGCTAATTGTTCCAGATGGGCCTATTAAAATATGCCAAAATTGATCGCCACTAATTGAAAGCCTTGTTCCAAAGAAAGTCGTAAAAAAAATACCAAATATTGGGTAAAGGATAAAAAGCCAATCTTTAAAAACTCTTTGCCAATTAATAATTAGAAGGATACTTATTATTACTTGAAAAAGAAGAGCAATAGATTTATCAAATAAAAAATATGAGATTATTGAACATAAAGAAATGCAAAAATTAGTTTTTTGAATAAATTTATTTTTTATAACTGATATTGATAAACATGTTAGACCTAAAGATAGGAAAGAATAAAATAACCAATTAAATAAAGAGGAGTGATCTACATAAATCCAAGATGTTTGGGTATGATCTATCATTTCAGAAATCGATGCCAATCCTAAAAAAATAAAACCGAAAGGAATCAATTTGTTCTTGCTTATATGTTGAAATTTATTGATCGATCTAATACCTAATAATATCGGGATGATTACCGCTTGAAAGTGGGCAAATAATAAAATTGAAAAAAACAAAATTGATTCGCAAACTTAATTCATCTTAATTAAATACAAAAAACAGCTTGGGTCACCTGAGTAGAGAAAGGTACCATTGCCCGATTACTATAATCAATATTGTAAGAACAAAAGGGAAAGCAGGATACCGTGTTTGAAAATTAGCAGGTGGCCAAGGTGACCAAGATATTAATCTTCCTTGCGGTTCATTTGAAATAACTTTTTTTTTCGATTTTTTGGATATTAAATTATCTGTGGCAAATCCTTTACTCATGATCTAAATAAAATTAATCCTAACAAAAACGTTTCAGAAAGGCGTTTATATTATTCCGTTCTCTTTATTTAAACGGAGGGGGTGGGATTCGAACCCACGGTGCCCTTGCAGACACGCTAGTTTTCAAGACTAGAGCCTTAAACCACTCGACCACCCCTCCAACGGGTTATTCAGTTGTATCCGAACTAAATAATTATAGCATAAGAAGGCAGTCATAGTCTAGTAATTGATGTCATAGTAATAGCTTCAACGGGTTTAGAAATATAGAAATTTCATTGAGTACCTCTGACGGGACGAATTGGCATAAAGGTCTATTTCTGGCTATATTTAGGCCACATTAGTAGGCCACGCTAAAAATTAGTTGGCTCTAGTCCTTCCGAACAAACAAAAATGACACTATTTCAAAACAAATTAGAAGCAATTAATAATGAATTAAAAATAGATAAGGTTGGCGTTACTATTCAGAACCGAAGGCAAAGTTTATATCTTAGGGCAATGCTTCCAGATAAATATGCCCCTGAATGGACAAAGTTAAAACAACAGCGGATTCCAACTAGATTGACTGCAGAGGATACTAATTTAATTAAGGCCAAAAAACTTGCTCTTAAATTAAGTAGTCAAAAAATTTCTAGATTATTTATATGGAATGAATGGTTGGCTGACGAAAAAAAACTGGCGGCACAAAAGAAGAGCCTAAAAATTAGTGATATTTATAAAGCCTTTGAAGAAGATTTTTGGAGTGGCGAAGTAGAAAGGACTCCTAAGAAAAAAAGAAACTGGAAATCTATTGCTCAATACTTAGCCCCAAGAAATAAACTTACTAAGCCAGACTCAATCAAGTTAGAACATCACAAACTACTTACTGCTGATTACATAATTTCTACTGTCAAAAAGTTTAAAACTGAAAAAACTAGATTCGACATGATGAAATATTGTCTAAGGCTTGCCACCTTTGCAGAGATTCCAGATTTAAAAGAAGTTAAGAAGTTTTCTGAAAAACTTAAATATGAGCCATTAACTAGAGAAGTAAAAGATCCAGAGTTAATGTATAACACCGTTAAAGAATTAAGAAGCCACCCAAGATTTGGCTGGGCTATTGCTGCAATTTTTACTTATGGTTGTCGAGTTAGTGAAGTATGGACTCTTAAACCAGTAGAAGGTCATGTTGCTGAATGTTCTAACAACAATAAAGAAGATGCAAAAATGAAACTTAAATATTGTTATGCACTACCTAAGAGTTATGTAGAAGAATTTGATCTTATGAATGTTCGAAGAAATTTTGAAATGATAGGAGTAGATAATTATGACGCTGAAAAAGCTGCTGCTGAAGGTTATGCAATGGCTAAGTGGTTAAGGGATTATTTTAAAGATAAAAAAGAAAAATTCCAACTTTATGACCTTAGACATTATTGGGGCATTAAATCTACAAAATCTGATCTATCAACTGCAAACGCTGCTGAATCAATGGGACATTCTGTAAAAATTCATCAGGATACTTATTTATCAACTTTTGCATTAAAGGATGCAAGGGAAGTTGCCGCTAAAAAATTATAATATTTACTTGATTGACAGTCGATCTAAACTAAGGAGCAATTAGCTTTTTTTTATTGGTTATGTTTGTGCATATTGCATGGCATCCATTTATCCCCCATTTGATGAGCACCTTCACAATCAAATTTATGAGCTTCTTTTTCAGCCTGTTCTTTTGTATCAAATAACATTGGCATTTTTATTTGTTTTTCGGCTTGTTTATTGGAACAACCCAAAGTAAGAATCATCATGTAAAGAAAAGAAAGAAAAGAAAGAAGGCCTTTCAAAATTAATTTATAAATAATGAGAGATTAGCATTGAATATCTTTGGGAATATTTAAAAAGATTATTCCTTTACAAAGTTTATGAAAATTGAAGGTTAACCATTCAATAAGAGGCATATAACTTACTTATTAATGGTGATGTCTTTTAAAATGAATATCGACTATTAAGAGTTATAATAAGTAAAGTAGTATCTTGTATTGGTTTTTTATCGCTGGTCCTTGCTAACTATTCGAAAATATTACAAAAGGACAAAAAAATGACTATTTTTATTGGAAATTTATCTTGGGATACTGAAGTAGAAGATCTTGAATCGCTTTTTAGTAATTATGGAGTAGTCAAGAAATGTTTTTTGCCCCTCGACAGGGAAACAGGAAGAAAAAGAGGTTTTGCATTTGTAGATTTAAATGATCAAAGTTCTGAGAAAATAGCCATTGATGATCTTCAAGATGTTGAATGGATGGGACGAGAGATAAGGGTAAATGAGGGTGAACGAAAAAAATCCCATAAAAGTCATTTCAAGAAAAATAATCTTTAGAAATTAAATACTTAATTAACATAAATTAAATTCCTCCCATGAACTCGATTAATTTAAAAGGATCTATTTAATGATATTAAAAAGAAAAAGCGATTTTATTGTTCTTTATCACAGGTCTCCTTATGACGAATCTAAAGACAAATTGGGTAAAAATAAATGGATAGATCAAAAAAGTCCCAACGGTATTATTCCCACTTTAAGGAATATTTTTAGAGATAAGGTAGATGGTACTTGGATAGCCTGGCGTGAAGTAAAAGATATTGATAATGAAGAAGATGAAATAACTAGAATCAATAAGGAAACATCATTTGACTTAGTAAGAATACCCTTAAATAAAAAAGAAATAAGGAGTTTTTATCATGTAACCTCAAAAGAGTCTTTTTGGCCTATTCTTCATACATTCCCTAAATATTTCGATGTTAACAACGCAGATTGGAAAATATTTGAGGAAGTAAATAAAAGGTTTGCAAAAACTGCTTGTAATCAAGCAGCGAAATCAGCAACAATTTGGATACACGATTACAATTTATGGCTTGCGCCTCTCTATATTCGGGAAATCAGGCCTGACATTAAAATTATTTTTTTTCACCATACTCCATTTCCTGCCAGCGATGTATTTGCGATTCTGCCTTGGAGAAATCAAATATTAGAAAGTTTACTTTCATGCGATGTGGTTGGATTTCATATTCCGAGATATGCAGAAAACTTTGCAAGAGCGGCAAGCTCCCTTTTAGGAGCAAAAAAAGATTCTAAAGAGTCTGTTAGTAAAAAATTTATTTCAGTAGGAAGTGCACTCTCAGAACCATCCTTTACTCCGTATCTACATTATGGTGGCAGAAAGATAAAAATAATCTCTTCCCCAGTTGGGACTTCTCCAGATCTAATAGCTAATCTAATAAAAAGTAAGAATGTAGAGAATCATATACAAAAGATTAAAGAAGGTACAAAAAAAGGACGTAAGCTGATTTTGTCGGCTAGTAGAGTTGACTATACAAAAGGCAATGAAGAATTGCTTTTGGCCTTTGAACGTTTATTGGAGAAAAGAAAAGACTTGCATGGAGAAATTGTATTAATGATTGCATGCGTTTCAGCTGCGAGCGGAATGAAAATATATAAGGAAACCCAAAGGGGAATAGAAGAAATTGTGGGTCGAATTAACGGGAAATTTAGTCTTATTGATTGGGTTCCAATACGCTTATCAACAAGAAGAATTCCTTATGAAGAATTGGTTGCTTGGTTTACTCAAGCAGATATTTGCTGGATTACTCCTCTTCGAGATGGACTAAATCTTGTCGCCAAAGAATATGCGGCAGCAAGAAAAGGTAACCCAGGAGTTCTTGTTTTATCGGAGTTTACAGGAGCATCCGTATTGTTAAATGGGGCAATTCTAACTAACCCTTATTCTCAAAATAAAATGGATGCATCAATTCATGAAGCAATTTCAATGCCGCTGGAAGAACAATTAGAGAGAATGGAGAGGATGACATCAGCAGTAGAATCATACACTGTGCAGGACTGGGCAGAAGAGCAAATCAAGTCTATTGATCTTCATTCCTAAAACTCAATTATGAAAAGAAAGTTCAAAAATTAAATCTAAAAGGACATGGGAACAAATATTTTAAAAACCCAGAATTAATCCCAAGCGATATTTATAAATCTGAAAAAGGTTGGCTCAAATTTGAAAAAAAAGGTATTTTAATTCCGTTTAAAGATAATTAACCAAACCTTAATAAAATAGATTTATTTTATATACACAAACCATATCTTTATTATGTCTTGTTCAGTTACCTCAGTGTTTACTTTTAAAATTGAAAGCACTTTCGATGAATGGGCTGCAATATTTGATAGTGCAGAACCAGATAAAAGGCATTCAGAATTTGATATCAAGCCACTTTTTAGAGGAGTAAGTAAGGAAGATCCTCAAAAAGTTATTGTTATTCATCAAGCTCCAGAAGGTAATGTTAAGAAGTTTGTCGAAGCTAATGGTGACTGGATGGCAACCCATAGAGTTGACCTTTCAACAATGGAAGAATCATCTTGGACTTCTTCAGCAAAAACGGAAAATTGTTGTGATTAACAAATGAAAAGACTTCTATTCCCACTAATATCGGCACTAACCTTATCTACTTCTGTTCAGGCTGGAATATCTGATGAATTACATAAAAAATGTTTAGAAGCACGAGATTATGCAGGTTGCGTGAATACTAATAAAAAATTTTCTAGCAAAAAAGATGAAGAAATATCTGGGATAGGAATAAGGCTCTTTCTTAATAGTGATACTGCTGAATTAACTATTCAATCTGTAATAAATGACTCTCCTGCCGCTTCTGCTGACATTCAACCAAATGATGTAATTATCAAAATTGATGGGAAATCAACTAAAGGAATGGGTATTACAGAGGCTGTTTCTCTCATAAAAGGACCAATAGATAAGCCAATTAAATTAGTCTTATTAAGAATTAATGAGTCAGGTAAAAAGGAAAAAATAAATGTTCGATTAGTAAGAGATACTTTTAAAGTCCCCAACAAGGAATATTTATATGAAGGAGATATGAGAAGGAAACTAGAGTTTTTCTTTCCAGAAAATTTAAAAGAAATTTTTCCAGAAAATGAACTTTCCCCAAATCAAAAAAGAGGAACCTCAATTTAAATTTCTGAATGAAACCCATACTCCTAGTTGAGCTTTTATTAGTTTTAATTACCATAATTTTTGTTTCTCTAAACCCAATTTCTAGAATTTATATTGCTGATTATTTAGAAAAGATATCCTTATTTTTATTTAAAACAGTAAGTGATGAAGATTTAAATCAGTGGTATGAGAAAAAAGATAAATATGAATTACTTGAGGAATCAGGAGGAGCTTCTTATTGATTGACAGTCGATCTAAAATAAGGGGCAATAAGTACTTAATATGCAACGTTTCGTCCAAAAATATAAATATTTTCTATAAATAGCATTTTTATACATTAAACCAATTTATTGCCATTGCAAATCGTTTTAATATAAATATTAAATTTTATATTTTCAAGCTTTATTATGGATTCAAAAGAGAGGGGATTTTATTAATAGAAATGGAAAACATTAATTTAGATTTTGAAGAAATAATAATTAATTCTAAAAGTATCTTATTTATTCAAGATATAGATGGAGTATGTATTCCATTGGTAAAAGACCCAATGACTAGAAAACTGGAATCGAAATTCATATTTGCCGTTAAAAATTTAGAAAAAGAATTTTTTGTCTTAACATGCGGAGAACATGAAGGTCCAAGAGGGGTTAACAGAATAGTTGAAAGGAGCCTAAGAGGTATTGATCAGCCAAAAGAAAAAGGCCTTTATTTAAGAGGTTTAGCTGCATGCGGGGTCGAGTATCAAGATAATAATGGAAATATAAGTTTTGAGGGAGTATCAAAAGAAGAGGTCGATTTCTTATCCAAAGTTCCAGATTTAATGAGGCCTAGCTTTGAACAAATAGTAAAGAAAATTTTTCCTAATATCGGTCAAGAAGAAATAAATTATCATGCTTCAAAATCAATATGTAAAACAAGGTTCTCTCCAACAATAACCTTTAATAGCCTTTTCGATTTAGTAAAAGATGATTCTGAAAAAAGAAAAATTATTCAAAAGAGCTTTCAAGATATGATGAATGAAATTATTTACAAAGCCAAAGCTCAAGGACTTGAAAACTCATTTTTTCTTCACATATCTCCAAATCTAGGGAGCAAAAATGGAAATGAAATAATAAAACTTTCTAGTAAAAATGATATTGGATCAACTGACATACAGTTACTTATTAAAGGTGCAGTCAAAGACTCCGGGGTTCTTTTTTTATTAAATAAATTTATTTATGATTCTACTGGCATAGCTCCATTTGGTAGAAACTTTAATTTTAGAGACTCTCCTAAATCATTAATAGAAAAAGTGAATTTCTGCAAAAAATATATTAAACCCGAAGATATGCCAACAATTATTGGTATTGGTGACACAGTTACATCCCAAAAAATTCCAAATAATGGTTACTCAAGAGGTGGAAGTGATCGATCTTTCTTAGAATTTATACAATTACTAGGAAAAGAGTTTGAGAGTAATAATAAAATAATTTTCGTTGATAGTAGTTCAGGTGAAGTTTATAGACCTTCTACAAAAATATCTGGTCTAGAAGGAATAAGTGATGATGATGACTACTTAAAGTTCGATATGATTTTTCAGAATGGTCCTAAGGAATATGTAAATTGGTTTATTAAATTTGCAAAAAATAGATCAAAATTAAAAACTAATATTTAATTAATATTTACTTACTCTGTAATAAAAACTTCCCACATTATGATAGATAGTTTTCCCTTAATAAAGAAAGAAAATATTGAAACACTCCAAATTAATATTGGCCTTAAATGTAATCAGGCTAAAAAACCTTCTTTTCGTTAAAGCTCGTTATTTTTAACTTTTTGGGCATTAAATGACGTTATTTTGCAAAAAAACAAGAAAAATTAGCTTTATTTTGCATTATTATTTGTATTGATTTATTACAACAATCCAGTTATGAAAATGGATTCTATAATTTCCTTCATTAAAAAGTACCCAATGAGCATCTTATTAGCGATTATTGCTCTTAATTTGTTCTCTATTGCAAGCACTTTAAAAGAGAATGGCAAATTACTTATGTATAAAGAAGCTTGTGCAAGATATTACGCTTTTTATAGTTCTGGTAATGATGAACAAGCTGAAAGCAGAGAAAAATTGACGGCATCAATAGTAGATGTCCCAGTAGAACTTGTTGATGCTTTCTGCCAAAGAATGATTTAATACCCGATAAAAATGGTCGGGTAGTGGGTATATCCATTGATACAACATGGATTTGATACAAATACCTCCCGACAGGGATAAACGGGTATAAAAATTAAAGACACATTTCTGTCCGTCGGGAGGTAATAGGGGTAGATCAATTAGTATCACTAGCATTAGATCAATTCCCGAAATCTTCAGTCGGGAAGTTATTTTTTATTTTTTGAATAGTACTATCAGGTAATTTATATACGCCCTTACGAGGTCTACATATTTTTCTACTATTAACCATTATTCCGAGAGTATTATGTACTGTTTTTTGAGAAGTTTTATTTAATTCGTAGGCATTGCTAATAATAGTTTTTGTCTTAACTTCTTTTATGCCTAGCCTGTAGTGTTTTTTCATTATTAATTTAATAGTTTCTACACAACTACCTACTATTTCTTTTTCTTCTACTAGCTTCATTTCACAGTCATCTAATGTATATAAAATGCTTCTTCTGGGTTATATTGTGGCTGCCCTATCTTTTTAAATTGTGCCAATACACCTATTTGTTTTTTATTATCATCTTCATCCATTTTCGCTATCTTTATCTTCATGACTGAGATAATTAAGATATAAGCTTATTCTCTCGTTAATCGTAAACTCCTAAAAGCCTAAATTATGATTTTAAGTAGGTATACCTTGTCCTCACGAGTATGTGGCTGACATGTTTAGAGATATCGTAGATGCTCTTGAATTTTCTCATCATGAATCTGAAAGTAATTGTTCATGCTGTTAAATTCTGAGCCTAATTAAATATTTCCTGTATTACATCTATACAGAAACTTATAATAATTGGTCTTTTTCTGAGATTTTTCTTTGAAATTACTTGTCTACATTGAGTTTTGTTTATAAAAATGTAGTTATTGGTACAAATTTTGGAACTTTAATATTTTGGGATCATATAAAGTAAAAACCTTACATAAGGAAAAATCATTTTCTTTTTCAAGAATAGGACCTGATATTTACGGCTCCACTCATCCTCAGAATTTATTATCTGAAATAAAGGAAAGAGCGGAATTTCTATATGAGTTATTGGACAGGCATGTAATTTCCATAGACCCGTTCAGTAAAGATTGTCTTCTACAACTTTTCAGGCTGGCGGCAAAATTTGAAAGTAATCCAAACAGATATATTTCCCATAACAGTCCTCTCAAGGGAAAGATACTCATAAATGCCTTTTATGAACCAAGCACCAGAACAAGGTTATCGTTTGATAGCGCATGGCACAGGCTGGGCGGAGATTCAATAAATATCACCGATAAAAGTTCCACTGGAATTGCCAAGGGAGAAACCCATCTGGATATTGCTCATATGTTTAATAATTACGGAGACTGCGTTGTCCTCAGAGAAAGTGACAATGAGGCGATCTTTGAAATGACAAAATCATTGAGAATTCCAATAATCAATGCCGGTAACGGAATCGATGAACATCCCACTCAGGCGATGTCTGATCTTTATACGATTTTTAAATGGAGACCGCATCTGGTTAACAAATCAATTGATGATAGTGAAAAAATAACCATTGGTATCATCGGAGTTCCATCACGTATGAGAACAGTCAGATCTCTTCTGAAATTATTCTGCAAGTTCCCATATTTCATAAAAAAAATTATTGTCATTTACGATGACAAAACTATTGATAAGAACGATCTATTTGATGACGGCCAGCTGGAACAACTTATTAAATCTGATCTAAAGATTGAGCTGGAGACTGATATGCAAAAAGTATTGCCTTCCCTAGACGTTACATATATAAATGCAATTGCATGGGTGGGAGAAAATTATGAGGTTCATGGAAGTTCATTTAAATTGCACAGTGAGTTGCCATTTAAAAAAGGTTCCATAATATTGCATCCACTTGCTCGTGGACCTGAATTGTCAACATCACTGGATCAGACCTCAAAGAATTGGTATTTTGCTCAGTCAAGAGGAGCGGTATTTGTAAGAATGGCATTACTTACCTGTCTGATGGATAGAACAACAAGAGTGATGGATGTCGTTTAATTAGATGTGTGGAATAGGCGGGGTTTTTAATAAATCAAAAGATAAATCAGTTGAGCCTCAGATTCTTGTAAATATGGCGGCTATTCAAAGCCATCGTGGACCAGACGGTTTTGGATATAAATTATCAGATGATACTTCTGTAGGATTCTGTCATGCGAGATTATCAATAATAGATTTAAATGAAAATCGAGCAAGACAGCCTTTTGTCGGAGGTGCCGAAAATCATATTCTGATGGCGCATAATGGTGAATTTTATGACTTTCAGAGAATCAGGGCTGATCTTGTTGCACAGGGCGTAAGCTTTTCTTCAAAAAGTGATTCGGAAATATTGCTTAGGCTTTATGAGAAATATGGCATTGATGAATCATTATCTTATCTGCGAGGAGAATTTGCCTTTTCATTGTTTGATGCAGAACAGGATTGTCTTTATCTTGTAAGAGATCGTTTTGGGATTAAACCTCAATACTGGATTGAGACCGATGATTCCTTAATATTTGGCTCTGAATTAAAAGTATTATTCGCCCATCCATCAGTTGAAAGAAAATTTACGGGTGAAGGACTGGTTCATCAACTGATGCAGGTAATGGTACCTGGCTCTACAGCATTCGCCGGTGTTAAACAAGTTAAGCCAGGATATATCCTCAAGGTCAAAAGAGTAAATAATAAATTTCAGATAACAGAGGAAAAATTCTGGGATATAAATTTCCCTAAGAAAAACACTTATGAAAGAGATAAAAGTGAAGAATATTTTATTGAAAATATTAGAAAAGAATTGTTGAGAGCAGTTGAATTAAGAATGGTCGCTGATGTTCCTGTCGGCTGTTATTTGTCCGGTGGAATTGATAGTTGCTCAATTTTGGGATTGGCTTCTGCCATAAGTCAAAAATCAGTCAAGGCATTCACGATTGGTTTCAGTGATGAAAGATATGATGAAACTTCGATAGCAAAAGAGATGGCTGTCGCCACCAATGCAGATCATGAGATTTTAAAAATAAATGGAGATGATCTGTATGGGAATTTTGAAAAGGTTCTATGGTTTACTGAAAGATCAATTTATAATACCCTTGCAATTGCAAAGTACCTTATGAGTAAAAGAGTGAATGAGCTCAATTATAAGGTCGTTATGACAGGAGAGGGCTCAGATGAATTGTTTGGAGGCTATCCCGCTTTTAGAAAAGATATGTATACCTATGGGGTCGGAATTTCTAATTCAGAATCTGAGAATCTTAAAGAAAATCTGGAAAATTCAAATGATATTTTCAAGGGCGCGATGCTAGCTAATGAAGAGATAAGTAATAAATCTTTCAAGGAATTTTTAGGATTCACGCCAAGTTGCCTTCAACCTTGGCTTGCATGTGAAACTTATGCGAAAAGTCTAGTCTCAAGCAAATATAAAGAGATAACGGAAACTTATGATCCCGGGGCGGCAATTATTGGAGAACTTGACCTTGAACAGTTAGAAAATAGATATGCAATTGATCAGGCTCAGTATGTTTGGATGAAGACTATGCTTGAGGGCCAAATTCTCACATGGGGTGGAGATAGAGTGGATATGTCAAATTCAATGGAAGCCAGACCTGCATTTTTAGATCATCACCTAGCTGAAGCTGCCGTTGCTGTCCCCCCTGAATTAAGGATTAAAGACAATGTCGAGAAGTATGTTTTAAGAGAAGCCATGTCAGGATTGCTGCCTGAATCATTATATAAACGAGAAAAATTTCCTTTCATGGCTCCCCCTTCCCATGCAGATAAAGATAATTTAAGTTCTATGCAGGAAATAGTTAATGAATTCTTAAGTCCTGAGAGGATTAGAGAATTTGGAATCTTGGATGAAAAAGAAGTAAATAATTTGCTGAATAAATTTTTCAGTTCAGAGCTTGATGCCTCAGAAAAAGTACAGCTGGATGCAATAATCAATCATCTTTTAAGCGTTCAGATCTTATATAAGATTTTTATAATTGAGGATATCCCAGATAAGGCTCAAAAGATGGCTGATAATTTGGGCTGGAAAGTTTGAATTCGTTTTTAAATTAATTTCTGAAAAGGTGTAAACCAATACAGGTTTTATTTAAAAAATAAGAGACCTTAAGTAGGTTTAAGTAATTGAAGTATGAGTTATAGCGCGGGATTAAATATCCTAGAGCCACAGGTAATAATGGTTAATAGTAGAAAAATATGTAGACCTCGTAAGGGCGTATATAAATTACCTGATAG
>NZ_CVSZ01000038.1 GCF_001180325.1 Prochlorococcus marinus
TATTGGAGCTAATCTGGTCTCAGTATATCTCATTGCTGCCGGCGGATCATTATCTACAGATCCAAAATTTCCATGACCGTCAAGAGTAGGATATTTAGTTGAAAAATTTTGTACTAGTTTTACTAATGCATCATATACCGCTTGATCTCCATGAGGATGGTACTTTCCAAGTACATCTCCAACAACTCTTGCACACTTCCTAAATGGTTTATCAGGTGTTAAACCTAATTCGTACATTGCAAATATGATTCTTCTTTGTACAGGTTTAAGACCGTCTCTTGCATCAGGCAAGGCACGTCCAACTATTACGCTCATTGCATACTCCAAATAAGAACGTTGCATTTCTTCTTGAAGTGAGATGGAAGTGAAGTTTTTCTTATCCATTAGAACGCAAAATTGAATAATTATTAATCAACTAAATTAAGACTAATAGGTAAAACAATATTTACCAGTATTGAACATTAAGATGATTCATTTATTTTGGATTTTGCTAGTATTACATCTTTTTTAAGTTGTTCATTTTGTAAAAGAATTTCTGTAGCGGCTTGTAATTTTTCTCCCCATAACTGTTCTTTTCTATAATCATAATTGACATATTTGGGATCTTTAGCTAAAGCTTTTTTTGCTAGCTGAATTGCTAATTTATTATCTTGGGTATTTATACATGAGGCTAGGCCTAGTAATGGTTCAGCATTTTCCTCAATTGAGATTGCACTTTCAAAAAGTTTGATTGAGAGATTTATATTTTTTCTCTCGAAATAAGCTAAACCTTGATTATTGATTGCTTGCCAGAAATCAGGTTTAATTTTTATAGATTTATCAAACAATTTGATAGCTCCCAAATAATTTTTTTCCATTAATAAAATATTTCCTAATTGAAAAATAGCTTTGTGGTTATTAGGCTCAATTTTTATTCCTTTTTCTAAAGCAATCTTTGCTTTTGTTTGTTGTGAAATTTTTAGATAAACAGTACTTTTAGCAAAATATATTTCGCTAATATTTGAATTAAGCTGCTCTGCTTTATTAAGAGAATTTAATGCGTTTTTGTATTTTTTGTTAGCTATTTGAGCTTCAGCCAAAATCAACCATAGTTTTTCATTATTTGGATTAATTTTTATTGATAATTTTGCTAAGTTAAGGCTATCTTCATATTGACCAAAATAAAGAAGTTGATATGCATTTTTGCCAATATATAAACTTTGCTTTTGTAAATTTTTTATTGTTGGGAAATAATAATAGGGAACTATTGCTCGAACTATTTCTATTTGAAAAAAGTAAAAACATATTAAGAAGATCCAGACTATTTTTTTTGAAAACTTCTTCATCTTTTAAATTTTTTATTCTTTATATTTGCTTTTATGTTTCTTTTCCACATCCATGGTTTAATTCTCTTTAGAGTAGTTCCTTTAAGATTTTCTTGCCACGTTTTGTCGTCCCAATTGAGGGACTCAATATTAAGATTTTTAATCCATTCTTTCGGTTTAGTTTCATGATTATTGTTG
>NZ_CVSZ01000039.1 GCF_001180325.1 Prochlorococcus marinus
AATTTTCTGACTCTTCAATAATTTCAATAACTTTTTTTATGTTTTTTGTAGCTTTAGATAAACCTTTTGATATTTCTAGTTTATCAAGGGTGTTTTTTAGAAAATAAAAAGTTCTTTTTCTAATGGTTTCTTCTCTAAATTCCAGAAAATAGTTGAGATATTTTTTAAGATTTAGTTGTACAGGCTTGCCTTTAATTAAAGCTAGGAATATTGCGCCAAAGTTTGTTTGGAGAGTTGTTTTTTTATATAAATTAGAAATAACAAGTTCAGAATTAGAATCTTTTTTTAGTTCTATTACAATTCTCATTCCATCTCTGTCGCTCTCATCCCTTATATCAGAAATCCCAATAATTTTGCCTGAATTAACAAGTTCTGCGAGTTTTTCAATCCAACCTGCTTTATTAATTTGGTAAGGAAGTTCCGTAATGATTATTGCATTCTTTTTATGTTTCCCTTTACCTAAATTTACTTCCTCCGAATTTACAACTCCTCTTATAGTTATAGATCCTTTTCCAGTTTGATAAAGTTCTTCTATCGCACGACTATAAATTAATTCTCCGCCTGTAGGAAAATCAGGTCCTTTGATAATGCTAGAAAGTTTTTTATCACTAATATCTTTATTTTTAACTAAGGCAACTAAACCATCTACAATTTCGCCTAGGTTGTGAGGCGGAATATTTGTTGCCATGCCAACAGCAATGCCTGATGAGCCGTTCAATAATAAAAATGGAAGTTGGGCTGGAAGAACATCTGGTTCTTTTTGAGAACCGTCAAAGTTATTTGAAAAGTTTACTG
>NZ_CVSZ01000040.1 GCF_001180325.1 Prochlorococcus marinus
TCAGGAAACTCAAATCTGTATAAAAGCTCAACAAAGTTTTTATTATCCATTTCTTTAAAATTCTTTGGTAATCTTCCCCCTACCATATGTCTTAGATGATTTTTAGATAATTCATCATCACTTATGTCAATAAATGAGTACTCCGAATTTCTAAATACATTTAAAAGATTTTTTTTATCATTTAATCCATAGACTTGAACTCCTACAAAGATCTGGGCATTCTTAGAATTCGACAT
>NZ_CVSZ01000041.1 GCF_001180325.1 Prochlorococcus marinus
GAATTTTCTGTGAAATCGGTAACAGAAGGAATTGATGCTTTGGGAGAAGTAACAATAAGAATAAGAAGAGATAATAAAATATATTCTGGTCATTCTGCTGATACAGACGTTGTAGTTGCTGCAGCGAATGCTTACGTTAATGCTTTAAATAGGCTTGTATTTTCTGAGAAAAAAAATTCAATTCATCCACAATTTGATAATTTAGAGAATTGTGATAATAAATTTTTACCTAATCCTGCGAATTAAATTATTTTTTTTAGGATTATTAACTAGCATTAAAAAATAGTATCTTAATACTGTAGATTAAACTAATAGTTAAAGCAGTAAATAATGAGAGAAAGAGTACTTGGATATTGGACACTTTCATGGGTTGGCTTAATCGGCAACATAATTGCACTTCCAATAATCGCATTAATAATAAGTTATGGGCCTCCACTAAAAGTTGCGAATATAACTCTTGCCATAAGTCTTGGATGGCCTGCTGCAATTGTTGGAATAGTTTCTTCAGCAGCTCTTTTAGCAGAGAGAAAATGGGGAGTAACTTTAACTCTGGTATCTTTATCAATGGTAATTTCTGGTATGGGTCCTTATTCAGTTGTAAGGCTCATAACTCTTCAAGACATTTATGGAGTTGGTGGGTTCACTCTTTTAACAACATTATTAAGTACCCTAGCTCTTCTTTATTGGTGTAATCCGAAACATCGAATAAGTATTAGGTTATAAAATGGAAAATTAAGAAAAGGTATTATTTTTGCTAGTTGGATACTGAATTCTTCTGTGTCTAATTCTTTTCCACACATTCAGGAATGCTCTTTTTATAAGAAAAATTTCTCCTTTCGATAA
>NZ_CVSZ01000042.1 GCF_001180325.1 Prochlorococcus marinus
AACCCTTTTCATGAGAAAAATAATAAGATTCATCCCGCTGTTTGCTTATTAAGGGTAAAAGACTATTGGAAAGTTGGAGGATGCGAAGAAGATTTAGTTGGTAATTATGGTCAAACTGATCCAATTTTCTGGTATAGAGCAAAAAATAAGCTCAACGTTAACACAAAAAAAGATTTGTATCTTGATTATTTACCTGGTGGTGAATCAAAAATAATCAGAGACAAACATCATAATTCCAAGTTATTTGAAAGAAAGAAAAAAGATAACTCCTGGTCTAATGATTTTATTAGATTTGAATGGGAGAAAGTTTACTAAACTTAAACTTTTCTCCAAACAGCCAATAATTTTCCTTGAATTTGAATTTGATCTACATCTACCTTAATTGGTTCATAATTTGGATTTGCAGCTTCTAATATTATTTCAGAACCTTTCCTAAGATAATATTTTAGAGTAGTTCCAGAACCTGGAACTAAAGCACTAACTATTGTTCCATTTTTTAAATAATTTATATCACTAACTGGTTCCATTAGAACCATATCCCCATCCGCAATGCATGCTTCTATCATTGAATCTCCATTGACTGTTAATGCAAAAACATTATTTCTTTTTAAGACATCCGAAATATCCAAATTTTCTTGTACGTCAGAATAAGTTTCAATTAAACCTCCAGCTGCAACTGAACCCATAATTGGCACACCTTCTAGAATTTGATCAGCTATTTGCATTGTTCTTGCTTTACCTTCTTGCCATGAGATGTAACCTTTTTCTTGCAAATGTTTTAAGCGACTTTGAATTGGAGCAGGAGATTTTAATCCCATAGCTTGCATCATCTGTCTGATGGATGGGCTATGCTGAAAATCTCTCATATAATCTTTTATCCACCTATAAAGCTCATTTTGAGCATCTGTAAGATTATTATCTGAAGAATTTCTCATCAAAACATATGTAAACTAATACATTTGTACCTCTTTATATATTAAATTGCAAGTATCTTTAAGAAAGAAGGCAAGACAAAAGTGCTTGTTGAGCATGTAATCTATTTTCTGCTTGTTCAAAGATTCTACTTCTTTTACTTTCAATAACTTCATCAGTTATTTCTTTAGCTCTATAAGCAGGAAGACAATGAAGAATAATTGCATCTTTATTAGCATTTCCGACTAAATTATTATCAATAGTAAATCCAAGAAAATCTTTATCTTTCTCTTCTTTTTGATTTTCTTCACCCATAGATGACCAAACATCTGTATATAAAACATTTGCTCCCTTTACTGCAGTAATAGGGTCATTGGTGATTTTTAATAAATCCTTATTTTTATATATTTCATATGCTTTTTTTATAATCAAAGAGTTAGGTTCATAACCTTTAGGACAAGCTATTCTAACTTCTACTCCTAATAAAGCCCCACATAAAATAAGAGAATTTGCGACGTTATTTCCATCGCCTATAAATGTCAACACTACTTCTTTAAAATGATTAAACTCCTCATGAATTGTTAAAAAATCAGCTAATGCCTGACATGGATGTTCTAAATCCGTAAGTGCGTTTATAACTGGCTTTGAGGACCACTTGGCATATTCTTCCAAATCTAAATGATCAAATGTTCTAACAGCAATAACATCACAATAACTACTTAGAACTCTTGCAGTATCTTTAATTAGCTCGCCTCTTCCTATTTGTGATGTTGTTGGATTGAGGTCAATAGTAGTTCCTCCAAGCCTCGACATAGCAACTTGAAAACTTACTCTTGTGCGTGTCGATGACTTATCAAAAATTAACCCTAAAACCTTATTTTTAAGATCAATGTTTATTTTCTTATTTTTAAAATTTTTTGCAAGTTCTAAAACATGCAAAGCTTCATCAGTTGATAAATCCAAGCTTGATAGAAAATTATTATTAGCAAGCTTGTTAGGTTTTAACATGAATAATTCAAGTAATATATAGAGTCAACTATGCAGGCATTTTACTTTCTGCCAAAAGAGTTTTGAGATCTTCACCCTCTATAACCTCTTCTTTTAGAATCTTTTGAGAAATCGATTCAAGAAGAGGTAAATTATTTCTCAAAATATTAAGGGCAGTTTCATGCGCATCATCAACTAAATCTCTAACTTCTTTATCTATAGCTTGAGCAGTGGCATCACTTACAGATCTTCTTGGATTATTTCCATTACCTAAAAACTGACCTCCACCTTGCTTGTCATAAGCAAGAGGGCCGAGAATATCACTCATACCAAATGTACCAACCATTTGTTCGGCAATGTCTGTAGCTCTTTGTAAATCATTTGAAGCTCCAGTAGTAATCTTTCCAAAGACAACTTCTTCAGCAGATCTTCCTCCTAGAAGTGTAGCTATTTGTCCTTTTAGTTCTTCTTTGGAATTCAAGAATCTTTCTTCAGTTGGCAATTGTAGAGTATAACCAAGTGCACTCATACCTCTCGGTACAATGGAAATCTTTGCAACTTTTGAACCTCCAGGCATAAGATGACCAACAATTGCATGACCAACTTCGTGATAAGCAACAACTTTCTTTTCATCATCTTGGAGAACTCTACTTTTCTTCTCAAGACCAGCGACTACTCTTTCAATCGCTTCACTTAAATCTTGTTGCTCTACACTTTTTCTTTTGGCTCTAGCTGCAAGTAAAGCCGCTTCATTTACCATGTTAGCTAAATCAGCTCCAGCGAATCCACTTGTAGCTTGGGCAATTGAGTCTAAATCTATTGAATCTGCAAGTTTTACTTTTTTTGTATAAATCTCTAATATGGTTTTTCTTCCAGATAAATCTGGTCTATCGACTAAAACTTGTCTGTCAAACCTTCCTGGTCTTAGAAGTGCCGCATCAAGAACTTCTGGCTGGTTAGTAGCAGCAAGAACTATAACTGGCTTATCAGCTGAAGCAAAACCATCCATTTCAGTTAGCAACTGATTTAAAGTTTGTTCTCTTTCGTCATTTCCACCAACTACTCCCATAGATCCAGAACGGCTTTTACCTATAGCATCTAATTCGTCAATAAAAATAATGCAAGGAGCTTTTTTCTTTGCTTGTTCAAACAAATCCCTAACTCTTGCGGCACCTGCACCTACAAAAAGCTCAACAAATTCAGAACCTGAAATAATGAAGAAAGGGACTTCTGCTTCACCAGCTACAGCCTTTGAAAGAAGAGTTTTTCCTGTTCCTGGAGGTCCTACAAGAAGTACGCCCTTAGGTATTCGTGCTCCAATATCAGTATATCTTTCTGGTTTTTTTAAAAAATCAACTATCTCTGTTAATTCATCCTTAGCTTCATCAACTCCTGCAACATCAGCAAATGTTACCTTTGATTCATCATCTGGTACATAAACTTTAGCTTTGCTTTTAGTAAAACTTAGAGCTCCCTGAGCACCTCCGCCACCCATACTTCTTCTAGCAAAAAATTGTAAGACGAGGATAAAAATCAAGGGAGGTACTACCCAGCTCAATATAGTTGAGAAGAAATTAGGTTTCTTTGGAGGAGCAGCAGCGAATTCCACCCCTTTACTTTCTAACCTTTGGGGCAGATCCATATCAAAAATTGGGGTTGTTGCTAAAACCGAAGGTGCTCCTTCTTCAGCTCCATTTAACTCATATCTGATTTGTTCTTGGGTAATATATGCTCTCTTTACCTCTCCATCATTAACCTGATCTATAAATAAAGAGTAAGGTACCCTAGGGATTTGCATATTTTGATTAGGGAAAAGGCTACTAAATAAAAGTAGTGCTCCAACTCCTATTAATATGATATTAACAATTCCAAATCTTCTATTAGGTTGATTATCGTCTTGTCTTATTGGCATAGTTGATGGCAAACTTGAACTTATTATAAACTAAACCAATAGTTTCCGTATCTGTATTGTTTTTTTTGGGTAAGAACCGTACGGTATTTTGACGCATAAAAATTAGTAAAAAATTAATTTTTGAATAAACTCTTAACGCATATATCATCACCAATCAAACTAAGCTGGGATTTGTTTAATTTAATAATTTCATGCATTTCTCCAAACTCAAAATCCCCAAGGGGATTCATACTATTTTCTCCGCCTAAAATTTTTGGAGCAATAAAAGTTATAATTTCCTGAATACAATTAGATTTAATAGCAGAAGTAGCCAATCGAGGACCACATTCCCACAAAACATTATTACATCCCCTTTTAGCAAGTATTTTTGAAATTAATTCTGGATTATCAGATGATACCTTTTCAACTTCAACAGACTTTGGAATCCTAGTGAGGTAGTTTTCATTTGCTGTGGAGGAATCATAAATAACTAACGTTTTTGCCTTATTACAATCCCAAAGATTAGATTTTATTGGCAGGTCTAAACTTTTTGTAAACACAACCCGCAAAGGCTCAGGATTTTTTAAACCTCTAGTAGTTAAGAGGGGATTATCTCTCCTTAATGTGTTTCCACCAATGATTATTGCATCAAATTCTGCTCTAAAAGAATGTACTAATGCCCTTGATTCTTCATTAGTAATCCATTTACTTTTTCCATTTTTTAAAGCTATTCTTCCATCAATACTCATTGCCCATTTAAAAACACCAAATGCCTTTTTAGTAGTATTCCTATGAATGAAAGCCTTATTTAAATCTAAGGATTCTTTTTTACATAATCCTAAGTGAACTTGTATTCCAGCTTCTTCTAGCTTCTTGATACCTTTACCAGCGACTCTTACATCAGGGTCTTCAATAGATATATAAGCCCTTTTTATCCCAGAGGATATCACCTTATCTACACATGGAGGTGTTCTACCCTGGTGGCAACAAGGTTCAAGATTTACATAAATTGACCCACCTTTAGCATCTTTTTTTAAATTATTAAAAGCCATTGCCTCTGCATGAGGCATTCCTGCCTTGAAATGAAACCCTTCTGAAATAAGTTTTCCACTCTTATCAAGTATCACTGCTCCCACCCTTGGGTTTGGACTCGTTGTATTTTTGCCTAAAGAAGCCAAAAAAATTGCCCTTTTCATCCATTTTGTATGGCTTACATTTTTCTCAGTCATCTCCAAAAATCAAATTCAGTTTATTGATCTCCACTCTTTAACAACAAAAGGAGGAACAGGTAACTCAGAAAAAACTCCCGACAAAGATAATCTTAATGGTCTATTTTTATCTAAATTTTTAATCAATTCATCAAGATCGAATTCTGCTGCAGCTTGTCTTCCATCATTTGCTAATTCAACATTAAGTAATGTTTTATCATCTAAAAGCCACTGTTTTCTGCCTGATTCAACCCTCAAGTCAGTGGGATGATCTATCCTAAGATTTCCTGGATATCCTATTACTCTCAAGATCAATTTATCTTCAAAAAGAGGTGATTTATAAGCTACTAATTGCCAAGTTTCAAAGTCCAAATCTCTTAAAAACTCACTGCTGGCATTTATAAATTCCCCATTTATTTCTGTTTCTGCAACTTCCGCGGATACTTTTAATGGGTTAAAAATAAAAGATAGTAGTAAAAATAAAGGTAATATTTTTTTTAAAAAAATATTTTTATTTGATTTTGTAATTTTCTTCATTTTCAGAATCCATCAGGGCGTCAAGGGTAACAGCTGTTCTTACAATAGCTTGATATCTTTTGATTATTTTACGATTTTTTTCTATAACTCGAGATAAATTCAAAGTGTCTTTTTCGGAATAGCTAGATGTTAAATCGTTAGAATCTTCTTCAATAAACTCAAATTCACTGTCTTTATTTATTAGAGTTAATAATAAATCATGTAATCTCTTTCTTCTTTCAGACAATTGATTTATTATGAAAGCTCGAACAATCATAAGATAATTTAATAAAACATTCAAATAGATAAGTTTCTTTTAATTAAATATTCATGACTGAAAAAAAAAGAAAAATTCATGTATTAGGAATTAATTCTTATAAATTTGAGGATCTATCTTTCAAATTACAAAATCTATTTTTAGAAACAGAAAACATTGCAGTTCCAGATTCATATATTGAAGAAATTAAATCATGGTGCGAAAGAGATTTAGAAAAAAAGAAATCATTTTTTCCGAGTAAAAGTAATAATGAACTTCTTAACTGGCTTAAATCTCAAAAAACTGATGTTATTTTAATTTCGAGGGGAGATCCACTTTGGTTTGGAATTGGGAGAATATTACTAGAAAATTTTTCAAAAGATGAATTAAGTTTCTTCCCTTCAAATACTTGTATTCAATTAGCTTTTAGTAAGTTAAAGATCCCATGGCAAGATACTGTTAATGTGAGTATTCACGGCAGAGATTCGACTAAGTTAGTTGAGGCTCTTAAAGCAAGACCTTCAAATTTGGCCGTCATTACAGATTCAAATAACAAAAGCTTAGAAATAATCAAAAAAAACTTATCAGAATTAAATCTTATTGAATGCTATGATTTCTGGCTCTGTGAAGAGATAGGTTTTGATGATGAGAACATAAGGAAATTAAATCTTAAAGAGTCATTACCCTCAGATATATCGAGTTTGAACATTGTTGTTCTTACAAAAACTAAGAAAAGTTACTCAAATAGCAATCTCCCTGTTTTCGGAATAAGTGACCATATTTTTAAAACTTTTGATGATAGACCAAATCTATTAACTAAAAGGGAGGTTCGTGTTCAAATCTTAGCTGATTTAGAACTTCCGAAAAATGGTGTCATTTGGGATATTGGAGCAGGTTGTGGATCAATTGGTTTAGAGGCATTAAAGTTAAGGCCTAATTTAGACTTGTTTTGTATCGATAAAAGGATTGGATCAAGAGCATTAATACTAGAAAACTCAAAAAGGCTTGGAGTAAAACCAAAATTGATTTTTGAGGAAGACATAATTAAAACCTTGAACTCGAGGAATTTAAGTTCTCTTGAAAAACCTAATAGATTAGTAATTGGAGGATGTGATAAAAAAACTAAGCTTCAAATTATTAAAAGCTTGGCTAAGGGCATGAGAATTGGAGATATCGTAGTAATCCCAATAATTGATATTCAAACTATCAAAGAGTTGAAAGAGGAATTAGAAGATAAAAATTTCAAAACAAATTTAAATTTAATTCAGACCTTTAAAAGCTTAAGTATTGCTGAGGGAATGAGATTAGAACCAAATAATCCTGTTTTTATATTAAAAGGGAAAAAATAAATTTACATAATTATTATTTATTAGGTTTAGCTACATGGGGCAAACCCCAACCCAGTTTATTTCTTAAAACTTGGAAAAATTCATGATCTTCAAGTCTAATAAACTTTACTGAGTGTTTACTTTTTCGTATTAAAACTCTATCTTCAGGCCAAACATAACAGCCAGCATTTCCGTCAACAACCATTACCAGCCTTTCAGGAGTTGCAGGGAAAACAGTTACTGGCTCTGAATCATTAAAAACCAATGCCCTAGATGCCAATGAATGTGGAGCAATTGGAGTTAATTGCACGACTGGGCAATCAGGTGTAATAACTGGTCCTCCAGCACTTAATGAATATGCAGTAGAGCCAGTTGGGGTAGATAAAATCACTCCATCAGCTGAGATATCCACTGGAGCATGTCTACCTATAGAAATCTCAAAATGACACATACTTGTCAGAGGTTCTCTATGAAGAGCCATCTCATTAAGACAGAGTGACTCCCATCTCCTCTGATCATTCCTCATTACACTAATAATAAAACAAGTTCTTTCTTCAATATCCCAATTTCCAGCAATGATTTTATCTATTGCTTCGTCAAGATTTGATAAATAAGCTTCCGCAAGAAAACCTAAATGACCAGTATTTATTGTAAGAATTGGAATTTTAGCAGGTGCTGTTTGCCTTGCTGCAGAAAGCACGGTTCCATCACCGCCAAGGACAATTGCAAATTCCATTGAAGAGTCAAAACCATCGGGAACACAGTTTGTATATCCCAAAGGACGGACATGTTGATCAGGATTAGCAAATCCAACCATTCCACCAGAGCTACTAACCCTTACAACTTCAAAACTGGATTTTTCCAATTTTTTCTCAACTGAAATTGCAGTTTGAACTGCAAGTTCTTTCCCATCATTAACTATTAGCCCTGCTTTACGTACCAAACAAAAAATTGAAACTATGAATATCTTAAACTAATTTGCTGGACAATCCTAATTTAAAATTTCAATTTTATTAGAACTGTTCTAAGAATCTAAGATCATTTGTATAAAATTTTCTGATATCGTCAATCTGATGTCTAACCATACAAAATCTTTCAACTCCCAAGCCAGCCGCGAATCCGGTCCATTTCTCAGAGTCTATTCCTAATTTTTCTAAGACCTTCGGATCTACCATTCCGCATCCCATTACTTCCAACCATTTACCTTTCCATTGAACATCTACTTCTGCTGAAGGTTCAGTAAATGGGAAATAACTAGCTCTAAATCTTACAGGAATATCTCCAAAAAAGGTCTTTAAAAATGTAAGAACTGTTCCTCTTAAATGACTAAAATTAATATCTTGATCGATACATAAAACCTCAACCTGGTTAAATACTGGGGAATGAGTAGCATCTACAGCATCTCTCCTATACACTCTCCCAGGAGCAATAATTCGTACTGGGGGAGGATTTTTCTCTAAATATCTTATCTGAACAGGAGAAGTATGGGTCCTTAAAAGTCGATTTTCATCTAAGTAGAAAGTATCCTGCATATCTCTTGCGGGATGATTTTTGGGTATATTGAGAGACTCAAAATTATAAAAATCAGTTTCTATTTCAGGCCCACTCTCAACTGAGTATCCTAAACCGCAAAAAATATCTATTATTTCATCTTGAGTTGAAATTAAAGGATGTTTATTCCCAGGGGGTGTTCCAATTGAAGGGATAGTTACATCAATTTTTTCTTTTTTGATCTTTTTGTTTAAGGCTTCACTATTTAGTTGATTTTTTCTTTCAGTTATTAATTCCTGCAAATTTATTTTTATTAAATTTGCCTTCTGTCCAACAACTGGTCTATCAGTAGCGGATAATTGACCCATTGTTTTCAAGATAATTGATAAATCACCCTTTTTCCCTAGCAAGGAAACTCTTAATTGATCCAGTTCTTCATGAGTGCTAGCATTACTTATATTATTTTTTGCTGTTAGAGAAAGATTATTTAGTTTTTCCTCAATTTGACTTAATGATTCAATCTGACTCACTGATATAGTAAAAATAAGTATTTCTTTATCTTACTTAAATATCGTCCATAAATAAAATTTATTGATTAATGAAACCGTTAAATATATTGATTAGTAATGATGATGGTGTTTTTGCAGCGGGGATAAGAGCTTTAGCCAAATCAGCGAAAAAAAGAGGACATAAGGTAAAAGTAGTTTGTCCTGACCAAGAAAGGTCAGCTACCGGGCATGGTCTTACTTTACAATCTCCATTGAGAGTGGAAAAAGCTGACGAATTATTTGGAGAAGGAATTGAAGCTTGGGGATGTTCTGGCACTCCTGCTGATTGCGTCAAATTAGCCTTATCTGAACTCTTGGATCATAAACCTGATCTAGTACTATCTGGAATAAATCACGGGCCAAATTTAGGGACAGATATTTTTTGTTCAGGCACAGTCGCTGCAGCTATGGAAGGCACTTTAGAAAATGTTCCTTCCATGGCAATAAGTGTTGCTAGTTTTAAATGGAAGAATTTTGAATTTGCAGGAGAAATTGCAATGAATATTGCCGAACAAGCAATTAACGATAGTTGGCCAGCTTCACTTTTATTAAACTTGAATATACCTCCTTGCGAAAAAAGCAAAATAAAAGAATTATCCTGGACAAGATTATCAGTAAGAAAATATAAAAATCAATTTTCCAAAAGAGAAGACCCAAGGGGTGATGATTATTATTGGCTCGCTGGTGAGGTAGTTCTAGATCTTAAATCAAAAGGTTATGGTCCAAAGAAATGGCCAAGTGACGTATCGCAAATACAAGAAAATAAAATATCTCTTACACCTGTAGAACCAGATTTATTTTGGAGAGGTAATTTAGATGACTTACCTAAAATTAATAATTCATTTGTAAATCCTTCTTAAAAGCCATAAAGAAAAGCAAAGTCCAAAAAAATGAGCAGCGATAACTTGCGTGTTACTGAGAACTGATAATATTTCAAGACCAGTAATTGGGATATCGGATGTCGCTGTTATCAATTGTCCAGTTGTTTGAGAAGATGCTTGGATAAATAAGGCACCCATAAGAGCTTGATATCCAATTAATCCAAACAAAATTCCTAATAAATCTACTATTAGTCCTCGTTTTATCAATTTACTTGTTTGTCCTCTTGAGGGTCTTGCGTTACTTGCGATTGCTCTTCCTGTTCTAACTATTAACCAACCTTGCCAAAGACTAAAAAGTAGTAAAATCAAGGATATTGTTGTAAGTGATAAACCAGGCGCTAAGCCAAGCTGCCCTTCGCTATTATTTACAACATTTGAAAAAAGCAAAACAGCTGCAACAACAACACCTAAAATGGACTGAACCCAAAAGCGTATCCACCCAATGCGTCGCATTCCAAATGAAAGGGACTGAAAATCAATTTTGTCAGACATTCATTTGATCGAATAAACTATAATCTATTCAAATTTGCCATCAAAGTCATAAAATTGCACGTAATCTTTTGATCTCTTTAATATCGCCATCTGAAGTTAAGAATCCTACCTCAATAGCTATTGGAAGTTTTGATGGCCTTCATGCTGGCCACAGACAATTAATAAAAAGTGTAGTTGAAGAAAATCAATATACCCCAACAATTGCAAGCTTCTGGCCTCATCCTCGAGAAGTCCTTTACAAAGAGATGCGTCTTAGACTTGATCTCCCTTATGAAAAACTATCTATTCTTGAAGATCTAGGGATTGAACAATTAGTTCTGATTCCTTTTGATATGAAACTATCCAAATTAAGTGCAGAAAAATTCGTAAAAGATATTTTGATAAATCAATTACAAGCAAAAAACATTTCTGTAGGTGCTAATTTTAAATTTGGTTTCAAAAGAAGTGGAGACATAAATACAATAAAAAACTTGATTAAGGATACTGATATTAAACTTAAAATTATTCCAATTTTAGAAGACAAGGAAGGTAGAATCAGCAGCAGCAGAATAAGAGATCTATTAGAGAAAAGTGATCTGAAAAATGCTTTCAAAATTCTCAATAGGCCTTATAGTTTTAATGGAAAGGTTGTTAAAGGTAAAGGTATTGGAAAAAGTATAGGATGGCCTACCGCAAATCTTGAAATAGATGGCAGAAAATTTTTACCTGGAGAAGGAGTTTACGCGTCTTGGACAACCATTGAAAATTCCAACCAAAAAATTGAATCTGTTATGAATCTTGGCTCTCAACCAACAATAAATCCTTTATTGCCATCTGCAGTTGAAGTTCATTTAATAAATAAAGATATCGATCTTTATGGTTTTAATCTATCTGTAGAACCAGTTGAAAAACTTAGATCTCAAATCAAGTTCAAAAATATAGATCAACTTTCTAATCAAATTAAAAAGGATAGAGAAAATGCTCTAGAAATTTTTAAAAACTACAAAAAATAAATTACAAATGCTGAATTCCAATAGTAAAGACGATGAAGATTTAAGAATTTATCAAATTATTGACGCAAATCTAGATAGAGCTAGAGAAGGATTAAGAGTATTAGAGGATTGGGCTAGATTTGGTCTAGGAAAAGAAAAATATGTTGAAAAGATTAAAAATTTTCGACAAATTTTAGGGAAAAATCATTTAGAAGTTTATAAACAATCTAGAAATCATATAGAGGACAAATGTAAAGGATTGACTCATCAAGAGCAAATCAACAGAAAAACTTCTGAGCAAATTATTAGTTCTAATTCAGCCAGGGTTCAAGAAGCATTACGAGTCATAGAAGAATTCTCAAGGCTGCAGAATCATGAGCTTTCAAAAATCGCTTCTGAAATTAGATATGAAATTTATACTATTGAAATTGACTTATTAAGTTATAGCAAGTGTAAGAAGTCGGAGAAGATATTAAAAGAAAATGACTTATATGTAATCACAGATCAAAAGGACAATTTATTAGAAATAATAGAAGAGATTTTAATTGCGGGAGTAAAAATTATTCAACATAGATTTAAAACGGGAACTGATCAAGATCATCTTCAAGAAGCAATTCAGATTAAAAATCTATGTAAAAGATATAATTCTTTGTTTATCGTTAACGATAGACTTGATATAGCTCTAGCATCTAACGCCGATGGAATTCATCTTGGACAAGACGATTTAGACTTAAAAACGGCAAGAAAATTATTAGGATATTCAAAAATAATCGGTATAAGTGCAAATAATGCAATTGATATTTCAAATGCTCTTAGTGATGATTGTGACTACATAGGAATAGGGCCAGTATTTGAAACTACAACAAAAAAGAATAAAAAACCTTTAGGTATTGAAAAGATCAAAACATTAACAAAAGATTTAAATATTCCTTGGTTTGCTATTGGAGGAATCAAGTCAAGTAATATTTCATATTTAAAAAGAAATGGGTTTAAAAAAGTTGCCTTAGTTTCGGAATTAATGAATTCTGAAGATCCTAAAGAAGTCGCTATTATGATTCTAAAAGAGTTATCTCATGAAAATTAGGGTAAATGGAGAAGAAAAAAAAATAGAACTTGATCAAGAAAATGCTCTACTATCTACAGCTCTTAACCATATGGGATATAAACCAAACACAATTGTAGTGGAGTTAAATAATTTAATTATAAATTCAATGAAATGGGAAAAAGTGAAGCTTAAAGATGGTGATAATTTAGAAATCGTTTCAATAGTTGGCGGTGGTTAAAAGATAAATTCTTAATAAATTAAAAATCTTCATATTTTTTTAAGTTTAGGCTTGAAACAATAACCAAATTTCTCCTTTTTTCGTTTTATATTTTTAATACTTAAATTTAACAATGAAAGAAAAAATCGATAGCAACTCAAGGTCTCTGAAATGGGAGCAAAATGGGGAGTTAGCACATAAAGATCTGTCTGAGCTAATTGAAAGATTAAAAAATGTAGAAAGTGAACATACCTCATCTGAGCTATCTAGATTAGGTACAAAATCAAACACTAAAGATTAAATTTGTTACTTAGATCTTGTTTTTATAAAAATTTGTACCAAATTAAAAATACTGAATATAAAAATAAATGCCGAAAAGATTTCCAGAGTGGGTAAATACAGAAGTAGTTATAAAAGCAATCAAAATGAGAGAAGAAGGAATGCTATCAAAACAACTAAATTTATGGATAGAAAACCTATTAGAAATTGAAAAAAAGTAATTTTTTAGGAAATACTTTTAATAATTCTGAGAGCCGCCATTGCTGCTCCGTAACCATTATCTATATTCATAACTGCAATACCTGGTGAACAGCTTGACAACATACTATTTAAAGCAGTTTCTCCATCCTTGCTAACGCCGTATCCTACTGAGACAGGTACTGCAATTATAGGTTGTGCCAACAATCCGCCCACAACTGTTGCCAAAGCTCCTTCCATTCCAGCACAAACTATTAATACATCATATTTATTAATTTCTTCTAACTGACTCATCAATCGATGAAGTCCCGCCACTCCAACATCTATAAAAGATTGACAATTCACTCCATAAATTTCAAGCGCTAATTGTGCTTCAAGTGTTACGGCCAAATCACTTGAGCCGCCTGAAATTATGCCAACTTTTTTATTAGTCTTTATTTTATTCAGATTTTTCCCAATTATTAGGCAATTTGCTTCTTCATAGAATCGTGCATCATCATACAAATCTAAAAGATAATTAGCTTTTTCACTATTAATTCTAGTAATGAAAACAACCTCATTTTTACTTAATACATTTTCAGATAATCTTTCTAATTGGTCGATACTCTTATCTTGCCCCCAAATAGCCTCAATGAGTCCAATCCTATCTCTTCTTTGAAAATCAAACTTGATATCAAAATTCATCTTTGTTTATTTAATTCTCCCTCATAAATCAATTCAAAAGGATTATTGCCTACATTTAGAGCAGCTTTAACATTATCTTCAAATTTTTGTTGAACTACATTTACTTCTGACATTGGTATGCTTTTCCACAATTTCTTACTTTTCCAATTTACCAATATTAAAGCTTCTTCTTTTTCTTTATCCCAAAATAATTGTCTACCCAAAAAACCATCTTGAGAAGATAACCATGGCTCCCATATTTCTTTTTCCGCATTTAGCCAAGCTGCTTTTACATCAGCAGGTACTTTAAGTCTTAATTCCTCTGTGACCATTTCACTTTGAAAATTATTCATTGTAAGAGCTTTTAAATTGGGAATATCAGATTGAAAAATTAAAATTACTAAGCAAATTAATAATAAACAAAATCTTTGAATTTTTTTTTTCAAATTTAAATTAAATCTCATTTTTTTTCTCAAGAAGAACTACTGAGTGGCAACTTATACCCTCTTCTCTCCCTTCTGGACCCAATTTTTCATTCGTGGTTGCTTTAATGCCAATTAAATTTTCATCAATATTTAAAATTTCAGAAATATTTTTTTTCATAATTTTTATATATGGCATGATTTTTGGCCTTTCAGCAACAAGAACACTATCAATATTATTTATTTCCCAACCATCTTGTCTTATCAAGTCAATTACTTTTGATAACAAAAACAAGCTATCAGCATTTTTCCATTTTTCATCAGATGGGGGGAAATACTTTCCTATGTCACCCAGCGAAAGAGCTCCCAATAATGCATCCATTATTGAGTGACTCAAAACATCAGCATCACTATGCCCATCCAATCCTAAACTTTCAGGATGATGCAATTTTACACCTCCAATAATTAAATCTCTATCCTCTACTAATCTGTGAATATCGTATCCATTACCTATTCTAAATTTCATGAATTGATTATTTTCTTTTATTATTCTCTTACTTTGTGGGGATTTTTTGTAGTTTTCATTTGAAATTAAATCACTTCTTCTCTCCAATGTTCTTTCAAAACTTTTTTTTCTTCTCCATGATTTAATCTCTTCATGATTACCGCTCACTAAAATATCTGGCACTTGCATATCTTTAAAAGTTAAAGGCCTTGTGTATTGAGGATATTCTAATAAAGAGGAATTATGACTCTCATCGACTAAGGAGTCTGGATCACCAAGAGTCCCTGGTAATAACCTAGTCAAACCATTAATTATTGATATAGCAGGTATTTCTCCTCCAGAAAGTACATAATCGCCTATCGATATCTCTTCATCAGCTAAATACCTAATCCTTTCATCAAAACCTTCATATTGACCACAAATAATAATTATTTGATCCAAAGTGGACCATCGCGCAAGATCTTTTTGCTTTAAGACTTTACCCTGTGGGGTCATCAACAAAGTTTTACTTTTAGATGATTTTCTAATTGATTCATATGCCTTGTAAATAGGTTCTGGTTTTAATACCATACCTGCTCCTCCTCCATAAGGCTTATCATCTACTTGTCTATAGGAACCTTCTCCATATTCTCTTAAATCATGTAAATTTACATCGATCAAATCATTTTCTAGAGCTCTTGTTATGACCCCTAAATTATTTATTAATTCAAAAGCTTTAGGGAACAATGTAATTACATCAAAATTAAAATCACTCATCTAGAAATCTTCCTCATAACCAAACTCAATTAACCTTGATTCTTTTTTTCTCCAATTTGGAACAACTTTCACAAATAACTCTAGGTGAACTGGACCATCAATTAATTTTGACATATTTGATCTTGCTGACTGACCAATCATTTTTAACATTGAACCTTTCTTTCCAATAAGAATGCCTTTTTGAGTTGATCTTTCAACAATAATAGTAGCCAAAATAGCAGTAAAAAATTTGCCATTTTTTCTTTTCATTTCCTCTCTCTTTTCTATCTTTACTGCGACACTATGAGGTACCTCTTCTCTTGTATTTCTTAATACCTGCTCTCTTACTAAATCAGATAATAAGTTATCTAATGGTTGGTCGCAAATCGTCTCCTCGCCATAAAGTTTCGGTCCCTCTGGAAGAAAATTAAGTGCCATATCGACTAGTTCAGAACATCCCTCTCCTTGAGCGGCACTTACAATTTGTAAGTTTCTATTCATTCCAAAAAATCTTCTATATTGATCTAATCGTAAATTCTTAAATTCTTTATTAACCAAATCCCACTTATTTAATGCAACAATAAACTCAGTTTTATTTGCTATTAGAAAGTTCAAAATATATTCATCACCTCTACCAGGTTCTTCACTTGAATCAATTACAAAAATTACCATATCAACTCCATTAATTGCAGATTTTGCGTTTTTTACTAATATCTCTCCAAGTCGATGATGAGGTTTATGAACACCTGGAGTATCAACAAATATTATTTGCCCATTGTCTTTAGTAAGTATCCCTTTTAATTTATTTCTAGTAGTTTGAGCTATTGGAGAAGTAATTGTTATTTTTTCTCCAATCAATTTATTTATTAAAGTAGATTTACCGACATTTGGCCTGCCTAGTAAAGTTACAAACCCAGATCTATAATTAGCCAAAGACTTTTAATGCATTAATAATAAAATTCTGATCAAAAATGGAAAAAAAAACCATAAATATAAAAGAAGCTTCGTTCACGCAAGCAATAAACATATCAGCACAATGGTGCAAAGAGTGGAGTGAAGATTTACTCAGCGAAGAGGTTTTAGCGGATAGAATCGCAGAACTAACTAAAACAAGAAATGGACTCAGAGGATTTTTTGCATACACTTTATCAGATAAAGATTGTTTTTTATTAGATAAACTTCCTTTTTCACTAATTTACAAACTTAACGAAGGTGGTGATGTTGTAACAGACATAGTAGTAAAAAATTTAATAATGAGTTCCGCTCAAATTATTATTCATCGAAGAGATAATAATCATGAATATGAGATAGCATCGGAAAACATTTCAGATAGATGTAAGGCTATTTTAAGACTATTAGAAACCAGGTCAGTTACAAAGTCTGTAAATCAAGTCCTTAGAGACTTAGATGATAAGGGCAATAGTTTTGATAATTCAGTAAAGTATGACTCAGAGCAAAAGGAATTTATAAAAAAACAAATTCTTGATATCGCCCAATAAAAAAGCGTAGAAACAAATCTACGCTTTGGTTCTAATTATTTACGTAATATCTTTAGTCTCTTCTTCCGCCGCCTTGAAGTGCAATCATTAATCTCAAAATAAAAACAAAAAGATTTATATAAGTTAGATACATACCTAAAGCTCCTGCAAGGTATTGATCATCATTATATCTTCTTGGCATTGTATAGAAATCCACAAATGACATAGCAACGAATAAGACAGTTCCAAATCCTGCAATTATCAATTCGAGTCCTGAACCTCCAAAAACTCCTGGAGCAAAAAATCCTCCAATTAATTGGACAAACATTGCAATAAGCAGTCCTATCAAACCAAGACCAACTACCCCACTTAGTGCTTGACCGACACTATCACTCATTCTTTGGCCGGTATAAGAGGCAATAACGAAAGTTATACCTGTAGCTAAGGCAGCTGTTCCAACAGAACCAATCCCAATTGTTCCTATTGCTAAAGCAACTATTCCACTTAAGGTGAATCCAGTTAATAAGCTAAAGCCTGTCAACAAAGGCAAAGCCTTAGCATTATTTGCATTATTTGCAGCACTTGTGGCTATAAAAAACAAAATCAATTCTGCAATTAATGCAACAATTGAAAGAGGCTGGAAAAGCCCAGGATTTGTTGCTATTAGTGAGACACCTGCTAAAACGCCTAAAGAAGTTAGAACCATACCTCCACCAACGTAAGGTAAAGCTTTTTGAACAACATTAGGTCCAACAATTGAACTTGTTTGTGCTTCACGAATAGCTTGATTGAAATTACTACTTGCTGGCATTTTCTTTTATAAATATGATTCTATTCTACTTGATTTTTAAAATTTCAGGGTACGGATCTCCAGAGTTATAAAGTTATTGATAGGCCTCAATAATTTTCTGAACTAGAGGATGACGAACTACATCCTCAACAGTTAAATAACAAAATTTTATACCTTGAGTTTCAGAGAAAATTCTCGATGCCTCGATGAGGCCGTTTCCCTGATCTTTTTTTAAATCAATTTGTGTAATATCTCCGTTAACAACCATTTTAGATCTATCACCCAATCTGGTTAAAAACATTCTCATTTGAGAGCAAGTAGTATTTTGTGCTTCATCTAGGATAACCATCGAGTTGTCTAAGGTTCTGCCTCTCATAAATGCCAAAGGTGCTACTTCAATAATTCCCTTATCGATTAACGAATTGGTTCTATCAAACCCAAAAATACTATGTAAAGAATCAAAAAGTGGTCTTAAATATGGATCTACTTTTTGTTGCAAATCGCCAGGTAGAAATCCCAAATTCTCACCAGCCTCTACAGCTGGTCTGGTTAAAACAATTTTTTCAATTTTTTTCTCGTTCAATAGTCGTGCGGCGCAAACAGTTGCTAAAAATGTCTTACCAGTTCCAGCTGGACCAATCGCGAACGTAAGATCAAAGTTTTCAATTGATTCAACATATTCTTTTTGCCTTATAGTTCTTGGTCTTAAATATCTTCCTTCTTTGGAACGCGCAAGAATTTTTTTTCCAAGTTCAGCATGTGAAGATGATTCGCCCATATTTAAAGAACTTAAAGCCGCTTTAAGATCTACCTCTGGAACTTCTAACCCTTGTTCCCAAATTGGTCTTGTTAATTCTACTAATGCTGAGGCTCTCTCAATTTTAGATATGACTCCGTTCATCTCAAGTTGCAAACCTCTTATGGTTAAAGAAACTCCTGTAAGAGACTCAAATTTTTTTAAGAAAGAATTACCAGGTCCAGATAATGCTGTAGCGGCATCAGAGCTTGGCAAATCTATTTTGAAGTGACCAGTTTTGGAAACTTCCTTCATCTAGTTATTGAATAAAAATAAAAATTTATCAACTCACTAGCTTTCAGCTTCATTTCCCTCGCTTTCAGCTTTAATACTATCATTCTCTTCGTCTTTAGTTTTAGCCTTAGCTAATTTTTCTTTCTCTAATTTTGCTTTACCAATTGCGATAGAGGGTCTTTCTATCTTTTCTAATAACCCTCCCTTTTCTAATAAAGTTCTCACAACATCAGTTGGCTGAGCACCCTGAGTAAGTCTTGTTCTTAAAGCTTCTGTGTCAAGCCTGGTTTCCTTAGTTCTCGGATTATAAAAACCTAGTTCTTGCAGGGGTCTACCATCTCTTCTGGAAGTACTGTTGCATGCAACAATTCTGAAACTTGCCTCTTTTTTCTTTCCAAAGCGCTTAAGGCGCAATTTAATCATTTTAAATTAATGCGTTTTTAATAATAATATCATTCAAAGGTAAAAATATAGAAACTATAAATCGGCAAAACCTTTTTTCTTTTTATTATTTTTTTGCTTTTTCATTGGCTTATTACCACTCATACCTCCCATGCCTCCCATTCCTCCCATTCCTGGCATTCCTCCCATTCCTGGTATACCTCCCATTCCTGGCATTCCTCCCATTCCTGGCATACCTCCGTTAGACATTTGTTTCATAAAACCTCTCATTCTTTGAAAATCGGCTAAAACTTTATCTACATCTTTTGCTTCATAACCGCTACCTTGAGCGATTCTTTGTCTTCTTGAGGGGTGAGCGGCAAGAACTTCTGGTTTTTGTTTCTCCTCAAGAGTCATTGACGAGATCATAGATTCTATTTTCTTAAGTTGATCTTCTCCATCTTTTATCATCCCATCATCTATTTTATTCATTCCAGGAATCAATTTTATCAATCCACCAAGTGAACCCATTCTTTTAATTAATCTCATTTGCTTTACAAAATCATTAAAATCAAAAGTCGCTTCTTGAAGTTTCTTTTGCATCGCCTCTGCATCAGCAAGTTCAACTTCTTTTTGCGCTTTTTCAACAAGTGTCAATACATCGCCCATGCCTAAAATTCTGCTGGCCATTCTCTCTGGATGAAATGGTTGCAATGCCTCTATTTTTTCACCTACACCAATAAATTTGATTGGTTTACCACTTATTTTTCTTATCGATAAAGCAGCTCCACCTCTAGAGTCACCATCCAACTTAGTTAATATCGCCCCTGTGATTCCTACTTTTTCATGAAATGATTTTGTTAAGTCTGCAGCTTCTTGCCCAATCATTGAATCAACAACAAGCAAAACCTCATCAGGATTAGAAACTTCTTTTATTCGAACCATTTCACTCATCATGGAATCATCAATTTGCAGTCTTCCTGCGGTATCAATAATTATCGAATTAAAATCATTTTCACTAGCAAAATTCAATGCTTCCCTTGCTATTTCTTCTGGTTTGCTATTTTTTTCTTTAGCTGAAAAAACTTCCAATTCATATTGACTTCCCAATGTTTTAAGCTGCTCTACAGCTGCTGGTCGATAAATATCTGCAGCCACCAAAAGAACTTTTTTATCTTTTTCCTTTAAATAAAGTCCTAATTTTCCTGTTGCAGTGGTTTTACCCGCTCCCTGAAGTCCAGCCATCAATATGACTGTAGGACTATTTTCATTTTCGTTTAATGGAGAATTTTCATTCCCCATAATGTTAATCAATTCTTTATTTACAACTTCTATAAATTTTTGACCTGGGTTTACACCTCTAACTACTTCTTCTCCAATTGCTTTATCTTTGACATCTGATATGAACTCTTTTACTACAGACAAACTAACATCTGCATCGAGGAGTGCTCTTTTTACATTCTTTAAGGCATCGTTTATATTATTTTCACTAATTTTTGCTTCGCCTCTTAAACCCTTTACTGCGTCTTCAAAGCGTGACGAGAGTTCATCAAACATTATTAAAAAGTAATTTTAATTATTATAGATGATCTTGAAGTTTGTAATTAAAAGCCGCTCACGAAATCAACCAATTTCCACGATTTATTTGAAAATCCCAAAATATATTTAACTTTAAGGGGATTTAAAGATGTTTCATTAATTAATTCTCCAGAATTCTTTACTAACCTCTCAAGATAATTTAATTCTACTAAAACAACTATCCGAGATGAAGTTTGCGATTCCAAATCAATTTTACGTATTTGGGAATTAATCTCCTTATAAATTCCTTGCTTGATATCGTTCTGTCTTTCTTCGATTGTTCGATCAATTAGACCTTTACTAACAATCTTAGAAAGATTAATTTCACCCTTTCCCGCAAGGTAATTACTTTTATTAAGAAGCCATCCATTAATTAAATTGCTTATATCTTCCAAAGAAGGTGAAGAAGTATTAAGTTCTTTGAATTCATAGGAAATAATTGAAGGAGATTTATCAGAAATAGAATTCAATTTACTTGAAGGATTTTTTTTTGTTTCTTGAATAAGACCTATCTCACTAAGCATTTGTTTTTTATTTTTTGAAATTAAAGGTTTTTCAGCAATAGATTCTTCCTGAATTGATTTTTTAAAATTATTTCTTAAAAATCCAATCCCAATACCAAATGCAAATAAGATCAAAAACGCATATATATAAATCAAATACGGCGACCGATTAATTATCTCTTTATCTTTTAGGAATTCCCCAAAACTAAACTTTAATTCAGCAATTTTTTCAATTAAAAAATTATAAAACTCAATTGGTTTTTTCTTAAAGTATTCCTCATTGAATTCTATTTCTTTGGTCTCAACCTTTTCATAGCCTTGTTTTATCCCACCAGGCCAAGGTAATCTTCTTTCATCAATATTTACTAATATATTATCGAAATCTTCAGTCGTTTTTGTGGATGATTCCTTCTCAGTTTGTTGATTTTGAAGGTTTGATCTAATTGCAATTTTATTTGATTTCTTCTCTAATTTTTCAATAAATTCTTGAATTTCCCTATCTTCAAACCAAGAATCTAAATCCACCTCTTTTGAGTCAATGTCTCTATACCCAACTAAAACATCATTCTCTAACCAATTTTTACAGAAAATACATATCGCTTCTAACTTATCTCCAGGATAATTGTTAAGCCAATCTCGTAAATTTTCATCAGAACTACTTGAAAACCTTGCAGAGGCTTGGTCAATATCAGCTAAAAGCAAATCTAAACAACCAACTAAAGGCATTGAATCAAGACCTGATAAATTTAGTTTCTTTAAAATTCTCCTCGCTTCAAATAATTTTTCTGGCTTTCTTCTAGAGAAACCAATAGCTGTTAAGGATAGAAACGCTAAAAATCCTGCTTCTAATGATCCTCTTTTTTGTAATTCAAGAAACAAATCAATCTGTTCTTGCACTGTCAAAAATGGCTTAATTTGTTGAAAAAAAACTTCAAACTCTTGCTGATTTAAATAATCTTTATATTCAGATTTATTATTACCTTCCAAACCACCTCTTTTGATTATTAAATTTTCCAACATACTCAAGCCTTTTTTATGAGACTCTTGATCATTTAGATCTCTACTAAGTAGATCTAGGATTCTGTAAGGAAGCAAAGCAACCAAATCTTCTTCAAGTTCTTTTCTTATTTCTCCAAGCTTTCCCATTCTTTGTAGAAGTTGTATACCTTCATGTAAAAAGTCTGCCGCGTTCGAATAGGATCTAAGCTGTTGTTCTTGAATTGCAGAATCTCTAGCTGTTAAAGCAGCCAATAATGTTAAATCAGCTTCTCTACTACTTCCTAAAGCTGGAGTTTGTGGGGGTTGCAATGCTTTTCTCGTAATTTTAAAAGCTTCTTTTGGTGAACCTGATTCCCAAAGCAGTATTAATCCTGCTACTTCTCTATTTGAGGAAAAATCCAATCCAGAATTCCCATTTAATAACAAATTTTCGTACTCTCTTCTGCTTTCTGGATCTGTAAGTAGATCGGCAGTGAGGCGAAGCAGCTCAGATCTTTGGGTTAAAACTTCATAAGTAAAACCTTCATCAGGTGTTTTATCTAACCGCAATTGAAACGCCCTTAATATTTCCTCAGAAGTTGCAGAGGGGCTTACGCCAATTAAACGAAAATGGTCTAAGGGAAGTTCCAAACAAATATCCTATTGAAAATTCTTAGACAAATTTTATCAAGTTAAAAAATTTTTTCACAAGGTCTTACAGAGTTATTAAAAAAAATCATGAAAATCGCCCATCACGGCTTAGAATGTTAACAAATCAAAACTTCGTTAAGGTATTTTTCTTGGAAACACACGTAGAGAGAATCTCAAATCTTCAAGACATAAAAAAAGCCGAATTAGATCGAGAAACCGGATTATTCCTTTATGAAGACATGACGCTTGGTCGTAGGTTTGAAGATAAGTGTGCAGAAATGTATTACAGGGGGAAAATGTTTGGTTTCGTTCATTTATATAACGGTCAAGAGGCCATAAGCACGGGAGTAATTGGCGCCATGAAAAAGAAACATGATTGGTTTTGTAGTACCTATCGCGATCATGTTCATGCACTAAGTGCGGGTGTTCCCTCATTTGAAGTAATGAGTGAACTTTTTGGTAAATCCACTGGTTGTAGCAAAGGCCGTGGTGGATCCATGCACTTATTTTCAAGAGAGCATCACCTACTCGGAGGATATGCATTTATTGGAGAGGGAATTCCAGTTGCCTTAGGAGCAGCCTTTTCAAGTAAATACAAAAAGGAAGTTGCTGGAAATAGTAATAGTGATGCGGTAACTGCAGCATTTTTTGGGGATGGGACTTGCAATAATGGGCAGTTTTTTGAATGTTTAAATATGGCCCAGTTATGGAAATTACCCATAATTTTTGTTGTTGAGAATAATAAATGGGCTATTGGTATGGCTCATGATAGAGCTACTAGTAATCCTGAAATCTGGAGAAAAGCGTCTGCTTTTGGTATGCACGGCGAGGAAGTTGATGGGATGGATGTATTAGCAGTAAGAGGGGCAGCACAAAGAGCAATTGAGCGAGCTAGGGCAGGAGAAGGTCCCACACTTTTAGAATGTTTAACTTATAGATATAGAGGGCATTCTCTTGCAGATCCAGATGAATTAAGGTCTGAAAAAGAGAAGGAGTTTTGGGGGAAAAGAGATCCTATTAAGAAATTAGCTCAAGCAATTATTGACGGTAAATTCGCTACGGAAGAAGAATTAAAAATTATTGAAAAGAAAATTGATGCTGAAATATCGGAGTCAGTTAAAAATGCAATTGAAGCTCCTGAACCTCCTTCAGAAGAATTAACCAAATACATTTGGGCAGAAGACTAGATTAAATCCCACTAGGTAATTTTCTGGTTAAATTCCTTAATTTTCTTAATGCTTTAAGTTCAACTTGTCTTACTCTTTCTCTAGAAACTTCTAGTAATCTTCCAATTTCTGCAAGCGTGTGTCTCTCATTTGCATCAAGTCCAAACCTTAGTTTGAGAACATGTTGTTCTTGCTCGCTTAAATGACTTAACCATTTACCAAGTTGCTCTTGATGCATTTTCTGTTCAACTTGATCTAAAGGCTCTTCATTATTACTGTCTGCAATTAAATCACCTAAAAAGCTCCTACCATCATCACCATTTACTGGAGCATCTAAACTACTTGTCGATAAAGCTTGTCTTAAAACAGAATCCAATTCTTCAACTTCAATTTCCATTGCCTCTGCAATTTCAATTCTGCTTGGCATAGCACCAAGCTTATGAGCTAAGTCTCTACTAATTTTTCTGATAGAAGCCAACCTTTCACTTAAGTGAACAGGTAAACGTATTGTTCTTGATTGACAAGCAATTGCTCTTGTCATACTCTGCCTAATCCACCAGAAGGCATAAGTAGAAAACTTATATCCTCTTGTCGGATCAAATTTTTCGACAGCTCTCTCCAACCCAAGAGAACCTTCTTGTACTAAATCTAGTAATTCGAGACCTTTACCTTGATATTTTTTTGCCACACTGACAACTAATCTTAAATTTGCTTTCATCATTCTTTCTTTAGCTCTTCGACCAATTTTTATAGTTCTTTTTTGCTGAGTTGTAAAATCATTAGTCTTTTCATTTAATTGTCCATCTTCTGTAAGAATCATCATCTTCTGGACTTGATTCCCTAATTCAATCTCTTCGGCAGGTGTTAATAAGGGAACTCTACCAATATTCTGCAAATACCAACTTATAGGGTCATTACTTCTCCTTTTAGGTTGTTCTGATTGAGTTGGCAATGATGAGACCATTTTTTGACCTAATAAGGTATTAAAACTCTCCTACACTTTTTTAGAAATGGCCAAATATTTAATGCGCGCTTCAGATTTCAAGTAATATTTGTACACTTATGTGTTTAAAACTATAAATAACTCTCTTAAATTGTTTCTTTCAAGATATTTGTCTCGTTTTTATATTTCTCATTAATTTTATAAGTTCATCACCAATAGCAGAAGCATTTGATCCACTTTTGCACTTTGATGCAGCAAATGAATGCAAAAGTACATATTTTGCAAAAAAATCTGTTGATATATTTCTACACAAGGTTAAATCGATCGCAGAACTACCAGCTACAAAACCAGATAAAAGATCACCCAATCCAGCTCGAGCTGTCTGAGAATCGGTTCCAAAAATTTGCCATACTTTTTTATTATCAGCAACTATACTGTTAGCTCCTTTTAACAAAATACTGATATTGAATTCTTTTGCCGCATCACGAGCAAGCCCAACATTGGTCTTGGATTTTATATTAGGAAATAATCTTCCAAATTCTTTGCTATGTGGTGTAATCCATGTCTTAAATTTTCTCTCTACAAAGAAATTTGACCCCAACTTAGATTCGGAAATTCTATTAAGTGCATCTGCATCCAAGATCAATAATCCTCCAAAATCCATAAGATAGTCTTTTGATTTTTGCCAATCATCATTATCAATTCCTATTCCTGGACCGACAGCTAATGAATCAAACGCACTTAAATCAATATTCTTTAATGCACTAAATAAAGATGCATTTCCATTTTGATTACATTGCATAGTTTCTTTTAAAACTATTTCTGGGGCAACTTGCCAAATAGATTCAGCAACTATCCCAGGAAGGACTGCAGAGATGTAGCCTGCTCCACTTGATATGGCCCCTTTTAATGCCAAGTATGCAGCACCAGGATATTTTTCACTTCCGGCTATTAGTAATGTTCTACCTCTTTGATATTTGTTGGAATTTTTTGGCAAAGAAGGTAAATCAATATTTTTTATATCTTTGTAAGTAACCTTAAAAATCTTTTTATCAATTTTGGACAGCTTACTAGTAGGCACACCAATATCTATATGGTGCAATTCTCCAATAAAAGGTAAAGCAGAATCTTGGGTCAACCCAATCTTATAAAGACCAATGGCCAAGGTGTAGTTTGCCTTTACTGCGTTTTCTAAAAAAGGCTCTCCTTTATCAGGACATAATCCTGTTGGAATATCAATACTTATTACCTTTCCAGATTTTTTATGAAATTTTTGATTAAACAGTTTAATTAACTTATCATCAATTTTTCTCGTTTGATTATTACCAAAAACTGCATCAATCCAAAGATCTTTCCCATTTGAATCAGGAGGCTCTACTAATTTTGTGACACCAATAGATGTAAGATAATTAAGGTGATCATTTGTTAGTGTTTTTTTTATTGGAAATGGACACCATACCTGTACATAAAAACCTTTCAAAAAAAGCTCTCTAGCTATTACTGCACCATCCCCGCCATTATGCCCAGGACCTATAAAAACAGTTATTCCATTCTTAAGAAGAGGTTTCTTTTTTAAGAGCCATCTACTAATTTGGATACCAGCTTTTTCCATCAATGCTTCTTGTGGCATTCCATCAGAAAACATTTCTTTCTCTACTATCAACATTTGCTTTGAATCAACAATTAAATGTCTAGAATCAATTGTTGGCCATGCAATTTCGTTCATAATTAGTACAAAGCAATTGAAGAACTGTTCAAAAATTTAAACTTCCATGTTAAAGACACAAAAGGATAAAAAATTAGAGAACTTTTTTTCTTCTAATAATAAAACTAAAAAGAAGAAAAATATTATTGTAGGTCTTTCTGGTGGCGTAGATAGTTCCCTTTCAGCTGCTCTTCTTGTAGAAAGAGGATGGAATGTTGAGGGACTAACTCTTTGGCTTATGAAAGGACAAGGCTCCTGTTGTTCTGAAGGATTAGTAGATGCTGCTGGCCTTTGTGAAGATTTGGGAATTAATCATAAAATAATAGACTCAAGAGAAATTTTTGAAAGAGAGGTAATTAAAAAAACTACTGAAAGCTATGAGAAAGGATTCACTCCGCTCCCATGTTCGATGTGCAACAAGAATGTGAAGTTTGAAGAGATGCTCAATTATGCAATAAACAAAAAAGACTTTACTCATATTGCGACTGGACATTACGCAAGGATAAAAAAATCATCTTATGCTGAAACACTTGATTGCAAGAGCTTTGTATTTAAAGACTTCCTTCTTCTCAGAGGTGCTGACGAAAACAAAGACCAAAGTTATTTTCTTTATTCTCTTTCTCAAGAAGTACTAAGCAGATTAGAATTTCCTCTTGGTGAAATGAAAAAAGAAGAGACAAGAAAGGAAGCCCTGAGATTAGGCCTTAGAACTGCTCAAAAACCAGAAAGTCAAGATTTATGTTTAGTTGAGCATTATGGATCAATGCAGAGATTTATCGACAAACATATTGAACCCAAAGAAGGAGAAATTGTTCATGTAAATGGGAAAGTCCTAGGAACGCACAATGGAATTCAGCACTTTACAGTAGGTCAAAGAAAAGGTTTGGGTATTGCTTGGCCTGAACCATTATATGTAAAAAGTTTAGACAGGGTAAAAAACATAGTGTATGTAGCAGATAAAAATGATCTATTTAATAGAGAAGCAATAATTAGTAAGGTTAACTGGGTTTCAATCGAAGAACCTAAGCAAGAAATTGAAGTAGAAGCACAAATCCGATATAGAAGTCATCCAGTAAAAGGAACTTTAATACCTTTGAAAAATAAAGATCATACTAAAACATTTAAATTAATTTTTGAAGATAGTCAAAGTTCGGTAACGCCCGGACAAGCTGCAGTTTTTTATAAAGGAGAAATTTTATTAGGTGGAGGGTTAATTAATTAATTTTCCAAAAGATATTTAATCCCATAAAAAATATAAATAAAAACAAAATAGGTTTATCGCCAAATTTTGTATAGAAAGTCTTTTCGGATGAAAAATTAGGGAACACTATTTCATTTCGCTCAACATCATAATCTAAAAGTTTAATTATTTTTCCATCATCTTGAACTAAGCCCGAAGGGCCTGTATTTGATACTAGTAAATTATTTTTCTTATTTTCAATACTTCTTAATCTAGCCAAAGATAGAAATTGATTATAAAGCTTAGCTGGATATGGATCTAAATTTGCTGCAGTTATTATTAGTTTTGCACCGCTATTAATAGCCTTTCTTATTTCTAGTCCATCACTAATTTCGTAACATATAGCTACTGCTAGTGGGGGTGTGATTTTAGTATCAAAAAATCTTGAATCAGAGCCTGGTTGAATTCCTCCTACTGCAGATAATCCTCTTGAAAAAATATCTAGAAATCTAGGTATTTTTTCACCTAGTGGAACAAGTCTATTTTTATCAATAAATGAGGTAAAAGATTTATCTCCAATTTGAAATCCGAGTAAAGAACTTCTTAACTCATTATTTGAATTTCTGAAACCTCCTGACAAGGTATTAACCTTAATGCCTTTAGAAAAATAAAAATTACTAGATAGAGTTCCTTCAGGAGCAACAAGAAGTTTCGCTTTGTTTGATAAAGCATATTTTTGAGCGATGGATAACTTTTCTTCGATAAATTCATCATTTATTTTTAATTTTTCTCTTGTTGGTATATTAGTTTGCCAAATAGCTACTGGATATTCATAATTTCTTTTTAATGGACTTGTTAAACCTCCAAATAAATGTAAGAAAATAAAAACCAATAGTCCTAAAAGAAATATTTTTTTAAAGTGAAGTTTTCTTTCCCATCTACCTTGAATATAAAAAATCCAAAATCCAATCAATATTTGTAATACGCATAAACCACTTGCACCAATCCATCTTGCTAAACCAGCAAGATAAATATCACCTGGGATAAGACTCTCTCCTAAACCTATCCAAAAAAAAGGTGTTTGAGAAAGTATCAGTTCACCAATACCCCAAGTCAAGGATAAAAAAAATACTTTTACTGTTAAAGATAATGTTTTCATTTTGAAAACATCCCCTTTCCAGAGAATAATTTCAACTAACAATCCCCATAAATAAACTAATATCCCACCCAGAAAAGCGCAAAATAATAATATTAAAATGGTAATTATTAAACTTGCAAGCCATGAGAAACCAAGCCATGTCAATGGATGAAGATCATAAATCCAAGAATGACTTATCAAGATAAAGAAAAAACCCCAACAAAAATTTGCTATTCTCCTTTCACTTCCCTTCCATAAGATAAATAAAGATATCGGCATAAAAATCAGCCAAAAATGTGTTGAAACTGAAATTCCTCCTAAAATCCCTCCTAAACAAGGGTAAAGATATTGTCTTAGACTTTTAATTTGAGTTGGGATTAACAATCTAAAATTACGAAATTAAATTTATAATCACCCATTTATTGTACCTTCATTCTGTAAACTAAGTTTTAGTAACTTTCAAAATTTAAGTGAAAGAAGTCTTTATTAGTTTTGCAGTTTTTGTTTTTTGTGTTTCATTAACTCTTTTCAGTCAATTTAATTCACCTCAAGTTGTTAATGCTGCTGAAGCAGAAACTCAGTCAGTTCAAAGAACACCTGTTGCAAAATCATCAAATGTCTCAAATAATAATTTATTTGAACTAGACCCATCAGATCCAAATCCTATACTTTTCGCTATGGCAGAAGAAACACCATCAGACAACAATTCAAGGACTACAGAAAGTGGTCTAATTATTGCAGATATCGTAAACGGGGAAGGAGATGAAGCTAGTGCTGGGCAAACAGTTACTGTAAATTACACAGGAACTCTAGAAGACGGGACACAATTTGATACCAGTATCGGCAGAGCTCCATTCAGCTTTCCCTTGGGTGCTGGACGAGTAATAAAAGGTTGGGACGAAGGTGTAGCAGGCATGAAAGTTGGAGGCAAAAGAAAATTAACAATACCTCCGGAACTTGGATACGGATCAAGAGGAGCTGGAAATGTAATACCTGCTAATGCGACTTTAATATTCGAAGTTGAATTATTAAAAGTCAATTAAATTAAGTAAGAAAAATATCTAAGACTTTTCAATTTAGTTAATCTCCAAGTAATATATATACAACACCAAATATTTGAAATGTTAAGTAAATTCATCAATTCTTTTCTAGATAAAAAATCCCTAATGACTGTCCATGCTCACTGCGATGGTCCCTGTGGAGTTTACGACCCAGCATCTACGAGAGTTGCAGCTGAAGCAGTTTTATCAATGACAAAAAAACTTATTGCATTAGAAGCTCCTTCTAGCACTGATTCAGCAGAGTGGGCTGCATACAGCAATACATTTTCTAGATACGTTGCAGTTAAAGAAGAGCAAGCAAAAGAAACAAAGAAAGAGATTCTAATTTTGTGGACAGATTACTTTAAACCAGTTCACTTAGAAACTTATCCAGACTTACATGAAACTATTTGGAAGGCGGCTAAATTATGCAGTGCATGCAAAGTTAATATTGACTTAGCCCAAGCTGAAGAACTCATGAGTTATGTAGAAAAAATTCATAATATTTTCTGGGCTTCAAAAGGAAGATCAGACGCTTTTGTAAAAGCTAGTTAATCAGAGTTATTTTCAAAAGTTTTTTTGATTTTATTTTATTTTTTTTAGGTTTAAGAAAAACCGCGATTATTAGTGGTGAATCGATGTTTCCTTACCTAAAAGAAGGTGATATTGTATTTTTTAAAAAATATAAAAAGAATAAATCAATACTTAAAAATCGACAAGTAGTTATTTTTAATCATCCATTTAAAAATAAAAATCTAATAAAAAGGATAATTTCAGTAAATCAAAATAACGTTGAGGTTATTGGAGACAATATTGAATTTAGCGAAGATAGTAATAAATTTGGGTTAATCAATAACGAAAAAATAATTGGGATTGTCACCTCTAAATTAATTATTCCTAAATTAAAAAATTTTTTAATTCAAAAAAACAGAAGCACTTCTTTGAATCCAAAATAATCCCAAAGAAAAGGAAAGCCCTCCTGCTGCAGCTATTAATCTTTTAATAAATTTTTGACTTGCTTTAAAGGTGGTAAAAGATATTAAACAAGTAAAAAGATTCATACTTATGAGTGAACCAATCAAATATGAAATCAAATATAAGCAAGCGCTTGTTAGAGGAAGTGCTAGAGCAGGAAGAACTGCAAGAAAATGTGAACCTCCAGCTATACCGTGTAGCAAGCCTAAACCAGTCAAAGCATGTGAGTGCTTAATATTATTTTTTTGTTCCTTAACATGAAAGTGAAAGTGACGATGGGCAATTCCATTCTCATGCTTATGGGAATGCGAGTGAATACTTAATTGAAAAGAATTTTTAATAGCAAATACTCCAACAATTAGAAGTGAAATTCCAACTAGGAATTCGGCAATACTAGAAAATTTGTTTAATGGCGTAAGATCCTTAATAAAAATCGCTAGAAAAGCTAACAAGAGGACTCCTGAAGAATGTCCCAAGCCCCATGAGAAACTATTTTTAAGAGCTTTTTGAGGATTATTAATCGCTGCCGGTGCCATTGCAATTAGATGATCAGCGCCACTAACTACATGCACAAATCCTGCAACTATGCCCGTTAAAATTACAGCCTGCATATATATATTCAGTTCAACTCTGTTTATTCAATTTTATAGCACGATTTGAAGTCAATATTAAATTGAGTTAAATAATTTCTTGAACGATTGTTCAATATCAGTTTCTCTCATAAAAGTTTCACCAATTAATACTCCCATGATTCCAATAGATCTAAGCGATTCTAAATCTTCGGCACAATTAATTCCGGATTCACTTATGGGAATAATATTTTGTTTTAAAAATATATCTGCATGTGTATGCATCAATTCTATTGATGTTTTTAAATCCGTTTTAAAAGTCTTTAAGTTCCTGTTATTTATTCCAATCAAATTAAAAGATTTTAACTTTAGAATCCTTTCTAATTCATTAGAGTTATGGACTTCAACAAGAACACTCATCTTTAAATTATCAGCTATTTTCTTTAAATAAATTAAATCGTCATCACTTAAAATCGCAGCGATTAATAATATTGCATCAGCACCAGATACCCTAGCTTTATAAATCTGATAAGCAGAAATAATAAAATCTTTACAGAGTAGAGGGAGATTAGTTGATCTCCTTACAGTTTCGAGTATTTCAAAACCACCTTGAAAAAACCTTTTATCAGTAAGCACTGAGATACATGATGCACCTAGTCTTTCATAACAAATTGCTATGTTTTCAGGGTTAAAATCTTTTCTAATAACTCCTTTACTCGGACTAGCTTTTTTTATTTCAGCAATAACTCCTGGTTTTATTTTTGACTCCAAAATATTTTTACAAAAATCTTTGGGAGTAGGAAGTTTTTCAATCTTTTTGATGAGATCTTCTAAAGAGACTGTTTTTTTAAAATTCTTAATTTCAATATCCTTGTGCCAGACAATTTCTTCCAGAATATTTTTTGCTTGTGCTTCTCTATGAGGTACAGCATATTCTAAATTTTCTACCCTTACTGTAGGATTTGGTGGCCTGCGTCTTATCTCCATTAATCTTAGATATTATTTTATTTGAGAAGCAGCTTGTTTATATGCGACCTCAACTACTTCACTAAGAGTAGGATGAGTATGAACTTCTTTAGATAATTCAATTACATCTTGGTTCCTTGAAATAGCGTTCGAAATTTCTTGAATTAAATCAGCTGCATGTAACCCAAAAATATGAGCACCTAATACTTTCCCATTATCTTTATTGAAAATCAACTTTAGCAATCCATCACTTTCCAATTCAGCCAATGCTTTTGAATTAGCCTTAAAGAAGCTTTTGACAACTCCCAAAGTAAAATTTTCTTTTGCAGATATCTCTTTAGCTTCAACTTCAGAGAGACCAACTGAACTTATCTCTGGGTGAGTAAAGGTTGCTGCGGGGATGCTTTTATAATTAATTTCGACATTACCACCGCAAATATTATCAACAGCAATAGTACCCTGCGCTGCAGCTGTATGGGCAAGCATTAGTTTGCCCGTTACATCTCCAACAGCCCAAATGTTAGGTATTGTTTCATCACCATTCTTAACTCTCATTTGATCATCTACAGGAATGAAACCTTTTACTGTTTCGATACCAACCGACTCAAGATTTAAGTTATTACTATTAGGACTTCTGCCAGTTGCGACTAGTACAGCGTCAACTTCTAAAGTTTCTACAACTTCCTTAGATTTTGCATGAGTCAGCTCTATTTTTACAGGGCATCCGGGTGTTATTTTTGTCGCAAAGACATTTGATTTTGTGTCTATATCTCTTGCTTGAATAAGGTTTTTCTTAGCAATTTTAGTGATATCTGGATCAAATGTTGGCATAATATTCTCCAAAGCCTCGATCATGGTAACTTCACAACCAAGCGCGGTATAAACATCAGCAAATTCTAGACCTATATATCCGCTTCCAATAATTGCTATCCATCTTGGAAGCCACTCAAGTTTAACCGCATCATCGCTAGTAAATACGGTCCTATTATCCAAAGTTATTCCACGGGGCACAAAAGGAGAAGAGCCTGTTGCTATAACAATATTCTTACATGTGAAAATTTTATCAATTCCGTTTTTATCTCTTACACCTACTTTTTGATTTCCTTCAATTCTTCCGATGCCCAGAATAATTTCAACTCCACTCCTTTTAAGAGTTTTTGTTAAATTTTCTCTAACATTTAAAACTAAATTATTTGCATGATCTGCAATTTTTGATCTCTCGAACCTTACTGGTGAAGCATGTATACCAAATTTAGCTAAATGTTCATAATTAGCTATTTCTCTAACTTTTCCACTTGCAGCCAAAAGAGCTTTCGATGGAACACAACCCTTGTTAACACAAGTGCCTCCCATATCAGAAGATTCTACTATTGCGACTTTCAGTCCCTTACCAGCAGCATGTTTTGCGGCATCAAAACCTCCATATCCTGCTCCTATTACGATTAAATCAAAATCAAAACTTGAATCAGTCACTTTTTATTTATTTATTTAGAGGTGTATGCGACTCTTTTTCGTTCTAGTAATAACGGAACTGCAACACAAGCCACATTCAATGATTCTACAATCTCACTATGCGGAATTGTAATTGTTTCATTAAAAGCTTCTTGAATTTTTTTATGAATACCTTGACCTTCATTACCCAAAATTAATGCTGTACGTCTAGACCAATCAACTTCCCAGTATGGTTTTGAAGGTTTTCTTGAACTCTCATTATGGCTACTAGTAGAGAAAATCTTAAATCCTACATTTGATAATTCGGAC
>NZ_CVSZ01000043.1 GCF_001180325.1 Prochlorococcus marinus
GATCACCAGCTCCTTCTGTTACCGCTATAGCACCACTATTTCTAACCGCAAATCTTTCTCCCGATCTTCCTAATGCAAATAATTTTCCACCTGTTGCTCCATAAAGACATGTATTTCCTAAAATAACTTGTCCGGAGGAGATTTCATTTATTTTTGGTGGAATTATTGTGAGTATTCCTCCATTCATTCCTTTACAAACATAATCATTAGCTTCT
>NZ_CVSZ01000044.1 GCF_001180325.1 Prochlorococcus marinus
GGCTGGTTAGCTTCATTAAATCCATTAACGTTCGCTATTGAACCTATTAGGACTGCCTATACACAAACTATGGATTTAGAATTAGTGGCTTTACATGCCCCATATGGTGATTTAACTTGTAAGAGTTGTATCTCAATTTTATTTTCTTTAACAGTTTTTTCCTTGATTATTATAAGGCCTCTGTTAAATAGAAAGTTAAATTAGAAATTTTATGCTTTTAAAAAATCATTTAGTAGAAGTTTTTAAAAAAGCCTCTTTAGAAAATAATTT
>NZ_CVSZ01000045.1 GCF_001180325.1 Prochlorococcus marinus
CCTCCCATAATCCGTGACTGATTTCCACGAGTGAATCTATTTTCTCAATTATTAAATCTTTGTTATCTTGAAGGATTATTTGTGCAGTCTCATAAGGCCTATGCATTGAACTTGAAAATGCCTTATTGAAAGAAATATTTCTCAAATATTCAAAAGTCTTTCTAGCTTGATCTCTTCCGTTTTCATTTAAAGGGATATCAATTTGGCCTTGAAATCTACCTTCTTTGTTCCAGTTAGTTTCACCATGTCTTATAAGAAATATTCTGGAATCTCCAATTTTATTTGGAATATTTTTATTGAGATGAGAAGTTTGATTTAAGCATTCAATTTGAGTCTTAAAAGAGTAGTCTTTCTTTGAAATATTGAGTATCGAGAAAGAAGCATTTTCTAATCTTATTTTTCTAAAACCTTGCTTAGGCTTTCCTAATAATAAGAGTATTAAACATCTGAGAATTGCATTATGTCCAACAACTAAAATATTTATATTATCTTTGTCTAGATAAATTTTTAAAATATTTTCTACAAAATTTGTTGCTTGAAAAAATAACTCTTGAATTGGTTTATAAGTTTTATTGTCATTTCTTTTTAAGATAAGATTTTCTGGATCATTTTTCCATATAGGGTAAATTTCTGGAAATTTATTTTTTATTTCATCAATTTTTAGACCAGACCATTCACCCAGATCTACCTCTAGCAAATTATTGTCAAATACAATATTTTGTTCTTTATTGAAGGTCTTTTGAATTGTTTTTGCAGTCTCTGCTGCTCTCACAAGTGGGGAGGAATAGATTTTATCGAAGTTTATTTTTGATAATGCTTTGCCTGCTTTTACGGCTTGTTCGTATCCTTCATCGGTTAATAATGAATCGTCTGTTCTTCCTTGAATTAATCCTTTTGCATTGAAACTGCTTAGTCCGTGCCTAACTAAAACTAATCTTATAGCCATTATATAAATTTGAAAATTAAGATAATTTAATCATCTCATGGCGTGATTAAAATGGATACATAAATATAAGGAAATTCAATGATAACTAACTATAGTTTTCAAGAATATAATAAGTTATGATCTTTAAAAATACTTCTAAATCAAAACTCACTTTAGCTTTTATATCTATAGTCATAACTTTTTTTGTATGGCAACAAGGCTTAAGAGACAGTTTAAATAGACCATCTGTTTCATTTGATATTAGTCAAAAAGAGCAAGAAATTACTGAATTATCTGTCCAATCAATACCTGTAAATCTTAAAAAATTTTTTATAATTAACGATCCTGTTGATCAAATAAATATATCGCTCTCTAATGTCTCATTTGAAGAGCTAACAGAAAGAAATAAATTAATTCGAATAATTACTTCAGAATCAAATGATCCTTTAATTTATAAAAATATATCCAAAGATTTTAAAGATAAAAACTTTAAATTTCTGATTGATGAGATAGAAAAAAAATCTAATAATAATTCATATAAAGCAAATTCTGATAAATTTGATTTATTTAAAGGTGATAGATTTTTATATCACCTTTTAAGCCGGAAATTTGATTTTGACGATAGTGAATTAATAACAAAATCATTTTCAAGAAAAATGTTTTTTAAAATATTGGCCATAAGGCTAATACCACTTTTAACAATACTTATTGGCTCTATTCTGGCTTTGAAAATATTGTGGACAACCATATCTTTGAAAAAGTTCGGTTGGAAAAAAATTAAATCATTAGATTTAGAATTAATAGATATGGTTTTATTAATTGCAGGCGGATTCGTTGTGTTAGGAGAAGTGGTATCACCTTTATTTTCTATCAGTTTGGTTGAACTTTTTTCTAAAAATATCTCTAGTGAATTGTCTCAATCTTTAAAAATTTTCTTTGGATATCTTTTTATGGCTATTCCGCCATTATGGATAGTTTTTTATCAAATTAAATCCTTAAATGGTGAATTTACTTTTAAAAAGGACTATTTACAGTTCAATTTCTTGCCAATAAAATATGCAATTATTCAGGGAATTAAAGGTTGGTTAACAATTGTTCCTTTTGTTTTA
>NZ_CVSZ01000046.1 GCF_001180325.1 Prochlorococcus marinus
AATTTCTTAAAAGTTATTCAAGATGATCTTGAAGATATAGAGCAAGAATTGAATTACTCATCTACTAGTAATGATTTATATGGGAAGTTAATTGAAATCAAAAAATATGTTGATAAAGAAATTACAAATTTATTTATTAAAACAGATTTATCTGGTAAGGATCTTATTAACGCAGGAAGGAGACAAGAACAAACAAATAGTAATTGGGAAGTTTTATTAACTTTTAGTAATTCAGGAGGTGAAAAGTTTGCAGAAATTACAAAGTCAATTGCGGGCACTAATCAACTATTGGCTATTATTCT
>NZ_CVSZ01000047.1 GCF_001180325.1 Prochlorococcus marinus
TTGAAGTTGAATATTTTTAAAAAAACTTTTTAATATTACATTAATTTTTAAGGTTAAATTTATTATTAACTCTAAATCATCAGAGCTTAATATGTTCATCAATTCAATTCTATCTTTTGTAATGAGGGGATCATTAAGTTCATCATTTTTAAGATAGATATCTATTAATGGTTTTGATAATAAAGTTCCAGGTTTAATAGTGGTTTGTTTACATAAAGAACCGTAAGCAGTATTTCTTAGAACAATTTCTAAGGGAATTACTTTTATTTTTTTTGCAATCATTGTATTTTCATTTTCAAGTTCAATAAAATGTGTTGGAATATTTTTCTTAATGAGAATCTCAAAAATTCTTGCACTTATTAAGCAATTAAGTTTGCCCTTACCTTCAAACTTTTCTTTTTTTAAGGCATTAAAAGCTGTAGCTTCATCTTTAAATTCAATTTTTACTTTATTTACATCATCATGAGTAAATACTTTTTTTGCTTTACCTTCATAAATCAACTCACATTTATTATTCATTAACTTAAAACCTCATTATTATTACTAAAGTACTTTTTATAATTAACATAAATATTAAGAGATCAACTTCAAATGATTTCATTTTTATTTTAACTGATTATTCATCGAAACCTCATAACCTTTAAAAAACAAATATATGGTAATTCATTCACCTAGTTCTAGGAAATTTACTAGATTACAAAATATTTTAGTAATTGGCAATGGCGGGAGAGAAAACTCTTTAGCTTGGGCTATTCAAAAAAATGAATTAGTTAAAAAAGTTTATTTAATACCTGGTAACGGTG
>NZ_CVSZ01000048.1 GCF_001180325.1 Prochlorococcus marinus
TAATTGGTAAATCATTAAGGCTATATTTAGATAAGATTTTATTATTTTTTTTATAAGATTTTCTTTTAATTTGAAGTTCTGAAGAAGTTATTTCAAAACCATTACTAATTAACCAATTATTAATTTGAAAAGAAGAAGAAAATATCGCCTCAATAACGCAAAAATCTTTTCCTGGACGTATTAAATGTTTTAGAGGTATATTAGTTCCACCAAATAGAGCATTTAGGGAGTCCAAAATTAATGATTTTCCTGAACCTGAATCCCCAGTTATGATATTCAAACCTTTTTCGAAATTAATTTCTATAATTTCTATTAAGGCAATATTTTCTATTTTAAGTTGTATTAACATGATAAATCTTCTATATAAAAAAATTAACTTCTTTTTTAAAAAAATAAAGGTTT
>NZ_CVSZ01000049.1 GCF_001180325.1 Prochlorococcus marinus
ATCGGATAATCAAACTCTTGGAGTCTTTCAATAATGCAGTTTTTTAGTAAATCTTTCCATTCAAGGTCGCAGGAATCAGCAGAAAAACTTCCGAATCCAATACCAGCAATTTCAGAAAGTGTTTTAGTCATTCTGAGGTAAGTCAACATTCGATCAATTTTATAAATATCTTCATTAATATCTTCAAAAATTATTATTTTCCCTTTGCAATCTGGAAAGTGATTAGTACCAATTAAAAAAGTAGCGATAGTTAAGTTAGAAACGATAATTTCCCCTTTAGCTTTTCCAGTTCTTAAAGGAATTCCTCTTATGTCCTCAACATAACCCTCAAAAAGTAAATTTCTTAATCTCTCAAGACTCCACTCTGGCTCATTGAAAAGGCTAGTGACCATTGGGCCATGAATAGAACCTATAAATCCTTGAGAATATTTAGATAATAATAAAGAACATGTATCTGAGAATCCAAGCATTAAAC
>NZ_CVSZ01000050.1 GCF_001180325.1 Prochlorococcus marinus
ACCAACATTACAAATTACTGTGTCTAATTTTCCAAATTTTTTTATAACTTTTTCAACTATAACTTTTGCTTGCTTAGTTGAACTTACGTCCCCTGGTACTGGAAAAAAATTACTATCATTTTTAGACAGAGCCTCTAATGAATCCTGATCCCTTGAGTTAATAGCTACTTTATTACCGTTTGAAGAAAATCTTTTAGCAATAGCTAATC
>NZ_CVSZ01000051.1 GCF_001180325.1 Prochlorococcus marinus
CCTCTGCCCATGCTTTTTCAAGAAGCGGAGAGGAATCAACACATATTTTCCATTTGCAATCAGGAATTTCTAGGTCGATCCACTTACCAATATTCTTTAATTTTTTGCGAATCACTTTATGATAATCTTCACCTTGGCTAAATTTAGCTACTTTGAGGAAATTGTTATTGCTGCTTTGTGAATTAATGTAAGTAAATCCAACGCTTAAAACACTCTTTGCATCTTCAAAAAGTGAACCTATATTTTTTCTTTTTTCTGCTTCCATCCATTTCATTTCAGCATGATAGTTATTTGATAACCATCTTTCTAATGCATTGGTTCTTAATTTTACGCGCGAACTACCTGCTACTGAAGCTATTCCGGCAATTGTAAAACCTTCAAAAATAGCTCTTTCTTTTAATTTTTTACTTATTTCTTTTTTGTCTTGAATCGTATCAATCATTTTTTTATCTTTATAGCATTTCTTTTAAAAGTTATTTTGGAGAATAAACTTTTAAATAAAATAGATATATTTAAGAAAAATATATCCTAACCTAGTAAAAACAGTTAAATTATTAGTAAAGTTAATACAGTAAAA
>NZ_CVSZ01000052.1 GCF_001180325.1 Prochlorococcus marinus
ATAATAGAAAAATATAATTGTGAGTATAATTACTTACTCTCATACCCTCTATAAGCTGTACTTATTAAACTTATTGAGATTTTCTCAATTTTAATCTAACAATTATTCAATAAAAGTTAAAAAGAGAATTAATAGCTATTAATAAATAAAGGATATTAATGAAACTAAAAACCAATATAAATTTTTTAGAAAAATATATAGC
>NZ_CVSZ01000053.1 GCF_001180325.1 Prochlorococcus marinus
GGTGTGTAATCTTGGGATTTTTCTTTTTCAATGATTAAAACTGAATATCCTTTCTTTGATAGGTTAAGAGCAGTGGAAGATCCTGATAGACCTCCACCAATTATTACAACGTCAAATTCTTTCAAACTTTTAGAATTTCCTTCTCTTTTTCAGATAATTTAGTTTCTATTAAAGCGATATATTTATTAGTAATTTTCTGAATTTCAGATTGATTATCTCTCGATTCGTCAATTGAAATAAGGCC
>NZ_CVSZ01000054.1 GCF_001180325.1 Prochlorococcus marinus
GTTCGGGGACTCTTTCCATATCCTTTCTTGAAACAAAGATTTCATATTAAACATAATTCTACAACCAGTTAAAAATTCAAATCAATTAGGCCACATGACGCTAGTCTTAAAGACTAAATCCATAATTTGAAACAATTAGGCCACATTATCAGGCCACGTTTGCAATATATTGCCAGAACCCTTGATATAGCTTCAATGTAAAATAGTTTTCAAGACTAGAGCCTTAAACCACTCGACCACCCCTCCAGAGGCTATTCAGTTTTGTTGAACTTCAAAACTATAACATAAGAAATTAGTCATAGTCTATAAATTCAAAGATTAAAAATTTATTTCAAGAAACTTGTCTGAGAGAGGAATTTTATTTAAAAATGATGGGTTAAGTCGTTATAACAGTCAATTATTAGTCACATTTAGTCCAAAAATTTAGGCCACAAAAAAAATCACCCAAAGTTGACATTTTGTTGAAATAAACCAAATAAGTTATTCCCAACTATGGCAGCGATTATTAAAACGAAGGCAACTATGGCGAAAAGAGCACTAACATCTTTTATGTCATATGGTGCTTTAAATAAAGGTTTTTGGTCTGCCATTGTTATCTAATATATAAATGCAATTGAATCATATTATTTTAATGCTTGTGAGAAGTATTAAGTTATTGTTTAGTCTAAGAATGGGTAATAAAAAAGCCACTGAAAGTGGCTTTTTCATAAATGGTTAAATAAACTAGCTTGTGTAAGTTTTTCCTCTATAAGTTAGTTCATTGTGCTGCTTTTTAGCTGCTTCTTTGTTCTGGACGTACTTTTGTCCTCTGTAAATTAGAGTCATTTTTTTAGCTCCGGTTTCGCTTAAGTCCCCGTTCCATGGCTTAAGTCGATTTGCGGCTTGCTATACGCAAGTTGAACGTTTTTGTAGCGGTTGCTACAAATTTATAATAACATCCATTAAAATTATTTGTCTAGGTTTTTAATAAATAAACTTAATATATTAATGATAGATTAGGTTTCTGATAAAAATATTTATCATAATTCCTACTTAATTTCTCGCAGGTTACATTTTGTTCGTTTTTGAGAAGTATTTTTTATTTAATGAACTTTTAAATGTAAAATTCTTAAGATTATAAAATTTGTTTTATGTTTTCTAGAAGCAAAAAACCTACAGTAAAAAAATCTGCAATAGTTGAAGAGACTCCATTATTTGCTCAATTATTACCATTCGCAAACAGAATGAATGATAAGGTCCAATTGGTAAATGCTTTGGCTTTTACTTTTATTATGGGATTCTCAATTTTTGGAATTGCTCTATGGAAACTATCAGGGCTGACCTAAATATTTTATTTTTGCAAAGCATCAATTTTTGATTCTTTGTTTTCAATTATGGTTATTAACCATCTAGATGCTAGCCCTCTGGATATTGATCTATTTTTTAGAAATCTACATATATATACGTGTAGATTTTTTTCGTTTTTGGAGTTAAATTTCTCCTCAAAATCTAAGATATCCTCTTCTGAGGTTCTTTTTCTTAGCTCATCCACCAATGCATGACTTGAGGAATCATTAAACAAGTTTCCAATATTTAAGCTTAATGTCATAAATAATTTATGTCCCTATTTAAGAGGTAGCCATAAATTAAATTTTTAAAAACTAATTTATATTTTTTATTTACAAATTATTCAAAATTTAATCTTTTGGTTTAGCAAGAGGAAGCAAGCACTTATCTGAATCACAACCTGCTGGTCCTGCTTCAGATAGTTCTCCAACATCATATTTATTAAGAGCGTCAAAGAAATCGTTATTGACTTTCCTTTCTATTACTTTATTCTGCAATGATATATATTCCTCTTTACTTATTGGTTCAAAGGGTAATCTCGGAAAAGTAGCGTTAGCACTAAATCTAGCCAGCAATGCTGCTGAAATATATCCCTCATTATTTTCTATTGCATTATGAATAGCCTTAGCTAAATCCTCGATTTCATTTTCTCTAAATTCTACGGTTGCAGAGGTATTATGCTCTGTGTAAAATTTCTGCACTTGCATGTAAAAATCAAATTGAGCTAATGCTGAGAAATTATTGATATCTATTTGGTCTGCGCCGTCTATATTTGCCCAACTAACTTCTGTAGGGATTTCAACTAACCATTCTGTACATCTTGGATCAAATGGATTATCGAGCAAGCAACCATTTTCATCTTTATCAGATTGAGATGGAACAACTGAGTAACCATAATCCATGCAAGCTAAAGCGATTGGGTCATTTTTCCTGAAAGTTATTCTTCTTATGAATCTTTGAGCCTTTGGAGGATGCCATCCTGGAGCTGCTCCAGTAAGAAGACTTTTAGTTCCAGCGGGCTGAACTGTTGTGCATCTATTTGGTCTCCTTAGATTATGCTTATCACAATATTCCCATACAGTTTCTTTTACTATTTTTCTCCAATAATCTAAGAATTTAGCTTCCTTTTCTTTGAAGGCCTTCCCTTCTTCGCTATTAGGCCTTCCTGCTTCCCACCATTTCAACCATGGCGTCCCAAAGGCATGGACACAAAAATCAAATAATCCAGTGAAACTAACTCCTACAATAGGATCATATTCCCTACTTTTTCTATAACGTTCAACTTCAAATTCATGATTAAGTAAGCATGCTACAGAAAGAGCGGCTGCTTTAAAAGCTTTTTTTTGCTCTTCAAAATTTCCTGGATCAATCTGATTTAAATGAACTTCAGCCAAATTGCAATGGAAATCATTTCCCAAGATCTCCCCACAAGGGTTTAGTCCATATCGGCTCATCCTGTGGTCTAACTCTTCTTCAGAAAAAGGACCATAACTACTATTTATCCAATTTCTCGCTTCATCCTTGCCTTGTTCTGAGTAGATTTCAATAAATTCCTTTCTCAATTCATCATCTTTGAGAATATCTGCATTTGACCTTGCGATTGCTTCTGGTGCAAATTGAATGGCTCCCTCACCAGAATGGAATTGTTTTGTTACTGCATCCAAAACAGTTTGGTAAGTGGGTTTTGTATGGTAAACCCTAGTATGATTGGCCATTCTGAGGGCATCTTTTTCAGGATCTATTCTCCAATTACCATTCTCATCTTGACTCCATAAATTTTCTTTTGCTGATGCGGCTTCCTTATCATCTGAAGCAAATTGTCTCATTCCAGCACTTCTTCTTATATTCCCAGCAACTATGGTTACTGCAGCTTCATCAATTAATAAACAACACTCTACTGTACTTAATTTCCTACCAATTGCCTTTCCAAGAAGTGATGCGACTCTAGAGTAAAGATCTTTCAATTTGATAGGATTTGCCATACCACCAAAACCTTTTAATGATTCTCCCGCAGGCCTAATATCTTCCAAATCAATATAAACATCAATTTCTCTTTCAAGACTCTCGTTACTTGATGCCTCAAGAAGATATTTATAGCTATCTACCCATCCTCTTCTGCTATCTCCAACTTTGATATGAAGATCTTTTCCTTTAATTTCTAATGATGACTTTTCTTCTCTTTGATCTTTAGGAGTTATTCCAACTTCACTGACTGATTTAATGTTTATTTTGTTAATTACCGTAGGTAGATTATTTATAAAATGAGGCTCAATTATTGCACCTGTTCCACATCCCATCATTGCTAAGTCCATCATCAATGCGAAGGCTTCCCAATCAATTAAGTTTGTTGAGGTACAGTTGTATGCTCCTGAGAAATTTTGGTTCTTATTAATCCAAGGGGTTCCGCCTATCCATAACCATCTTCCTGAAGGTTGAGCTTTTTGGTTACTTTGCATCTCTCTCATTAGGATTAATTCTTCTTCAGAAAGTTTTCCTAATTCTTTTAATCCCGATAAATTCCTTTCGCCTACTTCGCTCCAGTTCTCCCTTTTGCCAGATGAAGTTTTTCTACTATAAGATCTGAAAAAAACTGGGTAAGCAGCTGGCGCAGTCTTTGGAAAATCATCTTTTTTAAGATTATTGGAATTGCTCTCTGAAGAAGCTTTATTTGGTGCAACAGTCACGATAAAAAAAACGTATGTAAATAACCCGTACTGGAAGAATAACTCTACCTGTGGCGTCTGCAACTATTCTTACCACTATTTAACGGTTTGTGTAGAATTATGTTTAATATGAAATCTTTGTTTCAAGAAAGGATATGGAAAGAGTCCCCGAACCTGAATTAATGGAAGAAAAAGAGCAGGTCATTTCTTATGACGAAGCTGATTTTGCAGAAGGGGAAGTTAATCTAATTAATCAAATAAATCAATATCTTTTGAAAAAAAATATTTCTTTAGGTAAAAAAGATTTAATAGTTGATTTAGGATGTGGCCCAGGAAATATTTCTGAGAAGTTGGCAATAAAATGGCCTAATACTGCAGTTGTAGGAATAGATGGTTCTAAAGAGATGATTTTGAGAGCAGAATATAATAAAAGTATTTCTACTAATCAAAAAAAATTAAAAAATTTACGCTACATTTGTTCTGACATCAAAGACATTAAATCAAATAATTTTTTATTTAAAAAAAGAATTAGTTTACTTGTAAGCAACAGTTTGATTCATCACATTACCAATCTTGAAGATTTCTTCAACACAATAAGAATTTTATCTAGTAAAGTTACTGTAAATTTTCACAAGGACTTAAAAAGACCATTAGATGAAAAGTCTGCTTTAGAACTCAAAGCACAATGTTCAACTAAATATAATGAGATTTTAACTAATGATTATTATGCCTCTTTAAGAGCTTCTTATACTTTTAAAGAGTTAAAAAATTTTATCTTAGAGAATGATCTATCCTCTTTAGATGTTTTTGAGGAAGGTGAAAATTATTTAATAGTCTATGGTAATGTTTAAGAACTAAGTGAAAGGCCCTTATATTATATAAATGAGCTTAGGTACTAAAATTCTAAATAATAAAGAAATACTGGATGCGGTAAATAAAAGAAGAAATTTTGCTATTATTTCCCATCCAGATGCTGGGAAAACGACTCTTACCGAGAAGCTTCTTTTGTATGGAGGTGCCATTCAACAGGCAGGAGCAGTAAAAGCTAGGGGTAATCAGAGAAAAGCCACCTCAGACTGGATGGAACTTGAGAAACAAAGAGGTATTTCTATTACATCAACTGTATTGCAATTTGAATATGAAAGATCTGTAATTAATCTATTAGATACACCAGGGCACCAAGATTTCTCCGAAGATACTTATAGAACATTAGCTGCTGCTGATAATGCAGTTATGTTGGAAGATGCTGCTAAAGGACTAGAACCTCAAACTAGAAAATTGTTTGAAGTTTGCAAGATGCGAAAAATACCAATATTTACTTTCATAAATAAAATGGATAGACCAGGAAGAGAGCCATTTTCTTTACTTGATGAAATTGAATCAGAACTTGGATTAAATACCCTACCTATAAACTGGCCAATTGGGAGTGGTGAGGAATTTAGAGGGGTTATTGATAGATTTTCGAGAGAGGTGATTTTATTTGATAAAGCAGTGAGAGGGAAACAATCGAATGAGAAAAGATTAAGTCTTGAAGATAAAGAGCTATCAAAATATGTAGAGAGAGATTTACTTGAAAACTCACTTGAAGAATTGGAGGTTCTTGATGAGGCAGGATCTAAATTTGAAAAAGAAAAAGTTTTTAATGGCTCTTTAACCCCAGTTTTCTTTGGATCTGCCATGACTAATTTTGGCGTAAGGCCATTTTTAGATAGTTTTTTAAAAATGGCACAAAAACCAACTTCAAGAAATAGTAATAAAGGGGATATTGAACCTGCAAGCGATGAATTTAGTGGGTTTGTTTTTAAACTTCAGGCAAATATGGATCCAAAGCACAGAGATAGGGTTGCTTTTATAAGAGTTTGTAGTGGCAAATTTGAAAAGGATATGTCAGTTAAACATTCCAGAACTGGGAAAACAATTAGATTATCAAGACCACAAAAAATATTTGGGCAAGATAGAGAAGTAGTTGATGATGCCTATCCTGGAGATGTTATTGGTTTAAATAATCCAGGGATGTTTTCTATTGGAGATACTCTTTATACGGGTGCTCATCTGGAATATGAGGGCATACCATCCTTTAGTCCTGAAATATTCAGCTGGCTAAGAAATCCAAATCCCTCAGCATTTAAAAACTTTAGAAAGGGTGTTAATGAACTTCGAGAAGAAGGAGCTGTTCAGATTCTTTATGACTTTGATGAGAGTAAAAGAGACCCTATTCTCGCAGCCGTTGGTCAATTGCAGCTGGAGGTAGTAACTCACAGATTAAAAAGTGAATATGGTGTAGATGCAAATCTTGAAGCAATGCCATATCAATTGGCTAGATGGATTTCTGATGGATGGCCAGCTATTGAAAAACTAGGCAGAATATTCAACTGTAAAATAGTTAAAGATTGTTGGAATAGGCCAGTTATTCTTTTCAAAAATGAGTGGAATCTAAATCAATTTGTTGAAGACAATAATCAATTAAATTTAAACAAAGTTGCGCCCGTTGTTAGTGGAGTCGAACCAATTGTTTTATAAAGTCTTAATGGATTATAAAATTAGTTAATCTGTTAGTATTGGTAAAAAATTTTGGATTCAAACAGTAATAAAAATAATAACGAAAAATCACCTTATGAAATTTTAGGTGTAAAAGAAGGTGCTGCTTTTGAGGATATTCAGAAGGCTAGAGATATTAAAGTTAAAGAGGCTGGTGAAGACTTAATTTTAAAAGCGAAAATAGAATCTTCCTTTGATCAATTACTCATGGGTAGTTTGAAAGCCAGGCAATCTGGAAATGTAAGCTATGAAGCTGTGAGTGCCTCAAAAAAAGAAAAACAAATTAATCAATTTGCCAATAATAACTTCCCACTTCTTTCTAAGATAAAAAATTTAAATAATAACTCTAACAATTCAAGTCAGTATAGTCTGCCAAAAATAACTACCCCCTCATTTGATAATCTCTCAATAAAAATATCTGTTGGGCTATTATTTTTAATTTTGTTATTTATCAGTCCAGACTCTAATAATAGACTTTTACTCTCTATCTCAACATTAATACTTACCTATACTCAAATTAAATCAGGGAAAAGATTTATAGGTTCTCTAGGTTGGAGTGTTACCTTTCTCTCGATAGGATTAATATTTGGTGGATTGCTTGAAAATAATTCTTTCATTCAGGAAGTATCAAACAACTCTTTATCAATACAAAAAATTCAAAGTATTCCGGCGATGGTTATTTTATGGCTAGGCGTAATTTTTTTATGATTGATTTTCTATCATAGATTTAATTTCTTCATAATTTATAAGATATTTATTTTTACAAAATTCACAAACCAACTCTGCTTTGCCATCTTTCTTGAGGATGTCCTCTAACTCGCTCTTATCAAGCATTTTCATCGCATTTAAACTTCTTTGTTTGGAACACTTGCATTTAAAACTCACTTCTTGAGAACGAGCTTTTTCAGAGATTGATTTATCGTCAATATCGGGAAATATATTTCTAATTAAATCAAGAAGATTATCTTTTGACTTAAATAGATCTTCGCTGAAAGAATTAATTTCTTTGCATCTTTCTTCAAGAAGTGAGACTAGCAGAGGGTCAGTATCTTTTTTAGGTAAAACTTGAGCTAATAAGCCACCACTACAAATAACACTTTTATTTTGAATTTTTTCTCCAATAAATACAGCAGAGGGAGTTTGCTCTGAATGATATAAATATGAAGCTAAGTCTTCAGCAATATTCCCATTTACTAATTCAACAGTGCTTGTAAAGGGTTCTCCAAATCCACTATCTCTAATTACATTTAAATATCCTGTACCTAATGCTTTTGTAAAATCAAAAGAATATTTATTATTTTCTATTTTGACTAGGTCCAATTCTAAATTAGGATTCCCTACATAACCCCTAACTTTCCCGTCTCTACCTGCATCAACTAGTAATCCCTTTAAAGGTCCGTCAGATCTAACTCTTAAAGTGACTCTCCCATGCATTATTTTCATCGAGCTTGCTAAAAGCAGTGAAGCACTAAATGCTCTGCCTAAGATACAGGTGGTTAAGTAAGAAAGGCCATGTCTTTTTTTTGCTTCTAAAGAAGATTCTGTTGTTAGGACCGCAACTAATCTTATTCCTCCATTGGCTGCAGTAGCCCGAACAATCCTATCCTGCATGATTTTCTTTCATAAAATTTTTGATTTTCCCTTTTTCCAAGAATAATATCCTAGAAGGAATTCCCTCAAATAAGGCAGGTTCATGAGTAACAATAATAATTGTATTTTTATTTTTTAAATCAAGAATTAAATTCTTCACATCATTTCTCATTGAATAGTCTAATCCAGCAGTTGGTTCATCAAGTAAAAGAATTGAGGGGTTTCTAAGTAGTTGAACTGCTACAGCTAACCGCCTTTGTTGTCCGCCACTTAGCTGTTCTGGTGGTTGAGTCAAATTAATTTTTTTTAAACCAACTTTATTTAAAACTATTTCTATATTTTTTTCTCTTAAAGATTTATGGCCTATTTTTAATTCTTTACCAATGGTTGTACCTATAAAGTATCTTTCAGGAAATTGGAATACTACTCCACAAAACCATCTTCTTTGTCTAGAAGACAAAATTTTATTCTTCCAAGTAATTTTCCCCTTTTGCGGATTTGTTAATCCGCTTATTATTTCGAGTAGCGTTGTTTTCCCAGAACCACTATTGCCGCAAATTAAAATGATTTCATTTTCATGAACTTTTAAATTTAAATTATCTATTATTTTTCTTTCACCAGTTTGGGGTTGATAAGATATTTCTTTTAAATCAAGCATTATTAATTAAGTTATAGGTATGAATTTGAATCTAGTAATAACTTACTTATAATAGCTTTAGATCTAAAAAGATATTAGTCAATATGAATATTATTTTTAGGGAAGTTGATCCTTTTAATTGTTGGATATGGATCAGGTTTTCAGAATCACCAACTCAAGATGAAAAAAATTATTTAGATGGTGTTTTTGATAGTTGGTACGTCTTAGGAAGATTAGGTGGATTTAATTCTGAAAATTTGCAAACTCATGAAGAGGGTTCTGATCTAAGTTGGATGTCCTATGATAATGACCAAAAAAATGCATCTCTTCCAGCCTTAATGCATAATTTAGGAATTATGGAATATCAAAATCTTTGGGGAAGATGTTGGGTTGATTTTGGAACTTCAGACTCCATTTCAATAGATATATTAATTAATTCTTTGAATGAGATATCAAATAATTATGTAAAAATTGAAGAGTTAATTATTGGGGGTGAAAATAATGATTGGTCAGTTGAAGAACATGAAGATTTAGTTTTCAAAGATTAAGTGTTTTAGATGGAAGACTTAACAAGATTAATTATTTCCCATGAAAGAATTGAAAATATTAAGAACAATAATTTAGAACTTTCTAAAGAAGAGGCTCATTATTTAAATAAAGTAATGAGGATAAAAAATGGTAAAAAAATATTTATAGCTAACGGAGAGGGTTCATTATGGAAAGCTATAAAAGTTAAAAATGATTGCTTAGAAATAATTAAATCAAAAAAACCTTACTTAATTCAAGAACAAGAAATTCACTTATTAGGAATAGCTGTTGTTATACCAAAAAGTGGTTTTGAGGATATTTTAAAAATGTGTACTGAAATAGGAATTGATTATATACAGCCATTATTTTCAGAAAGACAGATAAACAAAAATTTAAATTTTTCTAGAAAACTTTTGAGATGGAATTTAATTATCAATGAAGCTGTTGAGCAAAGTGAGAGATTATGGAAACCTTCTATTTTAAATGGAATGGATATTATTGAATGGCTAAAAAGTAGAGATAATCAAGAAAGAGTTTCAATTTCTATAACTAGAGAAGAAACACTATATGACTTAAATCAATGGTTAAGAAAACAACAAGAATTTGGGAATAAAAAAGGAGGTATTTTTTGGAATGTAATTGGTCCTGAAGGAGGTTGGTCCGCTAAAGAAATTGATTTTTTTAAAAAAAATAATATTACCTTTGTTAAGCTTTCCGACACTATCTTGAGAACTTCAACGGCTAGTATTAACGCATCATCAATTCTAAATCAGTGGAGAATTGATTTGAAATTAAAGAATTAGATAAATATGGATTTAATTAGAAATCAATTTTTTATAGGTTTTTGCATTAATTTTATTTTGATTTATATATTTTGCAGGATCCCTTTGATGACGAAAAGTGGTTGGGTAAGTGCAGGCATCTTAGGCACAATTTTGTGGGGATGTTTGTCTTGGCAGGGATGGATGTCAGTTGTAATTTATTTATTATTTGGATCCCTCGTTACCAAAATAGGTTTTAAATTTAAAAAAGCACAAGGAATTGCTGAAAAAAGAGGCGGGAGGAGAGGTCCTGAGAATGTCTGGGGCTCAGCAGCTACAGGATTATTTCTTGCCATTATGACCAAATTTAATGCTTCCAATGTAGTGATGTTTAAAGTAGGTTTTGCTGCAAGTTTTGCTGCAAAGTTGGCGGATACTTTTGGTAGCGAAATTGGAAAAAGATTTGGTAAAGACACATACTTAATTACTTCACTTAAAAAGGTGGATAGGGGAACTGAGGGAGGAATAAGTATAGAAGGAACATTAGCTAGTGTTTTGGGATCAATATTTATGGCTTTTATAATGCTTCGTCTATCAATTATTTCTACAAAATATCATTTTATAGTTGTTGTAGTTTCTGGATTCTTGGCAACACTTTCCGAAAGTATTATTGGTGCTAAATTTCAAAACAAATATAAATTAAGTAATGAGTTGGTAAATGCTATTCAGACAAGTATTGCCTCTATGTTTGCTATCTTTGCTCTTATTTTATATTCATATTTTTTAAATTAATAATATTTGGAAAGACCTAAGATTCCTTCCATTTTGTGAGAATCTCCCAGCTTTTAAGTCTTTGGAAAAGCCAGAAATGACCTTCGGAATTTAGATGAATTCCATCATGCGTAATCCAATTTTTACTCCTTTTATCAGAATACATTTCTCTAAAAGTAGGAAGAAATGGGACATTCTGATTGAGGCATACTTCCTCCATTCTCCTTTCATAAGAATTACAAAAATCATTTGAGTACCATAGACATCCTGCGAACGGCATTTTGCTTTCGTCAACTGGTGTAAGACCAATAACAAATACATTTGTTTGAGAGTTCATTTCATTAATTAGCCTCTCTAATCCATATTCAAATCCATCTATATCTAATTGATTTCTTCCATTTTTCTGACCAATTGCTGCCGTGTCGTTAAGACCTACATTTAGTAGTATTGCTTTAGGTTTATTTCTTCTCGTTTCTCCTCTAGATGACCATTCTTTTTCCCATCTAGATGAAACTTTTTCTATCCCATCTCCCCTAACGCCAAGTTGATAAATAACTGGCCCATTGTGGTTATTGCACCAATCTTTTCTAAGCCTCTCACACCATCCACCACCCTCATTATCTCCCCATCCATAAACCGAGCTATCTCCAATTACAACTAGCTGTTTTGGTAAACTAATCACTATAACCGGAAAAAAATAATTACTTGATCTAACAAATTATTCTTACAAATCAAGTTAGACTATTTTTGATTTTACCATTTATTAATTCGCCAACTATTGCGATGGAGCTATAAGCTATCAAAACTAATGTAACTTCTTGCCATGCGAAGGAACTTAGTGATTCTTGCAATTGCCAACCTAGACCAACACTTCCAATAACCCCAACAATTGCAGTTTCTCTAATAATAATGTCAGATCTATAAGAGCAATATGCTAAGTAACTTTTTGCTTGTTGAGAAAATAAACCTAATAGCCAACTAGTGTTTTTTGAGATTCCTAGAGATTTCATTGCAATATAATTTCTCTTGTCTTGGCTATCTAGATTTGTAAAAAGTAATTTGCTAGTAATACCAGCGTTGTGGAGACCTAATGTTAAAGCTGCTAAAGATACAGAAGGATTATTAAAAGTTAATAGAGTTAGAAGTATTACAGGGGTGGGTATTAAACGTAATAAAAATGCAAAAATTTTTATAAAAATTTTAGAGGTATGGTTGTTAAAAATTCCTATTACTAATGGAGGTAAACTAATTGCGATTCCTGTTGATAAAAGACTTAAAATTATTGTTTCTAATATAAGTTTTAAGAAATCAAATAATCCTAAATCTGAGCTTGATTTAAATAGAGAACTAACGGAATTAAAATTTTCAAAATTATTGTTAAAAATAAAATAAAGAAAATATGAAAAAGAAAATAAAATTGTTATGAAAAAAACTGAAATAAAAAAAATAGATAGGATTTTATTTGTAGTATTAAATTTTATTTTTTTGAATATTAATCCAGGAAGAATTATCAAAATTGCTAAGGACCATAAATAAGTCCATAGCTCTCTAAAATTCAAAGTTTGGAAAGATAAAAAAATACTGGTACCTATTCCTCCAATCCCAAAAAGTCCTAGAATCACCGTACTTCTTATTGAACACTCTAATCGATATAAACCAAAGTTTTTAAATGTATTTATTATTGGATTCCATATTAAAGTTAGTAAAGAAGAAAATTTAGGTGCATTTATTTGATTTATAGATTCAAAACTTTTGTAGTCAATAGTTTCTAATTGTTCAGCAAAAACTTTTGAATTTACAGCAATATAAGGTATACATATAGCTATTATTCCTATCGAAAAATTTATTCCATATATTTGCATTAATAGTATTCCCCAAACCACTTCGTGCATAGATCTAATTATTGTTAGAAAAAACCTTATTATGCGGTAGAAAAAATTTGGAATATTAAAGATTTTATAAAAAATATTTGAGGAAATTATTCCAAAAATTGCTCCAAAAATAATACTTACTAACCAACTAAAAAAACCAATTAAAATAGTTTCATTTAATCGCTTAATTACGGTAATAATAATTTCATTATCGATCTTGGGATTAAATGCAGAAATTAAGAATTCTTGGAATAATTTAAATCCTCCAAAATGAATATTGTTTATTAATTGATACCCTAGAGGTATGCATACCAAAATTGGAAGAAAAGATAATGAGGTATAGTTTAATTTTAATTTGTTCAACTAATTAATATATTTTCTCTAAATGAATCTTCTTTAAGTTATTTCTTTTGATATTGAAAAAAATTTTACCATCCCTTATTCCAATAACTTTATCGAAATCGTTCAGCAAATCTAATCTATGTAATGCAACTAATGCCGTCTTTGGGGATTTTTTTGTTTTATTTTTATCTACATTTTCTAGCAGAAGGTTTTTAATTGTTGTTATCAATTTGGGATCTAGATTATTAAAAGGCTCATCTGCAAGTAATATATTTGATTCTTGAATTAATGATCTAGCTATAGCCACCCTTTGTTTTTGCCCCCCAGATAGTTTTCTGATTTTTTTGTCGTAAATAGAGTTATGAAGTCTACATAATTTCATATATTTATGCGCCTTCTTAAAAGAACTTATATTTAGTAAATTTTTAAAAGCGAAATAAAAATTGTTTTCCGCTAGTAGTCCACAATTAACATTTTGTTCTGCAGAGAGATCTTCTATTAATCTTAAATCTTGCCATATAGTTGTTATTTTACTTTTCTGCTTTCTATCTAATTCCTCGAAACTTTCATTGAAAAATTTAACCTCACCTTGAGTTGGCTTTATAGTGCCATTAAGTACTGATATAAGTGTAGTTTTTCCTGAACCGCTTTTACCTAAAAGTGCAATTTTTTCCCCAGAATTTATTTTTAAATTTATTTTATTTAGGATTAGATCATTTTTGTATTTATAAGATATATTTTCTAATTCTATGACAGTATTATTCATCTAATTTTATTTAATTTCCTCCCGATTTCCTCTATATTTTTATATTGTTTTGATTCTGCCTTTATAAATCTTTTTGCATTGAACATATCTAATATCTGTTTATGTGATTTTTTCTTTATATCTAAATTTAGAATTACTGATTTAAGTTCTTTTGTAAACCCTTCCCCGAATCTATTTTCAAGATCACCTTGAGCTACCCAATGATAGTCAACATATTCTGGTGTGATCCAGAATAATTCTAAATTACTTGTTCTTTTAGGATTATTTTTAAGATTGTTTTCCCAAACCTGTTTATTTAAAGCTCCAGCATCAAATGCCCCACTATTAACTAAAGCTATAGTGGCATCATGACTCCCACTAAAACCTGCTTTTTTCCCTTTAAAATGTTTAATTTCTACCCCTGCTTGATTTAAAAAATATTCTGGCATTAATCTTCCAGAAGTTGAGTTTTCAGAGCCAAAAGTAAATCTTAAATTCTTTAGTTTTTTAAGTCCTTTAATGTTTGAAATTGAGTTAAGTTCTAAATTTTTGTTTATTATAAAAACACTTTTAAATTCCTTATCGATATCTCTTTGAGCTATGACAATTGAATCAGGTGTTTGTAATCTTGCTTGAACTCCTGATAAACCTCCAAACCAAACTAAATCTAAATCTTTAGTTCTAAATCCAGTTACTGCTGCAACATAATTAAAAACAGGAATGTATTTAACTTCTACATCAAGTTGTTTGGATAATTCTTTTGAAAATAAATTAAATCTTTTGTCCAAAACATCTTGGTTTTGATCAGGTATTGCTCCAACTTTTAAAACTTTGGGATTTGAAAATACAGGTGATGAAAAAACAGAAAATAATAGAGATGAACTAAGTAGGAAATTCTTTAAATTAAACATAACTTAGTTTTATTAATAGTATTCAGAGATTGCTTTTTCAAGCCTCTGTAGTCCATCTTTTATTTTAATTTCTGAAGCTGCACAAGATATTCTTATACATTGATCAGCTCCAAAAGCTTTTCCAGGTACAATAACTAATCCGTAATCTTGAAGAGCTTTATTGCAGAAATCAACAGAAGTAATTGAGGAGTTGGGTAATTTTGGAAATGCGTAAAATGCTCCGTTAGGTTCTTCAATATAAATCCCATTTATATTATTAAGGCCCTCATAGAGAAGTCTTCTTCTTTGATCATAATGGCTATTTATCATTGAGAAAAACTCATTATTAATTTTTAAAGCCTCTAAAGCACCTTTTTGAACAAAAGAGCAAACATTACTTGTACTTTGACTTTGTAATGCTGAGGATGCTTTGATTACATCTTTGGGACCTACTAAATAACCTATCCTCCAGCCAGTCATAGCCCATCCTTTCGCAAACCCATTTATTATAAAAATTCTATCTTTTAAGTCATTTGCCAATGAAGATAAACTGTAGTGTTTAAATTCTTTTTTAAGGATTAGTTCGTAAATCTCATCAGATAGAATATTGATATTTGGATTTTCTCTGGCTAAATCGGCAATTTGTAATAATTCTTCCTTTGACATAACTCTTCCAGTAGGGTTATTAGGAGAATTGATAATTATAAATTTAGTTTTTGAAGAGATTTTAGACTTCAAATCTTCTATATTTATTTTGAATCCATTTTCTGCAGAAGAATTTGTAAAAATTGGCTTCCCACCCGCCAATCTAACCATCTGGGGATAACTTAACCAATATGGAGAAGGAATAATAACTTCGTCTCCAGTATTTAACAATACTTGGAAAAGATTATATATTGCTTGCTTAGCACCATTTGTGACCATTACATTTTCAAATTCATAATTTAAATCGTTTTGAATTTGAAGTTTATTTGCAATTGCTTTTCGGAGATCTAAATTCCCCGCTGCGGGCCCGTATTTTGTGAATCCATCAAATATAGCTTTACTTGTAGCCTCTGTTACTTCTTTTGGGGCATCAAAATCAGGTTCACCTGCACTTAAATTGCAAATATCTACTCCTTCTGCCGATAATTGATTTGCTTTAGCACTTATCTGCAATGTAAGAGAAGGCTCAATTGAAAGTGCCCGATCAGATAAATTAATTTGACTCATTGACTTATGACTTTTCAAATATGACTTTTAATAATGACAAATGCATAAATTAAGAATAAATAAAACTATCACACAATGGTTTAATTTAGTTCATTTTCTTAATCTATTTTATTTTCATGTTTTGAGTTCTTAAGATAAAAATATTTAAAGTTTTATTTTCGGTGAAAAGGTTAGTAATTGGGAGAGGAAGTGTATTTGCAGATTTGTTAATAATTGGTGAGGCACCTGGAGCACAGGAAGATTTAGAAGGAAAACCTTATGTAGGTAAATCTGGTAAGTTATTAAACGAATTATTAATACAAGCTGGGATTGACTATAAGAAGGATGTTTATTTTTGTAATGTAATTAAATGTCGACCACCAAATAATAGAAAACCCACTGCTAGAGAAATTAATATTCATAAACCTTGGTTATTACAGCAAATAAAACTAGTTGATCCAAAATTTATATTACTTACTGGTTCAACTGCTATGAGAGCTATTTTAGAAGTTAAAGATCCTATAAGTAATTTAAGAGGTCAATGGATTAAAAAAGATGGGAGAGAAATTATGGTAATTTTTCATCCATCTTATTTGTTGAGATTTCCTTCAAAAGAAATCAATAAACCTTACCATCTAACTTTGAAAGACCTAGAGAATGTAAGTGGTAAACTATATGCCGTATAATTTAGTGAAATCCTTTTTGAATATCAAGAATTTTAATGTCATTAACTCAATCAAAAGAGGTTAATAGTCTCTCCAAAAGATATTCAACTCATATTGAGAGAAGGATAACTAGAACAGTAATGGTGGGTGATATAGCTATTGGAAGTGATTATCCAGTAAGAGTTCAATCGATGATAAATGAAGATACTATGGATGTCGAAAATGCTTACTTAGCTATCAAAAGACTTCATGATGTAGGTTGTGAAATAGTAAGGTTAACTGTCCCTTCCTTAGCACATGCCAAAGCAGTAGGAGATATAAAGGCAAAATTACTAGAAAATAATATTAACACTCCCTTGGTGGCTGATGTTCACCATAATGGTATGAAAATTGCAATGGAAGTTGCAAAACATGTTGATAAAGTAAGAATTAATCCTGGATTGTTTGTTTTTGAAAAATCAGACCCTACAAGAACTGAATATAAAGATGAGGAATTTGAAACTATTAAGCAAACAATACTTAAAAGATTTACCCCTTTAGTTGAAGTTTTAAAGGCTGAAAACAAAGCTCTAAGGATTGGGGTTAATCATGGGTCTCTATCTGAGAGGATGCTTTTTACTTATGGAGATACGCCATTAGGAATGACAGAATCTGCGATGGAGTTCGTAAAAATTTGTGATGAACTTGATTTTCATAACATAATTATTTCTATGAAAGCTTCTAGGGCTCCGGTCATGATGGCGGCTTACAGAATGATTGCAGATAGGCTTGACTCAGAAGGTTATAACTATCCCTTACATTTAGGAGTGACCGAAGCTGGTGATGGTGATTATGGAAGGATTAAAAGTACTGCTGGAATTGGAACGCTTTTAGCAGAGGGATTAGGAGATACCATCAGGGTTTCCTTAACAGAAGCTCCAGAAAAGGAAATACCAGTGTGCTATTCAATTTTGCAATCTTTAGGATTAAGAAAAACAATGGTTGAATACATCAGTTGCCCTAGTTGTGGTAGAACACTTTTCAATCTAGAAGAAGTTGTAGATAAAGTTAGGAACGCTACCTCACATTTGACGGGGCTAGATATAGCAATAATGGGATGTATTGTTAATGGGCCAGGAGAAATGGCAGATGCTGATTATGGTTATGTTGGAAAAGGTAAAGGAACTATTGCCTTATATAGAAGAAAAGAAGAGATAAAAAGAGTACCTGAAGATGAGGGTGTTAATGCTTTAATCCAACTTATTAAGGATGATGGGAAGTGGATTGATCCTTAAGGATTTGTCAAATTTTTGAATTATAAATAAATTCTTTTTATAATAAAAAATATCGAATTATTTGAAGATAAGGAAATTGATTAAAAAAAAATATATATTTTTGTTTGCGACATCCTTTTCTGGGTTATTTTTAAATAATTTTGCAGAGGCAACAGTTTTAAATAATAGTTATAAAGAAGTAATTGATCATGTTTGGCAAATTGTATATAGAGATTTTCTTGATTCAAGCGGCAAATTTCAAAAGTCCAATTGGATTAATCTAAGAAAAGAAGTTTTATCAAAAACATATTCAGACAGCAATGAAGCATATGATGCGATTAGAGATATGCTTTCTAATTTAGATGATTCTTATACAAGATTTTTAGAACCTAAGGAATTTAATCAAATGAGAATTGATACCTCTGGCGAATTAACTGGAGTTGGTATCCAAATAGTTAAAGATAAAGAATCTGATGATTTAATAATTATTTCTCCCATAGAGGGCACCCCTGCATTTGATGCTGGAATTAAAGCTAGAGATAAAATATTATCCATAGATGATATTTCTACTGAAGGTATGAATATTGAGGATGCCGTGAAATTAATAAGAGGACAAAGAGGTACTAAAGTAAAGCTTGAAATTCTTAGAGGTTCACAATCCTTTTTTAAGACTTTATCAAGAGAAAAAATTGAAATAAAATCTGTATCAAGTAAAGTCAATCAAACCAAAAATGGCTTATCAATTGGCTATGTAAGAATTAAACAATTTAATGCAAATGCATCCAAAGAAACTAGAGATGCTATTAAGGATTTAGAAACAAAAAAAGTCGCAGGATATGTTCTTGACTTGAGAAGTAATCCTGGAGGTTTATTAGAATCAAGCATTGATATCTCAAGGCACTTCATTAACAAAGGAGTAATAGTAAGTACAGTAAGTAAAGATGGTTTAAAAGAAACAAAAAAAGGAAACGGTCGAGCTCTAACAAAAAAGCCCTTAGTTGTCTTAGTTAATGAGGGTTCTGCTAGTGCTAGTGAAATAGTTTCTGGTGCAATAAAAGATAACAAAAGAGGAAAATTAGTTGGGAAGAAAACATTTGGTAAAGGTCTAGTTCAATCTATGAGAACATTAGTTGATGGTTCAGGTCTAACTGTTACAGTCGCTAAGTATTTAACTCCGAACGGCACTGATATAAACAAATCTGGAATTATTCCAGACATAGAAGTAAGAATGAATATAAACCCTATACTTCAAAGAGAGATAGGAACTAGAAAAGATAAACAATATAGAGCTGGTGAAAAAGAGCTAATAAATATAATTAATAGAAAGAATCAGATAAGCGAATTTAAGCCCGACACCACAAACCTTAATGCATTCCTAAAAATTAATAAGGAAGATAAAGTATTTTCATTAAATTAATTACTCATATCCAGCATTCTCTTTATTGGCACATAGGCTCTTCTTATTATTTCTGGGTCTAGTTCGATAGACGGGGAATTATTTTTCAAACAATCAAGAATTTTTTCTAAAGTATTTAATTTCATATATGGACACTCGTTACATTTACAACCTTCTACATCTGGTACTTCAATAAAAATTTTATTAGGTTCTTTCTTTTTCATTTGATGAATTATTCCAGGTTCAGTTAGTACCATATAAGTTTTAGATGGATCTTTACTTACGAAATCAAGCAGCTTACTTGTTGATCCAATAAAGTCTGAGAGAATTAGTAAATTTTGACTACATTCAGGATGAGCAATTACTTTTGATCCTGGATTTTGATATTTTAATTTTAGAAGTGCTTCTTCACTAAATGATTCATGAACAATGCAGCTTCCAGGCCATAATTTAAGATCTCTTCCTGAATTTTTCTGTACCCATCTCCCAAGGTTCTGATCTGGCGCAAATATTATCTTTTTATCTTCAGGTATCTTTTTAATTAATGAGACTGCATTACTGCTTGTACATATCAGATCACTTTGAGCTTTTACTTCTGCAGTGCAATTTATATAACTTACGACATAGTGATCTGGATTTTCTTCCCTGAATTTTTGAAATTTATCTGAAGGACAATCGTCTGCTAACGAGCATCCCGCGTCAATATCTGGTAATAGGACTGTTTTATTAGGGCTGAGTATTTTTGCGGTTTCGGCCATAAAGTGTACACCGCAAAAAATTATTATATCTGCGTCATTATTTGCAGCTTTCCTAGATAGATCTAATGAATCGCCAATAAAATCTGCAATTTCCTGAATCTCTGGAGCTTGATAATAGTGCGCAAGAATAATTGCATTAGCTTTTTTGCAACGCTCCTTTATTTCAGAAATCAAATCCTCTTCGTTTTGAACTGATTTCTGTTTTGCAGTAGAAGTTATACTGGTCAGGATTTAGAATATCTCTAAATAGATTATATGCCTTTAAACAGAAAAAATTCTGACAAATTTAAAAATTGCTATTGTTGGTGACTGTCATGGTCAATGGTCTGAATTAGACTTGAAAGTTTTATCGATTATAAAACCAAATATTGTTTTATTTGTTGGTGATATTTCTGATGGAAGTGTCAAAATAATTAAAAAAATCAATGAGATCAAAATTCCTACTTTTGTGATTTTAGGAAATCATGATAGAGGAAAAGATTCTACAGGCGAAACTCTCTTAAAGCAGATACGTGTTCTTGGTGAAAAATATTGTGCATGGGATTTGAAAGTTTTTAATAATCAAATAAATTTATTGTCTGCTAGACCATGTAGTTCTGGCGGCGGCTATTATCTTTCAAAAGAAGTTAAAGGGGTTTATGGACCTATAACCGAACAAGATTCAATAAATAAAATTATCAAATGTTCAGAAGAGAATGTTGAAGAAATACCTCTAATAATCATGTCTCATGCTGGTCCTTCGGGTTTAGGTTCAGAACCTAAAAGCATTTGTGGGAAAGACTGGAAATTACCCTCTTTAGATTGGGGAGATAGAGATTTGTCTGCTGCTATTTCTCAAATACAAAAGAGAAGAAAAGTGGATCTTGTAATTTTTGGTCATATGCACAACCGGCTTAAAAGAAATCTTGGTTTAAGAGAGATGTTTAAAATTGATAGCAAAGGAACAATTTATTTCAACACTGCTGTGGTACCAAGATATAAAACTGATGAAGACGGGAAATTGCTAATTAACTTTTCATGGATTGAGTTTGAAAATAAGGAATTAAGTCATGTTTCTCATAGATGGTATTCAGAGTCTGGTGTAATTCGTGAAGAAGATAAATTTTTTTAGGATTAAATATCTCTGATCATATCTTAAGTATTTTTGGGCTTTTCATATCTTGAAAATAATGTTTGAGATAAGATATAACCCGCAATTCCCGCGGCTGTAAAAGCTAAACCATTTTTAAATAAAGGTAATAAATCATTTGTTCTGGATATTATCGGTGCCAAACCAAAAATTCCAAATAACATTCCCCATAAAGGAGAAAGAAGAGCTAAAAATCCAATTGAAATGACTTGACCTTCTTTTCTTGGGGCAGATGCGAAACCTGCTACTAAACCTCCAAGAATCGATGTACATAAAGTCCATATATATTGCTCTTTGGGTAAGCCAGGGACAACTTTGCATCCTCCTCTTTCGAGGCAAATCTTTACTGAATCAATTGCATCTAATACTGCACCATCCTCTCCATGATCTTTAACATAGTATTGGTTGCCAAATCTTGTTTGAAGTTCAACCCAAAATAACCTTGGCATAAAATTAAAATAAGCCTCTCCTACGTTAAAGTTCAGCAAATTTCCCCCTCGAGGATCCGCAACTATCAACAAACTTGTCTCATCTAAATCCCAATAGTCCTTTATTGCACTACCAGGAGAACTTTCAAACTGAGATAAATATTTAATTTTCCACCCACTTTCAATTTCTAGATTGTTGAGCTTTTCCTCTAAAGATTTTTTCTGATTAGGGCTTAATGTTTTAGCTAAATCAATTACTGGTGTTTTTTCTTCTGGTAAGAGATTTGGATTATTTATAGCGAAAACGGGTTTATGTGAAATTAAAACTAATATAGATAGAAATATTCCTAATAAATAGTTAATCTTTGTAGGCATAAATAAGTTTTGTCTCTTTATATTTTCGCCGATGAATAGCTTACCCGCGAATAATCCAGATTGGTTGGGAAAAAAAATAATAAAAATGGGTGGGACTATAAGTTTTTATGACTTTATGAATTTTGCATTAAATGATCCTATTAATGGTTATTACGGCAGCGGTAAAGCTGAGTTAGGCGTTCAAGGAGATTTTGTTACATCACCATCTTTATCTGATGATTTTGCTTTTTTGGTTGGTAAACAAATAGAAGATTGGTTGATTCAGTTTAAAAGTAGTTTTTTATCTAATGAGAAATTATCTGTAACTGAATTTGGAGCCGGAGATGGAAGCTTTATGAGTGGATTAATTAAATATTTTTTAGAAAACAGCAAGAATTTTTTAGAAGGAGTTTCTTTTGTAATTATTGAACCTAATGAAGGGATGGTAGAAAAACAAAAAAATAAATTAGAGGAATTTTTGAACTTAGGTATTGATATTTTATGGAAAGGTTTAGATGAAGTAGAGGAAAATAATATAAATGGAATAGTTCTAGCAAATGAGGTTTTGGATGCTTTGCCAGTAGAAAGAATAACCTTCTCAAAGGGAAAACTAATTCGACAAGCAGTTTCTATAGACAAAAAATCTCATAAATTATTTTTTGACAAAATGCCAATTACACGTGAATTGGGAAAAAGTTTTGAACTTGCTAAAAGTGAGTTGGGAATAACTATTCCGCCTGAGGATGCTCTTGAAGGATGGACGACAGAATGGCATGTAGATAACTCAAAATGGTTAGAAGCTATTTATGGGAAAATCAATAATGGTATTTTATTGATAATTGATTACGCTAAAGAAGCTAAAAAATACTATAACTCTCAGAATTCTGATGGGACGATAGTTTCATATGAAAATCAAAAAATGAAGAATAATGTCCTAGATTCTCCTGGAAATTGCGATTTAACATCTCATGTGTGCATAGAAACTTTAATTAATGATGCTGAGACTCTTGGATTTAATACTGATGGAATAACTAAACAAGGAGAGGCTTTGTTGGCGCTTGGATTGGCTGAGAGACTTTATGGGATTCAGAAAGAATTTAAGGAGAATTTATCAAATGCTCTTTTAAGAAGAGAGGCATTACTTAGACTCGTAGATCCTGTTTGTTTAGGTGATTTTAAGTGGTTTGTTTTTAAAAAATTTAATAAGAAGAAAATGAATATAAATTCAACCTGTTTGCGTTAAGAAAAAAACTTTAAAAATAATGAATCTTCTACGTCATCATATATATCAACAGCACCAATTTCTTTCGGTAATATAAATCTCATTTTGCCATCACGAACTTTTTTATCACCCATAAGTATTGTTAGAACCTCTTCTTTATTTATTTTGGGGATCTCGGTAGGAAGATCATAACTCTCTAAGAGAATTCGCTGTCTTTCTAATTCTTCTTTGGACCATAACCCTTTTTCAATTGCTATTTTCCCCGCAATATTCATACCAATTGATATTGCCTCACCATGCAGAAATTTGCCGTATCCACATAAATTTTCAATAACGTGACCAAAAGAATGACCATAATTCAATATTGCTCTAACACCATTTTCATGTTCGTCTTGAGAAACAACATTCGACTTTGTTTTAATTGAACTATTAATTATTTTAATTAAATATTCATTTTTGAGATTTATAAGTTCATTTTTGTTTTTTTCAATTTCTAAGTATTCGAAAAGTTCTTTATCTCTTATTACTCCGTATTTTATTACTTCAGCCATGCCTGCACTAAATTCTCTTTTGGGCAAACTTTTTAAAGTTTCTGGATCAATAAAAACTGCTTTAGGTTGATTGAAAGCTCCAATTAAATTCTTACCTTTTGGATGATTTACTCCTGTTTTTCCTCCCACAGATGAATCAACCATTGATAATAATGTTGTTGGAATCTGAATATATTCGATACCTCTTAGCCAAGTCGCAGCAGCAAAACCACTTACATCTCCAACAATTCCCCCTCCAAGGGCAATAATTATTGAATTTCTATCTAAGCCAAATTCAAATGCTACATCATATATTTCACTTAAGGTTTTTAAGTTTTTATATGATTCTCCAGCCTTGATAAGGAACATTTTGGCCTGAAATTTATTATCTTTTAAATTATTTAAAAATTTTTCTCCATACAAATTTGATATTTCTTCATTTGAAATCACAAGTATTTTTCTATTCTTTGTTATTCCAATTTTTAAAAGTTCTTCGCTGATATTATTAAGTATCCCTGCTTCTAGAGTTACTTCGTATGACTTATCACCTAATGGGACTAATATTTTTCTCTTATTCACAATTGATTACCTAGTTAAAATTTATAAATATTTGGTATTAAATACTTTATATATTAGCAAAATCTAAGCTCTAGATCCTTAAAAATTCAGTTGTTAAGAATTAGAAATGGTAATAAAATCATGCTATGAGTTTAAAAAAAAATATAAACAATATTAAGAAAAATTATTCCCTAGGAATAATTGGAGGTGGTCAACTGGCTTTGATGTTAACCGAGGCAGCAAAAAAAAGAGATCTAGAAGTATGTGTGCAAACAAAATCTTGTGATGATCCTGCCGGTTTAAAAGCAGATCATGTCATAGAAGCTGATCCTTTAAAGATAAGAGGTAATAAATCATTAATTAATGAGTGTGAAAAAATAATTTTTGAAAATGAATGGATAAAAATTGATAAATTAAATTTAATTGGCAATAAAGATATTTTTGTTCCAAGCCTTAATGCAATTAAGCCATTAGTAGATAGGTTTTCTCAAAAAAAATTAATAGATAGAATGAATATTCCCTGTCCAAAATGGATAAGTATTGAAGATTTTAAAAATCTCTCGGACGAGGAAATCAATAATTGGACTTTTCCTCTAATGGCAAAATTAAATAAAGGTGGATACGACGGCAAAGGGAACAGAAAAATAAAGACAAAAGAAGATTTAGATTCTTTTTTAACAGAGAATAATTCTGATGAATGGTTAATAGAAGAATGGATAGAGTATGAAAAAGAATTGGCTCTTGTTGGTTCGAGAGATAGGACCGGTAAGATAAGATTCTTTCCAATAGTTGAGACATTCCAATCAAACCATGTTTGTGATTGGGTTCTTGCACCAGGAACAAATGAATATGATTTGAACTTATTTGCAATAAATATTTTCTCTTCAATAGTCAATGAACTTAATTACGTTGGAGTTTTAGCTATTGAATTCTTCTATGGCGATAATGGTCTTCTAATTAATGAAATAGCTCCAAGAACACATAACTCAGCTCATTTCTCTATTGAAGCTTGTACTTCAAGTCAGTTTGATCAATATGTTTGTATTTCTTCTGGGATAATGCCACCTGAAATTAAAATGAAATGTGAAGGGGCAATTATGATAAATCTACTTGGATTAAAAAAGAATTTCCCAATCTCAATGGAAACTAGAATTAAAATGTTATCTGATATTGAGGGTTCTAATATTCATTGTTATGGCAAATCTCGCGAAATTCTGGGAAGAAAAATGGCTCACATCACATTTTTGTTAAATGGTAAAACGCATTCAGAAAGACATGATGAAGCTCAAGTTTTATTAACTATGGTAAGAGACATTTGGCCATCTCCAAATGCATAAAAAAATAAGTTAGAGTTAGATTACTGGATCTTTGGTTAAGTTCTTCTTTATGTGCTCTGATCTGACTTTCTTTCGACGTGAGGAGACTGTCGTGATGCGGTAGTAAACCGATCTTGTAATCGGAAACGAAAGCCCACTTTGAATCCTCTTCTGGCTTTTCCAGGTCGATGCAGCAGAGAACTGACGGGGATCCGGTGTTACCTATCAAAATGCTTGCTAAAACATGCTTTTGGTAGGTATTTTATTTTTTTGGAATAACTGAGCTGTTTTTATTCTCTATTAGTGTAAATAATTTATTTGCCAAAATACTTGACGATCCATTTCTAATGTATTTATATTTATAGTACACATGTATTACTAAGTAATGACTTTAGGAGGAGCTAATGTTTGGACTAATTTTTCTTACGGTTATCGTAATGAGTCCCCAAGTGGTTGGTTGCTTAGCCCTGACCGCAGCAGATTAATTTTATTTATAAGGAATAAAAAATCTCCAAGAAATAGTATGAGAATTTTTGCTCATACATATTATGCAAATGATCTTGGTGAGCCAATGGCAATTAAATCATCCACTCAAATGTATTTGGATAATGCTTGGGATAAATGGCATGACCTTCAATTAGAAGGTTGGACTTTTGAAGAACTTGAATTACCTGAATCTGTATGACTAACTTAAATCCAATCAAAAAGAAATTATCAAAAGTAGATAGAAAGATATCTATGCAAGACCCATCAAAATTATTAGCAGAATTTTTTAATGGTGTTGTCATTGAACTTGATGAAGAATATAAATATGACTCATAAAGAATTAATAGATCAAGTTTCCGCAAATTTATTTAAACAAAGTGGAAAGTTAGAAAGCAGAAGATCTTGGTTGGCAATGAGAAATTATCTTGAACAATTAGATGCCGAACAACTTAAATCCATACTTAAGGACCACGGATGATTTAGAAACTTTATTTAGTTTTTATTTTTTTCTTAATTCTCAGAAAACCGTAAGTTGCAAAGCCAACCAAAAACATATCCAAGTAAATATGCCAAGTAGGAAAAATCTGGTGTATTAATTCCATTAACGTTTTATTGCCACTTGCCAATAAGGATAATCTAAATTTGATTTTTCTCTAATTAATTGTAATTTTCTAGAATTTATTTTTACTACTATTCCATCTGTTGGATATTTAGTAAAAAGCTTCCCTTCTAGCCATTGTTTTCTAAATACTTCAACTTGGCTCGTAAAGTTGCATGAAATATCCTGAGGGATCGTGAAGCCAAGCTTTGAAAGACTTTTTTTGGACTCATATTGGTTTAGTGTTGAATTAAGTATTTGAAATGCGCAGAAGCTAAGAATTTCAGAAAATCCTTCTTTAGCTCTTAGAAATCCAGAAGCGATTCTCTGGGAGCTATTTGGACTTTGGTTGGGTGCATATAATTCACCTCTGACTTGAAGAACTCCTTGTAAAGGGAGATTATTGGGAATGTCTTGGACTTTAATAAGTTTACTAGTAACGTCTGCCCCTTTTCTTGAAATTGCTTTCTCCAAGGTTCCATCCCTATATTGCAAAGCAACTGCACAACCATCAATTTTTGGTTCAATTAATAATCTGGTATCTACTAATAATCCTTTCAAAAATTCATCTATTGAATCCTTTTCTAATGAAGGTAAAACTAGTTTATTTTTCTTTTTAAAGTAATCACAATTAGGGTTTGTTCTTAATAAATTTTTTTCAAGTTGGTCGAACTGCTTATCAGAGATTAAAGCATTCCCATTTCTATAATTATCGTCATACCATTCAATTCGTTCTTCTAGATAAGTCTTCATTTAATAAGATGGCTTAAGTTTTTGGTCAGGGATCCAACTTGGTTTATCTAAAATCCATTTTTCTCTATCTTCAAATTTAACAGTCCATAAAAGAAATGAAGAAATTTCTTTTAGAGCTATGCCAACCAAGTATCTTGTTTTTGGACTTATTGATATAAATCCAAATAGTAGTATTAATAAAATAAGTTTAAAGATACCTTTAATCATTTAAAAACTCAGCATAATTTTTGCGAACTTTTTAATTAATGCAATTCTTATAACCTTCAATCTTTGCAAGTTCTTCAATATTCAAACCTGTTTCTTCTAGTAAAGTTTCTCTTATATCGTCCTTATTAAATTTAGTTAAAGCTCCTTTAGTAGAGTACTTAATACATTGGTTTTTGTATTTTGCTTCTTTGACAACAGGAGATAAATAAAAACCAAATAAGATGATAAAAGCCCCATAGGTTAATACTTTTCTATGGTTTTTCCACCATTCATAAAATTTATTGGACACGAAAAATAAATGACTATTTTCTATTTTAGATTGACTGTCAACAAATTACTTTAGAAATTTAAGGATTGGTTAATTTATTGTTTTTTCATTAATAGATTTAACCCAAGAATAATATCTTGATTTTCTAATCCTTTGCTCTTTGGAAACTAGTCTATCCGCAGATTCTAGGGGTGATTCTCCTTTCTCAACTTTTGTTGTAATAGAAATACCAAAACCTTTTGCTTCAATTTTTGCAATGCCACCCTCTAAAAAAAATAAAAAAGACCAACCTTTGTTCCATCCTAAATAGAAGGGATTTCGATACATTGCATTCTTTTGAAGATACTCTTTAAATGATATTTTCCTTTTCAAGAAGTTACTTGTATTCACAATTACCAAACAAGAAGTTTACTGCTGATTATTTCTGGAAATTAATTTTAGTATTTGAATAATTACCAGAGGAATACTTGACGTCTAAGAGTAGTACATTTATATTAATAGTACAACTGTATTATCTTCATGACTTCAGGAGTCGCTAATGTTCGGACTTATTTTTATCGTGGCAGCCTTATTGACCCCCCAACTGGCTGGTTGTTTAACAAAAAAAGTGGTTTATTAATTTTTTTTGAGAGTTATAAGAAATCTGTATCTAATAACTTACAAGTATATACTCATCTTTTCTATGCAAATGAATTAGGTGAACCAGCCCAAATTAAAAATTCAAGACTGCATTCTATTGAGTGTGCTTGTGAAACATGGAATGAATTAATTTCAGGAGGTTGGCAAATTGTTACTAATAAATTCCAGTAATCATGATCAGGGTAAATCCGTCAAAATGGGAATATCTAAAAGAATCTACCCTAAAACGAAAACGAACAAAGATTTGTATTACTTGCAATCACTTTCGCTACAGCACTACAGAAACTTTTGCTACTATCTTGATCTGTCCAAAATACAAAAAACGCATACCACAGGGTGATCATTTACTTAAAGGCTGTGAGTATTGGCAAAAAAATAGGACGATATTTTCCCCTGAAGCATCTTAATTATTCTCTAATTCAACTTTATAGGTAGAGATATTTAATTATGTAAACAAAGCATTATTTTATACAACTTAAAAAATTTTTTTTAAGTAATTTTGAAGCATGATTCAATTCTACTTTTCCATATTTTTATTAGTTGTGCTAACATTTTTTGCACTTTTATTAGATGCACCAGAATTGGCATCTTTAATTCAAACATTTTAGAAAATAATAAATCAGCATTTTTACTGATTTACTTTCTTAATAAGTAAGGCGTAGGTTTAACTTGTTGAATAGGAGGGATCTAATGATTGACAGTCCACCAGAGGAGTTAAATTATAAAATTTAAATCTACATAAAACTAATGCTAAATCTGGAATGAGTCTTCTATTTGAGATTCATTCCTTTTTGATTTGTTTCTAAAAATGTAAATTATAAATATTAAATTTTAAAAGTAAAAAATCTGTTCATATTAAAATGATTTAAATCCTAAGTCTCTTTTTAGATAGTGGCTAACTTTACCTGAATCCAAAACCAGTTTTTTGTTCTTCTTTTTCTTCCCATTCATTAATAATTAGTTTTAGTAAACTTTTAAGTTCTGAATTCGAAGCATCAGTTTCTTTTTGAAGATTTATACAAATGTTTTTTATTTCCTCAAAAGCATTATCAATTAATATTGTTTTTTGATCTGGATTAGCCATGGAATTTTAAAATGCTCCATTACAGTTGAACCCACTGCAGTTAATAACCCTGAAAATATTCATTACAAAGTTGTGGAATCTTTCATCATAAAAAAATGCCCAGGTTGTAAATATAGCAAAACCAGAGACAGCAAAAGCAGCATATTGAAGCCAATGTATTCCATAGATGTCCAATCCATTTTTGTCAAAATCAGAATTACTCAATTGCTTTTTTTTACTTATAATAAAAATTTTTTTTTTAAAAGGAGAGTTTGTTTTGAACGAGAGATTTATTTTTTCTTTAAGACCTTAATATATTGATAGTTTAAATAAAACCAGGTATTATCCACCCAAAAAAACCATAATTTATTATCAAAGCTAAAAAACCAATCATAGCTAATCTCCCATTTGTTATTTCGGCATTTTTCCAAAATTTACCCATGTAGTTCTTATTTTTTTTCGAATTTTGATCTATCAAATAATTTGGTTCTAAAGGTTCCTGTAACCTTTTGATGGCATATAAAGAGAATTGAATAGTTATTGCGATGATAACAACTATAAAACTAGTAAGAGCATCCATTTTTATATTTCATGTGTGATCAATTAGTAAGCCAAAGTGTAAATGACATTTTTATGTATCAAACATTTCCTTTACTGCTTTTACAGAGGAAACCTTAACTTTAATTATTAATAAATGTAACATATTTAAAAAAAATTAGTATGAATTCTTACTTTTTCTTTGGGTTTAACACTTATAAAGACTAAAGTGTTACACTAATGTGTTATTTATTTCTTTTTACTTTTCTTAATTGAATTGCAGAAAGCTTTAAAATTTGTATTGCCAAATAAGATAATGTATTAAATTTTTATTAGGAAAATACATTTATTATAATTTTTTAAAATATATTGAATAACTAGAAATTGTTACTTTTGTTTGATTTCAGGAAGGTAAAATTTATTGCCTAATGTATAACCAATCGACATAAGTACGAACCCAATAAGTTGAGGTAAATGAGAATTTGCTAGAGAGATTTTTTCAATCATTTCTCAATCTATAAATTATTATCATAATAAAATTTTTTTAATACCGTAAGTCTATTTTCTTTTTGATTCTTTAATTTCCCCAGATTTTTTTAGTGAATTAACAAGTCTTTCATTTTCTGTTTTTAAATTTTCTAATGCAGATTTTGTGAATTGTTCTTTAGCCTCAAATTTTGCTGAACTTATAACTTTTTTATTAGGGAGTTTTTTCTTCGGTTCTGGCTTCATATTAAACAGCATTTTAAAAATTTTAGAAGTTATTTTTTTTGCATTAGGTATTATTTTTTACAGTTTTCTGGTTAATAATATTTGTTTACATAGACAAATTATTCTTTATCTTTTGGGAGCCTCAACCATCCAGAAGTCCATTCTGATTTTAGTTTTGTCCATAGGATCCTTTTAATATCTTTTTTATTTTTGGTAGGAAAAATATCAACCCATCTATCTTCATTTTTACCACCATAAGCTTTAACTTGAAAATGCCTATTACCATTAATAGTTTTTGGTGCTGTCCAACAAAGAGTAGGAGGCCATTTCATGAGAAATTTTAAAAGTTGAAAAACTAAAGATTGCTTTGCCCAGTTAAAACTAAACCATAATATGCAATCGTACCAAGGATAAGTACGATACCTAGTATTCTAATAATCATGATTTAATTTTTAAATTCAGGCTATATTAGAGAAATTTTAATAATTTTAGTTGAAGATTTAATATTTTCTAATTTTTCCTTTTTTTATTTCTAACTATGGAGTGACAAGATTCTGGATGCCATTCATTCTGAATTTTGCCAATAAAATCATAAATAAATGAATCGGGACATCCGGTTTCTTTTTGAAGTTCTGAAAGTTCTTCTTTAATGAATTCATATACTCTCGTTATTACCCCTAAATTTTCTTCTTGGGAGGGAGCCCATTTTTTATTCTCCATTAATATTTTTAAAATTATTTTCCACAATATCGTAATAGGTTATGTCTCCATAATCAGCATCTGAACAACATAAATCTCCGTATAGTTCCTCTAGCAAATCGTACGCATCTGAATATTTATCAAAACTTTGAGCTGTTAATTCGTCATCTTTCCCATCAATTCTAATTATTTTGTAGGTCATATTTTACCTAGATGCAAAAAGTATTTTTTGATTCATTAGATCATTTTATAAATAAAAATCTTATTTAGGAGTATTAGTTGGGTAAAGCTTCTGAATTTTATTTTTCTGAATTTCTATTTTTCTTCTTTCATATTTTTTTGCCATTATTTTTCTGATAAATAATTGTGGGATAAGCCAAACTAACGCAATAGCTATAGCCATGAAAGCAGGATTTCTCCACGTTAACCTAATAATCTCTTCTATAAATTCTTGATTGAAAATTTCCATACATTAAATTTTGATGATAAAAATATCTTTGCTTTCTTTTATAAATTCTTTTAAATTTCATAACCTATCATAACCTTAAAAAATCTAATAAGGAATTTTATAAATTTTTTCTTTTTCTAGTTCGTTTTCTTTTATATTTGGATTTAGATTAATTTTTTTAGTTTAAAGATGTCGACTTTTCTAATTACAGGGTCAAATAGGGGTATTGGATTGGAACTATGTAGGCAAATTCATAAGAGGGGAGATAATGTAATTGCAACGTGTAGGAAAGCTTCAAAAGAACTTAGAGATTTAGGAGTGAGAATTGAAGAGAATATAGAAATTTCTTCTGATAAGTCGATAACAAATTTGTGTAAAAAATTATCTGGAGTTAATTTAGACTGCTTAATACATAATGCAGGAATTTATGAATTTAATTCTTTCGAAAACTTAGATAAAAAAAGCATTTTGCATCAATTTGAAGTTAATGCATTGAGCCCAATATGTATAACCCAATCACTTAAACACCTTTTAAAAAGATCTTCTAAAGTTGCTTTTATCACAAGTAGAATGGGATCTATTGAAGATAATTCATCTGGAAGTTCTTATGGTTACAGGATGTCTAAGGTCGCCTTGTCCATGGCAGCAAAATCACTTTCCATAGACTTATCAAGAGATGATATTTATGTAGCTATTTTGCATCCTGGTTTAGTGAGTACAAGAATGACTGGCTTTACAAGAAATGGAATTAGTCCTGAAGAATCAGCAAATGGCCTTTTAAAACGAATTGATTCTTTAAATAAAAATAATTCGGGTACGTTTTGGCATGCCAACGGAGAGGTTTTGCCTTGGTAATATCTATATTTTTATTTTTAAGAGATTTATATTGTTAATTTGTTAAAAAACTTTTAAATTTTTAACGAATTTCTTTCCTTGTTTCATTCTTTTAGTTATGTTAAAAAAAACGTTAGTAAAGGAGGTGATTCATTGTCGTATCTACCGAAAAATGCGGTTATTAAAGGGGCCGTGAATTCAGTATCTACATCACATTCATCGGTCTCTTTTTCTTTGATTAAGAAAAAAGGTTTTATAATCAATAGATTTATATAAATCAGTTATTTAATAATTAAAAGCTCTGCATCTCATGAAGTTGCAGAGCTTTTTTTATGAATTTAAATATTCTTTCAAAATTTACTTTATCTTTTTTGGCCGAAGTAAATTAAGGCTAAAAAAGATAAAGTGCTTACCAAAGCGATTAAGTACCATCCAGTTGAGGAGTTGCTAGTTACTTCGGTCATTTATTTTGATTTATCGGAGGAATTGATTATTTGAGTGAAAATCACAATTGATATCATTAAAAAAACTAAAAGGATGTAAGTTACGTTCATTTATAGAAAAATGCTAATTATCAAAAAGATTATTCCTAGAACTACCGTGACAATTGCTCCATCTACTAATAAGTCTTTCCAGGTATAACTTTTAAGCATCCTTGTTTTATCTTCTTCACTCATAAGGTTCTTTAACCACGTCCAATCTAAAAGCTGTGTCAATGCAACACCAAAAATTAAATGACCAAACAAAATACCAATTAGATCAATTCTAGAAATATCTTTAGTGAGACTTGTAATAATAAAAAAGTCCACTAGCTTTTTTCTTTATTAGATAAAGCACCACCTTCTTCTTTGTATTTTTCCCAAGCTTCGCTTATTTTTGCTTTAGAGAAATTTTGTTTTCCCTCAGAGAATTTATTCTTGAGGTTATTTAAATTATTAGTTAGTTCTTTTTTTGTTGGTTCATCAAGAAAGTTTGATGTTAATTTCCATAAATACCAGCTACTAGCTAGAAGAAGAATTAATCCGAGTAATTGCATATTAGTTTTTTACCATCCTACAACTTTTCAAATGGTTTCGATAAATTAATTTATTTAATACCTGCAGAAATTTTTTGACTTAAATAAAAATTAAAACTTTAACCAGTGGAAGAATATTCTATCCAGCAGCCATATAGTTAGGCCCCCTTCCAGAAAAGCTAACCAATACATCCCATAATCAGAAAATCCCATTTGTTCTTTAACTGTTTTAATCAATTTTTTGTGAGCTTGAATGAGATCTTTCATGGACAATCAAAAATTTTTAAACCTGCTGAATTTCTTTAATTAAAAAACCCTTCCCATAGCAAGATAGACATGTTTTAGTCTCATCTAATGAAATTCTTAGAAAACCTGCTCCATTACATCTAAAGCAATTTACTTTAGTGTTTGAATAGATCTTTGATTTAATTTTAGCAGCACGATTTAAGTAAGAAACAGTTTCTTTACGACCGTTTGCTTTGGCAGCTTTGTTTAAAAGCTTTTTGTAGTTGACTTTAAGTTCTTGGATATTCATTTTTTGTAGAAACTATGATGCAAATACAAGAAAAATTAAATGTTTAAATAATTTTAAAAACTTTCAATTTCCCGTTTATATTTCTAATCTGATCTCTTACTGAGATCTGGTTAATATAACTAGGATTTGCTTAATATGTTTAGTATTAGGAGTATAAGTTGGTATATTTAATAGAAATTTTATATTTGACAAACTTAAACTTTTTAGGGTGATCATTCAAAAAAATATTATTTTGTCTTTGAAAGGAAGTTTAAATAATTTATTGTTTGAAAAATATTTAAAGTTCTAGTAGATCATCCAGCCTTTTTAAGATTTTTAACTAAAAAATCATTTTCATTTGTAAGAACTTCAAGCTTAGATTTTTCCAATTCCTTTCTGATTTCAGGATTTAAATCCTTTTTTGTCTTATTTAGATTCATAAGATCTGTTCTTAAAATTGTTTAAAAGACAGATGAAATCATAGTGATCCCAAAAAAAAATTGTGGATAGTTTTTTCTTAAAAGAAGATAATATTTTATTTTGCACATAGAAATTCAAATTTAATCAACATATTGTGGAAAACCCTGTTGAAAAACGCTTAAAAAGTGGATAACTCTTCGGGAGCATTATCAAAACAAGCTTTTCTGGAAAAATTTTTAAGTATTAATACTTCATCAAAAAAAATAAAATATAGTTTAAAAAGTAACATAATCTCTTGTTATAACAGTGGGATCATTACTTTTTAAAAAAGATAAATTTTCTGTACCAGAAGCTCATGTTGATAAACAATTTAAAAAGTTTTTTCTTCATCATGTATCAAATTGAAAATTAAAGTGAAGAAAAATCAATCAAAACTTGAAATTTTTAATTTTTGTCATAGCTGAGTAAAAATTGTTTAATTCGGTTTTCTCTATGCAAATATTTCTCAAACCCAAAGCTAATCAAATAGGGTTGATTAAGTTAAAAAATTTTAAATGACAGAAGAAAAAAACGATTCAAAAAAATGTTCTGGAAAGAAAAACATTATGTTTGCCTATGGTTTTATACAACTTGGTTCTAGTTTCGTATCTGCAATAGCTTTAGCTGCAATCGCTTTTGGATTCTGTTCAGTAAAAAAAGAGTCTAAACTTTTCAATAAATGTGTTGTAGAAATTATTGAAGATGGTGGTACCAATTCTGAGGCTGTAAGGTATTGCAACGGGGGCAATTAAAATCTCTCTCAGAATAATTAAGTGAACTCAACCTGTGATTTGATTATTGACTCTTTAAAAGAGGAGCCAATTGGAGAAACTGATCATTTTATTTGGTTTATTACAGATATTGGCATCGTTGCCCTATTTAAAAGAGAGGAGAACTTTGAAACTTATAGTTCGAATGTCGAAATTGAGGCAAATAAAATTGCTTTAGATGTTACTAAAGAAGAGAAAGAGTACCTCAAAATAAAAGAGAGACAGCTTTTCTTGTTTTATTCATAATCCAGGATATAGTCCTTGATTTAGTAAGATGGCTCAAGGTTAAAGGCCGGCTCCATAATATTGCTTTCGCTAACTAATTCGTAGGTTAGCTCTTTATTTAGGGCATTTATATAAGATGTATAAAGTTTTCCCCAAACAAATTCAAATTCATCTTTACTTAAATTCTTGAAAAGAATTTCTCCTTTGAAGTAAATGTGATAAGAATCATTCATCATGGAAAATTAATCTTATCCTTTTTAACGCAGTGAAATATGTATGTAGTATTAGGTGCTACTAAAAAGAAATTTTATATTTAGATGTTAGAAATACTTTTAGACTATCCGTGTATTCATTTTTTGTTTTTTGAATAATCCGACTGTCTCATCAAGATCCATACAAGGCTGAATACTTATATCCATTAACCTTCTCCAGGGATGCCATTGCTTCCAAATTGTCTCAAGAGAATCTGCACTCACTACAGAATGTCCAATACCATTTTGAACCATAAAAATCCAAGAATGAACCTCATAGTTTTCAGGTCTGTTTTGGGGACCACCTGATTCATACCAATTAATTAGCATTTCTGCCCCTTCTTCTTGATCCTCGCCATCAGTAAATTCGTAGGAAATCAAATACCTTTGCATATAGATTATTATTAAAATCTCTAAACTATTTTAACTCTTGATTTAGATATTGCCTCCCAATTTAATTAATGCTATGGAGTTTATAGAAGTAATTGTTTTAAATGACCGAAAGATTTGGGAAAATTAAAAAGAATATTTTGACTAATTTATCTTTTATAAATAAGACAGTCTTGAAGTATTTTCAAAACCATGATCTATTCGTATAGCTCCAGTTAACAGATAAAATTTGATACTTTTTAAAATACATTAAATTAGTTACCATATTTGTACTGTATAGATACCAATGATAAATAAAAAGGGTCAAAGCGATCCAATTGATAATTTAGAGTATGAAAAAGTTCTAGAAGAAGAAATAATTAATTCGTACGAAAGTAAATTTCAGAAAGATACTGAAGAAGATATTAAAAAGATTAAATTCTACAGACTCAAAAGAACTCCATTAGAAATATTAAATAGGTCATTTTTCTTTTTCTTTATTGGAAGTTTTCTTTTCTCTTTGTTTTTAGCTTATTCAGAAAGTAAGTTATGGTTCATACTTTATGTAATAAGTGCATTGTCATGTGTTTTCTATACTCCTAATAGAAAGGCACTTAAAGAATTAATAGCAGCTTGGCCAAATGTAGAGGATCTCATTAAAGGGAGGAGTATGTGGAGAAAAGGCAAGTAAATTGATTATGAGACCGTTAAGTTCATTTAAAAAATGGTTATTAAATATCCTTGTGCCATACATTGAGGGCACCAACAAGAAAAAAGAGGATAAAAAATGAGTTTAATAAAGGTTGGAATTTTTGTTGAAATTTTTTTGTTAGTGGGAGTTTTTTTATGGGTTAGGAAACTAAATAGTAAACAAAGCAGGCAACCATCTCTATCCAAAAAAACAATAAAAAATCTCAAATTTTAGAATTTTGATCACAAAATAATGAATCTTTATAAAGAGATCAAATTTATGGGAGAATTCTTTACTTTTTCCCTCTCACTTTGTGTATGAAATCGGTTAGAACATCTATATCGTTTTTAAAAATATGGTTTCCTCCATTCAAGGTCTTGCTCCAATAACTAATCCATTAAATAGTGTCTTAATAGAAAAGAAACTAATAAATGTTGATCAAAAGTTCATTCAACTTGTTTCTCTGGCAGAAGGGTTACCTAGGACAGAAGTTATTGAAAGTGGAAGGAATTATTGGAGAGGTGTTTGTAGAAGCTTGATTTTTAGATTCCCTGATGATCTTGAAATTTTAAAGCTTGATGTAAGAAGTTATGTAGATAGATCTAAAGGAATCATTCAAATAAGATCTGCAGCAAGATTAGGTCAATCAGATTTAGGCGTTAATCTAAGAAGAGTGGAATACTTGTTTAATCAATTAGAGAAATTTTAATTAATCTGTTTTTTATAAATTTAAGGTTCTTTTTACTAAATAGTTGTGCTTTAATTCATAAGAATATTTGAATTGCCATGGTAAAGATAATCTTAGTTGGAATTATTGTCGCACTTGTATATTCTCAACCTGACCTTCGTCTTACAGTCGCTGATTGGTTAAAAGCAGCTTCAGATTTTCTTATTGAATCAGTACAAGTAAAACCTTGAATTAATTTTTAATGAATTATTAAATAATACCTGAGACAGTAATCATTTGTTTAACGCATAGAGCTACGAAAATAAATATTATTATCCTACTTAATATGTATTTCACTTAAACAAATAAATAGTTTTAGGAACATAATAGAAAAATTTTTTTGAAATTTTTGAATAGTTAACGATAATAAGGGATATGAAGCTTAGATTATTTGAGTTCTATTTTATTAAAGACTATTTAAGGCCTTGGTTTGGTCTTATTTATTCTTTATTCTTTCTGTTTTTTTTAGGTGCAATTGGCTATCGAATAACAGAAGGATGGGAATGGAGTGATTGCTTATGGATGGTTCTAATCACAATAACCACTATTGGTTTTGGAGAAGTTCAACCTTTAAGTCCTGAAGGCAGGATCGTAACTGTTTTAGTAATCGTTGGCGGATTGATCTTTATTCAATTTACCTTTCAAAAAGCTGTTAGATTATTCGAATCCGGCTATTTTCAAAGAGTAAACGAATTACGTTTTAAAAGACTTCTTAGAAAAATGGAAAATCATGTAATTTTGTGTGGATATGGGAGGGTAGGTCAGGAAATATCTAACCAAATAAAGACGCAAAATATTCCAATTATTGTGGTTGAGAGCGATGAAGATAGAAAAAAGATTGCTGAAGAAAATGGTTTAGAAGTGCTTTGTGCTGATGCAACTCTTGACGAGACTTTAAAACTTGCAGGGTTAGAAAAATGTAAGAGTTTGGTGGTTACTTTGCCTAATGACGCTGCAAATTTATATGTGGTTTTGAGCGCTAAAGGAATAAGAAGTTCTATAAGAGTAATTGCAAGAGCTGGAACCGAAGAAGCTGCAAGTAAGTTGAGATTAGCTGGTGCAAGTATAGTTGTAAGCCCTTATATCGCAGCAGGAAGAGCAATGGCATCAATGGCCTTAAGACCTATTGCTATTGACTTCCTAGATCTTCTCGCAGGAAGTGAATGTGAAATTGAAGAATTTGAATTAAGTAATGATATTAGTCTTTTTGAAACAGCAGAGAAAAGATCACTTTCTGAACTTGGAATAGGTAAAAAAAGCGGTGCAAAAATTTTGGCTATAAAAGAGAACGAAAAATTATTTACTAACCCTGGAGGTAATTTTATACTTCAACCAGGTCAGGTTTTAATAGCATTTGGTAGTAAAGAACAGCTTAATATTTTGAATGGTTTATTGGGCAATCTTGTTGTGGCCGTTGAGCTATTAAAGTAGATATATCAAAATAATTTGATATATAAATCTTTCAATTTTTAAATTTCTTTAAGGCTGTAAATAAACTTATAATTAACAAACTTATTTCTCATTACTCAGTGGGCATTTTCAAAAAAACCCTCATTTTCTCTTCTGCAATTTCATTAATACTTTCTCCATCAGCGATGGCATCAAAAAGATTGAGCGGAGCAGGTGCTACATTTCCCTCAAAAATTTATACTAGGTGGTTTTTTGACTTAGCTAAATCTGGAGGCCCTAGAGTTAATTATCAAGCAGTAGGTTCTGGATCTGGAAGAAAAGCTTTCATAGACCAAACCGTAAACTTTGGTGCATCAGATGATCCTATGAAAGATTCTGATATAGAGAAAGTTACTAGAGGACTTGTTCAAATACCTATGGTTGGTGGGACGATTGCTTTTGGTTATAACTATGACTGCGATTTGAAACTTACTCAAGAGCAAGCAGTACGAGTTGCAATGGGTATGGTTAAAAACTGGAAAGAATTAGGCTGTAAATCAGGAAAGTTAACTTGGACACATCGTTCTGATGGTTCAGGAACTACTAAGGCTTTCTCAAACTCTATGGAAGCATTTTCACCAACATGGACTTTAGGAACTGGTAAATCAGTTAAGTGGCCAGCAGGCGTTGGAGCAAAAGGTAATTCTGGTGTTGCAGGTGTAATTCAAAACACTCCAGGCGCAATTGGTTATGTAAATCAGTCATATATTAAAGGTAATGTTAAGGCTGCTGCACTTCAAAATCTTTCAGGGGAGTTTCTAAAACCATCTGCAGAAGCAGGAGCTAAGGCTCTTAATGGTATTACTTTAGATGAAAATCTTGCGGGTAAAAATCCTAATCCAACAGCAAAAGGAGCGTACCCTATCGCTTCATTGACATGGATACTTGCTTACGAAAAAGGTAATGGTAGAAACACTAATGCAATCAAACAAACCTTTAATACATTGTTAAGTGATGAGTATCAAGATAAGGCTTCATCCCTTGGATTTATCCCCTTAAAAGGGAATATCCTTTTGAAATCAAGAGCTGCCGTTGAAAAAATAGGTAGTTAAAAATTTTAATAGATGTCAAATTATCATGACTTTCATATACCTTTAACCCCTCTTAAAGTCTTTTACAGCATTTAGTAGTAGATTTATAGAGATATTCTTTTTTTAATGGAAGAGAAATTAACTCTTTTCAAGAATCGTAAAAGATTCGGTATCGAAAAAAATATAGATATTATCTTCAAGAATACTGCCCTAGTTTTGTCTAGTTTCGTAGCAATAATACTTTTAGGAATTATTTTAGTAGTCTTTTTTCAGTCATTTGAATCCTTTTCAAGGTATGGCTTGAAGTTTTTAGTAACCTCTGAATGGAATCCTGTAAAAGATGAATACGGAGCTTTTACCGCAATATATGGCACATTAGTAACCTCATTTCTTTCGTTATTAATAACTATCCCTTTGGGCGTTGGAACTGCAATATTTATTACCGAGGACTTTGTACCGAAAGTTGTTCGAGAAATAATAGGTTCATTTGTTGAATTATTAGCAGCTATTCCATCAGTTGTATTAGGGCTTTGGGCGATATTTGTAATGGAACCTTTTTTTAGAGCATTTTTTGTTTTTTTACATAATTTCTTTGGTTGGATACCTTTATTTAGTACAGAACCTACAGGGAGGAATTCCCTGTTGGCAATATTGATTTTAGTTGTGATGCTTTTGCCAATAGTGACTTCTATTGCAAGAGATTCGCTTAATCAAGTTCCTAAAAAGCTAAGAAATGCAGCTTATGGAATTGGAGCAAGTAGATGGAAAACAATATTTTCAGTGATTTTGCCGGCAGCATTATCAGGAATTATGGCAGGTGTTCTTTTGGCTTTAGGTAGGGCAATGGGTGAAACAATGGCTGTCACAATGATTATTGGTAATTCCAATGCATTTAGTTGGTCTCTATTATCTCCTGGATATACCATTTCTTCCATGCTTGCAAACCAGTTTGGTGAGGCTGATGGAAGCCAGGTTTCATCACTCTTTTATGCAGCTTTTGTACTGATGATCCTATCTTTAGTGGTCAATATCTTTGCGCAATGGCTAGTTAAGAAATTTAGTCTCAAATATTAGATAATTATGAATTCACTCTATTACCAGAAAAGATTATCAAGAAATATAGGAGATAAATTCTTTACTTCTTTATCTGTAATTTGTGCGTTGATAGCAATACTTCCTTTGATTTTTTTGGTGACTTATATTCTTATCAAAGGTGGATCTCAAATTACACCAGAACTATTTAAATTAGAGCCAAATCCTCCTGGAGATGATTTAGATGCAGGCGGTATTAATCCTGCATTGATCGGGACATTAATAATAACTACCATTGCTTCAATTATTGCCATACCAGTAGGTGTCGGCGGTGGTATTTACTTAGCGGAATATTCTAAAGGAGGTGCTTTTTCAAGATTTATCAGATTTGGGGTAAATGTTTTAGCTGGAGTCCCTTCAATTATTGCCGGTGTATTTATTTATGCCTTAATCGTTTCAACAAAGATCTTATTTGGAAGTATGTACAGTGGCTTGGCAGGAGGTATGGCTCTTTCAATATTGATGTTACCTACTGTGATAAAGACGACTGATGAAGGTTTAAAGTTAGTCCCGAACGAGTTAAGATATGCGTCTCTTGGTGTTGGAGCAAGTATGTATACAACTATATTGAAAGTTACTTTGCCCTCTGCCTTTAGGTCTATTGCTACTGGCGTTGTACTTGGAATCGCAAGAGCTGCAGGTGAAACAGCACCTTTGATATTTACGGCTTTATTCTCTTACTACTACATAACAGGCTTTGGAGACTTGTTTTATGAGATGGGTTCTTTGGCTGTATTGATATACAACTTTGCACTTGAACCTTATGATGCACAGAATAAATTAGCCTGGGCAGCTTCCTTTATTCTTGTTTTGTCGATACTATCAGTAAATATATTTTCAAGGATATTAGCCGCTTTTACTGAGAAAACTAAGAGAGTATAAATGATTAAAACTAATAAGAAAATACCAAAGAATATCATTTTATCTCTTGAGAATGTATCTATTAGCTATGGAACATTTGAAGCTGTAAGAAATGTTTTTTGTAATTTTAAAAAAGGCAATATAACTTCTCTTATTGGCCCTTCTGGTTGTGGCAAATCAACTGTTCTTAGATCTTTAAATAGGATGAACGATTTGATTCCTAATTGTTCGTTAAAAGGGACCGTCCTCTTTGATGGAACTAATATTTACGACAAAAGAGTAGATCCAGTTGAAGTGAGAAGAAGAATTGGAATGGTTTTTCAACAACCTAATCCTTTTCCTAAATCTATTTACGAAAATATTGCATTTGGGGCAAGAATTAATGGATTTACTGGAGATATGGATGAATTGGTAGAAAGTTCACTGAGAAAAGCTGCTTTATGGGACGAATGTAAGGATAAATTAAATGATAGTGGTTACTCTTTATCTGGTGGACAACAACAAAGACTATGTATAGCAAGAACCATAGCAATTGAACCTGAAATAATTCTCATGGATGAGCCATGTTCTGCATTAGATCCTATCTCTACTTTAAAAATAGAAGAGACGATGCATGAACTTAAGAAGAATTACACAATAATAATCGTTACCCATAATATGCAGCAGGCATTAAGAGTTAGTGATATGACTGCATTTTTTAATGCTATTGAATATGAAGATGGTGATGGAGGAAAGGTTGGTTATCTTGCAGAATTTAATTCGACAAAGAAAATTTTTAACTCTCCCAAAGAAAAAACTACTCAGGAATATATATCTGGTAAATTTGGTTGATGTTAAATTTTTACCTTTAAAAGAAATATTTTTACTTTCAAGAAAGCTTAGGGGTAGACAAACAGTATAAATACCTATATAGTAATTTCGAATTAGTAAGTTTATCTTTGAAAAACTACCCTTTTCTACCTTTCTTGATTTTTGCAGGTGCTCTAATAACAACTGCAACAATAGGGTTGCCTGTATTTACTTCATAATTTGAGTGTATTTCTATTTTAGGTAATCTTATGGTTTCAATGATAATTAAAGAATTAATTGGAAGTCCTCATAAAACTTTAATAAAGCGAAATTTATTTGACTTTATAAAAAAAAGAGAGAATATGAATCTGTGTGGGAGTGAAAAATCTGTATTAAAACCATTTTTAAAAGTGGTTAATTTCTAATCTATTTATCATGGATAAAACTAAAGAACAGTTAGAAAAATTAAGAGAAGTAGCAGAAGCCTCTCTTACAAAAACGGATGAACTTCAAAAAGTTCTTGCTCAAATCGAAGCTTTAATGTCTAGAGAAGAATCACAAACATTATCAAAGAAGAAATAAATATTTAAAAAATAATTTCAGGTTTTGTACTTTTAATCACACCTTTGCAATTCCGTTTTAGTTATTAATTGGGTATGCAGAACCCGTTCCAAAGTTTTCTGTTAGGTCTCGAGGTCTTGCCTTCTTTAAGTAAAAGACCTCTTTAATTTTTTGTTTTTATTATATTTTTATAACCTGCTAATTTAGTTGATTACTTTATAGATTTCTTTCAAGCAGACATTTACATCGAAAGATTCAGTATTTACAACCTCTAATCCTGTTTTTTCTGTAACTTCAACAGTTGCATTACATTCGTCTTGTCTAAGAGCCATATAACTTGGCTTTATATCTTCAATATCTAATTCAACACTTGATTCAGTATCTTCCTTATATTGTTCCATTACTAATGTAAGTGCCTCTATCTCAACGGAAAAATTATCATTTGCTTTTGCTCCAAATGAAATTACAAGAAATGGAAATAAAATCAAGGCTATCAATTTTTTCATTTCTAAAAAATGTGTTTATTTTTTTTATAACGTGGATTGTCTGCTAAGGAAAGGGTCATTAGCTGTAAAAAATTTTTTTTCTATTTCTAGTAGAGATTGATCTATAACAATAAAATAATTGAAAAAAAAAATAATTGAGACTTTTTAGTATAAATTGGTATATCTAAATGAAAAATTTAATTAACTTAACTAGGATTTTTCTTAAGATTTGATTTCGATAATTTCTTCTTCAGAAACAATTGCCCATTTTTTATATGACTTTTTGCAAGGATATCCACCTGTTAAGTCTCCAAATGCAGGAATATATAAAACATTTTTCTTCATATCCATTGCAAAGCATCTGAAAGATAATTTATCTCCTTTGTTTTTTAAATAAATTTTTGGATGATAATGTCCACAAATATTCAATGATTTATTATCGCCCAAATCAACTGGTTCATGACTAAAAGTAATATTTTTAGTTTTTCTAATATCAAAAATTTTTATGTTTTTAATATCACAACCTACATCGTGATTTCCGAGGACTAGTTCAACGTTAGTTTTTAATTGTTCAGGAAGATCCTCAACTTTTTTTTGAAGAGTTTTATCTATTGAATATTTACTGTGGAATAAATCTCCCAATATTATTAACTTTTTAGGACTATATTTTTTTACTATTTTTTTTAGTCTTGCGAAATTGTTTTTATCTGAATTATTAGTAAGAGGTATACCATTTTGCTGAAAATACTCGGCTTTCCCAAGATGAATATCGCATATTAATAACTCTTTTGTTATCGGTATAAATAACGCTCTTGAAGGAAGCATCTCTAACAATGTATCTTCCCAACAAAATTTAAAAGAACTTTTTTTCATTTAATCACTATATTTTTTTATAAGTTTTTCTACTCTTTTTTCTATTGGCTCATTGCTTAAAGTATTTTTAAGTCTTTCAACTAGTAAAGGGAAAGCAAAAGGAGTTGGAGTTATTATCTCGTTTAGTAGCATTTTTAAATTTTTTAATCTTTCTAATGATCTAGATATTCTTTTATTTTCTAATTGATATTCTTTAACTTCTTGATGCGATTGTTTTATCAAAAGATGGCCTTCTTCATATTTAGTAAAGACATCGTAGAAAAGACTTGAACTTATTTGAAGTTGGGAAGAAGTTTTTGTTTTGGTTGGATTATTTTGATTTACTAGACCACTTATTTGGGCAATATTTTTAAATCTACGTTTTGTTAATTCTGAAAAATTAATTGCACTTTCTAGATCTTCTTCTAATTTTTTGTTATTCAAAAAGTAATCAGCTTCTTTTTTAATTATGGAAAAATCATAATCTTCTGCAGTAGTTAAGCTGAATCCAAAATCATTAGCAGTAATACTAAATGTAGATTGTTTTAATTTTGCCAATCTCAAAGCCCATAGAAATGCAATTCCTTCATTTACAAATTTGCCATCAAGTGTAAAAACAAAAAGATTTGATAAGTCCTTGGTTTTATATATTTCTATAAGGAATTCATCTTTCTTTGGAATATTTGAAAGAACTTTTTGTTTCTTCAATATTGGGCGTAATGAATTGAGTTCAGGATTTAAGCAATCATAATTTTCAAATTCGTTACATATATCTATTTCTTTTCTCAAACTCTCACAAAGTAGATCAGAAATTGCCATTTGACCTCCAACCCATGCAGGAATTAGAGAACTTTTTTTTGTTGATTTTTTAACGTATAAAACCATATCTCTTATTCTTACAAATTGAAGCATTTTGCCAGCGAAGTAAAATGTATCCCCGGGATTTAATTTTGAAGCAAAATTCTCCTCTAAATTACCTAAAGATTTTCCTTTCATATATTTGACATTCACAAATTTGTCACTTGTAATTGTCCCAATATTGAACTTATGCATTCTTATTAAAGATTTGTCTTTTACAAAATATTTAAAGTTTTCATTATTATTTTGTGATTCTTCTTTAACTATTTTTTTATATTTTGGGTATGCTTTAAGACATTTTCCTCCATATTCTAAAAAGTCAAGACACCAATTCCAATCTTGATCTTTTAAGTTTCTATAACTCCAGCAATTTTTAATTCTTTCTTTCTCAATTTTCGGATCAAAGCCATTTCCACATGCCAAACTTATTAGATGTTGTAGAAGCACATCATAAGATAATTCAGGAAGTTTAATTTCCTCAGATATACCACTTTTTATTATTCTTCTCATTGCACTAATCTCTAATAGCTCTAAAGAATTAGTAGGCATAAAAATTATTTTTGATTTTCCACCTGGTCTATGAGCACTTCTTCCCGCTCTTTGGATAAGTCTAGCTAAATTCTTTGCACTACCAATTTGAACTATTTGATCTACAGGTTGGAAGTCAACTCCTAAATCTAACGAGCTGGTGCATACTACCCATTTTATTAATCCGTCTTTAACCCCTTCTTCAACTCTTTTTCTATCTTCTTTATCCAGGGAGCCGTGATGAAGTGCAATTTTGTCTTCCATCTCTGGGAGAAAAAATTTAAGACATTGATACCATCTTTCAGATTGATTTCTTGTATTGGTGAATAATAAGGTGCTTTTATTTTTATCTAGGATTTTTAATAGTGAAGAATGACTTCTAATCCCAAGATGTCCACTCCATGGAAAGGTTGTTTCCTCCTCTGGTAAAACACTTATAATTTCAATCTCTTTTTGAATATTTGTACTTATAATTTTGGGTTTAATAGCGCTCATCCCAACTATTGCTCTTGCTGCTTCTTCAATATTTCCAATAGTTGCAGACATTGCCCAAATTTGTAAATTTTTTATATTACCTCTTAGCCAACTTAAAGATAACTCACACTGGTTTCCTCTTTTACTACCCATCAATTCATGCCATTCATCAATAATTATTGATGACAACTCCTTGAACAGATTATTAGATTCTTTATTAGAAAGTAAAAGAGATAAAGACTCTGGAGTGGTTATAAGAATATTAGGTGGTTTAGCTAGTTGCTTTTTCTTTTCATATGGGGTTGTATCTCCGTTCCTAATTTCAACATTGATTTCTTTATTAAAATGCAAAGCTGCTAATTGTATGGAATTTTTTAGATCTCTACTTAGTGCTTTTAAAGGGGTTATTAATAATATATTCACACTTTTATTATTTTTGGGATCTTCTATCTTTGATAGAGGTCCCATTAATGCAGCATAAGTTTTGCCGCATCCAGTAGGAACTTGTATTATTCCACTCTCTCCATTTAAAAATGCTTCCCAAGATTCGATCTGATAGGGTAATGGCTCCCATCCATTTGTGGAGAAAAACTGCTTAATTTTAGAAATTAAATTATTTTGCTTATTATTTTTTGTAATATTTTTCATGATATTTTTTTCATTAGTTCATAAGCATTCTCTAGGCTATCTGCATCATTAATTTTTTTATCTTTTCTCCATTTTGTTATTCTCGGGAATCGTACTGCTATGCCTGATTTATGACGTTTAGAAATTTGTATTTTCTCAAAAGATATTTCGAATACCATTTCTGGTTTTAAGGATCGAACTGGACCAAATTTTTCTATTGTATTTTTTCTTATCCATTTATCTAGCTCTTTAATCTCAATATTCGTTAAACCAGAGTATGCACTTGCAAATTTAATTAATTCTTGGTCTTTCCATAATGCAAAACTGTAATCTGTATAAAGACCAGCTCTTCTACCGCTACCGCCCTTAGCGTAAATTAGAACAGCATCCAGTTGCATAGGATCAACTTTATATTTCCACCAAATACCTTTCTTTCTACCAGATGCGTATATGGAAGTCTTTTTCTTAATTATTAATCCTTCTGTATTATTTTCTCGAGATTTTTCTTTATAAATTAGTGCATCGGGCCAATCTTTAGGAAAGACTAAATCACATATTTTGAAAATATCAGAGATATTATTCACAGTGTTAGTTTGCCATTTTGAAAAATATTTTTCTAAATCAATTCTTCTATTTTCTAATTTAATTTCTCTTATATCTCTTCCATTAATCTCTAAAAGATCATAAGCAATAAAAATAATTGGATATTTTATTTGGATTGATCTAGTAGGAGACTTTCTATTTATTCTTTTTTGAAGTAAAGAAAAATCAAAGGCAATTTTTTCTTTAAAATTCCAAACTAATAATTCCCCATCAAGAACAAAATCATCTTTTATATGTGACATTTTCTCTACTAATTCTGGGAAAGATTCATTTACTAATTCTTGACCTCTTGTCCATAACGAAACATTGCCTGATCTTTTAATTAATTGCATCCTTATACCGTCGTATTTCCATTCAAATTGAAAATCATTTATTGAATTTTTGAAGATTTTATCTTCAATAGTATTTGCTAGAAGAAATGGAAATGGTTTGGAATTTAACTCTTGAAGATTGATATTCTTGTTAATTAAAAATTCATATGAATCAATTGAGGGTTTAAAATCACCCATCAATCTATGAGAAATAATCTCTTCATCAATATTAATTAGTTTTGATATTGATTTTGTGATTAATCCTATAGAAACTCCTACTCTAAAAGTTCCTGTAAGAATTTTATTAAAAATTAGATGGTTATCTTCAGGTAATGTTTCCCAAATATTTTTAATTTCTAAATTTTTCTCCTCCTCATTAAGTTTTGATAATGCAGGTATTGTTTCGCTTAGTAATTCATTGAGACTTATATTTGATAATTTCTTATCCTTGGAAGTAGTTTTGTTTTTAAGTAATAAAGTTATTACCTCAGCAGAATCACCAACTTTTAAATAACATGTATCAATTAACCATTGAGGATATTCATATATTTGAGAAAAAAGATTTTTTAAATATCTTCCACTAATAAATCTCTTGTTACTTTTTCCAGTTAGTAAATATATTGCCCATGAATTATCTATTGGATCATTAGATAAAAAATAATTCTTTAAAACTTCAATTTTATTATTTGTACTATTAATTGAATCTAGATCGCCAAATAATTCTGAAAACTTTTTTAAGCTCATATTTATTTACCGA
>NZ_CVSZ01000055.1 GCF_001180325.1 Prochlorococcus marinus
GATCTTTTGTCCTCACTCATTTAATATAAAAAAAATACTAGGCTTTTAAAATGTTATTTTTAAAAGGTCTTTCATTCAACTTAACACCGCAATAAGATAAAGGCTCAAATTCAATGAAAAATTTAATCACTTTAATTATATAGCTAATATTTTTTTCTTCAGAAATTCATATGTCTCCTTATCTACCTCATGTAGTAATTTTAATTGGGCCTACTGCAAGTGGCAAAACAGAATTAGCTATTGAAATTGCGGAATATTTTAAAACTCATATACACAATATCGATTCAAGGCAAATTTATAAATCCATGGATATTGGAACAGCAAAACCAACTAAAATCCAACAAAAAAAAATAAAGCATTTTTTAATAGACATTGAGGAACCAATCAATCCAATTAATGTAAAACAATTCCAAGAAATTGCTCAAAAATCTATCAAGAGAGAAATTAAACAAGATAAATTACCTTTTCTTGTCGGAGGAAGTGGGTTGTATATGAACTCAATAACAAAAGGATTTTTTGTACCAGATGTCCCTCCTCAACATGCTTTCAGAAGACAATTAGAAGAACTTGGTCAGGAAAAATGTTGGGACCTATTAAAAAATTGTGATCCATTATCAACAAAAATAATCAATTATGCTGACCAAATTAGAACAATAAGAGCTTTAGAAGTCTTTTACGTAACAGGCAAACCTTTGTCAACTCTGAAAGTTAAAAAACCACCTAACTGGAAAATACTAGAGCTTGGATTAGATAGAGATAATTTAAAGGAAAGAATTTTTCAAAGAACAAAAAATATGTTTTTATC
>NZ_CVSZ01000056.1 GCF_001180325.1 Prochlorococcus marinus
GGGTAGTTAAGCGTGAAAAAATGTTGGAAGAGTTAATTAATGGGCAAAATAAAAAATTATTATCAGATATTTGCGAACCTGTGGACTACATTCCAGAAATGATTAAAGCAGATCAATTATTAACTAAATTTGACAAGGATCATAAAGGAGTGAAAGTAGTAGTAGATGAATTCGGGGGATTCGTGGGAATTATTGGTGCAGAAGCTGTGTTATCTGTATTAGCTGGTTGGTGGAAGAATAAATTATGAAACAATTTAAAATTAAAGAAAATTATTTACTTTTAAAAAAATGGTGGGAGACTATTGATCTTACCAATTATGAAAAAAGTTTTTTTAATAGAGAAATAATTTCTTTTAATCAACAACTTTTAAGGCTCAAAGAAAAAAAAATA
>NZ_CVSZ01000057.1 GCF_001180325.1 Prochlorococcus marinus
TCTATTCGAAGTAATTCACCCCTAATAATAGTCGAAGTTCAAAGTGGCGATTATTTAGGAGAGGATGACATTAAAAGATTTCAAGATAATTATGGAAGAATATAATTTAATAAAACCAATTAAAGACTAATTATCTCTAATAATACCTCTACCTATCTTCCAAAAATTTAACTGTGTTTCTGATAAGTCACTATCGCAAATAATACCCCTTGTATCGAATACCCATGCAGGTTTTCTCATCAAATCTGAAATATCTTTCCAATTTAAAGAAGAATATTCTTGCCACTCAGTTAAGATAAGAATTGCTTCAGCGTCTTTAAAAATAAGATTTAAATCTTTCTCGAAATGCCAACTATTTTGAGCTGTACTATTAATTTGCTCATTTTGTTTATCTAATGAATCTGAAATCTGTTCTCTAGTCACTTTTGGATCATGAATAAACAAATTTGCTCCATTCTCCATCAAATCTTTAGCTATCGAAATAGATGGAGAATATCTTGTATCGTTTGTATTAGATTTGAAAGAAAAACCCAAAATAACAATCTTTTTTGAAGATACTGTTCCAAAAAAAGTTTCTATAACTAATTTAGATATTCTGCTTTTTTGCCACTCATTGAGAAAAATTACCTGTTCCCAGTAATTTGCAGCTTCGTTCAAACCATAATGTCTACACAAATAAACAATATTTAAAAGATCTTTTTG
>NZ_CVSZ01000058.1 GCF_001180325.1 Prochlorococcus marinus
GTCGCGACGTCTCCTGGAGCAACCCTGCACTCGTCTTCTAAATCAGCAGAAAGATAAACCGGATTGCCTTCCTTATTAACTTTACCGTTATTGACTTCCCAAAAAGGTGTTTCAATAAAACCGTACTCATTAACTCTTGCGTGAGTAGCTAAAGAATTTATAAGACCTGCATTAGGACCTTCAGGAGTCTCGATAGGACATAATCTTCCATAATGTGAAGGGTGAATATCTCTTACTGCAAAGCCTGCTCTTTCTCGAGTTAAACCCCCTGGACCTAATGCTGAAATTCTTCTCTTATGTGTTAATTCAGCTAGAGGATTAGTTTGATCCATAAACTGACTTAATTGACTGGAGCCAAAAAATTCCTTTATGGCAGCGACCAAGGGTTTGGGATTGACTAGTTGAGCGGGAGTTAAAGAATCTGTTTCTCCCACAGTCATTCTTTCTTTGATAATTCTCTCTAAACGATTAAGTCCAACCCGAACTTGATTTTGAAGAAGTTCCCCTACAGATCTAACCCTTCGATTACCAAGGTGATCAATATCATCCAAACTAGCGCCGCCAATATCCAATTCAAGATTAATTAAATAATCAATTGTAGAAAGAACGTCTTCATGGGTTAGTGTTCTCACATCGTCTGGAACGGTAAGTCTCAATTTTTTATTTATTTTATATCTACCAACTCGACCTAAGTCATATCTTTTGGGATCAAAGAATCTGCTATGTAATAGCTGTTGTCCACCAGAAACGGAGGGTGGTTCACCTGGACGTAGCTTCTTGTATAGCTCAAGTAATGCCTGATCTTCTGAATTAATACCCTCGTCATTAGCTGACTCAATTGAGTTTTGATAAAACTCAGGATGCCTAAGTTTATCTACCACATCATTATCTGAAAGACCCATCGCTCTCATAAGAACATGAGCATTAATTTTTCTAGTTTTATCAACTCTCACATAAAGTAAATTATTTTTGTCAGTCTCGAACTTTAACCATGCTCCTCTATTAGGAATAACGCTAGCGTTATAAGTTCTTCGACCATTTTTATCCAGTTCATCTTTGAAAAATACTCCAGGGCTTCGAACAATTTGATTAACAATGACTCTTTCTGCTCCATTAATAATGAAAGTTCCTCTTTCAGTCATTAACGGTAGTTCGCCAATAAATACTTCTTGTTCTTTAATTTCCCCTGTCTCTTTATTAATTAACCTGCAAATTACATACATCTGAGATGCAAATGTAGCATCTCTTCTTTTGGCTTCCTCAACATCATGCCTAGGTCTTTTTAGCCTGTACTCGTCGCCTATGAAGTGTAATTCTAATTTACCTGTGTAATCAGAAATGGGGGAAAAATTTTGTAATTCTTCTATTAAACCCTTTTCCAAAAACCATTTAAAGCTTGCTCTTTGTACTTCAACTAAATCTGGTAGATAAGTAGCTGTTTTTGCTACCTGTAAAGCGCTACTGCTCATCCAAGAAACCTGCGATTTTGTGAGATTTACTATTTACTTTTAATTTACTCAATAATTAGTCTTTTAACTTGTCAGGCAAAATGCAATTAACAATTAAATCTCGATTTCAACAAAAAAACCAATCTAAATTAGTAAAAATTAATTTTTTTAATGCTGATAAATGATAACTGTGTTCGTTAAAGTCTAAAAATTAAGAAAAATTTCCAGTAATTCCTAATACTAACAGCTGCTAGGTCTACTTAACAAGTCAAATTTAAACAAATCTTCAGCATTCTTATATGACTCTCTAGCAATTGTAGCTAATTCAGTAGATCTTAAATCTGCCATAAAATTGGCAACATTTTCAACAAACGCAGGTTCATTTCTTTTACCCCTATGAGGGACAGGAGCTAAAAATGGTGAATCAGTTTCAATTAAGTATTTATCATTTGGGACTATTTTGGCACACTCATGAATTTCATATGCTTTTGGGAAAGTTACTATACCACTAAAACTGATGTAAAATCCAAAATCCAAGAAATGCTTCATTTCCTTTGGTGTTCCTGTCCAACAATGAAGTACACCATCAGGACATTTTCCTTTTTTAGAGAGATAACTACATATTTCAATCATTTCGTTTGCAGCATCTCTGCAATGGATAATTACGGGCAATTGAAGTTCATAGGCTAATTCCATTTGCGGAATAAGTGCTTCAATCTGCTGAGTTTTATTTTTGTTTTTAAAAAAATCCAAGCCTAATTCCCCAATAGCTACAACTCGTCTATCTTCTAGAGCTGATTTTCTTAGAATAGATTTTGAACTTTTTTCCCATTTTTTTGCTTCTAGGGGATGCAAACCAACCGAATAGTAAATTTCATTAAATTCATGGGATATTTTCTTTAACTTTGGAATTTCTGTTAATTCACAACAAGCATGAACTAATTTTTTTATACCTCTTGAACGCAATCTTAAAACGACATCTTCTAGATCTTTCTCAAAATTTTCAAATATTAAATGACAGTGAGAGTCTATGAGTTCTATATCGCTCATAATTATGATCTGTCTTTTTAGTTAGTGGTAAGAGTAGTTTTTACAAGATTATTGATTTTCGATTTTTTATTAGCGCCGTTGTTCTTGTGAAGAACATTTTTTTTAACTGCTTTATCAATTAAGCTAAAAGCTTTATTAAGACTTGTTTTTACTAAATTTTTATTATCCTCATTAGGATTTTTCTTATATTTTTCGCAGTTCTCTAAGGTTTTTTTGGTTAAAGTCCTTACAGTAGATTTATATGACTTATTTATTAAACGATTTCTTTCGGCAATTTGTATTCTCTTTTTTGCTGATTTGTTGTTGGCCACAGAGGGTGTATAAATAGAAGATTCCTATCATAACAAATAAATCGACTACTAATCAATCATATATAATTTAGAAGATATTAAATTGGGTTTTGAGCCTTTCTATTTGAAAAAATTAAACAAATGAAGATAATAAATGAAAAAAAAGAAGCTATTGAAGAATTAAAAAGGATTTCTACTCGAACTAATTCAGAAAACAATAATAAGATAAATAGGATCGTTGAAGAAATTATTCAAGAGGTAAAAATTTCTGGAGATATAGCGGTAGAAAAATATACAAAAAAATTTGATGGTTTCGATCCCAACCCTATGCAAGTGAGTGCGGATCAAATAAAAAATGCATGGGATGAAATCGATAGCAATTTGAAGCGCTCACTTGTGGTAGCTCATGAAAGAATTCAAAAATTCCATGAAAAAGAAATTCCTCAATCTTTCACTATAAAAGGTGAATATGGTGATATCGTCCAAAGAAGATGGAGACCAGTTAAAAATGCAGGTATTTATATTCCTGGAGGTAGAGCTGCTTATCCAAGTACAGTATTGATGAATGCTATACCTGCAAAAGTAGCGGGAGTAGAAGAAATTATAATGGTATCTCCTGGGAATAAAGAAGGGGAAATAAACAAAACTGTTTTAGCTGCAGCTTACTTATCAGGGATCAATAAAGTATTTAGAATTGGAGGAGCTCAAGCAATTGGTGCTTTAGCATTTGGCACAAATCAAATCAACAAAGTTGATGTTATTTCAGGTCCAGGGAATATATATGTTACAACTGCGAAAAAACTCATTTATGGCTCTACAGGGATTGATTCTTTAGCTGGTCCAAGTGAAATATTAATCATTGCAGATGAAACAGCTAAGAGCACTCACATAGCATCTGATCTACTAGCGCAAGCAGAACATGATCCTTTAGCTTCATCAATACTTTTAACTACATCTAAAAACCAGGCGAAAGAAGTTTTGGAAGAACTTTATAAAAAAATAGATGATCATCCAAGAAAAGAAATTTGCATGCAATCAATAAAAAATTGGGGTTTAATTGTGATTTGCGAGAATTACGAATCATGTGTTGAACTAAGCAATAATTTTGCCCCTGAACACCTAGAAATTCTTACCATAGATTCCAAAAAAATTCTTGCAAGTATAGAGAATGCAGGAGCGATATTTTTGGGAAAGTGGACTCCGGAAGCTGTTGGAGATTATCTTGCAGGACCAAATCATACTTTACCCACGTCAGGAAATTCTAGATTTAGCGGTTCTTTAGGGGTTGAAACTTTTATGAAAAATACTTCAATAATAGAATTTAATGAAGAAAGTTTAAAAGTTAATGGAATTGATATTATTAATCTTGCTAAAAGTGAAGGTTTACATAGCCACGCTGACTCTGTAGAAATAAGATTTGAAGATTAGCTAACTCTTGAGGGTGAGTAAACCAACGGAGTGTCATCTTCAATTTTACCAACTAATACTTTGTCTGCAAGATCAACGAATAATCCATTTTCCAATACTCCTGGAATATTATTAATCTTCATTTCAATGTCTTTTGGATTCTTAATACCATCATTAAATAATACATCTAGGATAAGGTTGCCTTGGTCAGTAACAACTGGGCCAGCTTTTTTAATAGCCATTCTTAAAGAAGAACTACCATTCATTTCTGAAATGACATCCTGAACTTGCTTCCAAGCATTAGGAAGAACTTCTACAGGTAAAGGAAATGATTGATTTAGATTTTGTACGAGTTTAGTTTCATCAACAACAATCAACAACTTATTAGCTTTAGATGCCACTAATTTTTCTCTGACATGGCATGCTCCTCCTCCTTTGATTAATTGAAATCCTGGATCAACTTCATCTGCTCCATCAATAGCTAGATCAATTTGAGATACAGAAGCTAAATCGATAAGCGGGATATCCAGTTCAAGCGCTAAAACTTCTGATTGAAAAGAAGTTGCAACACCCTTTATATTTTGGAGTTTCCCAGAACGCATTTCATCCGCAAGGCTTTTTATCATTAACGCAGCCGTAGATCCAGAACCTAATCCAAGAATCATGTCACTCTTTACTTCCCTTATTGCTGCCTCAGCAACTGCTTGTTTCATTTGAGTTTGTGAATCCAAAATCTTTTTCTCTAATTGTTATAGATTATTAAATTTCAATGGGTGCTTTATGTCAAACCTGGAAGAGGTTCTGGTTTGATATTTATCTGTATCTCTTTATTATCTCTCAAAATATTTAAAAGAAATACTTTACCTATCTGAGCTTTTTCTACTTCATCTAGTAAAGTTTTAGGCTCATTTATAGAAATATTTTCGGCTGCTATTACTAAATCGCCTCTTCTTAAACCAGCTTTTTCAGCGGGGCTATTAGGTATTACTGATTGAATTAGAGCTCCATTTCTTTCGGGTAATTGCACTAAAGAATTGGGATCTCGATTATGTTCTTTAGCAATTCTTGGATTTAAAGAAATTAATTGTACCCCTAAATATGGATGAATAACTTCCCCATTTTTGAGTAGCTGATCAGAAACACTTTTAGCTAAATTGATCGGAATCGCAAAACCTAATCCAGCTCCAGGGCCACTTCTTACTAAAGTATTTATTCCAATTACCTCGCCATTAGAATTTATGAGTGGTCC
>NZ_CVSZ01000059.1 GCF_001180325.1 Prochlorococcus marinus
GTCTTTTACCCTTAATAAGCAAACAGCGGGATGAATCTTATTATTTTTCTCATGAAAAGGGTTCAAGAAAAGATGGCAATGGTGAAGGATTTTCAGTTTCTATAATATTTTCAATAGCAGAAATTATTTTTTGATTATAGATATTAGAAATTTCTATCTTTAAATTGTTTATATCATTAGAATCCTTAATTAAAGATGATCCTTCTAGTAATTTATTTTCAGTAAAAGAATTTATATTAATATTATCATTTGTATAAAAAATAAGATAAATTTCATTAATCATTGCACCATTCTTTATTAAAGGTTCAATTAAATACTTTATCGTTGCGATGTAATTATATGGATTATTATTTCCCATTCCTAGATTAAAAGCTAATTTTCCAGAAAGCTTTTCATATGTTTTTGGAATAGTATTATTTGAATTAACGCAGTATCCATGAATAAAAGAATCTCCAATAAATAATGTTGAATATTCTTGAAAAATCTTATCCCAATTTTCATCATTATTTCTAAACCCAAATCTATCTGAATTATATTTAACTACTCCATAGCCTTCATCACAACTTAAATAAGTTTTACTATTAGATTTACCTGCCAAAGGGAACCAAGATTTTATTCTAGAATTTTTATGATTCTTCAACAAAACATTAGGATTTACAACCGGTAGATAGCCTTCTTGTTTTAGTTTTATTGTTTCGTTCATAGCATTTTTACGCAGTTTTTTTACATACTTCTTTGTGGCATAATTTATTTTTGAATTAAAGTCGTTCTTAATTAAGTTACTAATAAATAAATCTGAAAGAAGTAACCCAATATATGTAGAAAATATAGTTATTAAAATATTTAAAAAGTATTTAAATTTTATACCTCTATTCATTTTTCTATAAAATTTTTATTATTTTAAATTACTTTTGAGAATATGTATATTGGTTTTTATTACCAAATGTTTTAAAAATTTTCTTTGAAAATTCATCACGATCTTTTATTTTTATTGATGGATGAATCAAGTTTTCATTTTCTTGGAAATATCTAAAATAAGAACCTAAATCACATTTATTTTGTAGTACTAGAAGGGATGGATGTTTTTCATACTTTATACATTCAACTAATTTTTTTTCTCCAGAATAAATACGAGAATTTGGAAACAAAAAATAATTTTTAAAATAGATAGCATAACCTATTAGATTATTAAGTGATAAAAATAGAGAAATTAAAATAAAGACTTTTAATATTTTGAATTTTTTGAGCCTTAATAATAAATAAAATACAATGCTAATTATCGACAAGCTAAAGATTGTACTCTCACAAAAATAACGAGACTCATGACCCATATCAGGAGCTCCTCTTGAAATAAAAACTGAAACGATAATAAATAAATTAAAAGATACTAAAAAGAATAAAGGAGAAAGTTTGAAAAGAACTTCCTTTGAAAAAATATATAATTTATTTTTTAAAATAGTAATAGACAGAATTATATAGAATATAAATAGAGCAGTTGAAAAAAATAAATAATAATTATTTTGAAAATTTATTAAACTATTAAAAAAAACTAGAACCAAAAGTAAAAATAAATATAAAGTTCCT
>NZ_CVSZ01000060.1 GCF_001180325.1 Prochlorococcus marinus
GAGGCTCATTGCCATTGCCAATTGAAATAGTAGAAACTAACACTATAGGGGCTCTGTTGGGATCCAAAAATATTTTAAAAAGTCTTTATGCAGCTATTAGTGGATTAATTTTTGTTGGTATATTTATGATTTTTAACTATAGAATTTTAGGTTTTGTTTCAGTTCTATCTCTAGTACTTTATGGTTTCTTTAACTTAGCCCTATATTCTTTAATTCCTGTAACTTTAACTTTACCTGGAATATCTGGGCTTATACTTAGCATTGGTATGGCTGTTGATGCAAATATTCTAATATTTGAGAGAATTAGAGAAGAATTATATGACGGCAATACTCTTACAAGATCTATTGATAGCGGTTTTCAAAGAGCTAATTCATCTATAGTTGATGGTCATATTACAACTCTTCTAAGTTGTTTTGTATTATTTTTATTAGGAACAAATTTTGTTAAAGGTTTTGCGGCAACATTAGGTATTGGAGTTCTAATAAGCTTGTTTACCTCATTAAATTGTTCTAAAACTATTTTGCGATTTTTTACAACATATCAATCTTTAAGACAAAAAAATCTTTATCTACCCAGGAATAATTTTTCAAATTAAATCTTTTTTTCTAATTTCTCATGAAATACAATCTTGAATTAATAAAAAATAAAAGAAAGATAATTAGTTTTTCAACTTTTCTTATTTTGTTAAGTCTTTTAGGAATTTTATATTCAACTTTTAATACTTCTTATAAGAAACCTATAAATTTAGGAATGGATTTTGTTGGAGGAAATGAACTAAGAATAGAAAGAGTTTGTGAAGAAGAATGTTCTAATCTTTCCCCTGATTCAGTTTTAGAAAATTTAAGAGAGATCTCTAGTAATAAAAACTTTATAAATAGTATTAAATTACAATTCCAAAATAATAATAAATTGATTTCAATTAGAACACCTTATTTAAGTATCGAAGAATCAAATAATCTAATTACTAATCTTGATAATATTATTGGACCTCTAAATTATGAGAGTAAGGATTCAAGATTAATAGGTCCAAAGCTTGGGAAAAGATTACTTACCAATTGTGTTGCTTCATTGTTGGTCTCTTTATTTGCAATATCTTTATATATAACTATTAGGTTTGATAAAAAATATGCATTATTTGCTTTATTAGCTTTATTCCATGATTTATTAATTGTTTTCGGTATATTTTCCTGGTTGGGGATTATATTATCTGTCGAGGTAAATAGTTTATTTGCGGTATCCTTGTTAACTATTGCTGGTTATTCTGTAAATGATACTGTTGTTATTTTTGATAGAATTCGTGAGAATTTAAAATCAAAGGAAGAAGGCTATAACGAAACTATTCAATTATCAGTTAATGAATCATTTAGGAGAACAACTTTTACCAGTATTACAACCCTTATCCCTTTATTAAGCATAATTTTGTTTGGATCTTACTCGCTATTTTGGTTTTCTTTGGCCTTGTCATTAGGAATTATTGTTGGAAGTTATTCAAGTATTTTATTGGCTCCATCTTTATTGCTTAAAGACTGAGCTCAAGCTTCTCATTTTATGAAATTGAATTACTATTTGATAATTTTATTTTCTTTAGTTTTAATAGATCTTTCTACTGAGCTAAGAATATTATTTGATCATTTTACTTTTAGTTCTCTATATTTTGCTATAGGTAAACATCCCTTAGCTATTTTTATACTTTTTTCATACCCATATTTATATAAAAAAATAATTAAGTAGTTTTTAAATATCTTTAAATGATTCTTTGATTAAAACCTGTATTACTACAGCTAATGGAAGAGATAGTATTAAGCCTAATGGACCAAAAATGAAGGTAAATCCAAATTGTGATATTAATGTCAAACCAGGAAGTAGGTTTGCTTTTTTCTTCATTATAGATGGCATTATGATATAGCTTTCAATATTTTGAATGATTACATATGACCCTAAAACTGCCAGTGGTTTCCAAAAATTATCTAGTAGTGCAATTGAGATTGGAAATATACCACTAATAACTGGACCTATATTTGGAATTATATTAAGAACCATTGCTATTAAAGCATTTGAGACAACGTATTTGACATCTAATATAGATAAAACTATTAATGATAATAAACCTACTGATAATGAGCTTATGACCATAGAAAAGGTCCAATTTGCTAGTGCAATATTGCATTTTTCCAGAATATTTCTAAATTTATTACGGTAATTTTTTGGTATTAATAGAAGTACATTTTCTTTATATTGTTTTGGTTCAATAGAAATCATCAAACTCACTGCTAATACGAATATTAACCTCAAAAGACCTGAACCAAGATTCCCCGCAATATTAATTAAATTCTTAAAACTTTCTTGAATAGCTTTTGCAATAGTTGAGACATCTGGAATGGTAACAACATTATTTATTAAACTAAATATGTCTATAACATTTTCTGATTGTTCGCCATAAAATAAGTTATTAAATTTGTTCAGATTTGTATTGATCAATATATTTATTTTTGATAAACCATTTGGAATGTCAACTAGTATTTCATTGAATTCTTTTATAAATGGAGGTAATACAAGAATAAAAATAGTAAATATTATTACTGATATGACGGCTAAGACAAGAAACAAAGAAATCGATCGAGGAATTTTCAATCCTTTTTGGATTTGATTAGATAAATTACATACAATATTTGATATTACTAATGAACAAATTATCAGTAGGAGAAAATCCCTTAAAGTCCATACTATAAATAAAGTGATTAATATTACTACTAGCTTGAAATATGATGAACTATTCAATTTTCATTATATTCTACTTCTTTTCAGAATATCCTAATCCATTTGATTTGGCATAACTATTTGCAAATCTCATAAATCTGTCAAAGTCTGGTGTGTTCTTCCAAATATAAACTGCTTCTAAAAATATTGGTTCTCCATCAACAAACTTTACTTTAACTTCTCTAGTTAATATTTCACCTTCGGAATCTATCATCCGCATACCTGTGATTTCACCGTCTGTAATTGAAGATAATGCCTGAGGTTTTTCAAACAAAAATAATGCTTGACCGGTTGTACCATCTTTACTCCTAGTCAGTCTTATTTCAGGCACTACTGGTTCATCAGTTCCCTCATAAAATTGTATTTTTGCAGTTTTATTTGTTGTCATAATATTCGATTCATAATTTTTTATCTTAGGAAATATTTTTCGTATTCGTTTGAAGTTATTTTATAAAACATTATTTATTAACTCTAAGATACTCTCATCATATTTTTTATCAGTTAAATCTATTACCTCTATATTAGTTTTGCCAACTTTTTCATATTCATAACACTTATCGTAATAATCTAAAACTGATCTGCAAACTAAGTCCCATTTCTCATTATGAATTGATTCAAGAGCTATTTTTGTTCTTTGCGGTCCAAGTCTTTTTTGTATCCTTAGTACTGATTCTTGGAGTTCCTCTTTTTTAAATACACTATAAGTATCTATTAACTCATCTAACCTGTTTGATTCGCTCCTTATTATTTCAATCCTCCTAGAGGTTTTCATCTGATTGAAGAATTCATGAGGAATTTTACATTTACCTATATTTGCACTTTCAGCTTCTACAAAAATATTATTAGAACACTTAAAAGAATTTAATTTTTCTGCAATTATATTTTCAAATTGTTCATTTGAAGGTTGTTTTTTCATTCCTAATCCTCCAAATGTACTTCCTCTATGACAAGCAAATCCTTCAAGATCAATAGTTTGATATTTATATTTATCAAGTAATGATAATAATCTTGTCTTCCCTGTTCCTGTTTTCCCGCCAATAACTACTAAATTTAACTTATTTGAAAAACTATCTAATACCCATCTTCTATAAATTTTGTATCCGCCATTAAGTGTAACTATATTTAATTTAAATTTATCTAATAACCATCCAATACTTTGTGAACGCATTCCTCCTCTAGAGCAATATATCCTGACAAATAATTCGTTATTTTTATTAGAAATAGTTTTATAAGACTCAATACTCTTGAATAAATTATCAAGAAGTAATTCCATTTTTTTTTCAAAAAATTTTAATCCCTCTATGACTGCTTTTTTTCTACCTTCTTTTTTGTAAACTGTACCAATTATAGATCTCTCATTATCATCAAATAGTGGAATATTAATAGAATTAGGCATGTGTCCTTTATAATATTCACTCGGGCTCCTAACATCGATAAGTGGTCCTTTAAAATATCTAAATTTCTCTAGTTCTTTTCTTTTGAAATACATGGATAGTTTTTATTTTTTTAGATTGATTTTTTAAAATGAATAACAAAGAACAGGATAACTATAGTAATGCTACATTAGATCTTATAAAAAAATTTGTAGATTCCAATCAAAGAAAAAGAATAAATTCATTAACTCAAATAGAATCTGAAGTCGAAAATATTTTTAATCTTGGCCCATCACTGTTTGATATGTTTGATAGAGAAGGAGATGACTGGGCTGCTGGTTGGATATTGCAAGTTTTAAAAAAATTTAAGCCAGAATTCTTTGCAAACTCTAAATTCAATAATTGGTTTAATACATATTCAGATATTGATATTAATTATGAAGATTTACAATTGATGTTAGTCGAGCAAAAATTTGAAGATGCAGATAGATTAACAAGTTCCTACTTACGTAAATTAGCTGGAAAATTAGCTGAAAAACGTGGATATGTTTTCTACAGTGAAGTTAAAAATATGTCAGGAAAAGATCTAGAAACAATGGATAGATTATGGACTATTTATTCAACTGGTAGATTTGGATTTTCAATTCAAGCAAAGATATTAAAATCAGTAGGGAAAAAATATGAACTAATGTGGCCGAAAATAGGGTGGAAAAAAGAGGGCTTATGGACTAGATATCCTGGATCTTTTTGCTGGTCATTGGATGCTCCTGATGGACATATGCCTTTAATAAATCAACTAAGAGGAGTAAGACTTATGGACTCCATCCTCCGGCATCCTGCTATTTCAAAAAGACACAATAATATTCTTTAAATTGAGGTATTTAATAAGTTAAAATTAAGAAAGTTTAAAAATATTATTATGTCCTTATTCCGGGGCAAAAATATTTTAAAAAGATTTTTTAAAAGACCAAAAATTAACTGGTCAAACTACGAATTCGAATCATCATTACAGTTAAATGAATTTGTCGATCAATTATTAGAACCTATTAAAAATTCTCAATCAAGCTATCTTATAAAACTTGGTTTACATGAAGCTCTAGTTAACGCAGTAAAACATGGCAATAACTTTGATCCTAAAAAAAATATTAGAGTAAGAAGAATAATTACTCCTAATTGGTGTGTTTGGCAAATTCAAGATCAAGGTAATGGTTTAGAAATAAAAAAAAGAGAATACAAATTACCAAAAAAAATAAGTAGTGTAAATGGCCGTGGCCTATACATTATTAATGAATGTTTTGATGATATTAGATGGAGTAGTAAAGGTAATAGGCTTCAGTTGGCTTTAAAAAGGTGATTTTTACTAGGGCAAGGTTGATCTACGTTTATTTCTTTTAACCATTTAATACTTTCTTCTATATACTCAATAGTATCCTTGTCATTGCAAGAAATAATTAAATGGCATAATCCAGCAGAAATTAGTTCTGCAGCTCGTTTATATTTATTTCCTTTATCTTTATGCCATTTAGAATGATCAATCTTTAATTTGTCATTAAGACTTTGAACAAGCTGAATAGTATCTTTATCCCAATAGGTCATAGGAGTTTTTTTTTACTTTACAGCAGACCATACTTTGGTCATAAAAAAGGAATTTGATTTTACATCTTTAAACCCTATATCCTCAATTTTAGAATCTATATCCTCTTTTATGTAATCACAATAAAAAGGCTCATGAAAAGATTTATAGAAGCTTTCCATTATGGATGTAAAGTCAGGTGAATCACTTATTTGAATTGAATCAGCTAAAACTAATATTCCACCAGGTTCAAGAACTCTAAAAAATTCATTTAATACCTTAGCTCTAATTGTTCTGGGTAATTCATGAAATAGGTAAACACAAGAAATGCATTGAAAACTATCATTTTCAAAAGGTAATTCCTCAGCATTACCTTTTATTAACTCAATTAAATCTCCATCTAAATCTGAAATATATCTACTTGCCTCTTTTAAGTATGAATCAGATAAATCAATTCCTGTAATTTTTTCTTTAGGGAATGCGGCTCTTAATTGTTTTAATGTTCTTCCTGATCCTGTAGCCACATCAAGTATTTTTATAGAACTTTTTTTCCTATCGCTAAACATTTCAAGTCCTTCTTTTATTGGCTTAATTATTCTTCTCCTCATTGAGTCAGCACTACCATTGAAAAGTATTTCTACTTGTAGGTCATAAATACTTGCTGAAAAATCTGATAAATAACCATCTGTTTGATGATGGAAGTTTCTCAAGTAATATTGAGGATAATTATCCTTATCAATTGATTTTGGAAGATCATCAAAGTTTTGTTTTCTTCGTCTATCCCATGTATTAGGCATATCGAGCCAAATTTTAGGATATTGAGTTAGATATCTCAGCCATGGTTCGTCAAACAATAATTTTTTTGGATATATATTTTTTTCTGCATCATTCCAATCTTCTTCTCGTAAGATATCCATTGAATTTTGGATTTGCATTAAAAGGTCCTTATCTATATTAAAATTTTCAAGCTTTGAATCGGGAAGAAAAAAATTCATTAATCTTGAACTGATCTGCTTGTGAGCGAAACCTGCAATGCTTTTACTTTGTTGTAGCGTTTTATATGCAATTTTTGAAATAGATTCCCTAGCCATTTTTCATTTTATATACCTATATTCCAACAAAAAAAAAATC
>NZ_CVSZ01000061.1 GCF_001180325.1 Prochlorococcus marinus
CTTCCGATCTTTGTTCATCATCCAATCAATTTATTAAATTAACTGAATGCCCCCACGCCCACGCTTTGACCGTCGAGCTCCAGTTAGAGAGCTACCAAATATAAATGAAAGAATAAAATACCCTCAATTGAGAGTTGTTGATTCAGATGGTAAACAATTAGGCGTCATAGATAGATTAAAGGCATTAGAAATAGCATCCCAAAGAGAACTTGATTTGGTTTTAGTAAGCGAAAAAGCAAATCCTCCGGTCTGTAGAATCATGGACTATGGTAAATATAAATTTGAACAAGAAAAGAAAGCTAAAGAAGCAAGAAAAAAATCTCATCAAACAGAAGTTAAAGAAGTAAAAATGAGGTATAAAATTGACAAGCATGATTATGATGTTCGGATTGGTCAAGCTACTAAATTTCTAAAATCGGGAGACAAGGTAAAATGCACTGTAATTTTTAGGGGAAGAGAAATTCAACACTCAAATTTAGCTGAGACACTTCTTTTAAAAATGGCTAATGACTTAGAAGAGCAATCAGAAGTTCAACAAAAACCAAAAAGAGAAGGGAGAAACATGATTATGTTTTTAAGCCCTCGCAAAACTCCTCTTATTAAAAAAGATGATGGGTGATAATTTTTTATCAAAAAATATGAAAAATGTTAGAGTGTCACTATATCAAAAATTAAATAAGTAAGGATTTTTCTAAAGTGAGATTCCATATTCAACAAGAAAGTGATATCCCAGCATCTACTCAACTAAATAATCAAATTTGTTTCGCAATTGCAGCAAGACATTATCCTCCTGGACACAGACTTCCCAGTACGAGGCAACTGGCGATGCAAACTGGACTCCATAGGAATACTATAAGCAAAGTTTACAGACAACTGGAAATAGATGGTGTTGTTGAAGCAATAGCTGGATCAGGTATCTATGTAAGGGATAATCTAAATAAAAGAGAATTTACGAAATCAATTTTCTCAAAAGAAAAAATAAATAAGGCACCTGATCAAGAAGCAAAGAAGGTTATTGACAACTTAATTAGTCTTGGATTCACTTTACAAGAGACGAGAGAGATATTGAACAATGAAATTGATTGGCGTATTAAGTGCGGATCAAGAATTATAGTAAGTACTCCTAGAGAAGATATTGGAGCTTCAATGTTAATAGCAGAGGACCTTTCTACAACAGTTAATGTACCAGTAGAAGTTGTTCCTATGGAAGAATTAGAAAAAGTTTTGAGTAATTCAAATAATGGTACGATTGTCACAAGCAGATATTTTTTACAGCCTCTTGAAAAAGTTGCCAAACAACATGGAGTTCGGGCTATTGCAGTTGACTTGAGCGACTTTCAAAAGGAATTAAAAATTCTCAAAGAATTAAATACTGGAAGTTGTGTAGGTATTGTTAGTATAAGTCCTGGTTTATTAAGAGCAGCAGAAGTCATTATACACAGCATGCGTGGAAGTGAATTAATGCTTATGACGGCAATCTCAGACAATAACAGTAGATTACTCTCACTTTTAAAGACTTCAAACTATATAGTGTGTGATGGACCGAGTTTATCAGTGGTAGAAAACACATTATTAAAAAATCGTTCTCAGTTGATGAGATTACCTCAAATAACATGTGCTAAAAATTATCTAAGTATCGAAACAATTAATCAATTAAAAAAAGAAATAGGGGTTATTAATTAAACAATGGTATTGAAAACTTTTAAATCAGATATAGAAATTATCAAAGAGAGAGATCCCGCCGCAAGAGGAATAATAGAAATATTTCTTTGCTACCCGGGCTTTCAATCAATAGTCATACATAGGTTTACTCATAAATTATGGCAATTAAAGATTCCCTTAATTCCTCGCTTACTCAGTCATCTTAATAGGCTAGCAACAGGTATTGAAATTCATCCTGGGGCAAAAATTGGTAAAAGGGTTTTCATAGACCATGGAATGGGCGTTGTAATTGGTGAAACTGCTGAGATAGGAAATAACTGTTTACTCTATCAGGGAGTGACATTAGGAGGTACTGGTAAAAGCCATGGTAAAAGACACCCCACCTTAATGGAAAATGTTGTAGTCGGAGCGGGCGCAAAAGTTCTTGGATCCATCACGGTAGGATCTAATACCCGCATTGGTGCTGGCTCAGTAGTTGTTCGCAATGTAGAGGGTAATAGTACTGTAGTCGGAGTTCCTGGCAGGGTAGTGCATCAAAGTGGCGTCAAAGTAAATCCGTTAGCTCACTCTGCCTTACCAGATGCAGAGGCTAATGTGATAAAAAATTTGATGGATAGGATAGACTCTCTTGAAAATGAAATTCTTAAATTACAAAAAGCTCTACAATGTATAGCCAGTTCAGAATCTATTGATGTTTCTAAACTTGGTGATTCTCAAAATCTTAAAGACAAAGAAATTTTTGAATTTCTTGGAGATGAATAAATATTTATTTAATTTTTTTCATCAACTTCAGTTTTAGGTTGAAACATAAACATTGAATAAATAACATTTCGTCTCATATTAGTCATCATTTCTAGAAACATGTCATATCCTTCGTTTTTATATTCGATTAGTGGATCTTTTTGACCATAACCTCTCAATCCGACTGATTCTCTCAAAGAATCCATGGATTGAAGATGTTCTCGCCATAAATTATCGATTTGCTGCAAAATAAAAAATCTTTCAGCTTCTCTCATTAATCCTGGACGAATCTTTTCTATTTGTGATTCTTTTAAATCATAAGCTATTCGCAACTGCTCTTGAAGATAGTTTTTTAATTCTTCTATTGTCAGCGATTTAATATCATCAGATTTAAGATCATCTAATAAATATATAAATTCTTTGACTTTAGAAATTAATTGATCAATATTCCATTCTTCAGGAGGAAGATCAGGATTAATATAAGCATCTACAATTTCAATCATTGTCCTTTCTCCATATCCTATAACTTGTCTCTTTAAATCAATCCCTTTCAATACTCTTAGTCTTTCTCCATAAACTGCTTTTCTTTGATTATTCATGACCTCGTCGTATTCAAAAACTTGTTTTCTAATATCGTAATAGTAAGTTTCAACTTTCTTTTGAGCACTTTCTAGAGACCTAGTAAGCATTCCTGATTCAATAGGCATATCTTCATCAACTCTAAAAGCATTCATTAGGTTTGCTACTCTATCACCTCCAAAAATCCTTAATAAATTATCATCTAAAGATAAAAAGAATCTTGTACTTCCAAGATCACCTTGTCTTCCTGCTCTACCTCTAAGTTGATTATCCACTCTTCTTGATTCATGTCTCTCAGTACCAATGACATGTAAACCGCCAGCTTCTCTTACTTTTTCTTCTTCATGAATCAAAACTTTTTCATATTCTTTTTTTACAGAAGACAAAGATTCTCTCAAAAGCTTTATCAAGGGATCATCAGTTGGTGCTTTTTCTGCAGCTGTAGCTATCCTGTCATCAAGCTCCAAGACAGAAAGTTGTCTATCTCCCCAATTTTTAACAAGTTCATCAGATAACAGAGAGAGTTTCTTTTCAATTGCTTCATCTAGTTTGCAAGGGAAAAGACTTGTTGAAGAATTTGAAATGTTCTTTTTCAAATTTGAACCAGCTTTTGTAGAAAAACCACCCCTAGATTTTGAATTTCTTTGTTTAGGTATTGGTGGCTTATGCTCATTATCAGGCTTGACTAACAAAGGAATTAAGATTTCTTTTAATTTAAGCCTTGCCATATAGTCACTATTACCACCAAGAATTATATCTGTTCCCCTTCCAGCCATATTAGTCGCGATAGTAACAGCACCTGCTCTTCCTGCCTGAGCAACAATTTCCGCCTCACGTTCAACGTTCTCTGGCTTAGCATTTAACAAATTATGTGGGATTTTTTCTTCAGATAAAAGTGAACTTAATAATTCACTTTTTTCAACACTTGTTGTACCAACTAAAACAGGTCTACCTTCTCTATGAATTTGTGCAGTTTCTTTAGCAACGGCTTTCCATTTTCCAATCTCTGTCTTAAATACTTGATCAGACCAATCTTGTCTCTTTCTTATTTGATTTGTCGGTATAACTGTTGATTCTAATTTATAAGTTTTTTCAAATTCAACCTCCTCAGTTTTTGCAGTTCCCGTCATTCCTGCTAAACCAGGATATAAAAGGAAAAAATTCTGATAAGTTATGGATGCTAATGTTTGAGTCTCAGGTTGAATTTTAAGGTTCTCTTTCGCTTCTATTGCCTGATGTTGTCCATCACTCCAACGTCTTCCTGGCATTACTCTGCCAGTAAATTCATCAACTATTACAGCATCATCGTTCTTAATAATATAATTCACATCTTTAATAAATAATTCTTTGGCTTTTAAAGCGTTTGTAATATAGTGCGCCCAAGGATCTTGAGGATTATATAAATCATTAACACCCAAATACTCTTCACATTTTGCAAAACCCTGATCAGTTAATATACAACTTCTCTGTTTTTCATCAACTTCATAATCGCCTTCAGGATCAATACCATCTTTACTTAATTCTTTTGCTTTGACTAATGCCAGAGATAATTCTGCAGCTTTTTGATATTTTTCTTGTGGTCTTTCAACTTGGCCAGAAATAATTAGAGGCGTTCTTGCTTCATCAATCAATATTGAATCAACCTCATCAATTACGCAGTAATTAAATTTTCTTTGAACTACCTCACTAATATCGGTAGCCATATTATCTCTTAAATAATCAAATCCTAATTCTGAATTTGTGGCATAAGTTATATCACAATCATAATTTTTCTTTCTTTCAAATGGACTCATATCTTGCTGAATTAAACCAACGGATAAACCTAAAAAACGATGAACTTGTCCCATCCACTCTGCATCCCTTCTAGCCAAATAATCATTTACAGTAACAACATGAACACCTTTCCCCGTAAGAGCATTTAAAAAACAAGGTAATGTTGCGACAAGAGTTTTTCCCTCTCCAGTCTTCATCTCTGCAATTTGACACTCATTTAAAACCATCCCTCCTATTAACTGAACATCAAAGTGTCTCATACCAAGAACTCGTTTACTTGCTTCTCTTACGATTGCAAAGGATTTAGGAAGATTTTCTTGTAGCAGTTCCTTTTGTTTTTTAAAATCTAATTCTGCTGAAATATTTGATTTAAGATTTTGAGTTTCTTTTCTAAGTTCATCATCAGTCAGTTGAGAGATTTCTTCTTCTAAAAAATTTATCTCTTCCACTATTGGTTGATAGCGCTTTAACTTTCGTGTATTCGGATCTCCCAACAAAAGTTTTAGCATAAGTCAAAGTCCCTAAAAAATCATATTATTAAAAACATTATAAATTAGTGCGTTACAACAGAATGAAGAAAACTATTATCTCTTTAATTTTATAGAAAGGATCGATTAAGGTATTTAGATTAAAGTCACAAAAATAATCTCACTGACATCACTTTTCAAAAATCTTTTTAATAAATGAAAGAAATATCTCTAATCAAACATGCCAAAGGAGCTTTCGGATTAAGGGTTTTTGGATTAGGTCCTAATCTAAAACCAACAAACGGATTAATTAAGCTACAAAAATTGCTAGATAATAATGCTTTCTGGGCAAAAAATAGAACAATTAATGATCTAAAAAAATGCCTTGCTAACAGTGATGTCGTAATAAGTCTTTGGGTTGGTAAGGAAATAGTTGGCTTTGGTAGAGCTTTAACCGATGGGATTTACCGGGGAGTGCTTTGGGATATTGTTATAGATCAAAATCACCAAGGCAAAGGTTTTGGCACATTGATTGTAAAAAATCTTTTATCTTGTAAAAAAATTAAAAATACAAAAAAATTATATCTAATGACAACAAATAAAAAATTATTTTATTCTAAATTTGACTTTAAAGAAGTTAATTCTCAAAATTTATTGATTCGTGAAATATGAAGCACTCTGTTTATAAAGAAACCAAAATCAAGATACAAATTTACTATAAAGCCATCTTATAAAAGGTCCTAAAATAGGAACTGGTCCAAAAGTTGGCCCGCAAAAATCAAAGTAATCTCTGTGCTCTTTTATTAATCCATTTTCACCAAATAATAAACGAGTAGTTCCAGGATAAATAAATTCTTTACCCATAATTTTTAAACCCATTGTCCATTCAACAAATCCACAATCCCCAGTTATGGAAATTGCATGAGTTTCTAAAAAAACATCATCACATCTTTTAACTAGCTTTTCTTGAGCTTTGACATAAGAATCTAAGCCCTCTGTTTCCTGAGTTGGGTCTATAAAAATAACATTCTCATTATAAAATTCAGCCCATTTTTGTTTTGTTGGTGCATCTGTACCATAAGGTTTAGTAAATAATCCCTTTAAATCATTAATAGAAATAACTCTTGTCATTACAAATTTTTTTAAGAATATCTTAAAAGATGCAAAGATTAAAAGCGGATGAAGAGATTCGAACTCTCGACATTCTCCTTGGCAAGGAGATGCTCTACCACTGAGCTACATCCGCATAACTTTTACATTTTATCTCAAAGCAGGTATCAATGATAGGAATAATTAAATTTTTTCAATTAATTTAAATTTTTAATTAAGGATCCCATCTCAATTGCTTGTAAAGCATAATTCCAACCAAGATTATTTTTAATCCCTGCTCTTTCTAAAGCCTGCTGCATAGTATCAGTAGTTAAAACTCCAAAAATAATTGGAACATTATTTTCATTTGAAACTTGTGAAATACCTTTGCTCGCCTCAGATATAACTACATCATAGTGGGAAGTTTCACCACGGATCACAGCCCCAAGAGCAATTACAACGTCATAACTCTTTTTGTTCATTAAGGTTTTAGCTGCGATTGGTAATTCAAATGAACCAGGAACCCAGACTATATCTACTTGATTACTTGATTCAGAAGTATCTAAACCATGTCTTTTTAAACAATCCAGACAACCAGATAGAATTTTATTTGTAATTAAATCATTAAATCTTGCTATTACAATCCCGACTTTTAAAGTAGACGCATTAGTAAAAGAACCCTCAAAAATAGCCATTAAATTTTGCTTCGATATATTAATAGACTCTCACGAAAAGGTATTAAGTTCAAACTAATGAAGAAACTATCCCTGTAACAAAAACCAAAACAACCCAAACAGCTGCAATAGAATAAATTTTTCTCCTACTTTCTCGCTGCCCTTCCTCAGTAGAAGGTTGAGTCACATATAAAACAGGTACTCCAACTACTGCAATTAAAGAAGCAAATAATAGAGCATTCACGAAGAAAAAGTTAACAGCCTGCATAATTCAGTCTTTAGTTTCAAATATTATAAATACTATAATCTCATGAAAATGATAATTTTTAGAGAAAATTTACATACTTTAGCCACTTTAAATGCAAAAAAAAAATTTCTACCTAATATCTATTTAGGAATTAAAAAAGTATGCAAGAAGATACGTTAATTCAAAAGAATCTATTTGCGATTGGTAATGACAATAATGAGCAAAAAGAAATAACAAAAATTCCAGAAGATTTATCTTGGGAAGATTTAAAAAAAGAATCGCAAAAAAGACCTAGACAAAGAAAAAATGCAACTAATTTAATAAATAAATTCAAGACTGATTTAATTCCAAATAACAAAAACGTTTGCATTAATGAAGAATCTTATAGCTATAAAACAGTTTCAAAACTGAAATTAACTCCTGTAATGAAGCATTATGTAACTCTAAAAGAGGAAAATAAAGATAGGTTATTACTTTATAGATTAGGGGATTTTTTTGAATGTTTTTTTGAGGACGCTGTATTAATATCGAACCTTTTAGAAATAACACTTACCAGTAAAGATGCTGGCAAAGAGATTGGTAAGATCCCTATGGCGGGAGTTCCTTATCATGCAATGGAGAGATACTGTGCTGATTTAATTAAAAAAAATTATTCTGTGGTTATATGCGACCAATTAGAAAAAAGTTCTGGAAATTATGGGACTCCAATTAAAAGAGGAATAACAAGAATAATTACTCCTGGAACTGTAATTGAAGAGGGGATGTTGATAGCAAAGAAAAATAATTGGATTACTGCTATTTACTTATCAGAAGAAAGCTCAGAAAAATCTTATGAATGGGGCATATCCAAAGCTGATGTAAGCACAGGAGAATTAGTAACTTTAGAAGGCCAATCTCTGTCAAAACTATTTGATGAAATCATTAAATTAGATTCTTCAGAAATCATTGTAGGAAGCAATGCAGTAAGAAATTTATTAATTAAAGGAAATAGTCAAATTACATATACTATTACTCAAGAGACTAATTTTGGCATTAATGAAGCAAATAATCTAATAAAAAATTATTTCCAAATTGCCAACCTTGAAGGAATAGGACTTAAAAATTTAAACAATGCGACTAGATCACTTGGAGGTTTATTAAATTATTTAGAAACAATTAATCCTTCAAATTTAGAAAAAGATTCCTCTGTAAAAATCTCATTAGACTTTCCACAAATTCAATTTTGTCATGACAAATTAATTATTGATTATCAAACTCAAAAAAACTTAGAAATCAAAAATACACAACGAGAAAACAATTATGTAGGTTCGCTGCTATGGAGTATTGATAGAACTTATACTTGCATGGGTGCAAGATGTTTAAGAAGATGGATAGATTCACCACTATTAAACGTTAATGAAATTTATAAAAGACAAAATATAATTACAAACTTTATTGAATCTAAACAATTACGTATAGATACCCAAAATTTACTTAGAGCAATGGGGGATTTAGAAAGACTTGCTGGTAGAGCTTGTGCAGGTCATGCAAGTCCCAGGGACTTAATTGCAATAGCTGAAGGTTTAAAAAAATTGCCTAAACTAAAATCCATAATTGAATTATTTAGATATGATCTCCCAGATTGGACTGACCAATTAAAAAATATTGATGCAGGACTCTTAGAATTAGCTGATATTATAAGTTTTAAACTAATAGATAATCCTCCTCTAAATATTAGTGAAGGAGGCATCATCCACGATGGAGTTGACAATATATTAGATGGTTTACGAAACTTAATGGATGATTACTCTGAATGGCTAAACAAAGAGGAATTAAAAGAAAGGAAAATTAGCAAAATTTCAAACCTAAAAATTCAATATCATAAAAATTTTGGTTACTACATTTCTATAAACAAATCAAAAGTTCATTTAGCTCCACAACATTGGATCAAAAGGCAAACACTTACTAATGAAGAAAGGTATATCACTTCAGAAATTAAAAATAAAGAAAATAAGATTTTCCAAATAAAAAGTAGAGCTTCATCAAGAGAATATGAAATTTTCTGCGAATTAAGGAATATAGTTTCTGAAAAAACAAAACATATAAGATCAATAGCAAAATCAATAGCATCTCTTGATGCATTGCTTGGGTTATCAATTACGTCAGTAGAAAACAATTTTATAAAACCTTCATTAATTCCAATAAATGAATCAACAACAAAAAAGAGTACAAAAATTATCGCAGGAAGAAACCCAATTGTAGAGCAATTGTTAAATGAACAAAAGTTTATAGCGAACGATATCTCTTTTGAGGATAATCAAAAATTAATTATACTAACCGGTCCCAATGCAAGCGGAAAAAGTTGCTTTATAAGACAACTTGGTTTAATACAAATTCTCGCGCAAATTGGTAGCTTTGTTCCTGCGAGTAATGCTGAAATCAAGATTACAGATAGGATTTTTACAAGAATTGGGGCGGTTGATGATCAATCTTCTGGACAATCAACATTTATGGTAGAAATGTCTGAAACTGCGTCAATTCTAAATCAGGCAACTTCTAGCTCACTAGTTTTACTCGATGAGATAGGTAGAGGGACATCTACTTTTGATGGACTTTCAATAGCTTGGTCAGTAAGTGAATATCTTGCAAATATAATTCAATGTAATACTATTTTTGCTACGCACTATCATGAGCTAAATTACTTAAAAAATTCAAATAAGAATATACAAAACTTTCAGGTTTTAGTAGAACAAAATAACGATAAGCTTATTTTTAGTCACAGGATTATTAAAGGGGGCTCAAACAAAAGCTATGGTATAGAAGCGGCTAAATTAGCAGGAGTTCCAAAAGACGTTATAAAAAAAGCAAAATTAGTTTTAAATTCTTTAGAAGAAAATAATAAATTAAATTATATTATTGAGTAGATTTTGACATTGATACATACTTTTTAAATAGTTTCCCTCAACAAGGCGTTAACCGCGGCAGCTGCCATGGCAGCACCTCCTCTAGTTGAATTCAAAATAATTCTAGGAAGATCGGTAGACATCAGTTTTTTTTTGCTTTTCTCCACTCCAATAAATCCAACAGGCATTCCTATAATTAAACTAGGTAAATTTTTTGAATTATCTAAAATATCAATTAAATAACTCAAAGCTGTGGGCGAACTGCCTATAACTACAATAGGTGATTTGCTTCCAGAATTTATAGCGGACAACTCCTTCCAACCTTCACTTAAGCCATATGCAGTTTTAGTTAATTTTGTCTGATTATTTTTTCCAAACCACATCCTAGCAGTGAATACTTTATTCATAGAGGTATTTTCTGCCATGGATTTTATTGCTGCTGCAGCCATATCGGTATCAGTTAAAATCGGAGCACCATTTTTCAGTGCCTGAAGCCCCTTTTCACAAGCACCTTGACTAAAATCTACAAGATTTTGAACTGAAAAATCTCCTGAAGTATGGACTAATCTCTCTAAAATTTTTTTTTCCAAATAATTTAGATCATTGGCTTTTAAATGAGATCTTATGAATCTGATGCTTTCCAAAAAAATTGGATGATCTATTACCATTAAATTTAATTTGTGTTAAAAGTAATGATAGTTAAAATATGATTTTTATTGAGCGATTATGCCAATACAAATATTATGGGGTAATGATCTAAATGCTCAAAATACATTTATTCAAAAGTTAATTGATAAGGAAGTATCCAAAGAATGGAAAGAAATAAACGTAACCAATTTAAACGGAGATGATGATGAGCAAGTCAAAAAAGCTTTTGATGAAGTTCTTACACCTCCTTTTGGGGATGGATACAGAATAGTTACATTGAAAAATAATCCAATTTTTACTGCAAAAAATGAGGATCTAAGAACTAAATTTGAAAAAATTCATAAAAATATACCTCGAAATACTTATTTCATTTTACAAAATACAAAAAAACCAGACTCAAGACTAAAGAGTACTAAATTTTTACAAAAACTTATCAAAAATAATTTAGCCAAAGAAAAATCATTTTCTCTACCAGAAATCTGGGACTATGAGGGACAAAAAAGATTTTTAGAAGATGCAGCAAATGAAATGAATATCAAAATTGATAAAAATGCAACTGAATTAATTATTGATTCTGTTGGGAATGATAGCTTTAAACTATTAAATGAATTAGACAAAGCAAAAACATACCTTTCTGCAGTATCAAGTGATTCGAAGTCACAACTTTTTCTTAAAAGTATTGATGTAAAAAAAATATTTAGTGATAATCAATCCAACATTTTCAAAATCATTGATCTTCTCTTACAAAAAAATATAAATGAAAGCCTCATTAAAATAAATTATTGCTTACAGAAAGGAGAACCTGCTTTAAAACTAAATGCAGGTTTAATTAGTCAAATAAGAATTCATACCATTATAAAATTAGCAGTTAATTCAGAAAACGATAATGCAGAAAAGATTTCTAACCTTGCAGGCATTTCTAATCCAAAAAGAATTTTTTTTATTCGAAGGAAAGTCAAAAATATATCGCAAGAATATTTAATTAATTTAATGAGTAACTTATTAGATATTGAATCATTACTAAAACAAGGTCATAATCCTAAAAATGCTTTTACAGAGAAATTAATTAATTTAAGTTAACCAAATTATAAGTTTAAGAATTTACATTATGATTTAAATATGGCTTTACTAGTAAAAAAATTTGGCGGTACTTCTGTCGGTGATATTAAAAAAATTAAAAATATTGCAAGTAGTATTTGTCAAAGTAAAGAAGCAGGAAATGAAATTGTCGTAGTTGTCTCTGCAATGGGTCACACTACAGATGATTTAAATTGTTTAGCGGAATCAATTAGTAAAAATCCTAATCGAAGAGAATTGGATATGCTTCTCTCAACTGGAGAGCAAGTAACTATATCTCTTCTCTCAATGGCATTAAACGAATTTGGCATACCTGCAATTTCAATGACCGGTAGTCAGGTTGGAATTATTACTGAATCAATTCATGGGAAAGCCAGAATTCTTGATATTAAAACAGAAAGAATCAAAAATTATATAAATCAGGGTTTTGTAGTTGTAGTGGCTGGATTTCAAGGAACAACATTAAGCCATACGGGTTCAATGGAAATTACAACTTTGGGTAGAGGTGGTTCAGATACTTCCGCGGTAGCTTTATCAACAGCATTAGGAGCAGAGACTTGCGAAATTTATACAGACGTCCCAGGGGTTCTTACTACTGATCCAAGAATTGTTCCTAATGCAAAACTCTTAGATGAAATTAGCTGTGAGGAAATGCTTGAACTTGCAAGTGTCGGTGCTTCAGTTCTTCATCCAAGAGCTGTAGAAATTGCTCGCAATTATGGAATTAAATTATTTGTCAAATCAAGCCAAAGTGACTCAAGTGGGACTCTCCTAGAAAGTCAAATAAAACCTCTCCCGCTAAAAAGAGGAAGCTTAGAATTAACAAAAACAGTTAATAGTCTTGAAGTATTAGAAAACCAAGCAGTATTCAGTCTCTCAAATATTCCTGATAGACCTGGGATTGCTGCACAAATATTTGAAAAACTTTCAGAAGCAAGTATTAATGTAGATTTAATAATACAAGCGACAAATGATGGAAATAATAATGATATTACATTTACTGTTAGTGAATTAGAAGTTAAAAAGGCTGAGGAACAATGTGAACTTATAACTAGTCAATTAGGTGGAGAATATAATCTAAAAACAAACATGACTAAACTAAGTATTCAAGGAGCAGGAATTATGGGCAGACCTAGTGTTTCAGCTGATTTATTTGATACTTTATCTCAAGCGAATATAAATGTCAGGTTAATAGCTACTAGTGAAATTAAAGTCAGCTGCGTAATTGAAATCAATAATATACCAAAAGCTATTAGATTTGTTTCTGAAAAATTTAAATTATCTGATACACAAATATTTGTTAATCCAATCAACGAAAAACAAGATCAACCTGAAGTAAGAGGAATTGCATTAGATAAAAACCAAGTTCAGGTCAGTTTTAGAAAACTCCCTGACCGTCCAGGTGTTGCAGCATCAATATGTTTAGCACTAGCTGAAAATAATTTACTTTTCGATACTATCGTTCAGTCTGAAAGAATTTCCTCTTTAAATACTAAGGATATTAGTCTTACAATGAATAAACAAGATAGAGAAAAAGCTAACTTGGTTTTTGAGGCCTTAACAAAAAAATTACAAGGATCATATATTGAAGATGGCCCTGCTATAGCCAAAGTAAGTACTGTTGGAGCAGGAATGGCATTTAAGGTTGGAACGGCTGGAAAAATATTTAGAGCATTGGCTGACCAAAATATTAATATTGAAATGATTGCCACTAGTGAAATTAGGACTTCATGTATTGTCCTAGAAAAAGATTGTGATAAAGCAGTTAATGCGATTCATAATCATTTCGAATTAGAAAAATAAGTTTTTTAATTATTTCTTGCCATTTTTTGTCTTAATTTTTTGATTCTATCTCTCAAATTTGCTGCTTCTTCAAAATTTAACTCTTTTGCAGCATCTTTCATTTTAATTTCTAACTTTTCTATCAAGTCAGGCAATTCTTCGAGCAAACATTGATTATCAGTGGAATTGAGAATTGCGTCAGTTTTGTTGTTAACTATATTTATTAAATCTTTAGATAAACCACCAGCATCTAGTTTTCTGGAAAGTTCCAGAAAAGACAATATTGAATTTTCTATTTTTTTGCCTGCAGGTTTTGGAGTAATACCATTGACTTGGTTATATTTTTTTTGAATAGTTCTTCTTCTTTCAGTCTCAGATATTGCTCTTTTCATTGAATCTGTGAAGTTATCTGCATAAAGCAAGGCAACACCTTCAACATGTCTTGCAGCTCTTCCTATTGTTTGAATTAAAGACCTTTCCGCCCTAAGGAAACCTTCTTTATCAGCATCTAAAATGGCGACTAAAGATACTTCAGGAAGATCTAGTCCCTCTCTCAATAAATTAACTCCTACCAAAACATCATATTCGCCCATTCTAAGGTCTTGAATAATTTCAATTCTTTCAATTGAATGAATTTCGGAATGCAAATATCTAACTCTTACTTTATTTTCAGATAAAAAATCAGTTAGATCTTCAGCCATTCTCTTAGTAAGTGTAGTCACTAGCACTCTTTGATTCTTTTCGGCTCTAATTCTTATTTCAGATAACAGATCTTCTATTTGGCCCTCACTAGGTCTTACATCAATGACAGGGTCTAATACCCCGGTTGGTCTTATAACTTGCTCAATAAATTCACCATCACATTGATCTAATTCCCATTGACCGGGAGTTGCACTTATAAATAATGTCTGTTTTGATTTTTCCCAAAACTCTTCACATTTTAAAGGTCTATTATCTGCAGCACTTGGCAATCTAAAACCATGATCTATTAAAACTTTTTTTCTAGATTGATCACCGTTATACATCGCATGAAGTTGAGGACATGTTACATGACTCTCATCAACTACCAACAACCAATCTTTGGGAAAGTAATCTATCAAGCATTCTGGCGGTGAACCTTCTTCCCTACCTGATAAATGTCGAGCATAATTCTCAACTCCATTACAATAACCGACCTCTTTAAGCATTTCTAAATCATATTTTGTGCGTTGTTCTAAACGTTGAGCCTCTAATAATTTTCCTTCGTATGTAAATTTATCGAGTTGAGTTTTTAATTCACTTCTAATTGCACTTATTGCACTCTCAAGTCTTTCTTTTGGAGTCACAAAATGCTTCGCTGGATAAACACTAACTTGTTCCAAACTTTCAATTATTTCTCCTGTAGTGGGATCAACATATCTAATAGCCTCGACTTCATCACCAAAAAATTCGATTCTTATTAATCTATCTTCATAAGCTGGACCGATTTCTAAAACATCACCTCTTATTCTGAATCTACCTCTAGTAATTTCAATATCATTTCTAGTATATTGATTTTCAACGAGAGACCTCAAAGAAGAACGTAGGTTTATTGATTTTCCCACTTCAAATTTAACTGCAGCTTTTAGATACTCACTAGGTATACCAAGACCATAAATACAACTTATTGAGGCTACAACAATTACATCTTTTCTTTCAAATAATGAGCGTGTTGCAGAATGCCTAAGCATATCTATTTCTTCATTAATTGAAGCCGTTTTGGCTATGTAAGTATCACTTACGGGTACATAAGCTTCAGGTTGATAATAATCGTAGTAAGAAATGAAGTACTCAACAGCATTTTTTTGGGAAAAATTCCCTTAATTCATTACATAGTTGTGCAGCTAACGTTTTATTATGGGCTAATACAAGTGCTGGTCTTCCTGTTTGTTGAATTACATTCGCAATAGTAAATGTTTTACCAGTTCCAGTAGCTCCTAAAAGAGTCTGAAACTCCTTACCAGTATTGACGCCTTCAACTAATTTTTTAATAGCTTCTGGTTGATCTCCATTTGGTTCGTAAGGAGCTTGAAGCTTATAGTTGTTCATCAACCTAGTAGCAAAAGAGTATAGCTATACTAAGAAATTTTTTCTCCAATTATTGAATTTTTTAAAGATTCTTTTAAGCCCCTAACAACCGCAATCATCGATATTAAATCATCTAATTTATTAACTACAGATCCAACGCCAACTGCTGAGGCTCCAGAGGATATTGCTAGTGGACAAGTTACTTGGCTTAATCCAGAGGCACTCATGATTGGTATATTCAGAGATTGCTTCTTAAATTCTTGATGAATAGCATAGGTAGCTGCAAGAGTTGGTACTGATTTTTCAAAAAAGCCTTGAATTCCTGAAGAGTAAGGAGTAGAACTCGTGCCACCTTCTGTTTGAATAATATCAACACCTTCTTCCACTAGCTCTATAGCAAGATCAACTTGTTTATCAATAGGCATAGTATGAGGAACAGTTACTGATAAAGGAACATTAGGAAATAAATCCCTCGTCTCTTTTGTAATGTTTAAAACTTTTTCATCTGAAAAATTAATGCCTTTTTCATAAAAAGTATCGTAATTTCCTATTTCAATTAATGATGCGCCTGCTTTTACAGAATCTTTAAAAGATTGAGGCACTACTGAACTAACACAAACAGGTAGTGTTGAATTCTTAAGTGCTAAATCAACTAGGTCAGGTTTACAAGCAATATCAACAAGATCTGCACCTCCTAATGAAGCAGCCTCAACAATTTTTTTCACAGATTGAACATCGAAATTATTCAATCCTGAAATAACTTTGAGTAAGGATTTGCTTCTTAACTCTTCTTGGATTTTTTGTGGCAAAAGATTAATCAGACTCATTTACTTAATGAATTTATTACCTGATTGTGACATTGTTTTAGTAAAACAGTGCATTTTTTAAAAAATATTATCTGAGCAACACAAAATGACTGATAAAAAATTAACTCAGAAAAATTGGTCATCATGGCATCATCAGTTTCATCAGGAGATTCTTACCAAAAAAATATTAATTCCCAAAGGATCCAATATTTTAATAAGTGTTTCCGGTGGTCAAGACTCAATGACCTTATTAACCCTAATTAATGACCTAAAAAAACTACATAATTGGTCTATTAGCGTTTGGCATGGTGATCATCGGTGGCACGAAAAATCATCACTATATGCTCTTGAATTAAAAAATTATTGCGAAGATAAAAATATTTCATTCTCTTTTGATCAAGCAAATAAAGAAAGTATTTCTTCAGAAGAAAAAGCACGAGAATGGAGATATAAAAAATTATGTGAAAGAGCCAAAACTTTATTAAATAAAAACCAGCAAAAACATAATATTTATTTGTTAACTGGTCACACGAGCAGTGATAATGCAGAAACATTTATCCTTAATTTATCTAGAGGAAGCAATTTTGCAGGTCTGAGTAATATTGAGAGTAAAAGATTAATAGAAAATCAAATTTATTTAATAAGACCAATATTAATTTTCAGTAGGCAAGATACAAAACAATTTTGCAATGATATGAAGATCCCAGTCTGGGAAGATCCTACAAATTCAGATCTTAAATTAAAAAGAAATTTAGTAAGAACAAAAATTATTCCTACCTTAGAAGTCATCTATCCTGGTTGTTCTGAAAGGATAAATAATTTTTCCCAAAAAATGAGCAAATACAATAATGAACGTAATGATCTTAGTGAACTAGCGTATTTATATTGTAAAGATGTTAAAGGTATCGATAGGAATCTCCTAAATGGTATGTGTATTGAAGCAAGGTGCACAATTTTAAATAGATTTTTAAAAGAAATATCTGCAAAGCAATGTAGTTCTAAAAATCTGACAAAATTAGCAACTTCAATTTATGAAAAAAATAAAGGTCAAATTACTCTGAAAGAGTTTTTAAAAATTGTTTGGGATAAAAACTATATAAATTTTGAAAAAAGTTAAGATGTTACAGCAGATCTTCTTCTTCTTGTTCTACCTTCAAATGAATCTTCTGTAGCAGTCTCAGTTGAGGGATTCTGTGAAACTTTTGGACTTTTTTGGGTATTTTGTAGGTTATTTGAACTATTAGGATGATTATTGTTTGATTTCTTATGGAAATTATTATTATTTCTATTTCTATTGGAAAAATTTTGCTCTTCAGTAATCTTTGGAATATATGCACGAGTTCCACTTGGAGCAGGTTGAACTAAACACAAAATAAGTGGTTCAACTTGTAATTCTCTTCTCATTCTTCTCGACAAACCATTTTCAATTTCTCTTTGTACACCAATCCAATCTACTTCAAAATTATTCGGCCCAGTTTGTCTGGATAATTGTTTCCATCTATTTTCTAAGACCCAACTTATTTCTCGTTCTGTCCACATAGACATTTTTCTAGGCTCTGCAGTAGTAACAACTCCTCTTAAATTAACTCTGGGAGGCGCAACCATTTTCCCATCAGTACTAATAGGAGCTAAAACAGTTACTACACCATCCCCAGCTAGCTGCTGCCTTTCCTTTAATACTCGAGCATCTACTATCCCATTTCGTGAGTTATCAAGCAGTTCAACGCCAGCTTTTACAGGGTCACCCTTTTGAATAGAATTAGGTGTTAACTCAACTACATCTCCATTTTCAATAATTAAGATATTATCCTTTGGAACCCCCATAGTTTGTGCACTCTTACCATGACAAACAAGCATTCTATGTTCTCCATGAACAGGAACAAAAAACTTAGGTTTTGCGAGTGCCAACATTAACTTTTGATCTTCTTGAAAACCATGACCAGAAACATGAATATTCTCACCCTTTCCATAAACAACCTTTGCTCCGAGTTTCATTAATCTATCTATTGTATTAACAACGGAAATAGTATTACCGGGAATTGGACTGGCTGAAAATATTACAGTATCAGTAGTCTTGAGACGAACATGCTGATGTTCACCACGAGAGATTCTGCTTAACGCTGCTAGGGGTTCCCCTTGACTACCCGTCATTAATAATAATGTCTCCCTATCTGGCAAATCTCTAATTTGCTTGATAGGAACAAACAAATCATCTGGACATTTCATATAACCAATATCTCTTGCCTTAGCAATAACATTTATCATCGATCTACCTAACAAACCGACCTTTCTTCCATGTTTCATGGCCAATTCTAAGATCATTGTCACTCTATGCACAGAACTAGCAAAAGTGGTAAGGATAACTCGTTCTTTTGCCTCTGCAATATGTTTTTCTAAAGAGGGATAGATAGTCTTCTCAGAAGGACAAAAACCTGGAACTTCGGCATTAGTAGAATCACTGAACATGCATAAAACACCCTTCTCTCCGTAATGCACCATTCTTTCAATATCAAATTGCTCTCCATCTACTGGCATATGATCAAACTTAAAATCTCCCGTGAAAATTATTGTGCCAACAGGTGTTGTAACTGCTAAAGAAAAGCTATCGCAAATAGAATGAGTATTTCGAATAAATTCAACAGAAAAATGTTGTCCTACTTTTACAACATCTCTTGGATTTACTGTCTGTATAGTTGTTCTATCAGAAACCCCTGCTTCCTCCATTTTTCCTCTAAGCATTGACATTGCCAATCTTGGGCCATAAATAATTGGAATATTAAAATGCTTTAGATGATGAGAAATACCCCCAATGTGATCTTCATGCCCATGGGTGACAATCATTCCTTTTATTCTTCTTTGATTTTCTTTTAAAAAAGTTGTATCAGGCATAACAACGTTTACGCCATGCATACCATCAGATGGAAAAGCTAGGCCAGCATCAACAAGCATTAATTCATCACCATATTCAAAAACGCAAGTGTTTTTGCCTATTTCATGTAGTCCTCCAAGAGGTATTACTCGTAGAGCTGGCGTATTACTTTTAGATCTAGAGGAATCATGAGTAGATCTATTTACAGTTGAATTGGTACTTGATTGCATAATTTTGAAATTTATGAAGGCCTGCTTGTAATCAAATAAGGTTTATTTAAATTTAATTATCAAGTTAAATATAATCCCTATTATAGGGAATTCAGGATAAAAGATAGTTGCTTTTTCATGTCATTGGTTAAAGGAGACAAAGGACTTCTAGGATTACCTACATCCCATCCCGATAGCTCCAAAGCAGCCTTAATTGGGATTGGATTAGTAGTCATAAAGAGTGCTTTGAAAAGAGGCTGAAGTTTTTCATGAATAGCAAGAGCATTGGAAACATTTCCACTTTGAAAAGAATGAATCATCTCTTTTAATTGCAATCCAACTAAATGACTTGCAACACTTACTACTCCTACAGCACCTACGGATAACATTGGAAGCAACAATGAATCGTCGCCACTATATACAGAGAGTTCGGAGCCACAAATAGCTCTTAGTTCTGTTACTTCTTCTATTCTACCGCTTGCAGCTTTAATACTGAGAATATTTGAGAAATCCATAAGTTTCTTCACAGTATCAGGTAATAAACTGCATCCAGTCCTGCCAGGAATGTTGTAGAGCATAAGAGGCAAATCCTTTGCAGATTTTGCAATAGAACTGAAATGTTTATAAAGACCTTCTTGAGGTGGCTTATTGTAATAAGGAACAACGACCAAAGCACCGTCGGCACCAGAGTCGTAAGCTTTTTTTGTAGCTTCCACAGCTTCGCTTGTGCAATTGCTACCAGTACCAACTATTACTTTACAGCTTGCATCCAAAGATCCTTTTACCGCAATAAATAAATCATGCTGTTCCGCCCATGAAAGAGTCGGAGATTCTCCAGTAGTACCGCACAACACAATTCCATCGGAACCGTTCTCAAAAAGATAATTTGAAAGTTTTATAGCTAGTTCATAATCTACATCTCCATTCTCAGTAAATGGAGTAACCATTGCAGTCAATATTCTTCCAAATAGTGGATTATTACACTCAGTTTTGTCTGTAATCATTTTTTTGGAATTAATAACTCAGCTATTTGAACAGCATTCAGAGCTGCTCCTTTTCTTATTTGATCTCCACATAACCATAATTCTAATCCATGAGGCTGACTTATATCAGTTCTTAGCCTGCCAACAGCAACATTATCCATTCCCATAACGTCATTTGGCATAGGAAATCTATTATTTTTGTAATCCTCAATAACTTCAATTCCAGGAGATTTTTTTAATTCTTCAAGAGCATCTTTAGGCTCAACTACATCGGCAAATTCAATATTGATCGATTCAGAATGTGCTCTCAATACTGGGACTCGAACACATGTAGCAGAGAGCTTTAAATCAGCAATATTTAATATTTTCCTGGTCTCATTAACCATTTTCATCTCTTCTTCGCAGTAATTATTTGAAAGCATAGGGGAATTATGTAAAAACAAATTAAAAGCAAGGGAGTATGGCAAAACTTCGCTTTTTTGAGGATTTCCTTGAAGATATTGTTCAGTTAAAAGTTTCAGTTCCTCCATTGCCAGTTGGCCTGCACCACTGACAGATTGATATGTTGAGACAATAACTCTTTGAATTGTCGAAAGTTTGTTTAATGGAGCTAAAACTAATGTCAACAAAATGGTAGTGCAGTTTGGATTCGCTATTACCCCATCATGATTAAGTACGTCACTAGCATTAACTTCAGGGACTATAAGAGGAACGTTCTTATCTAATCTGAAAGCACTTGAATTATCTATTAATAAAGCATTTTGATCAATAATGGTAGACAACCATTTTTTTGAAATACTTCCGCCAGCTGAAGCTAAAACTAAATCAAGATTCTTAAATTCTTCCTTAGTTGTTTTTTTTGTAACTAATTCTTCACCTTTCCAAATAATTTTTTTCCCTTCTGACCGCTCTGATGAAAGCAAGACCAATTCTGATATTGGGAAATCACGTTGTTCAAGAATTTTTAGCAATTCAGATCCCACAGCACCTGAAGAACCTAAAACAGCAACTTTTAATGGCCTATTAGGCAAATACGGAGATTGTCTCACACTTTAAAATGATTTTTATAAATAGATTGACTATTTTTTTTACTTTATCAAAAAATTAACTTTCAAGGAAATCACATAATGTGAAATAATTAAGATTCGGTTCATAGTAATAACTTAGAAAAACATGGCTAAAGATGCACTAATAGTCAAAACAACTCCTCTGCCTCAAAGTAGAATTTCATTCGAATTAGAAATACCATCTGAGACATGCAAAACGTGTGTAAATGAAACAATCAGTTCTATCAGTCGTTCGGCTAAAATTCCAGGATTTAGACTTGGTAAGATTCCCAAACAAGTCTTAATCCAAAGAATTGGCATCACACAATTACATGCTTCTGCTCTGGAAAAAATTATTGATAAATCATGGCAAGAAGCGTTAAAAATAAAATCTATAGAGCCACTAAGTGAGCCAGAATTGGTAGATGGATTTGACTCTTTACTTGCAAAGTTTAGTCCTGAAAAATCACTTAAGGTGACTCTTCAAACTGATGTTGCCCCAGAATTAAAACTTAAAAAATCCAAAGGACTAAGTGTTGAAATATCAAAGACAAAGTTTGATCCTAAGTCAATAGATGAAGCGCTAGAAAAATCTAGAAATCAGTTTGCAAATATTATTCCAGTTACCAATAGAGCAGCAAGATTAGGAGATATTGCTGTAGTTAGTTTCAAAGGAAAATATAAAGATTCTGGTAAAGAGATTGATGGTGGAACAAGTGAATCAATGGATCTTGAGTTAGAAAAGAATAAAATGATTCCCGGTTTCGTTGAGGGAATCGTAAAGATGAAAATTGGTGATACTAAAACACTTAATCTTAAATTTCCTGATGATTATTCTCATGAGGATTCAAGAGGCAAAGAAGCAATTTTTGAAGTAAATCTTAAGGATCTTAAGGAAAAAGAATTGCCTGAACTTAATGACGATTTTGCAAAACAGTCTGGCAACAAAGAATCATTAAAAGAGTTAAAGAAAGATATTGAAAAGCAACTTAAAGACAATTTTGAAAAAACTCAAAAAGATATCAAAATTGAAGCTTTATTAGATGCTTTAACAAACGAATTGGTTGCTGAAATTCCAAAATCTATGATTGATATAGAAGTGAGGAATAATATTGAACAAACCGCTCAAAGATTTGCTCAACAAGGTCTTGATGTAAAATCTACTTTCACTCCAGAATTAGTTAAGTCATTAGCAGAGTCCACAAGGCCTCAAGCTGAAAAAAATGTACAAAGAAATTTAGCTTTAAAAGCATTAGCTGAAACAGAAAACATAAAAGTCGAGAAAGATGAAATTGATTTAAAAATGAAAGATTATGAAGATGCAATCTCTCAGTCTTCAAAACAAATAGATATCAACAAATTAACAGAAGTAGTAAGTAACGATCTACTCAAAGAAAAATTAATAATTTGGCTTGAAGAAAATTCTGAAGTAAAAGAAAAAACTACAAAAACTTCTAAAGCTACAAAAACCTCCAAATCATCAAAAGCCGCAAAAACTGCGAATAAAACTACAGGAACTTCAAAAACTACAAAAACTAGAATTAAAAAAGAAAAAAAATAATTTATGAAATTTCCTACTAATTAAACAAAAACCCCCTAAATTATTTATAGGACGAAAACTAATTTGTGAACTCAGAAAAAAAACATTTAATCCAAAGCTCAATAGGTTCTTACGAAAGTAATCATAAAACTATTGCCGCTGTTCCCACCGTTATAGAGCAATCAGGTAGAGGAGAAAGAGCTTTTGATATATATTCAAGATTATTGAGGGAAAGAATAATTTTTTTAGGTACTGGAATTAATGATCAAGTATCTGACTCCCTTGTTGCACAATTATTATTTCTTGAAGCTGAAGATCCCGAAAAAGATATACAAATATACATCAATTCTCCTGGAGGCTCAGTAACTGCGGGAATGGCCATTTACGATACCATGCAACAAATATCGCCAGATGTAGTGACAATATGTTTTGGAGTAGCCGCAAGTATGGGAGCATTTCTACTTTCTGGAGGTGCAAAGGGGAAAAGATTGGCTTTACCTAATTCTAGGATTATGATTCATCAACCTCTGGGAGGTGCACAAGGTCAAGCAGTAGAGATTGAAATACAAGCTAAAGAAATACTTTTTCTCAAGAAAACATTAAATTCACTTTTAGCTGAACATACTGGTCAACCTTTAGAAAAAATTAATGAAGATACAGAAAGAGATTACTTTTTATCCCCCTCAGAAGCAGTCGAATATGGATTAATTGATAAAGTTATCAAAAAGTGACAAGGGGTTCTGATTTTTTAAGAATATGATGACGAATCGATATTTATGAGCAATCCTAGTGAATAGGGAATATTTAACACCTTTCACTTTAAAAACTTATAATCGATGGCTAAATTTGACGCCCATCTTAAATGTTCATTTTGCGGGAAGTCACAAGACCAAGTAAGAAAGCTTATAGCTGGTCCTGGGGTTTATATCTGTGATGAATGCATAGATCTTTGTAATGAGATTCTCGATGAAGAATTACTTGATAATCAAGCGAACACAAACAACTCTCCACAAGTAAAAAAGAAATTACCAACTGATAATCCAACAAAATCTATTCCTTTAGAATTATCCTCAATTCCTAAGCCATTAGAAATAAAAAGTTTTCTAGATAATCAAGTTGTTGGACAAGAATCTGCAAAAAAAATATTATCAGTAGCCGTATACAATCACTACAAGCGATTAGCTTGGAAAGTTAAAGAAGACAGTAAAAATAGCAATTCAACTGATTCACAAGCAACTAAATTACAAAAATCAAATATTTTACTCATCGGTCCTACTGGAAGTGGAAAAACATTATTGGCGCAAACTTTAGCAGAGTTTTTAGATGTTCCTTTTGCAGTAGCTGATGCAACGACTTTGACAGAAGCTGGATATGTTGGGGAGGATGTTGAAAACATACTTTTGAGACTTCTACAGAAATCAGAAATGAATGTAGAACTAGCTCAAAAAGGAATTATTTATATTGATGAAATAGATAAAATTGCAAGAAAAAGCGAGAATCCTTCTATTACTAGAGATGTCTCCGGTGAAGGGGTACAGCAAGCACTATTAAAAATGCTTGAAGGAACAATTGCTAATGTGCCACCTCAAGGCGGAAGAAAACATCCTTATCATGACTGCATCCAAATTGATACGAGTCAAATACTATTTATTTGTGGGGGAGCTTTTATAGGTTTAGAGGATATCGTTCAAAAGCGTATGGGTAAACACTCTATAGGATTTACCACCAATTCAGATCAAAACAAAGTTGATACAAAAAAAATAGTAGACCCAAGAGATTCCCTGAAAAATTTAGAATTAGATGACTTAGTGAAATATGGCCTAATTCCAGAATTTATTGGAAGAATTCCGGTTTGTGCTGTATTAGATCGTCTTACTAAAGAAACTTTAGAATCTATTTTGACTCAACCAAGAGATGCATTAGTAAAACAATTCAAAACTTTGCTAAGTATGGATAATGTTGAATTATCATTTGAGCCTGATTCTGTTGAAGCGATAGCAAATGAAGCATACAAAAGAAAAACAGGTGCAAGAGCATTAAGAGCAATAATTGAAGAGCTAATGCTAGACATAATGTACACTTTGCCTTCTGAAGAAAATGTAAAAGAATTCACAATTACGAAAAAAATGGTAGATAGTTTGTTCTCATCTAAAATTGTTAAACTACCTTCAGGATCAAAAAGAATTATTAAAGAGTCTGCATAAAATTAGAGTTTAATTTTTTTAATTAAATTCCTAGTTTTTCTAATTAATGAAAAATTAATGTCAAATATACATAAGCCTTTTCATCAAAAATATAGACCAAACAACTTAGACGAACTGGTTGGGCAAAAATTTATATCCATTACACTCAAACAAGCTCTATTAACAAAACAAATTGCTCCTGCATATCTTTTTAATGGTCCAAGAGGCACTGGAAAAACATCAAGTGCAAGAATATTTGCAAAATCTCTCAATTGCCAGGCATTCGACCAACCTACGATAACTCCTTGTTGTAAATGTGAATTATGTAGACAAATTACAGATGGGAGCGCTCTAGATATTATCGAGATTGATGCAGCATCAAATACAGGAGTAGAAAATATAAGAGAAATTATAGAAAGAGCGAGATTTGCCCCTACTCAAGCGAGATGGAAAGTCTATGTAATTGATGAATGTCATATGCTTTCAACGGCAGCTTCAAATGCTTTACTAAAAACTATTGAAGAACCGCCCTCAAGAGTTGTATTTATACTTGCGACGACAAATCCTGAGAGAGTATTAAATACAATAAAAAGTAGATGCCAAAAGTTTGATTTTAGAAGAATAAGCCCTAGTGATGTTTTTCAACATTTATCAGAAATCGCCGGAAAAGAGTCCATTAAGTACGAAGTTCAGGCGTTAAAAATGATTGCAAAAAGGTCTAATGGAGGTATGAGAGATGCACAAAGCCTCCTTGAACAATTGAATCTTTTACCAGAAGGGATAACAATTAATAATATCCAAAACCTTCTAGGAGAAGTATCAGAAAGTGAATTAACAAATCTGATTAAATCATTGGTTGAGAATAATCCAGAGTCATTAATTTACACCTGCAACAAGTTATATGATGCCGGAAACGAACCTCTTCAAATAATTATCGGATTATTAAATATAACAAGAGATCTACTATTACACACTACTAATAATAAATATTCAGATCTTTATTATACGTCTGATGAATTTCGAGATGAGTTAGATAAAATCTCAACAACAATAAATAAATCAACAATAATTAATTGGCATAATAATCTGAGAAATATTGAATATCAAATCAAATCAAGTGATAATCCAAGGCTTTGGTTTGAAATACATTTAACTGGTCTTCTGGATAGTAAACAGATAAATAGTTTTGAAAATAAAGAAGAAAGTAAAAATAATATGACTGAGGAGAAGCATAAAAGTAGAAAAAAAATTCCAATTAATAAAGAAAATATTTCAGATGAGATTCCAAAACCAAGTATCCAAGAAGAGATAACTCACAAGGAATTGATTGAAAAAAAAGACGAAAAATTAGAAAAATTTGAAGTTCTAGAAAAAGAAAGTATTGAAAATATTTCTAAAAATAACCAAAATAATCCTGGATCAAATTTAAAAGATAAATGGGAATTAATTCTTTCAAAAGTAGAGTTACCATCAACAAGAATGTTACTTTCACAACAAGCCGAACTTGAAAGTTTTGATTCGGAGAAAATCACAATTGCATTATCTCCAAACTGGGAAAGTATGATAAAAAGCAGAAAAGTTATAATTGAAAATACTGTAAAAAAGATATTTGGAGATGGAATAATACTTAATTTTTCAACCAAACAATTAAATAAAAGTAACCCAACAAACACTCCACAAATAACCCAAAATGAAGTAAATAATTTCCGACCAATAAAAAAATTAGAACCAAAAACCAATTCGTCAACAAAAATATCTAACGAGGAAACTTATGATGATAGTTCAAAAAACTTAGCAAATTTTTTTAATGGAGAAATTATAGACCTTGATGAATAAATTAAACTCCAGTATGAAGAGTCTTTCGCCATAGTATCTTTTTGGGAAAAATAGACATCTTTATAGTTACCCAAGGGATTACTAAAAACCAATGTGATAAATAAAAAACCGATACAAATACCATCAAAAAATTGCTTTTTTGCAATACAGGTACTTCACTTTTACAAGAATAACCGTACCAAAAAGCAATTCCAGATAACATAAAAGCTGTAAATGAAATAGGCCAGTAAATTGGTGAATCTGAAAAAGCAATACTGAAAACTAAATCAAAAATAGAAATGATTGGTAATGCATATTGCAAGATGAAAAAGTAAGTTAAATCAAATTTCTGCAAATAATCAATTTTATTAGTAAATAATTGATCTCCATAATCGAAGAATCTTTGCAACCCCCCCTCTGCCCATCTTTGCCTTTGCGCTAATAAAGCATTTAAATTCTCAACTGCTTCCTCCATCACTGGAGGATCCCATAAGATTCCAATTCTAGATTTTGATAATAATAATCTTAAACTCAAATCAAGATCATCTGTAACTGTATCTTCATTAAAAGAACCACATGCTAATAATGTTTCTTTCTTAATTAATTGACCATTTCCCCTTAATTCGGAAACTCCAGCAACTGATAATCTTCCATATTGAAAGATTGCATCCATAGCCATCTCCATTGACTGACAGGAAGTTAAAAAATTCTTACTTACATTTGTTACTGATTTTCTTAGTTGAACTGCAGACCAATCACCCTCTTCTACAAAACTAAATAACCTTATCAAAGAATCTTGTTTTAATTCAGCATCAGCATCCAAAACTAATAACCATTCACCATGAGTAAATTTCAAGGCATAATTCAAAGCTCCTGACTTTCCTCCTCCTGCATTTGGAGAACGACTTATGACTTTTAGCTTGTCATATTGTCTAGATAATCGATCTAAAATTAAAGGCGTCTTATCAGAACTACCATCATCGATTATGTAAATATTTAATTTATTTGTTGGATAATCTAAACTAAATAATCTTTCAACTAATCTTGATATGACATTCTCTTCATCTCTAGCTGCGACCAAAATATCAAGCACAGGTAACTCTTTATTGCTAATTCTTCTGCTTACAGTATTTAAAACGTTGTTCCTTTTAAAATTTCTAGAAATTACTATTAGACCGTAAAAAACAATCACAAAAGAAAGAGTCAATATTATGTAAAAGAAATTTTCGATATTAATAGCATGAGGAATAAAAGCTACTAAAAAACAAGCACTAAGAAATATACACGATTTCAATCTTCGATTTTTATAAAAACCCTTACTCATAAAAGTAAATTGTTAATTACTTAACTTCCATTGAGACAATATCTCAAATTTTTTTAGTTTTGCATTTCGATAGTAATGATTCAATATTTGTTCATAAGTGAATCCTAATTTAGCCATTTCAATTGCTCCTGACTGAGATAAACCTACACCATGACCGAAGCCTCCTCCTCTCAAAAGCCATAAATCATCATTTAATTTATTAATAGTAAACAAATTACTAGGTATAAAATTTAATACCCGTCGAATATCATCTTTAACAAGAACAATAGATTTATTACCCTTATCCGTTTGTATTTCCAATTTTGTAACTCTGCCACTAGACCCACGTTCAATAGTATTTAAATCCAAAACATCTTCATTAATATTTATAAGTTTGTTTTTAATTAACTTTTCTTTAATTTCAAGATTAGAAATTTTCTTATTCCATCGAAAAAGAGAATGATTACTCCCATAAAACTGTTCTTTATCAAAATCTAAAAAATTATTTAAATAAGATTCATTTGTAATTGGAAGTTTAAAAATTTTATTTAATGATTTAGAACCGTCAATAATTGAATTGAAATAAGAATAATCTTGAATTTGCCAAGACTCGCCTGCAGTAGCAGATACTCCACCATTAGAACCATGGTAAAAAGCATTTATTGGTTGATTTTTATGAGTGAGAATTAAATTTGAAGTTTCGTCTATAGCTTTTTGTACGTTTTTATATGAAATTTCAGAAGGCTTATAAACTTGGCATTGAGTGCTTATACATAAATGATATTTATCCATATTAAATCTATCAGAATTAAATATGCCCCAAGTTCTTGCAATAACTGCTTGAGCCTTGAGTGCCTCTAAAGGAGAATTCGGTCCAATTTCATATGGCAAAACACCTGCCAAATAGTCATCAAATTCAATTTTTTGAACTAAGGTCCAAGTTCCATATAAATCCTTTATTAAATAAAAATTTTTGCCAAAATTAACACCATTTATTTTTATTTTCTCTTCAGAATAAATATATATAGGACCTTCAAGTTTCATACCACTGTAGTCATTTGTAAGAACAGGAGTAATTTGAAAATTTTTTATTTTTCTGAAAATCTTATTTTTTAATTCAAAATCTGGCAGATCATCTTGAAATGGAATCCATACTTCCCAATTTTTAGGGTAGGCAACAGTCGCCTCAAATCCTTTATCTCTTAGTTTCTCTGATTGTTTTTTTGCCGACTCATAGCTAGCAAAAGGACCAAAAACAATTCTTTCAATTGTTTTTGGATTTTTGAGTGGAATATCCGCCCAAGTAATATTTATCTTTTTTGATTTATGTTTAATACCGTTGGACGATATCAAGTTTAAAAAACCTTTATTAGTTGTAAAGTTTATATTCTTTTTCTCCGAAAAACTATCATTCTCCCCGCCTAAATATTGCTTTAAACCAATTAAAAATTTTCCTTGTTTAATTTCATTATGGAGTTCAACCTTTAGCAATTCTTCTCCTTTCGCATTAAAAATAAATTTAGTGTTTATTATTAAAAGAGAAATACAGCCTAAAGATAAGTTTAAAAAGGCAAATTTAAGTTTCATAATTTAGAATTTCCCTTATCAATTAAAAACTTTAATTTGCACCAATGCGTATAAAGGTTTAGATTATCCTAATTAAACACATTTGACTCAAATGTCTAAACTAAAAACTCGTAAATCAGCTGCCAAAAGATTCAAAGCTACTGCGACGGGTAAATTCATGAGAAGAAGAGCTTTCCATAATCATTTACTTGATCATAAAAGCTCAAAATTAAAAAGACATCTATCAACAAAAGCCGTAGTTGATGAAAGAGATGCTGATAATGTAAGATTAATGATTCCATACGCATAAATCTTTAACCAATTTTTATTAGATATTCATGGCACGGGTAAAAAGAGGCAGCATAGCCAGAAAAAGAAGAAACAAAATCTTAAATCTTGCAAAAGGTTTTAGAGGCGGCAACAAAAATCTTTTCAGAACCGCAAACCAAAGAGTGATGAAAGCTCTTTGTAATGCTTATAGGGATAGAAGAAGAAGAAAAAGAGATTTTAGAAGACTTTGGATCTCTAGAATTAACGCATCTGCGAGGATAAATGGAACAAACTATAGCAAGTTAATAAACGGGATGAAAAATTCAGAAATTATCATCAACAGAAAAATGCTTGCTCAATTAGCCTTAAACGATCCTAAGTGTTTTGAAAAAATTGTTTCTTCCGTTAGTAAGTAGAAAAAAGAATATAATCTAGAAAAGTAATTATAAATAATGGAAATATCTTCTTTTCAATCTTATTTAATAATTCTTTTTGTTGTATTGATAATAATTTCTATTTTTGTATTCAGACAATTTCTAAAAACAAGAAGTGAAGAGTTAAATTTAGTAAAATTCGAGCAGAAAGGTTTAGATTCTCTCACTCAAGCTACAGAATTATATGAATTTGGGTCTATTCAGATAAAAAAAAGATTATATTCTGAAGCTACTAAAACATTTTTAAAAGCAATTGAAAATTATGAAAATGAACCTGAGGAAGCCAAAGCAATAATAAATAATGCTTTAGGATTTTCTTATGCTGCTCAAAATGAATTTAAGAAAGCAATTAAACACTATAAATCTGCAATAAAATCACTTCCAGAATATCCTATAGCCCTAAATAACCTCGCATCAGCACAACAACGTTTACTTGAGTACGACTTGGCATATGAAACTTATCAAAAGGTTTTGGTGATAGATCCAAAAAACAAAACAGCAATTAAAAAAAGTAAGGAGTTAGAAAAAAGAAACAATTATGAACCTTATAAAGGTATTAAAGATAAGGGATTCTAAATATGGAAAATTATTCTTCTTTACTAATTGGTGGAAAACAATTTTCCAGTAGATTAATGGTTGGTACTGGCAAATACAAATCTACTCAAGACATGGTAGAAAGTTTGTCCAATTCTGAAACAGAAATTATAACCGTCGCTGTTAGAAGAATTAAAAATGATCAGACCGGAGAAAATTTACTCGAAATGATCAACTGGGAAAAATACTGGATGCTTCCTAATACAGCTGGTTGTGTTAATTCCGATGAGGCAGTCAGAATAGCAATTTTAGGAAGAGAACTTGCAAAATTATCTGGTCAAGAAGAAAATAATTTTGTGAAGTTAGAAGTTATTCCAGACAAAAAGTATTTGTTACCAGATCCAATAGAAACTCTTAAAGCAGCCGAAATTTTGATAAAAAAGGGTTTCGCTGTACTACCTTATATCAATGCAGATCCTATTCTTGCAAAAAGACTAGAAGAAATAGGTTGTGCAACTGTAATGCCATTGGGCTCTCCCATAGGCTCCGGGCAAGGTTTGTTAAATTTATCAAATATAAGAATTATTATTGAGAATGCAAAAGTGCCAGTAATAATTGACGCAGGAATTGGAGTGCCTAGTGAAGCTTCTCAAGCTATGGAAATTGGAGCTGATGGTGTCTTAATCAATAGTGCAATAGCACATGCTGCAAATCCTCCTCTAATGGCTCAAGCGATAAATTATAGTGTGAAAGCTGGCAGGCAAGCTTTTCTGGCAGGAAGAATTAAAAAACAAGACTTTGCAGTAGCAAGTTCGCCGGAAAAAAATATATCTATCTAATTCTCTAAATTGAGAAAAGTCTAAAAAGAAAGTAAAAATTTATTATTGGCTTTTATTTATCGTATTAAGAAAGAAGATTTGAAACTATTTACAATGTTTTTTCGCAAAGTGGAAGCACGCTGTAGTAATTTAATAAATATATTATGAATCTTTTAATTCTGGAGTTCTGAGTGAAAGTTATTGTTCTAGGTGGAGATGGTTTTTGCGGTTGGCCTTGTGCGGTGAATTTAGCAGAGCAAAATCATGATGTAATTATTGTCGACAATTTAAGTCGTAGAAAAATTGATATTGATCTAGAAGTAGAATCTTTAACTCCAATTTCTTCTATAACAGAACGACTTTCTGCATGGGAAGAGACTGGAGGCAAGCCTATGAGATTTCTTAACATGGATATCTCTAAGCAATATCAAAAATTACTCAATTTGCTCATTGATGAAAAACCAGATTCCGTTATCCATTTTGCGGAACAAAGAGCAGCACCATACTCGATGAAATCAAGTTTTACCAAAAGATATACAGTAGATAATAATGTTAATGGCACGCACAACCTACTTGCTGCAATAGTAGAGAGTAATTTAGATATTCATGTTGTTCATTTAGGAACAATGGGAGTCTACGGATATGGATCACATAGAGGTGCAACAATTCCAGAGGGTTATCTAAAAGTTGAAGTTCCTCAACCTGATGGAAGCCGCTTTGAAGAAGAAATATTACACCCTGCCAGCCCAGGTAGTGTCTACCATATGACTAAAACTTTAGATCAATTATTATTTCTTTACTACAACAAAAATGATCTTGTAAGGATCACTGATTTACATCAAGGCATTGTTTGGGGAACAAATACAGAAGCAACTTTAAAAGATCCTAGATTGACAAACCGATTTGACTATGACGGAGATTATGGAACTGTTTTAAACAGATTTCTAATGCAAGCTGCAATTGGATATCCATTAAGTGTTCATGGGACAGGAGGGCAAACAAGAGCATTTATACATATAAAAGACTCTGTAAAATGTGTACAACTTGCTCTTGAAAATCCTCCAAAATCTGGAGAAAGAGTCAAAATCTTTAATCAAATGACTGAGAGTCATCAAGTTGGAGAACTAGCTAAAAAAGTTGCTTCTCTAACTGGAGCTGATATCAATTATTTACCAAATCCAAGGAATGAAGCAGTAGAAAATGATCTAATTGTCGATAATAAATGCTTCATAGAATTAGGTTTAAACCCAACTACTCTTGATAATGGCTTATTAGAAGAAGTTGTAGAAGTTGCTAAAAAATACTCCAATAGATGTGATCTTAATCGCATACCTTGTGTTTCATCCTGGACAAAAAAACAAGCTGAGGCTATAAAGACTAATTAAAATTTTTGAAATAATTACCTTAAGAAAGTGAAAATTGCATTGTTTACAGAAACTTTTTTACCTAAAGTTGACGGCATAGTCACAAGACTTACTAAAACAATTGAATTTTTAATAAAAAATGGTGATGAAGTCATAATTTTTTGTCCAGAAGGGTGTCCAGAATCATATATGGGAGCAACTGTAGTGGGAGTTGCTGCAATGCCATTACCCTTATACCCAGAGTTGAAGCTTGGTTTACCAGGTCCTGCAGTCTCAGATAAGTTAGAAAAATTTAACCCAGATTTGATACATGTTGTAAATCCAGCTGTACTTGGCTTAGGTGGCATATGGTTGGCGAAAACTAATAATATTCCTTTAATTGCTAGCTACCATACTCATCTTCCGAAATATCTGGAACATTACGGTATGGGTATGCTAGAGCCACTTTTGTGGGAATTACTTAAAGCAGCTCATAATCAAGCTTTGTTAAATTTGTGTACTTCCACCGCTATGGTCAATGAATTAAAAGATAAAGGTATTCAAAGGACTGCTCTTTGGCAAAGAGGAGTAGATACTTACAGTTTCAGGCCAGATTTAAGAAGTGAGAAAATGAGAGATAAATTATTTGGAAAATATAAAGATACTAATTATTTATTGATTTATGTAGGAAGATTATCAGCAGAAAAACAAATTGAGAGAATTAAACCAGTCTTAGAGAGTATTCCTAATGCTTGTCTAGCACTTGTAGGTGACGGACCGTATAGAAACCAGCTTGAAAAAATCTTCGAAAATACCAAGACTAATTTCATAGGATATTTATCTGGTGATGAACTTGCTAGCGCCTATGCCTCTGGAGATATATTTTTATTTCCCTCTAGTACAGAAACACTTGGTTTAGTTCTACTCGAAGCAATGGCCGCAGGATGTCCGGTTATCGGAGCCAACAAGGGGGGGATTCCAGATATAATTAGCGATGGGATTAATGGTTGTTTATATGATCCAGACGAAAAAGATAATGGGGTACAAAGTTTGATTGAAGCAACAAAAAAAATTCTAGAGAATGAAGATAGAAGAGAAATTATGAGAAAAGAGGCACGAACCGAAGCAGAAAAATGGGATTGGAATCAAGCAACGTTACAACTGCAAAAATATTATTCAGATACTCTCAAAGAAATAGATTAAATTTGATCTAAATTATTATGCTACGTGTGGGGGCGTAGGATTACTATATGAACTTAAAGGAAGTATTAAAGTAGCTATATTTTGATTCTTTTCAGGCCTTTTTTTCTTTGGAAATTTTTTACCAAAAGGTACTCTAATAACATTAGTCCCCTCAATGGAACAAATATTTGAGTTATCTCCAGAAAAATTATTTACAAAATTTGGTAAGTTGACGTTTTTAACTGGCAGTTGCTTAACATTACCAGATTTAAAATCTTTGGTCATAGCTTCAAATACCCCAAAAAATTTGATGCTCGAATATTTTAATAAAAAAATTTAAAAAAATTCTATAAGAAAATATTAAATTTTTATTCACATTGATAATAACTAAGTAAATACAGGGACGCTAGTCCTTTAAGCACATTTTTTTTCTTCTAAAGTCTCATCTTGATTTACATTGCAAGAACAAATTAAATTGCGATCGCCATATGCATTATTGATCCTAGAGACTGAAGACCAAAACTTAATACTTGTTGGAGTTCTATAAGGGAAAGAAGCCTTTTCTTTTGAATAAGGATATTGCCAATTATCAGCAATTAACTCTTTCAGCGTATGGGGAGCATTGCTAATTACATTATTACTTCTTAATTCATGATTATTTTCTATTTCACTGATTTCTTCTCCAATCAATAGCATAGCCTCACAAAATCTATCTACTTCTGCCAAACTTTCACTTTCAGTAGGCTCAATCATTATGGTTTCTGGAACAGGCCAACTAATAGTTGGGGCATGAAAACTATAATCAATTAATCGTTTAGCTAAATCATTAACACTCAATCCAGTTTTGGATTTTAAATCTCTAAAATCTAAAATACATTCATGTGCGACAAAATTATTTTTTCCTTTATAGAGAATCTTAAATTTATGTTTTAAGGAATGCGCAATATAATTTGCAGATAAAATTGCGTGCGAAGTTGCTTTCCTTAACCCACTAAGACCTGCCATTTTTATATACATCCAACTTATGGGAAGAATACTTGCACTCCCATGCTTGGCAGAAGATACGAAATTAAAACTATTAGATAAATTATTATCTATTAAAGAATGAGTAGGAAGGTATGGGCTTAAAGTTTCTGATGCAGCAACTGGACCTACTCCTGGACCACCACCTCCATGTGGAATACAGAATGTTTTATGTAAATTCAAATGACAAACATCAACGCCATAGTTTCCAGGTTTGCATAATCCAACCTGAGCGTTCAAATTTGCTCCATCTAAATAGACAAATCCTCCCACAGAATGAATTAAATCACATATCTTTCTGATTTGTAATTCAAACACTCCATGAGTAGAGGGATAAGTCAACATAAGAGCCCCTATTTGGTTATCAAATTTCTTGACCTTGATTGACAAATCTTGATAATCAATATTTCCTTCGTCATCACATTCAACAGTTAACACGTCAAAACCTGCCATAACTGCACTAGCAGGATTTGTTCCATGAGCACTTTTTGGAATTAAACATTTTTTTCTTAACAGTTCACCTTTTGATTCGAAATAAGAATTAATTGCCAATAAACCTGCAAACTCTCCTTGAGAGCCTGCATTTGGTTGAAAAGAAACTGATTTTAAACCAACAATCTCACTTATCCATTTTTCAAGGTCAGATATAATTTTTGAATAGCCTTTAGTTTGATCTGGTGGGGAAAAAGGATGCATGGAAGATAAATTAGCCCATGAGACTGGATTTAACTCTGCTGCAGAATTTAACTTCATGGTACAGCTTCCCAATGGCATCATCCCATCTACCAAAGAAAAATCTTTTTCTGCAAGTCGGAATATATATCTCATTAATTCAGTTTCACTTTGGTGATTTGTGAATATATCTTGCTGCATCCATGCACTGGATCTCAAAGCTAAACTTTCAAGATTAAATTCTTTTTCAAATTTTATATGCTCTAAATCTTCTTCTTTTTCTATTAGGTTTGCTATGAAAGTCAAAATATCTTTTATTTCTTTTTCATTACTAAGCTCATCTAAAGAGATCCCAAAGCCAGTTGAATTTTGAATAGTTGATCCCAACGGCAAAATTCTTAAGTTATAGCCATTTTTTAAAGCTTCATTATGGATCCTCTGGGAGTGCTCAGAATAAACATCAACACTATCAAATCTAATCCCATCAGGAATATCAAAACCTAAAGCACCTAAACTTGATTCTAAATTTATTCTCAACTCAACTAATCTCTTAGCAATTTGCGTTAATCCAGAGGGGCCATGATAAATAGCATAAAAAGAAGAAATTATGGCTAATAAAGATTGAGCAGTACAAATATTACTGGTGGCCTTTTCCCTTCTAATATGTTGCTCTCTTGTTTGCAATGCTAATCTTAGAGACTTTTCTCCATTTTTAGAGAGAGTTTGCCCAACAATTCTTCCAGGTATCAGCCTTTTATATTTTTCGCTACAAGCAAAATATGCTGCATGAGGGCCACCAAAACCCATTGGTACTCCAAATCTCTGCATACTACCCACTGCTACATCAACACCAAATTCAGAAATTGGTTTAATCAAAACTTGTGCTAGTGGATCAATACATGCTGTAACAATAATTTCTGATCTATGTGCTTTGGATATTAAGAATGTGGGGTCATATAATTGACCATTTTTACCAGGTAATTGCAACAACATTCCAAAAACATCATCATGATTAGGAAGGTTGCTTTGAGTAAAGCGTTTTAAAGATATTCCCAAAGGTTTTGCTCTGGTTTGTAGAACATTAAAAGTATGATCAAAAACATTTGACTCCACTAAGTACACTTTTGAAGATTTATTTTTTCTTGCGGAAAAACTCATAGCCATGGCTTCTGCTGCAGCAGTACCCTCATCCAACAAAGATGCATTGGCGACAGGGAATCCTGTTAATTCACAAACAATAGTCTGAAAATTAAATAGAGCTTCTAATCTTCCTTGTGCAATTTCTGCTTGATATGGAGTATAAGACGTGTACCACCTTGGATTTTCAAGAACATGTCTTTGGATTACTTTAGGCATATGATTGTCATAATAACCAAGGCCTATAAGTGATCTCATTTTAGTATTTTTATTCGCAATCTCTTCTAATTCTTTTAAAGCCTCAATTTCTGTACAACCTTGGGGCAATATTTCTGAAGATTTATCTTGAAGCTGAATATCTTCAGGAATAACTTGATTTATAAATTGATCAATATTATTAAAACCAAGCTTGTTCAGCATAATTCTTTCATCATTATCTCCTAACCCAAGATGCCTATCTATAAACAAATCAGATCCAAATTTAGATGTCATATTAAAATATTTTTCTTTAAAATAGCTCTTTTTAAAGAGTTTGCCTTATTTTGGTACAACCTTTGATTGATATTCTTTAGAGGTCATCAAATCAGCAATTGATACTTTTGATTCAGGTTTCAAAATGACTAACCAACCGTCTCCAATCGGATCATTCTGTAAAAGCTCAGGGTTCTCAATAACACTTTCATTTACAGATATTATTTCCCCAGAAAAAGGCAAATAGACTTCCTCAACGGCCTTGACTGATTCTATTGTTCCAAAAGTCTCACCTTTCTCTAAAGTCGCACCTTGATCAGCTAATTCAACAAAAACAATATCTCCTAGTTGATCTATAGCAAATTCACTAACTCCAATTTTTAATAATCCATTTTCTTCCAAGACATATTCATGAGTATCAGCATAGTTGAGGTTGTCTGGAAACTTGTAAGACATGATTAAGTAGATAAAGGAAGTAGAGAATCCTTAGAAATTAATTTTTCCTCTAATAATTCAGATAATAATCGAATTAATGCAATTTTGATGTGAGCTATGTGAGAACCACCTTGTACAAAAATATTGTAAGGATCTCTTAGAGGTGCATCAGCAGAAAATTCACTTGTACTACCTTCAATAAAGGTACCTCCTGCCATTAATAATTTTGAATCATATCCATCCATTGATGATGGAACAACATTCAAAAAAGAATCTACTGGTGAAGAATTTTGAAAAGATTGACAAACTTTTTGTACCAAATCAGGATTATTCAATCTTACTGACTGAATAAGATCAGATCTATAAGTTGCTGGCTCTGGTAAAACCTTAAATCCCAAATTTTTAAAGACTGCTGCAACCATATCAGCACCTTTTAGTGATTCATGAACAATTTGTGGTGCTAAAAACAAACCCTGCAAAATTAATCTTCCTAGTCCAAAATTTATTCCTGCAGAAGAACCAATGCCTGGTGAGGTTAATCTAGAACATGCCATCTCAACCAACTCAGCATCTCCTGCAACGTACCCACCAGTAGGAACTATTGTTCCTCCCAAATTTTTAATCAATGATCCAGCAATTATATTTGCCCCTTTAGAAATTGGTTCACTATCTTCAACAAGCTCCCCATAACAATTATCAACAAAACATATACAGTTAGGATCAATAGAATGAATAAGACTACAAATTTTCTCTATCTGATGATTCGTAAGAGACTTTCTCCAACTATATCCACAACTTTTTTGTATGAATACTAATTTGCATGAATTTTCTTTAAAAAAATGAACAATTTTTTCTTCAAAAAAATCAAAATTCTCGCAGATATTTACTTGCTTATATTCAATGCCAAAATCTTTAAGTGATCCTTTTCCTCCTCCCCTTATTCCTATGACTTCTTCTAACGTGTCATATGGTTGTCCCGTAATAGATAACATTACATCTCCAGGTCGAAGAATTCCAAATAAAACAGAACTTATTGCATGGGTTCCACTTACAAATTGCATCCTCACAGCAGCCTTTTCAGCAAGAAACAATCTTGCAAATACCGCATCAATTTTTTCTCTAGAAATATCATCATGACCAGTACCAGAAGATTGATTGAAATGACTAGTAGAAACTTTTTCTTCCTTAAAAATTGTCAAAATATTTTCTAATTTCTCGAAAACCTGATTGGACCTTTCTTGGAAAACTTTACTTAAACTCTCTTCTACAGAAAGAACAGCGTTTTCAGCCAGTTTTAAGTTATTGTCAAGAGTCATTTATTATGAAAATTCATGTTATTTTTCAGACGCTAAATTTCTTAATTCTGCGAGGAAAGCATTGGGTCCCCTACCCTGAAAATAAGAAAGTTTTTTTGAAGCCTCATATAAATCAAGAAGTTCTCCATCTAATTCTTCTGCCGTATAATCTCTAATTCCTGCAATTACCTCAGCAAAACGTTCTCTACGGGCACATTTATTGACAGCATAGGCTTCCATTACCTGCATTTTACATGATCTCCAAGCTTTATTCTGACAAAAATGCACTGAAAGAGCATCACTTAAAGCAGAAGCTTCTTCATCTTCTATGTACCAGTCAAAAGATGAAGGTAGAGGTTTTAATCCTGAAAATATCTCAAATAACTCCCCGGCCGACAATGGATTGCCAGAATCATTTTTTAGGGGTAATGCAGACTCTTCCAAAGATTTCCATAACTCTGGGTAATCACATTCAAAACGATCCCTGATTTTTTCAATGCCTTGATCAAGAATCGTATTAACTTGAGCTAAAGCAAGAAAAACTTCAGGGCCTGGCGAAGATAACTTCCCATTCCTAAGATTAGAAATTTGCGAATTATGAACTTTACCTAAATCAAGAACTTCTGAAAGTAATGGCAATACTCTGTGAGACCAACCATTTCTTTCATGCCAGAGGTGTATCAAATGAGCCATAGCCCTTCGACCTCTAGATAATTTATCGCGATATCCGAGACTCACAGATAATTAAACTTATCAATAGTATAGTATGATAATATTACATATCGGTAATTTTGAAAATAGTATTTCAATATCATGAATTCAGTAATTTTCCAAGAAACAGCAAAATTAAAAAAACCTGTTCCAGCTGAAAAAGTTATAGAACTTTCAGAAAAATTACTGGAACCTTCCAGTCATTCAAAAAGATATCCGCCAAGACTACATAAAACGTGGGGAACAATAGTTTTTATGGTTGCAATACATATTCTTTCCCTTGTAGCTTTACAACCAAAATTTTGGAGCCTCCCTGCAGTCATTTCAATGTTATTTTTTTACTGGGTAACTGCTTGTTTAGGAGTCACCCTTGGATATCACAGATTGTTATCACACAGATCGTTCATTGTACCAAGATGGTTAGAAAGATTTTTTGCTACCTGTGGAGCCATAAGTTGCCAGCATGGACCAATAGATTGGGTAGGTTTACATAGGCATCACCACTCTTTTTCAGATACTGAAGTAGATCATCACAATAGTAAAAAGGGGTTTTGGTGGAGTCATATGGGTTGGATGTTTAAAGACGTAGAAGCACTAAAAGCTGTTCCAAAACTAAGTGCAGATTTAATTAAGGATCCATACTATAGATTTTTAAATAAATATTTTTTATTCTTACAAATTCCTATTGGACTTTCATTATACGCAATAGGTCAAAAATTAGGAGTTGGAGGATGGGCTCTAGTCCTTTGGGGAATTCCATTGAGGCTTGTGGTTGTTTATCATGTAACTTGGCTAGTCAACTCCGCGACGCATTGTTGGGGTAAAGCACCATTTGAAAGTGGTGATTCATCTAAAAATAATGCATGGGTTGCAGCATTAACTTTTGGAGAAGGTTGGCATAATAACCATCATGCATTTCCCAACTCTGCAAAACAAGGATTATTTAAAGGTCAGATAGACATAACATGGGAACATATTAAGATTCTTGCGAAATTTGGTTTTGCAAAAAAAGTAAAGTTACCCTCTAGGTCTTATTATTAATTACATTGTTCAATATTTTCATGGCTAAAAGAGTACAAGTCGCATTAACTGAATCAATCGCATCGCTAGGTAAAGAAGGAGATCTAGTTGATGTAGCACCAGGATATGCAAGAAATTTTCTAATACCTTATGGCAAGGCAATGAATGTAACACCAGCAGTCCTTAAACAAATTGAGAGGAAGAAAGAAAAAGAAAAAATCGCTGCTGATAAATTAAAGCAAGAAGCTTTAGATTTTCAAACTGCATTATCTACAATAGGTAGGTTCACTATCAAAAAACAGGTTGGAGAAGATGGTGTCCTTTTTGGAACGGTTACCAATGGTGATGTTGCCGAAGCGATAGAAGCAGCTACTAAAAAAGAAATTGATAGAAGAAACATTACTGTTCCTGATATTCATAATTTAGGTTCCTTTACTGCAAAAATAAAATTGCATCCAGAAGTAAATGCAGAAGTAAATATTGAAGTAACAAGTTAATCAATTTGTTGCATTATTTTGAAAAGTAGCCAGAGTATATATCTAAGCAATTAAAGATATGGTTTCCGTACCTTTTCCAAATAATGGGCAAAATAAAAATTTTAAAAAGGATTTTAATAGCGAAAATGCTGGATTAGTTCCTCCTCAAAACGTTCAAGCAGAGGAAGCTGTTCTAGGCGGCATACTTCTTGATCCAGACGCGATCGGAAGAATTGCAGACTTAATTAAACCTGAAGCTTTTTATATAAATGCCCATCAAGAGATTTATAGAACAGCATTAATGTTGCATACCCAAGGAAAACCAACTGATTTAACTTCAATGAGTGCTTGGTTAGCAGATAATGGATCACTAGAAAAAATTGGAGGAAACAGCAAACTGGTAGAACTTGTTGAAAATGTTTCCTCTACAGCTTCCATAGAACAAGTTGCTAATTTAATTAATGACAAATTCATGAGAAGGCAACTTATTAGATCTGGAAATGAAGTAGTTCAACTAGGTTTTGATCAAACTCAAGATACTAATGAAGTTCTAGATAAAGCAGAGCAAAAAATATTTGAAATCAGTCAAGAAAAACCTTCAAAAGGTCTAACTCAAGCAGCTGAAATCCTTACAAGTACTTTCAATGAAATAGAGTCAAGATCATTAGGTACTTCAGTAGCTGGAATTCCTGTTAATTTCTACGATCTTGATGCGATGACTCAAGGTTTTCAAAGAAGTGATTTAATAATTGTTGCTGGAAGACCCTCAATGGGGAAAACTTCAATAGTTCTTAATCTGGCTAAAAATGTTGCACAATCTCAGGATTTACCTGTGTGTGTATTTAGCCTTGAAATGAGTAAAGAACAGTTGACGTATAGACTACTTTCTATGGAAGTGGGAATCGAAAGTGGCAGGCTAAGAACAGGAAGATTACAGCAAGATGAATGGCCATTACTCGGAGAAGGTATTAATTCATTAGGTCAATTGCCAATATTTATAGATGACAAGCCTAACTTAAGTGTTCTAGAGATGAGATCTCTGTGCAGAAGATTAATAGCTGAACAAAAAAAAGAGCTTGGATTAATTGTGATTGATTATCTGCAGTTGATGGAAGGATCAACCCCTGATAATAGAGTGCAAGAACTTTCACGAATAACAAGAGGTCTTAAAAGCATGGCCAGAGAATTAAAAGTACCAGTAGTAGCTTTATCTCAGCTTAGTAGAGGAGTTGAGTCTAGAACAAATAAAAGACCAATGTTAAGTGATCTAAGAGAATCAGGATCTATTGAACAAGACGCAGATTTAGTATTAATGATTTATCGAGATGAATACTATAATCCGGAGACTGAAGATAGAGGAATTACAGAAATCATTGTCACTAAACATAGAAATGGACCCGTAGGAACTGTTAAATTATTATTTGAACCTCAATTTACGAGATTTAGGAATTTAGCTAATTAAATCGCTCCTAAAATGCAAGATCATCACTCTACAAATGAATCTTTTGACGTCATCGTTATTGGAGGAGGACATGCAGGATGCGAAGCCGCTATAACAACAGCAAAATTAGGTTTTTCTACTGCCTTATTTACAATCAATCTTGATAGAATTGCCTGGCAACCGTGTAACCCTGCAGTTGGGGGACCAGCAAAAAGTCAGTTGGTTCATGAAGTTGATGCATTAGGTGGAATTATTGGTAAATTAGCCGATGAGACAGCTATTCAAAAAAGAATATTAAATGCAAGTAGAGGGCCAGCTGTATGGGCGTTAAGAGCTCAGACAGATAAAAGAGAATACTCAAAAAGAATGATCGAAATACTTCAAAATACAGATAATTTATCTTTAAAAGAAGCAATGATTACTGAACTGGATATTGCAAAAACTGAACAAATTGGATTGAACTCAAAAAAAATCTTAAAAAAAAGAATAAAGGGTGTAAAAACATTCTTTGGTAGTTATTATTCAGCAAGATCAGTTATTATCACAGCTGGTACGTTCTTAGAAGGAAGAATATGGATAGGAAATAAATCAATGTCAGCTGGTAGATCGGGCGAACAAGCAGCACAAGGTCTTACTCAGAATTTGCACGAAATTGGTATCAAAACAGAACGTTTAAAAACAGGTACTCCAGCAAGAGTGGATAAAAGAAGTATCATTTTTGATGAATTAGATATTCAACCAAGTACCGCAGCAGATAAATATTTTTCGTTTGACCCAAATATAAAAAATAATATGCCCCAAGTTAGTTGTCATATTACAAGAACAACTACCAAAACACATCAACTAATTAGAGACAATTTACATTTAACTCCCATTTACGGTGGTTTTATTGATAGTAAGGGGCCAAGATATTGTCCATCAATTGAAGATAAAATCGTCAAATTTGCTGATAAAGAATCACATCAAATTTTCTTAGAACCAGAAGGAATTAATACCCCTGAAATATATGTACAAGGATTTTCTACAGGTTTACCCGAAAATATTCAATTAGAACTTTTGAGGACCTTACCTGGACTAAGTGAATGTAAAATGTTGCGACCTGCATATGCTGTGGAGTATGACTATATACCTGCAACACAGCTCCAAACATCACTGGAAACGAAAGAAATTGAATATTTATTTAGCGCCGGACAAATTAATGGCACTACTGGTTATGAAGAAGCAGCAGCACAAGGATTAGTTGCAGGAGTCAATGCGACAAGAAAACTAAACAAAAAAGACCCAATAATCTTCACTAGAGAAAGCAGTTATATAGGAACAATGATCAATGATTTAATTACAAAAGATCTCAAAGAACCATATAGAGTTCTCACTAGTAGGAGTGAATATAGGTTAACTCTAAGAGGAGATAATGCAGATAGGAGATTAACACCATTAGGGTATCAAATAGGGCTAATTAATGAGAAAAGATGGTCGGCCTATCAAGAAAAAATGAACCTCCTCGAAGGAGAGAAATTTAGATTAAATAACACTCGTTTAAAAAATACCGATGAAATATCAAGAAAAATAGAATTAGAAACGGGATCAAAAATCAAAGGCTCAACAACTTTGAAAGAACTCTTAAAAAGACCAAACTTCCATTATTCAGATCTAATTAAATATAATTTGAATTCAAGAAATCTAGGTTCTTCAATACAGGAAGGTGTTGAAATAGATATTAAATACGAGGGTTACCTTAAAAGACAAAAAAACAACATAGAACAAATAAATCGTCAAAGCTGTAAATCTCTACCTCAAGAAATAAATTATGAAAAGATAGAGACATTATCTTTAGAAGCTAGAGAAAATTTGAATAAGATAAAGCCAAAAAATTTTGGCGATGCTTCAAAAATTCCCGGTGTAAGCAAAGCTGATTTAACTGCATTACTTGTTTGGCTAAAAATAAGAGAAATAAAAAAAGAAAAGGCAAATATTTTTGTCGAAAAAAAGTTATCATCTTAAAAGAATTCCGTCTGAGCACTGAATAATAAACTTTTTAAATCACCAAAAATTTTATGGGAAGAAAAAGCCTCTACTTTTTTAGTGAAAAATTCATTACCAAAAATATCTGGTCCATGGAAATTAATGCTGCTTGGGGACGGAAGTCCAACTAGACATTTACAGCTTTTAACTAATCAAGAGACGAAAATTAAATTAATTTCAATGCAACTAGATCCTCTATTCATCGCAGAGGGCCCTAAAGAATTAAATCAGTTAAATGGACCTTTAATTAGAAGACAAGTATGGATTAAAAACAATAACAAAAACCTAGCATGGGCTGAAAGTTGGTGGAATGCAGAACAAGTGAATGAAAATTTAAAAGCAAAAGAAGAACCAATTTGGAAGAATTTGACACAAGACAGATCAGAATTGTTTAGAGAAGTTGATCGAATATCACTTGTTAATTCAAATTGGTTAGAGGATCAATTTTGTTTTAAAGGTCCATTCTGGTCAAGAAATTATAGATTTTTTCGAGACAAAAAGCCCCTAACAATAATTAGAGAAGTATTCAATCCACATTTAGAAAGTTTATTAGGCTATTCAGGAATTAAAGAATTTACGAAACTAAACTCTTCTTCTTCTTGATCTGGGAAGATTTCTTGATTTTGATTGAACTTGTTGGTTTGATTGATCTCTCGAAGTATTAATCTCTTTTTCTGAAGCTCTTTGCCATCTTTCAACTTTGAAATCCATTTCATCTGGCCAATCTTCGTCATTACTCTCTTTCACGTAAGGTAATTTTTTTTGCTCAGTTGTCTGTAAATTTTTTGGTTGCCTTAAAGATATTGCTTCTAAAGGTCTTTTTGAGTGCTGTTTGGCAGATTCATAAGAATTTGATTCTCTGGAAAATGTCTTAATTTCCCTATTATCATCGTAAAAATTCTCATCATTCCAATCATCATTATCTTCATCAAAAAATAAATCAACTTTGTCAGATACCCATCTTCCTACTTTTTTAACACTCTTACTAGTTATTCCTTGAAAATCTGAGTTCCTTCTTTTTCCTGGCCTAGCTCCGGATACTCCATCAACAAATTGTCTTCCAGTTTCGAAAATTTTATCTACTTGTTTATCAACAATATTTTTATCAAAACTATTTCTTAGATTTCTAATTCTCCTTGAATCCATAAATTATTATGCTTTTTAAAATATAAATTACATTAAAAAAATAAATAATTCCAAATATAGAAACAAAAACACATCTTATATTTTTAATCAAACAAAATTAAACATTTTTTATTCCATGATCCATTAAAGAAATTTACACAACATTTTTTACAAGCAATATTCTTTATCCTTTTCCTGTAGAAAAATTTCTCACCACAATTTTGGCAAGTTCCTATGTATTTTAATTCTCTCCTTTCAATAGGAAATGAGTGCCTCACAGAAATTCGAAAATTCTTCTCTTTCTCATTAATTTCATTCATCTTTTCTAAGAAATTTGGACCATGTATCTCATTTTTTTTTAATATCCTATCTACCCATGCATGAATCATTTCATGACATAGAGTACTATTTATTTCACTAGTAGATAATTTACTCAAAATAGGTTTCGATAAGATAATTTCAGAATCTACAAAACCATTTATTTGTTTTCTTTTATAAAAACCAGCAGTAGTTTTTAATCTATTATCACTCCATCTAACTTTTACTAAAGGTTGATTATTAACCGCTAGAGAATTTTCAAAATATTGACTATTAAATTTATGAAATAAAGGTAAAAGAGGAATTACGGGCATTATGGATTAAAATTAGTATTATTTTGCCAAAAAAAGTCATCAAAAACGATTTCTTTTCTTAAAGTAATAAAAAACTCAAATAAACATGGATGCAACACTAGTTAAAGATATCGGAATCAAAGCATTATTAGTTGGGGGAGCGGTACTAATTTCTTTTTGGACTTTTAATGCAGTCAAATTAGTTATAAGCGCCAGAGGAATTAATCCATTAGTAAGAAAGTTTTTTGATCAAATAGCTGCAGGAAGAATTGATGCAGCTTATGGTTTGACTACAAAAACTTATAAAACGCATGTGAAGCGCCAAGACTTTCTTAAATTTTTAGCTAGTTTAAACCTCAATAAATACAGAAATTTAAAATCAGGAAGACCTAGAGTCCAAGAAGATCAAATCATAATAACTTTGAATTTAAAATCAGAAGATAAACAAGATGAGCTCCCATTAGACTTTACTTTCGCAAAAACTGACAATGATTGGAAAATAGACAGAATAGCAAAAGTGAATTAATAATTTCTTGTGAGGTAAAAAGAATTGTTTAAAGAAGAGATAATACATCAATTAGAATTACACCCAAGTAGATTAGAGAAAGAAAAAATCATCTCAGAAGCGATGGAAGAAGGTCTAGATGATTTTTTTGAGGGAATCCGTATGGCACTTGATCCATTGGTAACTTTTGGTGTAAAAATTGTTCCTGAAAAAGAGAGTGAAGAAAGTCAAAATTTTTTATGGAAAGATTTTAGGGAATTAGCAAATAAGCTTATTCAAAGAGAACTTACTGGTCACGCTGCTCGCGATTCAATTATTAAGGCTATGGAATCTGCCACAAAAGAAGAGTGGAATGGATTTTATAGACGAGTTTTAATTAAAGATCTTAGATGTGGTGTATCTGAAAAAACAATCAACAAGATAGCCAAGAAATTTCCCAAATATGCGATTCCTATTTTTTCTTGTCCTTTAGCCCATGACAGTGCAAATCATGAAAAAAAAATGATAGGAAAAAAGCAAATTGAAATCAAATTAGATGGTGTGCGCGTCTTAACTATTATTAGACACAATAAAGTAGAAATGTTTTCTCGCAATGGGAAACAATTCCATAATTTTGGGCATATTATCTCGGAAATAGAAAACGTCTTAAAAGAGGATCCTCCACCTCATGACTTAGTCCTAGATGGTGAAGTAATGAGCGCTAACTTTCAGGATTTGATGAAACAAGTTCATAGAAAAGATGGCAAGCAAACAAAAGACGCAGTTCTACACCTATTTGACTTATGTCCTCTTGAAAACTTCCAAAAAGGAAGATGGAACACTAGTCAAACAGCAAGAAGTTTATTAGTTAAAGAATGGGTAGAAAAACATTCTATGCTTCTAAGACATATAAAAACACTTGAATGGGAAAATGTAGATCTCGACACCATTGAGGGACAGAAAAGATTTGTAGAGCTTAATAAATCTGCAGTGGAAGGTGGATATGAAGGAGTAATGATTAAAGATCCTGATGCTATGTATGAATGTAAAAGAACACACAGTTGGTTAAAAGCAAAACCTTTCATTGAAGTCACTTTAAAGGTTGTATCAGTTGAGGAAGGCACAGGTCGCAATAAAGGTAGACTAGGAGCTGTCCTAGTTGAAGGGGAAGATGATGGGTATAAATACAGTCTTAGTTGTGGAAGCGGATTTAGTGATATCCAACGTGAAGAATATTGGTCAAAACGGAATCAACTTATTGGTCAACTTGTAGAAATCAGAGCTGATGCCAAAACTAAATCCAAGGATGCGGTGGCTTTTAGTCTTAGGTTTCCTAGATTCAAATGCTTTAGAGGATTTAAAGCTGGAGAAAAAGTTTAAATTATAAAAAATAATATTCAACAAAGTAGTCAATGAAAAATATTGTTTTTAAGTAAATAAACTGAAAATCTTGGCTATAAAATGTAAGAATAATTATCAGGACTTTTTGAGAGACTTATGACGAAGAAAATAGTTTTCAACTTTATAAAAACACCTTGTGGACAGGCAAAATATATCGAATTAGAAGCCAACAAAACTTTACTAGGTAAATTTAGACTTTTGTGGTTTATCTTAATTGCATCTATTAGAGATTGGAATATTAAAGAGTAAATTCTTAGGAGTTTTCAAAATATTCTCTGGAGTATTTAGCAGAGAAATATACAACTAAAAAAGTTGAAATAATTCCAATGATAGTGATATATAAATTATTTGGTGATTGCACATTTTTTAACTCCTGGATACTTTTTGCCAAACTACCTATTGAGCAATAAAGAAAAGTTCCTGGAATTATTCCAAGAAGACCAAGAGCGAAATCTCTAAATTTAACATTATTCAAACCATAAAAATAATTAAGAATACTGAAGGGAAATATCGGCGATAATCTTGCTAAAAAAATTAATTTAAGTCCGCCTTTTAGTACTACTTTTTCCATAACACTTAATTTTGGATAACGGCTAAAAAGATTTTTTAGCTTTTTTGCAAAAAAACTTTTTGATACAAAAAAAGCAACTGTTGCTCCTATGGAAGCAGAAATGAAAACGATAATTGATCCTAAATATGAACCATATAAAAACCCTGATAATAAAGATAGCCAAGAAGCTGGAAGTATTAATAAAACAATTAAAATATAAATGCAAACAAACGAAAAGATACCAATTCCAGTATTAAAAAAAAAAGACAAATTATAAATATTTTCAAGAAATATATTCATTCTCAGTTCAAAAGTTCAAGTTTTTTAGTAATTCTCTCCATTTTTACCAAACCTTCGTTTAATTTAAATCTACATTCATCAACAATATCTTTTGGAGCCTTGTCCACGAAATTTTTATTAGATAATCTCTTATTTAAATTATCTAATTCAATAGTCACCTTTTTTAAATCTTTGGTTAACCTTTCATTTAATGCATCTATATTTACAAAATCCTGAAAAGGTAAGTAAATCTCTAGATCACTAATTATCCCAGAAAAAGATTTGGCAAACTCTTTTTTATCAAGAGCATTAGGTTTAAAAATAAATACTTCAGAAGATTTAGTTAAGATTTGAATATCATCAACTAAAATTTTTAGAAAATCAATTAATTCATCGTTATCTGAAATTAAGTAAACAGGAACTTTTTCTGATGGCTTAAGGCCTAATTCAGCTCTCAAATTTCTAATCAATCTAATAATTTCAAAGAGTTGCTGGAAAGAATTATCAAGCTTATTATCAACAAATTTATTTTCTTGGGTTGGCCATTTTTGAAGAGATAATAATTCTTTATCTGATTTAATTTGAAGTACATGCCAAAGTTCTTCAGTAATGTGAGGCATAAAAGGATGAATCATCACCAAAATATCATTTAGCACTTTTATTAAAACCTTTTCAGATATTTGTTTATTATTAATCTCTTTATTATTAAACCTTTGTTTAGCAAATTCTACATACCAGTCACAAAAATCATTCCACGTGAATTCATATAGAAGTTTCGCAGATTCCCCCATTTTATATTCTTTCAACAAAGCAGCGACTTTTATATTTACCTGATTCAATTTCGATAAAATCCACTTATCACATAACTCTAAAGAATTTTCATCACTCTCATTAAGCGAATTATTATTAGAAGTTTTATTAATTAACACAAATTTAGTTGCATTCCACAATTTATTCGCAAAATTTCTTGAAGCTTCAACAGTTGAAGATGTATCTTTTTTCCTGTCAAAATCAAGCCGGATATCTTGTCCAGCTCCTGCGACTTCTCTAATTAAAGCAAATCGTAGAGCATCAGAACCATATTTATCAATTAATAGTATTGGATCAATGCCATTACCTGAACTTTTACTCATTTTTTTATTGTTTTCATCTCGAACTAGACCATGAATATAAACATCCTTAAAAGGAATATTATTCGTAAAAGTATTGCCCATCATTGTCATTCTCGCCACCCAGAAGAAAATAATATCGAAACCAGTAACAAGAACACTATTTGGATACCATTTTTTAAAATCCAGATCATTTGTATTTGGCCAACCAAGAGTTGAGAAAGGCCATAAACCACTTGAAAACCATGTATCCAAGACATCTTTATCTCGCACCAATTTAATATTTAAGCCAAATTTTTTATTAGCTTCGATTAAGGCATCTTCTTCATTTCTTGCAACGATATATGGAGTATTTTGTTCTATTGAGTCTTGAGATTCATCTAAAACATACCATGCCGGTATTTGGTGCCCCCACCACAATTGCCGACTGATACACCAGTCATTAATTTTCTCTAACCAATCCTTATAAACCTTCTCCCAGCGTGGAGGAATAAACGATGGTTTTTTAGAATCAATTTCATTAAGACATCCTTTTGATATTTCATCCATTTTCAAAAACCATTGTGTTGACAATAAAGGTTCGATTGGAACCTTACCTCTATCAGAAAAAGGAACAGTATGTTTATAATCCTCTATCTTTGTCAAAAGACCTAAGTTATCCAATTCTTTGATAATTTTCTCTCTAGCCTCATATCTATCTAAATTTTGAAAAATACCTGCATTAATATTTAAAGTTCCATCTTTATTCATTACATTAATCTGTTTTAAATTGTGCCTTTTTCCTATTGCAAAATCATTTGGATCATGGGCTGGAGTAACCTTTACACAACCAGTACCAAAATCTTTATCAACATGTGAATCAGCAATAATAGGTATTTCTCTATCAACGAAAGGGACTTTTACTTTGGCACCAATAAATTCTTTATATCTATCATCATCAGGATTAACTGCCACAGCAGTATCACCCAAAAGAGTTTCTGGTCTTGTTGTTGCAACTTCTAAGTACTTATCTAACTGTTCACCACTTTCAGAAATTAAAGGGTATTTAAAATGCCATAAATGACCATTTACTTCTTGCATTTCAACTTCAAGATCACTTACGGCAGATTGAGATTCAGGACACCAATTAACCAAATATTCGCCTCTATAAATTAAATTCTTTTTATAGAGAATATTAAAAGCCTCGATAACTGCTTCATTTAATTTTTGATCAAGAGTAAATCTTTCTCTAGTCCAGTCAACTGAATATCCTATCCTTTTTAATTGAGAAACTATTCTTCCACCACTTTGTTCTTTCCAGTTCCATGCTCTTTTAAGAAATTCATCTCTTCCAATATCCTCGCTTGTTTTGCCTTCACTTTTTAATTGTTTTTCAAGAATAGTTTGAACAGCTATTGAAGCATGATCGGTTCCTGGCAAGCACAAAACATTCTTACCCAAAAGTCTTTGAAAACGTACTACAACATCTATCAAAGCCGTATTAAATGCATGCCCCATATGCAAAGATCCAGTTACATTTGGTGGCGGAATAACAACACAAAAAGGCTCCCCTTCATCCTCAGGGTTAGGACTAAACGCCTTAAGACTTTCCCATTTTTCTTGCCACTTTTTCTCTACTTCAAAAGGTGAATAATTCTCTAAAGATAATTGATCATTCATCTCTGTCATGTCCAAATTTTATTTCAATAAACTTTTTGTTTATTTTATCTTGAGAGCAGCCAATTAATGAAAATAATATTAGTTTGCAAAAAAAGACACACCCATTCTACAAAAGTTTGAAGCCAGAACCGCATGAACAACGTTTTGCATTTTTTGGTGTTGAAATAAGAAATCCACCACCGCTCAAATCACCGTAATAATCTAATTTTAAATCTTTAAGTAAATTAAACTTTTTTAGATCCGCGTATAAAGTTACTCCTTCAGTTCTTGAAATAGGGGATCCATTACATGTACCTGGCCTTAATTTAATATGCATCCATCCCTCAGAACAATTTTTATCCTCTACCAAATCAATAGACATTTCTCCTGGAGAACCTCCAAAAGAAGCTTGCCTAGATAGTTCTGAAGCAGCGCTTTGACTGATTGAAAGATTGACGATATCAGTCATTAGAAAAACAATAAATGGGCGATCCAGGGTTCGAACCAGGGACATCCTGCTTGTAAGGCAGGCGCTCTACCGCTGAGCTAATCGCCCTTATAATAAACTATTCTAATAGATGAAGTTGAAATATTTATACTAAGTATTTAAATATTTCATGATTGAGGCAAAATTAAATTAATAAAATATATCCTATGTCCTCAAACGATAGATATAACTTACAAAAAAATTCCGATTTAGAGACTTTAGAAAGCTTTAAAATTTTAATATCTAATATCAAATCATTAAAAGATAAAACTTTTGGATGCCCTTGGCAGAAAATACAGTCTCATAAATCATTGATCCCATTTTTACATGAAGAAAGTAATGAGTTTATAGATGCAATATATGAAAAAAAGGCGGATAACATATGTGAAGAGTTAGGAGATCTTTTATTACAAGTAATGCTTCATGCTGAAATCGGTTACGAAAAAAAAGAATTTGAACTAAATGATGTTATAAAAAATCTAAACAAGAAAATTATTAATAGACATCCATATATTTTTAAAAAAAAAGAAAAAGTATCTTTAGAAAAATCGCAAGAGATTTGGGAAAACATTAAAAATTCAGAAAAAGAAACACCGCATATGGAATCATCAATTAGTAAAAATTTAAATATGAAAATCAAAAATTTACCGCCAATGGTTGGAACAGATAAAATCACAAATGTTGTTAAAGAATATGGTTTTAAATGGGAGAATACCGATCATATTTTTGAAAAGTTAGAAGAAGAGATTAATGAATTAAAGGAAGCAATTAAAAGTAATAATAATTCAGAAATAAAAAATGAATTTGGGGATATTTACTTTACCCTTCTGAATCTCTCAAACTTTTTAAAAATAAATCCTGAATCAGCTCTTCAAAAAACTAATAAAAAATTTTTAGAAAGATTTTCAATCATTGAACATCATGCAGGCGATAATATTAAAAAACAAACTCCTAAAGACTTTCAACGGCTTTGGCAAATAGCCAAGCAAAAACTTAAAAGAAAAAATTCTTAAAAAGGAAATGACTAATATTTCAATATGGATAGATGAATATCATAAAGGCTCAAGATTCGGTCTAAATGGAGATGTTTTAATTAAACAAAAATCACAATATCAAGAAATTATTGTTATTGAAAATGAATACTATGGCAGAGCTTTAATGCTTGATGGTTGTTGGATGACATCACTAAAAGACGAGAAATACTATCATGAGTGTCTTGTACATCCAGCATTAAGTAGCATTGATGAAAAATCTAATGTACTAATTGTTGGTGGAGGAGACGGCGGTACAGCGAGAGAATGCGTTAAATATTCTCAAATATCAAAAATTGATCTAGTAGAAATTGATGAAGAGGTAATCAAAATATCTAAAAAATTTTTAAAAGAAATTGGAGGCGAAGCATGGAATGACAAAAGATTAGAAATACATGTTGATGATGGTGTTGAATGGGTAAAAAAAACAAAAGATAATTTTTACGACGTTATTTTTATAGATTGTTCAGATCCCTCAGAATTTTCAAATTTATTATTTTCAGATTCTTTTTATCAAGAATGTAAAAGAATACTTACTCCAAAGGGGATATTAGCAACGCAAAGCGAATCTCCTGAATCCTTCAAAAATATTCACGTAAATATTTTGAAAACCCTAAAAAATATATTTAAAGTTTCTGAAACTATGTATTCCTTTGTGCCTATATATCCAAGTGGGATTTGGAGTTGGACATTCGCTTCTTCAGAAGATCTAAAGTTATCAAAGCAAAATTATGATGAAGTCTTAAAAATAGAAAAAGGATGTGAAATTTGGAATTTAAATTTTCAAAATGCAGCATTCAAAATGATGCCAAATAAAATTGTAAAAGAACTAGATTCATAAGATGACAAAAAATTTATTTGATAACGAAAATGCAATTTATATGGGAGCAAAAAGAAGTCCCGAAAATTGCTCAATTGGTATATTTGGAGTGAATTATGACGGAACATGTTCGTTTAAACCAGGAGCAAGATTTGGTCCAGAAGCAATAAGACAAGTCAGTTCTTGTTTAGAAACATATTGTCCAAAAATAAAAAAAGACTTAGAAGATATTATGTATGTTGATTTTGGATCAATACTAATTGATAAAAATGACTCAAAGTCCGTTATTGAATCGGTTAAATCAGCAACAAATTACTTAATTAGTAAAGGCATTAGTCCTATTATGCTTGGAGGAGAACACTCCATTACAAGAGGTGCTATTGAAGCATTAGTAAAAAAATATCCAGATTTGATATTGGTTCAACTTGATGCTCATGCAGATTTAAGAGAATCATATAAAGGGAATGAACATAGTCATGCTTGTACTATGAAAAGATGCTTAGAAGTGCTACCTGAAAAAAAAATTTTGCAAGTAGGAATTAGAAGTGGGACTAAAGAAGAATTTGAAATTATGCATAACAACAACCAATTAGTTAACTTTTTCCCAGGCGGAAATGCACATGAGTTAAAACAAGCTCTTCTACCATACGCGAAGTCTCCAATCTATTTAACAATTGATTTAGATTGGTTTGATCCCAGTTTACTAGCAGGGACAGGCACTCCAGAACCGGGAGGATTTTTTTGGAATGATTTTGAAGAAATACTGAAAACTTTAAAAGACCTTAGAATTGTGGCTTCAGATATTGTAGAATTATCTCCAGAAATTGATAAAAGCGGAGTAAGTAGCATAGTTGCAGCCAAAGTACTTAGAAGCTTAATTTTGTCATTAGAAAATATGCAATAAAAAATTTCTAAACTACAGTGTAAAAATACTAAATACAAACTAAATATTTCATGGATTTGCTAAAAAGTCCTCTTTATCCAAAATATGTTGAATCCAATGCAAAATTAGTGGGTTTTGCAGGTTGGGAAATGCCCATATCATTTTCAGGATTAATTAAAGAGCATGAATCAGTTAGATCTTCAGCAGGTTTGTTTGATATTTCTCATATGGGTGTGATTTCTATCAAGGGAATCAATCCAAAGGATTATATTCAAAAACTTTTTCCTACTAATTTATACTCCTTTTCGGAAGGACAGGGACTTTATACAGTAATGCTCAATGATAAAGGAGGAATAATAGATGACTTAATAATTTATGACCTTGGTATACAAGAAAATGACATTTCAGAATTATTGTTAATAGTTAATGCAAGTAGATATGAAGAAGATTTTCAGTGGATAAAAAATAATTTAAATATGTCTGAAATTTCAATAACAAACTTTAAAAAAGACAACGTACTTTTAGCACTTCAGGGAAAAAACTCATTCAATTTATTTGAAGAATGGATTGAATCTTCGATCTCACATATCCCTAACTTTGGATGCGAATATAAAATTTTTGAACATATTTCGCCTAAAGAAAAAATTTTCTTTTCAAAGACAGGTTATACAGGGGAAAATGGTCTAGAAATACTTTTATCTAAAAAAGCAGCAATTAATTTATGGGATTTCTCAATTTCCAAAAATGTTGCACCTTGTGGTTTAGGAGCTAGAGATACACTTAGACTTGAAGCAGGCATGCACCTTTATGGTCAAGACATAAATGAAGAAACTTCTCCATATGAAGCAGGGTTAGGCTGGCTAGTACATCTAGAAAATAATCACGAATTCTTTGGAAGAAAATTTCTTGAAGAGCAGTCAAGATTAGGTATTCAAAAAAAGTTAGTTGGTCTCTCTATAGAAGGTAAGGCAATAGGAAGAAAAGGTTGCGCAGTTCTTAAAGGTGAAGAAAATATTGGGACTATCACAAGCGGCAGTTGGTCTCCAACTAAACAACAAGCTATAGCTTTTGCATACATCAATACTTCGCATGCCTTAATAAATAATGAAGTTCAAATATCAATAAGAGGCAAAAAATTCAAAGGGGTGATAACAAAGAGAGCGTTTTATAAAAAAAATTATTAACTAAATTTACCCTTAAAGAATTATTATAAGTTATTGATAAATAAATCATACTTAGATGAGAAACAAAATTTGCAAAGAACTCAATAATACAGATATTGGTAGATTAGTTAATTTATGCGGATGGGTAGATAGAAGAAGAGATCATGGTGGTGTAATTTTTATTGATTTAAGAGACCATAGTGGATTTCTACAAATAACAATTAACCCCGATGATGGTGCAGATCTATTTGAACAGGCAGAAACTCTAAGAAATGAAACAGTAATAATGGTCAGCGGAATTATTAACGAAAGGCCAAAAGATTCAATAAATAAAAATTTAAGTACTGGAGAGTTAGAGCTTAAAGTTAAAGATTTGCAAATTCTCAACCAAATTAAAAAAAACCTACCTTTTCCAGTATCTATACATGATTATGAAAATACAAAAGAGGAACTTAGATTAAAATATAGATACCTTGACTTAAGAAGAGGCAAATTACTAGAAAATTTAAAAACAAGACATAAAATTATTAAAGTTGCTAGAGAATTTCTTGATAATTTTGGATTTACAGAAGTAGAGACTCCATTACTTACAAAATCAACCCCAGAGGGCGCTCGCGATTTTCTTGTTCCTGCACGTCTTTCAAATGGAGAATTTTTTGCTCTACCTCAATCCCCACAACTATTTAAACAACTGTTAATGGTGGGAGGGTTAGATAAATATTATCAAATCGCAAAATGTTTCCGTGATGAAGACTTAAGGGCAGATAGACAGCCAGAGTTTACGCAATTAGATATTGAAATGAGCTTTATTAGTGAAGAAGAAATAATCTCTTTTAATGAAAGTCTTATAAAAAAAATATGGAAAGAAGTATTAAATATTGATTTTGATAATGCTTTTCCAAGAATGTCATGGCAAGCAGCAATGGATAATTACGGTACTGATAGACCAGACACTAGATATCAAATGTTATTAAAAGATTTAGGAGAAGTATTAGGTGATATTGGCTTTAATATTTTCACCAAGGCAATTAAGTCTGGAGGTTCTATAAAATCCATAACAGTCAAAGGAGGTAATTTAAGTATTAGCAACGTAAGAATTAAACCCGGAGGTGATATCTTCCAAGTAGCTCAAGATGCAGGAGCTGGTGGTTTAGCCTTTATAAGGGTCAAAGGAGATGAGCTTGAAACTATTGGGGCAATTAAAAATAATCTAAATGAAGAGCATATAGCTGATATTTTGAGAATCACAGAAGCGCAAGATGGAGACTTAATCCTCTTGGGTGCTGGTGATAAACAAATTGTCAACCAGTCATTAGATAGAGTGAGACAATACATCGCAAAAGACTTAAATCTCATAGATAAAAGTAAATGGAATTTCTTATGGGTAACTGATTTCCCGATGTTTGAGAGAAATGAAGAGGAAAATAGATATGAAGCTTTACATCATCCTTTTTGTTCTCCAAAAAATATAAAATCTAAGGATCCTGAAAACTTGCAAAAAGAAATCGAGGGCTCCATAGCAAATGCTTATGACTTAGTTCTTAACGGCTTGGAACTAGGAGGTGGCTCTTTACGTATTCATGAAGCAAACTTGCAAAGAGAGGTTTTGAAAACGGTAGGACTAACTGCTGAAGAGATTAATGAAAAATTTGGATTTTTATTAGAAGCCTTAGAAATGGGTGCTCCTCCTCATGGTGGAATAGCGTTTGGATTAGATCGTATTACCATGCTGATCATAGGTGCAGATTCAATCAGAGAAACAATAGCGTTTCCAAAAAACCAACAGGCAAAATGTCTTCTCACAAATGCACCTTCAAATGTCTCTGAATCACAATTAAAAGAATTAGATATTGAAATAACAATTGATGAATAAGAATATATATGGATGTTCTAAAAGTTTTTTGTTTAAATAAAATATAAGGAGGATGTGCTTAATTAAAAATATTTAATGTCAAAATTTGTATTTGTCACCGGAGGAGTAGTTTCTAGCATTGGTAAAGGAATTGTAGCTGCAAGCTTAGGAAGGTTATTAAAGTCTAGAGGATATAGTGTTTCAATATTAAAACTAGATCCCTATCTCAATGTTGATCCAGGCACAATGAGCCCTTTCCAGCATGGAGAGGTTTTTGTAACCGAAGATGGGGCTGAAACCGATTTAGATTTAGGTCACTATGAAAGATTTACTGATACTGCAATGACTAGGCTAAATAGTGTAACAACGGGATCTATTTATCAAGCAGTTATTAATAAAGAAAGAAGAGGTAATTATGACGGTGGAACTGTGCAAGTAATACCTCACATAACGGGAGAAATTAGAGAAAGGATTCATAGAGTAGCCGCTAACAGCAATGCAGACATTATTATTACTGAAATTGGTGGAACAGTTGGTGATATTGAATCTCTACCTTTTTTAGAGGCAATAAGAGAATTCAAAAATGATGTCAATAGGAAAGATGTTGCATACATACACGTAACATTACTTCCTTACATCAAAACTTCTGGCGAAATAAAAACTAAACCAACGCAACATTCCGTGAAAGAATTAAGATCAATTGGAATTCAGCCAGATTTACTTGTATGCCGAAGTGATAAATCTATCAATGAAGCTCTTAAAAAAAAGCTTAGTGGTTTTTGCGGTGTCAGTATCAACTCTGTAATTGAAGCTTTAGACGCAGACAGTATTTATTCTGTGCCTCTTTCTTTAAAAAAAGAAGGTTTATGCAAAGAAACCCTGAAGTATTTAGACCTTGAAGATAAACAATGTGATTTAAAAAATTGGGAGCAACTAATACACAACCTAAGAAATCCTGGAGATCCAATAAAAGTTGCCCTTGTAGGCAAATATATTGAACTTGGAGATGCATATTTATCCGTTGTTGAAGCTTTAAGACATGCATGCATTGAACAAAAAGCTTTATTAGATTTACATTGGGTAAGTGCTGAAATGATAGAAAAAAACTCAGCAGAAACTTACTTAAATGAAGTTGATGCAATTGTTGTACCCGGGGGATTTGGCAATAGAGGAGTCAATGGAAAAATTTCGGCTATAAAATTCGCAAGAGAAAATAAAATTCCCTTTTTGGGTTTGTGCCTAGGTATGCAATGTGCAGTTATAGAATGGGCCAGGAATGTAGCTAATCTTCCAGATGCATCTAGTTCAGAACTAGACCCAAACACTCCAAATCCAGTGATACATTTATTACCAGAACAGGAAGATGTAGTTGATTTAGGTGGGACAATGAGACTTGGAGTTTATCCATGTAGATTGACAAGAAATACAACTGGAAAAAACTTATATGATGAAGATGTCATTTATGAGAGACATCGCCATAGATACGAATTTAATAATTACTACAAACAAAGTTTTTTAGATTCTGGATACAAAATTAGTGGCACTTCGCCAGATGGCAGATTAGTTGAGTTAATTGAGTTAGAAAATCATCCTTACTTCTTAGCCTGTCAATATCATCCTGAGTTTTTATCACGACCTGGCAAACCTCATCCTTTATTTAAAGGATTAATAAAAGCTTCTCAAAATAAGTTAACTCAATCAAATTAATATTCTTTATTTTTTTGAATGAAAATGACAAATTTTTTACCCTTAGTCGAACAATTTCATTCATTACAAGGTGAAGGTTATCACGCTGGGAAAAGTGCTTTTTTTGTAAGATTAGCCGGATGTAAAGTTGGATGTTCGTGGTGCGATACCAAGAATTCATGGGACGAGAAAAAACACCCTTCTATATCAATTGAAAAAATAATAGATCGCATAAAAATTGCCAGAAAAAAAGGAGCATCTTTTTGCGTTATTACTGGTGGAGAACCTTTACAACATAACTTGGATAATTTTTGCAAAGCTATAAGAAAAATGACGATGGGAGAAAAACAAAATCCAATAAAGATTCATATTGAAACAAGTGGAGTTAATTCGATATCAGGAAGCTATGACTGGATTACTTTATCTCCTAAAAGACACTCACCTCCAAAAAATTATTTTTTAAAAAACTGTAATGAAATCAAAATAATAATAAATGAAATAGAAGATATTGAATTTGCTATTCAAATAAAAAAAGAAACTTTAAAACAATATCAACTCTCTAAAAGCGAAGATGGCTTAAAAAAAGAAGATAAAATTTTTTATTTACAGCCAGCATGGAACAATGCGAATGGTTTTTCTCTTGCTATCGATTTCGTAAAAAATAACCCCGATTGGAAATTGAGTCTTCAAACTCACAAATACTTAAAAATTAATTGAAATCATATGGCTCTTAAAAATAAATCGATAGTAGTTTTATTGTCTGGAGGTTTAGATTCTTCTACAGTTACTGGTATCGCCAAAAAATCCGAAGCTAAAATTTTTGGCCTTTCATTTGACTACGGTCAACGTCATAAAAAAGAATTAAATTCTGCATCAATAATTGCAAAACACTTTGATATCGAAGAATTTAAAATCATTAAGCTTGACTTATCTTTATGGGGAGGCTCGTCATTAACTGATACTCAACAAAATATTCCAAAAGAAGGAGTACAAACTAATAAAATTCCTAATACTTATGTTCCTGGGAGAAATACTATATTTATTTCCGTTGCACTAAGTTATGCCGAAGCAATAGATGCTGATTTTATAGGATTAGGAGTTAATGCACTAGATTATTCTGGTTATCCAGATTGCAGACCTGACTACATTAAAAAATTTCAAGAGTTAGCAGATTTAGCCAATAAAAGAGGAAGAGAAAATAATCCAATAAAACTTTGGACACCACTATTAGATTTAAATAAAGAGGAAATTATTAAATTAGCTTTTGATAATCATGTACCCTTAGATAAAACATGGAGTTGTTATTCGGGTAATTCAAAACCATGCGGTAAGTGTGATAGCTGCAGAATAAGAAATGCCGCTTATGAAAAATGGCTTAATAACAGTAATAGAAAATGAAAATAAAAAAAATAATTCTAGAAAAATGGATAGATCCAGCACTGATTACGCATCATCTAACAAAAAAATTCGGAGATAAAGGATTAGCTTGGTTAGACAGTGATGGCAAAGAAAATGGGGAATGGTCAATAATAGGAATTAAACCTAAAAAAATAATCCAATCAAGAGATATCAATAACTTAGACAAAACAAATAATCCATTTAACAATTTAAGAAATATTGAAAAAGGATTTTGGATCGGATGGTTAAGTTATGAAGCTGGATTTTTCATAGAACCAAAAAACCCATGGCGAAAATCTAATATGTCAACTTTATGGATTGCATCATATGATCCAATCATTAAATGTAATCTAATAAAAAAAGAAATAATTATCGAAGGCACAAACTCATCTGAACTGATGAATTATAAAAACATAATCAACAATATTAAAAATATTGAAGAAGAAAATATTATTAAAAAAAATTTGAATTTTGATTTTTCAAAAATCAATTTGGACGAAATGGCTGAAAAATTCCAGAAAAATATTCTAAAATTGAAAAAATTTATTGCCTTAGGGGATATTTTTCAAGCAAACCTAACAACTAAATGCGAAATTGAATTTTCCAAAAACTATAATCCTCTAGATATTTATTTGAAAATAAGAAGGAAATTAAGAGCTCCCTTTGGAGGAATAATAATAAATAATGATAATTATAAAGAGGCTGTATTATCTACCTCGCCAGAAAGATTTATAAAAATAGATAATAAAAATTTTGTAGAGTCAAGACCAATCAAAGGAACTAGATCCAGGGATAAGGATTTAAATCAAGACGCACTTAATGCTATCGATTTAATAACGAATGAAAAAGATAGAGCCGAAAATATTATGATTGTTGACCTAATAAGAAATGATTTAAGTAAAGTTTGCGAAACAGGAAGTATTATGGTGCCAGAAATATTAAAGCTTGAAAGTTTCTTAAAAGTTCATCATCTAACATCAGTAATCAGAGGCAAATTAAAAAAAGACAAAAACTGGATTGATTTACTAAAAGCTTGTTGGCCTGGGGGCTCTATAACTGGAGCACCTAAATTAAGATCATGCCAGAGACTTTTTGAATTAGAAGAATATGAACGTGGACCATACTGTGGCTCATTTTTGAAGCTTGACTGGAATGGAGAGTTTGACAGCAATATACTAATAAGATCATTTTTAATTAAAAACAAAAAAATCAATATATATGCTGGTTGCGGAATAGTTATTGACTCAAACCCTGAAGAGGAAACTAATGAACTAAAGTGGAAACTTTTACCGTTAATTGATTCACTCAAATGATTGAAACATTAGGATGGCACAAGGATAAATGGTTAGATATCGATAGAATATTTATTGCTGCTAATAATAGAGGATTAAAATTTGCTGATGGTATATTTGAGACCATTTTGATAAAAGAAAACAAACCTATTCTTTTTGATGAACATCTGAAAAGGTTAGAAAAAAGTAGCAAGATTTTAAATATTAATCTCAAAATAGATAAATTAACTTTGAGACAAATTATTCACGATGGAATTAGAAAGTTATCGCTTAAAAATGATCAATTTGCTTCAGTAAGAATAAACTATAGTCGAGGAACTAATCAAGGTCGAACACTAACAATTGATAGCACTTCAGAGACAAAAGATTTTGATAATATATGGCTTGAGTTCTATAGAATCAAACCAAATTTTAATCCAATAAGCGTTTGTATTAGTCAAACAGAAAAAATAAATGAATTCAGTCTTATAAGTAAATGCAAAACATTTTCATATAATCAGGCAATACAAGTTTTGACAGAGGCTAATGAAAAATCATTTGATGATTCTATCCTTTTGAATACGTCAGGTGAACTTTGTTGTGGAAGTACATTTAATCTTCTAATTAAAAGAAATAATCAATGGATAACTCCTAGAAAAGAGAGCGGCTGTTTAGAGGGGATTATGATTTCTAAAGCTATAAAATTGAAAATTGTAAAAGAAGAATTAATTCCTCCAGAATTTCAAAATGATGACATAATAATTGCAATTAATAGCTTATCTTGCAGACAAATTAATCAAGTTAATGATTTAAAGCTTAAACCTAAATTCGATCCAATTTATTTTTGGGATTTATTATATAGTTGAACTTTATTAATATCTGGTAAATAGACATCTGATACTTTAGTTATATTGTTATTAACCTTAAATTCAACAATTTTTCCAATAATAATAATTGATGGAGCTAAAAATTCTTTATCTTTGATTTGATCTGGAAGATTATTTAATTTCTCTATCAAACATTTTTGATTTTTTAAAGTAGCTTGTTGAATCACAGCACATTTAGTATTCTTATCTAAACCACCTAGAATTAATTCTTCCACAATATATTCAATATTTTTTATACCCATAAAAATTACTAAGCTATCTGATGATTTAGCTAAATCTCTCCAATTCACTGTCTTTTTTTCCTTATCTACACGCTCATGTCCAGTCACGAAAGTTACGGAACTAGCAGCATCTCTATGGGTTAGTGGAATACCAAAATATGTGGGGGCAGCTATCCCAGAAGTAATACCAGGAACGATTTCAACTGAAATTCCATTTTTTTCTAAAATCGATACCTCTTCACCACCTCTAGAAAAAACGAATGGATCTCCCCCTTTAAGCCTTACGACATTTTTTCCTTCTTTTGCCAATTTCAAAATAAGAGCATTAGTTTCAGCCTGAGGTACAGAACACTTCCCAGCTCTTTTGCCTACATGGAAAATTTCTGTATTTTTTCCTGCCTCTTTTGTTATTTCATCAGGAATTAAAGCATCATGAACTAATGCATCACAATTTTTTATTAAGCGTAAAGCTTTAAGCGTTAAAAGCTCAGGGTCACCAGGACCTGCTCCAACCAAATAAACAATGCCGGGCACAATAATCTCCATTAACAAGTATGGTAGTAAAAGTTAATCGCAATGAAGATAAATATTATGAAAGAAAGTTTATTAAAACCAAATAAAAAATTTACTCTCCTTAGTGCGTTTATCACTCTTCTAAATGATCGTTTAAGCGAAAGTATACTTTTACCTATATTACCCTCTTTTGTTTTACTTTTTGATTCTAAAGCAAGTACATATGGTTTATTATCATGCACTTATCAATTAGCTCAATTTACAGCGTCTCCTTTTATAGGACTTATGAGTGATAGATATGGCAGAAGACCTGTTACTCTTTTTTGTATTACTGGTTCAGTAATAGGAATATCAATATTATCTTTTACAGTTCTCTTTAATTGGTCAAATTCAATAGCCTCTATCCCGTTATTTTTATTATTTTTAGCGAGACTAATTGACGGTTTAAGTGGGGGTACTGCAGCTACTGCAACAACAATTCTTGCAGATATTTCAAGCCCTGAAAAAAGAGCAAAAACATTTGGGCTTATTGGTGTAGCTTTTGGTTTAAGTTTTTTCTTAGGTAATATTTTTGTTGTAATTTTTGCAAGAAATACAAATAATAATTTTATTATTCCAGTTTTAATAGCCTCAATCATTCCAATAATAAATTTTCTCCTTGTATTTTTTTACTTACCAGAAACCAAGCCTAATAGTGACTCAAGTAAATCAACAACTATTTTAAAAAATCCTTTAAAATCCCTATTTACAGTTTTCAAAGAAGAAAAGATTAAAAAATTATCATTAGCTTTTTTTATTTACTTTATTGCTTTTACTGGATTGACCAATATCCTGATATTTTTCCTTCAAGAATCTTTAAACTGGACGACCAAAGCATCAAGTGGAACTCTTGTTGTAGTAGGAATCATTGCAATTATCGTTCAGGGAGGATTAATTGGGCCTCTAGTAAAGCAATTTGGCGAAATGCGATTAACCCTCGTCGGATCAGGCTTTATTCTTGTGGCATGTGCTCTTTTAATAACTGCTCCAAAAGAAAATGCGACAATTTATATTTATTCAGCTGTTTCATTTTTAGCCGTTGGGGCAGGGTTAATTACGCCTACGTTAAGAGCACTAATATCTAAGAAATTAGACATTGATAAACAAGGATCAATTTTAAGTAATCTTCAGGGTCTACAGAGTCTTGGAGGAGTTTTAGGAATTGCAATGGCAGGAAGGGTTTATGATAGTTTTGGTCCTAAATCGCCTTTTATAGCTGGTTCCGTTATCTTACTTTTCATGATATACCTTATTGCAGAGGGTAAAAATAATAATTCTTTTAAAAGTCAAAAATTAAAAGTTTTTTAATGAAAAGCCAGACTAATGTTTTTATTAATAGAGAATTAAGTTGGATTGAATTCAATAAAAGAGTACTCCTTACTGGTATGGAAAAGGAGTACAAAATTCTAGATAAAGTGAAATTTTGTTCAATTTTTAGTAACAATCTTGATGAGTTTTTTATGGTAAGAGTAGCTTCATTAAAGGCTCAAGTTGAAGCAGAAATTACTGAAAAAAGTATTGACGGACTCACCCCTAAAGAGCAATTAAAAAAAATCAATAATGAGATAAAAAAGTTAACTATTCTCCAAGAAAACTTTGTAAATAATGAATTAAAAAATGAATTAAAAGAAAAAGGTATAATTTTAAAAAAATATAATGACCTAAGTGAAAATCAAAGAAATTGGTGTAATAACTTCTTTACAACATCTATTTTCCCTTTATTAACTCCATTAGTTGTTGATCCGGCACATCCATTTCCTTTTATAAGTAATTTAAGTCTAAATTTAGCAGCTTTAATAAAGGATAAGGAGGATTCTAAAAATCAGTTTGTCAGAGTAAAAATACCAACAAAAAATATACCCCGATTTATACGAATTCCCAATGAAATTACTCAACTTAGTGATGAAAGTTCTCACTATTTCATAAGTGTTGAAGATTTAATTGGGAATAATATAAATACTTTATTTAACGGAATGGAGTGTATAAATTACTCTTTTTTTAGAGTAACAAGAGATGCAGATTTAGAATTAAAAGAACTTGAAGCTGATGATCTACTTTTAGCTGTTGAACAAAGTTTGCAAAAAAGAAGATTAGGTGGAGACGTAGTTAGATTAGAAGTGGAGTCAGATATGCCAGAAAATATTCTAAAGTTACTTGTTGAAAGTATCTCAATACAAAAAGAATACATATACTTTTGCAAAAGTTTATTAGGACTAGACGATTTAAATCAGCTTACAAAAATTGATAGAGATGATTTAAAAGAAAATCTACTAATTGGAAAAACTCATCCAGAATTAAATCATTTAGATTTACCTTCAAACAAAAAACCTAATTCTATTTTCAAGATACTTAGGAAAAAAAATATTCTGCTTCATCATCCCTATGACTTATTTAAAACTTCAGTTGAAGAATTTATCAACAGAGCAGCTGATGATCCACTTGTAATGGCTATAAAAATTACTTTATATCGAGTTTCCCAAGATTCTCCTATCATTGCAGCTTTAATGAGAGCTGCAGAGAATGGGAAAGAAGTAATGACTCTTGTTGAACTAAAAGCAAGATTTGATGAAAACAATAATATTCAATGGGCAAAACAACTTGAACAAGCTGGAATTCATGTTGTATATGGAATCATCGGATTTAAAACACATACAAAAATTGCATTAATAGTAAGAAAAGAGAAAGGACGATTAAGGAATTATTTCCATATAGGAACAGGAAATTATAACTCTAATACTTCAAAGTTTTATACAGATTTAGGATTACTTTCAACGGATCCTGATATTGCATCTGATTTACTTGAGTTATTTAACTACTTATCTGGTTTTTCTAAACAAAAAAGTTATCAAAAGTTATTAGTTTCTCCCTCATCGATGAGAGAGAAATTTATATTTCTGATAAAGCGAGAAATTAAAAATGCAGAGGAAGGCAAAAAAGCTGAAATAATCGCAAAAATGAATTCTTTAGTAGACCCAGAAATAATTAAACTGCTTTATTTAGCTTCAGACTCAGGTGTAAAAATTAGCCTCATCATAAGAGGTATTTGTTGCCTATATCCCCAAAGAAAAAATTTAAGTGAAAATATTAAAGTTATAAGCATTATTGGCCATTTTCTTGAACACTCAAGAATTTTTTGGTTTTGTAATAACGAGGATAATGAGGTTTTTATAGGAAGTGCAGATTGGATGAGAAGAAATCTTGATAGAAGAATAGAAGCTGTTACTCCTGTAGAAGATTATGAAATGAAATCTAAAATATACACGCTTTTGCAAACTTACATTAAAGATAATTACTTTTCTTGGATAATGAAAGATGATGGTTCATATTCAAAAAATGAATTAGATTCATCGCATAATCGTTCTCAAATTGACCTAATAGAAAAATATAATTAATATTGATTTTTACAACATTTAAAAAAATACTTAATATTTTAAATTTTTTTTATTTTTTGTAAAATCGACTCATATCAGGGGATTTCAAGAAATAAGCTTTTAAAAAAAATTTTTTGTCTTTAAAATTTCAACGTAAAAGTAGTTTTTATTTCAATTTCAGTGCTAGCTTTTTAAAAAATCCATTATTTAGGAGGCCAGGGTGATGGGGATCCCTCTGGAATCTGCGAAAAGCTCTTCAGATAATAATTTTGATGAGCCAAGATTACCAAACACTGCGGGCAAGTCTCGCAATTCGAAATCCAGTCTTACTGCAAAACAAAGCCAAAAAAAATCTGGCAGACTCGCTTCAGATTCTATTGGCTATTACTTAAGTAGCATTGGAAGAGTACCTCTTTTGACTGCAGCCGAGGAGATAGAGTTAGCTCATCATGTTCAGAACATGAAAAAGTTGCTACAAATTCCTGAAAATGATAGAACCCAACGAAATCTTTATCAAATTAAGATTGGCAAAAGAGCAAGAGATAGAATGATGGCAGCTAATCTAAGGCTAGTTGTCTCGGTTGCAAAAAAATACCAAAACCAAGGGCTAGAATTATTAGATCTTGTCCAGGAAGGAGCTATTGGCCTTGAAAGAGCTGTAGATAAATTTGATCCTGCTATGGGATATAAATTCTCAACTTATGCTTACTGGTGGATTAGACAAGGAATGACGAGGGCAATTGATAACAGTGCTAGAACCATACGTTTGCCTATTCACATAAGTGAAAAACTGTCCAAAATGAGAAGAGTCTCAAGAGAATTATCACATAAATTTGGCAGACAACCTACAAGATTGGAAATGGCAACTGAGATGGGAATTGATCAAAAAGATTTAGAAGATTTAATTTCTCAAAGTGCTCCTTGCGCATCCCTAGATGCACATGCAAGAGGAGAAGAAGACAGAAGTACTCTTGGTGAACTCATACCTGATCCAAACTGTGAAGAGCCTATGGAGGGTATGGATAGAACTATTCAAAAAGAGCATTTAGGAACTTGGCTTTCTCAATTAAATGAAAGAGAGCAAAAAATCATGAAGCTCAGATTTGGGCTAGATGGTGAAGAACCATTAACACTCGCAGAAATAGGAAGACAAATTAATGTTTCACGAGAAAGAGTAAGGCAACTAGAAGCTAAAGCAATATTAAAGCTTCGAGTAATGACAACTCATCAAAAAGCAGCTTAACCAAATTGATAAAATTTACTGTAATTTTATTATATTTATTTTCAATTTTTTTAATATCAATAGTTTTTAAAAAATATAATGAAGATAGCAGAGAAATCCTCAGAAAAATAATACATATTGGAGTAGGACCTTTAATACCAATTGCTCAATTTTTAAAAATTAATCAAAACTCTGCTCTAATTTTCACAGGAATTGTTTCATTAATGGTTTTCATCAATTACAACTATAAATTATTTCCAACAATTGAGGATGTTGAGAGAAAAAGTTATGGGACATTATTTTATTGTCTAAGTTTATTTATTTTGATTTATCTTTTCTGGGATAAAGATCCTTATGCACTAATTAGTGGATTTTTCATAATGACTTTTGGTGATGGATTAGCTGGATTAATAGGAAAAAGCTTTAACTCAAAGAGTTGGATTTTTTTTAAACAAAAAAAATCTTTATATGGAACCACAACAATGTTTTTAACAAGTTTAATAGTAGTTTGCTCAATAGGATACTCTCAACAAAATAGTCTAAATTTAAATTATTTTACAATAGCTTTTATTGCGACTTTGCTCGAACAATTTAGTGTTCTAGGAATAGATAATTTCATTGTTCCAATCTCTTCAGCATTATTTTTTAATTTTTTAATAACTAGCTAAGTGAATCGTATAAAATAGCAATTAATTCTTTTGTTGTTTCTATATCTATACATGCATCTGTAATGCTTCTGCCAAACTGGAGATCTTCTTTTTTTAAAAGTTTTTGATTTCCTTCCTTCAAATGACTTTCAAGCATAACTCCTAAAATATTTTTTTCACCATTTCTAATTTGAGAAGCTACATTTTTTAGCACTTCCGACTGTTTTCGGAAATCTTTGTTGGAATTTCCATGACTACAATCAATCATCACTTTATAGGGAAGATTACACTGCCTCAATTCTGCTGAAATTCTTTGTACATGATCACTTTCGAAATTTGGGCCTTTTGAACCGCCCCTTAAAACTATATGTCCATCTGGATTTCCTGTAGTATTAACTATGGAAGCCATTCCATTTTCATTTACACCTAAGAAGTGATGGGATTTTGAAGCTGACTGCATTGCATTAATTGCAGTAGTAAAAGAACCATCCGTTCCATTTTTAAAGCCTATAGGCATTGATAATCCTGATGCCATTTCTCTATGAGTTTGACTTTCTGTAGTCCGCGCACCTATTGCTGTCCAACTTATTAAATCGGCAATGTATTGAGGAACAATTGGATCTAGTAATTCTGTAGCAGAAGGTATGCCACGAGTTGCTAAATATGAAAGCAAACTTCTTGCCCTTCTTAAACCAGTATTAATATCATAAGAATTATCTAGATGAGGATCATTTATCAATCCTTTCCAACCAATAGTTGTTCTTGGTTTTTCAAAATATACTCTCATAATTATTTCTAATTTATCTTTATACATTTCTCGGAATTTTTGAATATATTTTGAATATTCCTTTGCCGCCTCAAGATCATGAATTGAACATGGACCCACAATGACTAAAAGCTTCTGATCATTATGATGCAAAATATTTTGTATCGATCTTCTTGTTTTAGATACTGTATTAGCAGAGTCGTGATCTAAAGGTATATCATTATGTAATCTGCTTGGAGGTATTAATGGACGTGTTTCAAGAACATGTAAATCTGATGTCTTTTCTAAAGCTGAATTATTTGATGATGTCGTCATTGATTAATTAAGAAGTTTGAATATTTAAAAAAGCATTTATGAATACTCTCCTTTTCAATATTAAAAATAACAATAGATTAGGCATTAAACCTTACTAATGAAGAATTTGGAAACATTGCTAAAAGATTATGCAGATCATGTAGCTGAAAGAGCTGCCAAAGGTATACCTCCTTTACCTTTAAATGCTGAACAAACAAATTGTATTACAAAATTATTAGAACAAGATAGTACTTACGATTCATCTTATTTACTTGATTTACTAGTAAATAGAGTACCCCCAGGAGTTGATGAGGCTGCTTACGTAAAAGCAAGCTGGCTTACGGCTATTGTTAATTCCGAAAAATATTGCAAATCAATTCATCCTGAAAAAGCAATTGAAATACTAGGCACAATGATAGGCGGATACAATGTAAATTCATTGGTTGAAATACTTAAAGGAGAAAATAGTTTACTTGCAAAAAAAGCGGCAGAAGTTTTAAAAAATATTATTCTTGTTTACGACTCGGCTAATGAAATTTATGAATTATCTCAAAATAATATTTATGCAAAAGAAGTTGTAAATAGTTGGGCAAATGCAGAATGGTTCATAAGTAAAAAAGCTCTGGAGAAAGAGATTACTTGTTTAGTATTTAAAGTTGACGGTGAAACAAACACAGACGATTTATCTCCAGCTGTACATGCAACAACACGCCCGGATATTCCAATGCATGCATTAGCTATGTTGGAATTTAAAAAGCCCGATGGACTAAAGATTCTTGATAATTTAAAAAAACAAAATTTACCAATAGCTTATGTTGGAGATGTTGTTGGAACAGGGAGTTCTAGAAAATCTGCTATTAATTCACTCATTTGGCATATAGGAGAAGATATTGCTTTTGTTCCCAACAAAAAAACAGGTGGAATAATAATTGGCAGCAAAATAGCTCCAATTTTCTTCAATACTGCACAAGATTCAGGAGCTTTTCCTATAGAAGCTGACGTATCTCAAATGAAAACAGGTGATGTTATTAAAATATATCCGTATAAAGGCATTATTAAAAAAATTGAAAAAGATTCAAATACTGAAGAATTAATAAGCAAATTCGAGTTGTATCCATCAACTCTTACTGATGAAATTCAAGCTGGCGGAAGAATTAATCTTATGATTGGAAGATCTCTTACGGACAAAATTAGAAACAAATTAGATTATCAACCAAGTGAAATATTTACTAGACCACAAAATTCAACCGAAAGTAGTGACGGATTTACTCAAGCTCAAAAAATAGTAGGCAAAGCATGCGGTTTAGATGGAGTTAGGCCAGGAATGACCTGTGAGCCAATTATGACCACAGTTGGTAGTCAAGATACTACTGGGCCAATGACTAGAGATGAATTAAAAGAACTAGCTTGTTTAGGATTTACTGCGGATTTAGTGATGCAAAGTTTTTGTCATACAGCTGCATATCCTAAACCAGTAGATCTACTTACTCATAAAGAATTACCTGATTTTATATCTCAAAGAGGTGGAGTAGCTCTTAAGCCTGGAGACGGCATCATTCATAGCTGGCTTAACAGAATGCTTCTCCCTGATACTGTTGGCACAGGAGGAGATAGTCATACACGATTTCCTCTTGGCATTTCATTTCCTGGAGGCTCAGGCATTGTTGCATTTGCCGCTGCAATAGGATCAATGCCATTAAATATGCCGGAATCCGTGCTGGTTAAATTTAAGGGAGAATTATTACCAGGAATTACTCTTAGAGATTTAGTTAATGCAATCCCTCTCTTCGCAATTAAAAAAGGACTATTAACTGTTGAGAAGGAAAATAAGAAAAATATATTCAACGGGAAAATTATGGAAATTGAGGGATTACCAAACCTAAAACTTGAACAAGCTTTTGAACTTACTGATGCTACTGCAGAACGATCATGCGCTGGTAGCACAATACTTTTATCCCAAGAAACTGTTCAAGAATATTTAAAAAGCAATATTTGCCTGCTAGAAAAAATGATCGAGAGCAATTATGAAGATTCAAAATCGATTTCAAGAAGAATAAATGATATGAAAAATTGGTTAAAAAAACCATCATTAATTCAACCAGATTCAAACGCTCAATATGAAGAAATCATTGAAATTGATTTAGCAAAAGTAACAGAACCTATAGTTGCTTGTCCTAATGATCCAGATAATGTAAAAGTAATCACTGATGTTGCAAATACAAATATTGACGAGGTTTTTATAGGTTCTTGTATGACAAATATTGGTCATTACAGGGCAGCTGCGAAAGTTCTTGAAGGTGTACAAAATTTAAAAGCTAAATTATGGATTTGTCCACCAACAAAAATGGATGAAGAAACTCTTAAAGATGAAGGCTACTATAAAATATTTGAAAATTGTGGTGCAAGATTAGAGTTACCTGGCTGTTCTTTATGTATGGGTAATCAAGCCAGAGTAGATGAAGGTTCCGTAGTCTTTTCTACAAGTACTAGAAATTTCGACAATAGACTTGGGAAGAATGCACAAGTTTTTTTAGGGAGCGCTGAATTAGCAGCAGTTTGCGCACTGCTTGGAAAAATACCTGAAGTTGAAGAATATCAGGATATTACTAAAAATAAAATTAATCCATATTCAGATGAACTTTATCGCTATCTTCAATTTGATGAAATAGACAATTTCAGCTTGACAAAGTAATCATGGACTATGCCAAACTTTCTAAAAGATAATATTCAAAAAACAAGTAATAATTCTTCTCGTAGCATCAAAAAATTATTAAAACAAAGATCTCTAGTCGTTGCATTTTCGCTCTTATTAACAGGTTTAGGAGCCTCAATTACAAGCATATCTTTTAAAACTGGAATCTATTTTATTAATAATTGGAGATTAGCATTATTAGACCAATTCCCATCTATTGCGGTCTTACCTATTATTGGAGCTCTAGGAGGAGCTATTGCAGGATATTTGATCAAAAATATAGCACCTGCTGCAAAAGGCTCAGGTGTGAGTCAAATAATGGGTTTCTTAAGACATAAAAAAGTTCCAATGAATTTAAAAGTAGGATTAGTAAAGCTCATATCAGGGATTATTGCTATTGGCAGTGGTTTCCCCTTGGGTCCAGAAGGTCCATCAGTTCAAATGGGAGGATCAGTTGCTTGGCAAATGGCCAAGTGGCTAAAAGCGCCTACAGCTTTCAGAAGAGTAATAGTAGCAGCAGGTGGTGGTGCTGGAATAGCTGCAGTATTTAGCGCTCCATTGGGAGGGTTTGTCTATGCAATAGAAGAGTTATTAAACTCTGCTAGACCAGTAATTTTACTATTGGTAGTTATTACAACTTTTATTGCAGATTCATCTGCTGATATTATTCAAGCCTTGGGGTTAGATCCTAAAGCAGGAGGCTTTGATTTTAATCTCGGATTTTTGATTCAAAAAGAATATGACCCATCAGTTTTTTTCTTACCTGTAGATTTTATTTACTTAGTTTTACTAGGAATATTTATAGGAATATTTGCAGAATTGTACAGCAGATATGTTTTGTTAATGCAAAATCTTGGGAAAAAGTGGTATAAAAATAAATTTGTTTTAAAAATGAGTATCTGTGGACTTGTTTTAGGAAGTATCTATTCTTGTTTACCCAGTACATTTCATAATTTAGATGAATTGCAGAAAATAATAGCTGAACAAAATACGAGTATTGGAATTGCTTTGTTAGCTGTTTTAGTACTATTTATCACTACAGGTTTAGCTGCAGCATCTGGAGCTCCTGGGGGATTATTCTATCCAATGCTTACTTTAGGAGGGTCAATCGGACTAATAATGGGAAGCTTGGTAGAAATTGCGACAGGACATGCTCCAAGTACATACATTTTTGCGGGAATGGGAGCTTTCGTAGCTGGATGTTCGCGAACACCAATAACAGCAATGTTTTTAGCTTTTGCTCTAACAAAAAATTTACTAATAATGAAACCTGTCTTGATCAGCTGCATTGCCAGTTTTTTGATAGCAAGAGCTTTTAATGAAGAATCAATTTATGAAAGACAGATACAAATAGAATTAGAAGACTAAGAAACTATTTTCAATCAAAAACAGCAGTTTTGCTGTTATAAACAAATACTTGATGATTTAAATGTAATCTAACCGCTCTTGCTAAAGCTATTCTTTCAATATCTCTTCCTTTTCTTATCAAATCATCAACTTCATCCCTATGACTTACATTAACTGTGCATTGCTCTATTATCGGGCCTTCATCAAGATCTTCAGTCACATAGTGAGCAGTAGCACCGATTAATTTAACACCTCTCTTCCATGCTCGATGATATGGTTGCCCACCCTTAAATGCAGGCAAGAAAGAATGATGAATATTTATTATTGAAGAAAACTTTTTTAAAAAAGAGTCACTCAAAATTTGCATATATTTGGCTAATACAACAAGATCAATTTCATATTCTTTTAATAAACTTAAAAATTGATCTTCAACGATAGATTTATCGGTATTTAAAGTATCGATATAGACAAATTTAGCATTAAAATCATTTGCAATATTTTCAAGATCAGAATGATTAGACATTATTAACGGTACTTTCATTTTGAGTTCACCATTTCTTACTCTCCAAAGCAAATCAATCAAACAATGATTTTGTTTACTCACGAAAATAGAAACATTTGGAATTTCATCAGAATAATTTACGTTAAATTTTCCATTTACTTCATCTGCAATTTTTTTAAATTCTTGATAGATTTCATCTCGATTAAAAGACGCATTTTTACTATTCCATTCAATTCGACTAAGAAACAAACCCGCATCTTGATCTGTATGATGATCAGAATGTTTTATGTTTCCACCGTAATTTGAAATCCAACTTGTAAGTTTACTTACAAGACCAGGACGATCGGGACAAACAATTTTGAATATAATTGAAGGGTGTTCCAAAAAATCTTTAACTATTAAGTCAGATAAGTAAGTATATCTTATATATTCATGAAAAGCTTAAAAGAAAATTTTCAAAAAACGCACATAGTTATTATTGGTTCAGGTATTATTGGAAAATTTAATGCCTTAGAATTATCAGAATTAGGTTTTCAGATAACAATAATAGATCCAACTCAAATGCAAAATAGTAGCAATGCAGCTTTGGGCTTGCTAATGGGTAATATGTATCAAAAAAGAAAAGGTAGAAGTTGGGATCTGAGGAAACAAAGCATTGAATTATGGCCACAATGGATTACATTCTTACAAAAATATAATTATGAATTAAATATCGAAAAACCATTAATGCAGCTAACTACTAATGAAGAAAAGTTCAAAAAATTAGAGGAATTCATTTATGAAAAAAATGATCAAAACTTACGAATTTTAGAAAGAGACTCAATATTTATCAAAAATATAAATAAAGCCTTCCAAACAAAAAATATAAAAGGAATAATTTCCTTCAAAGATGGAAGAATAAATGCTTTGTCGTTACTTCAAACGTTAGATAAATATCTAAAATATAAAAAAGTAAATTATTTGCGAGAAGAAATAGTAAAAATAAGAAAATCAGACAATCAATGGATTTCTACAACAAGGAACAATGAAAACATCAAATCTAACATAGTTATTTTGTGTAATTCATTAAAAGCAATTGATTTAATAGATAGCCTATCTCACAACATAAAATTAAAACCTGTTTTGGGACAAGCAATGGAAATAGAGATAGATCATGCAGAAGTTGATTTATTATCGCTGCCAAAACAATTTAATATAAATGGTAAAAATATAATTCCAGAATCGAAAAATAAGCTAATTATTGGATCAACTGACGAATATAGTACTAAGCCAGAAGAAAATACATTCGAAAAACTCACAAATTTTCTCGATAAAAGACCAAATTGGCTTATGAAAGGAAAGATTTCTAAAAAATGGTACGGAGTAAGGTCTAGACCAGATGGTGAGCCTTCACCAATAATGAAAAATCTTGAAAATGGATTAATTATATGTACAGGTTTTTATAAAAATGGAATTTTACTAGCTCCAGCTTGCTCTAAATGGGTTGCTAATGAAATTAAAAATTACCTTTACTAATCTTTTGTTTCAGTAAAGTCTGCATCAATTACATCATCTCCACCTTTTTCGTTCGAATCGCTCTGATCAGGACCTCCTGCGGCGCCAGGTGATGGTGGCTGATTATCTGGTTGCTGATAAACAGATGAACCAACTGCATAGAGTTCTTGCTGAAGTTCTTCAAGAAGTTTTTTCATTGATTCATAATCTTCTTTTGAAATTGCTTCTTTTAAAGCATTACTTTTTTCTTCAACTTTAGACTTTGCTGCAGCATCAATTTTGTCTCCTAGCTCACCAAGTTGCTTTTCTGTCTGATAGACGAGTGTTTCAGCTTGATTTTTTAAGTCGATTTTTTCTCTTTTTTCTTTATCTGCAGATGCATTTGATTCAGCATCCTTTACCATTTTTTCTACTTCATTATCAGATAGAGTTGAAGCACCAGTGATAGAAATACTTTGTTCTTTACCGCTTCCCTTATCTTTGGCAGTAACACTAAGAATACCATTTGCATCGATATCAAATGTAACTTCGATTTGCGGTACTCCTCTTGGTGCTGAAGGTATACCATCCAATCTGAAAGTTCCTAAGCTTTTATTATCAGAAGCCATTTCTCTTTCACCCTGTAAAACGTGTATCTCAACATTTGTTTGGCCGTCTACAGCAGTTGAATATGTTTCAGATTTCTTTGTAGGAACTGTAGTATTTCGATTTATCATTTTTGTCATTACTCCCCCTAAAGTCTCTACACCTAAAGACAATGGAGTAACGTCAAGCAACAATATATCTTTAACCTCTCCTGCTAAAACTCCTCCCTGAATTGCAGCTCCTACAGCTACTACCTCATCAGGATTAACAGTTTGATTTGGTTCTTTACCAATTATTTTTTTAACTAAATCTAAAACAGCAGGTATTCTGGATGAGCCTCCCACCATAACAACTTCATCAATTTCACTAGTGGAAATTTTTGCATCGCTTATAGCTCTCTCAACTGGGGTCTTACACCTATCTATTAAAGAAGCTGCTAATTCCTCGAACTTTGCTCTAGTAAGGTTCAAATCCAAATGTTTGGGTCCTTCAGGCGTCGCTGTAATAAAAGGTAAATTTATTTCACTTTGAGTAGCATTTGAGAGCTCTATTTTTGCTTTTTCTGCAGCTTCAGTCAATCTTTGCAAAGCTTGCTTGTCTTGTCTGAGATCAATTCCCTCATTAGATTTAAAAGTATTGGCTAAGTGATCTACTATGCACCTATCAAAATCATCACCACCCAAATGTGTATCTCCAGATGTAGATAGAACTTCAGTTACTCCATCACCAGCTTCGATAACTGAAACGTCAAAAGTACCTCCCCCTAAATCAAAAACAAGAATTTTTTCATTTTCTTTATCCAAACCATATGCCAAAGCCGCTGCAGTTGGCTCATTAACGATTCTGAGAACTTCTAAACCTGCAATCTTTCCAGCATCCTTCGTAGCCTGTCTTTGCGAATCATTAAAATAAGCTGGAACTGTAATTACAGCTTGTGTAACTTTGTCACCAAGATATTTACCTGCATCATCTGCTAACTTTCTTAAAACTTGAGAACTCACCTCTTCAGGAGAAAACTGTTTATCCAAAATAGGACATTTTAATTTGACACTAGAACCAGATTTTTCAACAGAATAACTAACTTCTTTAGATTCCTCATTAACTTCATCAACTCTTCTACCAACAAAACGTTTTGCAGAATAAAAAGTATTTTCAGGGTTCATTACAGCTTGTCTTTTTGCTATTTGTCCAACAAGTTGATCTTGATTTTTTGTATATGCAACAACTGATGGAGTAGTTCTGAAACCCTCAGCATTTGCTATTACAGTAGGCTTACCACCTTCCATTACAGCGACACAACTATTTGTTGTTCCTAAATCAATTCCTACTACCTTACCCATGGGTAAATTCTATGTATTTGTTATTCTCCATAATCGGTCATTAACGTCATTATTGTTACTCAAAGACGGGGTGTGGTTCCCGAACAGACCATTACTTTTAAGGTTAAAATTCTAAACATGATTTCAAGTAAGACATCTTTCATAGCATTAATTGGCAATCCAGTAAGCCATTCTTTGTCTCCAATTATGCAAAATGCTGCCCTTCAATATTTAGGCTTAGATTTAATCTACATTGCTGTACCCTGTAAAGATGAAGATTTAGAATTAGTTCTTAATTCTTTTAAAAAGATTAATTGCAAAGGTTTAAACATTACAATTCCACACAAAGAAAAAGTATTTAACCTTTGTAGTGAAATCTCCCCTATTGCTAACAAACTTAAAGCAATTAATACCTTGAAATTAAATTCTGAAAAAAAATGGAGCGCAACTAATACTGATGTAGAGGGATTTATTTATCCATTAAAAAATTTAAACTTAGCAAAGAAAAAATCAATAGTTCTTGGCTCCGGGGGTGCAGCAAGATCTGTTATTCAAGGTTTAATAAATTTAAATCTTTCAAAAATTTCAGTAATATCACGTAACAAATCATCAATAGATCAATTAATAAGAAACTTTGATAATCAAATTCAACTACAGGGTTTATTGAATAGTGATGATCAAGCCCAAGTTTTAATTCGGGAAGCAGATTTGATTATAAATACAACACCAGTAGGAATGAAAACGACTAAATACGAAAATAATGCAATGCCATATGGCGAAGCATTTTGGAAATCTCTTAACTCGCAAACAATTGTTTACGATTTGATATACAATCCTGCCCCAACAACTTTGTTGAAATTTGGCGCTAAAAAAGGATGCATGACTATAGATGGTTTGGAAATGCTTGTTGCCCAGGGAATAAAATCATTATCATTTTGGACAGATGGTTTAGAAGTGCCTTTTCATGTAATGAATGACGCACTAAAAAAATATCTTTAAAAAAATGATCCTACTTATCAAGAAATTGCCTATCGTAATGTATCGTAAGTAATGAACAGACGCTCATCAGATCAATTCATGAGCCAAAGACCTTGTCTGAAACTATGAACAATCAACAATCTTATTACGAAACCATGTATATCCTCCGCCCAGACATTGCGGAAGATGAAGTAACTAATCACATTGATAAATACAACAAGCTTTTAGAAGAATTTGGCGGTACTATTCTTGATAGTCAAATGAGAGGCAAGAGAAGATTAGCGTATCAAATAGCAAAACATAGAGAAGGTATTTACGTGCAACTAAGTCATCAAGGTGATGGGCAACATATTTTCAAAATCGAAAAAGCAATGAGACTAAGTGAAGATGTTATTAGATACATGACCGTTAAACAAGAAGGGCCCTTGCCAACTCCAAGACCTTCCACGAAGAGTTCAACCAAAGCAGATGATAAAGAAAATCCAGAAACTAAAATTGAATCTAAGGAAGAACAATCAGTAGTAAGTACAGATACTTTAACTTCAGGAAAAGATGATACTGAAACTAAAGAAAATGCAGAATCTTAAATGTTAATCTTTTGTTTTTGAATTTAATTCAGCCCATATTTTATTAGACATACCCCACATATAAATAAAACCCTCCGCTAAAGAATGATTAAAGACATCGTCTTTGCTATAAGTTGCCAGATCTTCTCTGTAAAGTGAATTATTTTCCGACATTCTACCGATTACTATTGCGTTCCCCTTATGAAGTCTAATCTTTACTCTTCCATTAACTGCAGTTTGAGTCGACGAAATAAATGAATCCAAACTATCTTTAAGAGGTCCAAACCAAAAACCTTGATAGACAAGTTGACCCCATTTTTTTTCAACTATTCCTTTAAAGTCGACAACGTCTGGATTTAATGTAATGCTTTCTAATTCTTTGTGAGCTTTGATTAAAAGCAAGAGGCCTGGTGTTTCGTAAATCTCTCTACTTTTAATTCCTACTACTCGATCTTCAATCATATCAATTCTTCCAAAACCATGCTCACCTGCGAGAACATTAGCTTTTTTAATAATTTCTACGGGGGTTAGAGATTCATCATTAATTCCAACAGGAAAACCATTTTTGAAAATAATTTCTAATTCTTGAGGAGAATCAGGTGAATTCTCAATAGATGATGTCATTGCAAAAATATCTTCAGGTGCTTCTTTCATTGGATCTTCTAATATGCCTGCTTCGATACTCCTACCAAGTAAATTAACATCTATTGAATATGGTGATTTTTTTGATACTGGTGCAGGAATACCAAACTTTTCTCCGTACACTATTGCCTCTTCCCTACTCATATTCCATTCCCTTGCAGGAGTAATTATTTTTAAATCAGGACCTAAAGCATTTATTGCTAAATCAAATCGAACTTGATCATTCCCTTTACCAGTGCATCCATGAGCCACTGCAGCAGCACTAAACTCTCGAGCAATATTTACAAGATTTTCCGCAATTAAAGGCCTAGCAAGAGCTGTAGATAAAGGATATTTATCTAAATATAGTGCGTTTGCTCTAATAGCTGGGAAAGCATATCTCTCAACAAAACTATTAACTAAATTGCCAACAATTGATTGTGATGCGCCAGAATTTAAAGCTTTTTGCCTAATAAGTTCTAAATCCTCGCCTTGACCAAGATCTGCAACAAAAGCAACCACTTCTGAAATTCCATATTCATTTTTTAAATATGGAATACAGACGCTCGTATCAACCCCACCAGAATATGCTAGTACAACTTTTTTTATCTGCTCCATCTAAATTTGCTCCATAAATTTAAATTTTTGACGTAATTAAGAATCTGAAAACTTGTTAAAAACTAACACTATTGTAACTAAAAGAGCTGGACCAAAAACTAGTAACAAGAGAAGAAAATTATTAATTATTAAAATATTAGGATATAAATATCCTATAAATTTAAATAATCCAGCCAGCGACAATGAAATTAGCCAGATAAAAAAATATTTTAAATTTGCTTTATCAAACAAAGTTTTTCGTGTGCATCATTATGTATTATCGTATATATAGAACGTAATCATTAATGGATTCAAATAACTTAAAACTTAGATTAGACGACATTTCTGAAGTCAATCCTGCTTTAACTTGCTACCACAGAGATGATCCAGCTCCTGTGTTGCCATTAAGAGAGGAACCTGATCTACTATCCTGGCTCGAAAATACAGGTAGACTTGTTGCAGAAAAAGACGGAGATTCACAAGAAATTAGTACTATAGAAGAAGAAGAACTTTCAGCACTTATGGGAGAAAAAGAAGATTATAAAACTGAAGAAGATCCTTCATTAGAAGATGATTGGGAAGATTAACAAGTTTAACTTTGAATCTTTATTTATATTAAATACTTTTGCTTTAATAGTTACCTCCTATTTTTTTAATAATTTTATTTTTATAGGAGTTTACTTATTATTCTTCTTTATTTCTATTTTCACAACGAAAAATGGTCTAAAGATTATCAAAAAATTTAATTTACTTCAAAATATTAGAAATGAAGGCCCAGCCAATCATTTAAAAAAAAGTGATACACCAACAATGGGTGGGATTTTTATGATAATCCCTTTCTTAATTTTTCTTTTGATAATAACCATAAATTTAAGTTCCCTAAAATTATTTCTTTTATTACTTACTATTTTTGGATTCTTTATTACAGGATTTTTAGATGATTATTTAAGCATTAAAAAAAAAGAGAACACAGGTTTAAAAACAAAACAGAAATTTATCCTACAGAGTATTATCTCAATAATTTTTATATTGATAGCAAATGAAAAAATTTTAATCAGTCCATTAATAACAGTTTCTGACTCCTGGGGAATAAATATGAATATTTTAATATTGCCAGTTTCTTTTTTAGTACTTGTGGGCATGAGTAATTCAGTCAATTTGACTGATGGACTAGATGGATTAGCAGCTGGATGCAGTGGAATTACCTTTTATGGATTAGGAACAGAAATATTAATGAAAGAACAGCAAGAACTTTTTGTTTTTAGCATTTTATGTTTTTCGATGTCAGGCATATGCTTAGGATTTCTCAAATATAATAGTTATCCTGCAAAAATATTTATGGGTGACACAGGATCTCTAAGTATTGGAGCAATTCTGGGTTCAATAGCGTTATTAACCAATAGCGTTTTTACCTTATCTATTTTCTCAGGAATATTTATTATTGAATCGTTATCAGTAATGATTCAAGTAGGGTTTTTTAAAATTACAAAAAAAATATTTCATAGAGGTAAACGCATATTTTTAATGGCTCCACTACACCACCACTTTGAACTTAAAGGAGTTAAGGAACAAAAAATAGTTGAAAATTTTTGGAAAATCAACATTTTACTTGTAATTTTAGGTATAGTTTTAAAAATCAATCTTTGAAGAATTTGTTATGAATTTTTTTACATGGAAAGATAATGGATTAACAAGTGATTGCTCAAGTCTTGATGCAATGGCATCAAGATTTGAAGAAACTGCTAACTTAATGAAAAAACTATCTAAAAAAGGCTTTAAACTTAAGAAAACTCAAAATAATCAACTCATTCTTCACCCTGATCCTGAAGTTTTTAATCAATGGGGTTTTATAAGTGAAGAAGTCCCTTTTAAACAACTTTGTTTAATGTCAGATGAAGAATAACTATTTGAACTTGAAAATTCTTGAGTTAGCACTGATAAATAATTGCGTACATGAGTGTTCCAACTAAAGTGTCTGTTAACCCCCTCAATTCCATTTCTGCTCCATATTTTCCACTGATTATTATTAGATATTCCTTTTTCAAGAATTACTTTTAACTCATTAATATCGGTAACATCTACTAAAAGTCCATTTTCACATTTTGAACGAATTTCTTTTGGCCCTCCATCATTTGTTGATATTATTGGTAATCCACATGAAGATGCTTCAAGAAGCGTTAAACCAAAAGGCTCGGTTAAAGCTGGATTTACAAATACACCACCTCTGCTAGCAGCCCACCTATATAAAGCGGGAATCTGACTTGGAAGGTGTTTTTTAGGATAAGCTACCTTTCCATACAAATTATATTTATCAATTGTTTCAAAAATATTATTGAAAACATCTTTTTGTTGAGGTTCAAGTTTTGAAGTACTTTCTCTACAACCCAAAATCAAAATTAAATTAGTTTTTCTTTTTAATTTTTCAGATCTTCCATATGCTTCAATCAAGGATGGTATATTTTTTCTTCGTACAGCTCTAGAAATCGTCAAAAATGGAGGTTTAGTAGAATCCTTTAGAAAGGGTTTCATCATGTTATCAATTTCAGCTGTCTCACTTGTGGAGTGAATATGGTGAAATTTATTATGATCAACACCAGGAGGAATAACTTTAGCTTTGTGAGGTGAAAAAGAAGAATATTGAGAATATTGATAAACTGACTCTTGTTTAGTACTAGTAACGACAATATCTGCAGACATCAATGCTTTTTCTTCTGCCTCAATTCTTTTACTTATAGAGTAAAGTTTTTCTATTTGATTACTTTTTAAACCAGTATCTAGCAATTTCCTTTTTTTCTCTCTTCCTAAAGAATGACCAGTAAAAATAAGAGGAACGTTTAAACATTTACTTAGTTTAACTCCTACGTATCCAGCATCTGCATAATGTGCATGAATGAAATTAGGCTTTTTGTTTTTTTTATAGTAAGAAATGAGTTTTTCAGTTAAATGATCTAAATAAGGCCAAAGCAATTCCTTTCTTAAATATTTGTTAGGTCCAAATTTGAATCTTAAGATTCTAACTCCAGGCTCTACAAATTCTTCTTCTTGAGAATATTCATCTCCTACTTTAGGGTCCTTTATTAAACGAGTAACTAAATCAACTTGATCAACTTCTGAAGTATTAGCCAAACTTTTAATTAACTCTAAAACGTATTGTGTTTGTCCTCCTGTATCTGCATCCCTGCCTAGCTCAAGATTTTTAGAACGTATAAGACCATGTAAATGTAAATGTAAAAATTTCAATCTCATTCAGCAAGTCCTCCGATCAACGGCTTCTATACAAATAAGATAAATTTTCTAAGGAAATATTAAGAAAGCATTATGATTTGAAACTTTTTTAATATAAAAATTTTCAAAAAAGCAGTTATAGATAAGTTTTATCCCCCTTTAAAAAAAAATTTCGTATTGCTGAAATAATTAAAATAAAAAGAAATACAACAAGAATTTTCTTATTTCAGAACCTTTTTAAGATATTTTGCTGTATGACTTTTAGGATTTTTAGCTACATCCTCAGGAATACCTTCTGCAATGATTTCTCCTCCTTTATCCCCTCCATCAGGTCCTAAATCGATAATCCAATCTGAACATCTAATAACATCTAAATTATGTTCAATAACAATTACTGAATTACCTTTATCTACCAAACGTTGTATCACATCCATTAATTTATGAACATCATAAAAACTTAACCCTGTAGTTGGTTCATCAATCAAATATAAAGTTTTTCCAGTAGCCCTTTTTGACAATTCCGTGGCCAACTTAACTCTTTGAGCCTCTCCACCAGATAATGTAGGAGCTGGCTGGCCTAATTTGACATATCCTAAGCCAACATCAACCAATGTAGATAATCTATCAGCAGCTTGAGGTATAGCAGAAAAAGTTTCTGCAGCTTGTTCAACAGTCATCTCTAAAACATCAGATATATTAAAACCTTTATATTTAACTTGAAGAGTTTCTCTATTAAAACGAGCTCCTTTACATACTTCACATTGAACATAAACATCAGGTAAAAAATTCATTTCAATAACATTAACTCCCTGACCTTTACAAGCTTCGCATCTTCCTCCTTTCACATTAAAGCTAAATTGACCAGCCTGATAACCTCTTGCTTTTGCTTCTACTGTTGCAGTAAATATCTGCCTTATAGGGTCAAAAGCACCTGTATATGTAGCAGGATTTGATCTTGGAGTTCTTCCTATTGGAGATTGATCAATAACGATAACTTTATCAATTGCCTTTATGCCCTTTAGCTCTTTTACTCCTTGAGGAAAAGGAACTTTTAATCCTAAAGAGTGACACAATGCAGGATGCAGTAATTCATTTATCAAAGTGCTCTTTCCACTTCCACTTACACCAGTTACAGAAACTAACCTTCCTAAAGGAAATTCCACAGAAATATTTTTTAAATTATTTTTAGAGCAATTATTTAAAATTAAACTTTTTTTAAAAGATGATCTACGTTCTTTTGGAGTAGGAATTGACTTCCTACCACTGAGATAAGCTCCAGTTAATGACCTTTCTGAATTTAAAACGTCTTGATATGATCCTTTAGCTATTATTTCCCCACCATAAACACCTGCCCCTGGACCAATATCTACTAAATAATCTGCTGATTTCATAGTATCTTCATCATGTTCAACCACGACCAAAGTATTTCCCAAGTCTCTTAAGCTTTTTAATGTTTCTAATAATCTGTCATTGTCTCTTTGATGCAAACCAATACTTGGTTCATCTAAAACATATAAAACACCAGTAAGACCTGCTCCTATTTGTGTAGCCAATCTAATACGCTGAGCCTCACCACCAGACAAAGTCATAGCTGGTCTATCTAAAGTCAAATAATCTAAACCGACATTAATTAGAAACTTTAAACGTAAACGAATCTCTTTTAAAACCAATTCACCTATCTGCTTTTGTTTTTCTGATAAAGATATATTTTCCTTCTTTATCTTCCCTAAACCCATAATGCGCTCTACGTGGTAAAGGGTTTCAGAAACGCTTATAGAAGTTAAGTCAGTAATGTTGTATGGTCCAAGTTTAACAGCCAAAGCCTCAGGTCTTAATCTTTTTCCAGAGCATGTCTTGCAGGGAACTAATTCTAGATACTTTTCTAATTTTTGTTTTACTGATTCTCCATTGGCCTCATTTAATTGCCTTTCTAATATTGGCAAAATCCCCTCAAAAGGTCTTTCAAAACCACTAGAAGTTTTAAAACGACTATCAGCTTGAATTAATATTGGTTTATCTGATCCCAAAAGTAGAACTTTTTTTTGCAAATCACTTAAATCTTTCCAAGGAGTTTTTAATTCAAAACCATAAGCTTGTCCTACGGAATAAAGTAAAGAGAAGTAATAAGTATTATCTTTTTCACTCCAAGGAGCTATTGCGGCATAAACAGGCAATGTTTTATCAGGTATAACCCTATCCGCAGTAAATTTTTTTAAAAAACCAATCCCATGACAATCTGGACAAGCCCCATATGGGCTATTAAAAGAAAATAATC
>NZ_CVSZ01000062.1 GCF_001180325.1 Prochlorococcus marinus
ACAATAACCCCTTCATGTAATTCGGCACTTGGATCAACATAAGCATTTGGATGCACTTTTACACCACTAAAGCTTGCATTTAATTCAGTATTATTAGAAGCCATATCCCTAATCAACTAATGAAAACATTAATTCTCCTGCGCAAACCAACTTCCCATCAACATGCGCCTCACCTTTAACCTTCCCAAATCTTTGTCTTTTAATAGA
>NZ_CVSZ01000063.1 GCF_001180325.1 Prochlorococcus marinus
AAAGGCTGAAAAGATTAAGAACCTTCGAATAAGCGGAATTGATTTATTTAAATATTCGCAGAGATATTATCCACAAGGGAAAATTTACTCTAATCTTGTCGGTTTTGTTAATGATGAAAATATTGCTTCAGCAGGTTTAGAGCTTCATTTAGATAACCAAATTAAAGTTTTTAATAAAAGTAATTCAATAAAAAGAGGAGGAGATGGAACTCCTTTACCGGATAATTCAGCCCCAGGTGATTTTGTTTCTGATTACAAAAGTTTGGGCCTAACTATAGATTCAAAATTACAGAAAGCTTCATTCAATGCATTATCAAAGCAAGTAAGCAAATGGAACGCAAAGAAGGGATTTGCCATAGTTATGGATGTTAATAATGGCGGGATTCTTTCCTTGGTTACAGTCCCGTCATACGATCCAAATAAATTTTGGCAGTATGATTCTGGACTTTTTAGGGGTTGGTATTCTCAGGATTTATTTGAGCCTGGTTCAACTTTTAAACCTATTAATCTTGCCTTAGCTTTAGAAGAAAAAGTAATCCAGAAAGATGGAGTAGTTGAAGATATTGGAAAAATTAATGTGGGAGGATGGACACTTTCTAATTGGGATAAAAAAGGTCATGGATACATTGACTATCCAAAAGTTTTACAGGTTTCAAGTAATGTTGGAATGGTAAAAACAATGCAAAATTTAGACCCTACAATTTATTGGGATTGGCTTAAAAATTTAGGTATAAATAAAAATTTAGAGACTGACTTATTTGAATCAACTGCTGGCCAACTAAAGAGAAAAGATTTATTTGTAAATCAATCAATTGAGCCTGCGGTAACTTCTTTTGGCAAAGGTTTCTCAATCTCGCCACTTAAATTGCTTCAACTTCATGCGGCTATAGCAAATGGTGGTTATGAAGTAACTCCACATGTAACCTTAACTTTCGGAGAAAGAGTTAATAAAAATCCAAAACAACAATTTTTTTCATACGAAGTCTCTAAAACTGTCCTTGAATGGATGGAGAGCGTAGTTGATAAAGGTAGTGGATCTGGAGTGAAAATCGAGGGTTATAGGATAGCGGGGAAAACTGGCACTTCCCAAAAAGCCTTAAATGGTTCCTATACAAGTAAAAAAGTTTGCAGTTTTGTGGCGACCTTACCAGTTAATGATCCGAAATATGCTGTCCTTGTAGTCGTTGATGAGCCATCTAAATCTTATGCATATGGTTCAACTGTTGCTGTACCAGTTGCTAAAGAAATTATCGAGAGTTTAATAGTAATTGAAAAAATACCTCCCAAGATTAAAGATCATGGAATGATTGTTAAAAAACCCTAAAATTTTCCAATTTTATAAATATTTAGTTCCTTATCTGATGATTTCATCAGAAATAAAAGCTAGTTTATGTATAAATATGATTATCTAGATATGAAATCAATTTTAGAACAATTGTCCTCAATGACCGTTGTTGTTGCCGATACTGGAGATTTAGATTCGATAAAAAAATTTCAACCAAGGGACGCCACCAC
>NZ_CVSZ01000064.1 GCF_001180325.1 Prochlorococcus marinus
TCTTAGTTGAGAAAGTTTTCAAGTCGGAAACAATTTTCAAGATATTCATCATTATCTAATTTTAAAAAATCAATTAAAAAGTTTGATTTATTGGATTTGAAATTTAATTTATTTAAATCCAATCTTGCAGATTTATTTTTATTAGTTTCAATATCAAGGTAATTATTACTTGCCATTATTTTGAAGAAGTAATCGTTTTTTAGTTGGGTTTTTTCATTCACATATCCTAAACTGTATTCATTTGAGCAGTAAATTTCATTACTTTTTATGCAAAAGATTTTGCCTTGTTTAGATAGTAAAAAAATATTTT
>NZ_CVSZ01000065.1 GCF_001180325.1 Prochlorococcus marinus
AATCATCAAAACCGAAGCTTCTGATAACTTGTTTATTTATTGCCTGATTGTCTAAGAGACCATTATTTATAAAAGTACCTAAACCAATATTTAAGCTTTCTCTTAGAGGGAATGCCCATGCAAAACCATATTTTATAAATCCAAACTCAAATCTAACTGCATCTCTAGGTATTTCACCTAACCCTTTCAATCTTAATGAGATTGTGTTGGCAAATTTCGGTTTTCTTGGCCCTAAATTGAAATAACTCGCCCATTTCGATTGGGAACCATCTGCAATTACAAGAAATTCTGTAATAT
>NZ_CVSZ01000066.1 GCF_001180325.1 Prochlorococcus marinus
ACCAAACTGCGCTACGCCCCGTGTCTTTACTATAAAGATTAGATTGATTTAAATGTTATTCTTTATAGGATTGTTATCAGATCTCAATACACATTTGTCAACTTCCCAATTAAATTTTTCCCATATATGGTCTTCTAATTTATAGTTGCTTCCAGTAAAAACTCCTAACTTAACTTTTGTAGGTGAAGCGGAACAATACTGCCTGCTTCCAGCTGATGCAAGATATTGTTGATGGTATTTTTCCGCATAAAAATATGAATCAATCATTTTTATTTCCGTTTCAATTAAACCAAGATTTTTTTTGTTTAGTTCCGTTTGATATTGTTCCTTACTGGCTAATATGGTTTTGATATTATTTTCATTTTTGTAATATATTGCTGATCTATATTGTGTTCCCATATCATTACCTTGTCTGTTTTTTTGAGTAGGGTCATGACATTCCCAAAACATTTTTAATAGATCACTTACATCAATTTCCCTTTTATCCCATATAACTCTCACAACTTCTGAATGACCAGTTAAGCCAGAACATACTTCATAATAAGTAGGATTGTTTTTTTTTCCTCCAGCATAACCTACAGATGTTGTGATTACTCCAGGAAGTTTCCAAAAACATTTTTCAGCACCCCAGAAACAACCACATC
>NZ_CVSZ01000067.1 GCF_001180325.1 Prochlorococcus marinus
GGAAAAGACTTTCATTAACCACAAAAAAAGAAGAATGGATGGTTGCAAGCGAATCTTTAGTACTTGAAAATAATGATTATCAAGTAGTGAGAGATGTAGATCCAGGAGAAGCTGTTTTTATAAATCTTGATGGTGAGTTTTTCTGTAAGCAATGTTCTGAAAATCCAATGTTATTTCCCTGTGCTTTTGAATATGTTTACTTAGCTAGGCCAGATTCAATTA
>NZ_CVSZ01000068.1 GCF_001180325.1 Prochlorococcus marinus
TGGATAGAGCAAATCATACTTAGAGTTTTATGTTTATAAAAAGGATCTATCCAAGCTGTACTTGCATCAGGAACCATTGACATATCGGAGGCATTAATTGCTTTCCAACCTCTTATTGATGAACCATCAAATGCTAGACCTTCCGAAAATGAATCCTCTTCAATCATGTCCGATGTAAGAGTTAAATGTTGCCATTTACCATGGATGTCTGTGAATTTTAAATCGATGAGTTCAATTCCTTCATCTTT
>NZ_CVSZ01000069.1 GCF_001180325.1 Prochlorococcus marinus
AGCGCAAAAAACAGCTATAACTCCATCCAACACACGCATTGATCTTTCAACTTCAATAGTAAAATCAACGTGTCCCGGAGTATCAATAATATTAATCCTATGATCTTGCCAACTAGTAGATATTGCAGCAGCAGTAATAGTTATTCCTCTTTCTCTTTCTTGAGCCATCCAATCGGTTACAGCAGCACCATCATGAACCTCTCCTATCTTATGAACTACACCTGAATAAAAC
>NZ_CVSZ01000070.1 GCF_001180325.1 Prochlorococcus marinus
TCCGATCTTTATCTCTGCTTTCTATTGTGTGATATGCAATGCAGAGATCCGATTGTATTACAAATGGTTCTACGATTGCCTTGGTTGGACAATGTTCAATACAAATATCACATTTTCCACAAAGTGATTGATGAGGTTTATCTGGTATTAAATCTTTTGTGAGAATCATAAAACCCAAAGTAAACCAAGAACCATTTTTTTTGCTGATTAAATTACTATTTTT
>NZ_CVSZ01000071.1 GCF_001180325.1 Prochlorococcus marinus
AAAAATAAATGGATTCCAATATATAAGCAATACCCAATTGTTCCGAAAATAGAAAGGGATATATGTTTGGTATTGCTGGACAAATAATATTTGGAAAACATTTATTGCTGAGACCTATAGATTTACCAGGTAACCATTCAACAGTCCCATGTTTACCAATATGGCACATAGCATTTGCATTAAAAACTTTTTCAATCCAAAAATATTGTGCTAAATATCTATGGGGAGGTGGAAGATCGGGAGAATGAATATCTCTATCAGTGAAAGAGTCATAACCTCTTTGAGGTTGAATCAATAATGTTATTTTTCCAAATCTAATACCATTTATTGAGAAACCTTTATTATCTAGATCGATCGCATCAGATGGTTTACCCCAACGACTAACAATAATATTTTTGGGATCAATTTCTAAATAATTCCAATATTTTAAATATTCACTAAGTGGTAAGTAATCTAATGGTTTATTATTTTGAGATTCAATATCATTTGTTCTAGTTTTTATAAGCATTGACATTAATTCCGAAGAATCTTGAGGATAATTACAAGATCCAAGGTCATAACCTTCTTCTTTTAACCAATTAAGAATATTTATTATTGAAGATGGTGTATTTAGACCAACGCCATTACCGATTCTTCCGTTCTTTACTGGATAATTACTTATTATTAAACAAATTCTTTTATCAAAATTATTAAGTTTCTGAAGTTTCACATAATTTGTTGCAAATTTTGAAATCCATTGAATACCTACTTGATCAGCTTTGTAACTGGTTATTTCACTATATAGTGTATTTTTCTTAGAAATTATTTCTTTAAATGCTGAAGGACAGGTAGTAATTCTTCCATCAAATTCAGGAATAATTATTTGCATTAATAAATCAGATGAATTCATTCCTATAGATGAATTTAACCACTTTTTTCTTGACCTATTAGAAGAAAGAAGCTGTAAAATTGGAATTTTAAGAGAAGTAAAAATATTTGTTGAATTTTCAATTAATTCATTATTTTTGATTTGAGATGAAGAAAATGAAGTTGTGGTGATTATTAATTTAATATCTTCTTTTTTAAAAATTTCTATTAATTTCTTCTGAATAATATCATCTTTTAGTGTTGAAATAAAAAATGTTTTAGGAGATAATCCGCATTTTCTTAATTGCAAGTTAAGTTTTTCATTTACTTCAATTTCATTAGCCAAAAAAAGTGATTTATAGGATATTATTCCTATCTTTTCGCCACTTTCATTTTTCCAATCATGTAAATAGGGATCTGCATAAAAAGTAATATTCAAAAAATCATCAGGAATTAATTTTTCATCTACAACTAAATAATTTAAACAATTAAGAAACTTTCTATAATTATCCATTCCTCCAGATCTTAGTAATCTAGAAATATTTAATGCAATATTTTTTTCTATACTACTTAATTCACATAAGGAAATTTCCTGCTCAATGGTACCTGATAGGATTACTAACTTCCTGTTTTTATTAACTGCTTGCCAATTTAAAAGTTGTTCAATTCCATAGTTCCATGTACCTTTATCTCCAAATATTCTAAGTACAACTACTTTTGCATAATTTATTGTTTTTAATAAATAATTATCTATTTGAGCAGAAGAATTTAAATTAGAAATTTCTAAAGCTCTTATATTATTTTTTAATGAAGCAAATTCTTTTTCTAACAATAAGTTTGATATAAGATTTAAATCAGCCTTGACACTTGTTATAAAAATAAAATCTGCAGCTGGTTGCTCAATTAAATCATCCTTATTCTTTTCATTTCCTGCTATATTTAATATCCTGTGCATTTTTATATATAAATAAGGTTTAGAATACGTAAGTAGGATAAAACAAGTTTACCTTAATTAAATAAATTAAATATGCATGAATTTCTTCCATACGCCTGGTTCGAAGGTAAATGTATTCCATTTAAAGAAGCAAAAATTTCAATAGCTACTCATGCACTACATTACGGTACTGCTGCATTTGGAGGAATGCGAGCAATACCTAACCCAACAAATAGAGAAGAATTCCTTTTGTTTAGAACTGATAAACATATAAAAAGATTATCTCAAAGTGCAAAATTACTCTTAAATGAAATTTCTGAAGAATATATTTTTAAAGCTTTAGAAGAAGTTATAAAAAGAAACAAGCCAGAAAAACCTATTTATATAAGACCATTTGTATATACAAGCGATTTAGGTATAGCGCCAAGGTTACACAATATTGAAACAAATTTCTTTATTTATTGTATTGAACTAGGAGATTATCTATCCCCAGATGGTGTTTCTTGTAGAATGAGTAGTTGGACAAGACAAGAAGATAGATCTCTCCCCTTAAGAGGAAAAATAAGTGGAGCATATATTACGAGTTCATTAGCCAAAACAGAAGCTAGTTTATCGGGTTTTGATGAAGCCCTGCTATTAAATTCAAGTGGTAAGGTAAGCGAAGCTAGTGGTATGAATTTATTTATTGTAAGGAATGGAGACTTAATCACTCCTGGTGTTGATCAAGATATTCTTGAGGGTATTACTAGAGCCAGTGTAATTGAATTAGCAAAATCATTTGGAATAAATGTAATTGAAAGGCCTGTTGATAAAACAGAATTATTAATAGCAGATGAAGTTTTTCTGACTGGTACAGCAGCAAAAATTACACCAGTTAAAAAAATTGAATCAACTGAATTAAATGTTGAAAGACCAATAATGAATAAATTAAAAAGTAAGCTTGTAGAAATAACAGAAGGTCGTTCTCAAGACTATGATAATTGGGTAACAAGAATTTCACTAAAATAAATTATTTTTTACCTAAAAATGGAATCTTTCAGAACCTATTTAAATAGAGACGAAAAACCATTAATTATTTTTGACGGAGGAACTGGAACATCTTTTCAGAACTTAAACCTTACTGCAGATGACTTTGGAGGAAAAGAATTAGAGGGATGTAATGAAAACCTTGTTTTATCATCGCCAAAGGTAGTTGAGAAGGTTCATAATTCATTTTTAGAAGCAGGTTGTCATGTTATAGAAACAAATACATTTGGTGCCTCATCAATAGTTCTTGATGAATATGATATTGCAGATAAGGCTTATGAGATAAATAAAAATGCAGCATTTATTGCAAAAAAAGCTGCTGCCAAATACTCATCAGTTGATAAACCAAGGTTTGTAGCAGGTTCAATTGGGCCAACAACTAAATTACCCACCTTAGGACATATAGATTTTGATGAATTAAAGCAATCATATAAAGAACAAATTTATGGTCTTATAGATGGAGGAGTTGATCTTCTTTTGATTGAAACTTGTCAGGATGTTTTACAAATTAAATCTGCTTTATTAGCATCAAAAGAAATTCTAGAAAGTAAAAATATTGATATACCTTTAATGGTATCTATAACAATGGAAACAACAGGTACTATGCTTGTTGGATCTGATATTGCTTCTGCATTAACAATTTTAGAGCCATTTAATATAGATATCCTTGGACTTAATTGTGCAACTGGTCCTGAGCAAATGAAGGAACATATTAAATATTTGTCTGAAAATTCCCCCTTCGCTATAAGCTGTATTCCCAATGCAGGTCTTCCTGAAAATATTGGTGGTGTAGCTCACTATAGATTAAAGCCAATAGAATTAAAGATGCAGTTAATGAATTTTATATATGACTTTAATGTTCAATTAATAGGTGGATGTTGTGGGACAACGCCTGAACATATAAAATATCTGTCTTCAATAATCGATGAAATAATTGATAATGAAAAGAAGTGCAACAATGGTAAGAAAAATTCAAGTGGTTTTATTCCATCTGCCTCATCTATATATAACTCTGTGCCATATAAACAAGATAATTCAATTTTAATAGTAGGAGAAAGATTAAATGCAAGTGGATCGAAAAAGGTAAGGGAGTTATTAAATAACGACGATTGGGATGGCTTAGTTGCAATTGCCAAGCAACAACAAAAAGAAAATGCTCACGTTCTTGATGTAAATGTTGATTATGTAGGCAGAGACGGAGTGAAAGATATGAAAGAAATAACTTCAAGACTAGTTACCAATATAAATCTACCATTAATGATTGACTCTACAGATGCTGACAAAATGGAAAGTGGATTAAAGTCAGCTGGTGGTAAATGTATTATAAATTCAACCAATTACGAAGATGGCAATGAAAGGTTTGATCAAGTTCTAAATTTAGCCTTAGGGTATGGTTCAGGTCTTGTTGTCGGAACAATAGATGAAGATGGAATGGCAAGGAATTCAGAAAAAAAATATAAGATTGTAAAACGAGCGATTAATAGAACAAGAGAATGTGGTTTGTCAGATTATGAGCTATTTTTTGATCCATTAGCTCTGCCAATATCTACAGGGATAGAAGAAGATAGATTAAACGCTAAAGAAACTATTAGTGCTATTTTAAAAATTCGTGAAAATTTCCCAAATATTCATATCATACTTGGGATATCAAACATTAGTTTTGGTCTTTCACCATTATCAAGAATTAATCTAAATTCAATATTTTTAGATGAATGCATTAAAGCAGGATTAGATTCTGCTATCATCGCACCAAATAAAATTTTGCCATTATCAAAAATTTCTGAAGAAACTAAAAAGCTTTGCTTAGATTTAATTTATGATAAAAGAAAATTTGAAGATGATATTTGTATTTATGATCCATTAGTAGAATTAACAAAGGCTTTTCAAGATTTATCTATTCAAGATTTCAAAAAAGCATCTTCAGAAAATAAAAACCTAACTCTTGAAGAAAGTCTGAAAAATCATATTATAGATGGAGAAAAAATAGGATTAGAGGATCAATTAAATAAAGCGTTAAAAAAATATAAACCTCTTGAAATAATTAATACCTTTTTACTAGATGGTATGAAAGTTGTAGGAGATTTATTTGGCTCAGGTCAAATGCAATTGCCATTTGTACTCCAATCCGCCGAAACAATGAAATTTGCTGTTTCAGTTTTAGAACCATACATGGAAACTGTAGATGAAAACATATCAAATGGAAAACTCTTAATTGCAACTGTCAAAGGCGATGTACATGATATTGGAAAAAATTTGGTAGATATAATACTTACAAATAATGGTTATGACGTAATAAATCTAGGAATAAAGCAAGATGTTTCAGCAATTATAGATGCACAAAAAAAATACAATGCAGATTGCATCGCTATGAGCGGATTACTTGTTAAATCAACAGCTTTTATGAAAGATAATTTAGAGGCTTTTAACAATGAAAATATAAGTGTACCAGTAATATTAGGAGGCGCAGCCTTAACCCCAAAATTTGTAAATGAGGACTGCAGCAAAATATATAAAGGGAAAATATTGTACGGAAAAGATGCGTTCACTGATCTTAAATTCATGAATGAATATATGGATAATAAGAAAAAGGGCAATTGGTCAAATACAGAGGGTTTCATTAACAATGAGGGTATAAATATTAATTTAGCCTCATCAAAATCGAACTCTCAAGCTGTTAAAAAATCAATATCCATAAATACCGAGACTTCTAAATTAAATTTAAAAGAAAATTTTATAAGATCTAAATTTATAAATGAAGAAGATCCAATTCAAGCCCCTTTCTTGGGAACGAAAGTCTTAAACGATGTTGATATAGATTTAAATAAGTTAATATTCTACTTAGATACAAAAGCCTTATTTAGCGGGCAATGGCAAATAAAAAAAGGAAAAAACCAAAGCGTAGATGAATACAATAATTATTTGGATTCATATGCTAAACCATTGTTAGATAAATGGTTAGAGATAATTATAGAGAACAAACTTATTTCACCCAAAGCAGTTTATGGATATTTCAGATGCGGGAGAAAAGATAATAGTATTTTCTTATTTGATGATAAATCATTAAATAAAATTTCCCAATTTAATTTTCCACGACAAAAATCTGGGAATAATTTATGCATAGCTGATTTTTATTGTGATTTGAAAAATGATAAACCGATAGATATATTTCCTATGCAGGCAGTAACCATGGGTGATATTGCTAGCGAATATTCTCAAAAATTATTTAAAGAAGATAAATATAGTGATTATTTGTTATTCCATGGACTTACAGTGCAATTAGCAGAAGCTCTAGCTGAGTATGTCCATGCATTAATTCGTATTGAATGTGGTTTTAGATCTGAAGAACCAGACAAAAATAGAGAAATACTAGCTCAAAAATATAGAGGAGCTAGATATTCTTTTGGTTATCCTGCATGTCCAAAAGTATCTGATTCAAACATACAATTATCATTGTTGGATGCCAAAAGAATAAACTTGACAATGGATGAATCTGAACAACTTCATCCAGAACAAAGTACTACAGCTTTAATTTCACTACACTCAAAAGCTAAATATTTCAGTGCTTAAGCTAAATTTTTAGTTATTTTCTAAATATTCAATAATTTCTTCCTGTAGTTCTTCCATCGTTTCATTATCACCCAGATCAAGTCCCTCACCAGCGGCATCCTGTGTTAACTCAAGATAATATGAAGCACCATCACTAGATAAAAATTCTAATGCAGAAGTTTCATCACTATCTTTAAAAGCTTCATAAAGAGCTTTAAATACAATGTTTTCAGTAAAGTCCCAATCCATAATGAAAAAAACCTTATTAGAATTATTACCTCCTTACCCCCCATACTCGTCAACCTTTTTTAAAGAAATGTTGGTGTTTTATTATTATTAAAAAAACTATGACCATAAATAATCAAAATCAGCTAAATGTCCTTGGAGAAGAAATTGAGATTTGTAGTTGCGAACCTATGACAGGGTGGTTCAGGGATGGATGTTGCAACTATGATAAAAATGATGGAGGGAATCATTCCATATGTTGTGTAATGGATGATAATTTCCTGAAATATAGTAAATCACAAGGTAATGATTTAATAACTCCCATGCCTATTTATTCCTTCCCAGGATTAAAGGATGGTGATCATTGGTGTATTTGTCTTGATAGGTGGAAGCAAGCATTATTAGACGGTCTTGCACCAAAAGTCATATTAGAATCAACTAATATTGTAGTTTTAGAATCAGTACCTTTGGAAAAATTGAAAGAATATCAATTTAATAAAAAATAATTACATGTTTATATTTTTTTTTAAAATGATAATGATAAATTTTTTTAAATGAGTTTAGAAATATATTGGAAAAAAGCACTTGAAAAAACTCAATTATCAATTGATGATGAATCATTATATCCTCTCAAAACTGATATTATTACAAGAGATTTATATGATAAAGACGACTTCATAATTAGGAAACTCGATACTTCAAAATTTAATAAAAAAAAAATTTATGGTCCTAAGCAAAATCCATTTTGTCCTTGGGAAAAGATACTAGAAATTGATAAAATTGGTGATAATCATCAACTAATATTAAATAAGTACCCTGTACAAAAAGGTCATATTTTACTTATTACAAATGAATGGAAACCTCAAAATGGATGGTTAGATATTAAAGATTGGAGAGCGATCCAACAAGTTAATAAAGATACTAGTGGATTATGGTTTTTCAATAGTTCTCCAATTGCGGGAGCGAGTCAACCTCACAGGCATTTTCAACTTCTGCGTAGATCTAAAGGTGAGATATCATGCCCTAGAGAAAAGTGGTTTTTAGAGATGAACTCATATCAAGAAATAGATAGTAAACTTAAAAAAAATATTGTTGTATCCAAATTTAATTTTTTAGAAAATCCATCATGTCTTTTTGAATTTTACCTGGAATTATGTAAGAAATTAGGACTTGGGAACCCTATTAGAGATAAGAAACCGATATATCCTTACAATATTTTAATAACTAATAAATGGATCGCTATTATAAAAAGAAAAAATGATCATATCCATGGTTTTAGTATTAACGGTTTAGGATTTGCAGGATACTTATTAGTAACTGAAAATTCAAATATTAATTATTTAAAGAAATTAGGCCCTGAAAAACTTCTAGAAAATTTTGTTTGAATACTAGTTAGTTACTTCAACTTCCTTATCCCTGCTTATTTGTCTTTCTAGAACTTCTATAGATGCTGTTACTGAGGCAATTTTACGTTCAAGTGAATCCTTAATATAATTGAGCATTTCTAATTTCTTATGTTGATAAAAACTTTTTTTTTCATTAGATGACTTGGAATAACAATTAAACATTTTTTTCTTTTATTGTAAAAGATACTTAATTGCCTCGTGACATAAAAATAAATTGGTTTTAATTTAAAAACAATATTTCGTATGGACTTTCAATTTTTTTTGAATAAAATTAAATAAATTCCATACTATTCAAGAAAATATTATTGAATATTCCTGAAAATTCAAATACAAAAAGAATTTCAATTGATTTACCTGAGGAACTAATTTCCAGGTTTGATCAATTACGAAAAGAGTGGGGATTTAGAGCAAGAGGTCCTGTAATAGAAAAGATACTTAAAGAACTTCTTCAAGAAGATGATTTACTACCTAAGAACCAACAGCAAGAAATAGACTTTAACGAGAATAATAATAAAGAAAATTTAAATATTGATGAAGATACTGCATTGGTATTAATTAAATCAGACGTAAAAAAAGAAGTTAATGAGATATCTTTGAATAAAAGAATTAAAAATAACAATAAATCTAAAGAAAAAGCCAACTTAAACATAAGCCTTCCTAATTTTGTTGAAAAAAAAGTAAGGAATCTAAGAAGAAGTATTAATAGTGAAAAATTAAAGGAGAATATTAATGATATTCAAATTAAAACAATTAAAGAAACTGAATTAATAAAATGTCGAATCGAGTTAATTAGTCATTGGAAAAGCTTATATGGATCAGTTCCTAATGATCATGTAGTAGAAGCTTCGATGGATTGGTTTGAAAGAGATATATGGCCAAATCTTGATAGAACTGAAAATCTACCCTTTACGTGGAATGCAGCCAATAAATTAATGTCAGAATTATGTCCATTTTGGATAAAGAAAAATCCATCCCTTGAAATTGTTTTATTAATGATTGGCGTTTTAGAAGACCCTTTTGCTACATCAGAACTGATAAATAGAATACCAACACTTATGAGAAGATTTATAAGTAGATATAAACGAAATAATAGATCAAATTCATATGAAACTTTGGACTCAACAATGACAGTACATGGAGCACTTAAATTATTGAATTTATCAACATCGGCAGGATCCGCTCATACGTTCCGTAAAATTAGGGAGGCCTATAAATCAATAGCCTTAGAGACACATCCAGATGCTGGAGGATCAACAGATCAAATGAGAAAATTAAATGAAGCGTATCAATTGCTAAAAAATCTATATAGAAAATAGTATACTAATTCTCATATAAGACTTATATTAAGTCTTTCTTATAGTCTCATATAAGATAACTGCTAATTCAAAATTTCTAATTTTTTTTTAATTATTATTATCCAAAGATATGGCAACAATAATTACGTATAAATGAAATAAAAATAGAATATTTTAAATAATAAAAACTAATTGTATAGTACATCTTATATGAGACTATTTTTAAGTCTAATTAATAGTCTTAAAATAGATATACAAGATAAATAGATTTATCAATTTAGATGATTTATACCCAAGCTGTTTATTACCCGGGGAAAATTAATAATTGAATAATAAATCAACAAATTATGTCCTTTTAATGTCCATGAAATTAACAACGCTTAGAAAGTCTTGATATCAAAGGGTTTTATGTTTTCCCGTACTGCCTTAAAGACAGTACTACTTAGATTGAAGCTTCTCAATGGCAGTTTTGCTATCAATACTAGGGACATCACTTAATCCATTAGCATCAAACCAAGGGGCGCTAGCCCAATCAAAACCTTCGCCAAAAGTATTATCTGGTGCAGTTATATACCAGTGACATGATGCATCTGGTATGTCAATAGCACATTTTGACCAATCATCTGACCACTGAGGAACTTGAACCCACAGCACTGAAGATAAAAGTAGAGATATTAGATTGATCATGAGTTTTATCATACAACATTAACTACTTTTATAGGATTATTATTTATCTAATATAAGAATCATATATAGACTAGTTTATAGTCTTATATGAGATTAGCAATACATCTAATTCCTCAATTTAGTGTTAAAACATTTTTCAACATTAGAAATAATATTTGAATGTATTGATGTAATATCCGAGTCCAGTAATGTTTTATCTTTATCTCTATAAGATAATCTAAATGTATAACTTATATGATCATCTCCAAATTTAGTATCTTCAAAAACATCAAGTAAATTTACATCCTCTAAGAGATTTTTTCCTGTTTTTCTTATCTGTGATATTATTTCGCTAATTAAAAATTTCTTACTGAAAACAAAATTTATATCCCTTTCTATTTTCGGAACAATTGGGTATTGCTTATATATTGGAATCCATTTATTTTTTCTTGTACTAGCTCCCAAGAGGTTAGATACATTTAATTTAAATAAATAAACTTTTTTTAATGACTTCTTTTCTAATATTAATTTGGGATGGATTTCACCAAAATAACCTGCATCTTTCCCTTCAATGAATAATTTCGCTGTTCTTCCTGGATGAAGAAAATCAATTGAAGCAGTAGGTTTATCCTGAATTTTTATATTCAAAGATGATAAAGCCTCCTTTAACTTTCCTCTGGCCTGGTAATAATTAAGATCGTTATCCTTACCGGAATTTATCCATTTTCCAAATTTTTTATTTCCATAAATTGCGCCATTCAGAACTTCTTCTTGAATGAACTCAGTTTTCTTATGAAAAACATTTCCAATTTCAAATATATAACAACTTACTTGTCCAGCTTTAATATTACGGTTAATTATCTCCAAATGCTCTTTCCAGATATTATCTCTAAGACAGCTTGTTTCTAATAACAAAGGATTAGAAATCTTTATAAGTTTTTCATTTTCTTCAGGAACAAGAGAGTAGCTTAGTACTTCGTTAAAACCATTTTCTATAAAACCATTTTTTACTTTTCTCAATGCAAGCTGGCCAGATGACAATTTTCCAGGCTTAATTGGATTAGGAAGTTTTAAGTCGAATCTGTCATACCCTATTAGTCTCGCTATTTCTTCAATTAAATCTATTTCTCTAATTAAATCATGTGATCTATTAGGAATTACTGCTACATCCCAGCCATAATCTTTATTCTTTAAAGTACAACCTATGAGTTTTAATTTATCAACTACCTCATTATCAGATATATTTCTTTTTTCAAATTGATCGTTAATTATTAGTGGACCAAGAATTTTATGTATTCGATTTCTACGTAATTTAATAAATAAATCCTCATTACTTATTAAATTTGAAGTATTGATGATTGGTGAATGAATAGAAAAATATTCTTCTAAAAGATTAATTGCTCTTGTTACTGCACTTATTGTATTTTTTGATGAAATCCCTTTTTCATACCTGCTGCTAGATTCTGTTCTTATGCCAACCGCCTTTGAAGATTTTCTTATTATAACTGGATTAAAAACAGCGCCTTCAAGGTAAATAGATGAGGTAGTATTAGTAACAGAAGTTTCTAAACCTCCTATTACCCCAGCAATAGCTACCGGTTTATCACAACAAGTAATAACTGTGATATTGTCATTTAAGTCATATTCTTTACCATCTAAGCAAATAAGACTTTCGTTATCCTTGCCTTTTCTTACAGAGAAATCTTCTGGAGTAACTTCCTTACCAATTAAGTTTGACAGTTTATGTTTATCAAATGCATGCAAAGGTTGACCTTGTTCTAAAAGAATATAATTTGTCAAATCAACAAGAAGATTAATAGATTTAATACCTGATTTTTCTATACGGTCTTTAAGCCAATTTGGCGATAATTTCTCTCCATTTACTCCATCAATGCAGGTTAATGTATAAATGCAATTAGATTCTATAGCCTCTGGGCAAAGTTTAATTCCCTTAAGTAAATGAATATTATATTTATGGTTTAATACTGGAAAATTTAAGGTAGATTCCAAAAGGGCAGAAATTTCACGTGCTATACCCATAACAGACATTCCGTCAGGTCTATTAGCTGTAATGGCTAAATCATATATAAAATCATTTAGTTGAAGCAAGTCAGACCCTGGAGTGCCCAATTCATGTTTTAAAGCTAAATCTTCATCAATAATCTCTATCCCTTCGCTAGAGTCCTCTAAACCCAGTTCATGCATTGAACAAATCATTCCTTCACTCATGACACCTCTAATTTCACTTCTTTTAATAGTTAAATCAACAGCATTTAATTTCGCGCCGACAGTAGCAACATAAACATAAATATTTGGTTTAATATTGCGCGCACCACAGATAATTTGTAAATTCTTTGAATTACCAATATCGACTTGGCAAATTGAAAGTTTGTCAGATCCTTCGTGTTTTAAAACAGATAATACCTTACCTAAAACAACACCATTTACATTTTCTGAACAATCTTCTAAGGATTCAACCTCAAATCCACCAATTGACAATTTCTCAGAGAGATCTTCTGGAGTAGAAGTAATTTCTACTAAATTTTTCAACCAATTTTGAGAAACTTTCATATATATTTTTTAACCAATGATGAAAAAAGAAATGAGTTAATCTTCAAAAAAGTTTGTTGAAGATGTACAATAGAAAATTATACAATAAAATATTAATCAAAATGGCCAAAAAAGGGACAAGAGTAGTAGTGACCCTGGAATGTACTGAAGCAAGGACAAGCACAGATCCTAAGAGATCAAATGGTGTCTCAAGATATACTACCGAAAAGAATCGTAGAAATACAACGGAGAGATTAGAACTAAAAAAGTTTAATCCACATTTAAACAGAATGACAATTCACAAAGAAATAAAGTAATCAAATCAAATTAAATCATGCCTAATTCAATTTTTAAAAAACAATTATCACCTATCAAACCTGGTGATCCAATTGACTATAAGGATGTAGAACTACTAAAAAAATTCATAACTGAGAGGGGTAAAATCCTACCAAGAAGGATGACAGGTTTAACTTCTAAACAACAAAGAGATCTTACGTTAGCTGTAAAAAGAGCAAGAATTGTAGCTCTTTTACCCTTCGTAAATCCTGAAGGATAATTTCATATTTAATATAGTTAGCACTATAATTAGAAATTAGAATATTTGAAAGATTTAACTAATTTAAAAACATATATTATTGATTCTGAAGATCCACATGAGATTGATGATGCTATTTCATTAGAATTAAAAGGGGGAAATAAAAAAATTTTTTGGATACATATTAGTAATCCATGCAAATTCTTTTCTCATGACTCTAAAATTGATTTGGATGCAAGAAAGAGAAATAGCAGTTTATATTTAATTGATCTATATGTCCCAATGCTACCTAAAGATATTCTTGAAAAGGCAAATCTAGCTCAAAATAAAATTTCAGAAACTATTAGTGCCGCAATAGAATTCAATGCCGATGGATCAATAAATAATTATGAAATAACAGAAGCAATAATTAAACCAAAATATCAATTAACATATGAAGATGCAAATGAAATATTAGAATTAGAACCTAAAGAAGAAACAGAATTAATTGAGATTAAAAATTTATTAGAAAAAAGTATTCTATTCAGAAAGAAACAAGGCGCAATTAATTTTGAAAGTCCTAATAGTAAAATTAAATTAGAAAAGAATAGGATTATAATACATAAATTAGAGAAAACAATATCACAAATTATAGTTGCAGAATCAATGATATTAATGGGTTATGTAACAAGTTTATTTATAGATAAAAATAATTTAGCGGCCGTATTTAGGATTCAGAAATTAAATTGCAATCCAACTGAAATACTTGATAAATACAATGATAGTGATATTAAATATATAATATTAAAACAATATATGGGAAGAAGTTATTTAACGACAAAGCCAGGAATACATGAATCATTAGGTCTCAAAATGTATGTACAATGTACTTCACCATTAAGAAGATATCTTGATTTAATTATACAAAGACAAGTATATAATAAAATTAATAATAACGAAATACTAAGTAAGGATTCAGTCTCTAAGATTATAGATTATTCAAAGAATAGACAATCAGAGAATAATAACATTTTTAAAAATAATAAATTTAAGTATTTAAAATTATTTTTTAAGAATGAAAAAAAACCATTTTATAAAATAATATTTGTTAAGTGGATTAATCACAAAAAAAATATTGCATTGGTTTATTTTCCAGATTATTCACTAGAAATACTTATTACTCTATTTGTATCAATAGAAATATATAGTAATAAAATTTATAAAGTTAAATTTATTATAAATGAAAGTAATCTTTTAGAGTTTATTTATTAGAAAGATAATGGATACAATAGGTTATTATTAGTTTAAAAAATATCTGTTAGTATTAATAAAAAAGCTTCATGACATTTGTCATTACCACCCCTTTATACTATGTTAATGATAAACCTCATTTAGGAAGTGTATATACAACAATAATTTGTGACTCAATAGCTAGATATAAAAGACTTGCAGGTGAAGATGTTATTTTCATCACTGGAGTTGATGAACATGGTTTGAAAATACAAAGAACAGCTAATGAAAAGGGTATTGAACCAAAATCACATTGTGATGAAATCTCAGAAGTCTTTAATGATAATTGGAAAAATTGGAATATATCCTTTGATAAATTTATAAGAACAAGCTCAAACAATCATGAGATTATTGTTAGTGAATTCTATGAAAGAGTAAAAGCATCAGATGATATCTATATGGGAGTTCAAAAAGGTTGGTATTGTGTCGGTTGTGAAGAATTTAAAGATAATCCAGAAAACTCATCAACATACAAATGTCCCATACATCAAAAAAATCTAGAATGGAAAAATGAAGAGAATCTTTTTTTTAGACTTTCAAAATATCAAAAGGAGATTGAGAAAATAATCAACCAACCTTCTTTTATAGAGCCAATAGAAAGAAAGAATGAAATTATAAATTTTGTATCTAGAGGTTTAAAGGATTTTTCAATTTCAAGAACAAATGTTACATGGGGAATACCAGTCCCTGGTTACGATAACCATACTTTTTATGTATGGTTTGATGCTTTACTTGGATATATAAGTGCCATTAGTTCTGATGCGACAGAACATTTATTAGAAAAATCAATTAATGGAGGATGGCCAGCTGATGTTCATTTTATTGGTAAAGATATTCTGAGATTCCATGCTGTATATTGGCCAGCAATGCTTATTTCTGCCAATATGAAAGTTCCTAAAAAGGTATTTGGGCATGGGTTTCTTACAAGAGAGGGGCAAAAAATGGGTAAAAGCTTGGGTAATGTACTTGATCCTGATTTATTGCTCACAAAATATGGAAATGATCCTGTAAGGTGGTATCTCATTAAAGACATATCACTAGGAAATGATGGAGATTTTCAAGATAAAAGATTTGTTGACATTATCAATAATGACTTAGCTAATACAATTGGCAATTTATTAAATAGAACATCATCTATGTCTAGAAAATGGTTTGATAATAAAGTGCCAAATAATGAAAATTCTTTAAGTGAAAATAAATTAGAGAATTATGCCAAAATTGCAGTTGAAAACTTTATTTATAACTTTGATAACTACAAATTAGACCTAGCAGCTAATGAGGTACTTAGCCTAGCAATTAATACAAATTTGTATTTGAATGATAATCAGCCCTGGCTGTTAATAAAAGAGAAAGATAAACTACCTCAAGTTAAACAAATTATTTATAACGTTTTAGAAAGTACTCGAATAATAGGATTGTTATTACTACCTTTATTACCTGAATTATCTACAAAAATTAATGAACAACTTGGATCTATATATAGAGAAGAAATTCCTTGGAAACAACAATTAAGTTGGGGATTACTAGTAAGTAACTCGAGTCTTCCTAAACCCACTCCAATTATAAATAAACTGGAGTATGAGCAGCATCTTTAGATCAATAATTTTTCTTCCATTATTTATGCTTGGTTGTGCCCCAAATGTAATTGATGAAAATAAGGTTAAACAAAAAATAGACAATCTAGATATGACTATTTTCTCTAAAAATGGAGATAAAATATATTCAATTACCAGTCCAAATTCAAGTTATAACAATATTGAATTAAAGTTCGAACTAACAAAACCTATCATTAATATTCTCAATGGGGAAGAAACTAAATATATTATTAGTTCAGAAGAATCTTCATTATCAGACAACAATAAACTCCTGAAATTGAAAGGGAATGTTAAATTAAAAACTCTAAAAAAAGATGTGGATATTTTATATGCCGATAATTTTACTTGGAATATAGAAAATACTAACTATCTATTAGAGGGAAATATAAGATTTGAAAATCAAAATATCATCTTAAATGCAGGAAAGGCCATATTGGGTTCAGATAACATAATTGAATTTTTCAATCCCGTAAAATACTTAATAAAAGATGAAAACAACGAAAATAAATATGAAATAAATTCAGAAAATGCTTACTATAATTTAGATACTGAATCAGTAAGTTTTAAAGCAAAAGATAAAAGAGTTAAATCAATAATTTATTTTTAAATTTTATTTTTTGAAAAAATATTATTAATTTTCTTGGACCAGTTATTAATCCATTTTTCATCAGACTTGGTAAAACACTTAGCACTCCATCCTCCTATCAATATAAAAGCCTTATTATTTATAGGTACAACTAAAATAGATGGAATGTCGGCGCAAAAATTAAAAAATTCATCTCTTCCTGGATAAAATTTAGTGTTTGCTAATGATATTAATTTCATATCTTTTATAGATCTCAGGCAGGTTTCCCCGGGTTTAAAATCATTACTTGAAGTCATTCCTCTACTCAATATATTAACTCCATCATTGTGAATCAATATTGCTGCTGCTGCTGTAGAAGTTAATATTGCTTCAGAACCCCATGCAAGTTCATCAATAACTTCATCCGGCATATTTCTGTCGAAGATAAACTTATTTTCTCCTTTTAAAGCAACTTTCTCACCAGCTAATGGTTCGAATTGTTTAAATAAAAAGCCTATCAAAATAATAATTAATGAAGCTATTGCGGCTAACACTTGTGCTCTTTCAAGCTCAGGAGTGATTGTTTCTATTGAAATGAAATTTGCTATCTGAAAAATAAAGAGTATGGCACCGATTAAAATTAATGATTTCCCATTGAATCCCATATTTTAAATATGTTAGTTCAAATTAAATTATGCAAATATTATATTGTTTAGTACATTTAAAATTACTCAAACATATGGTTTTTAATATATAATTAACCAAAACCTTTTAAAATGAACCTATACATCAATAAATATATACTTTCTTTAATCTTTACTGGCTTAATTTTTATTCTTAACCCCTCGACTACATACGCAAATTCAATTTCTAGTATAAATAAATATTTTGGTACTACTCAACAGAAGACTGTTATAAATTACGAAAAAAGTCAGCCTTCATCTATTGACAACCCTGTAGTTGATCCAAATTTTAACACTATGAGATCAAAAGATACTGAAAGCTCAACTGCTACTTATATAGTTGTAGGATTGTTAATTGCTGCCACAATTATTCCTTTAGCAACATGGTGGTATTTCTCTAAATAATCGAGAATTTATGAATGCCAATCATTTAAGTATTAGTGAATATTCATCTTATATAGTTTTTATAACAGGCGGTACAAAGAGTGGTAAAAGTGAATTTGCGGAGCATCTTGCAAAGGAGGTAAAAAAATTATCATATGTTGCCTTATCTGAAAACTATTTGGATGATAAAGAATGGCAAGATAAAATTAATTTACACCGAAAAAGAAGGCCAAAAGATTGGAAATTAATAGAAACAACAGACCTATTAAATACATTAAGGAATGAAGAAGATCCATTATTAATAGATTCTATTGGAGGATTCGTTATGAAAAGTATTGGCAAGGAACAAAATGAATGGTCAACAAAAATGAATTCACTTATAAGTCTCTTAATGAAAAGAAAAAGCAAAACAATTATTGTAGGAGAACAAGTAGGTTGGAGTCTGGTCTCTGAATATAAAATTGGTAATACATATATTGAAAGAATCGGCGAACTTCAAAAGAGAATAACCAAAATATCAAAAGATAATTGGCTAGCTATAAACGGAAGAGCAATCAAAATAGATGAAATAAGTATTGAAATACCTAATTAAAATTGGAAATCGCTCTTTTTGAACCTAGAATCCCACAAAATACTGGTAATATTGCCAGAACATGTGCTGCATTTAATATACCTTTAAATCTTATAGAACCCTTGGGTTTTAAGCTAGAAGATAAATATTTAAAAAGAGCAGGATTAGATTATTGGCCTCTAGTTACTGTTAATCAGTATGAGAATTTTGAAATATTTTTAACGTCAAAATCAACAAAAAGAATAATTTCTTTTAGTAAAAAAAATGGATTATATTTGAAAGATTTTAAATTTAAGCAAAATGATATTTTGCTATTTGGGAGAGAAGATTCAGGATTACCTGATTCCATTATTGATAAAAGCGACTTTTTAATATCAATATTTATGCCGAATATACAGACTGGAAACAATGATCAAAAAGGTGTTAGAAGTTTAAACCTTTCTGTAGCATGTGGAATTGCTATATATGAGGCCCACAAACAAATAAATTTTCAAAATGGTAATTAAGTACAACCAATGCCTTACAATATTCCCATGTCTCGGTAGCTCAGCTGGTTAGAGCGGCGGATTCATAGCCCGCAGGTCGCGTGTTCAAGTCACGCTCGAGACATTTTCAATACTTTTCAATTGAAGAACATAGGTAAATTTTTAATATAATTAAAGTATTCAAGACAATAATGTTTAATTCACTCGGCACAGTCTTAGATCCAAAAAAATCTAAAGCAAAATATCCAGAAGCAAGAGTTATAGTTCTTGATGACAATTTTAATACTTTTCAACATGTTGCAAATTGTCTTCTAGCAATAATCCCAAGGATGTGTGAACAAAGGGCATGGGATCTAACCATCAAAGTTGACAAGGCAGGATCTGCAGAGGTATGGAGAGGTAATCTTGAACAGGCAGAGCTGTATCATGAGCAACTATTCAGCAAAGGATTAACAATGGCTCCAATTGAGAAAACATAAAATAAGTAAGATTGACAGAAAATTTCTGGCTTATAAATTCGAATCGTTCAAGGGTTAAAAGGTTTTCAAAGAATAATCATAATAAAGATAAATTTTTTGAATATATGTTTATTGACTCTGGAAGAATTCTTGGTGTTTTAGGAAAAGAGCCACCTCTTATGACAACCAGAGAAGAACTTAAAGTTCATAAAGCTAGAGATGAATGGAGAAAATTAATCGCTCAAGGTTGGAGGAGAACCAAACCAGTTTGGGAAGACTATTAGTATCCAATATTGTTAATAGGATTAGTTATATAAATTATGAGATTTAGGACGTAGTTAGCGGGTAAATTTAATGGCTTTAAAAGTAACAAAGCCATTCCTTGAGTCACATTAAATTCCTTATTTTTCAAAAAAAAATAAAAACCCTCATTTAATTATAAAAAGACTGTCAATTACAAACTAAAAATACTTAAAAAAAGATATACAAGCATTTATTGATTAAGGATTTTCAAGAGATCTTATATTTAAAACTTATTTTAAAATATTATAGAATTATGGTTAGTTGTTATTTTTTAACAAAAAAAATCCACATTATAATTTAATAATACCTACTTTTTAATATTTATAAATGCGCAATGAAGTATCTCATCACAAGCAAAAGATCAAGAGTATTATTTGGTATTGGAATAGTTGCTATAAGTATTGGATTAATATCAAAAAAAGTAATTAATTATCCAGCTGGAGGATGTATGAAAGGTACTCAAGAAATAACATTTAATATATAACCATTAATCATCTTACATTTTCCTTAATTCTTAAATCCAGTCAACTTTGATAACTCATTCAGTGAAAGTACACCTAAAATTAGTTTTCCATTTATTTCCCAAGTGGGAAACCCTTTAATTTTTTTATCAATGCATAATTGAGTTTGACTGTTTATGCCATCTCTTGAACATTCAACTACATTAAGTTCTCTATAAGCTTGCTTACCAAATAATTCACTTTGATTAAGGCAATTAGGACACCAATACGCTGAATATTTAACTACACCATTATCATTTAGGTATTTTGCCAACTCGATTGATTGCCTGCTACTTTCTGAGGTGACTATAAGTTCTCTCTGATTATTTGAGTGGGAGCTATGAACAAAACTTGGTAAAGAAAGCAAAACTAATAGTTTTATGTATAGGAGTTTCATTTATTTACTACTTTTCCTCCATATTTTCTAACTATCTTATCAAGCAAAATTCGTATATCTTTATTTTTAAGTTTCTCTATTTGCTGAAGATTTTCAAGAAGATCACATATTTGATCCTGTGTATCTTCATTTAATACACTAACTGCCATTTAAATTTAGATTTTTTATATTCAAATTTTAAATCAAAAGTAAATTTACATACTTATTGTATTTATATTTTTTTAATGCTATTTTTTTAAAGCGGGCTAAGGTTCATATCTCCACGAGGATTTAGTCCGCTGAATTTTTAAAGATTCAATTTATTTTGGATCACTCTTTAAGAAGTTGATTAGAAAAATTAAAAAATATTTATCTTTGCATAATTTATAAATTCCACTAAAAAGCATTCTCATATAAACATTAATAGTGTGACACTACTTATTCAATAATGTTGTTATTTCGCTTCATAACTTTCTTAAAATATTTAAATTCAATAAATTCATGCATCATTTTGATATCATCAGATAGTATTTTTTTATTAACTGCATATTCGTCCACATTGAGTGAAGATTTATTATTTTCAGATAATATCTCGTGATCAAAAGAAAAGTTTTTAAAATCCACTTCATCACTACGATTTTGATCATAAGACTTATTTAATACCCCTCGAGACTTCAACGCTTCCTCAACCAATAAACCTGTGACTTTTGACTGACTAAACTCATTAGCTGTGCACAATTTTTCAATAATTTCATGCACTTCTTTACTTGGCAAAAAACCAATTCTTTTCCTCGGTGAGGGCATAATTAAAAAAATTAGTGTCACACTTGCACATTATAAGTGTTGCACTATATTTAATTTAAGTCAACTAATTTTGCTATGCATATTTTATTATTTCCTATCGGATTTATTCTTTGGTATCTAGCTTATGAAGCAAAACCTATCATTAATGATGAATTAACACTTAATTGGGAAGAGAAAAATACAATTAAAAGAAATAAACTTTTAAATATAATCAATGAAAGCTTTTAAAATTTACTGTTAATAGATTTTGACCATTCCTTGTGCTTATTATCTAGATCTGAGATTAACTGTTTTTGATAAGTAAATTTGAGTTGATTTTCGTTAAGTGATTTTTTTGTGATAATCATCTCTTTAGAGAAAAAATAAGGACTATTAGAACTACTAATTTTTTTTTTGACTTCCATATGATGAATTCATCTATTTTTTTTATATGACTTAAAAGATTATAGTCCCAATAATTTAATATTCTTTTTATATTTCCTTCATACGCGTTTTTAGCACGATTGTAAAAAATATTAGTTAATTAAATAATAAAGGCTATATTTAAACAAAATATATGTTTTATCATGAATCTAAAGGAGCGAGGGATTACTGTTGGAGATTTACTAATAATAATAATAATAATATTGACTTCTACATTATTAATTAAATCATTTAGCAAGGATAAGAAAACAGCACTTAATTATAGTAATCAAGAGAATGTTTCTTATAAGAAAAATTACTATCAAAAATTTATTTGAATAACTTATATAAATTATTTATAAAGCTCTTAATTAATTCAATTAACTATTAAGTATCTCTTATGTAAATTCAAAGAATTAAATATTGTCAAATACTCAGTTTATGTATTTTAAATATTTTGATGAAAAGATTTTGAACTTTCCCATTTCAAGTTATCTTTTAAATCGTTGATATCATTTGATATTGCAACTAAATTCACCATTTGAAGAATTTGACTTTTATTTAGCCTATTAATAATAATAAGTTTATTAAGCATTTCTAAAACAGATTTATCATTAATATTCATTGTCTGTATAAAAAACTATGATCGTTCAATTCAAACACTTTATCTTATAATTTTGAAAATTTCTCTTAAAATCTCATTATATATTTCATGCTAAATATAAAAAATATTTATAAAATAATCAAAAATAAAACTCTTACTTATAAGAAAATATCTTTAGCTCACTTTTTTATAAATTCGTTTATTGTAAAAAGAAAAAAATGAAAAAAAACTCCAAGAAAGAATTCCTTAATAGAGAAGAAGTTAATGAAATGATTGAATCAGCTTTAAGAAGACATAATAGAAGATCTACAATAATATCAAGCGTACTAGGCTGGATCTTAATAGGAGGTTATTCGTTTGGACTATTTCAAGCAGTTCAAAATGTCTAATTAATCTTTTCCCTAAAGTAGAACTTGCTAAATGATAGATTAATACAAGACTACGTAATTCATTATGAGGGAATATATTGAGGCAAATCTTACAGTTATAAGAAAATATTTACAAAAACGAAAAAAGTATACATCAAAATTAAATAATGCTTCGATAATGGAAGAATTCAAAGAATGGAGCAAAGATCCATTACCTGAGACAGAATCAATTTGGACTTTACCTGACTTAACGAGAAATGAAAGACTAAAAAATTTTTGTCGGTCAATTAAGAAGGAAATAAGATAAGTTTTTAACTACCTAGTTGTATGTGATTTATCTTTAAGTAAAAATAACCTGCAAATCCAACTATATTCAAAATTACAACAAAAATCCAAGCTCCAATCGGCTGATTAGAGTCAAATTTTTTTATTTTAACTTTTTCCTTTAGTCTTTCAATATATTTAGCCATAATTAAAAATATTAAAAAGAATATTCATAATTATAGAGAGTTAAATTTTAAGTAATCTTAAATAAAATAAAATTTCTTTTAATTTGAATTTTTATTGTCAAGCCTGTTAATGGGATATTTAATTAACTCCTTTTTGAGATTTTTTAAAAGTTTATTGTGATTCAAGATTGTAAATTTCCTAGTAAAGGAATAGTGCCATTTCATTGAATTAAAAAAAAACTTGCTAATTCATTATCAATAAAATTATAATACTTACTACGGTCATTCAGACCATACATAATTTAAATAAGGACAAATTTTTTCATGAGCTTAAGAGTTGGCCAAGAAGCACCAGACTTTAGTGCTACAGCAGTATATGATCAAGAGTTTAAGGAGATTACACTTTCAGGTCTAAGAGGTAAATGGGTTGTTCTATTCTTTTACCCACTAGATTTTACATTTGTATGTCCAACTGAAATCACTGCATTTAGTGATAGATACCAAGATTTCACGGCACTTAATACGGAAATACTTGGAGTATCAGTTGATAGCAAACATTGTCATTTGGCTTGGATACAAACCCCAAGAAATGAAGGAGGTATAGGTGATATTAACTATCCATTAGTTTCTGACTTAAAAAGAGAAATTTGCCAGGCATACAATGTTTTAAATGATGATGGGGAAGCTGATAGAGGTTTATTTCTTATCAATCCCGAAGGAGTAATTATGCATACGACTGTCAACAAAGCTCCTGTAGGTAGAAATGTTGATGAAACGCTTAGGATTCTTCAAGGTTATCAATATGTTGCGGCAAACCCCGATGAAGTATGTCCAGCAAACTGGACCCCTGGGGAGAAAACAATGTTAGAGGACCCCAAAGGTAGTAAAGAATATTTTTCTGCGCTATAGAAGAATTAGAAACATCTAAGTAAGTATTGAGTAGTAAAAAATTACAAATAAATAAAATATAAATATATTCAAAAAGGGGATAAAATCTGCTTTTTGAGGTTTAGGCACGATCCAATCGCTCAAATTAGTTTTATATGATAAAAAGGACCACGTATAAAATAAAATTTCTATGGCGATTAGAATAAAAAGATTAATTGAATTTAAATCATTTAAACCAAAATACCTATAAATATGAAACTGATCATCAACACTAATATTATTAATTTGAAGATGCCAAAGATAGAGAGAAATCAAAATAAAATTTACCAATATGATTTTTTTTAACAAAAACCTAGATTTCTTAGAAATTAATAGGATAGAGATTAAAAATATGAAAAAACATAACTGTGGAACATCCGGTTTTGGTACATTAATTCCTTCGAGAAATAAATTAATTATAAGATCAAAATTAATATATATATAATCAGCTAATAAGTAAGAGAGAAATATTAAATTTATTGCTACTAAGAATAATAATCTTTTTCCTTTAATTATTTTTACACTATGGGTTTTATCCTTAGTAAAGTTATAGTATGTATAGTTTTTTAAAGAGTTTACATACACCAAAAATGGACATATTGCACCGCTCAAATAGTAAAGGATTGAATAAAAGGAAATATCATTAATATTGAGTGAATACAAATTAAACCATTGTTTTTGTACAAATGGAAGAATAAGTAAGAATGAAAATGTAACTAATAACTTCGTTGTATTGTTTTTAATTATCAAGAAAATATTTTTTTTTAATTTAAAGCAATTAAATCAAACTTTCAACAATTTAGAAGTTGTTAATTTAAAAACATTTTTATCTATAGTTTCTTGATTTAAAAGTATATCAACTAATTTATCTAATAAGACTCTATTTTTTTTCAATATTTTTATTGAATTATTTAATGAAATTTTTGAAATATTTATGATTTCATTATCTATTCTAGAACTGGTATTTTCTGCTATGAGAGGCTTTCTTCTAAATAATCCATCTCCTAAATACATTTCATTATTATCAGAATCCATTGAAATTGGACCAATAATTGAAAATCCATATTTTGTAACCATTTCCCTTACGATATTTGTCGCATAAGAGATATCATTTATGGAACATTGTGTAATTTCACCTTCACCAAAAACTATGGTTTCTGCGGCTCTTCCAGCTAGTGCTATTTCAATTTTTGAAAATAATAATTTTTTTGAAATCAATCCACTAGAAATTACATCTTCGTCGGGACATATTTTTGTATATCCTCCTAAAGATCCAGATCTAGGTAAAATTGTAATCTTATCAACTGATTCTATCCCATTTCTCACAGCAGATACAATTGCTCTACCTACTTCGTTATAAGCAATAATTTTTTTCATATTAGGAGAAGTTATTAATGAGCTTCTCAGGCCAATGGTAATTTTATCAAGAGCATTTTCTATATGAAGATCACTGATTAATTTAGATTCGTCTCTTGCACAGTGAATAGCACTCTCATTCATCAAGTTTGCAAGATCTGCACCCGAAAATCCAACTGTTCTAGAAGCCCAATATCCTAAGTCAACTTGGCTTGAGAGTGGTTTAGAAAGTGAGTGAACTGAAAGAATTTTTTTTCTTCCATCTAAATCTGGAAGCATTACTTCAATTTTCCTATCAAATCTACCTGGTCTTAATAATGCTGCATCCAAAATATCTGGTCTATTTGTTGCAGCTAAAACAATAATCCCAGAATTATCAGCAAAGCCATCTAATTCAGTTAGAAGCTGATTAAGAGTTTGTTCTCTTTCATCATTTCCACCTCCGATCCCAGAACCTCTTTGCCTACCAATGGAATCAATTTCATCAATGAAAATTATACAAGGAGATTTTTCCTTAGCCTTAGAGAACAAATCACGAACTCGGCTTGCTCCAACACCAACAAAAAGTTCTACAAACTCTGATGCCGATATTGAGAGAAAAGGCACTCCTGATTCACCCGCAATTGCTTTAGCTAATAGTGTTTTACCAGTTCCTGGTGGACCTATTAGAAGAACTCCCTTAGGAACTTTTGCTCCAAGATTTTCAAATTTCTTTGGTTCTTTCAAAAATGTTATTACCTCTTTTAATTCCTCAGCGGCTTCAGGAACGCCAGCTACATCATCGAATCTTGTTTCTACATCATCAATAGTTACAAATTTAGCTTGATTTTTGGTAAAACCAAAAGCTCTGGAAGCTAATTTTGATGTACTCCTCAAGATTAAGACTATAGCTAATATGAAAATCAGGAAAAGACTTATTGAAGCAAATGAATTAGCAGCTGAGGCTTCTTTTCTACTATTGTTAATGGTTAGATCTACCTTATTTTCAGTAGCCTTTTCTAGGATTAGTTGATCGTTGTAAAGGATAGGTATTTTAAATTTATCGCCATTTTTATACAGAACATCAATTTCTCTCTGCCTTGGATAGAAAAATATTGATTCTATTTTCCCCGTCTCTATATCTTCTAGAAGATCCGAATAACTTGATTTAGAATCTGAATATGAGAATTTTGATCTAAACACTAATCTTTATAAGTGATTAATAAAGCATATATGCTTATTTAAAAAATTGACGTATATAAACAAAATATACTCAAAAGTTTTGGAGATAACCAGTTAAAGGTTATATTATTAAATGGATATAAAGTAACAGTATGGCTGTACCAAAGAAGAAAAAATCAAAGAGCAAAAGGAACCAAAGGCACGCTGTTTGGAAAGGAAAAGCAGCAATAGCAGCTCAAAAAGCTATATCTATAGGAAAATCAGTTTTAACCGGGAAAGCTCAAGGATTTGTTTATCCTATTGAAGAAGAAGAAGAAGAGTAGCTTTTAAGACCCTAATTTAAATGCTTCAAGTATAACGGCGTAAATTGCACCAATTCTTAATTTATCAACTACGGTCCATAGATAATAAAATTTTGAACTTGCGACAGGTTTAATTCTTATAATGATTTCAATAAAAATAATAATTATTGGGACCATTATCAACTCATTTTTACCTTCAGATATAAATTTCGTAATAAAATTTGCAAACAAAAAATAACCTGTCAAAACAGAAATTAGACCAATAGATTTTGTTCTCCAAGTATCACTTAGAAAACCAAAAAATAAATTATTTAAACTGTAGGTAATTCTTGAAAAATTAGTTTTTTGCATTACTAAAAGTCTCTAAATAATCACTTAGAAAGTTATAGTCAACATATGATTTTTTTAGTTTAGGGCCTTTAATTACATTTGCCACATTATTCTGATCACCAAGACTATCTAAAATACAATCTAATTTAATATTTTCCTCAAGAACAATTGGGATATTTGAAGGAACAAAAATTGTTGGCAAGTTAGCTGCCAAGGATGATTTCAATCCTGGATTGGAGTCTTCAAATACAATTGAGTTGTTTTTGTTTATACCACTTAATTGGGTTGCCTTTAAATATGGTGATGGATTTGGTTTCTTTAATTCAACGTCTTCGCTGGAAATAATGAACTCAAAAGGGTTGAATCCATTAAAAAGATAATCAACAAGTAGATTGACTTGAATTCTTGAACTTGAAGTAACAATAAATTGTCTTACTTTTTTTCCATGTAATTCATTTATCAATCTTAAAACCCCAGTTTTTAAACTAACGCAATTTTTTTTTATAATTTCTAAATAATGAAACTGCTTTGTTTCATGAATTTTAAGAATCAAATCTTCCGAAAAATTATCATTATTAGATTTAGCATAATGAGCAATCCTATTTTTTCCCCCATTTATCTTCAGAAGTTTTATATATGTATTAGTATCCCAATTCCAATCGATACCAAGATCATTAAAAGCATTATTAAAAGCTGGTAAATGGGCCTCTAATTCAGTATTCGCGATAGTACCATCTAAATCCCAATAAACACCTTCAAGAAAAGTCACCAAAAAGAACTTCTTTTATTTACGGTAAAATACAAGAGCAATTATTGCTGGTCCTGCTAACGCAACTACAGCCAAAGGAATAAGTGTTGCCATGATTAATGAATATGTTTTGTGATACTATTTTTACAAATAAATGACGAAACTGTACTGATACGTTACAAGATTGAATTAAATTATGAAATCATGGTCATGTATAGAAAATTGTGGAGCTTGTTGTAGATTCGACTTGAACGAAAGAAGCGATTTGGCTAACAAACTTAACAAAGAAGATATAGCTTTGATAAACTCTATGACGGCTAAAGACGGTTGGTGTAAAAACCTGGACAGAGAAAATAAAAAATGCTTAATTTATGAAACCAGACCACATTTTTGCCGGGTGAGTGAATTTTCAACTTCATTTAAAGGATATTTGAAATCTGGCGATAAATTTTTAATAGATTGCTGCAAACAACATATTTCATCAAATTATGGATACCAAAGTAAAGAGATGAAAGCTTTTAGAATTGCTGTTTCAGGAAAATGAATAGTAAATTAGAAAAAAAAGAAAACAATCTAGAGAAAAGTTTTTTTTCAATATTTATAACGACTTTTACAACAATTTTTATTGCTGAACTTGGCGATAAAACTCAGATAGCCACATTAATGCTTTCTGCTGAATCGGGCAGGCCAATAGTTGTTTTTCTTGGAAGTTCTTTAGCATTAATAAGCTCTAGCATAGTAGGAGTTCTAATTGGTAAATGGGTATCAAAAAAAATATCTCCTAGTAAATTTGCTTTATCTACTGGTACTTTAATGATATTGATAAGTATATTTTTAGCTTATGAAACATTCAAAAATTATTTTTAAATGGTTTTAAGTTTATTACTGTCAACATTTCTAACCGTATTCATAGCTGAATTAGGTGACAAAACGCAACTAGCTACTTTAACTATAAGCGGCACTTCAAATAAACCATTAGCAGTTTTTCTAGGATCTTCTTCAGCACTTGTTTTTGCAAGTTTACTAGGAGCTTTAACAGGTGGTTCTATTTCAAGTTTTTTACCCGAAGTAGTTCTTAAGTCAATAGCCTCCATTACATTTTTTATCATTGGTATAAAGCTTTTTATCAACTCTTTCACTATTGAAAAAGAAGAAAAAGAAGAGAAAGAAAATAATTAGTTTTAAGCTTGGATAATAAGGTGTAATAATGAAGTGTATACCCCTAAATTGATTTATAATTACATTTAGATCATGTTCACAGCTTCCTCAATAATTGATAATCTTAATCAATCAGAAAGATTAGAATATAAAAAATTATGCAGATTATTAAAAATAACAAAAAAATCTGATAAGGATAAATTAGATATTGCTTTAACAGCTCTAGAAAAACTTGAAATAATTAATAAAAATGAAGATGATGAATATACCTGCATAAAAGCTAGTGATCATCTTGTCGCCAAAATAAGATGTAGTAGCAAAGGCTATTGCTTTGCTGTAAGGGGAAAAGACAAAGAAGATATTTACATTAAAGAAAATCTTCTTAACTATGCATGGAATGGAGATAAAGTTTTAGTAAGAATAATAAAAGAGGGTTATAGAAGAAGATCACCTGAAGGAATAGTTGATTGTATTCTTGAAAGATCAAATCAAATACTTCTTTCTAAAGTTGAAATAATAAATAATGATGTATATGCAATCCCAATAGACGATAGGATTCTTTCTAAAATTAAACTTCCAAAAGAGAATAAAAAATATACTTTCAATCCAGACAATAAGAATATAGTAAAAGTTGAGATTGATAGATTCCCCATAGGTCAAGAAGAAGGTCTAGGTCATGTGATAGAAGAACTAAAACTAAACAATAATGAAGGCTATGATACAGACTTTGTTTTATCTAAAAGCAATATCGTTAAATCATATGATTTAAATCATATTGAATCAAAAAAAATAGAACAAAGGGAGAGGCTAGACCTTACAGATAAAAACTCTTATTTATTCAAAAGTTGGAATTCTAAAAATTCTCCAATGCTCCCAATGATTCAAATAGAGCAGGGAAAAAATAAAAATACTAAATTATGGATACATACAAATAATCTTGCAGAAAGAGTAGATCTAAATAGTAAAAAATCTCTAGAAATATTATTTAAAAGCTTTGAATCATTACCCTTATTAAATGATTGGCAAAACTACCTTGGTGAAGCCATAAGAAATGAATCTGAATTTAAATTTGGTGAAAAGAATGAAGCAATAAGTCTCTGTGTCAATTTAAATAGTGATAATGAAATAGTTGATTGGTCATTTCATCTTACTTTAGTAAAGTGCACCCTTATTGTTGGAAGTGATCATACTGACGCGCTTCTATCTAGAAAAAGCAAATCAAGAATAACCTCTCGAGTATTAAAACCTATAAAGGAATATGTCGACGATTTAGATAAAATACTAGAAATTTCATGTTCATTCAGAGAAAAACATCTTTTAGAGAATAAGGTGGAAATTCCTGCGCCACTGAATAAGATTAAAGCACTAGAAGAATTTTTTATTCACAATCCAGCTGAATATTCAAAAGGATATTTCGAATCATTAAATAAAGAAGATTGCCAAACTTACCTTTCACCAATACTATATGAAGCTAATTTAATATGGTTCAAACATTCAAATCAATATGGCTTAAAAAGTGCAGGATACATCTCAAATGGAATAGATTACGTTAATGCTAATGAAATAATCAAATATTCAGAATTTATTGATAAAGATGTAGAGCTTAATGAAGATGGCAATTTGACATTTAGTCAAGTAATTAAATTATGTGACGACGATAATAAAAAAAGAATCTTACATAAACTTCTAATTAATGAATTTAAGGACAATGAAATAAGGTTGATATCTAAAGATCCTGATAATGATGAATCAGAAAAATTATTTATTACTCCATGGACAATTCCTGGATTTGACTTCACAAATCTTATAAATCAGTACTGTATTTTTAATATGATAATAAATGGTAAGAAATCAAAGAAAAATAATATTAATGAAATTAATATATCTGAGAGTAATTCATTAGAATTAGTAAATTGGGATATATTTAATTCATCAATTTCAAAAAATCTAGAGATATTATTTAACAAGTTTGTGATAGATAAACTTAATGAGTTCAAGTACAGAGTTAACCAATATAAATCTAATATGATAAATATAAAAAAAGTAAGAAAAGCAGAGAAATTACTAGGTAATATTTATAGTGGGTTTATCTTATCAGTGCAAACATATGGTTTCTTTGTAGATATATCAGAACTAAATGTAGAGGGTTTAGTACACGTAAGCACTCTTAATAATGATTGGTATGAATACAGGTCAAGGCAAAATCTATTGATTGGAAGAAAATCCAAAAAATCATATAAAGTTGGAGATGCAATAGAAGTAAAAATAATGAAAGTTGATATTCTTAAATATCAAATTGACTTAGAATTAACATAAATAAATTTTCACAAAATATATTATGGAAATAAATATCAAAAAACTATAAGATAAATTTTTATAATTATGTTTAAGAAAAAATATTTACTTTTAACTCTTTTTTTTATAATTGTTTTTCAAATTTTATTATATACAAATAATAATCAGAAGACTTCATTTAGATACTTTAAATGGACCCTCAATCAAGTAAGTATAGGTAAGTTAATCAGTATTTCGTTTTTTTCTGGTTTATTTGTAAGCACTTTATTGAATACAACAATTACCAGCAATAGTTTCAGAAAAACATTCCAAAATGTGGAAGATGATTTTATAACTAATAGTTATGAGGAAGAAATTGAACCAAACGTTGACATGCCGCCCCAAAGGGATATTAGAGAAACCCAACCAACAATTTCTGTTAATTACAGAGTAGTTAAAAATATGAATGATAATAATTTAAAAAAAGATCAAAGTTATACAAATCAAGATAATAAAGATGACTGGGATTATGCTGATAATGATTGGTAAAAAAATAAATTAATTAAAAGATGTTTTTTAATTTATAATATAAAAAATAGTTTTTTTTATGGAAGAAAATTTAGACAAAAATAATGAAGTAAATAAAGAAATATCTGACAACCTTACTCACTCAAACTCTGAGAAGATAAATAGGCCAAAATCAGAAAAAATTATCAATATGGATATAAATAATGATGATTCTGCTTCTAAAGTTGTTATAAAAAATGAAATAAATACTCCCGATAAACCTATAACAAAACCCAAAAAAGACCTCCCAGTAGAGAAAAAGCCTTTCCAAGAATTTATTAACCTACACTTAATTCCTTCACTTACTGAGGAAATTAATCAAAGAGGATTAGAAATAAACAATATTAGCCTTACTAACACAAATAGACCTATTGCTGGAGATAAATGTTGGGTAATAAATTGTGAGATTAAAGATACATGTAACTTTTGGTTATCCTTTGAAAAGGATGACATTAGTTCATTAAAAAGTATTTCTTTATCAAAACCTAATCAAAAACCAAGTATTATTGAATCCTTTCTTATTGACGAAAAAAGAATTACCCTAAAATTAATAATTTCAAGAGTACTTCAAAGATTGAATGGGCAAAAGTTAATAGGAGTTAATTAGAAAAACAATAACACCAAGTTAACTTTTCCCTCGAAAATACAAATCATAGTAAATAATAGTATTAATAAAAGGAATAAAAAATGGCTCAATCAACTGTTGAATCAAAAAATAAAAAAGATATTAATAATGGAAAGATACCAGCAAAAGAAACAATTTTGTCCCCAAGATTCTACACAACAGACTTTGAGGCTATGGAAAATATGGATTTATCAATAAACGAGGAGGAATTGGAAGCTATTTGTGAGGAATTTAGGAAAGATTACAATAGACATCATTTTGTAAGAAATAGTGAATTTGAAGGCGCTGCAGAAAAATTAGATCCTGAGACAAGAGAGCTTTTTGTTGATTTTCTCGAGGGAAGTTGTACCTCAGAATTTTCAGGGTTTTTACTTTACAAGGAACTTAGTAAGAGAATTAAAGTCAAAAACCCTCTACTTGCTGAATGTTTTGCTCATATGGCCAGAGATGAAGCAAGACATGCAGGTTTTTTAAATAAATCAATGAGTGACTTTGGACTTCAGTTAGATTTAGGTTTTTTAACAGCCAATAAAGATTACACTTATTTCCCTCCAAGAAGTATTTTTTACGCTACTTATTTATCCGAAAAAATAGGTTATTGGAGATACATTGCAATTTATAGGCATCTCGAAAAGAACCCTGATAGCAAAATTTTTCCACTATTTAATTACTTTGAAAATTGGTGTCAAGATGAAAATAGACATGGGGATTTCTTTGACGCATTAATGAAAGCACAGCCACGTACTGTTAAATCATTAAGCCAAAAAATTACCATTGGCGGTTCTACTTTTACACACCCATTATTCGACTACTTCCATAGGTTTAGATATTTCTTGAATAATCTTCCATTAACATCCAAGTTATGGTCAAGGTTCTTTCTATTAGCTGTATTTGCAACTATGTATGCAAGGGATTTGGGAATTAAAAAAGATTTCTACAGTTCTTTAGGTCTAGATGCCAGAGATTACGACCAGTTTGTTATTAATAAAACAAATGAAACCGCAGCTAGAGTTTTCCCTGTAGTAATGGACGTTTATGATAAATCTTTTTATGGAAGATTAGATAAAATAGTAGAGAATAATAAGGTTCTTTCTGATATTGCAAACAGTGATGGAAATAAAGTATCTAAAACTTTTAAAAAACTACCTAAATATTTATCAAACGGTTACCAGTTATTAAGACTATACTTATTAAAACCTCTTGATAGCAAAGATTTCCAACCTTCGATTAGATAATCTTTAATACAGAGAAGATTTATAGACTCACATGCTTTCGTCACAAATCAAATCAAATGAAATCGTTTTTGGTAGTTGCAATAAAGATTTATTAGAAGAAATCATTTACTACGGAATTGAACTTGGTGCTGATTTTGTAGAAATATTTATAGAGAATACTGACAACTCAAGCGTTTTAGCAGAAGATGATTTTATTACAAGTGTAAGTCCATCATTTGGAAGGGGTGCTGGCATTAGAATCTTCAAGGGAAAAAAGGATGGATTTGTAAGTACAAATGATTTAACAAAGCATGGCTTGATGAGATCGGTATCTCAGGCTATTGAGATGTTAGACATAACAGACAACAAAAGAGAACTATTTAACGGTTTAAATAAACATAGGGACTATAGTTTATCCAAGAAAAAATGGATTAATGAAGTCCCATCTATTAATGAGATAAGTGAAAAACTACTAGTTAGCACAAAGTCTTTAAAAAAAAATAATAAAATAATAACTAGGAAAGGAAGTTACTCAAGAAATCTTCAAGAAGTAATTATAGCCTCCAGTGACGGAACCTATGTCTCAGATATTAGATTGCATCAAACAGTTGGTCTCAACGTAATTGCAAGTGATGCCCAATATAGATCTAGTGGAAGTAGAAGATTTGGATCGTCAGGAATGCCTAATGAATTTAGATTATGGGATCACGAAAAAGCAGCTAATGATGTGTTTGAAAGTTCAATGAACATGTTGTATGCAGATTATGTTGATGCAGGACAAATGCCTGTTGTATTAGCTAATAAATTTGGTGGTGTTATATTCCATGAAGCCTGTGGTCATTTACTTGAAACTACTCAAATAGAGAGAGGAACAACACCATTTGAGAATAAATTGAATGAAAAAATTGCACATGAATCCGTAACAGCAATAGATGAAGGGATATCAGAAGGATCCTTCGGTTCATTATCAGTAGATGATGAAGGTATGGAACCCGAAAAATCAGTTCTTATAAAAGATGGAATTTTAAAAAAATTCATATCCGATAGGGCAGGTGAATTAAGAACTGGCCATAAAAGAACAGGAAGTGGAAGAAGACAAAATTATTCTTTTGCTGCAGCTTCAAGAATGAGAAATACTTATATAGCTAAAGGTGAGCACTCTAAAGAGGATTTAATCAATAGTATTAGTGAAGGTCTTTACTGCAAATCAATGGGTGGTGGAAGTGTAGGTGCTACAGGACAATTTAATTTTGCGGTAGAAGAAGGATATCTTATTAAAAATGGAAAATTAACTAGTCCAGTCAAGGGCGCAACATTGATCGGTGAGGCTAAAGAAGTTATGCCAAAAATATCAATGTGCGGAAATGATCTCGAATTGGCTCCTGGATTCTGTGGATCCATTAGTGGAAGTGTCAACGTAACTGTTGGCCAACCTCATATTAAGGTTGATTCAATAACTGTTGGCGGAAGATAAGATATGAATCCAAGAGAAATCACAACTCAAATCTCCAAAGCTGCAGATTTCCTAAACCTTAAAAAATGGGATTATGGAGCAAGCTTCTCTAATGATTATTCTGTGCAAGTTGATAAAGGAGAGGCTAAACAACTTAAGGCATCACAAAAACAAATTTTAACTATAAGAGTTTGGAATCAATCTAATCTAGTTGGTATTACTACAACAAGTGATATTAGTGAATCTGGTATTAAAAAGGCTCTTAAGCAAGCAAATATAGCTTCTGATTTCGGCAATAAGAATGAATCTACAGAATTTTCACCACTAGCGAAGGATCCTATTAAAGTTAAGGAAGTTAAAAAAAGAAATCCTGTTGGAATAAAAAAATTACTTACAGTTTTAAGAGAAGCGGAAGTAAAACTATTAGAAAGTCATGAATCCATAAAATCTGTTCCATATAATGGTTTATCTGAGAGTTTCTTTGAGAGAGTTTATGCAAATAGTGAGGGTGCCTTTCGAAGTTATTCCAAAAGTCAAGCAGCACTATATTTATATGCAAGAGCAGAAGAGAAAAATAAGAAGCCTCGTAGTTCAGGTTCTGTAAAACTTGGATATGGAGCTGATGATATAGATATAGAGTCGTGTATTAAAGAGGCTTCAAATAAAACAATTTCTCATTTAAATTATTCATCTATTAAAACTGATAAATATTTAATATGTTTTTCCCCAGAGTCTTTTTTAACTATCATTAATGCCTTTAGCTCAATGTTTAATGCTAGAAGCATCATTGATGGAGTGAGCTTATCTAATAAAAATTCAATCGGAGAGAAACTATCTACAGAAGCACTTAATATTTATGATGATGCCCTTCACGAAAAGAATATTTCTTCAACACCATTTGATGGAGAGGGAACCCCAACCAAAAGACTATGTCTAATTAACAGAGGGAAAATTGAAAATTTTATACATTCTGAATCAACTGCAAGAATATTTAAAACGACTCCCACTGGCCACGCTGGACTAGGATCAAAAGTCTCAGTATCTCCTGATTGGATCGTAGTTGAAAAATCAGATGAAAACTTTGATCTAAATACATCACTAGATCACTCTACTTATGAGGGAGAATTTGTTTATATAGAAGAGTTAAATGCAATCCATGCAGGTGTCAGAGCAAGTCAAGGTTCATTTTCTCTTCCATTTGATGGATGGCTCTACAAAAACGGAAAAAAAATCTCAATAGAATCTGCCACCGTAGCAGGGGATATCAAATATCTTTTGAAAAATATAGTAAATATTGAATCAAGCCAGGAGGTAACAACAAGTGGAATTTCTCCACATATATGGGTAGATGAATTATCAATAACTGGTGACGCGTGAGAATTATATTCTGGGGAACACCTGAGTATTCAATTCCTAGTCTTGATATTTTTATTAAATCTAAGCACGAGGTAATTGCAGTAGTTAGCCAACCGGATAAGAAGAGATCTAGGGGAAATAAATTAATAGCCTCACCTGTAAAAAGTATTGCGGAGAAAGAATCTATAAAAATTTATACTCCAGAAAAAATCAGGGGCAATATAGATTTTATAAATGAACTTAAATCACTTTCTTGTGATTTATTTATTGTTATAGCTTACGGGAAAATTTTACCCAAAGAGATTTTGGAAATCCCAAAATTTGGTTGTTGGAACGCACATGCTTCATTACTGCCAAGATGGCGGGGTGCCGCCCCAATTCAATGGTCCCTAATAAGAGGCGATGAATTTACTGGTGTAGGAATTATGAAAATGAATGAGGGACTAGATACTGGCGACATATTGTTGGAAGAAAAAATTAAAATTAATAATAACGATAATTTAAATACACTATCGGAAAAACTTAGTATTTTATCGGCAAAATTATTTTTAAATGCTACAGATATAATCGAAGAAAACATTAATAAAAATACTAATCCTCAATTAATAAAACAAAATACCCTTGGAAGAGAAATTACTTACGCAAGAATGATTGAAAAATCAGACTTTAAAGTTGATTGGGGTAATGAGGCAATTAAAATTTCTCAAAAAATAAAAGGATTATACCCACGAACAAATACAAATTTTAGAGGTAAGAACCTTAAAATACTCAAAATTAAAGTTTTGACTAGTGATGTAATTAAAAATGAAAAGTACCTTTTCATGAGCAATTATTCAAGACCAGGTATTATTCTTGCTGTAATAGAAAATGAAGGAATTATAATTTCAACTAAAACTGATCCGATTATTTTGTTAGAAGCAAAACTTGAAGGCAAAAACATTTCTAGCAAAAAGCAATTGATTCAACAGTTAAAGCCATCAGCAGGTGAATATCTCTCAGATTAAGTTTTAGATTCTTTTTTAGAGAATCCCCAAATGAAAGCAAAAAGAATCAAAAAATAAAAATAATAGTCTGGAAGAATAGATTCTTTAATTAACGTATTTAGTAAAAGTTTAATCCCAACTATTAAAATTGCTACGTAACCGGCTGTTTCTAATCTAGAAAATATATCCAGAAGTTTTAGAAAAATCCCCGATGTGAATCTTAAGGCTAATACTCCAATCACTGCTCCAAATATAATTAATATGTATTGATCACTTATAGCTACTGCAGTAGTGATACTGTCTATGGAAAAAGCAAAATCAGTAATTGAAAGAAGCGCTACAACCCTTAAAAACCTAAAATTATTTTTATTATTAACTGTCCCATTTTCAGCGTTTTCTATATCTGAATTTAAAAAAACATTAGAGAAGAATAAATAAATTAAATAAAAACCAGCAAAAACTCTAATGAGAATAAACTTTAGAAGAACATTAGATAATATGATTAGAATAATTCTAAATAATAAAGATATTGTTATGCCAATATTTAAGGCTCTTGACCTTAATTCTGAACTATCGAGGGATTTAGTAAGAGAAGCTAGTGCTACAGCATTGTCTGCAGATAATAATAATTCTAGAGCAATTAATATTGGTAAAAGTGTAAAGATTTCGTACCAACTGTCTACCTGATCTAGTGTGGGTATAAAAGAATTTATTGCAGCTGAATCCATCAAATATTATTCACAATCAGTATAAAATCTAATATAATGTATCGGTTATTTGTAATCAAGATTGATAGTTATAAATGAGTTTAAATACTTTAGTTGATTATATTTCAAACTCACAAATTACTTCTGAATTAATAAAAAGAATTTCAAAAAATAATGAATTAAATATTGTTGGTACAAGTAGATATGCAAAATCAATAATATTAGATAGCATCGCAAAAAAAGAGGAAAAAAATATATTATTAATTTGTCCTAATGTAGAAATTGCCTACAAATGGATTGGTTATTTTGAAAGTATAAATGATAAAGCAGTTTTATATTATCCTCCAACAGAACATCTACCATACTCATCAATTAATAAATCCAAAGAGATTGAATTTAGTCAGCTAACTGTTTTATCCAAATTAATAAAAAAAGAGAAAAATGAACTTAATATTGTTATATCAACTGAGAGATCACTACAACCTCATCTAATAAATAAAAACCTATTAATTGAAAACAAATTAGATTTGCAAAAAGGAGTTCAAATCGAGATTCAAGAATTAGCAAATAAACTTACTTTGCTGGGCTATACAAAGGATAATTTAACTTCAACTGAAGGATTCTGGAGTAGGAGAGGGGAAATAATAGATATTTATCCTGTCAATAATGAGTTTCCTATAAGATTAGAATTTTTTGATAATGTCATTGAGAAAATAAGAGAATATGATCCCCATACACAGAAAACATTAGAAAGTATAAATAATATTGAAATAATACAGGCTGGATTTGATTTGCTAATAAAAGATAAGTTAAATAATTTAGCCAAGAACAATCTTTTTAATTCAGAAGATATAAATAAAAATAATCTTGATCGTTATTTAGGAATAATTGAAGAAGAACCCTCAAACATAATAGATTTTATAAATAGGGAAACAATTCTTGTAATTGATGAATTAGAAGATTGTAAAAAATTTGCAAATAATTGGTATCTAGATTCAGAAAGTAATTTTGATAATTGTACGTATGAATTAAATGAGAACCTTAAAAATAATGACATAGATTTAGAGGTCAAACCTAATTTGCATTTAAAATTTGACGAAATATTAAAATCACTAGGAAATTTTAATTTAATAAAATTTTATGAATTTGAATCTAAAATCAATATCGATAATAGATTTTTGTTAAACGATAAAAGATTAAATTCATACTCCAAAAATGTAGGAAAATTATCCAATGATATAAATAAAAATATAAAAAATAATGAAAAAGTATGGATTTTATCAGCACAACCATTGAGAACAAGGACTTTACTTTTTGAGCACGAATGTAATGCAAACTTCTTAAACAATCCTAATGATATTGATGAAGCGTATAAGTCAATTAATAATTCAACTCCTCTAATTTTAAAAAATAAGAACAATTACGAAATCGAGGGGTTTTATCTACCGATATGGAAAGTTGTCCTGATAACAGATAAAGAATTATTTTCACAACAATCTCTTTTTAATAATGTATTCATAAGAAGAAAAAAAAGAAGTGTCAATTCAAATATAAATGTAAATAAGATTAGTCCCGGTGATTTTATAGTTCATAAAAATCATGGAATAGGAAAATTTTTAAAAATAGAAAAAATAAATATAACTGGAGATTCAAGAGATTATTTAGTCATTCAGTATCAAGATGGAAAAATAAGTGTTGCCGCTGATCAACTTGGTAGTGTTAACAGATATAGATCAAGCGGAAAAATAAAGCCGAAAATAAATAAATTAGGAGGGACAGAATGGGAAAAAATAAAAGAAAAAAATAAGAAACAAATCAAAAAAGTTGCTGTCGATATTTTAAAACTTTATGCAAAGAGAGAAAAATTAAAGGGTTACATTTACCCAGAAGATGGTCCTTGGCAAGATGAATTAGAGGAATCATTCCCTTATCAACCAACACCTGACCAAATTACTGCTGTAGAAGAAATAAAATCTGATATGGAAAGCGATAAGCCAATGGATAGGCTAGTTTGTGGAGATGTAGGATTTGGTAAAACAGAAGTAGCTGTACGGGCTATTTTTAAGGCTATTACATCAGGCAAACAGGTAATATTACTAGCACCTACAACAATCCTAGCTCAGCAACATTGGAGGACAATAAGTAATAGATTTTCACCTTACCCAATAAAAGTATCATTACTCAATAGATTCAAAACTGTTAATGAAAGAAAGGAAATCTATGCAGGTTTGAAAAATAACAAAATTGATTTAGTTGTAGCAACGCACCAAATTTTAGGAAAAGAAATAGAAATTAAAAACTTAGGACTACTAGTTATTGATGAAGAACAAAGATTTGGAGTAAGGCAAAAGGAGAAAATAAAAAAAATCAAAACCAACATAGACGTTTTAACTCTCTCGGCAACTCCAATTCCAAGAACTCTTTATATGAGCTTATCTGGACTAAGACAAATGAGCTTACTAAACACTCCTCCACCATCAAGAAGATCAATAAAAACATATTTATCTGAAATTGATATGGATGTTATAAGAACTGCAATTAATCAAGAACTTGATAGGGGAGGTCAAATTTTTTATGTTCTTCCAAGAATTTCTGATATAGATCAAGCTGTAAACAAATTAAATAATATGTTTCCCAACTTAAAATTTATTGTTGCTCATGGGCAAATGAACGAAACAGAGCTTGAAAATGCAATGATTGCTTTTAATAATGGAGAAGTAGATTTAATGATATGCACAACGATAATTGAAAGTGGATTAGACATCCCTAAAGTAAATACAATCATTATTGAAGATTCTCACAAATTTGGCCTTTCACAACTTTATCAACTTAGAGGAAGAGTAGGTAGAAGCGGTGTACAAGCTCATGCTTGGTTATTTTATCCAAATATAAATAAAATTAATGACGCTGCAAAACAAAGATTGAAAGCGATAAAAGACTTTTCAGAACTAGGTAGTGGATACCAACTTGCAATGAAAGATATGGAAATAAGAGGTGTTGGTAGTTTACTAGGAGAAGAACAAAGTGGAAAGGTAAATGCTATTGGATATGATTTATATATAGAAATGCTCCATGAGGCTATTTCAGAAATCAGCGGGCAAGAAATACCTGAAGTTAACGACACTCAAATTGATCTACCAATAAATGCATTTATACCTGCAACATGGATATTAAACAGAGAAGAGAAGCTTGAAGCTTACAAATCTGTTACTGAATGTTCAAATAATGATGAATTAACTGAATTAGCTACAGACTGGGTTAATAGATATGGAAACTTACCCAAACCTGTTGAGTCCTTAATTATGATAATGAGACTAAAATTACTAGCTAAAAAATGTGGTTTTAATAAGATCAAGCTCAAAAAGCCAAACATCTTGATAGAGACAAAAATAAAAAATTCTACTTTTAAAATTCTTAAAAATTCTTTAGCAAGTAGTGTTCAAAATAAATTTAATTTTAATGAAGGCCAACCTTTTTCAATTATCACTATAAGGGGCTTAGGTGCAACTGAAATTCAAAATCAAATTGATCAACTAATGTTGTGGTTCGGGTCTTTTGAAAGAGAAATAAAGAATTTCAATAAAGAACTTATTAAAAGAGATTAAATTATTAAATAATTATTTAAAACCCGCGAATCAGTTTGATTTCGGTTAGGTTTATAAAAATTTATTTATTTTATGGGTGAATATATAGACGTCGGGATCCAAACTTCGATTTTACCCTTATCAATTATTCTTTCATCAATTGTATTAGGCATATTTGCATTATTTGGAGAAGAAACAGAAAATGATGATGATGATTCTGATTCAGGAAGTGGTGGCTTAATGCAACCTATTTGAAATTATTTATAAACAATTTGTTTTGACTTTCTCTTAGAGACTTTAAATAACCTATTAAATGAACCTACCATTAAAATAAGAGCAGTAAAAGAAGATACAATAATAAAAATCACCAAAAATATCTCATACAGATATGAAAAGAGATCAATCAATAATAAAAAAGATTTATTAAATGTCGAAGGTAGATTTTGTAACAGCAAATTTTTATTAGGAATTAAATAATTTATATAAACTAATAAAACACTCAAAATAAACAAAAAGAAAGATTCAGTAAATAATCTTCTTTTGGATTTTCTTCTTAAATTTAATTTTTTTTTAAAAATATATTTATCAGGTTTATTATTCAAATTTGGGATGTTTAAATCTGCCATAAATCAAAGCTCAAAGAAAAAATTTGAATAACTCTGAAAAGAAATTAACCTATAGTATCGTGTTTGTATTTAAGATGCTAATTGCTCTTTATTCAGGATTTGTTAGTTCTTTTTTTTCTATATTTTCAAAAGGACTATAAAAATAAATAAAAGAAGAAGAGAATAGAATTAAAGAGCAAATTGCAAAAAACGGTGGAATAAGGAAATTGAAAAATTTAACTTTATTATTTAACCCAAATTTTAATTTTTTTGGAATTTGAGTAGGTATATCTGTTTTTTTTATTCTTACTTTTGGCGATTCATTTAACTGATCAAAACAATTTATGGCATCTGAAAGCAATGAATTACCAATCTTTAGAACTAAAGGCTTTACATTTGCTTTAGAGCTCTTGAGAACAATATTATGTATGTGGAGATTATCTGCTTTTATATCGATTAATTTAGACTCATATATTGGAATTTCGTTTTTGATTAAAAGATTTGAATAAATATAAAAAGCATCCATAATAGGCCCTAAATGTTCAATTTTGCCTTCAATAAGTGGTTTATCAACTATGGTTAATTTCCATTGAGAAATTATAGATATTTGATCTTTATTTTCATTATTGGAATAATCTGGCAATCCGATTATTTCGAGACTTACTGAAGATTGATGAAATGACAATTTATTTTGCATCATATTAAAAATCGTATAAAAAATTCTTCAACTTTTGACAACCTTGATTTGAAATACAAAAAGATAAAATTAGCAAAGATTTTATTATAATCTCACCATTTTCAGTTTGATTTAAAAGCTTTTTCACTCTTATACTATCTACATTAAATCTCTCTTTAATCAACTCAATAAATCTCTTATTGAAATCATTCCAAATAATTGAATTCTCTTTAATATCTTCTTTAGATTTCAGTATCTCTCTTATAAAAGGATATAAATATTTGGACATTTCAACGGTGATTTTTATTAAGGCCTCGAATTCGTTTACTTTAATATTGTTTTTAACATAAGATTTTCTCAATGGATTATTATTCCTTAATTTCCAAATAGTAATTTTATTAGGCAGAACATCATTTAAATTAAGTCTATTTGATAAAGCATAAAGGGATTGAATACCATTTAAATCAATAGTTTCTAGGATTAATAATAATAAATCAAGCTTCTCTATAGATTGTCTTGATACCTGATTTCCCTTAGTTAAATCTGTAATTGTTCTCGATTAAGATATAGAAGAATTATAACAGAATTATTAATCCATTTTTTGAAATAAAAATGAATATAACTTATCTAGTTCTTCAATAGTTAGCATTCCATAACTCCATAATAATATTGGTAATGGAGTGTTATTTTTTAAAGATAATTTTATACCAAGTTCAATAGTAGATTCATCTAAACCTAATACATTAAATAAATAAATTATCATTTCTCTAGATAAATAATTATTCATTAATACATTTAATACTTGAGTAAATGAGAGATTTAGTCATTTGATTAAGGACTAATTTTCTTGTAAAAAGAAATTTATTTAAAAGTAAAAATGAAAATTTCCTTATTGGAAATAATAAAACGTTTCGATTAGCAAAAATTGATATCAACGAGTCAGTTATAAAAATAGTGACAATAATATCTAAAATTCTGCTTGAAAAATACTTAAATTTAAATAATATCAATTGCAATTTAGTAATAGTAGTATTTTTATTAAAAAGATCATAAATAGTATTAACATCTCTCCAGCAAGTATTTAAACCTTGACCACCAACAGGATGAAATGTATGAAATGCATCTCCAACAAAAACTAATTTTTTAAAATTTAAAACTGGTAAATTTAAGGATAATGAAACAGGAAAAATATTAAATTCGCCTATTATTTGGTCCAACTTAAATTCATTAGGCAAGATTGTTGATAAATTATCCATTAAAAAATTCTTGTCAGAATTCAATCTTTCAATTGCCTTTAATGTACTTGAAGTCCAAATTACTTGATATAAGTTTTTTTCTAAAGGTAATAATGCAAGTGGGCCTTCTTTTCTAAAAATTTCATAAGCTCGTTTTTCACAATGACCTCTAAGAGAAACTTTAAAAGTTAAACAAGACTGACTATACGATTTTTTTATATCAACAAAATCTATGAATTTTTTATCAAGTGAGTTAGCACCTGTTGAAAAGAATTGATAGTCAAATAATATTTTTTTACGTAACAATCTCTGTGGTGTTATAAAAAAAATATTTTCATAATTGTCAATCTCTTGAAAAAATACGTTCATGAGATCCGAATGTTTAACTACCCAGCCAATATTTTCGGCAGACCTTATATCATCATCTAAGTCAGAAGTTGATAAATTAGTAAAAGCAGAAGTTACGTTATCTGAAATTGAAAGGGTATCAAAGCCAAATAAAAATGGTTCTAATTTTTCCCAAAGTCTGAATTTAGATAAGATTTTTCTTGTTGAGTGAGTAATTGCATAAGTTTTATCTTTATCAATTAATCTATCTTTTGTTAATAAATCAGTTAAAAAAATATTGCAATCAAATTTTGAAAGTGCAATTGAAAGTAATAAACCTGTGGGACCTGATCCAACAATTTTAAAATTCAATTTATTTTTCATCGTATTATATGAGCATCAACTATCTATTCAGATAAATATAGCAAATTTCCTCAAATGCTGGCCTTAATAAATAGGGGTACTCACCAACCCATAAGTTAATTTCAGGAAGCCAAGCATCGGTCAAATAAAAATCTCTGTCAAAATTTCGGTTATCAGATGTTATTAAACATCTAATACTCGAACCAACCCTAATTTGACTGTGCTTATTTTCCATAGGAAAACTTAATTTTTCCAAATAACCGTCTTCATCTTCTAATTCAAGTACTAACCAAGTCCTTTTGTTTTCGATAACTTCTAATCGACCTTGCCTATTAGATTGTTCTCTTGAACTTTCAATCTTTTCTGTTTTATAAATATCTGAAACATATCCGTCAAATATAGCAAAAAATTTATATTTTCTTAATTGCAAGTTTTTTCTACTTGATTCAAGAATAGGACCCCAGATGATATACAAAAAGAAACCTACACATAGGAATAACCAGAAATTATTAGTTTGATCTCCAGTCGAACTAATAATTAATGAGATAAATCCACCAATTGAAGAAACTATTACTCTTTGAAGAATTTTTCTAGGATTCCCTAACGCGTACTTAAATTGACTTCCGGTACCAACTGCAGGAATAAGTTTTGTAATTTGACTTGAATTAATTGGAATTATCATTTTAAAAAATCAATTTTTCAAGTCCGTAAACTAAAGTTTCATAATTACCAATTTTTTTAATAGCCTGTAAAACTCCTGGCATATATGCCTTTCTATCAATAGTGTCATGTTTAATAGTGTAAGTTTCACCTGGAGATCCCATAATTACTAACTGATGAGCGAGTAATCCTGGTAATCGTACAGAATGTATATTGATTCCTGAATCTCTGAGCCCACCGCGTACACCTTTCAATGACTCAGACTCTTTTACTAAATTCTCATTAAATTTCTTTGGATATTCTTCAATCATTTCTGCTGTTTTTATACACGTCCCACTAGGAGAATCGGCTTTTTGATTATGATGCATCTCAATTAGTTCAATATTGTCGTAAAACCTTGCAGCTACAGACGCCGCCTGCTGAAGAAGAACCATACCTACTGAAAAATTAGGAATTATTGCACAACCAACCGATGCTTTCTGAGCAAAAACAGACAAATCATTTATTTGCGAAGGGCTTAAACCAGTAGTTCCTACTACTGGTGATACCCCATATGCAATAGCTGATCTGGTATTTTCATATACAGAATCAGGATGAGTAAAATCAACTAAAACAGGTTTGATTTTTTCATTTCTATAATTTTGACTAACGGAACATAAAGTCCCTTCAAAATCATTTGAAACAAAAACATCACAATTTTTTACCTTCAATAATTCAGAAATATTTGAGCCATTGTTCTCTTCGTTTATGTCGATTGCCGCGACAAGTTCACAATCTGTAGAATTTAATACAGTATTAACAACTTCGCTACCCATTCTGCCTAAAGCTCCGGAAACTAGTACTGGTATAGGTTTTTTAGAATTTTCAATCATTTTTTTTTAAAAATTTTTTTTAAAGGATGTTACACGCTATTTATATTGCACACAATAACGTCTTTTCATTCGTAGGCTGGTAGAAATACTTAAAGAAAATCAATGTTTACGCAGGTCCGCTCAGCAAACCGCAGAGTATCTCCTGTTGAGGATAACAAACACAAAGTTGTAATAAAAGCAGTTTATGTTGTCCTTGAGCCACAATACCAAAATTCCTTAACGGAAGCTGCAAAGTCAATAAATAAAATGAATGGGCCAATAGGTATAGACCTTAGCGGCTATCTTATCGAAGAACTTAGAAATAATAGTAATTTTGAAGATTTTAAAGAAGATATAGCTAATGCAGATATATTCGTTGCTTCTCTAATTTTCATTGAAGACCTTGCTCAAAAAGTGGTTGATGCAGTATCTCCATATAAAGACAAACTTAAAGCATCAATCGTTTTTCCCTCCATGCCAGAGGTAATGAGATTAAATAAGTTAGGTTCATTTAGTATGGCCCAACTTGGTCAATCTAAAAGTATTATTGGAGATTTAATAAAAAAGAAAAAAGAATCTGATGGAGCAAGTTTCCAAGATTCAATGTTGAAGTTATTAAATACACTACCTTCAATACTAAAATATCTACCAGTAGAAAAAGCTCAAGATGCTAGAACATTTATTCTGAGTTTCCAGTACTGGTTAGGTGGTACCACTGAAAACTTAAAAAACTTCTTGTTAATGATTTCTGAAAAGTACGCTGTTTCAGAAATCATAAAAGATCAAATAGAAGAATTCAAAATTCAAGAACCAGAAACATTCCCAGATTTAGGAATTTGGCATCCTCTTGCTCCTTGCATGTTTGAAAGTCTTAAAGAGTATCAAAATTGGGAAAATAATAGGAAAGATATAAATCCTAAAGATGACAAAACTCCAACAATAGGTTTAGTGCTGCAAAGGAGTCATATCGTTACGGGAGATGATGCTCATTACGTTGCTGTTATTCAAGAATTGGAATACAGAGGAGCGAGAGTACTACCTATTTTCTGTGGAGGTCTAGATTTTTCTAAACCAGTTAATGAATTTTATTATGATTCTATAAATAAGGATCAACCCATAGTAGACGGAGTAGTATCTCTAACAGGATTTGCTCTAGTTGGTGGGCCGGCAAGACAAGATCATCCTAAAGCTATTGAAGCCCTAAAAAGGTTAAACAGACCCTATATGGTTGCACTTCCATTAGTCTTCCAAACCACACAAGAATGGGAAGATAGTGATCTAGGGTTACACCCAGTTCAAGTAGCACTTCAAATTGCGATTCCAGAGCTTGATGGTGCTATTGAACCTATTATTCTCTCAGGTCGTGATGATGCTACAGGTAAGGCTCATACGCTCCAAGATCGAGTTGATGTAATAGCTGAAAGAGCCATAAAATGGTCAACTTTAAGAGTCAAACAAAGAAAGGATAAAAAATTAGCCATCACAGTATTTAGTTTTCCACCAGACAAAGGAAATGTTGGTACTGCAGCATATTTAAATGTTTTCGGTTCAATTTATAGAGTACTCCTTGAAATGAAATCGAAAGGATATCAAATAGATGATCTTCCAAGTAATTCAAAAGAATTAATGGAAAAGGTAATTAATAACCCTGAAGCAATGGACGGCTCTCCCGAGTTAAATATTGCTCATAAAATGTCAGTAAAAGAATACGAAGAGTTCACGCCATATTCACAAAGACTTGAAGAGAATTGGGGTAAACCTCCTGGAAACCTAAATAGTGACGGACAAAATTTACTTATTTATGGAAAACATTTTGGAAATGTTTTTATAGGTGTACAACCTACATTCGGTTATGAAGGTGATCCGATGAGGTTACTTTATTCAAGAAGTGCCAGTCCTCATCATGGTTTTGCAGCTTATTACACTTATGTAGAAAAAATCTGGGGAGCTGATGCTGTTCTTCATTTTGGAACTCACGGATCTCTTGAATTTATGCCCGGCAAACAGATGGGCATGAGTGAAACATGCTATCCAGATTCTCTCATTGGATCATTACCTAATTTGTATTACTATGCTGCTAATAATCCTTCTGAAGCAACAATCGCGAAAAGAAGAGGCTACGCTTCAACAATTAGCTATCTAACTCCTCCAGCCGAAAATGCAGGACTCTACAAAGGACTTAAAGAACTAAGCGAACTTGTTGGTTCTTATCAACAATTAAGAGAAAATAGTAGGGGTATTCAAATAGTTAATGCAATAGTTGAGACTTCTAAACAATGTAATCTTGACAAAGATGTTGAGCTCCCTTCAAGAGATGTAGAAGAACTCTCAATTGATGAAAGAGATTTATTTGTTGGTAATATCTATAAACAGTTGATGGAAATTGAAAGCAGATTATTACCTTGCGGTCTTCATACAATTGGAGAAGCCCCAACTGCAGAAGAAGCTGTTGCAACTCTCGTAAATATTGCATCATTAGAGAGAGAGCAAGAGGGATTAAGATCTCTTCCTGGATTGCTAGCTGAATCCATGGGCCTAAGTATTGAACAAATTTATGATGGCAATAATAGAGGTGAACTCAAATTTGTAGAGCTAAATGAAAAAATCATAAAGACAGCAAGAGAGTCTATTTTTGCGATGGTCAACTCTTTAAAAATTGTTGATGGCAGAGTTTATTTAGAAAAATCACTTCTTTCCAAACTTTTCGATTTACTTAAAGTTTTTGGTCTAAATCTACCTACCCCTTGGCTAAGAGTTTGTAGATTAAATGGATTTAACGAAGTTAGTCAGAAGGAATTAAATAAATTATTTGATTACTTACTTTTCTGTCTGGAACAGGTCTGCGCAGACAAAGAAATGGATAGCCTCATTAAAGCACTAGATGGAAATTATGTTTTACCTGGACCAGGTGGAGATCCCATAAGAAATCCAGGTGTTTTGCCTAGTGGTAAAAATATCCATGCACTTGATCCTCAATCAATCCCAACTACAGCAGCAGTAGCTGCAGCGAAGTCTGTTGTTGACAAATTAATTGAAAGACAAAAAGAAGAGCAAGGAACTTGGCCTGAAACAATAGCTTGTGTTTTATGGGGTACTGATAACATCAAAACTTACGGAGAATCATTGGCACAAATCTTATGGTTTGTTGGTGTAAAACCAAAACCAGATTCTGTTGGAAGAATTAACAAACTAGAATTAATACCTTTAGAAGAATTAGGTAGGCCAAGAATAGATGTAGTAGTTAACTGTTCAGGAGTATTTAGAGATCTATTTATCAATCAAATGGCATTAATAGATCAGGCAGTCAAATTAGCAGCTGAAGCTGATGAATCATTGGAATCTAATTTTGTTAGGAAACATTCATTAGAACAAGCAGAAAAAGAAGGCACTTCTATTAGAGAAGCTTCAGCGAGAGTATTCTCTAATGCAAGTGGAAGTTACAGTTCAAATGTTAATTTAGCCGTTGAAAATTCAACATGGGAGGAAGAAAATGAATTACAAGAAATGTATTTATCTCGCAAAACATATGCTTTTAATGCCGATAATCCTGGCGAGATGAATCAAAAAAGAGAGGTATTCGAATCAGTAATGAAAACAGCAGATGTTACATTTCAAAACCTTGATTCTTCAGAGATTTCATTAACAGATGTAAGTCATTATTTTGATTCGGATCCAACAAAATTGATCAAGACATTAAGAGATGACGGGAAAGAACCAAGTAGCTATATAGCGGATACAACCACTTCAAATGCTCAAGTTAGAACACTTGGAGAAACTATCAGATTAGACTCAAGAACAAAACTTTTAAATCCTAAGTGGTATGAAGGTATGCTCAAATCTGGCTACGAAGGAGTTAGAGAACTTTCTAACAGACTTAATTACACTCTTGGTTGGAGTGCGACAAGTGGTCAAGTAGATAATTTTGTATATGAAGAAACTAATGAAACATTTATAAATGACGAAGAGATGAGGAAAAGATTAATGGATCTTAATCCTAATAGTTTCAGAAGAATTGTTGGAACATTGCTAGAAGTCAATGGTAGGGGATATTGGGAAACTTCAGATGAGAATATAGAACAGTTGAAAGAACTATACCAAGAGGTGGAAGATAAAATCGAAGGAGTTAAAGAATAATAAATTTATTATTTTCTGTAAATCCTATCAGCAACTTTAAGGATTTGATAATTTAGTTTAACGTTGTGAACTCTCACAATCTCAATATTAAATTGAGAGCAAAGACAACTTATTGCGAGTGTTCCTACATCCCTTTCTTTTGGATTTTTCTCATTCAAAATTTCTCCTATAAATCTCTTCCTAGATGCACCTATCAAAATCGGCAAATTCCATTTTTTAAATACATCTAAGTTTCTCAAGATTTCCAAATTATGAATGATATCCTTTGAAAAACCAATTCCAGGATCCACTATTATATTTCTTTCAGATATATTTTTTTCTAGAGCATTCTTTATCAAATTATCAAGCGAGTACTTAACATCATGCAATACGTTCTGGTAATTAGAGAGTTGATTCATATTTTGACTATTACCACGACTATGAGTTATGACGAATGGACAGTTGAATTTTGATACAACATCCAAAATTTTTATATCTCTTCTTCCTCCCGTGACATCATTTATCCAATTAGCACCACTTAAAAGAGCTTCGTAGGCCACTTCAGAATTAAAAGTATCAATAGAAATTAAAACATCTGGAAATTCAGATTTTATTAATTTTAGATATGGGATCAATCTTTTTATTTCTATACTTGATCCAACTTCTTCAGCCCCAGGTCTCGTACTTTGAGCACCAAGATCAATAACATCAACTCCATTGCTCAAGAAATGATTTACTTGATCTAAAACTTTTTTTGAAGAGTTTAATTCTCCGCCATCACTAAATGAATCTGGAGTTAAATTAATAACTCCCATAATTGAAGTTTTTTGGCCCCAGCCTTTTGGCCATGGATTTTTCTTATCTATAATTTGCAATTCTCGCGAAACTATTCGGATCTAATGAAGCCCCTCCAACTAACACTCCATCTATATCACTCATTGACATGATTTCGTCAATATTATTAGGTTTAACAGATCCTCCATATTGAATAATTACATCATCAAAACCTATTAATTTCCGAATCAAAGAACATATCTTATTAGCGTCTTCTGCCTCACATGTCTTACCAGTACCAATAGCCCATATCGGTTCATAGGCAACAATTAAATTAGATGGATCTGTATTTTCTAATCCTTGTTCAACCTGTCTAGTAATAATTCTATTAGCTTCTCCTCTCTCTCTTTGTTCCAATGTTTCTCCTACACAAACTATTGGAGTAAGTCCACTAGATTGAGCAAAAACTGCTCTTTTATTAATTTGTTCATCACTTTCACTAAAATATTTCCTTGGTTCACTATGTCCAACGATTGCATATGAGACACCATGTTCAAGAAGCATTTTTGGAGATATTTCTGCAGTAAATGCTCCTTGATCTTCCCAATGAATATTTTGACTAGAAATATCTAAATAATCAAAATCAGAATGATCAGAAAAGGTTGAAATAGCTGTAAAAGGTGGAGCAATAACAACTTTACGATCGTCTTTTATGTTTTTTATTAAAGGAATAAACTCTTCTAAATAGGATTTAGCTTCAGCACAAGTCATGTGCATTTTCCAATTACCAGCAATTACAGATTTTCTCAAAATACTATCTCCAAGAAAAATATAATAATACAAAGTGAGTTGAATAAGCTAACTATTCAAAAATTAATTCATTTTTTAGAAATATTACTTTATCTCCCTTGTTTAACTTCCTTCCTCTCCTAGTCTCAATTACACCATTAACCTTAACAGAACCGGATTTAATAAAAATTTTTGCCTCGCCACCAGAAGATACCAAATTTTTCCATTTTAAGAATTGATCCAATTTCATTGTTTTTTATACCCAAAGATATTGATAAAGTAGGATAAACAATTAAATATATAATATCTTGAGACTAATACCCCCAGTCAGACCATATTCAAATAGGTTTATCAAGGGTTTTATATGCATGCTTATTTACGTAGCTTGTTGGCCTTTATTAGCTTATTTAGCTGGAAACTTAATCCCAGCAATTGGTTCAGGTGATCTCTCAAAAGTTTCTAGCATAATAATTAAGTCTTTATTTGTATTTTTAGTTCAGAAAACTGCCCAATTTGGACAGGACGTATTCATAGCAAAACCATCTTTAGAAATTAGTGAAGTGATGAGAGGCAATTTATTTAGCAGAATTCAAAAAATAAAGATGAATTCTGTAGAAAGTATTTCAGCTGGGGACATCACATATAGACTTACGGAAGATGCAGACAGGGTAAGCGAAGTCATTTATAAAACAGCTCAAGATACTATTCCATGCACTTTACAGTTGTTAGCGGTAATAATCTATATGTTTTATTTAGACTGGTCACTAACATTATCAACATTCGTTTTAGCACCATTGATTATTCTTTCAGTTAACAGTTTTGGCAGAAGAGTTTTATTAGCATCCGAAAAAAGTCAAGAATCAACAAGTAATTTAGCAGGTTTAATTGGTGAATCTATAAATGGAATGTCCACGATAAGATCTTTTGCAGCAGAAAATTGGATTGAGGAAAGATTTTATAAAAGATTAAGTACAAATAAAAAAGCAAAATATAAAACATTAAAACTACTTGCATTTCAACATCCAGTTGTTGGATTTGTTGAAGCATTTGGAATATTAGCAATATTAGGTTTAGGAGCCGCAAGAATCAATCTAGGCCTTCTAACAAGCCAAGAATTTAGTAGTTTTTTTGCAGCGATATTAATGCTAATTGATCCAATAAGCCATGTAAGTACAAATTTTAATGACTATAAACAGACAGAAGCCTCAATAAAAAGGTTGAAAAATATAAACCAAGAACCTGTCGAAGATGATAAAGAAAATTTACGAAGGATTTCAAATTTAGAAGGCAAGATAAGTTTTAAGGAAGTAAATTTCGCCTACAAAAAAGATAATCAAGTACTTAAAAATATCAATTTGGAAATTAAAAGAGGGGAAGTCACAGCATTTGTTGGAGCTTCTGGAGCTGGTAAAAGTACAATGTTGGCTTTAATATTAAAGTTTATAACTCCAAATAATGGAGACATTTTTATAGATGATAAAAATCTCAAAATATTAAATACAAAAGATATTAGAAAAAATATTGCATTAGTACAACAACAGCCTTTTTTGTTTTCAGGAACAATTATTGATGTAATAAGAATGGGCAGAAATTATACCAAAGAAGAAGTAATAGAATCAGCAAGAAAAGCAAACGCTCACAACTTCATTCAAAAGCTTCCTAAGAAATATGAAACTGAGATAACTGAAAGAGGATCAAATTTCTCAGGTGGTCAGATCCAGAGGATCGCAATTGCAAGAGCAATACTTGGAAACCCCTCAATTCTTCTATTAGATGAGGCCACAAGTGCGTTAGATGCAGAATCAGAATCTGAAGTGCAAAAAGGACTTAATAGAGCTATGAAAGATAGAACAGTTATTGTAATTGCTCATAGATTAGCCACTACTCAAGAGGCCAATAAAATAGTTGTTTTCGATAAAGGTGAAATTATTGAAGTTGGCAACCACATTGATTTGATAAATAAACCTGGAATTTATAAAGAATTATGTGAAAAACAATTGATTAAAAAATTATAGTTCTATTTTATTTATTAAAAAAGTAAATCCATGAGCGAAAACACAAATGATTCTGCAAATCCAGTTTTAACCTTTGAAGGCAAAAAATATTTAATAAATGAACTTTCTAATGAAATAAAAGAATCTATAAAAGTACTGCAAATAGCGGAGACACAACTTAAGATGCATCAAGATACTCTCAAATTACTTTCAATTAGTCGAAACTCTTTAGTTAATCAATTAAGAGAAAAACTAAAAAAATTAGAATAAAATTTTAATAATCATGGATTTCTTGTAGAGAGTAAGTACAAATTTTATGGCATTGCAAAGATTTGATCGCCTTAATTGCTGCCTTTGCTCCAGGAATAGTTGTAAAAGTTGGGATATTATATTCTAAAGCGGCACGTCTTAAATAAGCATCATCATTAAGAGCCTGTGAGCAAATTGGAGTATTAATTATTAATTGAACAAGTCCAGAACGAATTAGGTCCTCAATATTTGGTCTTCCTTCATGAACTTTTAGCACTTCTTCTACTTGGATTCCTAAATTAGCCAAATATGAAGCTGTACCTTTTGTTGCGATTAATTTAAATCCTAAATTCAAGAGTTCTCTTGCAACTTCCTCAAGATTTTTTTTATCTAAATCATTTGTAGATAAAAAAGCAACTCCTTCTGAAGGAACACCATTACCTGCTGCCAATTCCGACTTGGCATAAGCAATGCCAAAATCTTTAGCTAAACCCATTACTTCTCCAGTAGATCTCATTTCAGGACCAAGTAATGTATCAGACCCAGGAAATCTTTTAAAAGGTAAAACGGCCTCTTTTACTGCCTGATATTTTGGAGAAAATTCTTCTGTGAAATTAAGATCCTCTAATGTAAAACCTTGCATTAACTGAGTAGCAAATTTTGCAACTGGTTTACCAATAGCTTTTGAAACAAATGGAACTGTCCTGGATGCTCTTGGATTTGCTTCGAGAATAAATAATTTATTTTCTTTATTATTTGTATTTATTACCGCAAATTGCAAATTAATTAATCCAACAACATTCAATCTTTTTGCAATTAATTTAGTCCAGTTCCTTACATTTTCAATTGTGGATGTTGAAAGAGAAATGGATGGTAAACAACAAGCCGAATCTCCTGAATGAATTCCTGCAGGTTCCACATGTTCCATTAGGCCTGCAATTACAACCGAACCCTCTGAATCGCATAAAGCATCAACATCAATCTCAATTGCATTACTCAAATATTGATCAAGAAGGATTGGATGATCAGGTGATACCTTAACTGCTTCAGAAATATATCTCGATAATTCATTCTCATCTTTAACAATTTCCATTGCTCTACCACCTAAAACATAAGAAGGTCTTACAACCAAGGGGAATCCTATATTTTTTGCTACTAATTGTGCTTCATCTTGATTACGTGCAATACCGTTTAAAGGTTGTCTAATACTTAATTCTTCAAGAATTTTTGTAAATTCCTCTCTATCTTCTGCTAAATCGATAGATATTGGAGAAGTCCCAAGAATTTTTGATCCAGTTCTGAGCCCATCATTAGATTTAAGCCATTCAAATAAAGGTAATGATAATTTCAGTGGGGTTTGACCTCCAAATTGAACAATCAAACCATAAGGATTTTCAGCTTCTATTATGTTAAGTACATCTTCCAAAGTTACAGGCTCAAAATATAAAATATCGCTTGTATCATAATCTGTTGATACAGTTTCAGGATTACTATTAACCATTATTGTTTTATAGCCATTTTTAGAAGCTTGATATGAAGCATGACAACAACAATAATCAAATTCTATTCCCTGACCAATTCTGTTTGGACCTCCTCCTAAAATCATAATTTTTTTTGATTTACTATTTTCTGAAATCTCGCTATCAAAAATTTGAGAATTGAAATTAATGAAAGATTCTTCGTAAGTTGAATAATGATAGGGAGTTGAGGATGAGAATTCTGCTGAACAAGTATCAACAGTTTTAAAAATTGGAATAATATTAAGTTTTTTTCTATATCTTCTTACTTCAAAAAACTCAGAATTAGTTAACTTTGCTATCTGTTGATCTGAAAAGCCTAATTGTTTAGCATGTAACATCAAATCTCTATCTAGAGTATAAAGTTGCTTATCTTTTAAAAAATCTTTTTCAAAATTAAAAATATTACGTAATTTTTCGATAAACCATAAATCTATATTTGTAACTTCTTGAATATAATTATTTGTTTTCCCAAGCTGCATAGCTTTTTTGATTAGGAGAATTCTCTCAGATGTCGGGTTTCTTAAACTATTTTTAATTTGACTCTCATCCTTAAATTCTTCTTGTGAATCACATTCCCATCCAAAAACACCTACTTCTAACGACCTTAATGCCTTCTGAAATGATTCTTCAAAAGAACGACCTATTGCCATTGACTCACCAACAGATTTCATAGAAGTGCTTAAAGTATTAGATGATCCTTTAAACTTTTCAAAAGCAAATCTTGGGATCTTAGTAACTACATAATCAATTGATGGCTCAAAACATGCAGGTGTTTTTTTTGTAATGTCATTAATAATCTCATTTAGTGTATAGCCAACAGATAATAAAGCTGCAATCTTAGCTATTGGGAATCCAGTTGCTTTACTTGCCAAAGCAGAGGATCTACTTACACGCGGATTCATTTCTATAACAATTACTTCTCCATTAGATGGATTTATTGCAAATTGAATATTACTACCTCCTGTTTCAACTCCCACCTCTCGAATAATCTTCAATGACAAATCCCGCAACCTCTGATATTCCTTATCTGTTAAGGTCTGCGCAGGTGCTACAGTAATCGAATCTCCAGTATGAACACCCATTGGGTCTAAATTTTCAATACTGCAAACTATTACTACATTGTCAGCAGAATCTCTCATTACCTCTAGTTCAAACTCTTTCCATCCAATGAGTGATTTTTCAATTAATATTTGATTACTTGGACTTTCCTCTAAACCTGATTTACAAAACTCGACAAATTCTTCAAGGTTAAAAGCAATTCCACCTCCTACACCACCTAAAGTAAAAGCAGGTCTTATTATAAGAGGATAGGAACTAATTTTTTTTGATACCTCCATAGCTTCATCTAGATTAGATGCAATACCAGATGGACAAACATTTACATTTATTTTCTCCATCGATTCTTTAAATAATTTCCTATCTTCAGCTTTTTTAATAGCTCTTAAATCAGCTCCAATTAATTCAATATTATTTTGTTTTAAAAAATCAGACTCTGATAATTTAACCGCAAGATTCAAAGCGGTTTGACCTCCCATAGTGGGAAGAATCGCATCGGGTTTTTCTCTTAGAATTATCTGAGAAACTATTTCAGGAGTCAATGGTTCAATATATGTTTTGCTTGCTATATCAGGATCAGTCATTATTGATGCTGGATTTGAATTTATTAAGACAATTTCATAACCAGCATTTCTTAATGCTTTGCAAGCTTGAGTACCAGAGTAATCAAATTCGCATGCTTGCCCTATAACAATTGGGCCCGAACCTAGAATAAGAATTTTGTTAAGATCACCTCTTTGAGGCATAATTTAAACGTTCATTTATCTCATGCTACTTATAAATCATCAGATGTTAATCAAGTTACTTGAAAAGCAACATTTGTTTCTATAGTATTGAAAGAAATCAATTTTTTATGAGCGAACTTCAGCGACTTAAAAGTTTGTTGCCTCCAGAGAATGAAAGTTGGGTATTTGTTGAAGCTGCTGCGGCTATAGATCCACCTTTAATAACACTTGAGGAAATCGGTCGTGACGAAGTAGAAATTCAAATAGATTTAGATGAATGGGATAACTTTGCTATTGACCATAGAAATTTATTATTTTGGCACGAGGTTGGTAAAATCCAAAATGACACAATTCCCAGAGATGGATGGGAAATGGCAGCTCTCGCAATAGGACTTGGAGGCGCGATAGGAGAGTTGTGGGTACAAGATGGGTTACTTTTATTACTTGCTCTTGGTTTATCAAGTTTTGCAGGATATAGATTATATTTAAAAAATAATTCTGAAAAAAAGCTTCAAGATGCTATTTTTGCAGATGAAAGAGCTATAGATCTTGCTTGTAGATTTGGATACAGCATTCCAAATGCTTATAAAAGTCTTGGAGGAGCGTTAAAGGAGTTAATAGAGAAGACACGAAAAAAGAAAAAAAGAAGTTTCTTTGAAGATAGATTAGATGCCTTAAGAAAAAGTGCAGAAAAAGCCAGATCAGAATTGTCTCAACAAGAAGGTTCAGAAAAATCAGTCTCAAGCGAAAATGTTTATGGACAATAAAAGTTTGGTTTTAATGGCTGCTAAAGCGTGTGATGAGAAAAAGGCAAAAGATATAAAACTTATAAAAATTGACAAAGTATCTTTTATAAGTGAATGGATTTTAATTGCGGAAGGACTATCTGATGTACAAGTCAGATCTATAAGTAATTCTGTAGAGGGAGAACTTAGAGAGAAGGCTAATATTGAACCGATAAGAAAAGAAGGTGTCAACGAAGCTAAATGGGCTTTACTTGATTATGGTGATTTAATTGTAAATATTTTTCAACCTGAAATAAGAAAATATTATGACCTTGAATCGTTCTGGAGTAATGGAGATAATCTTATATTTCCATAATATATTTTATGAACGAATCTAAATGTCCTGTCCCTAGAGAGCAACAACCCACAAATGAATTCATAGAATTATCAAAGTCTGAAATTTTTTCTTGGCCAAAAACAAAAAAGTCTCTAATTCTTATTTTGATAAAATTCTGGTTAGGAGCTTTTGTTCTATTTGTTGTTATTTCTTCAGGAAGTGTATATTTTAAGACATCTATTCTCAAATATATTTTATTAAGCTTTTTTGGTAGTTTATCAATACCTCTTTTAATTTCAATAAGATTATATTTAGGTTGGAACCATATATTTAATAGATTAATATCTGAAAAAGTTGAATATGAGGAATCCGGATGGTATGACGGTCAAGTCTGGGAAAAGCCATTAGTTTTGAAAGAAAAAGAATCACTCATTGCCACAATTGAGGTTAGACCTATTTTAAAAAATTTAATTCAAATTTTTTCAATTATTTCAGTCTTAGCATTATCTGGTATTTTAATTTTTCAATATAGTAATTTCTAAATGAGTTCTAATTTCAAAAACCTCTACACTTCTAACAATCCTCCCTTACAAGCAACCTTAATGAGAGGATCAAATATTGAGTCTATCCATAAAATACATGCTGTTATTACTGATAAAAAAGGGAGGGTTCTAATGTGTGCAGGTAATCCAGAATATAAAAGTTTCATAAGGTCAGCACTAAAACCGTTTCAAGCAATACCATTCGTTAGTAGTGGAGCTGCATCAATAATTAATAATGACTCAAAATCAATTGCTTTAGCATGCGGGTCACATAGTGGATCAAAACTTCATTCAAGGGAAGCATTCAAAATTTTGTGGGAATATGATATTGACATTAATAATCTTAAATGTCCAAAATCAAAGACAAGTCCATTAGAACATAATTGTTCTGGCAAACATGCTGCTTTTTTAGCTACATGCAAAAAAATGAATTGGCCATTAGATAGTTATTTAAAAGGGGATCATCCTCTTCAAATAGAAATATTCAGAATTGTTTCAGAATTACTTGAAATCCCTTCATCTGAAATAAATGCTGAACGTGATGATTGTGGTGCACCCACTCTTTATTTAAAACTATTTGAAATGTCTAGACTATATTCACTTCTGAGCAGTTCAGAAAATGCTGAATTAGAACAAATTAGTAGAGCTATGACAATAAACCCAATAATGATAAGTGATAACAATAAATTTGATACAGAAATAATTAAAGCTTCTCATGGAAAAGTTATAGGTAAAGGTGGTGCCGAGGGAATACAGTGTCTATGTAAAGTAAATGAAGGGATAGGCTTAGCTTTAAAAGTAGAAGACGGTTCAAAAAGAGCAAAGCATGCTGTCAGTCTTCACTTACTAAAACAGTTAGAGTGGATATCTGACTTAAGAATTCAAGACATAGAAGAAAAGGTGTTTAATTTTCCTGAAGGAGTGCGACTTGAAGTTAAAGGTAAAGTAAAATTCCAGGAATCCTAAAAAACAAGAAAAATAGCCCCTTTCAGATGTATGCTATGTATATGACGCGGGGTAGAGCAGTCTGGTAGCTCGTCGGGCTCATAACCCGAAGGTCGGAAGTTCAAATCTCCCCCCCGCCACCATTTAAAAGCAGCTTTTCAGCTGCTTTTTTATTAATTGCAAAAGTTATATCAATCATAAAATGAAAATTATAACGTCTTAACTAAAAAGATTTTATTAAAAATTATTTGAGATCCTTTTGGATAGATAATTTGAAGTCAATCTTAACTATTAGGCCAGTAATGATAAAAAGTATTCCAATGTATGAATTCAAAGATAGTTCCAAAATATTAAATGAATTTTCTAACTAAATTTTAACTCAAAAATCAAATGTATTACATACGCCAAAAAAAGAATTTAAAAAAAATTTGAATTTCGAAAATTTACATCTTTGATAAGTATTTTAATAAAATAAAGTAAAATTTACATAATTTAGAAAAATTATATGGAGAATTTGCTACAGCGTGATTTAGGTTCAAGCATGTTATCAATAGCAGTCATATTAGGTTGGTTAGGTCTGTTTTTTGTATTTTTGAGAGTAGTAACAATTTTAATAAAGAGAATCCTTGAAGCGGTTTTAAAAAAATCGTAATTATTGAAATAAATCAATTATACGGAATTAATCGCATAAATCCTTCATCGCTAGGTATAATGACCTAAAAAAATGTCAATTTTAGATAAGGTTAAGATAGGAAATTCTGTTCAAGTCAACCTAGAACTATCTAAGGATAGACTTACCAAAGAAACTATTGATGCAATAAATGTTTCTTCATTGGGTAAGATAAGTGATTTCAGAATAACTGATGGCAAAGGTATTGGAGTTGTCTTGCAATTATCTAATGGTAAAGAGCAATGGTTTTTTGAGGACGAAATTGATCTTCTTGACGAAAATGGTAATGTAATTAAAAAAAATAATGATAAAAAAGAAAATGGTAATTTTATATTTGATTTTTTAAGAGGATTAAATTATGAAAATAAAAAAAAGGTAACTGAGTTACTTAATCCAATTAACTTTTTTATCTGGCTGGTTGTATCGTTTAAAGATATTTTTTAATTGGTTAAAAAATTTCCTAAAATAAAAATAATTTAACAATTTATTTAAATGTAAAACTTTAGGAATTAAAAATTTAAAATGTTAAAAAATATTATCGATGTAAAAAATTTATCTAAGTCATTTGATATCTCTTCCAAAGAACCAGGCTTAAAAGGAACAATTAAACATTTTTTTAGAAGACAAACAAAAAGTTTAAAAGTTATAAAAGATATAAGTTTTGAAATTAAAGAAGGAGAAATAGTTGGTTTTCTAGGTGCTAATGGAGCTGGGAAAACAACAATATTAAAAATGCTTTGTGGCTTAATTTATCCAAGTGAAGGTTCGATTTTGGTTTCAGGCTATTTCCCTTTCAGGAGAAAAGAAAATTTCCTAAAGAATATCACATTAATAATGGGACAAAAGCAACAGCTTCTTTGGGATCTTCCACCAATTGAATCATTCTATTTGAATGCATCAATATATGACTTAGATAAGTTTGAAGCTAAAAAGAGAATAAAAAAATTATCAGAAATGCTTGAAATTGATGAAGAGCTTTTCATACCTGTTAGAAAACTTTCACTAGGGCAGCGTATGAAATCAGAATTACTAGCGGCTTTGATACATGAACCAAATATTCTATTTTTAGACGAGCCGACACTTGGATTAGATATTAATGCGCAGAGAAATTTAAGAAAATTTCTTCAAAAATATAATGAGGAAACTAATGCAACGATATGCCTAACAAGTCATTACATGAAAGATATTACATCGCTATGCAAGAGAGTTATATGTGTGCATGAAGGGGCGATATCATATGATGGAAAACTTGACCTGTTATTAAAAAAACTTTCTCCTGTTAAAGAAATATTAATAGTTTGTCGATCAGAAGAGGATGCAATTAAATTAGAAAACTCCGGTTTTACTGTTAAAAATAAAATAAAGAATGAAATCACTTTAAAAATTGAAAACAACGCTATTACCTCATCACTAAAAACTATCCTAAATAATTTTGATATTGAAGACCTTTTTATAAATGAACCACCCATTGATGAAGTTATTGGGAAGGTATTAATCAAAAAAGATTATGATATTTAATTTAATTAACCGTAAATTATTCACTTTATTAAAAGTCCAATATTCAAACATGCTGGAGTATAGGGTAGAAATTGCATTATGGGCAATTTCAGGAATTATTCCTTTTTTCATGTTAAACATTTGGACAAATAATAATCTAAATGAATCCATAAACATTAGTGATACATTGCTTTCCAGGTATTTCTTATGTGCTTTTTTTGTAAGACAGTTTTCTGTGGTTTGGGTTGTATTTAGTTTTGAAGAAGATTCTCTTATGGGGAAGGTATCTCCATATTTAATACAACCTTTAAATCCATTTTTCAGATATTTTGCACAACATCTTGCAGAACAAATAACAAGATTTCCTTTCGCATTAATAATCGCATTTTTCTTTTTTATTTTTAATCCAGAAACTATATGGATACCAAATTTAGGTATTTTACTCTTATCGATAGTATCTACTTTCTTATCCTTCTTGATTCAATTTTTAATTCAGTCAATAGTTGCATGTCTATGTTTTTGGACAGAAAAAGCATCATCGATAGAAAGATTGTTATTTATTCCAACTTTATTTCTCTCAGGTCTTTTAGCGCCAGTAGTTTCATTCCCCGCATATGTTAAATCTTGGATTTATTTGACTCCTTTTCCATATCTAATTGATTTCCCTGCAAACTTACTTTCAGGTAATGACATAAATATTAGTGGAGGGTTAATTATGCAAATTCTATGGATTTTTATACTTTTCCCATTATTTAAGAAAATCTGGTCTGAAGGAACAAAAAAATATACAGCAATGGGGTCATGAATTTAAGAAAATATCTAAAAGTTTATAACAAATTCTTACATACTTCTTTAGCTTCTGAATTGGAGTATAAGACAAATATATTAGTTGATTTAGTTACTGCAATTTTAAGTTTAGTTGGGAGTATTTTTCTATTATCTATTTTCATTCAAAATAGTGGATATATTGGAGGTTGGAAATTTGAACAGGCACTAATAATCCAAGCTATTTATACAATCTTGAATGGGATAACGAATACATGGTTCAATCCTAATCTTACAGAAATAGTTAAACATATAAGAGAAGGAACATTAGACTTCGTACTTTTAAAACCTATTGATAGTCAATTCTTTATTTCACTAAAAAAAATAAATCCATCTGGATTTTTAGAAATAACTCTTGGATTTTTATTGTTGTTCTTCTGCATAAGAATAAATCAAATCAATTTAAATTTAAGTTTTCTGACCCTATCCTTGATTACTATAAGTTGCTCGATTTGTATTTTATATAGCTTATGGTTTTTTATCTCTACAACTACTATTTGGTTTGTTAAGACTTGGAATGCAATAGAAGTATTAAGATCATTCCTTTATATTGGAAGATTTCCCCTAAGTTCATTTTCATTTTCTTTAAGAATCTTTTTTAGCGTTTTTATTCCTATTGCTTTTATAACTACAATTCCTTCTGAAGTTTTTCTAGGACTTTCTGTATTTTGGAAAATATTACTTGAAATTATTGTAGCGACAATATTTCTTATTAATTCAAGAAGGTTCTGGTTATTTGCATTAAAATACTACTCATCAGCCTCTAGTTAAATATTATTTAATAACCTGGCTGCAAAATTTCAAAATTTGTTGTTTACTTTTCAGATTAGAAAGCCTAGATAATTTTTTAAAATGAGGTTTAGATTTTTCAACAGATAAAAGCCTACAGTTGTATTGAATTTTATGATTTCTAGATATGATTCCTAATTTGAGTGCAACATCAGTAAGGATAATTATAAAAGTAAGAAAAAAAAATATACCAAAAAATTGTAAAAATGATTTTGAATAATTTTCTTTTTCAGTTTTTAATTCAAACTTCATTACTTAACTATATGCTGAGGGCACTTAATTGCAGCAATAGCGACAGCCGTAACTTTAAAATTTTCAGACTTCTCAATAACCTTTTTAACCTCTAATGGTCCAAATTTATTACTTGCATCACTGTAGGAAAGAAGTAGAGATTTATAATTATCATGACCTAGATTTCTATACTCACAGAAATTATCCCCAACATAATTCAAAAGAGTTAGTAAAGTTAATTCAATCATTAAACTTTTTACTATTGAAGTTCTTACGAATGATACTGTGCAGGACATTTTTAACAAGTAAAATTACCAAAAACATTTGAAATTATGAAATTAGATTTTCATTGATAAACTTTAAAGTTTCAAAATTATTTCAGAATTTAATAATTCACATATAAGAAAATCATTAAAGCACTATCAGTGGTGTATTTGGTTGAGGATAACTGCGCTACAGATAGGGGGTTGCATTTTTTAAGAAATTGGTTTAAAAATAAGGTTCCCCATCACCCGGCCACACATATGTGAGGCCTTTTTTTATGGTTTTTAAAATAATGCCTTTTTAAAAGTTTTATTTAATAAAACGAGTAATTAAACCCTTTAATAATGAATAAAGATAATAATTATTTTATTTTTTAATTTATAATGCTGGTTTAGAAATCTTACCAAAATATACTTCTATCTTCCAATTATTTTATAAAAAGTTTTTTATGGATTTAATCAATAAGCTAATACCCACTAAAATACAAACCGTTATAAAAGTTTTCTTAATAAGTATATTCCCATTTAATTTTGACAGGTGAGCTCCGAAAAATCCTCCTGTAAAGGAACCAATTATTAAAACTATCAATAAATTAAATGGAACTGATCCTATTCTTGCCAAAAATACAGCTCCGACAAAATTCCAAAAAATCCCAACAGTAAAAAAAGTCATACTTATGGCTCGAAGAAAATCCATTTCAAAAGTTTTTATTAATAGAATTGTTACAAGTAACCCAGTTCCTGAAGAAATAGAACCATTTAATATACCTATAAGAAAAATAAAAATTAAAAATCTAATTTTATGAAAAAAATTAAGCTTTTTATTACCAGATGACATACCTAAATCTGGTTTAAGGAATGAGTAAAAAGCTAGAAATATTGATATTATTCCTAAAGTTAAGTATAAGTACTTTTCTGATATATATTCAACTACAGAAGCCCCAAAAATTACTCCTGGTAATCCAAAAATTAAAATTTGCCAAGCAATGCTTATATCATTACCTAAAGATTTGCAATTTCTTAAGGAACCCCCTATTCCTAATGCAACTGTTGCTAATTTATGACTAGCCAGAGCTTGATAATAAGGTACTCCAGATAAAATCAATGCTGGCAATTGTAATAATCCTGCTCCTCCTCCAGAAATCGCTGAGAACGTATTTGAAAAAAACGATATCAAAAAGATATAAATACTTTTAAATAAAGAATGATCAAAATTTTTTATTAATATTGTTAATAAATAAAGCATTTACTATAAATGGCGACTTGTATTAATAAGTGAAAATTATTCTTTTCAGAAGAAGTATTTGCTTTAAGAAGTCTTATCTTATCTTATCTTTTTCAATCATACTTTAAAAAAAACTGTTATTATCAAAAAAAATTATCAAGAATTTTATGCATAGACAAGATGCAATTTACCTTGATCAGTTTTGTCCCAAGATAAGTAATAAAAATTGGCGAGAGTCACTTAATAAAGTTACTAATTATAAATGTATTTATTGCGGTAAACCCTCAGAATCACTCGACCACCTTCACCCAATGTCAAAAGGGGGAATTAGCAGTACAAGTAATTGCGTACCATGTTGTTTGTCATGTAATGGGAAGAAATCAGATTCAGAAGTTCTTAGTTGGTACAGAAAACAAAATTTTTATGATCCTCGAAGAGCTATGGCGATACGAGCATGGTTCAATGATGATTTAAAACTAGCGTCAGTTCTTTTGAAATACTTAAATTAAACAAATAATGATAAATTGATTGAGATTTGAAAAAATATTTTTGTATATCCTTGAATAGGGTCCTTTATTTTAGTAAGCAACTTTTTTATTAAATTATTCTTATTCTTTCCGAATTTATATTATTTTTTTTAAAAATCGAGATATTAGAATAATCATCTTTCCACATTATTGGTGAATCTATAACCTTTCTCTCTGGAGACTTTACTGAAAAAATCAATCCAAATACAAAAAGAATAGTAATCAATATGATTGTCATTACTAATTTGTCTGAAATATTATTCATTAACCTAATCTATCTTGAAAAATTTTTGTCAGGGGTAATTTTTTCGTAAATTTCTAGAAAATATGATTTAAAATAGTTTATCCCCTCATTTCCAATCAATCCAATTGACCGTCCGCAATCGTTTACTACTTGTGATGAAATTTGATTTGCCAAGTCACTTTTCTCAATCCATTTTTTCTGGGGATTGTAAGAGAAAGATATAATATTTTCAGTTTTTACAATAGCTGATTTCATTGCTTCATCTTTAGAAAGACCATTTTGGATAGCATTGCAATATTTTTTAGAGAAATTATTAGTGATCCTATTTTGTAGCAAACTAACACTAGGATCGGATGTATCAAAAGCTAAACCTATTGCAGGTTGTAATTGAAAAATTATAAATAAAAGTAAGACAAAAAATAATTTCAACAACAGCTATTAATCAAAAGTTTATACGTAATATATTAGTATTTTATAATTGTCTTTTCAATTAAATCTGATAATTATATAAAGCAAATTAAATTTCAATTTATTAATAATTAAAAGTATTGCGATAAGTTCAGTAATAATAGTCAGAGGTTTATTTGACTACAAATATGTACGAATCATTGATGACATTGCTATTTTTTCCTGATTGGACTAATGGATTACCTTCAGATTTCTTAATTCTTCATTTTTTTGTAGGAGCTGTGATTTTTCCATTCAACATGATTCACGCTAAAGCAAGAAAAATTGACAGTCAAAACCCACAGGAAGCCGCTAATGGGTATAAGAATTCAGATAATGCAACATTTTTTGGATACGAGGAAATCAATTAGATTGACATAAAAATTATTTAAGGAAATAGTTTATCGATGATAATTTCCCTTAATGCAGGCATAGATCTTAAAATTTTCAGTCCCAGTGAACCTATAGGAATATTCATAATTTTTGTAGGATTAATTTTTACTGGCATGATTTTCTATATTATTTATGCTGTAAGTACTAATAAAGAATCTTTAGAAGACAAAAAATTAAGAAATAAAAAGGAGTACTTGCAAAAGGAGAAAATAGGAAAATTATTTCCTAAGAAAAAATAAATTTAATTGCTTTATTGTTATAAAGATATTTATTTATATTATTAATTATTAAATCAGTAGGATCTAAAAACATTAGTTTTAGTTCTCTTAAATCAAACATTTTATAAAATTTCACTATAACAACAAAATTTTTTTTACGAGCACTTCAATATTGTTAATTGCACCGCTAATTTATTTTCATATCAAGCAAAAAATGTTAAAAATGGAAAAAATAATTTAAAATCTTGGAGAATTCACCTCAATATCTATTTCTTGCTAGTGGAGTGAATAATGAAGAAGGGTTTTGGATTGTAGGAATAAAAAATTGCGATGAAAATATCCTTGAGGATGAAAATCTTTTAGATTGCCATAGAAAAGAATTAATAGGTAATGAATCAGCAAAAGATATTCTTTTAGCTATTAATTTAAACGTAAATAATTTATTAAATGAACTAAGAAACAAAAATTATTTAATTACAAGACCTTCAATGGGGATTCCATTTGATATCCCTCTAGAAATCTTGGAAAATATTTTTGATTTTTGGTTAGATATTTATAAAAATCATGAAGCCTGGGAAGCTTGTTTAGGACTTCTTAAAGTTAGAAAAAGGATTCCCCTAACAAACCTAATTAAAAGCAAAAGTTTAAAGGGAAACTCTAAAAAATGGGCTATAAAAATTGAAACTTTACATTCTTATGTTCCTTCTTCACTTAAAAATGAAAAACTAAATGACCCAATGTGGGAATAATTTTATCTTTAAATACTAAAAATATTTACTTCGTTGGATATTTAAGTAAAAATAAAATAACTAATAATCTAAAAATGAATAAACCATATTCTTTTAGTATCGATCAAATGAACGGGATAGTTGAGGATACATACGCCAAGATAATAAATGAATGTGAAAATTTAAAAAAAAATACTAATTGTCCAAATGAGCAAGTATTAGCACTTTTAAGTGTAATTGCTTCAAATTACGCTAATAAAACAGAAAACAACGAAAATTAAGATGATAAGTTATTTTACTTGGAGAGAATTTGATGAGAGCGTAGAACAAATAGCTAAAAAATGTAGGTTTAAGGAGTTTTCTGGAATATATGGAGTTCCTCGTGGTGGATTATGTCTTGCAGTAGCACTAAGCCATAAATTAAAAATTGAATTAATATCAGAACCATTAAAAAATTCACTGATAGTAGATGATGTTTATGAAACTGGCCTTACATTAAAAAGCTTCAAGGATATTGAAGGAGCAATGTTTTTTGTATTATTTAGTAAAATCAAACCTACTTGGTGGAATACAGTATTTATATCTAAAAAAAGCCAATGGATAGTTTTCCCTTGGGAAAATTCTTTTACTTCAAAAAGTGACCGCGAAGAATACATTAATAAAAGAGGTTTAAGTTGAGTAAGAAATTATATTTAGCAAATCCATATGGATTTTCAAAACAAACTAAAACACTTTTAAATGAATTTATTGATATCTTCAATGATTTAAATGTAGAAGTATTTGAACCATTTGAGAGAGCAAAACCATTAACAGAACAAAAAAGTCAATGGGCATATGAAGTTGCTAATAGTAATTTCCATGATTTAAAAGAATGTGATTGTATTTTTGCAATTGTTAATGGAAATCCTCCAGATGAAGGGGTAATGATTGAATTGGGTATCGCAATTGCTTTAAAAAAGGAAATCTTTTTATTCAGGGATGATTTTAGAAATTGTTCTGATAGCGATCAATATCCATTAAATCTAATGTTATTTCTTGGCCTGCCTAAAGATAATTGGGAAAAATATTATTTTGAATCATTACAAGAAATAAAAAGTAATAAAAAAAGATTTATGGAGTGGGCAAAAAATTAGCCAAATAAACCATTTGCCCTCAATTAGTAGTCTTGAGTTTTAATATATCTCTTGAGGTGCTAGAATAGTTTTTATTTAGAAAATTTTGACACAAGTTACAGTTGGAGAGAACGAGGGAATTGAGTCAGCCCTTAGAAGATTTAAAAGACAAGTATCTAAGTCGGGAATCTTTGCAGATTTAAAAAGACTTAGACATCACGAGACACCTATTGAAAAATATAAAAGAAAGTTGCAACAGAGAAGAAAAGCAAGAAGAAGGTAGTCTGCTATTGCTCATAATTTTTTTTAATATGCGTTGATATTACACATTTTTTTTTAGAAAGTTTTAAAAATAAAATTTTAACTACTTAAGCTTCTTAAGCTTCTTAACAAGATTTATTCCAACTCCTGACACGGCAAGAAGGTCTTTTTCATCTGCAGCGATAACTGCCTTTGTTGTTTTAAATCCAGCCTCATACAAAGCTTTTGCGCTTTTTGCTCCAACACCTGGAAGTGTAGTCAAAGTTTCAATATTTTTCTTAGAATTTACTGCTTTGGTTTTTGTTTTTGTTTTTGTTTTTGTTTTTGTTTTTGCAGACTTTGCTGCTTTTTTTTCTTTCTTTAAAGGAGTATCAGAAGTTACTTCACTTTTAAATAAAATTGATTTTAGTTTGCTGAGAAATTTAGAAATCATTGGAATATATAAGTAAAAAAATTTGCTATTCAATTTAATATTATCAAATTCCAGAGGAATTAATTACAAGATAAAAATTAACTGCATAGAAATAATTTATTTACAATTATATAAAGACACACATTTAATATTTATGCAAGCTTACAAGCCATTGCAAGGTATTCTAAATTTTTTTAAAAACTAAAAAAAATTTAAAATGTATATTCAAAATTTAAAGTTATTTATTAATAGTAAAGTTAAAATCTTATTAAAGAACTAATTATAAAAATGAAGCTTATTTTTATAAGTGGACCTTCCGGTAGCGGGAAAACAACTTTATCAAATCAAATAATAAAAAAAAATAAAAATGGTATTGTGTTAAGTACTGACAATTACTATAAGACAGGTTTAATAAGTAAATTACTTCCAAAATTTATAGAAGGTTTTTTTGATAGAAGTATTAGTTTTAATAACAAACTATTCAAAAAAGATTTTGATTTTATTTATAAGAATGGAATTTCAATCTATGATCGTTATTATAATTTCGAAAAGAAAACAATAAAAAATATCCTAAACGAAACAAAAAATATTAGTTTTTTAATTGTTGAGGGTATATTTGCTAAAGAATTCTCAAACACTTTAAATAATAAGGATTATATTTTTTTAGAAATAAAAACTAAAAAGAATGAGTGCATGAAAAGAGTTGTCCAAAGAGATATAAAAGAAAGGGGGAAGAAAAAAAAACAAGCTGAGAATGATTTCTTAAAATCATGGAGCATTTATTATGAAAAATTCAAACCTAATAGCATAAAAAATAATACAAATAAATTCATTATTGAAAAAAACACTGATATGGATCACATTCTGAAAAAATTATTTAATTAATTCTTTAATTTTTTTCTCTAAAATTAAAGCACTTAAAATTGAGCCTTCAATTCTGCCAAATCCATCTCCTTCAAACCAGTCTCCGCAAAATCCAATTTTAGATTTTCTACTAAATTGTAAAGATAATGGTACGGCAAGGCCGGAAGGTTGTGAAGCTCTCCATTTCATAATAGATATTTTTTCATCAAAAGTTAATTTATGTACTAATGGATTCTCTTCAAACAATTTATTGAAATTTTTAATTATTGTTTGTTTAAAAACTTCTTCATCTTTTGCATTTATGTAGGAATTAATTAACTCTGCGTTTTTTGAATGTACTACAATTCCTAATTTATTATTATCTTGCAGCTGAAAAATAATTCTTTCAAATCTATATTTTTTTTCTAAATTATTTTTTAAATAAAAATACCTTAGTTTTTTAAAATAATTATCTTTAAAACTATAATTTTTATTTGTATAAATTAGAAAAGTTAACCTAGGAATAAATGTTTGTTGTTCTAAGAAATTTAATAGTAAATCTATTTTTTTATCACAATTAATAGGAATTGCTTTTCTTAATGGAATTTGATTTACATTTAATATTTTTAAAGACCTCTTATGTAACAACAAATTAGTTGAACAAATTAAATATTTAGACTTGAATTTGTCGCCATTTTTTGATGTTAATAACCATTCCTTATCATTAAACTTCATATCAACTATCAAAGTTTCAAAGAAAAAATCAATTTCCTCTTTTAAATTATTTGACTCAATTATCTTTTTCGATAATTCACTCATGGAATCTAAAGATAAATAATTAACTCCGCAAGAAAATTCAGATTTTTTATTGGTTTCTAAATTAAAATCTTCATTTAAAATAAATATTTCTGAATCGTCAATTTTTATAAATTTATTTTCCAATAATTCATCAATATAACTTTTTAAAAAAAGATTATTTTTACTGTTAGATATATTAAAATTTGGAGAACCATGATTTAGTTTCCATCCTTCATATTTTTTGCTTATTCTTGTACTTGATCTCCCTCCGAGTCCACGACCAATTTCAATTAATCCAACCTTTTTTGCAATATTATTTTTCAGATACTTCGAAGCAAAAACACATGCAGATATACCACCACCTATTATTAATAAGTCATATGTAACATCACTTTTCATAGGTTTAATATAGAAAGAAATTATCTTTTATTTCCTAAAAAACTATAAACTGATTTAAGTTTCTCTGATGATGAAAAATCAGATTCAATTACAGGTGTAATATTATTTTTTTTATAAAAACTAACTAAATCGTTTGTGAAATCAAAAAAATACTCTAAGGCATATAAACACTTTTCAGATATATATACCTCTTTCCAAGGACGAAATTTAAACCGTGTTATAAATTGTTTAGAAGGAATAAATAAACTTCCAAATAAATTTAATTTTTCTTCTTTTGCTACGTTTTTAATATAAGTTACCTCATTCTGAAGAACTTTAATATCTGTACCATATTGAAACCAAATTGAATTTATTAACCCAGTCGAAATTTTTTTTTGGAACCTTTCTCTTTCTGAAGAAATATTATAATATTTGTTCAAATATGGATTGTAAGCTATACCTAATTTAACTTTTAAATTTTTTTCTTTTTTTAAATAAGCTAATACATTAACTGAGTCAAAGTCTTTTTTCTTATTTGATCCCGACACAAGCAGAATATCAAAAATTTTATTAGTCTGAGAACTTTTAACAAAATCTAAAAATTCCTGATACGAATTTTCTTTATTTTTTGAATATTGATGATAAAGACTATAGTGATAAGTCACATTAAATTCATTATAGTTTTTTGATATATATTTAATAGTTGAACTAAATAAACCCTTCTTTATAAGTCCTTTACATGGAATATTAATATTTTTGATATTATTTGATTTGCAGAAAGAAAGTTTATCATCTAATTGAGAAATATTTTTAAATGACAATTCAAATCTTATATTATTGTTCATTATTTATTACTCATATTTATTCACTCAATATATTAACGAAAACATGCATCTGCTACGATTCTTATTTTGGAAGTCGTCTTTTTATTCTTAGCCTTTAGAAAATAACTGGGGGAAATCTCTAATGCAGCTTTTAAAGAAATTTTATCTTCTGCAGATTTTGCAATAATTTGATTAAAACATTTCCAATTTTCTGGTATTACTAAACCTGGCCATGATAAATAAAGACCTACAAAAACACCGAAAAATAAAAATAAAAAAAACCTCATGACAAATAAAATTTTTAATTTTACTCATTAAAAATAAATAACAATACTTCAATTGTATTGGAAAATAATTAATGAATTATTTCCTTTATTCTTATCGCAGATATTTAATCCATGAAAGATTTTCATGAACTCGAGAGGTTAGAATAACAAAAAAGTATTATTTTAGAATATGGCTAGCCAAGATTATCTAATTGCAATAGCTTTAATAGAGCAAAACTTAGTTAGAGCAATGCCTCTTGGAGGTAAAGAAATTAAAGATAATTTAGAGGAATCAGAAAATTTCAAAAAACTGGGAGAAGAGGTGATTTTAAATCTTCTAATGAGAGTATTTCAAAGAAGTGATGAAGGTGCTTTAAAAAGGGCTTCTGAAGAAAAAGGTTTGCTCCTTGTTCATATGCATCCTAAAAGAATGCAGAAAGAGCTTCCGTTCATTAAATCTGAATGGATAAGAGATGGAGATACACAACAGTTTCTAAAATACCTTGGCAATCTCTCAAAAGAAGTATGGACTGCATCTTTCGTAAAATACAAAGGGATTGAATTTACTTCTATCTCGAAGAATGATGAGATCTAAAGATATTAAGAATATTTTCAAAGAATTTCTTTCTTGACAATATTATTTTCCCTTGCAACTCTAAAACAGTTTCTACCATTACCAAAATCAATTGAGTAATAGTCAAAATTATTTTTAATATGCAAGGCACAATTTCCCTCAATACATATACAAGATTTAATAATTCCTCTCTGAATAACATCATTAACGTAAGGTTCCCTCTCTTTCTCTTCATCGAAATGCGGGCAGGCAATACCTTCAACTATGCCTAAGCAATCAATTATGGCTAATTCTTTAGCATAAGAATCAGTAATACCTTTATCAAACCAACAAATAGCCCCGGCACTTACACCACTCATTACAATTCCTTTTTCATAAGCATTTCGCAAAATTTTATTTAAATTCCATTCTTTCCAAACAGCTAACATACTTTTTGTATTTCCACCGCCAACATAAATGATGTCTTGAGTTAAAACTTTCTCTTCTAAGTTTTCTGTTCTAGAAAAGAAATCAATATGGCTTGTTATACAATCAAGTTTAGAAAATGCTCTATAAAAATTTAATTTGTACAAACTACTATCGCCAGATGCTGTTGGAATAAAGCAAATTTTAGGTCTTTTTTTATTACTTAAAGAAACTATATATTTTTCAATTTCAAGAGAGCCTAATGAACGTCCAAACCCTCCTCCCCCAATTGCGACTATATTTTTACTAGGCATATTAAATAAAAGATTTGTATATGAATTTAAGACAAATCACCATTAAAGATCAACTGGAATTAAAGAAGGTTTATTTTGATTCAATTCAATCTTTAGATGAGAAAATTTATAGTCAAGAACAAAAAAGAGCCTGGTCAAGTCAAGCTTGGAATAACCCAAATTTTGATAAGTCAATAATTAAAGGAAAAGGATGGCTTATAAGTAAACAAGGAATTATTATTGCTTTTGCTATAAGATATCCCACCGAAAGAATTGCGCTATTTTACTGCAAAGGTAAATTCCAAAGAAAAGGATACGGCTCTAAGTTACTTCATAAATTAGAAGATGAAGCAAAGAAAGAAGGTTTAGACTCTCTTTATACTGAAGCGAGCTTAATAAGTTATGAATTATTTCTTAAAAATGAATGGGAAATTATACGTAAAGAAAAAGTCACTATAAATAACATTTTTTTTGAAAGATATAAAATGACTAAAATTATAAAAATTAATTAATTAATAATGTCTGGCAAAAGCAAGGGACTAATTCTGATACAAAGGGTTCTAATTTGGGCGTTATACTTTTTTTCAGGATTTATGCTTTATACAAAACAAGGTATTTTACCTTCTAAATTAATTACTTTTTCAAGAATTATTTATCCATTATCTATTTTCTGGTTGCAAATAAGAATTAAAAAAAGAACTAATTTTCTGCCTATTGATTCAAAAATGACAACTTCTCAGTTATGGTTCAATTTATTACCTGTTATTGCATCTCTATTAACTGTAATTTTTTCATTAACAAATTCTTTTTTATATATCCTAGTAAAATTAATTAACTCCTAAATAAAATAAATTAATTAATTTGTAATTGCATTAGTAATTTCTTTCATAAAAAACATAATGTAAAGAAATTTGCCTTTTAAAAATATTTTTATAAATTTTAAATAGTGATCAACATAATCATGAAAAATATTTCATTAAAGAGAAATATTAATTTTGATAAAAATAAAGATAAAAATGATTATGAATTATTCTCTTTAAAAATCACAGATAGTTTATATAAAAAAGATATTGGAAAATTTCTTGAGACCCTCTCCTCCCTCTTTATTTAGAAAAATATTTTTTTTCTGATCTTCAAATTCAAACAGTCCAATTAAATAATAAGTATTTGAGGGATAATGTGTTAAACCAAAGGATACTCAAATGCAATTATTTCTTGCTGACTGCCAATTCCCAGATATCGAAAATCAAGTAAAAGCTTATCAATTATTTGTGGAGGCCTGGGAAAACGGTGAAATTGAGAAATCAGATAAAACAGATAAATTTGAGATGTTATTTAGAGTGCATGCTCCAGGAGAGGGTAGGGTAGTTTGTTTATGTAAGGCGCATAGTGATAAAGAAATTTTTGAGCATTTTGCTCCATGGAGAGCTAAATTTGGCATTCATATGGAATTTACACCTGTAATAAGTTGTCAAAATGTTGTTGATTACCATAAAAATTTGTTCAAAACTTTAGGGTAATTAGCTTAAATCTCAAATTTATCGTGATTAAACCATTTTCCAATCTAATTTATAAAAAAAAGGATAGAAATTTGTCTTCTTCAAAAAGTAAGCTTAAGAAAGAAGAAAACGTCAAATCTAAACCATTAATAATATTTGGCTTTATTATCTCATTAACTTCCATCTTTTTACTTTTATTCACCATAAATAATAAATTTGGATGATATATGAGTAATTAGAACTATTACCTGGGAACAAATATGTTCTATTATTAATTTAAAAATAACTAACTAAATGGCGTTTAACGAAGGGGGGATGGCATCGGGCCTACTTATCATCGCAGTATCAATAATTTTTGCTGCAGGTTTTGGATTTTTAGTCTTGCATTTTGTACCTGGAACTCCATTTTAGGTTATCCAACTGAGTTTGATTAATAAAATATCTTAAACATTAACAGTTTCTAAATCCTGAATTTGATTATCATCAGAATTAGATTTCTTCTTTAATCGATAGGCATAAACTAAAGATCCTAAGGCTATGGTACTTGAGGCAAAAATACCCGATATGAGTATTAAAGCAAAAAGACCTCCTATTAGTCCCCCTTTTAATCTAAGCAAATTTGATTTAATTAAAAGTATTGATAAAAAAACAATAGTGGCTTTTAGTGAAGAGATTTTCAAAAAAGTAAATGGATAAAAAGGGTTTAACAACATTTCTTTGGGTGAATATAAATTAAGTTGATTCTAAAAATAAATTTAAAAAACCGCATAAAAAAAGACTCAAATGAGTCTTTTAAAATCTATTTTAAATATGATGATTTATGCATCAGGGTCAAAATTCTTTAGGTTTGGACCTGCCACAAGACCAACAAGGCCAAAAAGGACTAAAGAACCAATTCCAAAGCCTGCTGCCCATGGATTGAAACCACCTAAAGCAAAAGAAGCTAATAAATTCATGATTTTAAAACATAATATCTCCGAGTTAGCATACAGATTTTTATGAAAAATATACCTATATTGAGACATTTCTTCGTAATTATTAGAATCGCTTAACTAATTCCTTTATAAATAATCCACAAAATTTTAATTATTTGTTTTATTATCAGTGCATTACTATTTTGTTGGCGCACATTAAGACCATCAAAAATGTTTTTTTCTAATGACTTCCAACTATACCTTTATTTATGATGGAGAATGCCCATTCTGCAATCATTTTGCTGAGCTCCTTGAGATCAAAAGCAAGTTAAATAATATTAAAATTATTGATGGTCGTAAAAATTTAACTCTAATTAAATCCTTCCTAGACAAAGGTTATGACTTAGATAGAGGAGCAATTCTCCTCAAAGATGAAGAGATATTTCATGGGGCAAACGCAATCAATACTATTTGCAAACAGATAAATAATCCCTCAAGTAGTTTACTTTTGTTACTTTCTAGAGTGTTTAAATCAAATAAACGAACAAATTTGATATTTCCTCTGCTAGTCAGAGCAAGAAGATTCGCATTAATATCAAAAGGTATATCAATATCCCTAGTTTAAAAATAAAAACTTTCTAAATATTTAATAACATATTTATAAGCTTATGTATCAATAAATGATAATTAATTATTTCTTAGCTAGAAATAAGTGGTAGCAACAATTATTAAATGATAGAAAACTTCAATCCCTTCATTTCATTGGGCGGGGATAACCAAAAAGTTAATCATATGGCTGAAGCGGCACTTGAAATGAATTTAACTTGCAATGATTTAAAGAAGGATTTAAATTTAACTGATGGTGATGTTGTGGATATGTTGCAACTAGTCATGGATAGGTTTAAAAATAGTAATTAAGTAAATATCGTAATTAATTAATCACTATATATCTATTATTTTTTAATGAAAACAGTACAAATTGAGTTTTCGAAATATGAATTAGTTAACTTTTTATGGCCTGAATTAATAGAGGAATACGGATTTGATAAAGCCAGAAAAATAGTTTCCCAAGCTATTGACTTACAAAAAATGAATGGAACTAAAAATAGCACCATGCCAATCATATTTTCAGGAACAGGAGGATTAGCTCTAATACCAATACAAATGCTAGAAAAAGAAAACTTTGAGATTAGTTATAAAGATAATCAAGTTTTAATATTTAATCTAAAAAGAAAGTCATTTCAAATCTTAAGTGAAGCAAACTAATCTAAATCAGTAATTTCTCGATAAAGCCAAAATTACCTTATAGTCTAATAAAACAATTTACTTATAATGTCTTTTGAAGCGACCTACCTTGGTTCAAATGGTTGGCTTATAAAATTTAAAAAAACGAATTTAATTATTGATCCTTGGCTCAAGGGAGATTTAATATTTCCTCCAGGTGAATGGTTTTTTAAAGGATCATTAGAAGAAGAAATTTCAATAGATAAAAAAATAGATATTGTTTTGTTAACTCAAGGATTACCTGACCACTGTCATATTCCTACATTAGAAATGTTCAGAAAAGATATTCCTGTAATTTGCCCTAAAAGTGCTTTTGAAACATTAAAAAAAATTGGTTTTAGTTCAATTAAAATGCTTAAGCCAACTGAAAAGACAAATCTTTTTAATTTAAATTTTGAAGCAACTGCTGGGGCTCCAGTGCCACAAATAGAAAACGGATATATTGTCAAAGACGATCAAGATAGTGGTTTTTATATAGAACCCCATGGATATCTTGATGAAAATTTAAAAAAGCAAAGTCTTGATGCAGTCATTACTCCTACAAAAAATTTAGAATTACCCCTAGTTGGTTCTTTTGTAAAAGGTGCTGATGTTATCCCTAAATTGATTAACAAATTCAATCCAAAATATATACTTTCAAGTACCATAGGCGGAGATGCAAAATATTCAGGTTTTTTAAATAATTTTATTTCAGTTCAAGATTATGAGGAGACATTAAATTGTAATCTTGTAGATCTAAATTGTATGCAATCTATTATGATTTAAATCGATCCAAAAAGATCTTTAATTAAGTCATTTAGCTTGAAAGTAAATCTACTTTAAAAGGAGCACAAAAAAATTCATTCATTTTTTATTACCTCAATACTTTTATTAGTTTTAAATAGTAGCTATGTATGTGAAAATTCAAAGCTTCATCTTGTGATGAGAAATAATATTAATGGTGACTTTTCCATAGTAGAAAAAATATCTGAGTTAAAGCCAGGAGCATTTATAAATATTAATTGGAATAAAAAAAAGCTTATGCTCCCATATTCTCTAAGAAAAGATTATATTTCCTTTACAGATAAAAAATGGGACTGGAGATATCAATTTAATAAGGATGGATCGCCTAATATTAATAATCCTTCATTATACGAAATACTACCTTCTGGGGAGATTAAAACACATTTTTGTGAAACAGAAGACCATAGGCCAAACATATAATTTCAAAATAAGTATTCTAGATTTTTTAACTTCTGAACTTCTTTTTATAGATGAACAATCCAAAAAACCAAAATAATATTTCAAGATATGTAAAACTTGAAGATTACAAAGCTTTTGACTATGAAATTCCAGAAATCTTTTTGGACTTCGTAATTAAAAAAAATGCTGTAAATGTTACGACCAAACTAAATTTGGTAAAAAAAAATAAGAATGCCAGAAATCTAATTCTTGATGGTACGGATATATTAATAAAAAAAATATTTATAGATGACTCACTACTGGGAAAGGAACACTACAAACAGCAAAAAAATAACTTAAAAATTGAAAATATAAACAAAGATAGTTTTTTATTAAAAATAGAAGGAATAATTAAACCGAAGGAAAATACATCCCTTTTAGGAATGTATGAGAGCAATGGAATTATAACTACGCAATGTGAGGCGGAGGGATTTAGAAGAATAAGTTTTCACTCTGATAGGCCTGATATTCTAAGCAAATACACCGTGAGAATTGAGGCAGACAAGAATGATTACCCTGTCTTACTTTCAAATGGTAACGTCATAAAAGAGATTAATCTTGCAAATAATCGACATGAAATAATATGGGAAGACCCATATCCTAAACCCTCATATCTATTCGCATTGGTAGCAGGGAAACTTAATTGTGTAAAAGACAATTTCATAACAAAATCGAATAAAAAAGTAAAAATAAATATTTATGTTGAGTATGGTGATGAAAAATATGTTCAACATGCAATAAGTTCCTTACAGAAATCTATGAAGTGGGACGAAGATAAATATAACCTTGAATATGATTTGTCATTATTCAATATTGTGGCAGTCAGGCACTTTAATATGGGAGCAATGGAAAATAAAAGTCTCAATATTTTCAATTCAAAACTAATACTCGCTAATTCTGAAACAACAACTGATGAAGAATTAGAAAGAATAGAAGGTGTGATCGCCCATGAATACTTCCATAATTGGACGGGGAATAGAGTGACTTGTAGGGATTGGTTTCAACTTTCTCTAAAAGAGGGTTTAACAGTTTTCAGAGATCAACAATTCACTGCAGACGTTCATAATCGTGAAATCAAGAGACTTGATGATGCAAAATTTCTTAGAAGAAATCAATTTAGAGAGGATTCTGGTCCAACATCACATCCTGTAATGCCTGAAAAATATCAAGAAATAGACAATTTCTATACGACCACGATTTACGAGAAAGGAGCAGAAATAATTAGAATGCTAAATAAGCTTGTAAAAGATGAAAATTTCTATAAAGGATTTAGTAATTACATCTCAACTTATGATGGAAAGGCAGCAACAATAGACCAATTTGTCGATAAAATTTTAGAGCACAATAAGGAAATCGATCCTGAAAAGTTTAAAATCTGGTACAAGCAAAATGGGACCCCAAAAGTTAAATTCAAGAGAATCTGGGATCAAAAAGGTGAAAAACTTACAATTGAAGCTTCACAAAGTAATCCAATACAGAAGAACCCATATAATGACTTACCTCTAATAATTCCCATAAATCTGGCTATATTTTGCAGTAATAATAAAACGATAGAAAAAACAGTTGTTTTAAAAACAAAAAAACAAGAATTCATTTTTAGGAATGTAAGATCTCATATCCAAATTCCTTTAGTAACTTATTTTCGCGAATTCTCTTCACCTGTTGAGTGGGAATCAGACACTTCCTTGGATGAAAAATTTTTAATCTTAAAATATGAAAAAGATTTTTTTACACTATCTAATACCGTAAAATTATTTTATAAAAAAATTATTTTATGCAGATTAGATGAAAAACCAGATCATAAAATTGAAAATAAATTAATAAGCACCTTAATATCATTTATAAAAGATAAAGATCTTAATTTATCCCTTTTATCAGAATTACTAAGTATTCCGACATTTGCTGAAATTGAATCGGAGATAGATAATATAGACCCTTTAAAGATATATAAAACTATTGACGAATTAAATCATTTATTCGGTACCAAATTAAAAGAAGAATTACATTTTAAGCTCCAAGAAATAGAGAAAAATCTAGATAAAGTTTGGCCAGAAGGTAAAAATGAAAGAAAACTAATCGAAACTATTTGGAAACTTCTCTTAAGCAGTGATGATGGGGAAATTAAAGGCAAAATAATTAATTATGTCGATAGTAATTCAATGACGCTCGCAAAAGCTGCAATGAATTCTTTCAGTAGAATTAATTGTCCTGAAAGAAAAATTATTTCAAATATATTCTTCAATAAATGGAAAAATAATAGTGTCGTTTTGGATAGTTGGTTTTCATTTAATGCATCTATAGAAATTGATGAAAAAACAAGCAGCATTGAAAAATTATTTGAAAATAAGTTTTTTGATTCAAAATCACCAAACACTTTAAGAGCTATATTAAATACATTCGTAACAAGAAATAGTACTTTTCATGCAATAAATGGTTCTGGTTATAAATATATTGCAAAAAAAATAATTGAATTTGATAAATTAAATCCAATAGTGATTTCCCGTTTCGTAAAAGTATTTAGTAGATTTAATTATTATTCAGAACCTTACAAAAGTAATATGATAGAAACAATAAAGCAGATTAAAAAAAATAAACTATCAAAAAACACTAAAGAAGTTTTAGATTCAATAATAGAGTGATTTTTTGATGATATTTAACTAAATTTTATAATAACAATTGTAAATATTAATATTAAAATAAATACAATATACTTATTAACAAAAATATAATCAAATACTTTTTTATTATTATCTTTGTTCCACTTTTTATTTACGTATTCCTTAGTTATAAATTTATTAGGTCTACCACAATATAAACATGTTGGGGAAGTTTTTAAAATTAAATTTTTACATTGGGGGCACTTTTTTTTTTCCATAATTTAATCTTACTGAATAAAATTGAAAACAGAAAAAATAAATAAAATAAGTAATTTAAATTTTATCTATTATATTTTGATTAATTAAATATCATTGCAAAAAAAAAATTGATTCTAACTATTTAAAAAAATTCAATATAATGAAAAATTAATATTTGGTTTGAAATGTTTGCTATTGCACTTGGAATGTCCCCTATCGAAAAAATCACTGTTGCAATATCTGCTTCAATTTTTATAATCGCCTTTACGTGGGTCTCGATTAAGGGAGATTTAAGAAAGCTTGCTAATGAACTTATTGAAGATAATGAAAAAAATCAGGATAATTAAAAAATCTTTTAACCTATTTTGAATGCAAACTAGGATAATCAATAATATGCCTAATTTCTTTTAGAGAAGAACCATAAATTTTTTTACCATTTATGTTAACACCAATCCATTTTTCCTTTTGATTAATAAAATAACTTTTAGTAGTATCCCTCTCGAGATAATCTTTATTATCCCAATTTAAAGTTATATCCCAACCTTTATAATTTTCTATCATTATGGAATAAAGAACACACTCAAATAATACCCATAGAGACATAGAACAAAAACAAAGGAAATAAGTATTTTTTTCGTTATTTTTATTTAATATTTATGTAGTACTGACTTTTATTTTAAGAGCAGCTTTATCTGCATTTTTTCTAGCCAAATTAATGTCAGAATTTGATGAGAGAACAACACCCATTCTTCTGCCTTTTCTGGAAACTGGTTTGCCAAATATGAGCACTTTGGTCTTTTCAAATTCTAATGCTTCATTAAGACCCTCATAAATAGGATTTAGATACTCTTGGTTAGAGAGTATTACTCTGGTCGCAGAGGGTTCTATTAGATCTATACTAGGTATTGGTAAATTTAAAAAAGCCCTTAAATGTAATTCAAATTCATTAATATTTTGACTAACTAATGTAACCATACCAGTGTCGTGTGGTCTTGGAGATAATTCTGAAAATATAACCTCACTTCCTTTTATAAAAAACTCTACTCCGTATAATCCAGCTCCATTAAGGTTATTTAATATTATACTTGTCATTTTCTTAGCTTCAGTAATTAAGGACTCATTAATCTCTAAAGGTTGCCAACTACATTGATAGTCTCCATTAGATTGAAGATGTCCAATTGGTAAACAAAAAATATTTTCACCATTTTCTTTTCTTACAGTAAGAAGAGTAAACTCATAATCAAAATTAATAAATTCTTCAATAATTACACCTTTCACCTTTCCTCTTGAATTTGCTTGTGCCTGTTTCCAGGCATTCTTTAAATCATGTTTAGTTTCAACCAAACTCTGCCCTTTTCCTGAAGAGCTCATTAAAGGCTTAAGTAAAAGTGGGAATCCAATTTCATCTGCTTTTTTTTCTAAATCATCAAATTCAAAAATGTAATCAAACTTTGCAGTTTTAATTTTTAAATCATTAGAAGCTAAATCTCTAATTTTATCTCTATTCATTGTAATTTCTACAGTTCTGGCGTTGGGTACAATATTGAATCCTTCATCCTCTAGTTCTTTTAGGGCTTCAATTGAAAGTGCCTCAATTTCCGGGACAATATAGTCAGGCTTAAACTCTTTTATAACAGTTTTTAAAATATTTTTATCTCCCATATCAATTACTCTTGAATAATCAGCAACTTGCATTGCAGGAGCTTTTTCATATCGATCAATTGCAATAACTTCTAATCCTAATCTTTTGGATTCTATTACTAATTCTTTCCCAAGCTCGCCACTACCAAGTAATAAAATTCTCTTTTTAGAAAAAATTGATTTTTTCATAAATATAAAACTTATTCCTCAGCACCAGAAGGTTGTGAAGATGTTTCATCTGTAATTTTTTTATCTTTAGAATAACTAAATAAAAAATTTCTACCAAACAAATTTTGACTTCGCATGCTACTAGTTATTGATCTTGAAATTGCTCCTAAAAAAAAGATTCCAATCATTGCCCAAATAATTCTTTCTAAAGCAATTGCAGGTGAAAAACCTTGACCAGAATTTATAATTTCAGTGAGTGGGTCTAAAGGGTCCAAATTTAAACTAATTAATTATATTAATTATAAATGGTTAAATAGATGAAAAATTAAAACTTGTGAAAGAAATAATGAAAACTACCATATAAATTAAACACAATAAAGTCTATACAATGCTATCTTCAAAGGGTAATTTTTTTTAGACATGCAAGTTGACGTACAAAATACTACTGTTCTTTCCGCAGACGGATCATCCATAAAACTAGGTGAATATTCAGGGGAAGTAATTTTAGTTGTAAATGTAGCTAGTTATTGTGGAAATACTGCTCAGTATGAGGATCTTCAAAAGCTACATGATTTATATTCAAGCAAAGGCCTAAGAATACTTGCATTCCCTTGTAATGATTTCGGGAAACAAGAACCAGATTCTCTTTCAGAAATAAAAGATTTTTGCACAACAAAATATGGAGTTAAGTTTGAAATCTATGAAAAAGTTCATGCCAAAGGCAAAACCACAGAACCATATACTACCCTTAACAAAGCCGAACCTGAAGGGGATGTTGAATGGAATTTTGAGAAGTTTCTAATAGGGAAAGATAGTAAAGTAATTGCAAGATTCAAACCAGGTGTCAAACCCTTTGACGAAAACTTGATAGCAGCTATAGAAGTAGCTTTAGATTCATAAAAATCTTATTATAATTCAAATTAAAAAATTTAAAATAAAGGCTTTTTATATTTAACCAAAAAATAAGAAAATTATTTTAAAGTTTTCTTTTTTAAAGTTTAAAGCTTGTCAAGTATTATTTTATTTATTTTTAAATATTATTTTTTATCAGAATCAACTTCTACGTCTATTATTTCATCTATAACAGTCCTTTCTTTAGGTTTAATTGATTTTACCTCTGGCTCTATTGATTCACCTTTAACTTCACTTTCTTCTAATATCTCTGCATTTACTTCTGACTGTATCGTTTCTTCTTTAACTTCACTTTTTTCTGGCTCCTCTGATTTTAATTCTGACTCTATTATTTCTTCTTTAACTTCACTTTCTTCTGGTTCCTCTGATTTTAATTCTGACTCTATTGTTTCTTCTTTAACTTCACTTTCTTCTAATATCTCTGCATTTACTTCTGACTGTATCGTTTCTTCTTTAACTTCACTTTTTTCTGGCTCCTCTGATTTTAATTCTGACTCTATTATTTCTTCTTTAACTTCACTTTCTTCTGGTTCCTCTGATTTTAATTCTGACTCTATTATTTCTTCTTTAACTTCACTTTCTTCTGGTTCCTCTGATTTTAATTCTGACTCTATTGTTTCTTCTTTAACTTCACTTTCTTCTGGTCCCTCTGGTTTTACTTTTGAATTTGCTGAGCTTTGATCTTCATCTTTACTTAAGAGGAACTTTAATAGTTTTTTGAATAATAAGAAACCTTTTTCAACTCTTTTTGGACCTAAAATCAAAAGCAAAATTACTAATATTATGAATATTTCAGGTGAATTCAAACCTAATAGTTTCATAAAATTTCATATTCTATTTATATTTTAGTACATGCTAAAAATTTAATCTAATTATTCTCAAAAGTTGGTAAATAGAGTTCCCTATTTGATGCAATTAAACCTTCTTCTTTAAAAAAAATCTCTAGGTCTTTTAGATCATTTATATCTACAAATTCACCACAATTATCTAATATATTATTATGGGTGAAATTCCATAAATCAGCTAAATATTCGTCATCATCTGGAAATGCTACAAATTTCAAGTATGTATTATTCAAAGCATATTCACTAGCAAAATCAGAATCTAAACCTTCCCGCTTTGCATCACAAAAAACTTTAGCAAATCTTTTGCCTACAGATGTTTGAGCACTTGATAAATCTAAATTACCTTGCATAGCATTTACATCTATTGGTGCAATAAAAGTAATTATTGAAAGAAAAATAGATACTAATATAAACAAGAAAAAATTTCCTTTTTAAATTTCAATTCAATATAAACTAGCAAAAAAAGTAATCAATTAGGCCTATTTAAGTAAAAGCACTTATTATAAATTAAGAAATAAATACAAAACCTAAAATCAGCTCCATATCTGAATTTATAATATAGAAAGATTAAATAAATTTAAAATTATATGTCTTCCAATATAAGGCTAAAAGGAAGGGGAGTTAACAGGATAATTACGAGTAAGGTAATGCTATCACCATTAGCAGGAGTTACAGATAATATTTTTAGACGACTTGTACGTAAATGGGCTCCAAACTCTTTACTTTTTACAGAAATGGTAAATGCCACAAGTCTTAAAAAAGGATACGGCACACAAAAAATCAATCAAATAGATTTAGAAGAAGGTCCAATTGGAGTACAAATATTTGATAATAGGCCATATGCTGTTTCTGAAGCGGCAAAACAAGCTGAAGACTCCGGAGCTTTCTTAATTGATATAAATATGGGATGTCCAGTAAAAAAAATTGCAAAGAAAGGAGGAGGCAGTGCCTTAATTAAAGACCGAAAACTTGCTATAGAATTAGTTAAAAATGTTGTAAAAGCTGTTAGGGTTCCAGTAACAGTAAAAACACGACTTGGATGGGATAGTAAAGAAGAAAATATAGAGGATTTCTTATTAAAACTTCAAGATGCAGGAGCAACGATGATAACACTTCATGGAAGAACTAGAAAACAGGGTTTTTCAGGCAATTCCGATTGGGAAATGATCGGGAGACTTAAAAAGTTGTTGGAAATTCCAGTAATTGCTAATGGAGATATCAAAAATCCAAATGACGCTCTTAGTTGTTTAAAAAAAACAAATGCTGATGGTGTAATGATTGGAAGAGGAATTTTAGGATCCCCATGGAAAATAGGAGAAATAGATTATGCCCTTAGAGAAAATAAAAATTTTAAAGAACCAAACACAGAAGAAAAACTATATTTAATTATTGAACATCTTGATGAATTAATAAAAGAAAAAGGAGATCACGGATTGCTAATTGCAAGGAAACATATCTCATGGACATGCAAAGACTTTAAAGGAGCATCAAATTTGAGAAATAACTTGGTTAGAGCTGTTGATAAAAATGAAGTTAAAAATTTAATAATTAAAATGATTAAAACGTTGAATAATGAAAAAAATAGTTTAGCTTAAATCAAATTTATTTTTTAAATGAAAATTATTAGTAAAGAAACAAGCAAAAGAATTTGTGATCACATGAACAATGATCATATAGATTCAGTGCACAAATATCTTATTCATTATGGGAAGATATCAAGATTTGAGAATGCTTATATGGAAGAAATTAATAATAGTTATATAAAAATCAATTACGATGGCCAATCAGCAATTATCAATTTTAAAAATGAAATATCTGAAGAAGAAATTCATTCAACTTTAGTATCAATGATTAAAGACATTAAAAAATAAATAATTTATAAAAAAATTCTAATTTTTATTTTCATAGTAATCAGTTATCTTTTTACATTCTTCAAATGAAAGCATGCTTAATCTAGATGTAGCTTTTATTTTTAGAATTGCACAAACAGCTAATAAGTCGGAGCTATCAACATCAAGTGCTTCAGAAAGCTCTAGGACCCTAAGACCTTTCATTAATATTAAAAAAATCTTTTTCTAAATTATCAAGAACCTTGAAATCAATGTGCAGCATTTTTCCCTAAACCTGCAACGAATGGAAAAGTTTGTTCATCTCCAAATATATCTTCTGCTGAAGAATTAGAAATATTATTTTTTTTATTATCAGGCTTAATTTCTTCAATTTCATTAGATATATTCTCCTTGATGTTATTTTCAATTTCTTTTGCTAATAAATTATTCGTATTAGAAAATATTGAAAAAACTAATACACATAAAAACAAAATAATTCTTTTCATAAAAAAAAATTTATCTAATACTATTTTCATATGCCAATAAGGTTATTTAGAAAAACTAGGTAACTTTAAAACAAATCTAAATAAATCAAAATAAAAAATTATTCATCTTCCCAATTTATTTCTATTTTTAAATCTAATTAAAAAATAAAGACCTAATAACAAAAGAATTGCCAAGGAGTACTGATTAAGAAAAACATAAACTATATAGACGAGAAATGGGAATAAGCAAGCCCTCTTGAAATTTAATTTTTGTTCCTTTGACATATTTTTCCAATTTAAATATTCTTCCCATTGAAAAATCTTCTTCATTTTTCTACTTCTATTTTTACGATTAAACATAACTTTATAAATATAGTTTTAGTGATTCTTATGTTAATAAAGAAAAATAATCTACAATATCAAAATAAGTTTTTTCATTGAATAAAAATATTTTTTAAAAAAAGATGCACTCAAAACCTGTTTGGAAAATAGAAAAAATTGTTTTACCTCAACATGCAGATCATGCAGGCGTAATGTGGCACGGAAATTATTTTAATTGGCTTGAAGAAAGCCGAATAAATGCACTTTCAGAAGTAGGTATAAGTTATTTCGAACTAACTAAAAATGGCTTAGATTTACCTCTAATCAATATTTCAATAAAATATAAATCTCCTTTATTCCTTGGTGAAAAAATAATAATCGAGAGCGAATTCAACATTGATACAAGTCCTAGAATTAATGTAATTTCAAAATTTCTTAACAAGAAAAATAAAATCTTAACGATTGCTGAAGTCAATTTAGTCTTAATAAATAAACTGAATTTTTCTATAATAAGAAAAAGACCAGATTTCCTATCGCAAGCCTTTAGTAAGTTAAACGGTTAAAATTATTATCCGCCAGTTGAATGATTTATTAAATTATTAATTATGAATATATTTCAAGTTATTGATTCTTATCAATATGAAATGGAATCAAGATATCAAGAAAAATCAATGCTTACAAATCTTTTTACAGAGCACAAATTTATAGGATGGTTAGGGTTGTTCATAGTATTTTTCTCTATCTTTGCAATTTTTGTTTTTCAGTTTCTTGAATGGGAAAGCAATGACAATAATAAAAGTTAAGAAGATTTAATGCTTATAATTCAATTGAATGACTTAAAAAATGGCTATCTACTTAAAAATAACTAACCCTACAGAGGTTGTAAAAAAAAAGACTTCAAAATGGCTTACAGATATTACACCTGAAAGAATTGATAGAAAATTGGTTGAGGATGAAGTAATTAAAGGCATTATCGAGCAATTAACATTAGAAGGCATAAAAGGAGAAATATCAGCAATTAATGGGTTTGAAGTAAATGAATCTTCAGTAATAACAAAAAATAATTTTGTTATTAGAAAAACAAAAACTTTTTAGATCGAAAATAAAAACATAGATGCAAATTTTTTTTATTTTAATAATTTTTATCATTTTTTTAATTTTTATAATTGCAAGGGATTATCAAATTAAAAAGAAAAAGTTTAAATTAAATAATGCTTTAAATTCCAATTTTTTTATTCAAACAATTTATAATTTAATAGAAGAAAACAAATACAATTTGTTAGAGGAGAGGATCAGATTAAGGGAAATAGATGCCTACGGTAACGAGGATTATAAAAAATGGATTGGCAATCCACCTCTTGATGAAAAATCTATTGAGAAAAATATATTAAATGGATCCAAGCGATTTAAAGAGGGTATACCATACTTCTGGGAAAAAGTAATTTTAAAAAAATTTGGCAGTATGGAATTATTTTTCGAAAAGTGGAGATCATATTGTAATGAAAATCCTACTATTGATGATGAGATAATTGGATCTATTAGAAAGCTCGAGACTGAAGATTGGTTTGTATTCATAGCAAGTCAAATAGAGAAATCATGCTTAAAACTAATAGAAAAAAACTACTCAAGTAAAAACAAGGAAAGCTACAAAAAAGGTATTAGATTTGAAAATCATTGTATGGAAATTCTCAAACAAAATGGCTGGGAAGTAAAAGAAACGCCTAATACAGGAGATCAAGGGGTTGACTTAATTGCTTCAATAAATGATTTGAGAATATGCATTCAATGCAAAGATCATGAAAAAGCCATTGGAAATAAAGCAGTTCAGGAGATTTCAGCTGGTAAATTATTTTGGAAAGGTACACATGCAATAATAGTCTCAAAATCTGGCTTTACAAAGTCTGCTCATCAACTAGCAAAATCAAATAAAGTGGAATTAATCAATGAATATCAATTAAAAGATTTAGGAATGTTTATTGTTTAAATAGTTTATATCAATTGTGTTAAGCCTTCTTTGTAAAGCAAAAGTGTTGTAAAAGTTCCTGAGGCCCACATTAAACCTCTAGCTGTTGGGATATTAAATACATATGCACCAATATATAAAAAACGCAAAATAGGATGAATCAATGCTGCAGTTATTGCAATATTAGAGTCAGTTAAAGTAATCAAACAAAGAAGACATGCAGGTGCATGAAGGGATATACTTTCCCAACAATTTTGATGACACCAAACTGCTCGTTTTCCAAAAGAAGGTAATTCATCGAATAAAGCCCTTGGAGCAGACATATTTTCAACAGAATATCCCGCTTTAACTCGCCCTATAGTTAATGGAATAATTGATAATAAAACAACAACAACTGAGAAACAAAGGCTCCAGGCAAAAGCTACTTGCATATGATTTAAATAATATTATTAGCTTAATAATTGAAGCTCGTTATCGTGATAAATGAAAAATCATTACCATTGATAAAAATTTGCAAAAAATGCTTTAATTTATATTAAAAAAAGTTTATGGATATTTCAAAGATAGTTTTAATTTTTGTCATAAGTTTACTAATATATTTTGCTTTTCTGTTTTTAGGATTTTTTCTTAAAAATAAAAATCTAAAGGCACAGAATCTAAAAAAAGAAGAATAGATTATTAATTCCTAGAAAATTTACTATTTTCTCAATATTTTTATATTTTTTTGGATATATTTCATGGAAATTAAATTTGATCCAAATAATAATAAAAGAAATTTGAAATTAAATAAGACAGTTGCTGGTATATGAAAAAATTTTATAAATTTCTTAAAAGTTTTCTATTTATATCACTTTGGCTTATTTTATCCTCATTTTTAACCAAATATTGGAATACCTTTCATTGGGAATATATTTATTTAAACTTCAGAATTATATTTGATAAAGAATTTTGGTTTGTATTAGAAAAAATTCTTTTAGGATTTGATATTGGTTACTGGTTAGAAGAAGCTCTAAAATTCTTAAGTTATGAAATACCTAAAGAATCTTTTAAATATTTACCAATTTATTTCGTATTAAAGTCTATTTGGATAAAGAATTAATTTATATTTTCAGTAGATTTTAATAAATTCCTTAAAATTCTTGAATAAAGTCGGTGAATTTATTTTTCTTAAAACAAATAAAGTTCCTTTATCACCTCTGCAGATTCTAAGCTTATTACTTAAATAAGTTATCTCTAACCACCCTAATTGTTCATTATTTATTTCTTTTATAGCTTTTATATTTTTTCTTCCGAATTTAGGACCTATAACACCAGCATGTGTAAATTTGACCCCAATTTTTTTTTCATTTATGTAATTAAGTCTTATTAAAATACCAGTACCAATAATTGATTTTATTCCTCTAGGTTTTAGTAAATTAAGACCAGTTAAATTTAAGGGATCAAGAATTTGAAGATTATCAATAAAAGGAGAATATTTTAAAAAGGGACTATTAGAACTACTCCACCTAAGCTCCCAAACACCCTGTAAATCATTTCTATCTTTGCTAAAGGAAAAATTATGATCAATTTCAAGTTGTTCAGCAATAGTCTGTATACTCTCTGAATTTGGAGAGTTAAGAAGTAAATTTAATAAATCATCTTCGGAATACATGTGAAAACCGCTGAATATATAACTAAGGATAAATACTCACCTCTTTGTGCTATATTCTACCCAGAATATGTTGATTTGATGACAAAGAGCTATTGGCTGAAGAAAATTTCAATTCCAAATGCTGATTTATTTCTGGAATATATAAGGACAGTATTACCTTGGATTAAATCTGTGGGAGGAGTAATAGTAAAAAGAGATTTGATACAAGAATCAACCTCAAATGAATGGGACGGAGGGCAGCTTGGATTAGTAATAGAATTCGAATCAAAATTTGCTGCTAAAAAAGCATTTTATTCTGAAGTATTTCAAAAATATCTGCAGTCCAGAGATTTAATGGAACTAGTTACTATAAGTACTCTTTAAAAATCAACCAATAGCGGTCTCACAAAAACAACTTATAAGTATTTATTACTATTAAATTATTTATGTAGTATTTATAACTTCACTACCAATAGCATATTATGCAAAATTTAATTGTAAAAGTAATCTGTTAGTCAAATGAACTATTCAACAGAAAAGGACGATTATTTGATGACAACTCCGTATACAAAAAAAATTCAGCAAAAATTTGAAAAAGTTAAATCTTTTTTAGAGCAAAATGGATTTAATCCTTCATCAGAGAGCTTAATGCAAGATATAGTTAGCTCAGAAGAATATATTGCTAAAAATGGCTTATAAATTATCAGAATATATTCAAAGTCCTTAAATAATAAAAACCGCCTATTAGAAAAGGTAATAATATTCCAATAAATAAAAATATGGATTTCTTTGATTCGCCTTCTGATATGGGATTAATTTCTGGTTCAATTGCAAAACCATTTTGTCTACCACCGCTTTCGGTTGTATAACCTTTTTTATTCATAAGAAAAATAATCTAAGCAGATTATCTCATGTAAAAACTTATTTAAAAAAATTTTTTACATTTAGAATTAAACTAATTTTAAGATTTAATAATTGGTTTCAATCTGAGATTTCAATTTGGCAGCTTTTTTTAAAAGACCTACAACTTCCTTACGGCCAGTAGCAAATTCAGCCCTGTTAAGTAACTCGCTATATTTTTTTGTGATTTCTCTATGATTCATTTTGAATATTACATTAATTAAATTATAAAGTTACTAAAAATATTTTTTGTATAAAAGATATCAAAATAGAGTTTAAAAACCTTAACTTATTTAAACCAACCTTTTTTATTTGGTTTAATCTCTTCTTTAATAACTTCTTTTTTTCTCCCAAATAATCCCTTTTTTTGGACTGGCAAATTCTCTTCAACAGGTTTAGATTTTCTGGTAAATAAGCCTTTTTTAGGTTCTTTTTTAATTGATTCTTTTACGTCGGAAATCTTTGTTTTTTTAGAATTTGATTTTGAATTTTTGGGTTTTCTATCTGCAAATAAAGTTTGATAGACAAAAAAACCAAAAACAGCCAAAAAGCCTAATGCCTGTACTAGAGCAGTTCCAAGATTATCAAACATTTAGGCCTCAACTTTGTATAGTGATTCATTTTCTTTCGCTTCTATACATTTATTATCATCAGACAAGCATTCGATTTCTGCCTTCTTCTCAGTATGAGAACTGCAACCACCTGCATTTGCATTAGATATTGAAAACAAAGTTAGTACACCTAAAATTAAGGTGCATGAGGTGTTAATCGGTTTCATGAGTTTTATTTTTATTATGGAAAAATAATTTCGCAATTGCGAAGATAATCTTCTCTTCTGCGAAAAGTATCCCTTTTTATATATCTATTTGTAGTAATTAACTAAATCGATAATTAATATTGCAAGTAATGAAAAACCTAAAATGAAAGGTAAATAAGGATATTTATTTAAAATTTTATTTAGTTGATCTTTCGATGTTTGTTTTTCCTTTTTCTTTTCTCTAGGTGGTAAGCCTAACTCTTCCCTTCTCTTAGCTTCTCCCATAATTTTTTAAACTATTTAGGACTATTTTATAAATTTAGTCGTGATAGTGTATTGTTCTGGATTTAAATTATTAAAGGTTAATTTAGTTTAAATTATGGATATATTAAAAATATATAAAAAATTACATGATAGAAGTAGTCTGGTCAGTAAATATAATGATTGCGATTCTGATTATTGGTGTTGCCTGGGTTCTTTATTACATATTTACTTATGATCAAAAATTTACTTCCTAGATAAATGTCAGATAAAGATCTAAGTAATTTTCTAAAAAAAATAGAGCAACTTAATCAAATTGCTGAGCTAATTAAAAAAAATCCTAGTAAAAAGTTATCCCTTTCAAAATGTATGAATCATGAAGAAGTAATTAGATTAACCACTGAATGGGGTTTTGATATTGGTAAAAGGTGGGGAGAATATTAATTGATTTTATTACCAGCATTATTAAAATTACCATCAACTTCAAATTAAATTCCTAAAATTAATTAGTATTTCTTATATTGGAGTTATGAAAGAAATTGGAGAGATAAAGTCAAATATATATAAAATAGCTGCTGTTACAGATAGAGGGCAAAGATTAAATAAATTAATTTCTCCTATGTATAAAGAAAAAGCAAATGAATTGGATGAATTGATTGATACTCTAAAAGACTTTAGTTTTGAAATATCAGAAAAATTATTGTCTGGAGAGTGGGAATTGATTTTTTCTAATGTTGAATTATTTCGAAGTTCTCCTTTCTTCCTTGCTATTGAAAAGGCATTAAATGATGAATTTAAAAGTAATCTTTTTTTTAAATTACATCAATTGCAAGTAGGATCCTTTGGCATATCAACTATAGGGAGAATTGCTCAAAAGATTGATTTTGACAAAAAAGAATTTATATCTACTTTTGACACTACAATATTTGGGCTCACAACAATTCCTATCTTGGGTTGGTTCAAAATATTGCCTACTTTTGGTGGAAGAGTAATAACCTTAGCAAGTGATTTGGTTTTAAGAAATAATTTACTTGATATGAACTTACAAAAGACTAAAGTTTGCAAAGTTGATGGACTTAATAAGATTCCATTATTTAGTGAATTACTTATGGATAGATGGTATCCAGTTAAAGAGGTATGGAATAAGTTACCTTGGAATAAAGAATCGCCCAATTGCCAGGTTTCAATTGTATATTTAGACGATGAAATGAGAATTATGCAGGATATGTATGGGTCTATTTTTATTTATATAAGGCCTTCAATTTCCTTGTTGAATTCAAATAAAATCTCTAATAATTAATTAAAACTCTGAATAATAATTTTGTAATCTATAGAAAAAACATTAAATATTTCTTTTAAAGATTTATTAATAAAAACATCTCACATCTTAAATACAAATAGGTTATGTTCATAATGAACATTTTTTTATTATGCTTAAAAATCAAGAAAAAAATTCAGTTGTTAGAGGAATATTCCTAATAGGAGGTTGGGGCTTAGGTCTAGACAGATTCTACGAAGGAGATAAAAAAGGTGGCTTTTTATCAATCATTGGTTGGAGTATCACATTTTTTAGCTTTATTTTTCTTAAATGTTCAGGTTATAGATATGTTGAGGGTGTGAAAAATTATTCAGATTATTCCCCTAACCCTTTAATAGTATTACCTTTACTAGCAGGAGCATATGGTGGCTTTCTAATAATTAAGAAGGCATTTAGATTAGCAAAGCAATTTGAGAATGCTGAGTAATAATACCAGCAGACAAATTCAAGATAATAATCCAGATCCTTTCAAATAAAATTTAAATAAAAGAATTACTAAAAGGTTTACTATTGCTAAGGCTACTAAACCATTTCTGTTTTTTACATCTAATTTCTTGACTAAATTAGAAAGATAAACGACTGGATTTTCTGGTTCTTTATTATCCAAATTTTATTTCAATATTAATTTGACAAGAAATTATCACAGTTTCATTTGAAGAATCAAAATTGTAAAGATGATTATCCAAAAAGAAATAAATAATTTCTAACCCATAATTCCAGCATTTCTTAAAAACGCTTTACCCATATTGCCAATTACAAAAAATAGAGACAAATTAATTAAAAGGATTATTAATAATGCCAACATTTTATAATTTGGATTTGTTGAAATTCCATCAAATCCATTATTAAGAAATCTTTTAAAAAGTGATTTGTCAATTTTTGGTTTTTGTTGCTCAGAATAAAGTTTTACTTTTTCTTCTGAAGAATCTTGACTACTTGCTTTCTCTAGAAATTCTGTAAATGCTTTAACATTTTCTTCTTTTTTATTCCCCTCATTAAGATCTTTATTGTCTTCATTCAAATTGGGGGACGATTCGATTGAATTATTTTCCTCAGGATTAAGTTTTGAATCTTCCAAATTAGTATTAAATGCTAGGAGTATATTACACCATAAAAAAAAACCCACTCGATCAATTGAAGAGAGGGTTAGCTAAGGTTAAAGTTCTTACACAGATAATAATTTATTTTTATTAAATTTGCGGTTGTAGCATAATGAGGTTTTAATTTAGATTAAATTCAGGTGATTTTTTTTTAATAAATATGTTAGATGCAAATACTAAAAAAGCATGTAAAGATGATCCCTCTATAAGAGAAATTAAAATTAGAAATATAGAACATGCTATTGAACAAGCAGAATTGATGATAAAAGAATCAAAAATGAGCCAAGAAGAATTAATCTTCTTAAAAAGAAAAATATCGGACTCTAGACAGGATTTAGAAATACTTTATTTAATGAAAATTCAATGAATATAAATTTTTTAATCTTTTAAAAGAATTGAATTTTTGCAAAGAAAATTAATTTGTATATTTGAAGACTTATAAAGTTGAAAGAGAATGTAAGAATTTTATAAATGTTCTAGTTATGACTAAAAATAATCTGTATATTCCTTTAAAGGTTGTTCCATACATCTTCATTTCAATTACTGCTATAGCAATAACAGCAGCCACATATGTAATTACTTAGTTCTATAAGCTATCTAAAGTTTTTAGATATTATATAAATTAAAATATTTGTAATATCTAATAATTGTATGAATAAGTTGAAAATAGCAATTTTTACAATATTAATAATCATATTTTCCCTTATTGGGATTAAAAAATTAATTTATATAAATCAAGTTAAAATTTTAAAAAATAAAGAAGAATCATTTTTAAATGAATCTATACGCGTTTTAAATGAATGCTTCGATCTAGAAAATAAAAATAAAAGAACTCTTAATAAATCAATTGAATTAATTGAGTATTGCTTAGAGGAATATGGATATAAAAACTGATTTCAAAACTTGAATGATGAATTTCCTAAATACTCCACTAATATGCAAATAAAAAATTTCTCATCAATAATCTTGTTATGTTCCATAATTTTTTATTAATAATATTTTCCTAATTTAATTTTTTAAAATGACCAAAGTTAAATGTTCTTATTTAGGGAATTTAAACTGTGAGGCTATTCATCTACAATCTGGAAGTATTATTAGAACTGATGCACCTTTAGATCACTGCGGTAAAGGTGAAAGTTTTTCCCCAACTGATTTATTAGCAACATCTCTAGGTACTTGCCTACTAACCATCATGGCAATCAAAGCCAAATCGAAAGGATTTGATTTGAAAGGTATATATTTAAATATTGAAAAAGTAATGACACAAAATAGCGAGAGGAAGATAAAAGAACTAATAATAGATATTTTTATACCAGAGAGCACTTCTAATGAAACTATTGATTTTTTGAAAAAAGCTTCCAAAGAATGTCCAGTTACAAGAAATTTATCTCAAGAAATAGATATTAAAATTAGTTGGCATCATGAATAAATCTCAAACATAGTAATTACAAAAATATAATGAAATACTTTATTGTAATAATCATTCTTTTATTTGGAATATATATAATTACAGACTTGGCATTAAAGACTAGACATACAAGAAAAAGACTTTCAAAAGGAAAAAAATAAATCTCTTAAATTTTAATATTGTAGATAAAGGTAATAGATTTATTTTTGCACTAAGAATTAAGTCATATTTTAGTCTTATTTTTTCACTATTTTTTGGTCAATCAAACTAATCAAAGGGATCATGAAATTTACATTTATTCCAACAGTGCACCATGCATAAATAATAAGAAAAAATATTTTTAAAAATAAATTAGGGGGTAAAGTGAAAAATATTTTGAAAAACCCTCCTATGAATAATACTAATATTCCAATTTGAAAAAGACCTTTGATTATCCATTTAAGTCCATTTTTTTTAATGTTTAAATAAAACCAGAAAAAAACAAAACTAAATAATAATAAGTATATGAAATTTATGATCATCTTTTTGGAGAAAATCTAATAAATTTGCCATTATCAAGGCATGATGATAATTATCACTTTTTTATCTGCTAATTTTTTTTAAAAAAGGAAAAGCTATACAAAAAAAAATAAAAACAAATTATTTTTAACTTTTTATCTTAAAACATTTTGGATTTTAGTAAATCAACTCTTTTTTGATTCACTCCCAAATCACTTTCTCCAACTCTTGATTCTGATCTTATTGATAAGATGTTTGATTCAGGTAAAAAGGATACTTCTAAGTCGTCTACATACTTCATCCATTTAGTGGTTGCCTCTGCATGAAGATAATCGCCATCAATTTCTACAATCTCAGTTCTTGGAGTGTTCTCGATAAATGTTTTAATCTCTTCAAAAGGATTCTCAATATTATTTACCTTCCATTCTTCTCGTACACAATGAGCAATCTCTACACAAGGTTTTAGTTCTATATGTGAGGCAAATGATGAAGAAGGGAATAAAAAGCTTGAACAAATTAAAATTGCTAAAAAAAGTATTTGCATTAACAAAAGAATTTAACGAATCATAATCTAACGAATTAAATTACTAATTTGTAATGACGACCTAATTATTTTGGAAGAAAGCATATATGTTTTTATATTCAGAATTTAATATGTATTTCTAATAATCCCAAAAAAAAAAGATCTCTCAAAGAGAGATCTTTTTAAAATTGATTTAAATCAAGTGTTTCCTTGTTTCCACTGAAATAAACCAATTACTCCTACACACAAACCTAATATCACACCTAAATTCAAAATATGTAATGTTTAATAGGCCTCTATCTTAACTGTCACATGGCAAAAAATACAAAAAGTACTCAAACATCGAGGTCGAGTACTTTTAAAGTTATCAGAAAAAAGTGTGTGAGGAGTTTCTGATAGATTTAATCTACTCCGTAGGTAATTTAAAAGGCTACAGTATAAATTACTAATTATTTAAATCTTTCCAAAAAATTTGGCGTTGATAAAAAAAATAATCAAAAACATAAAAAATTCATGAAAAGCTTTTACAAAAAAATCATTTTTCTTATTTCGGCAATTGCTCTTTTTTCAGTAATAGTCAGTATTGTCAAATATTCGCTTACTTATATTGAAAATAATCCCGAAAAATACTTACCTACACAAAAGTAAGACAAAATTAAGTATAAATTCACTTCAAAAAATCTATAAAGTGTCTTAAATATGTTCTACGTAGACAGCTTGAGTCATGAAAATCAAAAATACTTTAGTTCTTAATCAGAATAATATTCATTTAAGTCAATTCAAAAATAAGCATAAATATCAAATACTTGAGAATTACTGGAAGAAAAGAAAGAAAGAATGTGAAAAAAATCTTTCAAAATTTTGCTAACCGATAATTATGAATTTTATTTTTTCTTTTTTATTAGCATCTGTGATGTGGGTACAAGTTCCACAGTGGGAAGCTGACTGGTCAAAATGTGCTGTAGATGTTCCAGATTCATCATGTCACTGGTACGTAGCTGCTCCCGATAATACTTTTGGTGAAGGATTTAACTGGGAAAACGCTCCTTGGTTTGATGCTAATGGATTACAGGATGTAGCTAAAATTGAGAAAGAATCTGTAGTAGAAAAACTTCAAAATAACTAAAGTTTCTATTTCATCAATTAACTTTTAAAAGTATTTAAATCTAGTTGCTTAGTGGTTAACTTTTGATTAATTAAAAAATTTTTATGCGTTTCAAAGTAAGTCTCAAAAAAAATCGAAAGGAATTTGATGAAGTTGTTATAGCTAATAATAAAAAAGAGGCTATGGAATTAGCTTTAAAAAACAATCCAGAAGCTCAAGCATTAAACTCTGATTGGACATTTAAGATTTAATTATTTACGAAGTTTAGGAATCAAAAGAGATGCGACACAAATAACACTAATTGCAGGTCCAGGCGACAAATTAAAGACTATAGATAGAATAAAGCCCAGAAGTGAGATACATAATCCAAAAAATGAAGACCTCATCATTGCAATTCTTAAACTATGAGCCTTATTAAGCCCTAACAGTGTTGGGGTAGAAAGAAGAGCAATAACAAGAATTACTCCTACTGCTGACATTGAACTAACAATTACTAATGCCGTTGTAAAACTCAAAGCAAGATTTAATAAAGAAACGTTTATACCACTCGCGGATGCTCCTTCTGGATCCATTCCCACATAAACAACCTTTTCATATCCAAAAGTCATTAAAAGTATAAATACTAAAAAAGCAATTATTGTTCTAAGTAAATCTCCAAAATTTGCTGTCAATAAATCGCCAAATAATACTGCCTCCAAATCGATCCTTATTCCAAGTAAAGGGATTATAAGGACTCCAAACCCAAGCATTCCAGCTAATATTGTGTTCATTATTGCTTCATAGTTTTCACTCTTTTTATTAGTTAAACTTTCCGCAATTACAGAACCTAAAAGACCACTGATAACCCCACCAATTGAAGGATGAATTCCAAGCGCTAAGGCTAAAGCAAGTCCTGGCAAAACGCAGTGAGAGATTAAATTTACTTGAAGTAATCTCCTATGTGTTATTAATACAGTTCCCATAGCTGGACATAGAATTCCTGAAAAAATAGTTATTATTAAAGGAACAAGCCACCAACTGCTATTAATAAAAGACATTAATCTATTGATTCGGTATGATCAAAAATACGGGACAAAAAAAGATTTCGGAAACAATGGTAACTAAGCCTGACATTACCAAAAGACAAGAACAACTTCTTGAAGAACTTAATAAATGTGAAGATGAACTGAGCGGACAAGAGTTGCATAGACAATTGATTGAAAGAGGAAAAGCTATGGGACTGACAACTGTATACAGGAATCTTCAAATTCTTATAAAGCATGGTTTAATACGTTCTAGACATCTCCCAACAGGAGAGGTTCTTTACACTCCCGTAGATAGAGACATTCATCATTTGACATGTGTTCAATGTGGTGAGACTTCAAAAATGGAAGGGTGCCCTGTAAAAGATATTCATACACCCAAAACAAATCCAAAGAAATTCCAATTGTTGTTTCATACCCTGGAGTATTTCGGACTTTGCCATAACTGCTATCAAGCACAAAGTTAAAACTAAATATTTTTTTAATCACAACAATTATTATCCTCAATAGAGCTGATATTTATATCCTCTAATTTATCTTTTATGGAATCAGGGCTTCCACAGGCCAATACAGCTTTATCCAAAACAATAACTTGATCATAACTATTTAACGAGGTACCCCAATCATGACTGCTTACCATTAAAGAAAGACCAGCATCAGCAAGTTGACGAACAATTTTTAGAAAATCCTCCTTTGCAGGTGGATCTAAAGCTGCACAAGGTTCATCAAGAAGGAAAATTTTTGCTGGAGACATTAATGTTTTAGCTAATAGAGCTCTTTGTTGTTGTCCACCAGATAAAGAATCAAGCCTTCTTTTAGCAATATTTGCAATGCCGACTCTTTGCATTGTGGCCTCCAATTCACAGCATTTATTAATCCATGCATTAGGGTTGGCAAGAAGTGCTTTTATTTGAAAAGGACTACTACTTTTTGATTTTGAGTATTTTATTTGTCCTAATGAAACTAGTTTTTCTACAGTTATTGGAAATTTCCAATTCATAGAGCTTCTTTGTGGCATGAGTGCCACCTGAGATCTTTGTCCAATTAACTTCTCCCCGTCAATTGTTATCTGGCCATTATCAGGAATACATTGTCCCTGCAATATTCTTAAAAGAGTAGATTTGCCAGCTCCGTTTGGTCCTACTAGAGCAGTTAATGTACCTGGTTCAACTGTTATGGAAACTTTACTTATAGCCGGGCTTACATTTTTTGCATACGAATAAGATAAATTTTCAGCTACTAGTAGTGACATTAATGATTGAACTTACAACCCCATAATATTTTAATTATGGAAAATAATTTACTTAAAAACATTTTATACCTAAACTTGCATATAAAAATGAAAATGATTATCATTTTAAAATATCTTTCATTTTTTATGTCAATTTTTAAGAGAATTTTTTCAAGCTATATATCTCATAAAAAAGTATCTTTCCGAAATTCACTTATCGCTAGTGCGGCATTATTCTCAATAAATACAAACGGTGCCTTTGCTGAAAGTAAAAGCTATGTAGCAGTTGAGCCTCTTACCTGCGATATCGTTAAATCTATAGCACTCCCTTCCGATGAAGTTATATGTCTAGTAGATAGAAAACAAGATGTTCATGATTTAAAAATTTCTCCAAAACAGGCAAGATTATTAAAAAAGGCAGATAAAGTTTTTACTTTAGGGACAGAAATGACACCCGCAATGAGGAATTGGGTGAAGAGAAATAGCACTGTTGTTTTAGGCGTAAGCGCAATTGATATTGACGATCATAGTGACCATGATGACCATGACGATCATGGACACTCAGCAAAGAAACATGATGACCATGATGACCATGACGATCATGGACACTCAGCAAAGAAACATGATGACCATGATGACCACGACCATCATGATCACGGAGGCGTGGATCCACATGTCTGGCATGATCCTCATAACATCATCAAGATGGGTGAAGTCGTATCAAAAAGTCTTAAAAAAGATGTGCCTGAAAGAAAACTACGCAAAGCTATCTCTAATAGATTCAAAACTTTTGACAAAACACTAGAAGATCTTGATAAATGGATTGTTAAACAAGTATCTACTATCCCTTCTTCAAATCGTGTAATTGTCTCAAAACACAAAGCTATGGATTACTATGGCGATGCATTTGGTTTTGAAACAATAAGTTTATTAGATTTCTTAGGTCATTCATCTAGCCTGAGGCCTCAGAACATTTCAAAAGTTTTAAATGAGTTAAAGGAAGAAAATGTCAAAGTTATATTTAAGGAGCAAGAGCCTGCTTCAAAATTAGTCAATAATTTAAGCAAGCAAAGTTCTATCCCACTCTCTTCTAATCAAATTTTTGTCGATGGACTAATGATGGAAGGAAACACTATCACTGTGGCAGTTCATAACACATGCACTATCGTCAATGAGCTTGGTGGCTCATGTGATGAGACAACAGGTTTTGATTTAGCAAGTAACTGGGGATCACTTAATCAATAAAATTATATAGATAAAAATGGTTTTCATTTCGATTTTTTGATTATTATATTGATGGATAGCATTACATTTTAAAAACAGAGCGAAATGAGTATTAAGGAAAAGGTTCCTGTAACCATACTTACTGGATTCTTAGGATCAGGGAAGACTACTTTGCTTAATAGAATATTGAGTGAAGAGCACGGGAAAAGAATAGCAGTAATTGAAAATGAATACGGTGAAGTGGGTATAGATCAAGGGCTCGTAATTAATGCCGATGAAGAAGTATTTGAGATGTCAAACGGGTGTATTTGTTGTACTGTTCGCGGCGATTTAATAAGAGTCCTTGGCAACCTTATGAAAAGAAGAGATAAGTTTGACTATGTTTTAGTAGAAACGACAGGATTAGCAGATCCAGGCCCAGTTGCTCAGACATTTTTCATGGATGAAGAGATTAGTTCTGAATTTACTCTTGATGGAATTGTGACTTTAGTTGATGCTGCCCACATTGATCAACAGTTAGGCAGGAGTGATGAAAGTTCAGAACAAGTAGCATTTGCAGATGTTCTTGTCCTTAATAAAACTGATTTAGTCTCTGATGATGCACTAGATACTCTTGAATCGAGATTGAGAGATATGAACCGAATGACCCGAATTATTAGAGCTGAGAATGCCAAAGTACCAATTGAAACAGTCTTAAATCTAAGTGCATTTGATCTTGATCAGATCCTTAAACGCAGGCCAACATTCCTTGAACCAGAATATCCTTTTGAATGGACAGGTGTTTACGATCTTGATGCAGGTAAATATGAATTAATGCTTGAAGAAGGACCCGATCCAGAAATGTCCTTAGTAGCCCTCGCTAACCAAGGAGAGAGTGAAGAGGAACTTAAAGATGGTGCTGAATCCTCCGTGAGACTTTATGCAGAAAAAGCTAATAGTTTAGATCCTGGAAATACCATTCCATATGGAGAACATATAAATCTCAAATTGGAGGATAAAGGAAATAAATCATTCATCCTGAACATAGAAAAACCAACAAAAATAGGTTTGTTTACACAGCACACTGCTGAAGAATTCAATATGAAAGTCATTAAAAGTGACGAAAACAAAGAGATTCCATTTAATACTGAAAGATTCTGGCAAGCAGAGCACGAACATGATGATGAAGTAGGCTCAATTGCTATAGAGCGTTTTGGAGATGTTGACCCAGAAAAACTAAATACTTGGATGGGAAGACTTCTATCAGAAAAAGGAGTGGATATATTCAGAACTAAAGGTTTCATAAGTTACTCAGGTAACCCAAGGAGAATAGTTTTCCAGGGAGTTCACATGTTATTTACTGCACAACCTGATAAAGAATGGGGTAACGAACCTCGTAGAAATCAACTTGTTTTTATCGGTAGAAATTTAAATGAGAAAGAGATGCAAGAAGGCTTTGATAAATGCCTGATATAGAACCATTTAGCCCAAGAGGCATGTTCCATGAAGGATGGACTGCTGAAGTTAACGATTACGCCATAGCATGTGGCTGGGCTCTTAAAGGAAAACAATTTATTGTTGGCGACGTAGCAGGAGGTCTTTTTTCATTCGAAGGAGATACTGGAAAAATTATTTGGAAAAAAGAAAATACTCACTCTGGTGGTCTACTAGCAATGGCAATTCATCCAGAGGGTGAAATTTTTGCAACATCAGGTCAGGATGGAAATGTTCAAATTTGTAATTGCCATGAAGGTAAAGTTATTAAAACACTTGATCTTGGCAAAGGTTGGGTAGAACACGTCAAGTGGTCTAATGACGGTTTATTTCTAGCGATAGCTTCCTCAAAAAAAGTATATGTTTTTAATGAAATTGGTGAAGAGAAATGGATCTCAGAAGACCATCCAAGCACAGTAAGTGCAATAACGTGGTCAAATAAAAATGAGCTAGCAACTGCTTGCTATGGAAGAGTGACATTCTTTGACATAGTTAATAATAAAACGAATCAAAAACTCGAATGGCAAGGATCATTGGTATCTATGGAATTAAGCCCTGATGGAGATATAGTCGCCTGTGGGAGTCAAGACAATTCAGTTCATTTTTGGAGAAGATCAACAGGAATGGATGCTGAAATGACTGGATACCCTGGTAAACCAAGTCATCTTTCTTTTGATGACAGCGGAAAATTATTAGCGACTAGCGGCAGTGAAAGAATTACAGTTTGGAGCTTTATAGGCAATGGTCCAGAAGGGACTATGCCAGGAGAGCTATGTCACCATACAGAACCTATTTCGAGCTTAGCCTTTTCAAATAAAGGTATGCTTGTAGCCTCAGGATCTAGGGATGGTTCTGTTGTTGCAAGTTTCCTAAAAAATGACGGCAATGGAGACCCAGTTGGGGCTGCATTCGCGGGAGATTTGGTAGGAGCAATATCATGGAGACCTGATGATTGTGCACTTGCAGCAGTTAATGCAAAAGGTGTTGTAAATGTATGGAAATTTAAAGTTCGTACTAACCTTTTTTCAAAGGGATTTAAGTAAAAAGTAGAAATTTATTTATTACCAATAGTTAGCTTTTAAATGTCTTTCCATACAAATGACCTCACAGTCATTATCTATGCCTTTTGGGTGAATATCGCAATATGATAGACATTGAAAATATTCGTCTATGGGATTTGATTTATCAGTTTTACTAACTTCTTTCGACTGCTTCATAAAAGATTTCCTCAATTATTTAAAATTAAGATAGACGAATTAAATATCAAAGGAAATAAGCAAAACTTACTAAAAATATCTGAAAAAAATTAGCACGATTGATTACTACTCTCGGACATTTTTAATTAAAAAGCAATGCGTATAAAAACGGATTGTCTTTAGAGAAATATTTTCCTAATTTTATATTGTTGAGTTCTAGGAGGTCTTTCAAAATGATCGATAGCCTGCCTGAAATTTCGGAATAAACCGAACTAATTTAATTAACTGCTCCAATTATTTTTTATTAATGTCTAAGCTTCCTTCTTCTGCATCGTTTAGGTGCCCTTTAAGAAACAAGCTTAATTCTAGAGTTTTTGCCCCAGTTAAAAACAATTAGTTAATTTTGGTGAGCATTAGCTTAATAGAAGTTAAGAACAAGGATCCATGATTTAGGTGCGTTATTAACTTCAGTAAAAAATATAAGTAAGAGATAAAAGAGGGCTTAAATAAGCCCTCTTTTTTGTTATTGGATGACTTTCATCTAGTTTTATAGATAATGATTAAAACAATAAAATTTTAAAATGGATCGATATTATTGCCCATATTGCAATCCTAGATATCAATTTCAAAAACAATCCTCAAAAGGTACTTTGATTTGTGGCTTGTGCGGAGAGGATCTTATAAAAAAACCATTTATTAGGTTGAACCAGATAATTGCTTTAGTTGCTGCCTCATCATTACTTCTACCCTTAATATATACTTTTATTTTTTTAATTAAAAATCAAATAAATCCTCCTAATAAAAATTACCAAGCAGATGGTACTTTAATGATATTAATCAAAGATTGAATTTATGATAATTTTCCTAAATGAAAAAAATATAGTATTTGATATCAAAAAAATTTATATGTGCTCTTTCATTTTTTTAAACTATTTTCTTTATAAAATCTGATTTATTTTTATTCCATGGAATTTGTACTTATTATTTTAAATAGTATTTATTTATACATCCTAAAAATAACTCTAGATAAATAATTCTAGGGTCTAGTAAAAAATTATTAAATGATTATTCCAGCTAGTAATTTTACTCAAAAATATAATTTTGAATGTAAAACATCAGAAAATAATCCATCAAGTAATAACACATTTCTCAAAAATAACTTTTTAAATCCGTCAAATGATCATGGTTATTTTTGTGCATGCATAGAATGCCGACCAATCGGTAATGATCATGAGAACTTCATGTCAGATATGCCTGATGACCCCGCTGAAATAATCTCAGATTTTTCTAGGATGGGACTTATAAAAAATGAGGCTTATGAAATCGCTGATGCTATTTCAACGGCTGAAATGAGAGATCTTTTATTTTATAAAAATGCTTCAAATGGTGATCCATATAAAGAGCAGTTACTTAGAGAATTAGCTAAAGAGGCTGGAGGGTTAGATCAAGCCTTTCAAGCAGCATTTGGGCCTCAAGCGGGCAAATTTTTTGCTAAAACAAAAGCCTCTTCTCCAATGGGTAGAAGACAATTTTTATCCAGCTTGGCTGCAGGTGCAGCACTAATTACAGTTGCTTGTTCCAACCAAAATAAACCTGCTAAACAACCAATTGATGACACCCCTATTAATGTCAATAACTTAGAGAAACAAACTTTAAGAGTTGGTTTCATACCTATAACATGTGCCTCTCCAATCATTATGGCCGAACCAATGGGGTTCTATAACAAGTTTGGTATGGATGTAAAAGTTGTCAAAATGCCAAGTTGGGGAGCAGTAAGAGATTCTGCTATTGCTGGTGAATTAGATGCTTACCATATGCTTGCTCCAATGCCAATTTCCATGACTCTTGGATTAGGAACTGCACCATTTAGTGTAAAACTAGCAAGCATTGAAAATATAAATGGACAAGCCATTACTGTTGCTAACCGTCATAAAGGAAAAGTAAATGGTCCTGCAGACATGAAAGGATTTGTTTTTGGGGTTCCATTCCCATATTCAATGCATAATCTTTTATTAAGATATTATCTAGCCAAAGGTGGAGTTGATCCAGATAAAGACGTTCAGATTCGTCCTGTTCCACCACCAGATAGTATTGCGCAGTTAGTTGCTGGTGATATTGACGCATACTTAATGCCTGATCCCTTTAATCAAAGGGCGGTTTACGAAGATGCAGGTTTTATACATCTTCTTACTAAAGAATTATGGCCAGGCCATCCATGTTGTGCTTTTGCAGCAGGGGAACCCTGGATAAAAGAACATCCTGAAACTTTCAGAGCTCTTAATAAATCTATTATTGATGCTGCTGCTTATGTTTCAACTCCTTCTAACAGAAAAGAAGTTGCAAAAGCTATCTCTGGAAGAGGATTTTTAAACCAACCTACAGAAGTTGTTGAAGCAGTTCTTACAGGAAAATTTGACGATGGATTAGGTAACAAACAAAATGTACCCGACAGAATTGACTTTAAGCCTTATCCTTGGCAAAGTTTCTCTCATTGGATCCAATCTCAATTAATTCGTTGGGATTTAGGGGGTGCAGTTGCTGCAATTCAAGCAGGCGATTTTAATCCTAATAGTGCTTCAATATTTTTGACAGACGAAGCTCAAGCTTTAGAAAGAGAAATGGGAGGCAATCCACCAACTGCAAGATTTAGAAAAGAAATTCTTGCTTACGATGAGTTTGATCCTAGTAATCCAATGAAGTACATCAAGGATCAAATTAAAAGAGATGGTTTTTAGTTAATTAACCATTAAATCTTTTATAAATGAATAAGATAATCTCAACTAAGGCAAAAGTTTTTGTCACTATTTTAAGCCTCTTAATTTTTATAATCTTTTGGCAAATTGTTGCTCAGCAAGGATTATTAGTTAAAAATTTTCCAGGTTCATTTAAAACTATAAGCTCACTTATTTGGTGGGTATCTGATCCGTTTTTCGATAATGGTCCAAATGACTTAGGAATTGGAACTAATTTGCTTATAAGTTTGAGGAGAGTATTAATTGGTTATAGCTTAGCTGTTTTAGTCGCAGTTCCTCTTGGAGTATTCATGGGAATGTCTAAATTAGCTCAGTCATCTTTAAATCCATATGTGCAACTTCTAAAACCTGTTTCTCCATTAGCTTGGCTTCCTGTAGGACTTTTTGTTTTTAGAAATTCTGAAATTACAGGCATTTTTGTGATTTTTATTACTAGTATTTGGCCTACGTTAATAAATACAGCTTTTGGAGTTTCAAGTATTAATCCTGATTATTTGAAAGTATCTAAATCTCTAGGAGCAAGCAAATCAACAACCATTAGGAGAGTTATTTTGCCTGCAATCATGCCAAATATTCTTGCTGGAATGAGAATATCGATGGGTACAGCTTGGCTTGTGATTGTAGCTGCTGAAATGTTACTAGGTACAGGAATTGGTTATTTTATTTGGAACGAATGGAACAATTTATCTCTTGAAAATATATTCGTTGCCATAATAATAATTGGATTTACAGGATTTATTTTGGACCAATTTTTTGGCTATCTTCAAGAGAAATTTGACTATAGTATTTAACCTAATTTTTTAAATTTTTAAAAATGTCAAAAAATCAAAATTCCAAAAAAAGTAACACTCACCTTAAGTTAAATAATATAGGAAAAATTTTTTACAAAGAAAAGAAATTTTTTGATTTTTATTCCAAAGGAAATAGAAGTGGGTTTGAAGCAATCAAAGATATTAATCTAGAGATTGAGAAGAACAAGTTTGTATCAATAATTGGCCCTTCTGGTTGTGGTAAATCAACATTACTAAATTTAATAGCAGGCTTACAAACTCCAACATCTGGGAAAATCATTATTGACGGACAAGCCATAAAAGGTCCTGGTCCCGATAGAGGTGTTATTTTTCAAAATTATGCTTTAATGCCCTGGCTTACAACTATTGAGAACATTCAGTTTGCCTTAAATACTGTTTTCCCAGCAAAAACAAACGCTGATGTTAAAGAAAGAGCAAGAAAATATTTACGAATGGTTGGTTTAGAAAAAGCTTCAAACAAATTTCCAAAAGAATTATCTGGAGGAATGAAGCAAAGAGTTGCAATTGCCAGAGCCTTATCTATTAATCCAAATATGTTGTTGATGGACGAACCCTTTGGGGCTCTGGATGCATTAACTAGATCCTATTTACAAGATGAATTATTATCCATTTGGAGAAAAAATAAAGTAACTGTTGTTTTAATTACTCATAGTATTGAAGAAGCATTACTTTTATCTGACAAGATTGTTTTGATGTCAAGCGGTCCTTCTGCCATAATTTCTGAGGAAATTTCAGTTGATTTAGAAAGGCCAAGAGATCGAGAAAAAATTGAACAAGATCCTACATATTTAAAAATAAAAATGCGTTTGGAAAAACATCTATTAAGAGAAACAAGAGCTGTAGAAGAGGTTACTTAGACTTCTCCTGCAATAAAAAAAACAACAATTAATTATGACTTTACCCTCATTTACACAAATACTATTAAAAGCAAAAAAAGAAAAAAAATTATCTTTTGAAGATTTAGGTAAATTGATTAGTAGAGATGAAGTATGGGTTGCAAGCCTTTTTTATGGGCAAGCTACAGCTTCTGAAGTAGAAGCTAATACTTTAATTAATGCTCTTGATTTACAATCAGAACTGGAAGATCAATTAACAACACCACCAGTAAAAGGCTGCCTAGATCCTGTTATACCTACAGATCCTCTTATTTACAGATTCTATGAAATAATGCAAGTATATGGACTGCCCATGAAGGATGTAATACAAGAAAAATTTGGTGATGGAATTATGAGTGCAATTGACTTTTCAATTGAAGTTGATAAGGTTGAAGACCCAAAAGGGGATAGGGTCTTAGTAAAAATGTGTGGTAAATTCTTGCCTTATAAAAAGTGGTAGAAAATTTTTTCGTTCTTTAACAATAGAAAACACTAATTAATTAGTCATCATTTTCATTAAGTTTGAGCGTCTTATTTATTTCATTTTCGAATTCTTTAGAAGCAGTTTGTAATCCTTTTAAGGTCTTACCAATAGTTTTACCGAGTTGAGGCAAACGTTTTGGCCCAAAAATAAGCAATGCCAGTACAACAATTACTGCAATTTCTGGTATCCCAATTCCAAAAATGTTCATTAAAAGTTTAGTATTTTACTATTTTAAAAAATTTTTCTTCTTCTAAAGGTAACTAAAGACACACATTTATTTTATTAATCAACCAATTAACGATGGAAAGAAGTTGGGATCCCTATTATAAATATTTTAAAGATTTTGAATTTAATCTTTTTGAGATTTTTATATTTTTAGAATTTCAACAAGAAATTATCGATTTAGGATACATCGGACAAAGCCAAATTAACCAAAATGTTCTAAATCCCGGCCAGTTTTGTGTTGTCGATGGATTAATAAAGATAGTTCATGATTTACCAAAATTCTTGCATGATGAAAAATTTAAAAATAATTTGGATATAGAAAAATGGAAAATAGATTCTTATAATTTACTTTCTTTAGATATAAAGTGGATTAAAAAATCATCAATAAAAATAATTTAATACTTAAGAAGTTTTTTGTTTAAAATTATAATATTGAAATATAATTTTTAATCTCTAAATATTACTTAAGAATCAGTTTTTACTTTATGATAATGATAATCATTTTTTAAATTATAATAATTAATTTTTTTTTAAAAATGTTAACTATTAGTACCTCTATTGATTTTATAAGCTATATTATTAATACTTAATAATCAAATTCATTATTATGATTACTAATACAAATATATTACTAACAAACACTTCTAATTCTAATGAAAAAGAAACCTGCCCCAGTTGCGGTTGCATTTGTCCTTGCCAATGTACAGATTGTGAAGAATGTTCCCCTTGTAAAGATCATTAATCCTCTTAATTAAATCAAATTAAATAATAAGTTTATATTTTAGTAAAGTTCCCAAAATTTAAACTTTCAACTGATATTTTTTTTAAATTGATATTTATAAATTCTAAAGACCAAGTTCCGTTAGACCAGGAAAACCTTCCGGACGTGGACCTTCCCCCCATGTAAAAAGACAGTCTTTTTTGTTTATAGAAATATCGTTTATGCTTGCCTCTCTTCTACGCATTAAACCAGTTTCAGAAAATTCCCAATTTTCGTTACCATGTGCTCGAAAATAATTATGTTCTTCGTCATGCCATTCATATTGAAATCTAACAGCAATTCGATTTGAATCATATGCCCATAATTCTTTAATAAGTTTATAGCCAATTTCTTTATTCCATTTTCTTTTCAAAAATTCTACAATTTCTTCCCTTCCTCTTAAAAATTCGCTCCTGTTTCTCCAAAAACTATCTTCTGTATAGGCAAGTGATACAGTCAAGGGATCTTTAGTGTTCCAAGCATTTTCAGCTAATCTCACTTTTTTTATAGCTGTCTCTTCATTAAAAGGAGGTAAAGGAGGTTTTGTTGACATTTTTCTATTTAAATTAATTGAGTTTTTTAAAAGTTAAAAAACTCTCTTTATGATAATCATCAAAGATCAAATTTAAAAAAATTTAAAAAATCTCCAGAGGTCAACCTCTACATAGTGATTTATTTAAACAAGAATTTTTGCTCTCAATATTTATTTGATCATCAATATTTTTTAATTTATTTTTATTACTTGTTACTTTAACTTTTTGCCCACAATGTTCTTTGCAACCACCATTAAATAAGTTATGTGCATATAAATTTGAAATACTCGAAAGTAATAAAAGAAAGATTATTTTATAAATTTGGTAAAAATAAGAGTTCATTTTTATTATGATTTTCCCAAAATTATTAAATAAATAATATCAGTTAATTCCAAGGTGTGTTTATCAGTCCCCAGATATCGAAGAAGAAAAATAAAACTGCAATTACAACAAGATCCCATGCTCTTTCCCTAAAAGCCCAAGGCGCAATAAAAACTTCTCCAAGTCCATGAAGTGCTGCCCCTACTGGCAGATGATCAAGAACCAGCAAACTGTGAGAGAGGATAAAAAGAAAGCTTGCAAAATATCTAAAAAAAACAAATTGCCAATTACTAGAATTCATGCTCTTTAGATTTTTAAAAAATATACTTCAATGATCAAAATAATGATATAGATCGAGTCAAGAGATATTATTTTTGGTAGCCATAAATACGAATAAAGATATAAAGCTAAAGTAAAAGTTATTAAACGATGAAATATATGTTTTCAAGTTATCAGCCTAAAAATAGTTTTGATGAATACTTTAAGGATAATGTTAACTCTGCTAGAGAAATATTGATTCCACTTCTTTCATCCTTAGATAATATGGGACTTGAGGAGTTAAACAGGAATCATTCTGCAGCAAAAAAATTATTACTAAGACATGGTGCAACTTTTAGATTAAATGATACTGGTTTAAAAGGTACTGAGAGAATATTACCTTTTGATCCACTTCCTAGAATAATAAGTAAAGATGATTGGATAACTTTAGAAAAAGGACTAAAACAAAGGCTTGAGGCAATTGATTTATTCCTAGATGATATTTATAATTCTCAAAAAATAATTAATGATGGAATAATTCCAAGAGAATTAATAGAGAGTTCAGAAGGTTGGAGACCTCAGATGATAGGTTTCAAACCTCCACTAAATAAATGGTGTCAAATTTCAGGACTTGATCTAATAAGAGATAGAAAAGGAGATTGGCATGTTTTAGAAGATAATTTAAGGTGCCCTTCTGGTGTTGCTTATTTTTTAGAAAATAGATTAGTCATGAAGAATATTTTCCCTAATCTTTTCTCAGGCAGAATAGTAAAACCTATCGATGAATATCCATCATATCTTTTAAAAACTCTTCAAGAACTTGCAGTTTGGACAGATACTCCCAAGATAGTTCTACTTACTCCAGGAATTTTTAATAGTGCTTATTTTGAACATAGTTACTTAGCGCAAGAAATGGGCATCCAACTAGTCCAGGGTCATGACTTAGTTTGTAATGATGACTATGTATATTTAAAAACCACCTCTGGATTAAAAAGAGTAGATGTCATTTACAGACGAATTGATGATGATTTCTTAGATCCTCTTAATTTCAGAAAAGATTCCTGCCTTGGTGTTAGCGGATTACTTGATGTTTTTAAAGCAGGTCATGTTGCTTTAGCAAATGCACCTGGGACTGGAATAGCAGATGACAAAATGATTTATTCTTTTGTTCCAAAAATGATTAAATATTATCTTGATGAAGAAATTATTATTAAAAATGTAGAAACTTATATTTGTCATTATCAAAAGGATCGAGAATATGTTCTAGAAAATTTATCAAAACTTGTTGTCAAGTCTGTCGCAGAAGCTGGTGGTTATGGAATGTTAATTGGCCCTCACTCAACAACGAGTGAGATAGAGGAATTCGCTAATAAGATTAAAAATAATCCTAGAAATTTCATAGCACAACCAACATTAGAATTATCTACTGTGCCATCGTTATGTGATGGAGAACTATATCCATGTCATGTTGATTTAAGACCATATATCTTAAGAGGAAAAGATTCATGGGTTAGCCCAGGCGGGCTTACGAGAGTAGCATTAAAAAAAGGATCATTAGTCGTTAATTCTTCTCAAGGTGGAGGATGCAAAGATACATGGGTTGTAGGTAAATAATATGCTTTTAAGTCGTGTAGCAGAATCTCTTTATTGGATCAATCGTTATTTAGAACGTGCGGAAAACATATCTCGTTTCGTAGAAGTCAGCGAAGCAATGTCATTAGATTGTCCACCAGGAAGTGCAGAACCTTGGCTCCCATTAATTGATGCTTCAAGTGACAGAGAATCTTTTGATAAAAGATTCCCGGAGAAAAAGCCTGATGACGTTATTAATTTTTTAATAAGAGATCGTTTAAACCCAAATAGTATAATTTCCTGTATTCAAATGGCGAGAGAAAATGCAAGACAAATCAGAGATGTCATGACCACAGAAATGTGGGAACAGATTAATATTTTATATTGGAATATGCAAGAAGGAGAGGCAATATGGAATAAACCAAGACAAGAACAATTAAGTGAAATAAGGAGGGAATGTCAGCTTTTTTATGGAATTACAGATGCGACTCTAAGCAAAGATCTTGCCTGGAGATTTAGTATTCTTGGAAGATTAATTGAAAGAGCTGACAAAACATCAAGAATTTTAGATGTTAAATATTATTTACTCCTACCCAGCTTAGATGAGCTTGGAGGAGTTCTTGATGAGCTGCAATGGATTGCACTTTTACGTTCAGCTGGAGCTTATCAAATGTTTAGGAAAGCAGTGCAAAATTCTATAAAGCCTAATTCAGTTGCGAGATTTCTTTTACTTGATCCAATTTTCCCTAGATCAGTAAGATACTGTCTTGATGGGATCAGCAATACACTTAAAACGATAGATACCTCACCATCTACTGAAAACCCTTCAGAATTAGAATGCATGAGAGGTTTGCTTCAAGCAAAGTGGAGTTATATCAGAATTGAAGATATAATCAATGATGGTTTACATGAGGCAATCGATTCATTGCAAATGGATTTAAATAAATTAAATGATCTCATTCAAGAAAAATATTTTATTAATTAATAAGTTTATTAATGAGAATTAAATACATTCACAAACTTGAATATAAATACGAAGACCCTGTTCAATTAGGCGAGCATAGATTATGTATAAAGCCAAGGTCAAATGGTTTCCAAAAGCTAAAGAATTTTGAATTAAAAATAACCCCAGAACCAGAAATTATTTATCCATTACTTGCTGCCAGCGGAGAAGAGATTAATAGAATCAGATTCAATGGATTAACAGATAATTTAATTATTGAATCACTCAGTGAAGTTGAAACTATTAAACATCCAAACATTATTGATGGAGTTAAAAATAGAGATTTAACATTACCTTTTTGTAGAAGTATTATTAACAGAGATTTGCAGGGAGCATTAGAGGGATGGATGCCAAATGGCCAACACGACCCCTCTGCTGTAGAACTTGCCCAAGAAGCCTTAGCAGGAAGCATTAATAACGCATTATCATTTACCTACCAGTTAATAGAGATTATTCAAGATCGGGTTAAATATACCAAAAGACATACAGGTCCAGCATGGCCGGCTAGCAGAACACTTAGAGAACGTATAGGTTCATGCAGAGATTTAGCGATGCTGATGGTTGAAGCTTGCAGGTCTATAGGTATCCCAAGTAGGTTTGTAAGTGGTTATCATTTTGAAGATCCGTTACCCTCTGAGTTGGATTTACACGCTTGGGCTGAACTATATATTCCAGGTGCTGGTTGGAGAGGTTTTGATCCAAGCGGGAAAGGCTTAATAGATGATAGATATTTAACATTGGTATCATCTTCTAAATCTAATTTAACCTCTGTAATTACAGGTAACTTTATAGGAAAAAATAATCTAGAAAATACTTTATCCTGGGAAATTAAACCTCTTGAGATTAAATAAAGACTAAAATTTTTAATCTTTTAAATGACGAAAAATATAAATAATAATATGTTTCTTTTTTAGTGTTAATTGATACGTTCTAAGATGAACATATCTGTTTTCATTTGTTTAATATTTAAAGAAAATTGAACTCAAGTTTAGAAATTCCAGTTATCAAATCAAATAAATCAAAAATGTTTGAATTGATAAGTTATGAAAAATTTCGCGATACAAAAGATGTAAGATTTTTTGATATTAGTGTTAATGAATCAAATTATAGAGATCTAGTTATTCATAGTGGTCCTGCAGTTAGTCCTCCAAATGATGAAGATTTTAATAATTGGCAATTTTACATACATCACAATCAAGAAGATAATCTATTAGCTATCTCTGGGGGTAGAACATTTTTTCTTGTAAATTTTGGTTGGGATTATCCTTTTTATAAAGTTAGATTAGAATCATGCGGATATATTTTAAGGATACCTAGAGGAACTTTTCATAGATCGGTATCTGACGAAAACGGTTCCATAGTTTTAAATCAAGCCATTAGAGATGCAGGCGGTACAGTTGAATCTGAATTCAAAGTTACCAATAGCAAAGATAATAAAAAACTTCTAGATTGTATAACTAATTTAGAGCCTAGATTTAAAATTTATAGTGTTAAATAATCTTAAAAAGGGATTCTATATTTATTCATCGATTTAAAAAATTTTCTAATTGTTATAAAATAATATTATTCAAATTCTTTAGTATGAAATTTTTCAGATTTTTAAAATATCTTTTGTGCATAACTTTTTCTTTCTTAGTTTTATCCTCTCCAGTTTTTGCTGGGGCAAATGTAGCTGTTAAGGGCGAGGGAGATGAAGTTCCAAGTTATGTAAGATCTAATATTACAGGATTTGATTTCCATGGAGAGGATCTTCATTTGTCATCTATAGCTGGAGCAGTGGCAAGAGATGCAGATTTTAGTGACGTTGATTTACATGGGACAACCTTAACCCTATCTGATTTAAAAGGTTCTAATTTAAATGGAATCGACCTGACCGATACTCTTTCTGATCGAGTTAATTTCCAAAAAACAGATCTTAGAAATGCTGTTTTAATAAATATGATCGCTTCAGGTAGCAGTTTTGCAGGAGCTCAAATAGAAGGAGCAGATTTTTCTTACGCTATTCTTGACAGCGAAGATCAAAGAAATCTTTGTGAAATTGCTGATGGTATCAATCCAACAACAGGTGTTTCAACCAGAGAAAGTCTTGAATGTAGTTAGAACATAAATCATAAGTAAACTTTTTTTCCATTATTAAATTTATAAATCCTTTGTTCATCATCTTGAAATATCATTTCACCATTTAATTTGGATTTCTTAAATTTTGAAAGTCTTGCTCTGTGTATATTCGATTTTCTATTTATATTTTCTTCGTTGTCATAAACACCAATATAAATATTTATATTAGGATTTGAAAAAGTTTTTTCTTCCTCTCTTAAAAAAATCCTGTCAATATTTGTTTGCGTGCTCTGTAATTTATTTTTAAATTTATCTAATTTTAAGTTCTTTGTTTTTTTAGAATTAATTTTTTTGAAGACCAAAAAAATTACTCCTAAAATTAGAAAAACTAAAAATATATTCATTACTTAATTTTTATTTTTATATCTACACCTAAGTTACTTTTAGTAGTTAATATTTCTTTTTTTATGATTCCATAGGTAAAAATTTTAGATAAAGTTTTTAAAGAATTAAAAACTAAAAAAACAGTAAATAAAAAGAAAACAATAATATTTTCGACAAGTATATTTTTATTTTTATTATCAAGATTGCTCATATAAGTCTTAATTTAATTATTTTTCATCACTATTTGCATATGGGCCGAAAAATTCACTTGCGTCTCTTCCCATTACTTTAGCAAGATTTAAACTTTTATCTATATCCCATTTAGATGCCATTCCATAAAGAATCCCAGCAGCAAATGAATCGCCACATCCATAGGAATCAACCTTTAATTTTTTGTTTTTAAGAGCCTTATATCTTCCTCCTGGGAATATTATGCCTCCCTTCTCTCCTTCAGTTTTAATTGTATATTTGGGTTTTAATGATAATTCAGAAAAAGAAAAAACTTCTCCGGGATCAAGATTACTGCCTATTAATCCATCTAAAAGAACATTTGAATTGTTAATTGTATTTAATCCTACCCTTGGTGTCGTACACAGTATTGAAGCTGATCTAGCCATTTTAAAAATCTCTGAATCAGATGCCGTAATAAAAATTCCGTCCATTTTTTTTAAAATGTTCCATTCTAAATTGTCTTTATGAGTTGGAGCTAACCTTTCTCCAATAACTGTTATTGCTCTTTCACCTTGAGAGTCAATTAAACTAAATCCTCTTCTAGTTGGTTTATCACGCCAAGCTACATGTACCTTAATTCCCATATTTGAGAGAATCTTGAAACACTTATCTCCATAATCATCATTACCTAATGACGTAAAAAAATGAATTTGGTTTAAAGTTAAATCAGAAAGTATTTTTGCGATAATAGATCCACCACCAGCTGGATAATCAAGGGACTTTTCAGAATGAGAAATGACTCCGGGTTTTGGTAATTGATCAACCTTTAAAAAATTTATCCACTCAACATGACCAACAACGGCAAAATTTAAATTTCCTTTTTTAAATTTATAGTCTTCAACTTTATTATTCTTTTCAACAACCATAAGCTTTTAAATACTATTATTAAAAGAAATATTTTTGACAAGTGAATTCATTTAACATTTTAAAAGATAATAAACAGATACTATCTTTTCTTTACCTTTTTCTATCAATTTTGGGGGCTGTTCTGCCAATGTTGGCAAATTTCGAATTTGCTAAGGAATATGGAAACAGCTTTGATATAAATAACTTCATTTCTTTAGCGAATGCAAACCCTGCAGCTCAGTCAATTTCTAGAGACTTATTAGTAGGTGCAAGCGCTATTTTTATATGGATAGTAAATGAATCAAAAAAACTAAACATGAAGAATATGTGGGTTGTATACATTGGAACTTTTCTTATAGCCTTCGCATTCTCTGCACCTTTTTTCTTATTTCTAAGAGAGAGAAGAATTATTGAATTAGAAAAGATTAATTAAAATAATCTCTTAAATAGAATTGTAAATGCAATAAAGCAACAACAAGAAATTGAAAACCAGATTATTGAAGCATAACCAAATAGATCTAATATGCGTCCTGAAATAAATGGTCCAAAAAAATAACCCATAGCGAAACATTGCGATAGTAGAGCAAGTGCAAAACCTTTTTTATTTGAAGGAGCTATTCTGAAAACGACATCTGTTGATGTTGGAAGAAATGAAGCAGTCCCTAAACTTACTAAAATCAAAGCCAAAGAAATTAAATAAAACGCTGGGATATTCAAATAACTAGAAATAAATAATAAAAATGAAGCGAAAGAGAAATTTATTAAACTAAATTTCAAGCCAAATAATCTTTCTTTCTTTGATATCCAAGAACCGATAGGCCATTGTAAAAACAACAATAAAATTAACTGAATAGAAATTATAAGACTAATAATTTCTTTGCTTAATGCATTGCGATATACTCCACCTTTAACAAGATCCAGAGGCAAAGTTACTTGTATCAAGGCTAAAGAGGTAGTTATCAATAAAATAGATAAAATTATTATTATTGAATTTTTATTCCATTTCAATTGTCCCTGATTAATAGGATCTACTAATTTTTTTTGAAAATTTTCTAAGTTTCTTTTTATAGAAGAACTATTTCTAGATATTAAATACGTGATAACTAACATGCAAAATATATCATTTATAAATATTGATTTAGAATACAAAAAATTCGTCATATACCCCCCTAAGAATACCCCTAGAAATATTCCTAAAGCTTCCGAACTTCTCACAAGGGCATAAGCTTTACGTGTTTCGATAGGATGACAAAAATAGGGAACCCCAAACTCGGCAGCAGGCCAATATATTCCTGCAGCAGCCCCAACAAGTGATTGTCCAATAATGTACAAAAAAGTATCTCTTGAAAAAATGAGGCATAAGCTAGAGGCAATACTTAGTATTGAAGAAGTAATTATCGGAAATTGTATTTTTCCAGTTTTATTAAGATAATTACCTGTAAAGAGTCTTGTTACGGTTCCAATTATTGCTGAAATAGTAAATCCCAGGCCAATATCTGTCGCCGATAATCCTAGGTTATTAAAAATAAGTGATGTTAAATAAATAACACCTCCTGCTCCAAATGCAGCGAAAAATCTTATCTTGGTTATTAACCTCAAATGATAAGGAAATTGAATCCACCAATTTTTGCTAATTTGTAAACTATTTGGACTAATCACAAGTGAAATACATTTTTATAATTTTTTTTAGTTTTTATGGTTTATTTTTTAATAATGGTTTAAAGGCTGCTGAAAAGATAAATATTAAGTTTGAAGAGATGGAAATCCCTCTTACTATAGAACAATTATCAAAATTAGAAAAATACAAAGATGATTCAACAGAACTAATAGATTGGTTAAAAAAAAATGGATTTATAAGAGTTTTTGAATTATCAAAATTTTTAGAATTTCCAGTTTTCAAAGAAGAGGGATTAAATAGAGAAATATTAAGAAGTTGGATAGGGCGTAAAATTCTTACAGAATTAAGCAAAAGCATTAAAGTTCCAAATGACAATAATGGTACAGAAATATATAACACTATAGAAAATTTATTAGATCAAAAAAAAGAAGTTTCAACTTTAGAAATCATTAAGGCATTACCATCAGAAGAAATTTCACTAGATATTGATAATTTAATTTTAATAATTTCATCTTGGAAAAATGAATTATTAATGCAACAAGAACTTTTATCCAAATTAAATAAACTTGAAAAAACGAACCACAATTCCTATAAAAATACTGAAAAAGAATCAACTCAAGATCTAATAAAAATTGATAAAAAAATTTATGCCCCTCACCGAGTGAAACCTTTTGAAATTGAAATATGGAAAAACAATAAAACAAATTATGATAAAGAACTGGTAATTTTTATGCCAGGACTTGGAGGCGAAATTAATAATTTTAAATGGATAGGCAACGAATTGGCTAAAAGAGGTTGGCCAATATTATTCATAGATCATAAAGGGAGTAATTTAGATTCATTCATAGAAGTTCTTGAAGGCAAGGAAACAATACCAGGAAGTGCAGACTTTTTCTTATATAGAATTAAAGATTTAGATGCTGTATTAAAAGCTCATGAAAATGGAGAATTTGATTTACCTAATGATTCTTATATTTTAATGGGGCATTCGCTTGGTGCTTTAATAGCACTTTTATATGAAGGTAATAAACCTACTGATCAACTAGAGGAAAATTGCGATTCGGCATTAAAAGACTTCGCGGTAACAAATTTATCTAAATTACTTCAATGTCAGTTGAGCGAAATATCGTTCCCTGAGAAAAATAACACTAATAAGGCCAGTGCGATTATAGGATTTAATTCATTTGGCAGTTTAGTATGGCCAAAAGAAAATAGTACAGGCATTAAAACACCAACTCTTCTAATAGGTGGTACGTTTGACCTTATTACACCATTAATGAATGAACAATTTAGAGTCTTTTCTGCTTTAAATAATCCATCAAATAGATTTTTAATTATTGAAGGAGCAAGTCATTTTTCTCCAATAAGAATTAATAAAAGCCATGAAGAAAATAATGACGTCTTCAAAATAAGTGAATCTTTTATTGGTTCAGAGCCAATATTAGTACAAGATTTATCTAAGAAATATATAGTCGAATTTTTAAAGAATATTAAAGACCAAAAGATCCCTATAGTAGTTAAAAACCAAAGAGATTTAGGACTTGATTTCCATCTATTAGATCTTGAAACAATAGAGGAAATTTCTAAAAATTAGTACTCTATTCGTGGATCTAAGTATGCGATTAAAATATCCACGAAGAGATTTAAAGAGACTATGATCATAGAGGTAAAAATTACAATTCCTTGAACCAAGGTATAGTCTCTTTGAGAAATAGCTTCATGTAATCTTAAAGCAATACCTGGCCATGAAAAAGTTACCTCGAACAATAGAGCACCTCCTGCTAATGAGGCCATAGTCAAGCCAGAAATAGTGACAAGTGGCAAAAGAGCATTAGGCAATGCATGGTTTAAAAATATTTTTTTCCTTGATATTCCTCTACATATAGCAGCATTTACATAATCACTTTTTAATGTCTTATCCAAATTTACTCTTAATGAGCGGCTGAATATACCACTTAATAAAAAGCCAAGGGTAATTGAAGGAAGTGCGAGATGATAAAGACTATCTTTCAAGGCAATAATATTATTTGAAAGAATACTATCTAAAACTAGAAAACCTGTAATTTGAGGTTGTTGTTGAAATATTGGAAATCTGCCTCCAATTGGGGAAATATTAAAAAATACAGAAAATAATAGTTGCGCTAACATTGCACCCCAAAAAGGAGGGATCGCATATGTAGCAATTCCTAATATTCTCGTAAAATAATCAGTCTTTTTCCCTCTATTTCTTAAGCCAAGTAATCCCAATGGGAAGCCTATTAGTGTGGCACTTAATATTGAAAAGAATCCAAGCTCAAGACTTGCAGGAAATGACTTAACAATAATATTAAGGACAGGCTCTTGGGTACTAAGGGATTGGCCAAAATCTAAGTGCAATATATTTTTAATATATGAAAAATATTGGTTTATTAAAGGTTCATTTAGCCCCAATTTATTTCTTAGAAGTTCCCTAGAAACCTCATCTGCACCAGATCCAAGTATCGCATCGACAGGATCGCCTGGAGCAACTCTTAATAAAATAAAAACTAATGAAGAAATTATCCATAACATTATGGGTATTAATGAAATTTTTAATAGGGAATAATTTAGTAATTTTTTTAAATTTCTACTCATTAATTAACTCAAGATCACTCAATGAAATTATTCCTGCACCATTAAAAATAGGTTTTGATATTTTATTTTGTGACCAAGCTTTTTGAGAGGATATCCAAATAGGAATATAAGGTATTGAACGTGCTGCTATTTTTTCAATTTCAACAAGTTTTTCTAATCTTTTAATTCCACTTATTTTTTCACTCTCAAGAAATAAACTTTCCACTTTATTAGATCCCCAAAAACTTCCGCTGTAAACTGATTCTCCTTTTTTACATATGCCATCAACTATTTCATCACAACTTAAAAGAGGGGTGAGATAGGCCTCTGGATCTGAATAAGCCCCAGTCCAATCGAGAATAACTGCCGTATAAATTCCTAAACTTAAATTCTTATAAACTGTTGTAGATTCAACACCATTGAGTTCAATATTAATACAATCTTTCAAAGAACTTTTTATTTCTTCTTGCCATGTCAGAGCAATAAGCTTGTCAGCTGGTACATTCGATCTATAGGTTAGAGGTATTTTTAGAATCTTTCCATTGCAATAATTTTCTTCTTGCAATAACCTTCTTGCTTCTAAATAATCGTATTTAGGCCACAGTTCTTGATTATCTTTTTTTAATATTGGAGGAATAATTGATCTAGAGGGCTTCCTTAATCCATAACTTACTTTCTCACTAATCAGTTTTCTATTAAAACTTTTTGCCAAAGCCAGTCTTAAATTAAGATTATTTAGGGGATAAGAACTAGTTTTAAGGCTTATAAAACTTAATTCAGTGAAAGGGCTATTACCTTCATTGAACTGTTTATTTTTGCTTAAATTATTTAAACTTTTTCTCTGACTATCATCAATTGAATTTGATAAAAGCACGTCAATTTGTTTACTTTTTAAAGCCCCAAAAAGAGATGATGAATTTGAATATCCCACAAAATTAACGCCGTTATTTAAGGGCTTTTCACCCCAATAATTCAAATATGGATCGATTGATTGAACTTCATTAGAAAAACTAGTCACCACATACTTGCCAGTACCAACGAATTTTTCATTTAGAAACTTATCAGAATATTGTTTGTAAAATGTAGGAGATATTGGAGTTAAATTTACTGATGTAAGTAAACCATTTAAAGAACTTGATGGTTTATTCAAATTTACTATGAGTGAATATTCACTTGGCGTTTCTATTGATTTAATCTTATTTCCTAAAATATAGTTCATCGTTCCAATTCTTTTGAATCTATCAAAGGTAAACTTCATAGCATTTGAGTTAAATGCAGTTCCATCGTGAAAAAAAACATTCTTTCTTAAATTGATAGTTATTTGAAGTCTATCTTTTGAAATAACTGGCATCCCCGAGGCCAATTGAGGGATTAATTCTCCATCAGAATTTAATTCATATAATGTATCTCCAAGAGAACTAATTAATTGAATTGCTTTAAGAGTATTTGCCCTAGCTGGATCTAAAGATTCAATTTTTCCAGAACTTGCTACTATGATTTTTTTAGATATTCTTTTTGAGCCGCAAGAATTTTGTAAAAAAGAAATTAAAATAATAAATATTGATAAAACAACTTTTTTTTTCATATTTCATAATTACTTAGTTTTTCTGAAGAATTATTTGAGCAGAAAATTTGTAAGGTTATTTGATTTATTTCTAAAGCAAATGTTTTTTTAGAATTACAGGCAAAAGGCCACTCTCTCACCCAACAAATTTCTTTACTTATATTTAAACCAATTACTTGAAAAGTCTTATTGCTATTTTTAATTTTTACACAAGCACCTTTATAAAGGTTTTCAGAAGAAATTAAATTATTATTATTTTCACTGTTTAATAGTTTTGAATGAATCATTAAGGTGTTAAAACCAAACACTTACTTTCTTCGGTTTACCAAGCTATAAAGAAATTTGCAAACTATTTTTTTAAATACAACTTAATTGACTTGCAATAATTTTGACTTCACTTAGCGAATTTATTTCATCTTTCGATTTCTCAAAATCTCCATTATTCACCTCATGAGTAATAACGACAATTTCTGCTTGGTCCTCACTCGCATCAAGTTGAACAATTGATTCGATTGATATATTATTCTTTCCAAAAATATCTCCAATCTTTCCTATGACGCCTGGGCTATCAAGACAAATAATTCTAAGGTAATTTTTTTTGTTTATTTGTGAAGATTCTATGATATGACAGGTTCTCCAGAAATCAAAAGATAACAATGGATCGACTGAATTATTATTTTTTACTGAGGCGGCATGCAGATTTAATATATCTGATACTACAGATGCAGCAGTTGGGCCACTCCCTGCACCTGGACCATAAAGCATTATCTCTCCTAGAGGATCAGCCTCTATCAATAAGGCATTATTAACTCCCTTAACTGTTGCCAATGGATGAGATTTTGGAATCAAAGAAGGTCCTACCCAAATATTCAAAGCAAGTGAATCATTACTATTTGTTTGTCCCCTTTTGGAGAGCGCTAAAAGTTTTATTTCAAATCCTAATTTATTGGCATATTCGATATCCTTGAGATTAATTTTACTTATACCCTCAGAAGGTATCTCGTCTCTTTTGATTTTCCCTCCAAATGCGAGTTCACTAAGGATTGAAATCTTATCAGCAGCATCATGTCCCTCAACATCTGCAGTTGGATCAAATTCTGCGTAACCAAGGCTTTGGGCCAATTTTAAAGTCTCCTTATAATCAGCTTTTTCATTTGCCATCTTTGAAAGAATAAAATTTGTTGTGCCATTTATTATCCCAACCATTTTTTTTATACTGTTACTTTTTAATGATCTTTTTAAGGGTTCAATTATTGGAATCCCACCGCAAACAGCTGCTTCTGACAATAAATACACTTCTTCTTTAGATGCAGTTTTATATAGTTCTTCTCCATATCTTGCAATAACTGCTTTATTTGCGGTAACAACAGATTTACCTAATTTTAATGATTGCAGAATAATTTCTTTCGCTAAATCTACCCCACCCATTACTTCAACAATTACATCTATAGATGGGTCATTAATTAATTTAAATGGATCATCAGTTAATAAATTATTATCTAGCTCAATATCTCTTTTTTTATTAAGATCTTTAACTGCAATTTTTGAAATTTCTATTTCTTTTAGAATTGGATGTGAATCAAGTTCAGAAGTTAATATTTTATAAACCCCTGAACCTACAGTTCCAAAACCTACAATACCAATTTTGCATTTTCTCATTTTTTTATTTCTTTTTACTTTGAATTTAATTTTATATTATTAGACCTACAAAAATTTATTTGCTTGAGACTGCATTTTCAATAATATGTTTAAAAAACCATTTGATCGTGAAGGAGTTAAGCTTGCTTTCAAACCAGTATCTTCAATAAATTTCTTATCAATTTCAACAACCTCATTTGGTGTTAACTCATTTAATCCACTTATTAGAAAGGCTAACAAACCTTTTGTTATGAGAGCATCAGAATATCCTTCCCAAAATAATTTACCGGCTTTAATAGTTGCCTTAACAAAAACTTCTGAAACGCATCCTTTAACTTTATTTTCTTCAATAAGGATTTCACTATCTGGTTCTTTCAATTTTTTGCCTAACCACAAAATGTATTCATATTTTCTTTTTGGATCATCTGATTTCTTCAACTTTTCTACTAATTTTGATAAATTATTGTATTTTTCCTCTTCCATTTTTTTAAAACTATAAATAAATCACTTTATGAATTCTTTATTATACAAATATTTCTTTTTCTGTGATAAAGCCAGATAGAGGAATATCCCACTCAGCTCTGGTTAATGGAATTTTACTTATACAATTAGAAGTTAATACTCCAATGCATGGAACATTTCTCCAATCATCATCTCTCCTTAGTTTATCAAAATAACCTCCTCCATAACCTAATCTTATTAGGTTTTTATCAACGGAGAGACATGGAACAAATATCATGCTTATCTGCAAATGACTTAATGGGGAAGAGTTTTTTGGACTTAATATCCCCTCAGAATCTTTGGTGAGAGGTTTCTCATCCCATTTAAAAAATAACAACTTTTTTTTTTCATTACATCTAGGCAAAGCTAAAGAAAATTTTTTCTTAAGACTTCTAATATCTACTTCATTTTTTAGAGGCCAATATATTGCTATATAACCAATATTTTTATATCCCTTAACAAATGAATCAACATATAATCTTACATTCTTTTCTACATTTTCTCTTTGACGAAGAGAAATCCCATCTCTTAGTTTTCTAAACTTATACCTTTCCAATTTCTTATTTTCCAAGATCGTCATATTAAATTTTCAGTTAAATCCATCTTCATTTAGTTTTGTGAGTGCTATTGCCAATGCATCTGCTGAATCATCAGGTTTTGGAGGTTTGTTAAGATCTAAGTTATACATAACAGCATCAAGAATATCTTTTTTTGATGCCTTTCCAGACCCAGCAATTGTTAATTTTATCTGAGAAGGTGAATATTCACTTACATGAATTTTTTTAGAGGCCAATACCATCATAATCACGCCTCTAGCCTGCAACACATTAATGGTAGTGCTAGACCTGTAAAAGAAAAATTTTTCTACCGCCGCTGCAGTTGGATTCCAATGATTTATTAATTCATTAAGATCTTGAAATATCTCATAAAGTCTATCTTCTTCTTTTTTATCCTTACCTGTTTCAATAACGCCACAATCTAATAATATCTTTCTTTCATTTTCTATTTCAATTATTCCATAACCAACCCTAGCTAATCCAGGGTCAATCCCAATTATTCTCACTGTTATGAAGCTTCAGCAGACAATTGAAATTTTGAGAGATTTTCTTTTTCATCTAAATCGAATACTTTACAAAAAGCTTGAATGACTCTCTCACCTGAATCAACTTGTTCTAGAGGATCTTTTCTTAATCTATGTCTTAAAGAACAAGAAATAACTCTTGCTATGTCATCTTCTTGCACTTCAGTTCTGCCCTCAAAGGCTGCAATTGCTCTTGCAGACCTATTTGTAACAATATCTCCACGTAAACCATCAACATCTAGTTCTCCGCATATGGCAGAAATATTCAACCTCAAGTCATCGTCCATTTGAACAGAATTTAATATTTCTTGTGCTTTAATAACCTTTTGTTGAAGTTCATCCTGTTGTTTCTCAACACTCAATGAAAACTCATCAGGATTATCGTCAAAAGAAGTTCTTTGATCTACTACTTGAACTCTTAATTCAGCATCTCTAACTGTCTTAACCTCAACACTCATTCCAAACCTATCCAGTAATTGAGGCCTTAATTCACCTTCTTCTGGGTTCCCTGAACCAATAAGGACAAACCTCGCAGGATGTCGAACTGAAACTCCCTCCCTTTCAACTGTATTCCATCCGGAAGCAGCCGAATCTAGAAGTACATCAACTAAATGATCATCAAGTAAATTCACTTCATCAACGTATAGTAAACCCCTATTAGCTTTAGCCAACAATCCAGGTTCAAATGCCTTAACACCTTCACTCAAAGCCTTCTCTATATCAATGGTTCCACAAAGCCTGTCTTCAGTAGCCCCTAAAGGCAAGTCAACCATAGGTACTTGTTTTTTAACACTCTCTAGATTTTCTCCTTCAGTAATTCTCTCCAAGACTTCTTTACTTTGTAAATCTGGATCAATTAGAGAACTATTATATGGATCGTCTTTAACAACATCGATTGCAGGCAATAAATCTGCTAAGGCTCTGATTGTAGTAGACTTTCCAGTCCCTCTATCACCCATTATCATCACTCCTCCAATTCTTGGATCAATAACATTTAACAAGAGAGCCAATTTCATTTCTTCTTGACCAATTACAGCTGTAAAAGGAAAAACTCTTCTTTTCTTTGTTGTAGGCACAGTTTTAGTTTTCTTAAATAATCAAATAATCAATAGATGCTACTTCAGAAAATGTTTTTAGTAAATATCCTCACCAAATTAAACTACAGGGAATTAATAACTAATCAAATTTATGCTTACTTATTTTTTTTTCTGAATTGTTCAAAAACCAATTTATTTGATGGACAATTCCTCTTAAAACATTTATCTCGTGCATTGATGTATTTGCTCTAAAAATAAAATTCTTGAATTTACTGATTTTTACTTTAGAAGTATGTTTTAAGAGATATCCAACTCGCAAAAGCATTTCCTCTATTTCAACAAATGTATCATTTACTTCTTTCGATGATGCTAAGTTATAAACTTTTAATTTATTATTTAAATTCTTTTTAGAAGACTTATTTAATTCATACAAAACTATTGAAACAGCGTGAGAAAGATTTAATGAAGGATTATTCTGAGAAGTTGGGATATTAAAAGTTTTATTTGCTTGAAGCAATTCACTGTTAGTTAAACCTCTATCTTCTCTTCCAAATATAATTCCCAAATTATTTATCTTTTTAAATGATAAAGTCCAATCGAATATATCTTCAGAAGATACAAAAAATGAATCTTTATTCACATCAATCCTTCCACATGATGCTAGAACTAAATCACAATCAAAAATTGCTTTTTGAAGATCATCAAAAATCTTACAATGTTCAAGAAATTTATGACCTTTAAGGGCCATTTTTTTTGCTTCTAAAGAAAATATATCGCATTTCGGAGATACAATTCTTAATTCATCAACTTCAAAATTACTGCATAATCTAGCAATGCTCCCTACATTTAAAGGGCCATTTGGTTCAACTAATATTATCTTTAAATTAGAAAAATTTTTTCCCAAAATCATTCAAGGCTATGAAGATATTTTAATAAATTGGACATATTTACAGGATCAATTTCAAAACTTGGCATAGGAGGAGTTAGACCTCCAGTAACTTGTTTTATTATCTCTTTATCATTCAAACGTTGAGTTATTGAGTGTAAGTCTGGGCCCACTAATCCTCTTGCTGTAATTCCGTGACATCCAACACAATTTATCTTAAAAAGAGAATCTCCTTCCTCAGCAGAGCCTTTAAGCGTAAGAGTTTCAATTATAAACGTATTATTTTCACGATGATTTACAAAAAATATTGAAAAACAAATCAATAAAACTCCAAATACAATAAAAAAAATTTTTAAGAATTCTCTTTTAAAGTCTCTTTCTGCTGCAGTTGATGAAGATGTTGACACAAAAAATAGTCTCTATGTAACAATTGTGGGTAATAAACTCAAAAAAGGCAAAAAAATGATCGAGCCTCTTCTATGTGGAATTGTTTTAGGTTTAGTTCCCATAACTCTTCTTGGATTATTCGTAAGTGCATGGAATCAATACAGAAGGGGTTCAGGGATGCTAGACATTGATTAAAAATGTTAATCTTGACTGCCCATAATTTCTTACATCTATAGTTTCCCATAAAGTACTTTTTTTTATAAATATGTTTGGCGAATGTTCACAAATTACTGTTGAATCTTTTTTTAAAAAATTACAATTAAATAATTGATTTAAAACTAATTCATGGAAATCAACTTCGTAAGGAGGATCTAGATAAACAAAATCAAATTTTAATTTGTTTAAATCCATATTTCTAGATGATAGGTTTCTCTCATAATTTGGTTTTGTCCATTTCAAAACGTCTTTACAAATAACTTCGATATCATTTCTTCTATTATTTATATTCTCCAACGAGAGTAAATTTTCTAAGCAAATTTTTGAGTTGATTTTGTTTTTTTCAATTGCAAGTATTTTGCTTGCCCCGTGATTATATGCTTCGCAAGATATAGCCCCTGTTCCACTAAATAAATCTAACCAGTTACTATTTTCAACTCTTTTGTTCAATATATTAAATATGGCCTCTCTTACTCTCAAAGTTGTAGGTCTGGTATAAGAATTATTTGGACTTTGGAGTTTTTTACCACCTATTAATCTTAAGTTAGTCTTCATCCCTAAGCATCATTTATTGAATATTACTAAGCCATCTTCTCAAAAGTTTTTCACCGGTTTTTCCAGATTTTTCAGGATGAAATTGACAGGCCAATAAATTATCATTCTCGATCATCGCGGTTAATTTTTCTGAGCCATAATCAACCTGAGCTGCAATAATATTTAATTCATCTGGCATTGCGTGATAGGAATGTACAAAATAAACCCAATTATTTAATTCTTCAATCCCAAATAAAGTATTGTTTTTTGTAGGTAAAAGTTGGCACCATCCCATGTGCGGGATTCTTTGGTTAACAATCTTGGGTATTTTTTGTATTTTCCCTTTTAAGATTCCCAGCCCTTGAACTTTCCCTTCCTCACTAGATTCAAAAAGGAGTTGGAGACCTAAGCATATCCCAAAAAAGGACTTCCCACTTTTAATCCAATTTCTCAAATCAGTTATCAAATCAGTATTCATGAGATTATTCATGGCTGGATCAAATGCTCCAACTCCAGGAAGTATTATCGCCTTACAATGATTGGAATCATTAAAATTATTAATTAATATAATTTCTTCTCCAAGACTTTCTAGAGATTTTGTTACGGAATGAATATTACCCATTCCATAGTCTATTAGTCCAATTTTATACAAAGCTTTTAAATTTATAAATGCTTAGTTAAGGTGCTCGAAAGAGTTGCTTTTGGAACAGCGCCAACAACGGTATCAACCTTTTGACCTCCTTTAAAGATCATCAATGTAGGAATACTTCTAATTCCATATTGACTGGCTACATTTGGATTCTCATCTGTGTTTAATTTAAAAACTTTAATTTTCCCTTCAAAGTCTTTTGAGATTTCTTCTACAACTGGAGCGACCATCCTACATGGACCACACCATGGTGCCCAAAAATCAACCAATACTGGAAGATCACTTTGCAGTACATCTTTGTCAAATGAAGAATCAGTTACGGCTGGAGCTGATGACATAATTTAAGTATTCCTTTTTGAAAATTTAGCAGGCAATTCTTTTAAGTGATGATTTCATTACAGATAAAATAATATAAGTAACAAAAATATCTAAAAAAGCCCGATTAATCGGGCGATTTAGTGTGTGAGGAGTATGGGGTTTCCCCCATTATTTCATAATAACTCTTAATTAGAAAATTTTTCAATTTAATACTTAATTCACTAAGGTTTTATAATTTTGCTCTAAATTAACTACTTACCCATCCCAAGCTGCTGAGCTTTTTGATAAACCTTACCCTCTGTAAGAAGCGATGGTGCGATAACTATTTCAACTTTTTGCATTTCTTTAATATTTTTTGCCCCAAGAGTACTCATTGAGGTTCTAATGGCTCCTAATAAGTTATGTGTCCCATCATCAAGTAAGGCAGGGCCTTTAATTATTCTTTCTAAAGATCCTGTAGAACCAACTTCGATTCTTGTACCCCTTGGCAATACTGGACTTGGAGTAGCCATACCCCAGTGAAAACCTTTACCTGGAGCGTTTGAGGATTTAGCTATTGGGGATCCAATCATTACAGCATCTGCTCCACATGCTAAACATTTACAGATATCTCCGCCTGTCACAATTCCTCCATCACCAATAATAGGTATATAGCGACCACTTTCTTTAAAATAATCATTTCTTGCCGCACTACAATCAGCAATTGCAGTTGCTTGAGGGATTCCAATTCCCAATACTCCTCTTGATGTACATGCTGCTCCAGGTCCTATCCCAACCATTAATCCTGCGACTCCAGCATCCATGAGAAGTTTTGCTACTTCGTAGGTAACACAATTTCCCGCCAAAACTGGAACATTCATAGATTGGCAAAGATCTTTAATATTTAAGGTTTCATTACCTTCCATACCAAGATGTTCAGTTGAAACAACTGTTCCTTGAAGAAAAAATAAATCTATTTTGGAATTATTAAGTGTATCTTTAAACTTAATAGCAGCTTGAGGTGTCCCACTAAAAGCAGCAATACCTCCACCTTCTTTGACCTCATTTATTCTTTGTAATATCAATCCCTCTTTGACGGGTTCACTGTATATCTTTTGCATTAACGGAACAAAATCATTCTTCCCGACTGATGCTATTTGGTTCAATATTTCATCAGGATTTTCATATCTTGTTTGTATGCCCTCCATATTAATAACCCCTAGGGAACCTAATTTTGTAAGTTCTACAGCTGTATTGACATCTACAACACTGTCCATTGCACTAGCTACAATAGGAACTTCTCTTTTGATATCACCTATTGACCAAGAAGGATCAGTCAGATCGTAATCAAGTGTCCTATTACCAGGGACTAGAGCTATTTCATCAATGCCGTAAGCCCTTCTGACTTTTTTATTTAAACCAAGTTCAATATTCACGGAATTATTCTTTATATTTTGATTAAATTAACAACTAAAGGGGTAATAAGCCAAGGTTTATTCAAAAACAACAGGTTTTATTTTGATTTGTGTGTAAATGTGAGTATTTGGAAATTAAATAAATAATTTTTTTTATTCATTATGACAATCAGCGATTATTATTAAAAAAAGGATTTTTATATGGCTGATATTTTAGATTCTGATAACTCAGGATTAAGCGAAGATAACGACCGAATTATTCAGACTGACCTAAGAAATGAGATGTCTCGCTCATACCTTGAGTATGCAATGAGCGTTATAGTCGGTCGTGCTCTTCCAGATGCAAGAGATGGATTAAAACCTGTTCATAGAAGAATTCTTTATGCAATGTATGAACTTGGTTTAACTAGCGGTAGACCATACAGAAAATGTGCAAGAGTTGTTGGAGAAGTGCTAGGCAAATACCACCCTCATGGGGATACCGCTGTTTATGATGCTTTGGTTAGGATGGCTCAAGATTTCTCTATGAGGATGCCACTCATAGATGGTCATGGAAACTTTGGTTCTGTTGATAACGACCCTCCAGCAGCAATGAGATATACAGAATCTCGTTTACAGTCTCTTACAGATGAAAGTTTATTAGAGGATATTGAATCTGAAACTGTAGATTTCGCTGATAATTTTGATGGTTCTCAGCAAGAACCAACAGTTTTACCTGCTAGGATTCCTCAACTACTACTAAATGGATCATCTGGAATAGCAGTAGGAATGGCAACTAATATTCCACCTCATAACTTAGGAGAATTAATTAACGGCCTTAAATCAATCATCAAAAACCCTTCGATTGAAGATAGAGAACTTTTTGAATTAATTAAGGGTCCTGATTTTCCCACAGGAGGTCAAATCTTAGGCAAAGATGGTATCAGGGAAACTTTCAAGACAGGAAGGGGTTCAATAACCATGAGGGGCGTAGCAAATATTGAGCAAATTAAATCCAGTGGTAGAGCAGAAAAAGATGCAGTAATAATTACAGAGCTTCCATTTCAAACTAATAAAGCGGCATTGATAGAAAGAATTGCTGACTTGGTTAATGAAAAAAAATTAGAAGGTATTTCTGATATTAGAGATGAAAGTGATCGAGACGGAATGAGGATTGTTATTGAACTTAAAAGAGATGCCTATCCACAAGTAGTTTTAAATAATTTATTTAAGTTAACACCTCTACAGAATAACTTTAGTGCAAATATCCTTGCCTTAGTAAAAGGAGAGCCCACAACACTTTCACTCAGGAAAATGTTAGATGTATTTCTAGACTTCAGAGTAGAGACAATAAGACGAAGAACTGGATATTTATTAAAGAAGGCAGAAGAAAGGGATCACATTGTAAAAGGTCTTTTATTAGCGTTGGGTTCTATGGATGAAATTATCAATCTAATAAGATCAGCAAAAGATACAACTTCAGCTAGAGAAAAATTACAAACTGATCATGATTTATCGGCCACACAGGCAGAAGCAATCTTACAAATGCAGTTAAGAAGATTAACAGCTCTAGAAGCAGACAAAATCAAAGGGGAACATGATGAGTTAACCCGAAAAATCAACCAATATCAGCAAATTTTGAATAGTAAAGAAAGAATTTTTGAAATTATTCTTGATGAACTTAACAAAATCGATGAAAGATTTTCCTCTCCAAGAAAAACAGAGATACTTGATTTAGGAGGCGGCCTAGATGATATTGATCTTATCGCTAATGACAGATCTGTAGTTTTATTAACTGAAGCAGGTTATTTAAAAAGAATGCCTGTTAATGAATTCGAATCTACAAGTCGAGGATCAAGAGGTAAAGCTGGAACAAAGACACAAGAAGATGATGAAGTAAAACTATTTATAAGCTGTAATGATCATGATACTCTTTTGCTTTTCAGTGATAGAGGCGTATCTTATGCTCTTCCAGCATATAGAGTTCCTATGAGTAGCAGAACAGCTAAAGGTACTCCATCAGTTCAACTTCTCCCAATACCAAGAGAAGAAAAGATAACTTCACTGGTTGCAGTAGATTCTTTTGATAACGATTATTATTTATTAATGCTAACAAAGGCTGGATTTATAAAAAGAACTTCACTTTCTGCTTTCTCAAAAATTCGATCAAATGGTTTAATAGCAATAAATCTGGAGGATGGAGACGCTTTAACTTGGGTTAGATTATCAAGCGAAGGGGACAGTGTTTTAATTGGATCAAGAACAGGAATGGCGATTCATTTCAGATTAGATATTAACGAATTAAGACCACTTGGCAGGACAGCGAGGGGGGTTAAATCTATGAATCTAAGAAAAGGTGACAATCTTGTATCTATGGATGTTTTGACATCTGATTTAGTTGATCAATTAGCTAAAAATGAAGATCTTACTAAAGAATTTGATGAGAATCTTGAAGATAACTCTTCAGAAGGTCCTTGGGTACTGATAGCCAGTGCATTTGGACTAGGTAAAAGAGTACCTGTAACTCAGTTCAGATTACAAAAAAGAGCAGGCATGGGTTTGAGAGCAATAAAATTCAGAATTAAACATGATGTATTAGTTTGTTTGAAGGTCCTTGGAGAAGGGGAAGAATTACTTTTTGTGACCGAAAAAGGCGTGATAGTGAGAACAAACGCAGATAAAATATCCCAGCAATCTAGAGCCGCTACTGGAGTAAAATTACAAAGATTAGATGAGGGTGATCATTTATCAGAAGTTGTATTAGTTCCTCATGAACAAATAGAAGAAACAGACAAATTCAACCAAGGCAAAGAAAATTAAAAGAAAATGTTTTATTAGATAATATGGAAATACTTGATATTCTAATTTTAGGTTCCGGGCCTGCAGCACTATGCTTGGCATCAGAATTAGCCAAGCAAGATCTAAATATTAAAGGAATATCTACTAAATCTCCAAATGAAAAATGGGAGAATACATATGGTATTTGGGCTTCTGAATTAGAGGAATTGGGATTAGAGTCTTTGTTATCTCATCGGTGGAGCAAAACAGTTAGTTTTTTTGGAAATGGCGAAAATAAAAAGGGAGATAATCCAACCAAACATAATTACGATTATGGTTTAATAAATCAAGAAGCTTTTCAAAATGTACTTTTAAAAAAGTGTAACGGAATTGAATGGTTGAATGAAACAGCAAAAGATATTAAAGAAAAAAATAAATTATCTGAAGTGATTTGTTTTTCAGGTCTAAGAATAAAGGCGAGGTTAGTCATTGACGCAAGTGGTCATAAAAGTAATTTCATAAAAAGACCAGTTCAAAATGAAATTGCTCAACAAGCTGCGTATGGGATTGTCGGTAAATTCTCATCGCCACCAGTTAATAAGGATCAATTTGTTTTAATGGATTTCCGTCCAAATCATTTAAGCAATGAAGAGAAATTATCATCTCCTTCCTTTCTTTATGCTATGGATCTTGGAAATGAAACTTTTTTTGTTGAAGAAACATCATTAGCTAGTTATCCTGCCTTATCCCAAGAAAATCTCAAAAAAAGACTTATTAAAAGATTGAACAACAAGGGTATTACGGTAAGTGAAATTTTTCATGAAGAGAATTGCCTTTTCCCAATGAATTTACCCCTCCCATTTAGAAAACAATTTGTACTTGGTTTTGGAGGGTCTGCAAGCATGGTACATCCTGCATCAGGATATATGATCGGATCTTTATTAAGAAGAGCTCCACTTCTCGCAAAAAAATTAGCAATCTTTTTAAAAGAACCTAATCTTAGTTCTCTTGAACTAGCAACAAAAGGTTGGGAGATCCTATGGCCTTACGAGCTAATACAAAGGCATAAACTTTATCAATATGGTCTTAGAAGATTGATGAGTTTTGACGAAAGTAGATTAAGAAGCTTTTTCTCAAATTTCTTTAGATTATCAACCAATGAATGGGTAGGTTTTCTTACTAATACACTTCCACTCCCAAAACTAATTTACGTTATGAGTAAGATGTTTATAAATTCACCTCTAAAAGTTAAATTAGGAATGCTTAAGCTAAATTGAATAACTATACGCTTTTTTTTATGACATAAAAAAGTTTCAAACTACTTTTAAGAAAATTTATAGCAATGACAAAAACCTCTATGACGATCAGTTAAGTATTAATGAAACGCTTACTACTTTGACAAATTAATAATATTTTTTCTTCCGCATTGTATATGCATAAATTTTTTCAACTAAAGTCATAAGATTTAAAGGCTAATTAGATCCTAGTATTTTTTATTTTCGCCAATCATCAATATTTATATCTGGGAAAACTTTATCTTCTTCCTCTATATCTTCAAGAAATTTTAAATTAATATTGGAATGATTTTTAATCATTTCAACTATTTTCCAGAACCTGAACAAATGTCTTTCTATCCTCTCTTTTGCAAGTTTAGTTGTAGTTCCAGCTCTTAGTATAAAACTCCAATCAGAGGACTCAGAGAGAAGTAATTCTCTAGCTGCTTGCTTGATAAGTCTTGCAGATAAGTCATTATTAAAATTTTTCGAGCATAAATCAACAAAAGTTGAGCCTGCTTTAGTGATTTCTGGAACAATCCACGCATTTGCATCATTAATCCAGTAATTATGGTAACCTCCTTGTCCCCAGCTTGACGGTGATGGATCACAAATCTGAAGATTTGGCTTTTTAATTAAGAATTCTTTTAAATTTGTAAGCTTAATTGAATATTTACTGGAGTTTTTTAAAAGATTTTCAATAAAAAAAGGTCCCTCATACCACCAATGACCAAATAACTCTGCATCAAATGGAGCGACTAATAAGGGCTTAAACGAAGAGGATAATGTTAATTTTTCTAATTGTTTGGATCTCGCAAGAAGATAAGAGTCAGCATGTTCTGCAACCTTCTTTTTGGCTTCATTTTCTAAGTAAAACGCCTTTTCCCCTAGTGGAACCTTATCATCTGTAATCTTATGAAACTTCAAACCCAAAGGTCTTTTAGTTGAGATACCTTTCTTTTGGAGTTTGGAGAGAGGCAATTCCCATCCCAAATCTTTATGAAATTCCCTATAAACTTTGTCTCCCGGGAAACCGTCTTTTGCAGACCAAACGGGCAAAGTTGACTCACTATCTCTTCCAAAAAAGGCAACTCCTTTTTTCGAGCATATTGGAGCGTAAACACCATACCTAGGCCTTGGTGTAGCGTTGAGAATACCGTGACCATCAAGGATTGCATATCTAATTCCGGAATTAAATAGTATTTCATCTAAATTCTCATAATATGCACATTCAGGTAACCAAATGCCTAAAGGCTTAGTTCCAAAAATATTTTCATGGTTCCTAATAGCTGTATTAATTTGTCCTTTGACCGTTTCTGGATTCTCCCTTAAGATTGGCAAATATCCGTGTGTAGCAGCACAAGTAAGAATATCCAAATTTCCAGAATTATTTAAAACTTTAAACTTCTCCACTAAATTTCCTGAACATTTTTGCCAATACAAATATTTGTCATTAAGGTTGTTCATTAAAAATCTAGAGGCATTTTTTTCTTCTTTTGGCAGTTCTTTTAAGAAATCATTTCTTGTTTCAATCCAGCTTGGAAATGTTTTTTGAATTTTTTTATTATTTAAAAGTGATAACAATGTTGGAGACAAACTAATAGTAAGTTTTGTATTTAAAGGATTTTCATTCTTGGAAGATTCTATTGATTGAAGTAGTGGTATGTAACATTCCAAAATCGCTTGAAATAACCAATCCTCTTCTAAGGAGTTTTTTTCATTTTTTCTGACATAAGGTAAGTGAGCATGTAAAACTATCGCTAACTGGCCTAAAAAATTATTTTTAGAGTATTGCCCATTCATACTTTTTAAATTTATGCCTATAGTTCTATAAAAAATCGAAATTTTTTTTATAAAAAGTCTTTAATCCTAAAACAATACTTTAAAAATTAATATATTTGATTTT
>NZ_CVSZ01000072.1 GCF_001180325.1 Prochlorococcus marinus
TATAAATAGAGCAGTTGAAAAAAATAAATAATAATTATTTTGAAAATTTATTAAACTATTAAAAAAACTAGAACCAAAAGTAAAAATAAATATAAAGTTCCTACTTAAATCTAATGAAATTATTGGTTGAAATTTATTATCCTCAAAAATTTGATTGTTTATTAGACTTACAATATGATCCTCATTGAACAAGTGAAAATAAAAAATATAAAATAAAATTAAGAAAAATAGAAAACAGTATATTTGGAATTTTGAGACAGTTTCTTTAGACAAATATCGTTTAAATATCAATGCAAAAAATGTATTTGGCCATAAAAAATTCCTGATGCAAAACTAAATTCTGCAATTATGCATAATAAAATTAATATTGATAAATCTATATTAGATAAAATATACTTTTTGTTATTTTTGAATAATAAAAGAGAAATTAATAAAGCACAAAAAATCGGTAAGGTTCTATGTATAGCAAATACAATTGAAAATCTTGTGAAGTAGAATAATGAAGAGAAGAAGCATATACTTATAAAAAAAGAATAAATTTGTTTATCTAGTTCATTTAGTTCAAATAATTTAATAATTATTTTTAAGAAAAGTCCATAACATAAGAGCCAACTCAAAAATCCGAGAAACAAACTCATTCTTGGATTCCAGTAGTTAAATCCAATTGAAAAAATATACTCTAAAAATGAAGGAAATATTTTTACACTATCATTATGAAGTGTACCTTCAATAATTTCCTTCAGATTATCTAAAATTAATAAATTACTAGATTTATAGAATAAAAAATATAAACTCCTTAAAGGTGTATAAAAACCATCATATATTTTATAATCTGAAATTAATATTAAAACTAAGCTAGAACCTACAAACAAAAAGTTTATTTTATTTATAAAAAAATTCCTATTAATTTGGCTAAAAATATAATGATTTATTTTTGAAAATAAATACATATATAACCTTCAAAAATAAACCAATTGAGAGAATTATTGCGGAATTAAGCTATTTCGTCAACTCTCAAAATATATCTTTCTAATCATAAGCTTGATAATAAAAGCTATCAATTCTAAAATTTTATGGAGCCAAGGGGATTTGAACCCCTGACCCCCTGCATGCCATGCAGGTGCTCTACCAGCTGAGCTATGGCCCCAAGAATAATTACGAAAAAGATTTACATTAATTCTCTAAATTATATTTTACTTTAAAAAAATTGTTTTAATCATTATTGAGTTAAATAAGATCTAAAATTTTAATATTGAATTACTTTAAAACAATTTAATATTAAGAAAAACTTATTTAAAGAATTAATGCTAGATTTTCTACATAAAAGGAATATATTTTCTAAACAAATATCCCAATCTAGATTTAATATTTGTACCTTTTAAATTAAATTTAGTGCCTTTCGATGGAATATACCTTGTTTTAGTCGATTTAAATCTTGTTGTTTCAGAAGGCAACCTTTTCTTAAAAGTATAATAGTAAAATGCTAATGAAGTTCTTGGATATGATACCGGAAAGTTTAATGGCGAAGGATGGCCATGAAAAGTCTTATCATTAGTATTGAATATTAATAATCTATTAAAAATAGGCTTTATTGATTTCATATCACACTCTTTTTCTTTAGATGGGCATTTCGACAAAAGCAAATTCCCTCCCCATTCATCTTTATAAGTTGAATTTAAATAATATAAAACATTAATACGCCTGTTTAACTCAATTCTTTTGTTCCAACTAAAATCAGTATGCATTTTCAGAAACCCTCCCTTAAAGGTTTGATGAATTCCACCTCCTTCCAGATGAGGATCTGATATTAGAGCTTTTACAGATGTGATTGATTCGAGAAAGTTTATAAATCTACCTGAATTAAAAAAAGTGCATGTTTCCCTAAGCAAGTTAGGCATTAGAGACCAATCGTTCAAACTATGTTTACTTTTTTGTTGAATCCCATCTGAATTATCCTGATCAACAAGAAGTGCTCTACATTGCTTTTCTAAATCGCTTGCAAAGTTTTCCGGCAGGAAATTATCAATATAGATATGAGGAAAAGGAGCTGCAAATTCGTAAAGTTTTTGAATTTGTGAAATATTTGTTTCTTCTAGTTTTTTATATAAATCCATAATTATTTTTTTTAGTTTTTAATTGACTAATTATTTTTATCAATTTCATACAATTCTTCTAAATAGCCTGGTCTAATCCATGACCTGTTAATACTCAAAAGTTTAAAACTTTTTAATTCAGAAGCAAGTGATCTTACAGTAAATTTATTTGATTCATGATTTATAGATAAAAAGTATTTTGACCTTTTACTAATCTCTTTTAGATAATCTCTGGCAATTTCCTTATCTATTTCAGTAATTGAATCAACGTTTAACACTAGATCGTAATTTTGATTACTTTTGAAAAATTCATCCGGGAGTCGAAATTCAATTCCTTCATTAAGATCTGGTTCACCCGTAAAAGAAATTCTCTCATTAGGTAGAGAATTAATTAAAAAATAACTTTGTGTTAAAGATGAAATAGGAAGGTCTACTAAAGTGTATTTCTTAACTCCCAACAATTTTGAGAAATATGCAGTTCTTCCTAGACATGGTCCAATCTCGCAAATGTTTTGTCGTAGTTTAGAAACTTGCATTGCTTAATATATAGCTGATGGGGTTCTTAATGAGGCAATTCCAAAATCAGTAATTATTCCTCTTTCTCCTGGATAGATATTAGGAAAAATAATATCTTTTTTAAATATTTGACGAATTGTTTTATTTATTAATTTTTTTAAATCAATTGATTTCCTAAAAATAGAAACTAATGATTCTGGAGATTGATACTTTATCACTCCAGAATATTCAGCCAATGCAAGAAAATGGTCCGCAGTTAAAGAACACTCAAAAAATGTTTCAAGTCGAAAAATAGATTGTAAGGATTTTGATAGATTGTCGAAACCATAAATAAGATCATTTGATAAAGGATTGGATAATATTCTTTTTAATGCTACGTAATCATTTTTCTTTATTAATGAAACTGCTAATGTTTGGTTATTATTATAAATCCCTTCCCATTGACCAGTAGCCCTATAACTAATGCCTTTTTTTAAAGAATTCACTAATCGAGAGAACTTACTATGATCATCAAATTTATTTTTATGGTATTGAACTTTTCCTTTTTTATAAATAAATTTTACATATGGATATTGGAATCTATATTTAAAAAATCTTGATTTTCTTAACAAGTCTAAAGGATAATATAATTTAAAAGACCTCATTATTCTTGAAATTTTATCTTTCACAAAAGCTTTATTTAGCAAAATATCCTCTTTATATTTAATAATATCATTAGGATAATAATCATATATTATTCACACGCTCATTAATTTTTAATTTTAAAAGATTTAATAAAAAACTTTTTTCAATTAAATTTTTCTTAAAAATTGCTCTTCACTTAAGACATAATATGTCCAAAAAACATGGCTGATAAATTCATGAAAAAAATTACTATTAATCTCTCTTTTTATAATCAGGATAATATTTTAAAAAAACACATTGAGGGATGGCTATCTTGGTCAGAGAATCTTTTGCATAATTTTTCATTTTGTATAGTTGATGATTGCAGCAAAACACCAGCCACGGAATTAGTAAAAGATCTTGATTTATCTACTTTAGATTTATCAATTTACAGAATAAAAAAGGACTTATTTTGTAATATCGCGGGAGTAAGAAACTTGTCAGCTAAACAATGCAAAACCGAATGGATGCTTATACTCGATATGGATACAATGATTTCGGAAAACCTAGCTTCTTCTATTGTAAAACTATGCGACTCCCCCTCCAGTAATTGCTTTAAATTTAACCGAAAAGTAAAATATAACCCTTTTCATGAGAAAAATAATAAGATTCATCCCGCTGTTTGCTTATTAAGGGTAAAAGAC
>NZ_CVSZ01000073.1 GCF_001180325.1 Prochlorococcus marinus
AAGAATCAGAATCAATAACTATGTTTAATGGCTTTTTTGTAATCACATAAGAATGAACATTAATCCCTAAAGTAGAAACACATGCATCAGCAACTTGTAAATGTCTTACTAATATTTCTTTTTCAATGGCTAAATCAAAAATTATCCCAATTTTCTGTTGCTTTACTCTCTTTAAAGCAATTTCTCCTTTAGCAAGTCGGTCTAAACTATAACCCTCAACATAAA
>NZ_CVSZ01000074.1 GCF_001180325.1 Prochlorococcus marinus
AACATATCCAGCTCCAATACAGCAAATTTTTTTGATTGAAAATTTAATCTTATTATTTAAAATTAATTCAACTTTAATACATATTCAAATTGCCCCAGTAGAAATTGTAATTTTGTTTAATTTTTTATGGGTTTCACTTAAAAAATTTAAATTTAAGGTTAGTTTAAAATACTCAGGTTGTTTTTTATATTAAAAAAATTTATATAATGAGTAAATGAATAGCAATTTAATAAGAAGTCATAAAGCAGGCTTATATTTATTTAGAGCAGGTATATTTTTGTTAGCTTCTGCTCCTTTTTTTTCATTTATATTTTTTTTAATAAGCCTTGTTATTGCTTTTGTAAATAATGGTAAAAAATTTTTTAAAGATAAATGGAATTATTTATTTATCATTGCTTCTTTATTAATGATAATTATTTCATTAATTCACACCTTAAAATTTAATAACCTAACTATTTCAGAATTCAAAATAGATTTTAACGGAATCGAGGAAAACATAATTAATTGGAATCGTTTTTCCTCTTTAATAGGCTTATCAAACTGGGTACCATTTTTTTTATGTTTTTCGGGTTTCCAAAACTATTTATTAACAAGTGATGATAGAAAAGTTGCTGCAAAATTTTTCATTGCAGGTGTAGTACCTGTTTTAATTTCTGGTTTTGGTCAATATTGGTTTGGTTGGTATGGGCCTATGGAAACATTAAATGGACTAATCATTTGGTTTCAAAGACCTACAGGCAGCGGAATTACAAGTTTATTTAATAATCAAAATTATGCTGGTTCTTGGCTTAATATCGTTTGGCCTTTTTCTTTAGCGCTTCTTTTAGAAAAAACAAACAATAATTTCAAGAAAAGTTCTTCTATTATTTTTGCCTTATTCATATCTTTAGCATCCTTCTTAACAACCTCTAGGAATGCTTGGGGAGGTTTACTAATAACAATCCCACTTGTGATGGGTCCATTAAGTCTTTTTTGGATCTTAACCTTATTTTTGTTATTAGGTTTCTTACTTTTTTTTAAAACAAAAGGCTATTTGAATGAAAATATTAATGAGCTAGTTGAATCTTTATTACCAGCGAAATTCAACATTTTCTATCAATTCTCATCAGAAAACTACACTAATCAAATTTATAATAGAGATACAATTTTTGTATTCGCCCTAAAAATGATATTGAAAAGTCCATTTATTGGATTTGGTGCCGCAACTTTTCCAATTTATTACTATATGGCAAATGAAATTTACTTAGCCCATACTCATAATTTAATCATTGATACTGCATTTAGCTACGGGACAATAGTTACTATTATTATTTTTTTAAATATAGTAATTTTGTGTTTTTTAGCATTAAAAAAAATTTACTTTGATTTAGAAAATAGTACTTTTAAAAATATTTATTTTGAGAGGGCTTGGAGTACTTCTTTTATAGTTCTTCTTCTGTCACAAATGTTTGATGTACAGTACTTTGATGGCAGAATAAGTTTAAGTTTTTGGATACTTTTATCTGGGCTAAGATGTATTATTAAAAAAGATGCAGATACTAAATTAATCAAGCAAAATCTTGAGTTACTTTAGTAGCTAATTTACGCTGATTAAAATTTAATAAACTTTTATTTTATGAATCTTATGAATTAATATTATAATTATCAAATTATCTATTTCATGAAGAGGGCATTAATCACAGGAATAACAGGGCAAGATGGGAGCTATTTAGCTGAATTACTTTTAGAAAAAAATTATGAGGTACATGGTATAAAGAGAAGATCAAGTAGTTTTAATACTGCTAGGATTGATCATTTATACGAAGACCCTCATGTAAATAATCCAAGATTCTACTTACACTATGGTGACTTAACAGATAGTACAAATTTAATAAGAATAATCCAAGAAATCCAACCAGATGAAATCTATAATCTAGGAGCTCAAAGTCATGTATCAGTTAGTTTTGAAAGTCCTGAATATACAGCAAATTGCGATGCACTTGGAACATTAAGAATTTTAGAAGCAATAAGAATACTAAATTTACAAAACCAAACAAAATTTTATCAGGCGAGTTCGAGTGAACTTTTTGGGAAAGTACAAGAAATACCCCAAAATGAAATGACTCCTTTCTATCCAAGAAGTCCCTACGCCGTAGCAAAATTATATGCATATTGGATAACTATTAACTATCGGGAGGCATATGGAATATTTGGTTGCAATGGAATACTTTTTAATCACGAAAGTCCAAGAAGAGGGGAAACTTTTGTTACTAGAAAAATAACAAGAGGTCTCTCAAGAATAGAATTAGGTTTGGATTCATGTTTATTTTTAGGAAATATTGATGCTAAGAGAGACTGGGGGCATGCCAAAGATTATGTTGAGATGCAATGGCTTATGTTACAAAAAGAAAAACCCGAAGATTATGTTATTGCTACAGGTAGGACTGAAACTGTTCGTAAGTTTATTGAAATTAGTGCAGAGAAACTTAACTGGGGTAAATCCTCAAATAGTTGTCCAATAATTTGGGAGGGATCTGGTATAGATGAGATTGGGCGAAGAGCAGATAATGGACAGATAGTTATTAGAGTAGATAAAAGATATTTTAGACCTACAGAGGTAGAACAACTTATTGGTGATTATAAAAAAGCTTATAAAGAACTTGGATGGGAACCAAAAATAAAGCTTGAAGATTTAGTAGAGGAAATGATAATGGAAGATCTGAAAATTGCTAGAGAGGAGAAAAGATATAAAGAAGACCTAAAAACACTGTTTTAAAGTTTTAGAAATTAGATTATGAGTAAAAAATTAAGTCTCGATGAAAAGTTCTTTGTCGCAGGATCAAGTGGAATGGTTGGAAGCTCTGTTTGCAAACTTTTGAAAAATAAAGGTTATGGACTTAAAGAATTTGGGGGTGATCTTTTTATGCCGAAAAGAAAAGATTTAAATCTTTTTAACTACGAAGATGTAAATTCATGGTTCAAACATTACAAACCAACAGTTGTTATTTTAGCTGCAGCAAAAGTTGGAGGTATTTTGGCAAATTCTGAGTTTCCATATGATTTCCTTTTAGAAAACCTTAAAATTCAAAATAATGTTATTGAGGCCTCTTGGAAAAATAATGTCAAAAGATTCCTCTTTTTGGGAAGTAGTTGTATTTATCCAAAATATGCAAATCAGCCTATCCGTGAGGAATCTTTACTAGATGGGGAGCTGGAAAAAACAAACGAATGTTATGCCTTAGCAAAAATATCAGGGATTAAGCTATGTGAGGCCCTAAGAATACAATATGGATTTGATGCGATTTCACTTATGCCCACAAATTTATATGGGCCAAAAGATAATTATCATCCCTCTAACAGCCATGTAATGGCATCTTTGATTAGGAAGTTTTCCGAAGCAAAAATTCATAATAAAAAAAATGTTACATGTTGGGGCACTGGGGATCCCTTAAGAGAATTTATGCATGTTCAAGATTTAGCAGATGCAATAATATTTTGTTTAGAAAATTGGGATCCCGAAAATAAAAATGCCCCTAAAAATGATGCAGGTAAACCTCTTTATTTCTTAAATGTGGGGACAGGGAAAGATATCTCAATTAAAGAACTTGTAAAGAAAATCGCCAATGAAGTGGGTTTTGATGGGGAAGTAATCTGGGATCAAAGCAAACCTGATGGTACTCCCAAAAAACAGCTTGATGTAAGTCGCATAAATAAACTTGGTTGGCATTCAAAAATCAACTTGGATGAGGGAATTAGAAAAACTATTAAAGAATTTACATCCTATTAATTATCTATGTATCCATTTGGATTTTTTAGTTGCCATTTCCATCCATCCCTACACATATCCTCTAAACTCTTCAGTGGTTTCCAATTTAAAGTGGAAAGAGCCCTTGAATTATCAGCAACTATATATTTTTGATCTCCTTCTCTCCTTGAGGTAAAAGAATAAGGCAATTTAATTTTATTAACATTTTTAAAAGTATTAATTAATTCAAGAACAGAGGTTCCTTTGCCGGTCCCAATATTGAAATTAATAATTTGAGATTTAGTTTTAGATAAATATTCAAATGCTGCTATGTGAGCATTTGCCAAGTCTAATATATGAATATAGTCTCTTATACAAGTACCATCTCTAGTATCCCAATTATTACCAAAAATTTTCAATTCTCTTAATTTGCTTGAGGCAACCTGCAATATCAATGGGAATAGATTATTAGGAATTCCATTAGGATCTTCTCCAATATCACCACTATGGTGAGCTCCTATGGGATTAAAGTAACGTAAATTAATTATTTTCCATTTAGCTTTTTCACTTTTATAGATATCTTCCAATAAAGTCTCTATGCATCTTTTGGTATTACCATAAGGGTTAATAGGTTTAATTGGAAAATTTTCGTCAATAAGTTTATTTTCTAGACAAGAATAAATTGTTGCACTACTACTAAAAATCAAGTTGTAACATAAATATTTTTGCATTACTTTTAATAAATTTATTGTCCCAATCAAATTTGAATCCCAATACATAAGGGGATATTTCATAGATTCATTAACAGATTTAAATCCAGCCAAATGAACAACTGCTTCAATAATTTTGTTGTTATGTTTTGAATATTCAAATATTCTTTCTATATCCTTTTTTTTTCTTAAGTCACCCTTAAAAAATATTAAATTTTTAGCTAGTTGCTTATCTTTTTTCATGATAATTTTTTTTAATTTATTAATAACAAAGGGATTACTATTGCAATTAGAGTCAATGATATAAACGGTATAACCTTTTTCCAACAATAAAAGTGCGGTATGGCTCCCTATATATCCACAACCACCAGTAACCAGTAAGTTTTGCATTTTTTATTTTTTATTAACAAGTAATGATGAGGCGAAAAAGATTTTCTTATAAAGATTAATTTCTAACAGTATTTTAATTTATAATTTAAAAAAAATTATTTTTCAAATAAAAAAACATAAAAAATGAAAAAAAAAGAAAAATTATTTGACGTTTTTTTATTTCTTAACGAACTAGATTTACTTGAATTAAGGCTTAAGACACTTTACCCAATTGTCGACTATTTTATTATCACGGAAATTAATGAGACATTTTCAGGTAAACCCAAACCATTGATTTTCGAAAAAAATAAAGAAAGGTTTAAAAAATACAGTAAAAAAATAATTTATAATCCTGTTACTAGAAATGATTTATTGGAATTAAAAAAAAGTGAATGGTCGGATTATGTTTGTGACTTTAATAAGTCATTGAATCATAAACATAAAGGAAAATCACCAAAATCCCTCAGAAAATCTCTAAGAAGAGAAATTAGTCATAGAGATTCGGCTATTTTAGGATTTTTCAAACTTGCTTCGAAAGATGATTTAATTCTTTTAAGTGATTTAGATGAAATTCCTAATCCATCCACACTTTCTAAAGTTATAAAGGGGGCAATAAGTTGTCCTCATTATTTTAAGATGGTTTGGTTTCTATATTGGATAAATAATAAAGTTTCTAATCCATGGTTTGGCTCCGTTTTATTCAGATTCAGACATCTCAAAGGCAACTCATTAGATAATTTCAGATTTGCTTCCTATAAAGAAGAAGAAGTCCCAGGACCGATTATTAATAATGGAGGTTGGCACTTTAGCTATCTGGGAGGATATGAAGCAATAATTTATAAATTAAAATCTCATCCATTTCAAGGTTATAAAGCCCAGATCGCTATTATATTAGATAAATTAAATTTTCTTAAAATCAAAAATTCTGTAAAAAATAACAAAGATATTTTCTTTCAGAAAAGAGATTTATCAATAATTGAGATAGATGATAGTTTTCCTTTAGAAATGATAAAAGATAAAATTTTTCTGAAAAAATACTCATACCCCAAAACTACCTAAATTTCTTGAAAAGACATTTAAATATGCCCTTTAGATAGAAATTATTAGATATAAAAAATCTAAAATTAAGTTATAATTATTGAATTGCAAATTAGAAAATGACCTCTTCTAGAAAAGGAATAATTTTAGCAGGAGGGAATGCCACAAGACTATATCCTTTGACATACTCAGTTAGCAAACAATTAATGCCTGTTTATGATAAACCGATGATATATTATCCTTTAAGCACTCTAATGCTTACTGGAATCAAAGAATATCTTGTAATTGTTAGTCCAATTCACTTAGATGCATTCAAAACCCTTCTTGGAGATGGTAATCAATGGGGTATTTCAATAAAATATGCTATTCAGGAAAAACCAGAGGGCTTGGCTCAAGCTTTTTTAATAGCAGAAGAATTTATTGATAATCATCCATCTGCATTGATTTTGGGTGACAATCTTTATCATGGTAATGAGTTAATCCCTCAGCTCGAAAAAGCTAACATAAAGCAGACAGGGGCAACAATCTTTGTTTATCCAGTGAGCGACCCTGAGAGATATGGTGTAGCAGAATTTGACGAAAATAAAAAAGTGATTAATCTAGAGGAAAAGCCTAGAACCCCCAAAAGTCGTTATGCAGTGACAGGTATTTACTTTTACGACGATAGTGCTGTTAATAAAGCAAAACAAATAATGCCTTCCTCTAGAGGTGAATTAGAAATAACATCTTTGAACAATTTATATTTGAAAGAAAATAATCTTTTTGTAGAAATAATGGGAAGGGGAATGGCTTGGTTGGATACAGGGACCTTCGATTCTCTTCATCAAGCAGGAAGTTATATCAGATTGCTTGAAAGAAGACAGGGGCTTAAGGTTGGTTGTCCAGAGGAAGTTGCATGGAGAAAAAATTGGATTAATAAAAAAGAATTAAAAAAACTAGCAGAAAATATGCTTAAAAGCGGTTATGGGAAATATTTATTAGATATCCAAAAAGATCCTTTTTTTGAAAATTGACCTAACTTTTAATTCAATAAAGATGAAATTTGAACAACTAAAAAATGAAGAAGGATTTGAATTTAAAGGCCCTTTTTTAATTACTCCTCAAATTTTCGGTGATCAAAGGGGTATATTTTATGAAAGTTGGAACAAGAGTGTTTTCGATATCAATATCAATGCAAATGTGAATTTTGTCCAAGATAATCATTCAAAATCAATTAAAGGAGTTTTAAGAGGGTTACATTACCAAACAAATCCCTTCCCCCAAGGGAAATTAGTTAGATGTATCTCTGGTGCAATTTTTGATGTTGCTATTGATCTTAGAAAGAACTCAGAAACATTTGCAATGTGGATTGGTGTAGAGCTTAGTAGTGAAAACATGAAACAACTTTGGATTCCTGAAGGATTTGCCCATGGGTTTTTAACTATGAGTGATTTTGCTGAGGTTTTATACAAAACCACTGATTATTGGAGCAAGGATTGTGAGAAATCAATTAAATGGGATGACAAAACATTAGCTATTAATTGGCCTCTTAACAAACTGAACATGGAATTCCCAATACTTTCAAAGAAAGACAAAGAAGCTATTAGTTTTAAAGAATCTTTCGACAACTTCGATTGAAATTTACAATTTCATAAGGAAAATAAACTAAGATAAAGCTATTTAATATAGATATGAAGATACTAATTACAGGTTCTACTGGTCAACTAGGTATTGAACTGCTAAATCAACTTGAAAGAATTAAAAAAAAAGAATCTTTAACAATTATAAATCCTTCCAAAGAGGATTTGGATTTGACAAATTCAATAAAATGTGAAAAATATATTGAAGATATTAATCCAGATATCTTAATTAATCTTGCTGCTTTTACAGCAGTAGATAATGCCGAAATCGAATCTGAAAGTGCCAGACAAATTAATGCCTTAGCACTTAGATCTTTCGCAAATGTCTTAAAAAAAAATGGCGGTCATATTATTCAAATTAGTACTGACTATGTTTTTAATGGAGAAGAAAACAAACCATATCAAACCTTCCATAAAAGGAATCCTTTAGGTGTATATGGCAAAACAAAGTCGGAAGGTGAATCTTTCTTAGAACAAATATTAGAAAATACAAACCAATTTACAATCATCAGAACAAGTTGGCTAGTAAGTCCTTGGCGTAAAAATTTTGTTAAAACAATTTTAAAAAAACTAAAAGAAGGTAAAGAAAATGAAAGCTTAAAAGTAGTTTCAGATCAAATAGGATGTATAACAACTGCAAAAAGTTTATCAAACCTAATCATATTAATAATAGAAAGAAAAATAAAAAATATTTGTTTACCATCACATCTCCATTGGAGTAGTAATGGTTCAGCCAGTTGGTATGAAATAGCAGTTAAAATTAAAGAAATTAGTAATTCTATTAATTTATTTGCTTCAAGAATAGACATCAAGCCAATAGAAAGTTTTGAATATAAAAGCTTATGTCCAAGGCCCAAATTTTCAGTTCTAGATACTTCCCTTACAACAAAAACATTTGGTATCAAAAATGATTTTTGGATAAACGATTTAGAAATTCTTCTAAAGGAAATAAAGGATATAAATAATTCGGCAAAAGCTCTAAATTAATTTGTTATTAAGGTTTAAATAAAAAAATAAAAATATTTTTTTACATTAAATTTATAAAATTTGGAATTAGAATAATTAATTTTTAAACTAAGGATATTTCTTATTAAATTAATTCAAAATTTTATTATATTATATTTATTAATAATGATCATTTAAATAAAACGATGAGGAAGAAAGCTATAATATCTTATTTTGAAGGTGATTATAAAAAAATCCAAAGCAAATGTACTGACTATGGTTTTGAGGTTGAAGTTTATAATAATAGTGAATCCAATATAGGTAAAAAGGTAAAAAATATAGGAGTTGATGCTTATGATAAATTTTTTTATATAGTAGAAAATTATAATGATTTACCAAATATAATTTTATTTTTGACAGATAACATTTATAAATGTCAAAAGAAAATTCGAAGATTCGAATATATATTAGAAAACCATTACTTACTTTATGATAGACCTGGAATTATTACTGGACATATATCTAAAATAAATGAACAAGATCTTAATTTCAAAATAAATGAATACAAAAATATTCCCTTAGTAAAATCCTCAATAAGGCCTTTCCATAAATGGTTTAATCATTTTATAAATAGTTCTATTAACCCCTCAGAGATATATATTTGCAAAAAAAGTATTTTTGCATTAACTAATGATTTAATACATACTCATAGCAAAGATTTTTATTTAAAACTTTTAAATCATATCGAAGAACATTCATTTTTAGGTCACGATTCAGAAGTACCCCATTACTTTGAAAGAGCATACATATCATTATTTAGCAAAAACGATCCAACACTTTTGTATCATGATTTTAGAAGATATAAGAATTTTAAAAAATAAATTATTTCTTAGCTTTTAATAAACTAATTGCCCAATGTTCATAAAGCCTTCCTTGCTTTAAAAGAATAAAGTTCCCTTTAAATCCATACATTATTACTTTTAGCCTCTTACCTACATCTCTAATTGAACAAAAATAATCAATACTGTCAAAATGTGGATATTGTTTTTATAAAATCATGAAAATAAACTCTTAAAAGATTTATGATAGAATCCAATTTTTTTAAAAATTTTTTTTAAAAGCATGTAATTTAATTTCTAATAATTTTTCACTATAAAATATAGTATTAAAAAGATATAAATCTCGACAATTTATTTTTGAATTTTGATCTAAAAGTAATAATTATAAGAATGATTAATTGAAAAAATCTTATATTATTATCAGGTAAAAAACTTTTAGATCTAAAATAATCCTTTTCCTTTTTTATTTGAATTTTTAATTTACTTTTTAATGAATTAGTTATACTGTTTTCAGCTTGAAATGAATAAATTCTAGAATGCGAAAAAAATTTAATATTATTACTTTCTTTGATCGATTGAATAAATAATTTATAATACCAGTAAGAATCAACAAACCATTTTAATTTAATATCAAAAAGAATATTCTTATATTTACTATTTACTATTATTGAGGCAGTGGGAGCTAATATCATATTTAATGTTCCATTTGGCCATAACATACAGATTTTTGAGAAGTATTTTTGTTGCCAAGAGAACATTTTAACAAGCGGATATTTGCCTACCTTTGAAGAACAAGGAAGAATAACCAAATCTGTATTCTTAGGATCTAAGCTATCAATAAAATCTAAATTATCTGGATATTCATCATGATGGTTAACAACAAAAAATGGAGTTGTTGTTTTTCCTATTAAGTAGTTCCAATTTTCTACGGCTGATTTATTTGGACCATCAAAATAACTTATATTATTATTTTTGCAGAATAATTGTATGGATTTCTTTTCGATATAATTATCACTGTCATCAGAAACCAAAATAATTGTTCGTTGATCAAATAAATATTTTTTTACAACTCGCAAAAATAATTCGTAATTATTATAAGTAGGTACTAAAACTGAAAGTAACTTAGTCACAATAAATAAAATTAATCAAGATTGGTTTTTTATTTTATTAAATAACTTCATATTTCCAATCTTTATAAATATGATAGCTGTTAATTTTTTCATTTTTAAACCAGTATTTTGGCAAAACTACAAATTTATCTTTTTTTTCTGAAAGAAAGGCAGACAACCAAGCAAAAGTACTGTTTGATAATATAAAATAATTTGCTTTAGACATAATATAAAAGTCAATCTCTGGAGATGATTTTAGAGAAGAAATAACGATAGAATTTTTTATTAAATATGATAAATTTTTACTTATCCATTCAGTATCATCCGAGAACAATAAAACTGGTATATTTCCAAATTTATTTCTAAGGAATTCAATCGCAGAAAGGTAATAATTAAGATTTAGATTCCCATGAAAATTAGAAGTTTTAGGATCACAATAATCCCCCCTTCGAACATGTAAAGAAATAAATTTTTTTTGAAAATTATAATTTTTTGGCAAATTTATATTTTTAAACTTTAAGTTTTTAATATTTTTTGAATAAATATATTGATTAATTAAATTATGCCAAGTTCCAAAGAAAATCAGTAGATTATCGTTATTTTTAAAATTCTCTAAAATTATTGGTTTATTATTGTTATCAAAAAAATAATTAGAAAAAATCTTGATTTTTAATTTTTGAAATACAAATTTATTGAATCTTAAAAATAAAGGTGATAATAAAATAAATTTTACTAAGAAATTACTTTTGTCAATATTATATTTTCGTAATTTCAATTGAAAAAGATTTTGGATATCAGATTTATGATTTTTTTTATAGTATTTCCTAATATCATAATAAATAACATTTTTTTTAAAAACTTTTTGTAATTCCCTTCCTAGTAAATACTGAAATAACTGATTTCCTAATCCACCTTGGTAAACTATGATTGCTGAATTTTTTGGAAGTCCAAAAAGTAATGACAATAAAGATTTTAAAAACATAATTAAAATAGATTATAAATTTTCCATGAAAAATATTTATTCTTTTTATATTGTAGATAGATTTAATTAGAAGGTTCAGAACCTTTCTTCAAAATCACTAATCTAATAGTTTTTAAAAAGATTAATAAGTCAAACCAAATTGAAAAATTCTTTAAATAAAAAAGATCAAAACTCAATTTTTTCTTGGAATCTTCTATTGAAGCTCCATATGGATAATTTACCTGAGCCCATCCACTTAATCCAGGTCTAATTAAATATCTATTATTGTAATGTGGAATACAACTTATTAATTTCTTATCAATTTCAGCCCTTTCAGGTCTTGGTCCTATTAGACTCATTTCACCTTTAATAACACAAATAAGTTGAGGTAATTCGTCAATCCTATATTTTCTTAATATCCTTCCAACTTTTGTGATTCTATTGTCAAATTTACTAGCCCATACTGGGATTCCTGATTCTGAGTTTAATTTCATAGTTCGTAATTTATAAATAGTGAATATACTTTGATTAATACCAACTCTTTCTTGTTTATAAATAATGCTTTTGCGATCTTCGCAATATACAAGGATTGCAGAGATTATTAATATTGGACTGGTAAAAAATAATAGGAAAATACTCAAAAGGAAATCTCCAATTCTTTTAATTCTCAGTTCTGTAGAACTGTAAGAAATTTTGAAATTTCGTCTTATAAAAAATTTTTTACTAATTATTTCAGGGGGGAATCGTTGAAGGTAATTTTCACACCACCGTTCTATTGTCAATATTTTAATACCTCTTCTTTTTAGCTTTATTAATTTGTCTAAAAATTCATCACTCATAAGGTCAAATTTATTTGAAAAAACTCCTTCAATTTTATTAAAGTCAATATTAGATAAATCACTATAAATACTTCTAGAAATAATTTTAATTTTTTTTCTGCTCCACTCTAATTCTGAGATTAAATAATCCTCTAAATCATTATTTCCAATAAACAACCATATATTCTTTTTATTAGCATTTAAGGTAAATCTATATATTATTGGGAATTGTAAAACTACTAAAATTAAAGAAATAATGAAAGAATAAAATAAAATTAATTTATCAAAATGATTAAAGTTATTAAGGTTAATATTCAAATAAATGCAAAAAACAAAAATAAAAGATAAAACTGAAATAAAAAAAGATTTTATAAATTGTTTGTAAAACAAATTAAATAGATTATTCTTTAAAAGATCAAAATTATATGTATATCTACCAAAAACATAGCTAAATAGTAACCAAAAAGGTAAAAATGTGATGGAAAAATAATTTATATCTTTAACGAATACAAAATAATCTGAAAAGATTATTTTGTTTATTATCACTATTAAAGATACTTCAATAACACAGTTTAAAATTAGTTTTCTTCTTGATATTAGCCAAGGTAAGCGCATTGCCTTAAATTTTAAAAACAGAATCTAAGATTTTTTTTAAGATTCAAATTTAATTAAGAATCTCAAAATTACAAAGAATTCAATTTAATATAATTACATTTTAAACCATTTAACTCTAGAAAATTTAATGTTTCTGAACTTTCTCAATTGGCATAACCATTTGGTAGGTATAATTTATTTATAAATAAAATTATTAAATGATTTTAAAGGATAGGATTTTTCGTAAACTTAAAAAAAAACTATACTTAATTCACCATACTTTAGTTATTTGTAAACTTGGAAGCAAAGGTAATGTTTTAAAGTTTATCTTATTAATAATTTTTTCTTTACTGGAAGGCGTTTCAGATACTCTTCCAGTTTTGATTGTAGTTCCATTTTTAACTCTTATAAGTAATCCTGAAAAAATATGGAATACAAATCAAGCTCAAAATCTAACTAAAATAGATATTATTAATCAGCCTAGTGACTTACTCCTTCCAGCATTTATATTATTTGTATGCGTAATTCTATTTAATACTTTTTTAAAACTATACACGATCAACTTTAGTAATTTTGTTAAAGCTTCAGTAGGACATCAAATTAGCAAGACTGCATTTGAGAAAATAATTTTTAGCAACTATGAGTTTCAAATAAATACATCTAGCAGCAAAATTATTGATGATTTTTATTCATCTATTGGTGCTTGCTTAGCAAATATAGACAGTTTCTTAGACGCAATTAGATCACTTTTCACAACAATATTGATAATATTTTCTTTATTTATAATAAATAAAGAGATTACTTTTTTTGTTTTTATAATATGTGGCTTAACTTACTTCTCAACTGCAGTTATCAAGAGTCGTATACTTTCAAAAAATGGAAGAACTTTAAAAGTTTCAGTAAAAAAGCAAACTGATTTAATTCAAGAAAGTTGGGGTTATAAAAAAAATATAATCTTAGAAAATAATCAAAATGTTTTTCAAAAAAAATACTCTTTTTACAATATAAAATATCTTTTTGCTAAAGCAAATATTAATTCAGCAGTAACAAAACCAAAATTTGTTATTGAAGGATCATTTATTCTTATAGTAGGTTCAATAGCTTTTTTTCTAAAAACAAACTATGGTACAGACCCTATTCCCCTATTAGGAGCAATCGCATTAGGTTTGCAAAAACTTTTACCTAATGTGAATGGACTTTTCCAAATATATTCAGCCATGGTTACCAGATATGAAAGATCTAAAGATATCGAAAACCTAATAAAAAATACACCTCAAGATTTAATCTCTAAGAAAAATCATAAAAATCAAGAACTTATTTTTAGAAATTTAGAATTAAAAAGGGTTTCATATAAATATCCAGGTAGTAAAAATTTTGTTATTAATAATGGAGATATCTCCATTAAGGTTGGAGAAAGTGTTGGAATCATTGGTAAAACAGGCTCTGGGAAGTCAACACTTATTAACTTATTAATGGGATTATTAAAACCAACTGAAGGTAGTGTAGAGATAAATGGTATAAATATTACTGACAATCTTAATGAAGGAGTTTTAGTTAATTATAGGAAAAATATCTCTCACGTTCCTCAATCAATTTTTCTTAATAATGTCACTATTTTGGAAAATATTGCATTTGGGGAAAAGATTCTTGATATTAATTTTGAAAAAGTAATAGAGGCCTGCAAGGCCTCAAGAATATACGATTTTATAAAAAGCACTGAAAAAGGATTTTATTCAACAGTTGGAGAAAGAGGGATTAAAATTAGTGGTGGTCAATTACAGCGAATTGCTTTAGCGAGAGCACTTTATAAAAATAAAAAAATTTTAATACTTGATGAGGCTACAAGTGCACTTGATAATGAAACCGAAAAAGAGGTGATAAATTCAATAAAAACTTTTGACCCTAATTTAACTATTATTGCAATTGCTCATAGATTATCAACTTTGTGTGATTACGATAGGATTTTAAAAGTTTCGAATGGGAAGATTTACAATGAGAAAAAGCTATTTTGAGATTTTTCAATCAATATAATTAAATCATGCTTTATATAAATTTTAAAGATGGCCAAGGATTAGGGAATCAACTTTGGACTTTTGCAGTAGCAAAGAGCATTTCCGAAAAATTGAATGTTGAACTAAATATTTTTGATTTTAAAAAGTTCAAAGGAAAAGATTTTCTAATTTTAGATAAAACAAATAATTATGATGATTCAATTAATGACTATAAATTCTCTAAAGAGATTGAAGTGTTCAATGAGAGAATTTTTTATGATAGTGACTTGAGATATTTTTCATCAGACTTTGATAAAAGAGTATTAGAAATAAAAAAAGATACACTTCTAGAGGGTTTATTTCAATCAGAAGATTATTTTTTTGGTGATTTAAAGAAATTAAAAAGGTATATAAAATTAAAAAATAAAATAAAAGCTGAAAATAAAATAGATATTAGAACTTGTATATTAAATATAAGAGGTGGAGAATACAAAAAACACAGAAGCTTTAACCTACCATATAGTTATTGGATTAATGCAATAAAAAATTATAAGGATAAATTTGGAATTGAAGAGTTCAAAATTGTAACTGATGATTACAGGTATAGTAAAGAGCTTTTTCCAGATTTAGAAATTATTCATGGTGATATTGGAAAGTGCTATGCCTCTTTATATAATGCATCAAATTTAATTCTTTCAAATTCTAGTTTCTCATATTTTCCCTGCAGAACAGGAATTAATAAAAGAATAATTGCTCCGATGTATTGGGCAAGACCAAATAATAAATATAAACGTTGGGCCTCGCCTTGTAATATCTATAAGGGGTGGTTATGGCAAGATAAGAATTCAAATTTGATTACTTATAATGAATGTTTAAAATATGCGAAAAAAACATCCGAATATTACAAAAAAGAATTTACTGTGCTTATAAGGCATAAAGATGTTCCAATTAATAATATATTAAAGATTTTTCCAAAGAATTTAAAAATCATAATTAAAAGAATTCTTTCCCTCTTTCTACCAAGATACTTTGGTTGAAAACATTTTTATTTTTTGATGTGAAGATTCCAAAATCAAAATTAGATAATAAATTTCTGGATACTTGGGTATTCGAAATAATAATTGGAGATGAAATTATAAATATCTCTAGGCAAATTAGATCATATATTTCAAATGACAAGATTCTTAAGATTAAAAGTAATTTTTCTATCTCTAACTTGATAAAAAGAGATATTAATCCATCAAAGTTATTTTATTGGAAAATTTCAAATAAACATATTAAAAATTGGATGCCAATCACAATTTTAGGGGGGATTCCATTCAATTTAAATTTAAATAAAAATTTAAAAAAAAAGTCTATTAAAATTGTTTACTTCATTAATTCAGACATAAGCAATTGCTTCTTAAAATTAATGAGTGATCAATTAGATAATTTCAAAAAATCGAAAATATTTTACTCTTCAAATATAAAATTATTTTTTGTTATTATCTGTTCAGATGAAGAGAAAAGGGAAAGTATATACAAACTAATAAATCAAAAAAGAATTAAAGACTATATTGATTTTAATATTGAATTTAGTATTGATGAGCATAAAGAATTCAAAGGAATAAAAAAGGTTTGGGAATTATCAAAAATAAAAGCTAATAAAGATGATTTAATAATGTACCTGCATGCAAAAGGGATAAGCTATATGCAAAATAAATTTTTTTACATCAGACAACCTTTGGAGAAATTTATTTTCAATTTATTAGTTGGCAAATGGCAAAGAAATATCGAGTTAATTACTAGACTAGATTCCATTTACAAATTAGGAACTTTAGCAGGAGGAAATGGATGGATATGGTTTAACTTTTGGATCGCCAAGTCATCCTATATTTGTAAACTAGAAAAACCTATAAAGAGGAAAAGAGCTTGCTACTACGAAGATTGGCTAGGAAGATATATTATTCCAAAAAAAAATGGGGTATTTAAAAAGTATATAAATGAATATGATGAAATTTATTTAAATACAATCGATAACACCTTTAGTATACTTTCTAAACCATCTAAAGATAAGTTTAATATTGGTACCCCTTGTAAAGTTGAAAAAGGCGGCTTTGTAGGATTGGGCATAGTTAAATTAAAATACAGATTATGGTATTACTTTTTTGTTATCCTTAACAAATTATCAATTAATAAAGGAACTAAAGATAGATTTATGTTTTATTGAAATTTAAAAATAACCTTTAAATGTCTTATTAAATAAATATATTTTAACTATATTTTATAGTATTCTTTAATTAAAATCGCCTTATCAATAATAACTTAAGATGAAAAAAGAATTTTCTAATTTAAAAGAAATTTTCATTAAGAATAATCTCTTTTTTTGTATATCCCACTTTGGAGGAAAAATTAATTGGATATCTGGAATAAATAAAGATAACTATATAATTTATAATAAAAGTGGGAAAAAATTATCAGAAAAAATTAATCATCAAGACATTAAAAATGTTGGCTACAACTTATATTCATATCTAAAATACATCATAGATAATTATGAAAATCTACCCAATATAATTGTTTTTTGTAAAGATAATGTTTTCAAAAGACATATAAACTATAAATTATTTATCAGTTTATTAAAAAGGAACACTTTCACAAGTATCGAAGAAAATTATCACTGCAATAAATTCCCAGTTACTTTAAGTACATCAGATTACGGATTTACTGAAATAAATAGTTCTTGGTACAAAAATAAATATCCTAGACTTTTTTTTTATAATTTTAATTGCTTCTATAAATATATTTTTAAAAATGTAGAAGATCCTCTTTTTCTTAGATTTTCTCCTGGAGCAAACTATATTGTGCCAAAGAAAAATATACTTTTAAGAAGTAAAAATTTTTATATTAATTTATTAAACTTTATCGACCATTCCCAATACTCTTGTGAATCGCATTATTTAGAGAGAAGTCTAATGGCAATATGGAACTCAAATTTAGAAAGCTCAGATAAAATGGACAAAAAAGTTGATATTGATGAGATGGATTTTTTAAAATCTTCTTGCCTTAGATTAATAAAAAAAGAAAATATCTTTTTAGAGAAAATATATCAAAAATTAACATTTAAGATAGGTAGTATTTACTTAAGATTTTTAAAAAATTCAATAAAATAATATTAGTTAGAATTTCTAAGAAACTTTTTGTATATAAATGACCTAAAAAAAGAAGGAAGAGAAAATACCATAGATCTCAAAATAAAAATAATGATCGCATATCCAGTACTTGTTAGTTCATGTTTCAACAAAAACTTTTGCAAAAGGTATTCAGAATATATATATCGAAGTCCGCCTCTATCACGAATCATTCTTGATCCAGCTGAAACTTTAACGAGAGATTCTTCTAAATTTATAAATTTTTTATTATTTGAATAAAGTTTTATCCATAATCCATAATCCCCTTTTAAAAATAATTCTGGATAGCCATTAACCTCTAAAACCGATTTTTTTAAAAAAGCAGCCGTCATATGATTAATCGGATTGCGAAATGGGATTAATTTTCCTATATCCTTATTTGTAATAGGAACTTTTTTTGTACTAATATAATTTCCATTTTCATCATATTCATCAATACTGGAGCCTACAACATCAAATCCAGAAATAAGATAAGGAAGTTGCTTCTCAAATCTATAATTTAAATTAATATCATCTCCATCAGCTCGAAAAATAATTTCATTTTTACACTTAGTTAAAGCTAAATTTAATGCTTTATCCAACCCTACTTTTTTATTACACCAAATGAGATCTAAAAAATATTTTTTTTGGTATTTAAGGACCATATCCTTAAAAGATTTACTATATAGACCGTCTATAACAACCACAACTTGATTTGGTAAAAGTGTATTTTTAAAAATACTTTCTATTGCTAATGGAAAACCTTCAACAATATCCTTTCTTTCTAAAATAGGTAAAACTACGCTGAATTTTATTTCCTTAAGTTTCATTAGATTTTGTTAATTAAAAAGCTTTTATTTATCGAAATATCTATTTAATTAATTATAGTTTATTAATTTTTAAGAATCTTGAGATTTTCTTCTACTAGTTATTTTTAAGAACTATAGTTTTAACATAATCATAAAATAAATCTAATTTGACAATTGACATTGAAAATGGGAACCTCAGAATTTTAATTACTGGAGGTGCAGGTTTTATCGGTGGTTGTCTTATCAGAAGACTGCTGGATGAAAGTAACGCAAAAGTATTTAACTTAGATAAAATTTCCTATGCGAGTGATTTAAGCATCATTCAAGAATCACCTAATCATGATAGACATTTTCTGATTAAGGTAGACTTAAATGACTTTGAAAAGACCTCTCTTGCTATAAAAGAATCTGATCCAGATATAGTATTTCACTTAGCCGCTGAAAGTCATGTTGATAGATCTATAGAAAATGCAGAGCCTTTTTTGAAGAGTAATATTATTGGTACTTTTAATCTTCTAGAAAGTACCAGAATACACTGGGAAAATTTAAGTCCTTCAAGAAAGGAGAGATTTAGATTTCTCCATGTTAGTACTGATGAAGTTTTTGGATCTTTAGGTCCAAAAGGAAAGTTTTCTGAAAATACACCATACGATCCCAGATCTCCATATTCAGCAACAAAGGCTGGGAGTGATCATCTATGTAATGCATGGCTGCATACTTTTAATTTGCCGATTATCAGAACAAACTGCTCAAATAATTATGGGCCTTATCAGTATCCTGAAAAACTAATACCAATAATCATAATTAAGGCTCTTAATCAATCTACTATACCCATATATGGAGATGGAACTAATATTAGAGATTGGCTTTTTGTAGAGGACCATATTGATGCGCTTATTCTGGCCATGAAAAAAGGTGAAATTGGTGCTAATTATTGCATAGGTGGTAATAATGAAAAAACAAACCTCGAAATAGCTGAATTTATTTGTAATTTTTTAGATCAAAAATTTCCTTTAAATTCGCCATATTCAAAATTAATTAAATTTGTAAAAGATAGGCCTGGACATGATAAAAGGTATGCAATTGATTCATCATTAATAATGCTCCAACTTGGATGGAAAGCCAAGAATAGCTTTGAAGAAGGTCTTAAAAAAACTATTGAGTGGTACTTGAAAAATATTTCATGGCATGAAAGCATTCAAATGCGATCTGGGTACAAAGGTGAAAGGATAGGATTAAGTAAAAATGCAAAAAAATAATTAACATCTAACTAAAAATATTATATTTAAAAAAATTATTCAATTATTAAAAATCTATTTTTAGAAATTTAATATCTTTTTTATATATTTTTTAATTTCTTTATATATTTCCTTTAATTTAAAAATTTTTTTTATATACCTAAAACCTTTTTTTTGGTGTTTTAAACTAACTAAAAGATTTTCATTATAATTTATTTTTTTTGATAAATTTTCTAAATAATTAATAGGTATATAGTCTATATATTTTGGATTAAAACTTCTATTTTTTCTCTTTTTATTGGTGACTGGCCAATCATGATATTCTGAACCACTATTTTGCAAGTTAAAACCAATTAAATTAATATTTGATTGGCATGAGGCATGAATAATTGACAATTGATCTCTTCTAGAATATCTACATATATGTGAAAACCAAATTTCTGAAAGATTTTTAACTTCATTATGATTGTGATTTCTAAATAAAATCCCACCCCAGTAAGCTGGACTTTTTAATTCATCCAAATTTGTCTTAGTGTAATCATTCAGTTGTTCGTAAATTCGCAGTTGATCATCCAAATTATTATCAGCACAAGCATTAAACTCACTAATTAAATCAAATTGTGAGTGATAAGGAATGCAGAAGAAAGGATCATTCTCCAAAATGCCTTTTTGATTAATAATCATTTCTAAAAAGTCTTCAGTTTTCTTCCTCAGAACAACTGTATTATCAAGATATAATGAGAATCTATAATTAGGAAAAACTAGATGAGGTCTTATTTTAAAATGTCTTTGAGATCTATAACAATCTTGTGGCAGAATTCTTTCTACTAAGATTATCTCCCAATCTTTACTACTTAAGTTTTTATCATCAGTTAAACAAACATGTCTTAATTTAGAGGAATTAAAAAAGGGCTGAGAATTCAACCCCTCATTTTCTCCAATGAGTGCTGTATAAATTATTATCTCGTCATTATTTAATTTCAAAATCAATGACTCTATTGCGTTATTTAATGATAATTACCATTTATTAATAAAGTCAAGATTTTACAAACCAATTTTTGACAAATATTTCACAATATAAAATTTCATACATTAAAGAATTTACTAAAAAGTTCTAAAGCATCTTTTCTTGAACAATATTTAGAATACACAGCTGGCCAATTATCAACATTTTCCTGATCTATATATTTTAAATTGGATCTTGTTTCTTCAAAAGAAACAGTAACTTTGTTAAATTTTTCTGGATGTAAATAATTAATCGCTTTTAAAACTGCTACTCTATGATGACCTGAAGTTATCAAGAACCTATAATCATCTTTTGATCTTAAAATATATCCTTTGATGATATCTTTCTCTGAGGGAGCATAACCAAATTCAATTACATTTTTAAAAATATTTTTTAACCTTATTAACCTATGTTCAACTTCTTTAAAACCGGAAGGTCCAAATATAGCTTTCCTTATTTTTTTTGTATCCACAAAAGTATTAACCCATGGTTTAAATTGTAATTCTGATGAAAGATGATAAAGAGAGTTTTTAACGTTTAAATTATAAAGTTCACCATAATTTTGGGGTTGAAAATCTTTATAAAATTCATATAAGAATGATTCATTGACATTTAAATTTGGGTTTTTACATATCTGAATTGCACTCTTAAATAGTGGGGCTGGACCATTAAAAGTATAATAACCATCAAAACCAGTAAATTTGTTTATATCTACTTTAAAAATGTTTTCATTAAAATTTTTCTCATTATTATATTCATTAGTAACTTTTAATATTTTTCTTTTTTTTAAATTATGAGAATAAAAATTTAACTTATGTTTAAGTATTTCAAGATTATCCTTAGAAAAGTTTCTTTTGAGAATCCTATATTTTATAAATTGAATTAATAATATTGTTTTTACTAAAAACAAATTAAGAAAATCAAAAACTTTCTTCATTAGTAGATTTTTTTAAATGATTTCAAATCTTTTTTCTCCTCGACTCATAAATTTTCTATATATTTTTTCTCTACTAGAAATTGTAGTTAGGTCCTTCTTTTGGAGAATATTTCTCAAGTTATAAATTTTCGCATTTTTAACATTATAAACATCTTTAAAATTTCCTTTAAAATGTATTATTGGATAATTAGAGTTACCTATTTTATTACCCATATTAAGATCTATATTATAGAATCCCCAAGTTGAGGTAAAGTAATTATATTTATATCCAATATCAACTTTTCTTAATTTTTTTGATAAAGGGACTTCATTTTGGTCTATGCAATTTAAAAAATCTTGATCAAAAAACCAATTAAAATCTGTAACGCCATTAATAAGATGTTTTTTCCTTAAAGAAAATTGCTCCCAAACTTTCCAATGATCATCCTTTTCGCATTTTATCCAAAAAGACATAAGCTCCCTTGTTAAGTCACTAACTCTTAAACCCCATACACCTCCATTTACTTTACTCTCAACTGATTTCCATATGGTTTCCTTTCGTAAACTTTCAGGTTTTGACATTAAGCAATGAGTATAGTAAAAATCGTAATTAGGAAATTCTTTAAATAGACAAAAAGGATCAGCCTGAAAAAGCACATCAACATCACAAACCATAATTAATTCTTCATCTTTTAGCATTTTGCATATTTTCTTAACACAAAAAACTTTGTAAAAAAGAAGTTTGTTCTTTGATTCTTTTTTATCAATTTTAATGAAATTAATCTTATATTTTTTGTAAAAGAATTTAATTAGAGGATTTCTGTAAAAAAAGAAAATCTTTGAGGATTTATTATATCTTCTAAAACTTTCTAAACAAACTTTTATGTAATTATTAGGTTTTCCATCATAGAAGAAAATTATATTTTGAAAACTTTCTTGCATTGGTTTTTTAATTTAAATGATATTTTACAATAAATCAAAATTTCTTAATAAAAGTAATGATTTATTTAATTAGTTATCAACTATCATAATTTTTATTGCTTAATTAATTTTATTGATACTTAAAAGTAGAATTATAAATATATTGACTCTAAAAGATTTAGAATATAATAAGTATTTGCAAATCGTAAATGAAAATTTTTTTATTCAAAATATCAAAAGAATATTTCAAGAAATTAATCAATTTGTTTAACAGATCATATTTAAATCTCAAGGAAATTTTTTTTTCTTTACCTCTCTTAGAAAAGCCCTTCCCAGATAATCCATTTGGGAAAAAGCCTCATACTACACGTGATAATTATCTAATATTACATAAAAATGCAATTAATAAGAAATATAAAAAAGTAGATTTATTTGAAGAAGAATTGAATCATTCTATTGATAGAAAATGGTTTTATGATTTATGCCTCTATACTCAAACATGTATAAAAAATAGTCCTTTAAATTTTAATCATGGTAGAATATTATATGCTTTAGTTTGTAAATATATAGAGGATAATATAAAGCCTGAAAGTAAAAAAATAACTATTTTAGAAACTGGAACCGCTAGAGGCTTCTCTTCTTTATGTTTTTCAAAAGCAATAAATGATCAAAATATTCAAGGTAAAGTAATAACTATTGATTGCATTCCTCACAATAAAAAGATATTTTGGAATTGTATAAGTGATCTTGAGGGAGAAAAAACAAGGCAGGATCTTTTATCAAAGTGGGAAGAGGAATTAAATAATATAATTTTCCTTCAAGGATGGACTATAGATACATTAAATAAGATTGGACTGAATCGAATACATTTTGCATTTTTAGATGCTCAACATACAAAAAAATCAGTTTTAGAGGAATTTAAATTTATTTACAAAAGACAAATTAGCGGAGACATTATATTCTTTGATGATGTAACACCAAATATGTTTCCTGGAGTTTGTGAAGCTGTAAATTATATTGAAATTAATTATCCTTATAAAATTAAAAGTTTAAATTTTGATAGATCAAGAGGATATGCTATCGCTACTCGTATTTGATATAAATATCTTTGGATCTTAAATTTAAAAAATATCAATTACTTTGAATTTTAACCATTCTATTAAATCTGAAATACCTTCCTCAATAGTTACTTTTGGTACCCATCCAATAGAATTTTTAGCTTTATTAAAATTTGCTGATCTTCCAATATCTCCAACTGGTTTGCTGAGATCATATTCTAATTTGATATTCATATCAATTTTTTCAATTAATAAATTTGCTATTTCATTTATTTTTGTGCATTTATTTGGGCCAATTTGAATTACCCCTTCATTAGCACCTTTTTCAAATGACAAAATAATTGCGTTCACAACATCTTCAGCATGAACAAAAGCTCTGCCTTGATTACCATTACCCCAGACTACGAGATTTTTATTTTCTTTAGAGCATTCGATAGCCTTTAAACATAAAGACGGGATTACTTGACTAGTTTCTTTTGCATAATCACAGTATTTGCCATATACATTGTGTAATGATAATACAACAGAATCTGTTATACCCTCCTTTGATAAATATCCAGCTTCAATTTCGCCCATAAGCTTGCTCCAACCATAACCAGATTCTGGTGCCGCTGGGAACTGATCATCTTCGACTAAAGGTCTAGAATTAGTGGATAGTTGCAAATTCCTAGGAAATGAACATGCTGTTCCTACATAAATATATCTTTTTGGTTTATATTCAAAAATTGCTTTTGAAATATTGGAATTTATTAATAAATTTGTTCTAAAAACATATGACTCATTAGAGAAAACGTATCCAATTCCTGCAACAATATCTGCCAAGTGAATTACAATATCAATATTTTGAAAATATTTTGCCCAAGAATAATCAAATAATGATAAATTCCCATTTACAAAAATTAAATCTTCAAAATCATTACCACATGCTTCCTTCAGGTTGGAAAGCTTTCCTCTTGAAAGATTATCTATACCTATTATTTTGTTGCCATCATTTTTAGGAAATAACTTAAGTAAGTGTGAAGTCAAATATGAGCCAATCATTCCCGCGCATCCAGTAACTAAAATATTCATCTTATTGAATTCAATATTTTTAATTCTAGTATCTACAACTTTAAAACTTCATCTACGAAAAAAGCAACTCTGTTTTTCCAAGTATGATTATTTTCTACACATTTTCTTCCTGTATTAGCAATGATTTGGAATCTGGAATTAACTTTTGTTTTCTTTATTAAATATAAATTATGAATTAGATCTTTTATTCCAGAAAAACTTACATAATGGATTCCATTTTTAAAAATAAAGTCAGAATTAGAATCCATTGAAAATAAACCAACTGCTCCAGAGCCTAAAGCTTCAAAAACTCTTGTACTTATGATTCCCATTGGAGAAGAAGTATGTAATACAGACTTTGAATCAGAAAGAATATTAAAATATTCTTTCTGAGTTAATCTTTTACCATGCAAGAAATTAGAAATTATGTTTTTGAACCTATTTTTATAAAATGGTTTCCAGTATATATTTAAATCCCAATATCGAATTTTTTTTAGAAGAGGGAAATCACAAATACAATAAAAAAATTCTGATTGAATTTTTTTTCTTAAATCACTCTGCTTATTTTTAAAATTCCAATTTTGAAGAATTCCTGAAAAAAACAAATCATATTTTCTATCAACCAATTTTCTATATTTATTTGGACTTATATTTTCATAACTACATGCCAAAGGCAAAAACTTTGAGACTATTGAAGTATTATTCAAATTTTCAAAATTATGTAAATGTGTAAAAATAAGATCAAATTTATACTTTTTTATAAAGTTTAATTTTTCTTTCAAGCGAGTATATTCCTTATTTAAAAAGATTACATGTTTTATATTATTGTCTCTTGATTCCTTGTTCATAATCCCATAATTAATCATTTTTACTGAAGGATTATCTTGAAGCCAACCATGATTGTAAAAAATTAAATCTGGAATGAAATTTGCTTTTGAAATTAAAGTGTTTATATTAATTGCGTCCCTGGCAAAATAATGATAATAATTATCAGAAATATCTCTTAATGCATTCATAAATTCAAATTGATAAGAAGCTGCATTATATCCACTATATTCAGGACCAATTACTATTATTTTCATTATTCTGTTTTAATAATTAAAAAAAAATTATAACATTAACTTTAAAAAAGAAAATTCTTAAGTTGTTATTATAATTTTTGAAAAATTCTTTAAACTTTATAGTAATTCCGATACCATCTAACGAATTTTGATATCCCACTTTTTATAGAGGTCTTAGGTTTATAGTTTATAAATTTTTCTAATTTTGAAGTATCTGAGAATGTTGCTTTAACATCGCCAGACTGCATTGGAAGATATTCTTTAAAAGCATTAATCCCTAAAGCCTTTTCTAATTCTTCAACATATTTCAGCAAAGGTATTGGGCAAGAATTCCCAATATTATAAATTGCATGAGGTGCCCAGCTTTCATCTGGATTAGGATTTAAATAATCAAAACTTTTATTTTGTATAGGTGGCTTATTTATCAACTTATCCAAAGAAATTATTATGTCATCAATATAAGTAAAATCTCTTATCATTTCACCATTATTAAAAACCTTAATGGGTTTACCATCTATAATCGCTTTAGTGAATAAAAATAATGCCATATCTGGCCTCCCCCAAGGCCCATATACTGTAAAAAATCTTAATCCTGTAGAGGGTAATGAATAAAGGCTACTGTAACTATGTGCAATTAATTCATTAGCTCTTTTTGTGGCTCCATAAAGACTAACAGGATGATCAACACTCATTTTTTCTGAAAATGGCATTTTTACATTACCTCCATAAACTGAGCTACTGCTTGCATAAATAAAATGCTCTATTCCATAATTTCTGCATAACTCAATTAAATTACTAAAACCAACTAAGTTTGACTGTATGTAAGCTTGTGGATTTTCAATTGAATATCTAACACCTGCTTGAGCTGCTAAATTTACTACTATAGAAGGCTTATTTTCATCAAATAATTTTTCTAGAGAATAAAAGTTTTCTAAGGAGTCTTTATAAAATTTCCATTTACCATTTGAATTTAATATTGAATTTTCAATCTGATTAATTCTTTCTTTTTTTAAATTAATATCATAGTAATCATTGAGATTGTCCAAACCTATTACATAGGCTCCATTTTTAAGAAGATATTGACTTAAAGCCGCTCCTATGAATCCAGCCGCTCCAGTTATCAATATGATCTGCTCATTGTAATTTTTTTTATGGTCCATCTGGTTTTAAAACAAACAATAATTAATTTTGATTCTCTATCAAAAGTAATTTAAGAAAATTATTCATGGCATATTCCCAATTAAGACTTTTGGCTGCAAAACTTTTCATCTTTTCTGGAAATTGTTTATTTGCATATATCAAATTCTTAAATTTAAGTATTTTCATTATATCTATAGGACTATTATCTCCAGGAACCTGAAATGCGTACTTGAATTTATTATTAATTAATGGGTCTTTACCACTGTATAAATAAGGCAATCCAAACACACAATATTCACGAGATTTAATATTTGATGGAAAAGTTATGTCTACCCTGTGCCAAGCCAATGCAGACAATCCAATATCTGCCTTGTCGTAATAATAATTTAATTGTTTATTATAAACTCCAGAAATGAAATTTATATATTTATTTAATCTAAGTGAATTAACAAGATTTTTTAACCTTTTATATTCATCTGTATCCGAACTAATTATATCTAAATTTAACTCCAATAACTCTCCTTTTTGTTCCAGAAAAATGCTAATCCCATTAATTAATCTGTCTAATCCATGATAATTAATTAGATTTCCAATAAACAAGAAATTAAGCCTTTTTTTATTTGTATTGAAATTATTTTTTTTACTTTTATAAGAATCAATATCTATACCATTTGAAATAAATAACGTTTTTAAACCTAATATATTTCTATTAGAACCAATATTTAATGCATAAGTATAAGCATATTTTACAAATGGTAAGCAAAATGAATCAAGTAAGAAAGCAATTTTATATTTGAATTCATTATGTTTAGATAGAATCCTCCTGTAAGGATAAGAAGGGAATTCTGCAAAAATTACTTTTCTAGATTTCAAAATTATCGCTAAAAATATCTCAATAGGATTTGAATAATTATGACGAAAGTAAATGAATTTGGCATCGGATTTAAATGCGTAAAAAAAACTAAACAAAATAAATTGAATAGATCTTGGAACAAATTTTATTACTTTGAATTTTTTTAAAATTTTATTTTGATAGATATAAACTATAAATGAGCCATAAAAAACAATTAAAGAAATTTTAAAATTATTTTTCTTTAAAGCTTTATATTGTCCTTTAAATTTATTGTAATATCCATCTTTAAATCTTATATCAAGTTTATTGATTATTAATATTTTATTTTTAAACATTCTAGAATAGACTAAACAACAATATATTTATTTACTTGAATATCAAAAAATTTTATTTTTTGTAAAAAATTATTTAATTGATATCTCTTAATTAAATCTTGTTTTATAAAAACAAATTTATAATCATCCGGATTGGATTCTGAAATATCATCAACTATATAAAAATTTTTAACAAATATTTCTTCTAATTTTTTTTTCAATTTCTCTGTATATTCTTTTGGAAAATCTCCAACAGTTACCATAACTATCTTTGCAGTATTTTGTTTAATTAAAATATCTTTTTTAAAAAGTTCTAAATAACTACTCCAAAATTCAGATTCTATAGAATATAAATTTAAAACTTTTTGTCCTTCAAGAGAAGTAAAAATTTCTCTAATATCAAAAATAATATTTGTTTTTTTATCCAATAAATAAGCAATAATTTGACTAGTAATCAACCCAATAAAACCTGAAAGAAACAATATAAGTTTTTTATTTGGCCATATAGGATAAGGATTAATTGTTGGTTTAGATATCAAATCCCATGGATCTTCTAACTTCGCTTTTTCTAAAGCTAATTCCTGCTCTTCTTTTTCTAGATTTACTAAAAAAGATTTATCTCTATTCGCTTCTCTCATTAATTCTCTATATTTGATTATTACTTCTTTTTTACGCTCAGAAGCAGATTTTTTTTCTTTTGCATCTTCTAAAAGGGCATTAAGATATTGAAAAGTTTGCTCTTTGAGTATTTTCATTAATACATCTCTCTGAAGATTCAAAATCTTAATGGAGACATCATTTTCTTTAAATTTAGATTTTTGTATGGATATTTTTTCATCTAATTCTTTTAATTCCTTGTAAATTTTTAAAGTTTGAAGTTCAGGTACTGTGAATCCAGCATATAAAAAGGCATTTGAATCATCTTTTAAAGACTCTAATTTGAATATTAATTTTTCTAAAAAGCGAATTCTATTTGATAAAGATACACTCATAAACTCAAAGTCTAAGTTGAGTGATTCATTTCTTGATTGAACTATTGAAGGATTAAAAAACTGAGAATTTTGAAGACTTTGTATATTTGAATTTGTCCCTTTATCCATAAACATAATTAAATCTTCATTTAATGCATACTCCTCAGCCTTTCTAAGTGAGGACTTACTTTTTTCCCTGTATTTTAGAATTTGTTCATTAAGATAAACTAAACCTTTTGATATGTCCTGTTTCCTTTCAAGTACTGAATAAGATTTATATTCATCAACAATCTTTTCAAGAACAGGTAATATAAAATCTTTATCTGTATCTTTATACTCAATTTTAAGAACTGAAGTATCTTTTTCTAAACCAATTTTTAGATTATCCTTAAGCCAAAGTTTATAGAAATATGCAGAGATATCAACTCCTTCATTTTCTAATTTCTTTTTCACATAATTATAAACTGGTTCTAAGACAGAAGGACTTCTTAATATTGCCAATTGAGTGTCCACGTCAATTTTACTAGCATTTAAGTTTAATTTCCTCCCAATTCCAATACTTTTTAACTTGTCTAGGCCAGAACTTAAGCTATTTTTATCTGCGATAACAATATTAAATTCTCCTACCCATGTCTTTTTGGTACTAAAGGCATAAATACTTGAGGCAATTAAAAAAGACCCTATTATTCTCAAATATAAATTTTTTCTTCGTAAAAAAGAGGACCATAATAATCCGAAATTTATCATATCAAGATCTAATTTATCTACTTTTTTGTTATCCAATGTCAATCTTGCGAAAATAAATTTTGTAAGGCGAAAATACTTACGAAGGGAGAAGTTATATCTCCAAGTATCTCTGTTGTATTAGAAACAATATTAGGGTGGAATCTTATTATATCTCCTGATTCTAAAATAGGATTATGAAGATTATCAATTGAACTATTATTATTGTATTTAATTGTTCTTCTAATGATTTGTCCATCAGATGAAATTCTAAAGAATTCTAATTTTCCTCTAATAGGTTTTGGACCTCCCGCTATAGCAACTGCTTGATTAAGGGTTGCACCTCTTGGTAAATTCAAATTACCACCTTCCCTTACTCTTCCAGTAACATAAACATTTATAGTTTTTGGATTAATATTTAATTTATTTGCATCTATGAGTTGATTAGTAAGACTTATATCACTTTTACCTATTTCAATAGTATCTCCATCATAAACTCTAATGTTTTGATTATCATCAATACCAGTTTTTAAAAAATTCCTGAAGTCTAAAAATGTATACTTTAAATATATCTTCCCTTGATCACTAAAATTTCTAACTACTTTTATTTTTGATAAATCGCTAAAGGCTCTTATACCTCCTGCTGCTTTTATAGCATCATAAATTTTTGGTGAAGAAAAATTTTTTTGATTAGTGTTATTACCCAACAAGGAATTTCCTTGTAAAGTATAAATTCCTCTTTCAGCTACTTCTCCATTAATAAAAACTTTTATTGGACGGTACTCTAAAATCTCTATATTTAAATCAGGAAATCTTAAAAATTCTCCAAATTTTTCTTCTAACTTTTCTTTTAAATAGGATAACGTTAAGTTTTCTACTTTTATTTCATCAATTCTTGGTAAAAGAATGAATCCATCTGGACCAACTCGACTCTGAAAATTGAGTTCTGGAAGATATAGAAATTTTATAGATAAGAGGTCTCCTGGTCCTAAAATATATTGACTTTTTATTTCTTCGATAAATTGTTCTTTTTTTTCTAGATTTTGTTCTTTGGCAAAAGAACTATTATAAATTAAATTTATTGGGGAATTTATTAAAGATATGATTAAAGTTAGAAATATATTTTTTTTAAAAATCCCACTTTTATTCATCCCTTCCCTTTTATCCTTTATTTAATAAATTCTATATTATCATTTATTTGTTGGCAAATTGCAAAAAAAAGGGCATACTATCATCATAAAATAGAGCTTTTTATTTCTTATATGAGTGCTTCCACTCCTTCTAAAATTGAAGCTTTTAATAATAAAGAACTGTTAATAAATATTTGGCAAGAACTAAGTTCAATAAGAAAAAGGCAAATCATACTGTTAACTTTTTCTTTGATTTTAAATGGAATTGCTGAAGTATTATCATTAATAATTTTTTTACCTTTTATATCAATACTCATCAATTCAGACAATTTTATAAAAAGTAATTACTCTAATTATATTCCAAATTCAATAATTAATAATGAATCTTGGTTATTAATTAGTACGAGTATTATATTTATTTTTACGATAATTTTGACAGCTTCAATTAGGCTTTTTAATTTACATTTAAATTGTAAAATTTCTGCTTTAATAGGTAATGAGTTAAGCACCAAAACTTATAAAAAAAACCTACAACAGCCATTCCAAATTCATTGTCAAAGAAATTCATCAGAAATAATAAATGCAACTACAAGATATGCACCAGATATATTAATAGTAATTAATTCATTCCTTACAATTCTTTCTTCAATAATTATATCAATATCAATAATATTCTCTCTTTTCCTAATTAACTGGAAAATAAGTTTAATAACAATTTTATCTTTTGGAACAATTTATTTATTTATTGCTAGATATACGAGTAAAAAACTACATAGAAATAGCTTAAATATAGCAAGAGAAAGTTCACAACAAATAAGAACAATTCAAGAAGGTCTTGGAGGAATAAAAGATATTATCCTTGAAAATTCATATAATTTCTACTTAAAAATTTATCAAAAATCAGATAGGGGTCAAAGATTTTCTCAAGCCAGTAATCAATTTCTTACTTATTCTCCAAGGTTGATTGTTGAATCTTTTGGGTTGATATTAATAGCAGTAATTGCAATTACGGTATCTTTAAATGATTCTAATAATGGACGTAATATTTTACCAATAATTGGAACATTTGCTCTTGGCGCCCAGAAATTAATACCTTCTTTACAGCAAATATATTCAGGTTGGGCATCCATAAGATCTTGTTCTTCAGGAGTGAGTATTTTAATAAAAATGATGCAACAAAAAACAAATAATTTTTCAATTATTAGTTATAAAAAACCATATAAACTAGGTAAATCAATCGTAGTGAATAATTTAAGTTTTAGTTATAATAAAGGATCAAAAAAAATTCTAAAAAATATAAATTTCGAGATTACTAAAGGCTCGAAAGTTGGTTTTATTGGAAAAACTGGGAGTGGGAAAAGCACTGTTGTTGATATTTTGATGGGACTTTTAAAACCAACAAGTGGTGAAATATTAATTGACGGAAATGATTTAAATTTAAATAAAAAAGATTTCCAATACTTTTGGAGATCTTCAATTGCTCATGTCCCGCAAAATATTTATTTAGCAGATTGTGATATTTCAGAAAATATAGCCTTTGGTATTAGTAGAAGTAAAATTGACTTTAATAGAGTAAAAAAGTCAGCAAAATTAGCATGTCTCTCTGAATTTATTGAAAGTTGTCCAAGAAAGTATTCTACTTTTGTTGGTGAAAGAGGAATAAAATTGAGTGGTGGCGAAAAACAGAGGCTTGGATTAGCTAGGGCTTTTTATAAACGAAAAAAAATCATAGTGCTTGATGAGGCAACAAGTGCATTAGATTATATTACCGAGTCTAAAGTAATGGACTCTATTTATAAACTTGAAAAAGATGTCACGTTAATAATAATTGCTCACAGATTAAAAACACTTGAAATGTGCGATAAAGTTATAGAACTAGATAATGGATCAATAATAAGAATCTCAAATGGAGTTGACATACAATAAGTCGCCAATATAATTTCTTTATTATTTAATGCTCATAAATGCTTAAAGTAGGTTTAATTGGTTGTGGAAGGATTGCTGAAAGACATTCTGAAATATTAGGAGGAGGAAAAATAAAAGGAGCTAAATTACAATCTGTATGCGACATGAATATAGAAAGAGCAAAAAAAATTGGAGAAAAATATTGTGTAAAAGTATATTCAGATATGCATGAAATGATGAGAAGTGAACAACTTGATGTGGTAACAATCCTTACTGCAAGTGGTAATCATGCTTCCAACGTTATTGAGCTAGCTGATTATAAGAAACATATTATTGTCGAAAAGCCTATGGCACTGACCCTAGAAGATGCTGATAAAATGATTTCGGTATGTGATAAAGCTGGTATAAAACTATTTGTTATAAAACAAAACAGGTTTAATGTTCCAGTACTAAAGGCAAAAGAAGCCATATTAAAAAATAGACTAGGAAAACTGACATTAGGCACCATTAGAGTTAGATGGTGCAGAAAACAATCTTATTATGATCAAGATAAATGGCGAGGTACATGGAAATTTGATGGTGGGGTGCTTACCAATCAAGCGAGTCATCATATTGACTTATTAGAGTGGATGATGGGTGAAGTAGAAAGTGTTTCTGCATTTAGCAAAACAATGCTTGTTAATATTGAAGCTGAAGACACAGCAGTTGCTATTCTAAAGTTTAGAAATGGTGCTTTAGGAATAATTGAGGCAACAACAGCTACACGGCCTAGGGATTTAGAGGGATCAATTTCTTTATTGGGTGAAAAAGGAACAATTGTGATTGGAGGATTTGCAGTTAATGAAATGAAAGTTTGGAATTTTGAAAATGAAATTGAATCTGATAAGGATGTCATGAAAAATTATTCAGTAAATCCTCCAGATGTATACGGCTTTGGACATATTGCTTATTACAATCATGTAGTAGAGTGTATTAATAATGGTTGTGCTCAATTAGTTGATGGGCTTGAAGGGAGAAAAAGCCTTGAACTAATTCATGCAATTTATGAATCTATAGAGTTAGGTAGAGAAGTTTTTTTAAGATTTAATCCAAAGTTAACTAAATTAGGTAAATAATGGACAGGGTAAATTTCAAAAATTCTGAAATTAAAGATACAAAATTTGGTATTTCTTGCTCAATAGTAAAACCTGTAAACATTTATTCAGCAGAAATTGGAGATAAAGTTTTTATAGGACCCTTTGTTGAAATTCAAAAGGGCGTAAAAATTGGTAATAATACCAGAATACAATCTCACTCTTTTATTTGCGAATTAGTAACCATTGGAGAAAATTGTTTTATTGGTCATGGTGTAATGTTCATAAACGATTTGTTCAAAAATAATGGCCCATCAAATGGAAATAAAAGTTTATGGTCTAAAACTGAAATTGGTAGAAATGTTTCTATAGGAAGTAATGCTACTATTTTACCCGTAAAAATATGCGATGAAGCAATAATTGGTGCTGGAGCTGTTGTTACCAAAGATATTTCACTCCCAGGAAAATATGCTGGCAATCCTGCTGTAATGTTAAAGAAAAAATAATGAAAAAAATACCCTTAGTTAACCTACAAATTCAACATGAAAAGTTAAAAAGCGAAATAGATTATGCAATTAATGACGTAATTAAAAATTCTCAATTCATAAGAGGTCCATATGTAGATAAATTTGAAAAAGAATTTGCAGGCCTTACAAAAATGAAATATTGTCTTTCCTGCGCTAATGGAACAGATGCCCTTTATATAGCTATTAAAGCATTAGGGGCTAAGCAAGATGATGAAATAATTGTACCTGCCCACTCCTGGATTTCTACTTCTGAAATAGTTACTCAAAGTGCTGCAAAAGTTATATTTTGTGATACCAACAAAGATGATTTCACGATAGACGTATCAAAAATTGAAAAATTAATAACTAAAAAAACAGTTGGTATAATTCCAGTTCACTTATTCGGACAACCTGCCGACATGGATCCTATTTTAGAACTAGCAAAGAAATATAACTTATGGATTGTTGAAGATTGTGCTCAAGCTCACCTAGCTAAATATAAAAACAAACTTGTAGGATCATTTGGAAATTTTGGGTCATTTTCCTTTTATCCAGGAAAAAATCTTGGGGCAATGGGTGATGCTGGAGCACTGGTTACTAATAATTTAGATCTCTTTGAAAAAAGTGCTAAGTTTGCCAGGCATGGAGGTCTTATTAAAGGTAAACACGAATTTGAAGGTATAAACAGTCGGATGGATGGGATTCAAGCCGCTATACTTTCTGTTAAAGCAAAATTCTTAATCGATTGGAATCTTAAAAGGAGACAAAACGCATCTATTTATAACAAAGAATTAAGCACTCTGGATGAATTTATAGAGATCCCATTCCAAAGAGTAGATACAGAACATGTCTGGCATCTTTATGTAATAAAAACGGAATTTAGAGACGAATTAGCTTCATGGTTAAAAGAAAAAGGTATACAAACTGCTATAAATTATCCAGTTTCTTTACCTTTTTTAGAGGCTTACAAAAGATTTAAATTCACACCAAATGATTTTCCCAATGCCTTCCAAAATCAAAATAAAATTTTATCATTACCAATGTATCCAGAACTAACTAATTCTGATATTCAATTTGTCATTGAATCTATTAAAAGTTTTCCAAAATTTAATTAATGCATGAGATGTCTAAAAAAATTTCTATTTTAAATTTAACTTCTGGTAATGTAGGTTCAGTTAAAAGAATGATAGAGAAAGTTGGTGGTGATCCAACTCTAATTGAAACTCTTTCAGATTTAAAAAAAGCAAATAAAATAGTTCTCCCTGGAGTTGGAAGATTTGATAATGCAATGAATATCATAAAAGAAAAAGGGTTTAAGGAAACACTTATTTCGAAACTTAAAGATGATAATGTTATTTCATTAGGAATATGCTTAGGAATGCAATTGCTATGCAACTATAGTGAAGAGGGAAATGTAGAGGGACTGGGATTAATAAATGCTACTGTAAAAAAAATAGATTCTGAAAAAGGAAAATATAAGATACCTCATATAGGTTGGAATACAATTGATATTTTAAAAAAGAATAAAATTATTGAAGGGTCTTCCGAAGAAATAAGATTTTATTTTGTTCATTCATATTGTGTTCATCCCAATGAAAAAAATTTAATGATAGCTTCAACAAAATATGGAAGATCTTTTTGTTCTGCATTCCGGAAAAAAAATATATATGGAGTACAATTCCATCCAGAAAAAAGCCATAAATTTGGTATGAATCTAATAAGAAACTTTGTTAATTTAAAATAATGTTAAGGAACAGAGTCATTCCTATTATCTTAATAGATGGCAATAGATGTTTTAAAACCTTTAAATTTAAATCAAAAAAATATATTGGGGACCCAATAAACATTATCAAGATTTTCAATGAAAAAGAAGTTGATGAAATAATTGTACTAGACATTAATTCCTCAAAATATAACCAAGAACCTAACTATAAATTAATTGAAGAAATGGCAAGCGAATGTTTTATGCCAATGTCTTATGGGGGAGGAATTAAAAATATTTGTCAAGCAAAAAGATTATTTTCACTAGGGATTGAGAAACTATCCTTGCAAAATGCTTATCTCCAAAATATGAATTTCATTTCTGAATTATCAAATGAGTTTGGAAGTCAAAGTATAATATGCTCAATGGATATTAAAAAAAATTTTTTTGGAAAATATAGAATGTATGATTCTTGCAATCAAAAAATAAAAAAAGTCCAAATTAAAAAATGTATTCAGCAAATTGAAAATGCCGGTGCAGGAGAATTATTAATTAATTCAGTTGATAGAGATGGAACATTGCGAGGGCAAGATTTAAATCTTATCAGTGAAATAAGTTCTTTTATTTCAATCCCGTTAATAAGTGCTGGGGGCATTTCATCATTATCTGATATAAAGAATTCAATAAATTGTGGAGCAGATGCTGTTGCTGCAGGTGCCTTCTTTTGTTTTTATGGAGTCCATAAAGCAGTATTAATAAGCTATCCAAAATATAAAAAACTACAAAAACTTCTTGGGGAAAAATAATTTGAAGTATCAAAGATGCACGAGATGTATTATGGATACATCTGCTCAAAATATAAAGTTTAATAAAAAAGGTGTATGTAATTTCTGTGAAGACCTATTAAAGGTAATTAATTTAAATTCATCAAAGGAAAAAGAAAAAAATAAATTAGAAAAAATAATTAATAAAATAAAAAAAGAAGGCTCGGGAAATAAATATGATTGCTTAGTGGGTGTTTCAGGAGGAGTAGATAGCTCATGGGTTTTAGTAAAAGCAAAAGAATTTGGACTCAGACCTCTTGCAGTGCATATGGATAATGGATGGAATTCAGAACTAGCGCAAAATAATATTTCTAATCTTATTACTTCTTTAAATATAGATTTTTATACCCATGTAATTGACTGGGAAGAATATAAAAATTTAATGCAAGCTTTTTTTAATGCAAATGTAGTAGATATTGAACTTCTTTACGATAATGCGATGCTTGCTGTGAATTATAAATTAGCAAAAAAGTTCAATATCAAATACGTTCTAAGCGGAATGAATAATTCAACCGAAGGTATGGCTATTCCTACAAACTGGCATTGGTATAAGTTTGACAAGATGAATATTAAAGCCATCGCAAAAAAGAGCGGTATAAATAAATTCGAGACTTTTCCTTCTATTGGAACATTAGAGAAAATAATATATGAAAAGGTTTTCAAAATTAATTGGATTAATATACTTGATTTTTTAATTTATAAAAAAGAAGATGTTATTAATAAACTTGAAGAAAATTATGGTTATAAAAGATATAAATACAAACACTATGAATCAATATTTACGAGATTTTATCAAGGTTTCATTCTTCCTGAAAAATTTGGAATAGATAAAAGATTGATGCATTTAAGCACACTAATAATTACACAACAAATTTCAAGAGCCAACGCAATGGAAATAATTAAAGATAAACCTTATAAAGATATGCAAGAGTTAAAAAACGATAAATTATATTTCCTAAAAAAAATGAATTGGTCTAAAGAAGAACTTGATAATTATTTATCAAGAGATATTATTTCTCATAAAGTCTTTCAAAGTGAAATAAATATTAAAAATTTTCTAAAAAGGATATTACCAAAATCAATGAAAAAATTTTTTAAAAAGTTTATCAAAAAATTAATTTAATAAAGATAAAATCATACAAAAATGAGAATTTTTTCAAACAATAAAATACTTTTTTTTACATTGTTCTTTTTTATTTACTCTCCTTTCATAAAAGTATCAAATTTCATATTAAAAGTACCTTTTCTGATGATTGCTATTACATTCATTTTAGGACTTTTTTATTTTAAAGATGCAATTGATAATTTAGTTGGATTAAAAACTTTATTTTTTTTAAAAGTTTTTTCATCATTATATTTTTTAATTTTATACTATTTATTCTATTCTAATGCTGATATTGTAAGCTCTTTTACTTTTGGACCAATTCTAATTTTATCCTCTTTATTTATTGTAAATCAATATGTAAAAAACTATAAAAACAATTTTCTTTCAATTATCACGAGAGATATATTTTTTGTGGGCTTAATAAAATCCATCATAATAATTATATGTTTTACATCCCCATTAGTAGTGAATATATTTAATTCAATTTTCGTTTATTCGGATAAAGCTTTAGTAGATCAACTTCTTGGTTTTAGATCAAGTGGCTTTTTATATACAGGATTTGGGGCATTATCAATTGCTCAAAATTTTACTTTAATTTGCGGTCTACATTTTTATTCTCAAAAAAGTAAATATAGTTTTTTTTCCTATCTAATATTTATAATTTCTTTAATTTCTATATTTATATCGATAATTGTATCAGCCAGAGTTGGAGCAATTTTGGCGATTATAATACTATTTATTTTCATATCATTAAGAATAAAAAAAGAAAATATTTTTATAAAAAAATCAGGACTTAGAAAATTACTTTTTTCTTCTTCCTTATTCGCTGTATTATTTATAAACTTTTTAAGAAGTGAAAATGCGAAATTAATTTTATTATTTAAAAAATATCTTGAATTTATTAATCCTAGCACTGGCTCATTTTCAATTAAAAATATTAATTCAGTAGATATTATTATCCAAGATATGATTTTTTTGCCTGATTCTTTTTTTGGACTAATCTTTGGTAATGGTGATTTTCTCCAATATCCTTCGGAAAGACTTTCAGATTTAGGATTTATAATAATACTAAATTCCTTAGGACTTATAGGATTAATAATTATCTTATTACCCTACATATACATTTTTAAATTAAATATAAATTCTCATAAATTATCAAAAAGAGATAATAATTTAATCTACAGCATCTTATTTATATTATTAATATCAAATTTCAAAGATTTTTATTTAGAAAATTTAGTAGGTGTAGCTCAAATACTTTATATTTTAATAGTTAGTATGATTTTCCAATTAAATCAGAGATCAGAATTTGCTATAAATGAATAAAAAAATTGCTGTAGTTTATCTTTGTAGATACTCTAAAGATTATTTAAATCACTTAAATAAATTTCTAAAATCGATAACTTTATTTAAGAGTGGTATTCCATACTCACTTAATATAATTTTTAAAAATCATAAAGAAATCCCAATAGAATTAAAAAAAATTTGTAATAAATATAAAGCCAACTTAAGATTTTTTCCTGATGATGGATTTGATTGGGGAGCCTATATTAGATTCGCCAAAGAAGATAACTCAGAATATTTATTATTTTTAAATAGTTATAGTGAAATACATGGATATGATTGGTTGAAAAATTTAGTTAAGCCATTACTTGATAAAAGAGCAATAATAACAGGTGCAACGGGATCATTTGCTTCTAAAAGATTTATGATATTGCCTCTAAAATTTATTTATATAAGTCCATTAACTTTTATAAAATTTTTAATTTTTTATCTTTTAGATTTAATATTTTTAAATAGTTTTTATTATCCATTCCCTTCTGTTCATATTAGATCTAATGCTTTCATGCTGAGAAGGAAAGATTTCCTAGAATATACAAATACTCAAAAATTTCCTAAAACAAAAGAGGATGTTCTCAGATTAGAAAATGGGAAATTTTCTCTTACTAGATATTTTTTAAAAAGAAAATTCAGTGTAGGTATTGTTGGCAAGAATGGAAAATTTTATTTACCTAATGAGTGGAAAGGAAGCAAAATTTATAAAAATTCTAGACAAGAAAACTTACTTATTTCAGACAATCAAACAAATCTTTTTTTATTAAAGATAGTTAATGAAAAAAAGAGATTAATAGAAGAATTTATTGCTTGGGGATTAGAATAACAAAAATACTAAATTATATGAAAGCAATAATTTTAGCTGGCGGGAAAGGAACAAGGATATCTGAGGAATCTCATTCAAAACCCAAACCCATGATAGAGATTGGAGGCAAGCCAATTTTATGGCATATTCTTAAAATATATAGCTCTTACGGAATTAATGAATTTATAATTTGTTGTGGATATAAAGGATATATAATTAAAGAATATTTTGCTAATTATGCTTTGCATAATAGTAATGTAACTTTTGATCTAAAAAATAATATAACTAAAGTACATAAGAGTAATTATGAAACATGGGAAATTACTCTAGTTGACACTGGTGAAAATACAATGACTGGGGGAAGATTAAAAAGGATTGATGAATATCTAAAGGATGATGAAACTTTTTGTTTTACATATGGAGATGGACTAGCAAATATAAACATAACTGAATTGATAAGTTTCCACAAAAATCATGGTAAATTAGCAACAATTACTGCAGTTAAACCTCCAGGAAGATATGGCGCAATAGATTTAATGGATGATGATGTAATTAATTTTGAAGAGAAGCCTGCTGGAAAATCTGGAGTAATAAACGGAGGATTTTTTGTCCTGTCAAAAAAAGTTTTAGACTACATAGAAGGAGATTCTATATCTTGGGAAAATGAGCCATTAAAGATACTTTCAAAAGATAGAGAATTAAAAGCTTATATTCACGATGGTTTTTGGCAACCTATGGATACTTTAAGAGAAAAGAATCAGCTGCAGAGATTATGGGATCAAGACCTAGCACCATGGAAAACATGGTAAAAACAAATAAACTTGAAAAGTCTTTCTGGAAGGGCAAAAAGGTACTAGTAACAGGTCATACTGGCTTTAAAGGCTCCTGGCTAACTATTTGGTTGAATCAAATTGGTGCGAAGGTTTATGGAATTTCTTTAGCTCCAGATCAAAAACCCTCCCTTTTTGAAAAAGCTGGTATCTCAAGATATTGTAAATCGATTATTTGTGATATTAGAGATTATGAAAATACAAATCATTACATTAAGGAAATTAATCCAGAAATAATTTTTCATTTAGCAGCACAACCACTTGTAAAAGAGAGTTATGAGAATCCGCTTAATACTTTTTCTACTAACATTATGGGTTCTATAAATATCTTGAATATTTCTAGAAATATCAAAAATTTAAAAACATTAATAGTTATAACAACCGATAAGGTTTATAAAAATAAAGAATGGGACTTCCCTTATAGAGAAAATGACGAATTAGGTGGTTCAGACCCTTACAGCGCCAGTAAAGCTTCTTTGGAAATAATTATCAATTCATTTAGAGAATCCTTTTTTAAAGATAAAAAAGTAAACATTTTTAGTGCTAGAGCAGGAAATGTAATAGGCGGAGGAGACTGGTCTAAGGATAGACTAATACCTGACACAATTAAAGCCTGGAAATCAAGTAGTTTTTTAAATATAAGAAGACCTGATTTTATAAGACCATGGCAACACGTTCTTGAACCTTTATTTGGATATATGTTGATAGCTCAACATTCTAATAAGGAATGCTTTTTAAAAAAAGCATATAACTTTGGCCCAAATACATCTGAGCTAATTACAGTAAGAGAATTAGTTGAAATTTCCAAAAAATATATTCAAGATTTAAAAGTAAAATTTAACTATGAAGATACATTTCACGAATCAGGAAAATTACTTCTTGAAAATTCCCTCGCTAAAAAAGATTTAGGATATTGCCCAAGATGGGACTTAGAAAAAACTATCAAAAGAACCATAGAATGGTACAAAGGATTTTATGAAGGAAATGATGCTTTTGATTTATGTTTAAAGGATATTTACTTTTTTGAAAGATAAATGAGCAGATTTTCATACAAAAGACTTGAGATAAAAGAAGTATTAGAGATAAACCATCATCCAATTTCTGATAAAAGAGGATTTCTTTCTAGAATTTTTTGCATTGAGGAAATTAATAAATTCTCAAAATTTAAAGAAATAAAACAAATAAATAGGACTTTTACAAATAAAAAAGGTTCTATTAGAGGATTACATTTCCAGTATCCACCAGCTAGCGAAACAAAAATAATAATTTGTACTAAAGGACAGATATTTGATGTGGCTTTAGATATCAGGAAAAATTCAAAAACATATCTAGAACATGTTTCAATTATTCTAAATTCTGATTTAAATAATATGGTTCTAATACCTAAAGGATTTGCTCACGGGTTTCAAACGCTAACTGATAATGTAGAATTAATTTATCTTCATGATTATGAATATTCGCCAAAATTTGAATCAGGTTTGAATCCCTTTGATCAATTACTTAAAATAGATTGGCCATTACAGGATTACAGTATTTCACAAAAAGATTTTAATTCAAAATCAATTAATGAAAAAAAATTTCAGGGAATAATTTAAAGATGTTTTGTAGAAATTGCAATTCTAAAATTGAAAATACATTTATTGATTTAGGACACTCTCCACCATCAAACGCATATTTAACGACCGAAGATTTACAAAAAAAAGAATTATATTTTCCATTAAAAATAGGCGTTTGTAAAAAATGTTGGTTAGTTCAAACCAAGGATTTCATTAAGGCGGATGAATTATTTACAAAAGATTATGCATACTTATCAAGTGCCTCAAAATCTTGGTTAGAACATTGTAAAAATTTTGTTAATTACTCAATAAAAAAATTTAACCTTCAATCTTCATCATTTGTAATTGAAGTTGCTGCAAATGATGGTTATTTGTTGCAGTATTATAAATCAAAAAATATCAAATGTTTAGGAATTGAGCCAACTCAATATGCAGCCGATTTAGCAAAAAGTAAAGGTATTGAAATCATAAGTGAATTTTGTAATTTAGAAACAGCAAAACGAATTTCCAATCAAAAAGGTAAGGCCGACTTAGTTATTGGAAATAATGTATATGCCCATGTCCCAGATATAAAAGATTTTACATTGTCTCTTAAAGAATTAATAAAAGAAAATGGCATAATCTCTTTAGAATTCCCTCATTTAATGAGATTAATTCAAAAAATTCAATTCGATACTATATATCATGAACATTTTTCTTATCTTTCTCTAACTACAGTTAATCTTATTTTCGAAGAGGCAGATTTAAAAATATTTGATGTTCAAGAACTAGTTACTCATGGAGGTAGTCTTAGGATATTAGCATCAACAAAAAATAGTTTTCATGAAAAAAATCCTTCAGTAGAAAAAATGTTAAATGATGAAAAGAGTTTTGGTATAACAAATTTAACTATATATGAAAATTTTCAGGAACAAGCTAATAAAGTCAAAAATAATCTAATTAAATTATTAGTTGATTTAAAAAATAAAAATAAAAAAGTTATGGCTTATGGAGCTGCAGCAAAAGGAAATACTTTATTAAATTACGCAGGCATTAAAAAAGATCTAATAAGTTATGTATTTGATAAAGCAGAATCAAAACAAGGAAAATATATGCCAGGAAGTCATATCCCTATTCTTGATCCTAAAGAGATATTTAACAAAAATCCCGATTATTTATTGATTTTACCTTGGAATATTTCAAAAGAAATAATAGAAAGTTTAAATGAATTGAGAGAAACTGGTACAAAATTCATTATTTGTATACCCGAAATAAATATTATTTAAAAACTAAATAATGAATTATTTAATTACTGGCTCAACTGGTTTTATAGGTAAAAAAATCTTAGAAGAAATTAAAAATTCTCAGGAAAATATTACCCTAGTTCTTAGAAAAAATAGTAACCGCAAATTAGACTTTTTCTCTCACAATATTAAGATAATTTATGTTGATAATTTATTTGCAGAAGATGTATTTTGGTGGCGAAAAACTTTAGAAAAAATTGACTGCGTAATTCATTCAGCTTGGTATGTAAAACATGGAGAATATTTAAATTCAGATGAGAACTTTTATTGTTTAAAGGGAACTTTAGTTATGCTTCAAGCGATGAAGGAATTAAGAATAAGATTCTTTGTTGGCCTTGGTTCATGCTATGAATATGATTTTAATTACTCAGATAAACCATTTAAAACAAAAACTCCTCTTAAAGCAAAAAGTCCATATACTCTTGCAAAAATATCACTTTACAATAGTCTAAAAATTCTTGAAAAAACGAACAATTTCAAATTTGCATGGTGTCGAATATTTTATTTATATGGAGAAGGGGAAGATAAAAGAAGATTAATTCCTTATATTCATGAAATGCTAAAGAATTCTAAAAAGGTTAAGATAAATAACGGAGAATTAATTAGAGATTATATAGATGTAAAGATTGCTGCAAAATTAATTTCGAAGATAGCTCTAGAGAGAATTCCAGGAGAATTTAATATTTGTTCTGGAGAAGGTAAGTTAATAAAAGATATTGCTATTGGAATTGCTGAGAAATATAATAAAACAGATCTTATAGAATTAATTTCTGAAGAAAGAGTAAATAATATTCCTAAAAAAATTATTGGAGAACCAAGTTTTAAAAATATTCTATGATTGGATACCTTCCATATTCACCTGATTTATCATCCACTGGGGACCGAAGAAGATTCCTATGGTTTTGCAAAGAAAAAAAAATTAAATTTGAAATTGCAAATTACCATAAAGAATATAAAATTATTTACGCAGTTTATGGAAGTAATTTAAGCCAACTTATAGAGTACAAAAAAAAATTTCCCAAGACAAAAATAATTTTTGAAATTGTAGATGCTCATTTAGAAGAAAAAAACCTTTTTATTGTTTACTTTAGAGGACTTCTTAGATTTTTATTAGGTAAGGAAAAGACATTTTATCTTAATTACAATAACTTAATAAAAAAAATGATAAGAATAAGTGAAGTAGTTGTTTGTTCAACAAAATATCAAAAAAGTTATTTAAAGAAATTGAATAAAAATATTATTATTTCTTTAGATTATATTGAAGATGATTTTTCTAAGGTAATTTCTAAAATTAAAGAGACAACAAAAAAAATCGATGTTTTCTGGGAAGGGAAAGCTTGGAGCCTAAAACATCTAAAGATATTAAATAATTTCTCCAGAGAATTAAAACAAAAAATTCATATTCATATCTTAACTGACTTAAGTACCGAAGTTATTCCAAATCTATATCATTTAAAAGCAAAAAAAATATCAAGGTCATTCAAATTCAATTTTACACTTTATCAATGGGATAAGAAATTAGTTAAAAAAATTTCAAATTTATGTCAAATTGGGATAATCCCAATATTAGAAAATGATAAGGTTGCACAATCTAAGCCAGAAAATAAATTAATTCTAATGTGGACATTAGGGCTTCCAGTCTTTACTTCAAATACAAAAGCTTACTCATTTGCGATGGGGAAACTTAATAAAAAATATATATGCAAAGATAAAAAAAACTGGGAAAAAAATTTAAATTATTATTTTGAAAAATCTAATAATGAAAAGAAAAAAGATTTTATAGAAATTGAAAATATACTTTTGAAAAAATATAGTAAAGATAAATATTTAGAAGTTTGGGAAAGAATATTCAAATTATGTAAAAGTAAATAATTTGATAATTACTATGACCATATTTCAGAATAGGATAAGATATTAGTTAAATTTAAATGAATTTAAAGTGATTAATTCGGATATATACAGTGACAAAGATATAAACAGACCAATAATTTTAATTGCCAATAGTAGCAGATATTTATTGCACTATAGAAGAGAATTAATAATTTCTCTAAAAAAAGATGGCAGAAATGTCATTCTAATATCTCCCACAGATGCATCCTCAGTCGAATTATCAAATTTAGCAATTCATTTGCCTTGGAAAATTAAAAGATCAGAAAATTCAAATATATTTTCATTACTTAAGTCTTTCTTGAGACTTCTATTATTAGTAAGAGCAACTAAACCTTCCATAATTCATTCACACACTATTTTAGCAAATTTACTTTCTTCTATTGTATCTTCAATATATGGAATTCCATGTATTTTTTCATTCGCTGGGATGGGAAGATTAAGTAAAGAAAAACATCTAAAATTTAAATTTTTCTTTGTTGTAATAAATATTATTTATTTTTTCTCTAAAAGAGAAAGGTTCTCTAGATTTTCGTGGAGAATAAATGAAATGAGATCTAAATTTATTTTTCAGAATCCAAACGATAAACTTTTATTTAAGCAATTTATCAAAAAATGTTCAAAAGACAATTTAATAGAGATTAATGGATCTGGAGTCCCTGATAAATATTTATCGTATTCAAAAAGTAAAACTAGAGATTGGATCAAATATAATAAAGATTTAAAATACACATTTATTTATTGCGGCCGGCTTCTAAAGTCTAAGGGTATTTTATCTTTTATAAAATTATCAGATTACTTTTTAGAACATAAATTTGTTATTTATGGTGGAGAAGATAAATCTACAAAAGATTCTCTTTCAAACAAAGAAATCAACGATTTATCAAACAAAAAAAATCTTACCTATTTTGGTTATAAGAAAGACCCTCTTTTAAAAGTAAATTATGAATTACCAATCTTATTAGTTCCATCTAACTATGGAGAAGGCCTCCCAAGATCTATTTGTGAAGCTTTAGCACTAAAAATTCCTGTAATATCATCTCATTTAGCTACATGTGGAGTATTCTCAGATCAAATGATTTACATAGCTAAAAATAATAAATTAGAATCTTATATAGAATGTATTAATTGCTTAATTAAAGATTATAAAAGTGGGCTAATAGAAAATAGATTAAATAAAGGTATAGAATTTATTTATAGAAATCTTACTGAAAAAATGATTGTTTTCAAGACGAAAAAACTATATTATGAACTTGCTTTTGAAGAGACATCATATTTACTTAGTAAAGAAAAATTGAACTATAAAAACTGGTTATCAAATTAGGTAAATATTTTTATGATATATTAATCAAGAATTTAATATTTAAATGTGTGGAATATTTGGTTTAATTTCTAAAAAAAATACTTTTAATGAAAATGAGTTAATTAATAAAGTAATAACTATGAAAAATGCCCTTTCTCATAGGGGACCAGATAGCTTTGGATTCTGGACCAATGAAGAATCGAATGTTGTTTTAGGCCATACAAGATTAGCAATTATAGATAAATCGAAAGCTGGAAACCAACCAATGATATCAAAAAGTAACCGATATGTAATTATTTTTAATGGAGAAATATATAACCATAAAAGTTTACGTAATAAGCTTTCAAATGAACTTAATCAAAATATTTATTGGGAAGGCAATTCAGATACAGAAACATTAATTGAAAGTATAGATAGATGGGGTCTTGAAAAGACGTTAAGTAATGCATATGGAATGTTTGCTTTTGCTTTATTAGATAAAATTAAAAATAAGCTTTTTTTAGTTAGAGATAGATTTGGAGAAAAACCTCTCTATTGGGGTTTTGATAAATTAAATAACTTAATTTTTGCTTCAGAAATATCAGCTTTCAAAAATTTAGAAACTTTTCCTTGTCATATTGATGAAAAAGCAGTCGGACTTTTTTTTAAATATGGCTATGTTCCATATCCAAAATGTATCTATAAAAATATAAAACAATTAGATCCTGGAAAATTTTTAGAAATTAATCTAAATGAATATAAATATACTTCTACAAAATTTCCTCAAGAAGAAACATGGTGGGACTTAAATAAGAAATTTATAAATAATATTAAAATCAAAGAATCTGATGAATTTCATATCAATCACTTAGAAAAAAATCTTCAATCGGTAATAAATGAATTTTCTTTAGCCGATGTTCCAATAGGCACATTTCTTTCAGGAGGAATTGATTCTTCACTAATAACTGCTATTCTGCAATCAACCTCGAAAAGGCGAATAAAAACATTTACCATCTCTTTCCCTGAAGAAAAATCAAAAACAAATCCCTTTGATGAGTCAATTCATGCTACTAATGTAGCTAATTTTCTTGGAACCGATCATCTAAATATCCCTTTAACAGAAAAAAATATTATAGAAATAATTCCAAAAATGGCGGACGTATATAGCGAACCTTTTTCTGACCCATCACAAATTCCAACAACTTTACTTTGCGAATCTGTTAGGAATCAAAATATTATTGTCGCATTGAGCGGAGATGGAGGCGATGAATTATTCGGAGGATATACTAGACATAAATTTATTCCAATTATTTTTAAGTATGGTAAATATTTAAGACCTGAATTTAGAAAATTTCTAAGTTTTTCAATTGAAAATTTACCTATCCCTGAATTTGGGCTAAATAAAGATAAGCTACAAAAATTAGCAAATGCTGTGCAATCAAGTGATAACTTAATAAACATTTATGAAAATATAATTAGTTTATGGAATTCACCAAATAAAGTTTTACTAAATAAAAATCACAAAGTATTTAATATATTAGATTCAAATTCTCAAATTTATCAAGATTTTTTCCCTAGCGAATCAATAATGTTTGAAGATATAAAAAATTATTTGGTCAATGATATTTTATGCAAAATTGATAGAGCTTCCATGCATTTTGGATTAGAAACAAGAGCACCCTTTCTTGATAAAAGAATAGCAGAAATAGCTTTTAAACTTCCTTTAAAAATGAAAATAAGAAACTTTGAAAGTAAATGGATATTAAAAAAAATTCTCAATAACTACTTACCAAAAAATTTAATTGAGACAAGAAAAAAAGGTTTTTCAGTGCCTATATCAAAATGGTTAAGAGGTCCTTTGAATGAGTGGTGTAATGATTTATTAAGTGAAGAATTAATAAAGAAACAAGGCTACTTAGATTTTAAAGAAATAGAAAAAATTAGAATTAAACATATGAGTGGAGAAAGAGATTTTTCTGCCAAGCTATGGGCTATTTTAATGTGGCAGAACTGGTTATTAACTCATAAAAACAAATGAATAAATTTTATTTACAACCAGATAGTCTGAATTCTTATGCAATAGTATTTTCTATTTGTTTTTTTATAAGTTTAATAGTCATTCCAATTGTTAATAAATTAGGAATTTTCTATAAAATTTTAGATATACCAGACAAAAGAAAAAAGCACAAAAAGCCTTTAGTAAGGATTGGAGGATTAGCAATATACCTAAGCTTTATTTTCTCTATAATTATTCTCATTATTTTTTTCAAAGAAAACTTATTCTTAACTATTAATATTGAAAAAATTATTACTATTATCTTGGGATCATCTACTTTTTTCTTGATTGGTATTATGGATGATTTATTAAATCTATCACCCTTTATCAGATTGATATTTCAAATTATCGTTAGCAGCTTTATATGGTCAAAAGGTATTGGAATTAATAATTTAGATATTTCTTGGGTCGGTTTTTTAAATAATAATATTGAATTAAATACCTTTTTTAGTTTCTTAATATCAATAATTTGGATAGTTGGAGTTATTAACGCAATTAATTGGATAGACGGATTAGATGGGCTTGGTATTGGAATTAGTTATATGACATTATGTGGGGTTTTTATTTATAGTTGTTTAATCTCTAATTATTCATTAATTTTTTTATCTATAGTTCTTTTAGGCATATGTTTAGGTTTTTACTTATATAATTCAAATCCTGCCAAATTATTAATGGGAGATGGAGGCTCTTATTTATTAGGATCTTTACTAGCAATACTGTGCTTAGAAACTTTTAAATTAGGTTCAAATAATGAAAATATTTTCTTAAGTATTCTATTTCTATTTGTTCCTTTAGCAGATATGACATATGTTATTACAAAAAGAATATTAACTAAAAAATCACCTTTCTTTCCAGATAGGGGGCATATTCACCATAGATTACTCAATCTTGGAATTAGCTATAAGAATACAGTAATAATAATAATAGGTTTTCAATTTATTTTTATTCTGGCCGCATTAAACATAAACAAAAATTTGATTAATGAAAATTTTAATCCTAATATTTTTTTATTAGTTAATTTTTTGATTTTATTATTTTTTAACTACTCAGGAGGATTTTTAAGCAAAATAAAGAGGCTATAAATTAAAAAAATTTTATTTTTACCATTTAAGCAAATTTAAAAGCCTCCAATTATAAAATCTAATTTTATATACTCTAGACTATTTGAAACCATAAGATTAATTACTTTATTTTTGTCAAAAAACACAAAGCCATCAAATAGATTTATAAGCAAAACTTTCCTTTTTTGGCTGAAAGGTATCATATATAAATTTGAAAATTGCAAACCAATTTTATCTCTTCTATTAAAAATCCAATCCGGTAATATACCAATTATCGATTCTCTAAAAATATACTTCCTTTGCCCTTTTGTTAAAAGAGGATAATCTATCTATAAAGAAAAAATAAAAATTATAAATTCAGTTGATAAAAAATAACTCTATTACCTCTTGAATTCCAATTTTCACATCTATAAACACCTTTTAATTTTAAGAAAATTATAATTTTTACTTGGATAAATAATATTTCAGAGTTAAAAAAACCTTTTAAAGATATAATGACTATATAGAAAAATCATTTATGAGTTACAAAAGTTCCTTCACAATTAGATTAGAGGATATTGATTTTCTGAAATTAAATTTATTAAAAATAGGTGTCTGGATATCAGAATCAAATGTTGAGATTATTTATTATTGAATAATGGAAAGAATAATAGTTTTATCAAATACTGTTGGTCGAACTTTCTCAACTCCAGTAAAAACAACTGCTATAAGAACTATTGGAAATTATGAAATAATTTCATTATTAACTTCAACTGAATGTGACTACTTAAATTTTGTAAAAAAAGTTTCCCAGACCTCATCAAATATTTTTGTTGATCTTGAAAAAAAACAACCCTTAAATCTTAGAAATAAATTTGACCAAGGAGGCAATCTTTTTCAAAGTATTTTAACTTCAGTTAAAAAGCTAAATCTAGATGATAAGTTAAATATTTATCCAATTAAATCTAATGATTTAACTGTAAGCTCTATATGGAAACAGCTAAATTATGAATATGGTGATATATCAGGAATCAATTTAGGACTAATTGGCACCGGTAATATTGGTTCAAAACTTATTTATGCCTTGACCGAGTCAGGGGTAAAGTTGAAATGTTTCAACAGAAATATAAACAAAGCAATTAGTGTTGTAAATTCTGTTTTATTAACTAAACCTGAACACGTAATTAATTCTCCATATATTGTAAGAAGAGTTGAGCAAACTATAATTAACAATTCTGGTCTAATCGTAGCTTGTAGTGATCTTACAGAAAACTTATCAGACTATATTTACCTAATGCCCAAAAATTTTAAAATCTTCTTAATAGGACATTCTCTTCTAAAAGAAAATGCTTTAAAGATTTTCAGAAATAACGAAATTTACATACAACGAATAGATATTGGGAAAGAACTTATTTCTTATGTAATAGGTAATATATATTCAAAGGGTTATAGTGTATATGGTAAAAATACAGTAAATGATAATAATTTATGTTCTGGTGGTTATTTAGGAAATAAGAATGATCTAATAGTGGACGATTTTAAAAATCCGAAATGGGTATATGCTGAATGTGATGGAATTGGAGGAGTAAAATATAATATGGCCAAAAACGATTTTAAATCTTTGAAAGAAATTGATGATTTTTATAACTCTTAAAAAAAGGTACATTTTTTTTATTTGAAAATTTTATGAATATTGTTTTAGCAATAAAACTTTTTATATTCATATCAGAAATTAATTGGTTCATAAAATTAAATTTTAAATTATAAAATGACGCAAGAAATTTATCTCAAATTTATTGCTAACCATAAAAAAATATATTCAATTATTGAACATTGTGAACATATTTTTCACATAATCAGGGGTTTTATCCAGACAAGACTTTAGTAAATCAGAATCAAACTTCTCACTATTCAATGTTGGCAACCAGCCAGTATTTGTAGACATATGCAATACTACTCTTTTTTTATCTCTATATTTTCCAAAGTGAAAATTTGAACCTACATTAAGGATTAATAAATCTCCAAATTTTGCATTAATACCCTTGGCTTTAGAATTAAATTTTCTTTTTTTTCTTGAAATATCATTTGATAAATTATTTATTTCAGGTGGATAGATATAGAATTGAGTTGTTTTTTCATTCATATCGCTTAGCATTAACCAGAAATCTAATTGTTTATATCCATCTATATGTGGGAAGGCAGATGAACGAGTTACATTAGCACTTGACATTGAAATTATTTGTGGATGCCCTCTATAAAAAGCTTGCCTTTTAAAAAAAGAACAACATAAATTGCAGATAAATTGATTTTTCATAATAGCTAAAACTGTTTTATTAGAAAAGCCAATTAAAAATGAATAATCTAAAACATTATCTTTTTCTTTATAAGAATAAAGATCTAGTTCTTGAAGCATATTTTTCAGTATTTCAGCTTCTTTTTTAAACTCATCGGAAATAATTCCATATCCATTTTTATTTAAATCATCTAAAACACCATCCCACTTAGGATTTAATTTAGGTAAAAGAATGTTTTCTGGAGAAAGATATTTTGTTTCTAATTTTTTTTTAATATATCTTGGTGAATATAAAGCTAAATCTTGTTTAATTTGATTCTTATCAAGAGTAATTCTGCTTATAATTATTTTAATAAATCCCAAAAGTTTTTTAAAACTATTAAAAAATTTTATTAAGTTCAAATTTTTTTCTTATTTGTAGATTTAAGACAATATTAACTGAATAATTCTTATTAAAGTAATATTTATAAACAAACTTATAGTAATTTATTTTATTTTAAAAAGCTTTAAATTTAATTTTAGCTATTTAAAATTACCAAACACTTCTTCCTCCATCCATAATCAAATTATGGCCATTCATATATGATGAAGCGTCAGAACATAAAAATTGAATAGCACTTCTATATTCATCCTTATTTGCCATTCTTTCCAGTGGGATCAACTTCTTTATTTTATTAAAGAAAAGATCATTATGGTCCTGATATACTCCTCCTGGAGATAATGCATTACATCTTATATTTTTCCCAATCCAGTAAGTTGCTAAATATTTTGTCAGACCAATTAATCCAAATTTAATAACAGAATATGTGACAGGTTTTACTGGTTGATTATTTTCTGATAAATCTTCTTTTTGATAAAGTCTTTGGTCAGGTGAAATTACAGCCAAATCAGATGCAATATTTATAATTATTCCTCCCCCTTCATTCTTTGACATCTCATTTCCAAAAACTTTACTACATAGAAATGCGCCAGTTAGACCTACTGAAAGTTCTAAATTCCACTGTTCAATTGAAAAATTTTCTAATCTTGTTAGCTCCCTATTATCGTTATTAACAACTTTAGGATCTAAAGCAGCATTATTTATGAGAATATCAATTTTTGACCCTTTTTTTTTAATCTCTTTATTCACTTCAATTATTGATTCTTCAGAAGTAATATCCATGTAATAAGAACTAAATTTAGAATTATATGAGTATTTTAAAAGGTTATTTTTTGTTTTAATTAGTGCATCTTTGTTTATGTCAGTTAATACAACATCGCAATCGCACTCCAAAAGTGCCATCGCATGTTGTTGTCCTAATAATCCTGCTGCTCCTGTAATTAGAGCTGTTTTCCCTTTTAGGTCAAATCTTTTAGTGTTCATAAAAAATTTTTAAAGTTAATTAACTCCTAACTTGGCCTCCATCAACACGCAAAATTGAGCCTGTTATGAATTTAGCTAATGGAGAAGATAAGTAAACTGCTAAATTTGAAATATCATTAGGATCTCCAAGAGTATTAAGAGAAACATTTTCTTTTAAAAAATTTTCTACTAAATTTTTGTCTTGTTTTAGTTTTTTATCCCATACGGAGTTTTCAAAAAAAATATTGCCAGGAGCTATTCCATTTATTCTGATTCCCCTTTCCCCTAAATGTCTTGAAATATTTTTGATATATGCATTTAAAGCTGCTTTTGCAACAGAATAAGTAAC
>NZ_CVSZ01000075.1 GCF_001180325.1 Prochlorococcus marinus
CTTGGAAGTGTTCTAGCCATAGCTTGGTATTTTAGGAATGATATTTTTAATTTCAGAAGTCAATCTTCAAAAAAATTTATTGAACATCTCTTACATGAAAGATTATTAAGGTCTATTTTTATTGGTACTATACCTATTGTTTTGCTTGGTGGAAGTATAAAAATATTTATCCCTTCTTTTTTTGAAAACGTTCTTCGTTCAAATTTATCAATAGCATTGGTCTCATTTCTAATGGCTTTTTTTATGTACTTGGCAGATAGTTCGAGAAGAGGTTCTATTAATATTAAAAACCATAATTATTCTAATAGCTTTTTGATAGGTTTCTTTCAAGCATTTGCAATTTTTCCTGGTGTTTCAAGATCGGGGATCACTATTTCTAGTGCTTTAATATCAGGATGGGAGAGAGGCGATGCAGCCAAATTTTCTTTTCTTTTAGGGATGCCAGCTATTTCTCTTGCTGCGATTATTGAGTTTATTTCTTCTTTTAATGATTTTTTTGCATTAGGTTTCCTTCCTCTTTTTGTTGGTCTTATTACGACATTTGTGTCCTCTTTATTAGCAATAGATTTCTTATTAAAGTATTTTTCATCAAATGGGTTGAAAATATTTATAATCTATCGAGTAATTTTTGGTATAGTAATTCTTTTTAATTTATAGTTGAATAGAAAAAAGCTTTTTTGCAATTGTGTTAAGGTTTTAAAAAAAATTTTTTCTTATGAATATTTTTATATCCTTCCAATTAGGTGAAGTGGAAGTTTCAAATCTAACTATATTGGTTTTAGCTTTTTTTTCTTCTTTTACATTTATAGCAGTAGGCATAAGTT
>NZ_CVSZ01000076.1 GCF_001180325.1 Prochlorococcus marinus
GAATGAGTTTATTGAATATTTCAAAAGAAGTAAAAAAGTTCTCTCCGCTATATTGCCTCCACTCAAAAATTACGTAATAAGCTCTAGCTCCAATTATTGAAGAGATTATTAATGATGGAAGTATTTCACTAATGTACTCTGGGTTAATATTTCTTGCCTTTGCTAGTTTCTTAGAGACAAATAGGCCTATTAAGACTGAAACCGAAATAAGCAGTCCGTACCATCTAATAGTTATAAATCCTAAATTTAGAAAAGTTTCTCCTGGAGATTGTATAAAAGCTTCAAGTATAAGCATTTAAAGAAAGTTAGATACCCTCTGCTGCTTGAACTTTTTCTACTTGTTTTTTCTTTAATACTAACAGTATTTGAGTTAGGCCTACACCAATGAAGAATGCAATCAATCCAATTACTCTATAAGGGCTCTGAAGTACAACCTCAGCATCTAATTGCCCAAAACCGCCAACGTTGGGATCATTAGTGAGAGGGTCACCTGCATTAATTTTGTCTTGTGCTTTTACGATAAGTTGAGGACCAACAGGCACTGCTTCAGTAGTTATCTCACCATTCTCGTTTTCTATATTGACCATATAGCTACCATCTTCAATTGTATCTATTGAATTTATAGTGCCTGAAGTGGAAGAAGTAAAAACTACATTATTGCTTTTGTCTCCAGTTGGGTATACCTGACCTCTACCTCTGTTGCCTCCAATATGTAACGAGTATTTTCCATAGTGATATTCTTTATTAGTGGATGGATCAGGGGAAAGTACAGGAAAAACGATTTCTTTATTAGTATCGCCAGGTAAAGGTCCAACAATGATGATATTATCTTTCTCTTCACTGTAATTAGTGAAATAAACACCTTCAGTCTCCTCTTTGATTTCTTCAGTCCATCTTTCTTGTGGAGCAAGTTTAAAGCCATCAGGCAGCATTACAACAGCACCAACTTGTAATGGAACTTCAGAACCATCAGCACCGATCTCTTTTAAGTCATTTTTGTAAGGTATTTTGACTACAGCTTTGAAAACACTGTCTGCTCCGACAGATTGTGGAACCTCTGCAATTGTAGGCATTTGAGCTAGGTGACAATTTGCACAGACTATCTTACCTGTTGCTTCTCTTGGGGATTCATAGTTTTGCTGAGCCCAAAATGGATAAGCAAAAGTGATCTTTGGATAAAACACAATGCTCGAAATGAAAAGCAGAGTACAAATAAATAAACTTGTTTTTTTCATGATTTGATTTTTAAGACCTTTCATTTTTTTATGCCCACCATGGATTTTCATTAGTTCTGAAGTCAGTTTCTGACCATTGTTTGACGAGTACAGAATCATCTTCAATATCGACATGAGCTAGAGCTAAAGATAAAGGAGCAGGCCCTCTTACTACCTTCCCATTAGTATCGTACTGACTTCCATGACAAGGACATATAAATTTATTAGCACCACTATCCCATGGGACAACGCAACCTAAATGAGTACAAATTGCATTTAAACCAAATTCTCCTATTTCCCCACCCTCATTAACTATTAAATAAGTTGGATCTCCCTTTAGACCCTGCACTAGACTTCTGTCTCCTGCTTGATGGGTAGCTAACCAACCTGTCTTAGTTATTGGATTCCCTAATTCATCTTTAGCAGAAGTTCCACCTCCACCACCGCCTGCTCTTAAAGGCATGAAATAATTTGCTACGGGGTAAAGGGCTCCTAACGCTACACCAGTTGCAGTACCAAATGTAAGAAGATTCATAAATTGCCTTCGACCCATTGAAGGGACATCATTGGAACTTAATTGAGTCATTCGCTACTTGGTTCTGTTATTTATTAGTTATTATGAATCAAATTGTTCAATTTCTGTTGCAAATAGATAGGACTTTTAATAATTTAAAGTAAAAGTTTAGGAAGTCTTAATTAATTGATTTAAATGAACCCATTACTAGTAGATGAAGTTATACATTATTTGATTCATCGCTGGGGAAAAAAATATGATTTTAGACTCTTTAGAAGAGGAAAATTTGTTTATTTTCAAATGATGTGGGGATTTCTAGGTCAGGAATCTTTCCCTTTAAGTGAAGATGAATATAAAAAATCAATAGCTGACAAAATCGAGATTTTAAATAGATGTGGATATTCAGAAGAAGTAAGGGAATGGCTAAAGAAAGTCAATGCCAAGCCAAGATTAGGTAGAGCTATCAGCTTGCAATTAAATCTTAATGAGAAGATGAAAGAGTTTTTGACTTAAGATTTTCTGATAAGTAAGTTAGTCCAGTACCCACAAAAAATAAAAACACAATCGATATAGATAGCAATGACATAGTCAATGGGTCCGTTGAAGGGGTAATCACCGCAGATAATATTGCTGAGGAAATTACAACTATCTTCCAATTAGAAATCATTTTTTCTGTTGTGATTATTCCAAGAGAACCAAGAATAAATTGTAATACTGGCAATTGAAAAGCTATTGCAGTACTGGACATTAATAAGAGTACAAAATCGAAATATCTTTCTATAGACCAAGTTGGTTCAACAATATCAGCACCAAAACTAATGAAGAAATTTATTGCTGCAGGGACTAATATCCACCATGAAAAAATTAATCCTAAAAAAAACAGAAGACCTGAACCAAAAACTGCGGGCAAGATAAGGCTTTTTTCTTGTTTTGTTAAACCAGGAGAAATGAATAATATTATTTGATAAAAAATATAAGGAATAGAAACTATCAATCCGCTATAACCTGCAACTTTAATAGCGACAAATAAAAACTCTCCTGGAGCAAGTTGTAGTAAATGAATATCCCCAGCTGGGATTTCTAAAAAAGATATTAATGGCTTTATGATGAGAAAACTAAAAAATATTGATATAAGTATTGAGTAAATTGAGTTTAGTATCCTTTGACGAAGCTCCTCTAAATGATCACTAAAAGTCATCGAATCTGATAATTTATTTTCACTTTGACCTGTTCCTCTCATTATTATTTGATAAATATTTTGTTAGAAAAAGGTTTAGAATTACTATTGTGAAGGTCCAATTTATTTTTCGATAATCTAAATTATTTGCTTAATTTAGGATTTGTTGGATCTGGTAATAAGAAAGGAGGGGCATCATTTAAAGATGATTCACCATATGTTTCATATTCTCTATATCCACCCATTTTCCCATTTGTTTTCATTAAAGCGCTTACAAAGGCAAGTAGTAAGAAAACAGTAGGAGCTCCAATTATTAATGCAGCACCAAATAGATATCCAACAATAAATTCTGGAAAACTATGATTTCCTAAAAATTCATGAGTGCCTAAAAGAAAATCAAACATTTAGATTTAAAATTTTTTTTATTATAAACTAAATTACTGTTTTAAGATTTTTTTTAATGTAATCTTCTCCTCTTGTAGGATTTCCCCAAATAATTTCTCCATTTTTAAAGGAAACGCAACCCGGTCCTCCGTTTTTGATTTTTTGCAAATCTTTAATCTTTACTAAATTAATTGGAACTTTAATGTTTCTTTTAGCCTTACTAAATAAAGCGGCTAAATCTGCAGCTATTTGAAGATCTTGTTCAGATGCTACTTGAGATGAAGACTTCAAAACTACATGACTGCCTGGTGATTCCTGTGCATGAAACCATAAATCGCCTTTTTTTGAGAACTTAAAGCTTATTAAGTCATTTTGCCTCATATTTCGCCCTACCTGAAGCTTTAATCCTGTGGGAGTGTCAACTTGAATTGGTGAAGACTCTATCTCATATGTACTTTTCTGATCTTCTCTTTGCTTCTTGATATTGATATTAAACTCGTTACATATTTCTTCCATAATTTCTTCTAGTAGTTTGATTCTCATAGAAAGTTTTTCATGATTTAAAGAATTTAAATTTTCTAGAAGAGTAGTGAATTCTTCTAATCTCTCTATTTTTGTTTTGTAAATACTTAATCTTTCTTTTATTAATTCTCTAGATCTCTTTAGTTTTTTTGATTTTTTATATAGTTTTTGTCCCTTAATAATGTCTTGTTTTTTAATTTCATGTGAAGAAAATATAATATCAGCTTTTTCTTTATATATCTCGTAGTTTTCTGATTTTGTCAGAAGATCATATTGAATATTTAAATTCTTTTTCTCAGTATTGGTCTGTTTAAAAATTATCCCTTCAATTTTATTTTCCAATAATTCAAGTTTTTTTTGTTTCAGATGATAATCATAATAATTCTCTAAGCTTGTACATAAATCTATTTTATTTTCGCAATTAATTTCATTATCAAAAAACCAAACGCAATAAAAATCTTTGTTGAATGTAGAAAAGTTAAAGTTATTGTTTTTAAACCTTTTTATCCAAATCTTCCAATTTTTGAATATCTCATTTAAGTCTGAGTTGCTAATGAAATCAATATTTTTTTCCATTATTTCTGAATTAACAGTTGCGCTAACAACCTCTAATTGTTTTGTGAGTATAGGGCTTACTCCTTGATAGGTATTTATTAAACAGTATTTCAAAGACTCAGGTACTATTGAAATTGAGTCTTTCCATGATTGAAAAGACTCATCTTCTCTTGGTTGTTTTTTGAGATTGACTGGAGGGCCAGAATAAATTGATCCTGTTGAAATTGTTCTAAAACTAGATTGACTTGATTTAATTTGTTTACCAACAGCAATTATTTTATGGTTATTATCCAGATAAAAAATATTACTATGTTTTCCCATTAATTCAAAAATTAAATACTTATTAATTTCATCTCCAGGTTTTTTCGCAAAACTAAATTTTATAACTCTCTCGAAGTTATCTTGATCAATTGAAATTAAAGCCATATACTTTAATCCGTATCTTATTTGTTTTGAAAGTGTGCTTTCTCTCCCAATCTTTTCTGGCTTATTTATCTTTAGTATTCTTGGAGAGTCTCCATTCCATGAAACTTCTAACCATGTTTGAGAATCAACTCCTCTAAAACATAATTGAATTGTATTAGGTTCTGGTTGTTGGGCAGTCTCAAACTTTGTAGGTAAGATGTTCTTTTTCAAATAATGCAAGACAGATCTAATAGATGTAATATCCATTATCTGTGGAACACCTTTTTGCATTATTCCTTTTAATTCACAAGATGTTTATTTTACTGTAAATAATTTAATATGAAAAATCAAAAAAAACTTATTATCCTTACTGGACCAAGCGGGGTAGGTAAAGGAACAGTTGTTAAAGAAATATTAGGTAAAGAAAAAAATTTTTGGCTTTCAATATCTGCAACTACTAGAGAACCTAGAGAGGGAGAGAAGGAAGGAGAAAATTATTATTTCTTAAATCAAGAAAAGTTTAAAGAAATGATTGAACAAAACCTTTTCCTTGAATGGGCTCAATTTGCTGGAAACTACTATGGAACGCCTTTGTCTTCTGTTAATGAGAAAATAAAAAAGGGATTTACCGTACTACTTGAAATAGAAGTAGAGGGTGCAAGGCAAATTAAAAATAAATTTCCTAATTCACAGTCAATATTTTTACTTCCTCCGGATAAAGAAGAGTTAGAGAGAAGAATAAGAAATAGAGGTACAGAAAAAGAAGAGGCAATTAAAAAAAGACTCTTAAGGTCTAATTATGAGATTTCAGTATCAAATGAATTTGATTTTACATTAACAAATCACAATGTTGATGAAACAGCAAAAAAAATAATCAAGTTAATAAAAACTTGATTATTTTCTATTTATCAACTCATTGGATGAAATAATAAATCTGGGAAAAACCTATTAAATTCAATAATTATTCCAGCTGTAAGGCTTAGCCAAATTGCTGCTACCACTGGAGCAGATCTGATAAATTTTGTGTTTAGAATTTTGAACATTTGTTTTATAAAAGTTTTTTAAGGATGTTTAGCGAGGGCCATTAAGTGTAATGTTGTTATCTTTCTCTCTTAAATCTCCATTTCTACCTTGTTTATTAGCAAGAAGAGGCCATTGGGCTCCTTTTACAAGACATTTTCTGGCTAAGTCTAGGTCAATAATGATTTCAAGATCTGCTGGATTCTTAGTCTTTTTTGATTCAATGAGATACTCTCTTCCTGACCAACCTATGATTCCAGCAATGTAAATGAACAATACTCCCGGAATAAGTAAATCTCCTTCATGACCTCTATTTAGAAGGGCCCCCCATGGCTCAAGAGGAGGTCCAATTATTAAATGAGGAAGACCATCATCTCCGCATGATGCTTTTCCATATCTTTCAAATCTTGCTATGTCTTTTTGAGTAGTTGCAGAATTTGCTCTCTCAATGAATTTAGGATTTTCAGAGCATTTTGTGAGGGCTGAAGCAGTATATTCTGTGCTAGCTCTATCTGCGTTTAAGGCGGGCCCATTTGCAGCTAGAGCAATTGGAGTAATTCCGAGGAACAGAAAAACTGAGGTTATGATTGAAAAAAAGAATTTCATAAGTTGCAATCTTTAATTCCTTATAATGTTTTAAGTAAGAAATTAACATTAAAATAGAACAAGTTGAATCAAAAATGCATAAAGTTTTAGCTATTGAAACAAGTTGTGATGAGACATCTGTCTCAATAGTTTCTAATATTGGTGATACTTTCAGAATACATTCAAATATAATTGCTTCTCAAATCGAAGATCATTCAAAATGGGGAGGAGTTGTACCTGAACTGGCAGCTAGAAAGCATTTAGAGTCATTACCTTTTGTTTTAGATAAGGCTTTAGAAGAATCAAAAATTAAAATTGAGGAAGTCGATTATATTGCGTCAACTGTAGCTCCTGGATTAGTTGGTTGTTTACGAGTTGGCTCTATAACTGCAAGATCACTTTGCATGTTACATTCAAAACCATTTTTGGGAATTCATCATTTGGAGGGGCATTTATCTTCAATTCTATTTTCAGAAAACTATCCAAAGAAGTCTTTCCTTACATTACTTGTTAGCGGCGGGCATACTGAATTGATTAAGGTTGATGATAGAAGAGGGATGCAAAGACTTGGGAAAAGTTTTGATGATGCTGCTGGAGAAGCCTTTGATAAAGTTGGCAGACTATTAGGTCTTAGTTATCCAGGAGGACCGGCAATTGAAAAGATTGCTAAAAATGGGGACCCAATGAAATTTAATTTACCAAAATGTAAGATCTCGGATAAAAAAGGTGGATTTCTTAAATATGATTTCTCTTTTAGTGGTCTAAAAACTGCCGTATTAAGATTAGTGGAGAGAATAAATTTGGATGGGAAGACCGTTCCAATTCCAGATATTGCTGCAAGTTTTGAGAGAGTAGTAGCAGAGGTCTTGGTAGAGAGAACAATAAAATGCGCAGAAGATCATAGATTGGATAATGTAGTTGTGGTTGGGGGAGTGGCAGCTAACAATACATTAAGAAAAATGATGATTAGTGAAGCTAATAAAAAATCTATTAAAGTTTATTTAGCTCCTCTTGATCTTTGTACAGATAATGCGGCAATGATTGGAGCGGCGGCTTTGTTCAGGATCAAATATAGGGATCATTTAAGTTCCCTTGAATTAGGTGTTGCAGGAAGACTATCAATTGAACAAGCAAATACTCTTTATGAAAAAAACCCTCCTTTCTAAAGTCAATGAACAAACAAACTAAAATCGAGATTAAAGAGACAAAAAACTTCGTTGATAAAAAGGAACTGAATTTGTGGAAAAGAGGTTTTACCCCTCAAGCTGAAATATGGAATGGAAGGATGGCAACTGTTGGTATAGGAATTATCTTTATAATTATTGCTTTAATAAGCCATTTTTCTTAATTAAGAAAATTATTTTCTTAAAAGTAGTTTTGAAAGGATTTTTAAAATTACTCTTGTTCAGCCGATGAATTAAATTAATAAGTATTGTATTTATTGGACTTGAGATAAGATTATTGATTTAATCAAAATAATGAATATTTTTATTATTTATAATTTTATATGACGCCTGAAAGGCTTGGTTTACTTTGGGGGATAACTGTATTTGCAGGTGCTTGCGCTCGATTATTTTCTTCTTTTACGGGATTCCCAAGTGTTGTTATTTTACTACTTTCTGGATTATTCATTGGAAGATCAGGATTAGGACTTGTTGAGCCTTTAGATCTCGGGCAAGGGCTGGAAACTATTGTGGGGCTTTTGGTCTGTTTGGTTCTTTTTGAAGGAGGATTAAATTTAAAACTGCCCGAGGGGAATATAAGAAATACTGTTTTAAAAATTTCATTGGTAAGACTTTTTATTTCATTATCAGCTGGAATTTTTATTGCTCATTGGCTGGCTGGCCTCTCATGGCAAGTCGCAGGAATATATAGTGCCATAGTTTTAGCCACTGGACCAACAGTTGTCTCTCCATTAGTGGAACAAATAAAATTAGCCTCCCCACTTTCGGAAGTTTTAAAAGCTGAGGGCTTATTGCTTGAACCAATTGGTGCAGTACTAGCATTACTGCTTTTAGAACTGACTTTAGGGGACCTTCGTGGGATTAACGATGTATTTATAGCATTAATGCAAAGATTAGGGGGAGGAGTTTTAATCGGATTAAGTGCAGGATGGTTACTATCAGAAATTTTAAAAAAAATAAAAAATGAAGCCTCATTTGGTATAGAGCTTCAAGTTACCCTTGGATTTATTTTCCTTGTGTATGGAATTTGCGAATATTTTTTACCAGAATCAGGCCTGCCGGCTTCAGTCGCAGCAGGTTTTATTGTGGGCAAAAGAGAAGTAATAGATAAGGAGAGATTAGATAATCTGATAGGTGAATTAGCTCAATTAGCAATAACAGTTCTTTTCCCTCTTTTGGCCGCTGACGTTTCTTGGGGTGAATTAAGTCCGCTTGGCTGGGGAGGAGTTGTTTGCGTTTTTATGTTGATGGTAATTGTTCGCCCTACCTCTATCTGGATAGCAACAATGGGGAGAGAATTGAACTTAAAAGAAAAAATATTTTTAGCCTGGTTAGCCCCAAGAGGTATCGTTACTGCAGCTGTAGCTTCTCTTTTTTCTATCAGATTAGAGCAGGCTGGTATCCTTGGGGCTGGCCGTCTTCAAGGTTTAGTTTTTCTTACTATTTTGATGTCAGTAGGAATACAAGGACTTTCAGCTAAACCTTTGGCAAATAGACTTGAATTAGGCCAAAAAAATAATTTTGATTGATTAAAGACATCTTTCAATTCGAGTTCTATCAGTTTTACTCTCTGCAAAAAGCTCCCAACTTTGAATCAAATCTGGCCCACTGAGAGATCCAAAAAAGGCTACTCTCAAAGATTTCATTAATATTCCTTTTTTAATATTATGCTTTTTTGAGATTTCGTTTATTATTTCTTTGGCTTTCTCTTTATTTAGTTTTATAGTGTTTTGCTCAATTAAATAATTTAAGGTTAGTTTTAAAGATAATTTACTTTCCTTATTTTCCAGAAAATCTTGACCTTCTTTTTGAATTGTAGGTATTAAGAAAAATGGTTTTGATTGATCAATTGAATCTTTTAAAAGAGTCATAGAGTCTCTAATCAAAATTGCTAATTTGTTAGCCCATTCTTGAGATGGCGGTTCCCAACAATTGTCATCCCAGTATTTTCTCATGATTTCAATTAACTTTGTTGATTCCATATTTTTTATATATTGAGAATTAATCCAGTTGAGTTTTTCCCAACTAAATTTGGCTCCAGCTTTATTTATTTCTGATAAGTCAAAAATTTCAGATATCTCTTCAAGTGAAAGTATTTCTCTGTCGGCAGATTTTGGAGACCAACCTAAAAATGCCATATAGTTCGATAGGGCCTCAGGTAAATACCCCATTTCTCTAAATTCGTCGATTGAAGTAACGCAATCTCTCTTGGATAATTTTTTCCCTTCGCTATTTAGTATTAAGGGTGTATGCGAAAAAGTTGGCAAATTAAAATTTAATGCTTTATAAATCAATATTTGTTTTGCAGTGTTCGAGATATGGTCTTCACCCCTTACAACGTGAGTAATATTCATGAAATTATCATCAACTACAACTGCAAGATTATACAAAGGATCACCAATCTCATATCCCTTAGCCCTTCTTGATAAAACTAAATCACCGCCCAAATCCTTCCCTTGCCATTTGATTTCGCCTCTTATCTGATCTTCCCATTTAATATCAATTTTTTCATCAATCTTAAATCTTATTACTGAAGTCCGCCCTTCAGATATGAATGTTTCTATTTCTTCTTTTGAAAGACTTCTATGTCTATTATCGTGCTTTGGAGGTAATCCTTTCTTTCTTTGTTCTTCTCTTAATTCAGATATTTCATCTTCTGATGTAAAGCACCTATATGCAGCTCCACATTCCAATAGTTTTTTGATATGACTTTTGTGAATCGAAATTCGGTCACTTTGCTTTATAGGTTGTTCATCCCATTTAAGTCCAAGCCATTCTAGGCCCTCTAATATATTTTTTGTATATTCAGATTTAGATCGAACAAAATCTGTATCTTCTATTCTGATAAGAAATTTCCCACCTATTTTTTGTGCATACAACCAATTGAATAATGCTGTTCGAGCTGTCCCAATATGAAATAAACCCGTTGGACTCGGGGCTAGTCTTAAACGTTTTTCCAAATTTATTTTAGAAAAAACGGGACCGACGGGATTCGAACCCGCAACTTCCGCCGTGACAGGGCGGTGCTCTAACCAGTTGAACTACGGTCCCAGAGTTTTGTTCTAAATTTATTTAGAACTTCATTTTAAATTATCAGATCATAATACTTAATTTATGGGGTTGTAATAAAAAAAATTTATTAATTTGAGGATTTACAGAAATAATTAGTTTTTTAACTGCCTTAGTGTATACAACTATTTATTTTTGAGGTCTAAAACCAGCAGGTTCTATTAACCTAACTTGATTACCTCTAGCAGTAAATTCCCTGCCTTGGTCACTTTGTACGACAACTCTCCCACCAGACTTAACTCTGATAACTCTTGCACGAACCCATCCTAAAGCTGCTGATTCGAGGACTTTAACTACGTCCCCAGGTTGAAGATCTAACTCCATCTTATGAAAAAATGATTTACATAATGTTGATCAAACGCGTCGTGGAGGACTTGAACCCCCGACATCAGGTTTTGGAGACCTGCGTTCTACCAACTGAACTAACGACGCATTTAGATAATTATAAGCGTCTTTGTGACCAATAAGTTGAATAATTTACAACTTTATCGATCAAAGCGTTGTTTTACGCGAGTAGCTTTTCCTACTCTATCTCTCAGATAGAATAACTTAGCTCTTCTTACTTTACCTCTACGTTCAACTTTTAGAGAGGCAACCTGTGGACTATGTAGCATAAATACTCTTTCAACACCTATACCCTGAAAAATTCTTCTAACTGTAATAGTCTGGTTAATTCCTCCATGTCTTTTTGCTATGACAACGCCTTCATAAGGTTGGACTCTTTCTTTATTACCTTCTGTAATTTTCACTCCAACTTTAACAGTGTCACCAACATAAATGTCTGGTAATTCTTTTTTTAATTGTTCGTTTTCAAATTCCTTAATAAGATTGGATGCGCTTAAGGTTTGCGTAGTCTCAGAAACCGTATTTTTTTCTTGTTGTTCAACTGCTACATCAACTGATGCGTCAGCTTTAATACCGGTTTCTAAATCCTTCTCTTGTTTCTCTTTGGCCATTTTGGTCATTATTATCCTACAAGTTTTATATCTTAACCTTTTGACTCGCCTTTAGTAACCTTTTTGGTAAATGAAATTGTTTTTGAAAACATTTGGAATCCTGTGACGAGCATCCATAAAACTCCAAGGGAATTAAATATTACGTATATAAGTTCTCCATTGTCTCCAAGCCATTCGCCCTCATGGAGAGACATCAACCAATGAACTTGTTCTCTAGAGTAACCCAGTAAATCTTTTGAAACCCTATAAAGAAGACCAGTAATTGAAGATATAAATAATGGAAGAAAAATCCAGGGCGCCAAAGCCTTATGAAATTGCCTAGAATTAAATAAAGTTTTCATTTTCGTTTCTTTCCTATTGTTATTGATAGATTTAAGATAGCCAAGATCAAAAAGGCTATTTTGAAGATATTTACTTATTATTATTATTTATTCCAATGAGACATTTTGCAGATCTTTTGTTAAATAAAAATAATTCCAAAGCTAATGATCAAGTTCCTTTTATCCAGAGGAGAAGAGGAATCGAAATAAAGTCTTCACGGGAAATAAATTTGATGAAAAAATCTAGCAGAATTGTAGCTACTGTTTTGAGAGAAATTAATGACTTAATTCAACCTGGAATGAGTACAAAAGATTTAGATGATTTCGCAGAAAACAGAATAAAAAGTTTTGGAGCTGTGCCGAGTTTCAAGGGCTACCATGGATTCCCTTCTAGTATTTGTTCTAGTATTAATAATGAGGTTGTCCACGGTATTCCAAGTAAAAATAAAATAATTAAAAATGGTGACTTGGTTAAAATTGATACAGGGGCATATTTAGATGGTTTCCATGGAGATAGTTGTATATCAATTTGTGTGGGAGAAGTTAGTCCAAAGGCTCAAAAACTTAGTGATATAGCTTTTAAAGCATTGTATGCTGGTCTTTCGAAAATCAAAGCTGGGAATACACTTCTAGATGTGGCTGGGGAAATCGAAGACGTTGTTGTAAAAAATGGTTTTAGTGTTGTAGAAGACTATACAGGTCATGGAGTTGGACGAAATCTTCATGAAGAACCATCGGTATTTAATTTTCGGACCAAAGAATTACCTAACGTTGTCCTTCGCGAAGGAATGACATTAGCGGTGGAACCTATTGTTAATGAAGGAACTAAATTCTGCAAAACACTAAATGATAGATGGACAGTAATAACAAAAGATGGAAAACTATCGGCCCAATGGGAGCATACAATAGTTGTTTTAAAAGATGGTATTGAAATATTGACAGATCGAGATTTTTAGGCACTAAGATTTATATTTATAGATAATTTGGCAATATAAAAAATTAAAAAATTCTTTCAATGGGAAAAGTAAATATGTTAAAGGATTTGGACTAATTATTACTAAATAATTTTTTGAATTGGCTAAATCATAAATTTTTTTAGATACAAATTTTGGACTCATTATTCCGAGAGGATTTAATTCTGATTTAAAAGGTCCTAAGATGATTTTTTTAATTATTAATTTTTTCTTTGTATTTTTATCTAGTAGATTTTTTTTGAAAGAAACTAATTGACCAATAAGGGATTTACTAATCTCATATGACGGATTTAAGGCGGGTAATATTTCTGCTTCAGATGTATTTATCCAAATCTCTTTTTTTATTTGTGAATCATTGCTTAGAGCAATATCTTCAAATAAATTTAAAAATTTGAATTTGCTTAATGCATTTATCTCAATTGAGTTTTCATAATTAGAATTTTCTCTACTCAAATCATAGATACCATGGTTCAAAATTAAAATGTCTATATTCTCTAATTGTTTTTTTAATGAAGACTCCTTCCCACATTCCCACTTAATCCATTCATTTGGAGATTCAAGATTTATTTCATAATTAGTTTTACTATGAGTAAATCCAATCACTTTATATCCTTTTTGACGAAACAACTTTGTTAATTCTTTCCCTAGCGCACCTGAGGCTCCAGTAATCCCTATGGTTTTTTCGTTTTTGGTTGGATTTATCATTTTGCTTGATTTTTATGAGATACCAAAGAGTTAAAATAAATTTACCAAAAAAAGATTATTTATTTTTTTATTTGATTAAAACTCATAAATAAATATTTGTTTAGTACTAAAAAAAATATTATCTTAAACCTATTAATAAATAATTTACTAAATTATGAGCGATATATTATTAATTGGCTCATGTGAGCCATTTAGTGGTAAGTCTGCAATGGTTCTTGGGATAGCAAAAAAACTTTTACAGAAGAAAAAAAAAGTACGCATTGGAAAACCTTTAGCAACGTGTATTGAACTTACAAATCTTCCTTCAATGTCTTATGAAGGATTAATAGATGATGATGTTAAGTTTATTGGATCAACGTTAAATATCGAAGAGGAGAATTTAATTTCTTCAGTAGGGTTATTGGATAATATCTCAGCTGAAAAAAGAATCTTCAATAAAGACTTACTCCCAGGAAAAGGTTTTGATCAGATTGAAGGATTGGTTAATGATGATTTTGAAGGTCTTAATATCCTAGAGGCAGCCGGAAGTCTTCATGAGGGTATGATTTATGGCTTAAGTCTCCCACAACTAGCTAAGGATTTAGATGCGAAAGTTTTAATTGTGAATTTATGGGAAGATTGTAAAAGTGTGGATGCATTACTTGATGCGAAAAAACAATTAGGTGATAAATTGGCTGGAGTTGTATTAAATGGAGTTTTGCAGCAAGAACTCGAAAAAGTAAAAAATGAAATAATACCCTCTCTTAAAGATCTGGATATTGAAGTGTTTGGAGTGATGCCTAAATCACCACTTCTTAGAAGTGTCACCGTAGGTGAGCTTGTAAGAAGACTAGATGCCCAAGTAATTTGTTGTCCTGAAAAAGATCAATTGCTTGTTGAAACATTAAGCATTGGTGCAATGGGGGTAAATTCTGCAATGGAATTTTTCAGGAGAAGACGAAATATGGCTGTAGTTACTGGAGCTGATAGAACTGATATCCAACTTGCTGCTTTGGAGGCTTCAACTCAATGCCTTATTTTAACTGGTTTAGGAGATCCCTTGTCACAATTGATTCATAGAGCGGAGGAATTGGAGGTGCCAATTTTAAAGGTGGAATTAGATACTCTTTCCTCCGTGGAAATTATTGAACAAGCTTTTGGTCATGTCAGAATACATGAATCAATTAAAGCTTCTTATGCTATTCAATTAGTTCAAGAGCATGTAAATCTAAAAAGAATTCTCGAAAAGATAGATTTTCCCTGCAATTTTTCAGATAAATGCTAATTTCAAATATAGGAACTTTATTATTTTGAGTCGCTCTTTAGATCTACCAGCAACTGAAGGTGTTGATGCCTTAGCTCAAGAACTTGCAAAACTCCAAGATAAAGGGAAAAGGAGAATTGCTTTTTTAGGTAGTCGACACGTACCGGTCGTAGATATCCACTTAATTGAGTTGATAGCAAGGTCGTTAGCAGAGGAAGGACATAATATCCTCACGTCTGGATCTCAAGGTGTTAATGCAGCTGTTATTCGAGCTGTCTTAGATATTAATCCTTCATTATTAACTGTTTTATTACCACAAAGTCTTGATAGACAAATTCCTGAAATAAAGGACCAACTTGAGAGGGTTATGCATTTGGTTGAAAAAAGTGAAAATGATGAATTACCTTTGCCACTAGCCAGTAGTCTTTGTAATCAAGAAATTATTACTAGGTGCGATCAATTAATATGCTTTGCATTTCACGACAGTGAAACTTTGCTAAATAGTTGTAGATGTGCTGAAGAAATGGGCAAAGTGGTTAGTTTGTTATTTTTTGATTAAATTAACCCATTTCCCCTTATTAAAAGATGATTTATGCTAATAATATTTAGCGTTTAATAATTTACTATGGCAGAAAGTTTTTCATTTGATGTAGTTTCTGATTTCGATAGACAAGAATTAGTCAATACTTTGGATCAAGTTAAAAGGGAAATTTCTCAGCGTTACGATTTGAAGGGCACTGATACTTCAGTTGAATTAGATAAAGAAAATATTTTTATAATCACCAATAGCGAACTAACCTTAAATGCTGTAAATGACATAATTAGACAAAAGGCAATAAAAAGAAACTTATCTTTGAAAATATTTGACTACGGTGAAATTGAAATGGTTAGCGGTAATAGAATTAAACAGACAATTTTATTAAAACAAGGAATTAAACAAGAAATTGCAAAAAAAATTAGTAAAAATATAAGAGATCAAATAAAAAAAATTAATGTCAGTATCAATGGAGAGACTCTCAGAGTAGCTAGTAAGAGCAAAAATGATCTTCAATTAGCAATTAAGCTTGTTAGTGAGTTGGAAGAGTCTTTGAACATTCCTCTAAAAGCTAATAACTTTAGATAAGATTTTTAGTAGGATCATTTTTAAATATGGCAGATCATTCAGAATCTCTCATTAAATCACTCATTGAGAAGGTAAAAGAATATCCTCGTTTTTCAAAAGGAGAAATAGAGAAATTTTGTTGGATGGCGGTACATGAGCATAAGCATGGTGTTTTACCCTCTGAATATGACATAAGGGAGATAGATGAGGATCTTTATTTAGAACTTTTACAAGAATTAAAATCAAATATCAACTAAAAATATCTGCATTTACATTCACAATTATTAAAAAAATATTTTAATTAAATGTCTTATTAATGCACTAATTAGTCTATTTAAATATGATTAATTAAAAGAAAAAATTTAATGTCAACATCCTTTAAAAATGTTACACCAACAGGCCCTGGTGGGACGGCAACTCTTTTGATTGTATTGTCTTTTACGGGCTTTCTTTTACTTACCCAATCTCTTTTTGTTGTGCCTTCAGGACAAGTTGCAGTTGTTACAACATTAGGGAAAGTAAGTGGACCCTCTAGGAGAGCTGGTTTAAACTTTAAACTTCCATTTATTCAGTCTGTATATCCATTTGATATAAAAACTCAAGTTCAACCTGAAAAATTTGAAACTTTAACTAAAGATCTTCAAGTTATTAGAGCTACCGCTACTGTTAAGTACTCAGTAAAACCTAACGAAGCAGGAAGGATTTTTGCAACAATTGCAAGCAGAAATAGCGATGTTTATCAGAAAATTGTTCAGCCATCTTTGCTAAAAGCTCTAAAATCAGTCTTTTCTCAATATGAGTTAGAAACAATTGCTACTGAATTCGCAGTGATTTCTGAGAAAGTAGGAGATACTGTTGCAAAAGAACTTAATTCATTCGATTACGTAGATGTTAAAAGTTTAGATCTTACTGGATTAGAGATCGCTGAAGAATATAGAGCTGCTATTGAACAAAAGCAAATAGCTGGTCAGCAATTACTTAGAGCAAAGACAGAAGTTGAAATTGCAGAACAAGAAGCACTTAGATATGAGACATTAAATAGAAGTCTTGATGATCAGGTACTTTTCAAATTATTTCTCGACAAATGGGATGGTAGTACACAAGTTGTTCCAGGCTTACCAGGTTCAGAAGGAGGTAGTCCCCCAGTAATAGTCGGTGGTAGAAGATAATAATTTAGAAAAGATCTTTATAAACTTTTTTAATCATTTACTCTTTTTCTTTAAAGAAAAACTAGTAAATGATTATTTTTTTATTGCATTAAAAGATTCGTCAAAAGCTTCAATAGTTTTATCAATTTCTTCTTCGCTGTGAGCTAGTGATGTGAAACCAGCTTCGAAGGGGCTTGGCGCTAGGTAAATTCCTCGTTGAAGCATTTCTCTATGCAACTTACCAAAAAGTTCGGCATCATTTGTTTTCGCTTCATCAAAGTTCCTAACTGGCCCATCGCATAAGAAAAATCCAAACATGGCGCTTACACTTCCACCGTTAATAGCAATACCATTATTTTCTGCGGACTGAATTATTCCTTCAATTAATCTAGAAGTTGTTGAATCAAGTTTATCGTACGTACCATCTTGTTTGAGCAGTTCAAGAGTTTTTATTCCAGCAGTCATTGCAAGTGGATTGCCGCTCAAAGTGCCTGCTTGGTACACCGGCCCCGAGGGGGCTATCATTGACATTATTTCTTTCTTGCCTCCATAAGCTCCAACAGGCAGGCCTCCACCAATTACTTTTCCGAGGGTTGTTAAATCGGGAGTAACCCCAAACTTTTCTTGAGCTCCTCCATAACTTATTCTGAATCCAGTCATTACTTCGTCAAAAACTAATAAGGATCCATTCTCAGTGGTTAATTCCCTTAATCCCTCCAAGAATCCAGGTTCTGGAGTAATAAATCCAGCATTACCAACTATAGGCTCAAGAATAACCCCTGCAATGGCATCAGGATTTTCAGAAAATAATTTTTTTACTGCTTCAAGATCATTGTAGGGAGCTGTAAGTGTGTTGGCAGTTGTTGTCCGTGGAACACCTGGAGAATCTGGCAAACCCAGAGTGGCCACACCTGATCCTGCTTTTACTAAAAACATATCTGCATGACCGTGATAACAACCGTCAAATTTAATAACTTTATCTCTTCCAGTAAATGCTCGCATAAGTCTTAAAACAGCCATGCATGCTTCAGTTCCACTATTGACAAATCTAACCATTTCTACAGATGGGACTGCATCTATTACCATTTCAGCAAGTTGGTTCTCTAGTACGCATGGAGCACCAAAGCTAGTGCCTTTCTCAATTGCTTCCTGTAATGCCGTTGTGACTTCAGGGTGGGCATGTCCACATATAGCAGGTCCCCAGCTTCCTATGTAGTCAATATATCTATTTCCATCAATATCCCAAGCAAAAGGACCTTTGACTCTATCAAAAACAATTGGCTGACCTCCTACAGACTTAAAAGCTCTTACTGGAGAACTTACTCCTCCCGGCATTAGTTGTTGGGCGGCAGAGAAAATTTCTTCTGATTTTGTGTAATTTAATATGTCAGTCACAATTTATCTAAATGGTGTTTTGAGAAAAACTTGTCATGTTCTAAATTAGAAATAAGTAAAAATTTTGTCAATCAGATTGAAATTCTACATTATGATATTTTTATTGCGATAGTTTGGATTGTAAATTATTAATTTTATAGAAATAATGATAAAAAACAATATTACTTTGGATAACTCTTTATTAATAAGCGTTTTCAAGCATTAAAGAAATTAAATTTATTTTATTTATATTTCGAAGAAATTATCCTCATCCTCAAAAAAATCTGCATTTATTTCGTTTAAGTTAAGATCTATCATTACTGGGGCATGATCACTTGGACGCAAATTGCCTCTTGGGGAGCTGTCTATGACACAACTTTTAAGTTTTGATGATAGTTCTTTGCTTATATAAATATGGTCTATTCTCCAACCTTTATTTAATTCAAATGCGTTGTTACGGTAATCCCACCAACTCCAATGTCCAGCATTTTGTTCATAAATCCTGAACGAATCTATTAATCTTTTTTTCAGAACATTATTTAGTGCACTTCTCTCTATCTTAGAGGCCATTATTCCTCCTTCATATTTCTTTGGATCATGAATATCCAAGTTAGATGGAGCAACATTAAAATCACCCATAAGACAAATTAATTCTCCTTTCTTTTCTTGCTCATCTAAAAATGAAGCTAAACAATTTAACCAATTAATTTTGTATTTGAATTTACTGGATTCTAGAGAAGAACCATTGGGAACATAGACATTTATGATTTTAATGCCATTAATATCAGCAGAAATCAATCTTTTTTGATCTTGGAAATTTTCGATATTTTGATTGAAATCATTACAACCGTAGAATCCTTTTTTAACATTTTCTGGCTTTATTTTGGAAATAATAGCAACACCATTGTACGTTTTTTGTCCATAGATCTCTACCGAGTATCCTAATTTTTCAAATGGTTCAAAAGGGAAACTATCGTCCACCACTTTCGTTTCCTGCAAACATAGAATATCTGGATTTGATTGATTAATCCAATCTAATACTTGTGTAAGTCTGGTTCTTATGGAGTTAACATTCCAAGTTGCTATTAACAAATTTCTACTAAATTATGTAAAATTAAAAATAGCAAGGAATTTTCGGCGTTAAAGAATTTTGAAATTAAATAAAATGAAAAATTACTTTTGCAAAAGCGTTTTTAAACCAATTACGGTTCTAATTTTATTTACTTTATTAATTTTCTTAAAAAGTGATTACCTAAATGCTGAATATTTATTTGAAGAATTAGAAATCGATACCTCAACTAAAACAGAAGGTGATAGTTCAGCTCTCCCGACTAATCCTTTTGAACTTGTGGAAATGATTCGGAGACAAAATAGTTTGAATGATGCCACTGATCCTTCTGATGCAATTGACGATGCGTTAAGGTCTTTTAATAGTTTGGAGGAAAATTAAGTAATTTAATACGTTAAATTATTATTTTCAAATTTTTTAATATGTTAAAAAACCCTATCCCAAAAGTTACTAACCTATTACAGCACAGAGCAATAGGGATTATTAATGGCAAATTCACTCCCCTTAGTAATGAAAAATTAAATAGAGGCTTTTTAATTGACAATAAAGACGAAAAAATTGAAACAGTAATTCTTGGGAAAGCATTATCACTTCTAAAAAAGCATATTGATTTAAAGAAAAGTTATTATTGGATTGTTTATCCAAAGAATAAAAATACTCAAAGCTTGCATTTACAGGTTGCAGGAATATGGGATCCCTATCAACTGAATGATTTTCCTAGTGATTCTTCAAAAACTAACTTCTCAAAATTATTAGAAGAATTTGATCTTAAAGACAATTATTTTTCTGTTAGAGGAGAATTAGTTTTTGTTAATACTCAAAAGAAAGAAATTGTTATTAAGATTTGCCCTGCTACAAACTCAAAAAATTTCAAAAATAGAAATTTTAAATTAGCCATAAAAGGAGAGCTCTCTCTTGAACTTCTGCATAGCTTTGTAAGTTTAGATATCAACAGAGATGGAAATTCTTTGCAATTAATAAGGTACGAAGTGATTGAACAAAATCTTTCTAAAAATAACTAGAATGAAAGGTTGATCTCCACCGCAATTTTTCCTGTTAAGAAATCTTTGATTTATGGATGATGTATTAATTGAATGTTCTCCTGGTATATCTGGAGATATGTTGTTAGGAGCTTTTTATGATTTAGGGGTGCCTAAAAAAGTTATTGAACGGCCACTTATTGATCTTGGGTTAAAGGATTTATATGAACTAGATTTTAAGGAATCAAAAAGTTGTTCAATCCGAGGTATCAAGACAAAGGTTGAGAATATTGACTGTAGTCCTATTAAAAGAACTTGGAGAAGTATTAAGGAACTAATTTTAAATGGCCACTTAGAAGATAAATTAAAAAAAATAATTTATGGAGTATTTGAATCTTTAGCAATTGCGGAAGGAAAAGTTCATGGAATTAAATCTGATGATGTACATTTTCATGAGGTTGGAGCTATAGATTCATTGGTTGATATTATTGGGGTTTGTACTGCATTGAATTACTTAAATCCAAAGAGGGTTTATTGTAATGAACCAATGTTGGGAAAAGGTTTTGTTCAAACTGAACATGGAAAATTATCTGTACCTCCTCCTGCTGTAATAGAGCTAATAAGACAAAAAAATATTAAGGTTTTATCAAATCGTGACACAATTGAGGGTGAACTCTCAACTCCAACTGGTATTGCTTTACTTGCTAATTTAGCCGACTATCACGAACCTCCTTTAAAATTTTCTATTAACTCTTATGGAGTAGGGATTGGTAACCTAAAATTTCCATTCCCTAATTTGGTAAGAGTTTATAAGATTACTTCATTTGAGGATTCTTCTGTTAATGAACAAATTAGTCCAAAGTGTGAAGAGATATGTATTCAAGAAGCATGGATTGATGACCAAACACCTGAAGATATATCTAATTTTGTCGAGAAACTGAGAATTGAGGGAGCTTACGACGTTTCCTATCAAGCTATCAATATGAAAAAAAATAGAATTGGATTTTCTATTCAAGTAATTTTGCCCATAGAAAAAAAAGAATTTTTTAGAAGATTATGGTTTGATTATTCAAACACTATTGGGGTTCGTGAAAGGAACCAATCTAGGTGGATATTACTTAGACGCAAAGGAGAATGTTTCACGACTTTTGGAAATATAAAAGTTAAACAAACTTTGAAACCAGATGGATCAATAATTACGAAACCAGAAAACGATGAGGTTTTGAGATTACAGTTAAAGCACAAAATATCAACTTACGAAATAAGAAAAATAATAAAAGAGTCAGGTAAAAAATTTAAAGCATTTGAAAACTGGAAATGAGATTTAACTTTAGTAATCAACCATATCTTAAATTCCTAAAAAAAATTAATCTTGGTTTTTTAAAGAGTATTTTCTTTATTACAAGCTTGTCCTATTTTTGCATATATTTTTTAAATAATATTGATCAAATTTCTTTTGATGTCAATTTAGAAAGAAATGGAATTAATCTATTTTTATCATTTTTATTTTGTATTTTAAGTATTTACCTGAATGCTTATGCATGGAAATATATTGTTAGATGGTTAGGGAAAGAATTTAAAAGTAATAATCTAGTCTCTTTTTATGTTTTAACCAATATTCTTAAATACGTTCCAGGAGGGGTTTGGCATTTTGTAGAAAGATTTAATTTTATAAAAAAGATAAGTAATCCTCAGATTGCTTTGTATTCGACACTTATAGAACCTTATTTTATGTTGAGTGGATCTTTTCTCTTGGCATCGATGGGATTGATTTTTTCACCATTTTATATTTTTTTAATTGTTCCTTTGGTATTTCTAAATAGGAAATTTATTTTTCTAATATTAAAAATATTAGGGTCTCTTAAGGGAAAAGTATTTGAGGTCTTGAGACTTTCAAATTCAAGGGACCAATTTGAAGAGAGAATAAACATAATTTCATTTTTCCCTACTAGAGCTTTATTTCTTGAAATTGGATTTGTTTTATCAAAATTTATTGGCTTTTATATTTGCTTAAATACTTTTTATGCGAATAATTCTCTGAACATTATATTTTTATTGGTAATCTTTTCTTTATCATGGTCTTTAGGCTTGGTAGTCCCAGCAGCTCCGGGAGGAGTTGGCGTTTTTGAGGCTTGCCTCCTTTTATTTGTAGGCAAAAGTATTCCACAAAATATAATTATCATCAGTTTAGTTTATTTTAGGGTTATATCCACCTCGGCAGATTTGTTCTTAAGCCTACCTTTCTTAATAAGAAAACTTTATAAAAGAATTTAGTTTTTTTTCTCTAAACTTGGTATCAATGTAAATGAAGCAATAAGGCCTAGAGTCATGATAAGAATGGCTGGCAATATTGCCTCTACCATTCTTTCATCTCCAGCATATTGATATATCCTCACAGATAATGTATCAAAATCAAATGGTCTCAAAATAAAGGTCATTGGTAATTCTTTTATCGTGTCTACAAAAACCAGCAGTGATCCCACGAATATTGGTCCCCGAAGAAGAGGTAGATGAATTCTTTTGATGATCCCCGGCCAATTTTCTCCTAATCCAAGTGCAGCTTCATCTAGACTAGGAGAAATTCTTTCAAGACTTGAATCAATAGAACCCTTAGAAATAGTTAGAAATCGAACAAGATAACCCCAAATTAGTAAGCAAACAGCAAAGAAATTCAATTTTGGAGAAGAAATGCTTATTAAAGATAAAGCTAATACAGTGCCTGGAATTGCATAACCTATTCCCGCAATATTTGTTATTAGCCCTAGCAATAAGCTTTTATTTGGTCGTCTTGCTAAGGAAATTATTAAGGAGAATAACATCGTTATTAATGCAGTAAAAAATCCTAGACTTATGGTCCTGAATGATAGGCTCAGTAATTCTATAGATAACCCTTTTTGAATTTGATCGATATTGAGCAGAACCCAAAAACATGGAATTCCAAAAGAGAAAATTGGAGGAAATAAAGATATTGTTATTGCTAAAAGAGCTCTTATTTTTTTTAATTCCCACCCTTGAGAATCTTTTGATGCAGGGTTTTCACTCCACCGCTTTGATTTTCTTCTAGAGAATTTTTCAAAAATAATTAAAGTGAAAATTATTAATAAAGCTACCAAAGATAGTCCAATAGCACTTTTTGGATTACCCTCAATTATCCAATTTTCAGCTATTCCGGTAGAAATACTTGGAATATTTAATAATGCAAATGTACCTAACTCATTCATTACTTCCATACACATTAAACTTATTCCTGTTATTAGTGCTGGCAACGCCATTGGAAAAGCGATTTTAAAGAAGCTCCTCCACGGCCCAACTCCTAATCCTCTACTAGCATTGATTTGATTAACTCCAAATTTATTAAAACTTTCGTTAGCAAGAATGAATACATATGGGTAAGTAGAGATTGAAAGTATTAAAACCCCCCACCATAAACCGGTTACTTGATACCCAAAAATACTTCCTAAATCCTGCAGAACAGCAGTTATTAGGTATGCTGGGGCGGCTAGTGGAATGAGCTGACAAATACGAAGCACTTTTCTGAACTTAAAATCACAATTTGAAAGTAACCATCCATTCAAAGTGCCTAATCCTCCTCCAAAAAAACTTGTCAGTACTAAAACTTTTAAAGTCTCTAATACCTCTTCTCCTCCAGCAAAACCTAATGAAAAATTTCCACTTACAACATATTGAACTCCTTCAAGAATGAAATTGAAAATCGGAATGATTACTAAGAATGCAACAATAAAAGAAATAAAATAAAAAAGTTTTAATTCGGTTACTGCTTTTTTAAATCCTTTAATAAGTATTTTCAAAAATTAATTAAATCCTAATATGAACTCTAATCTGAATTAAATCTACATGATGAAAGTTGATTTTTAATAGTTTGGTGATCTAAGTTTTTCCCAATTAATACTATCTTGTTAGATTTTTCTTTTGTCCATTCCTCATCATCTAGAGAAAACCGCTTTCCAGATAGGTGAAAAATGTGTTTTCTTTCACTTTCCATAAACCATAATATTCCTTTTGCTCTAAATACATTTTGTGAGATTTGATTATCTAAGAAATATTGAAACTTCCTTAAAGAAAATGGTTCAAATGTCTCATATGAAACTGAGGTAAACCCCTCAATATTATTGATCAAATCGTGGGAATGAGAAGAGTGATCGTGGGAATGAGAAGAGTGATCGTGGGAATGAGAAGAGTGATCGTGGGAATGAGAAGAGTGATCGTGGGAATGAGAAGAGTGATCGTGGGAATGAGAAGAGTGATCGTGGGAATGAGAAGAGTGATCGTGGGAATGAGAAGAGTGATCGTGGGAATGAGAAGAGTGATCGTGGGAATGAGAAGAGTGATCGTGGGAATGAGAAGAGTGATCGTTTGAATTTTGTTCTATATTTTTTTTATTTTTCTCGAATTCAAAAGTATCCGTCTCAAATATACCCACGCTCATAATTGTATGTAATGCAACTTCACTATTAGTTGATCTCAAAATCCTTGGTTCTTTTTTTATTTTATTTATAAACTCCTCTATTTTCTTTAATTGTTTTTCATTTACTAAATCAGATTTATTAAGAAGAAGGATATCTCCGTATAAAATTTGAGAATAGGCGACACTTGTATTATTAATTTCAAAATCAAAATTTTCTCCATCAATGACAGTGATTATCGAATCTAATCTTACTTTTTCTCTAAGATCACCAGCCGCAAAAGTCATGGCTACTGGTAATGGATCTGCTAATCCAGTTGTTTCTACAATCAAATAGTCTAATTTTTCAGCTCTTTCTAAAACTTTGGATACGGTATTTAATAATTCGCCATTGATAGAGCAACATATACATCCATTATTTAATTCGATCATATCTTCTGAGCCTTCTATTATTAAGTCATTATCTATTCCGATTTCTCCAAATTCGTTGACTAAAACAGCTGTTTTAATACCAACTTGATTTTTTAAAATATGATTTAGAAGTGTAGTTTTGCCAGAACCTAAAAATCCACTAATAATAGTAACTGGCAATAAATTTTTAGACATTTTTGAATAGTTGAAAACAAGTTTATATTTTTATTGATCGAAAATTTTGTTGATTTCCGAAGCTAATGTTTGATCCAGATTCGTAATACCTCCTAGATCATGTGTATTTAATTTAATTATTACTTTTGCATAAACATTCTCCCAGTTAGGATGATGATTATATTTTTCACAGATTAAAGCAACCTTAGTCATAAAAGCAAAGGCTTCAATAAAATTGGCAAAGTTAAATTCTCTTTGGATTTGTTTAGATTTAATTTCCCAGCCAGGTATTTTGACAGCTAATTCATTCAATTCTTCATCTTGCAAAATGTAGGGTTCCATTAATAAATAAGAAATCTGACTTATTACATTATAAATATCTTACTTTTTCTCACCAATTATATGTACATTAATGATTCTTTCCTTTTGATCAAATCGATGTTCCCATAAATAAACTGCTTGCCATGTGCCAAGCATAATTTTTCCATCTTGAAAACTCAAAGATAAACAAGTGTTTGTTAGGGATGTTTTAATATGTGCTGGCATATCGTCAGCCCCTTCTTGATAATGTTTATAGGATATTTCTTCTCTATTTTTTGATAAGGTTAAGTAGGAATCATAGGGAACTATCGATTGCATATACTTTTTTAGGTCCCTCAGTACATTTGGATCTGCGTTCTCATTAATAGTTAAACTGCAACTTGTATGAAGTGAAGTTAAATTTAAAATTCCGGAATGAAAATTATTTTTTTCAACACATAAATTTAAATCATATGTGATATCAATAAAACCCTCGCCATGAGTTTTGAATTTTAATTTTGAAAATATTTGTTCCATATAAGTTAAAACTTAATTAATCAATATCCTATTATGGATAAAGATGCATGTTTTACTGCAGACATTAAAACTTTTATCTTAAGATAAATTTAATTTCCATTTAAATCTTTGTCTGAAACTCATTGGAATAATCTGGGTGCTTACCTTAAAGAAACACAAATATTAGGTTCAATCCAAAATACACTTTATTGGGATCAGAATACTGGAATGCCAAAGAAAGGTGCTTCTTGGAGGTCTGAACAACTTACTTATATTGCAAAAGTATTGCATGAAAGAAATTCTTCCGAGGAATTTTCTAATTTAATACAATCTGCTAAAAATGAATTAGCAGATATTGAACGAAATTCCGATAATCAACTCTTCATAAAAGATAAAGAAAGAAATATTAGTCTTTTATTGAAGGAATTTAATAGAGAAAGAAATTTAGATCCTAAATTAGTTGAGTCTCTAGCAAAGGCAAAATCTAAAGGGTATGAAAGTTGGCAAGAAGCTAAGGAAAAATCTGATTTTAAAATTTTTCTTCCTTTCTTTGAAGAATTAGTTAAATTGCGGATTGAAGAGGCAAAACAAATATCAGATCAATATTCAGCATGGGAAACTTTAGCCCAACCCTTTGAGCCTGAATTAACTTTAAAGTGGCTGAATAAAATGTTTCAGCCTTTGAGAGATACTCTCCCAGAGTTGATTAGAGGGATTAATAAATCTAAGAAATATCACTGGGATTTGAGTCCAGAAACTCAACATAATTTATGTTCTCAATTACTTGATGAGTTTGGGAGAGATAAAGATCTAGTAGTTGTTGGTAAATCTCCCCATCCTTTTTCGATTACATTAGGGCCTAATGATTACAGGATTACGACAAGAATTGTTGAAGGTGAACCATTATCAAGTTTTTTAGCAACTGCTCATGAGTGGGGGCATTCTATTTATGAGCAGGGTTTGCCATCTCAAAGTCATCAATGGTTTGCTTGGCCTTTAGGTCAAGCAACCTCTATGGGTATTCATGAAAGTCAATCTTTATTTTGGGAAAATAGAATAGTTAAATCCAAATCTTTTTCAAAAAGATTTTTTAACAAATTTGTTTCGGCTGGATGTTCACTTAATAATTATTTAGAACTATGGAAATCTATTAATCATTTGGAAACAGGATTAAATAGGGTTGAAGCGGATGAATTGACTTATGGCTTACACATATTGATAAGAACCGAACTTGAAATAGATTTAATTGAAAGAGGGTTACCTGCTGAAGATATTCCAACAGAATGGAATAAAAGATATGATGAACTCCTAGGAATTAAACCATCTAATGATTCAGAAGGTTGTCTTCAAGATGTTCATTGGAGTGAAGGGGCGTTTGGATATTTCCCCTCATATTTGTTAGGACATGTTATAAGTGCGCAAATATCTTCTCAAATGGAAAGAGACATAGGTTTGATTGACAACTTAATTGAAAATGGTGAATATCAAAAGATCATCTTTTGGTTAAAAAATAATATACATAAATATGGCAGATCAGTTAATTGTATGGAGTTGGTAAGAGCTGTAACTAATGAAGAACTATCGCCAAACTATTTTATTAATCATTTAAGGTCTAAAATAAATGATTTTTGCTGAAACATTACTTTTAAAGAATTTGGTTAGGTGTGACGATGTAAGATAAACAAAAATAATTTCTTGATGGCAAATCTAAATCAGCCCCCAAGCAGGGTTACCCCAAATTTATTGCACATACTAAATGCTTTCACTGACAGCTCAAATACAATAATAAACACTATTGTTGAATTGAACTCTAATACTATAAATAAATATGAATTAATTACAGAAACGGGCCATCTTAAACTTGATAGGGTAGGTTATTCATCACTTGCGTATCCTTTTGCTTATGGATGTATCCCAAGGACATGGGATGAAGATGGAGATCCGCTTGATGTAGAAATTGTTGGAGTAACTGAGCCATTGATACCAGGATCTATTGTGGAAGCAAGGATTATTGGGGTGATGAAATTTGATGATGGTGGAGAGGTCGATGATAAGGTAATAGCAGTTCTCGCAGATGATAAAAGAATGGACCATATCTCAAGTTATGAAGACCTTGGAGATCATTGGTTAAAAGAAACAAAGTATTATTGGGAGCACTACAAAGATCTAAAAAAACCAGGAACATGTACAGTTAATGGTTTTTTTGGGATAGAAGAAGCTGTTAAAGTAATCAAAGATTGTGAAGAGAGATACAAAAAAGATATTGATCCTAAATTAGTAAATTAAATAATTTTATTTTTCTCTAAATTTTTCAAATATTTCGCTTAGTATTTCTTCGGCACCTTGCTGCTTTAATTTTTTAGCTAGTTCTTTGCCTACTTCTTCGGGATCATTAATATTGCCAATATATTGATCTTTAATAAGCCTTTCTCCATCAAGAGATGCAACCATGCCGGTGAGGCAAAGTTGTTCATTCTGAATTTTACTATTCACACCTATTGGAACTTGGCATCCGCCTTCAAGCTCTCTTAAAAAAGCCCTTTCTGCTAGACATCTTTGACTGGTGGGTTTATCTTCTAAGGTATTTATAATTTCTAAAACTTTTTTATCATCAGATTTACATTCAATGCCTAGTGCTCCTTGGCCAACGGCATGAAGAGAAACTTCACTTGGGATAATCTGGTGAATTCTTGATTCAAAGCCTAATCTCTTTAAACCAGCGGCTGCAAGAATTATACAATCAAATTCTCCTGCATCTAATTTTTCAATTCTTGTAATAACATTTCCCCTGATATCTTTGAAAACAAGATGTGGGTACTTATTTCTTAATTGTGCAAGTCTTCTTAGGGAGCTTGTTCCAACAATCGAACCTTCAGGTAAGTTTTCTAATTTATAACAGTCATTTTTTTTGTTTACTACTAAAGCATCTGCAGGATCCTCCCTTTTTGTAATGCATCCTAATTTAAGGCCATTAGGCAAATTGGTTGGTAAATCTTTTAGAGAATGTACTGCTATATCTGCATGTCCTACGAGCATTTGCGCTTCAAGTTCTTTTGTAAATAAGCCTTTGTCCCCTATTTTTGCTAAGGCTACATCAAGGATTTTGTCACCTTGAGTTGCCATAGCTTCTATAGATACCTCTAAATTGGGAATATACCTTTCTAGTTGATCTTTAACCCATAAAGTTTGAACCATTGCTAGCTTACTTCTTCTACTAGCTATTTTCAGCTTAAAATTAGTCATTAAATATTATTTTGAGTTTGAATTAAAAATTAAGTCGAATTTATTTTAAGCTATTATTTTGCCAGTTTTTAAAGCTAATTATTATACTTAACTTTTTTTATTTTATATATTCTTTTAAAACCCCATTTCGATTTGGATGTCTAAGTTTTCTTAGAGCTTTTGCCTCTATTTGTCTAATTCTTTCTCTCGTCACATCAAAAATCTGGCCAATTTCTTCAAGAGTTTTCATTCTTCCATCATCAATTCCATATCTCAATCTGAGAACATCTCTTTCTCTTGGACTAAGAGTGGCTAAAACTCCTTCCAAATCTTCTCTTAGTAAAGTTTTAGAAACATCTTGCTCTGGATTTTCTATATCAGCCTCTATAAAGTCTCCTAGTCTTGAGTCTTCTTCTTTTCCTATTGGAGTTTCTAAAGAAATAGGAAGTTGCGCACTTTTAGCTATAAATCTTAATTTTTCGATTGTCATTTCCATACTCTCAGCGATTTCTTCTTCACTAGGTTTCCTGCCAAATTCTTGGCTAAGAACTTTTGTGGTTTTTTTAATTCTGGATATTGTCTCGTATAAGTGAACTGGCAATCTAATAGTTCTACTTTGATCCGCAATTGCTCTTGTAATGGCTTGGCGAATCCACCAAGTTGCATATGTAGAGAACTTATAACCTTTTTCATGGTCGAATTTTTCCGCTGCTCTAATTAGACCCAAACTTCCTTCTTGGATTAAATCTTGAAATGATAAACCTCTATTCATATATTTTTTAGCAATGGAAACAACTAATCTTAAATTTGATTGAACCATTTTTTCTTTAGCTCTCCGCCCTAAGAGAAGTCTTCTTCTAAATTTGGGAAGAGGCATATCTATTAACTCGGCCCATTCTCTTACAGATGGGAAATGTCCTTTTTCTGACTCATATTGAGTTGCTAGCTCTTCTAATTGAAGTAAGTCAGCAATTTTTCTTGCAAGCTCAATTTCTTCATCTGGTCTTAAAAGTCTAATTCTTCCAATTTCTTGGAGATAAACTCTTATTGAATCTTCAGTGTAGATACCTTTTGGCCCAAGTTTTATATTCCCGAGCCCTTTGTCTTCTTCTTCAGAATCACTAAATTCATTATTGTTATTTTCAATATTGCTTTCGTTTAACTCCGCAGATGTCTGTAAAGTTTGATTATTTTTATTACCATCTTCTTCAACTACTGTTTCTAAATTTGTATTAATTTTTTTATTGATCTTTTTTTTTGAACTAGGCTTGGAATTCTTTGATTCTGCTGCGACTGGACACATAATTGACTCCTTTCTACGGTGAATTTAACTAGATAAAATTTTATTTAGGGCTAATTTGAACATTTAGTAGTAAAGTCCCCTTAATGTTTAAAAAACTTTTTTACAAAATGAGAATAAGAAAAGTTTTCTAAATTGTTGAAAAATTTAAATAGTGCTATAGATTACCTAAAGTAAAAAGTCTTGGGATTTCTCAGACAGGCAGATCAGTTTTGAATTTTCAGTCAATGATCAGAGCTTCATGTCTCCCTTAAGAGCAGGATACTTACAATGTGCAAAAAACACTTTGTGGAATGTTCAACAATCCAATACTAAGAAAAAGTTTTGAAGCCGGCAAGTAATCAGTTATTAAATATCTCCTATAAATTGGAAATTTTGCTTGATATAGGTAGTAGTGATGAAAGCTTTTACTATTTAGATGGAAATAATCTTGGAGCAGAAGTTGGAGATATTGTAAGTGTGAGACTAAGGGGGAGATTATTGAATGGGTTGGTGATCTCCAAAAAAGACTTTTCGACAATTAATAATGATGAATCAAATATTACTGGAGGAAAAAGCATAAGATATTTGTTTGTTGAAAGTATTTTGCAGAAAAAAATAATTGATGAATCTTGGAGAGAATTGATAGACTCCCTAGCCTCTTTTTATATGGTTAGTAATTTAAAAATGTTTAAAACTGCATTTCCTCCTGGCTGGATTGGTAAATATAAAAATTTCTCTAAAGGTTTAAAAGATCAAATATGGATTGAAACTAAAAAAGAATTTGATATTAAGAACAATGGATTAACCAAAAAAGAATTTTTTTTAATGGATACTTTATCTAAAAAAGGTAATTGGCAAAGTGAATTAATAAAGTCTGGTTTTAATTACACTCTAATCAACTCAATGGTCAGTAAAAATTATCTTGCTAAATCTAAAAGAAAAAAAAATATAAATAGTAAATTAAATTCCTTTGTAGAAGATCATATCGCAACGAAAAAACCAAATCTTACAAATGAGCAAAAAATTGCATTTCAAAAATTTCAAACAATGAAACCAGGAGATGCATTACTTCTTTGGGGCGAAACAGGTTCAGGTAAAACAGAAGTTTATATGAGAATTGCTGAAGATCAATTGTTTAAGAAAAAAAGTTGTTTGATACTAGCCCCAGAAATTGGATTAATTCCTCAACTTATTGATAGGTTTAGTAGGCGATTTAATAATGTCGTTTACGAATATCATAGTAATTGTTCTCCCGATCATAGAACTTTAGTTTGGAAGAAAATTATTAATGCTAACGAACCTTTAATAGTAATAGGTACAAGGTCGGCAGTTTTTCTTCCAATGAAAAATCTAGGTTTAATAATAATGGATGAAGAACATGATGTTTCTTATAAGCAAGATAGTCCTATGCCTTGCTATGACGCTAGAGAGATTGCTATTGAAATAGTAAAAAGGAATTCTGCAAAGTTAATTTTTGGGAGTGCAACCCCATCAATGAAGACTTGGAAAAAGTGTATTTTTGAAAGGAATTTTAAATTGGTAAGAATGATTCAAAGGATATCCAGTAATGAGACTCCTGAAATAAAAATTATTGATATGCGGGATGAGTTCAAGAAGGGAAATATGAAAATTTTTTCCAATGAATTATTACAATTGCTTCCTCAACTACGCTTAAGAAAAGAGCAAGCAATAATTTTGATCCCTAGGAGGGGGCATAGTGGGTTTTTAAGTTGTAGAAATTGCGGATATTTAATAAATTGCCCCAACTGTGACGTTCCTTTATCAGTTCATCTTGGATTACAAGGAAAAAAATGGTTAAGGTGTCATTGCTGTGATCATAAATCAAGATTGATCAATCGTTGCCCAGATTGTCATTCAACTGCTTTCAAACCTTTTGGAATTGGTACTCAAAGGGTAATAGAGTTTTTAAATGAAGAATTTCCTGACTTAAGAGTACTTCGCTTTGATAGAGACACAACGTCAGGAAAGGATGGTCATAGAGATATTCTTTCAAAGTTTTCTAAAGGTGATGCTGATATTCTTGTCGGTACTCAGATGTTGGCAAAAGGTATTGACATCCCCAATATTACTCTTTCAGTAGTTATTGCAGCAGATGGGTTGCTTCATCGCCCAGATATTTCAGCAGAAGAAAAATCATTACAGTTATTTTTGCAAGTAGCAGGAAGGGCCGGCAGGGCACAAAAAAAAGGGAAAGTAATTTTTCAAACATATAAACCTAACCACCCGGTGATTTCGTATCTTCAAAAAAGAGATTATGAAAGATTCTTAATTGAAAACTCGAGATTGAGAAAGGATGCTAATTTATTTCCATTTTGCACAATTTGCCTACTTAAATTATCAGGTGAAAATTATGAATTAACTGAGTCAATTGCAATAAAATTAGCAAAATATCTACTCAGTTTTTGTGAGAAAAAGAATTGGAAATTAATTGGTCCTGCCCCTAGTTTAATAGCTAAAATCGGTAAAAAATTTAGATGGCAGATATTAATACATGGCCCTGAAGGAACAAAGATACCTTTACCTGATAGATCAATATTATGGAAACTTATTCCAAAAAATGTTTTTTTAACAATTGATGTTAATCCAGCAGAGTTGTAATTACTTTGATGGAAGTTGAGGTAAATCTGAACCTAATTTAAATCTATAGAATCTTAATAAATAAGCCAATATTATAATTATTAAAACAATAGATATCCCAATCAAGAGTTTGTTGAGGCTCCAGAAAGAAAACTCAAGACTATTTATCTGCCCTTGATTTAAATCCCAAATTATGAGATTTTTTGTGATTTCTAAATTTGAATTATTTTTATCGGTAAGGATAGCTTTATTGGGGTGAATAATTTTGAAAATGAGTTCTAAATTATCAATGCCTTTAATAGAATTTAGATCCAAATCTAACCTGTAAAAGTATTTTTTAAAAAAAATGAAGTTTTTTTGAGTAGTATTAATTTCTATATTTGTTGATTCTCCCGCTAACTCTCCAGCTGTATTTTGGGTTATTTTAAGAACTTTTTTTGTATCCTCAAAATTGAGATTTTTATGTTTCAAAGAAAAGGTTGATTCGTCTTGTTTAATTTCTGCGTCAGGAAAAATATCTTTCATCTTCTCTTCAAATTTTAATTGCCAAGGAAATTTCTTTATGTATTTACTCTCTATCACTAAATTATTAGTTATTGAATCAAGTTCACTAAGATCAAGGGTATTCTCAATTTTTACGCAGCCACTTAAAAGTGGAATTAATAGTAATAGTATTAAAAAAATGATTAGTGAAAAGCCTTTCTGAAAGGGTTTAGTTTCACCAGTTGGTGTCTCAGTTACATTAATAAATTTTTTTTTCTTTAATACTTCTCTTTTTTTGCGCAGTGAGTTAAGAGATTTTTTATTGAGTGATGGGTCGCTTTCAAACTGTAAGTTCCAATTTTCTGGCTTTTTAATGTCAGGAGAGTCTATAACTTCCATCAAATATTTTGCATTTTCTCTCGTCTTATTATCGTAAGATTTTAGAAGTTCTTTACAAAACCTTTTAGCCTCCTCCCTTTTATTGATACCACACAGAGCAGTAATTAAGATTGTTCTTAAATTTACTCCCTCTTTGCTTGATAAAGGAAATGATTCGATTATGGGCAAAAGAAATTCAATGCAATAATGATACTCACCTTTAGCTAAAGCAAGTTCTACTTTTTCTAAAACTTGCTCATAAGTTTTCATTGGTTAGGCGACTATCATTGTACCTATTCCGGAATTTGTAAAAATCTCAAGAAGTAATGAATGTTCTATTCTTCCATCAATTATGTGAGCTGCTTTGACTCCTTGGGCTAAAGCTCTTATACAGCATTCTGTCTTTGGAATCATACCTTCAGTTACAATTTTTTTATCAATAAAATCCCTTGCCTCTTTGAGATTAGTTTTTTCAACAAGACTATTTTTGTTATCTTTTTCTTTTAAAATCCCTTGAGTATCAGTAAGAAGAATAAGTTTTTCTGCATTTATCGCGGCAGCAATTTCTCCAGCAACAAAATCTGCATTAATGTTATGGGAAATACCCTCCAAGGTTGATCCAATGCTAGAAATAATTGGGATGTATCCTTTAGAAATAAGAGGATCTAATATTTCAGGATTGATTTTTGTAACCTCTCCCACTAACCCATGGCTGCCATCTCCTAGTTCTCTAGATTGAATTAAGTTGCCATCAAGACCTGATATTCCCACAGCTAAAGATCCAGTTTTATTAATGCCTTTTACAATTTGTTTGTTAACTCTACCCATTAGAACCATCTCGACAATTTCCATTGTTTTTTGATCAGTAATTCTTAATCCATTTTCGAATTTAGGAGATATTTCTAATTTCTTTAACCAATTATTAATCTCTGGTCCACCTCCATGAATTACTATCGGACAAACCCCAACGGTTGATAAAAGTGCAATGTCTCTAAAAAAAGCATTTTTTAAATTATCATTCTCCATAACAGAACCACCATACTTGATAACAATTTTTCTACCTGAGAAACTTTGTATATATGGTAGTGCTTCGCTTAATATTGATACTCTTTGAGAATCATTCATTATTAAAATTCATTAAAACTTGATTAAATTGAGAAATTAGGTTTTTACAAATATATCCCTATATTCAATAAAAGAGAATAAAATCAAATTCTTTTTTATTATCGTCGATAATAAATTCTGATTCAAGACCTTTGACGAAAAACCTATTTAATCTTTCTTGTTTTTCAATCCATTTTTCTAGAGGGACAGCGTTTAACTCGAAACGCATTCTGAGACCATTTTTTTCTTCCTTTGTAATTTCTTCTATTTCTTTTAATTGAGGGGGGTTATCCTCGTCCCACAAATTTAAAGATTCTAATGACGATTCAAGATGAGCTTTTATCCCATATCTCCATCTCGTAACATCTTTAACTAATGCTGTTAGTTCTTTTGGTCTATTAAATTTATTTGTCGCAAAATTTGTCTTGTCAAATAACTCTACAGGAGGTATTTCGGAAGTCTTTAAGCCTAAGCCAATCAGGAAAATAGGTACTCCATAAAAAAAAGTAGGTACACTTAAATTCACTGAGTCTGTAAAATAAGCAGTCATTCCCACAAAAGCTAATATACCCCCAGCCGTTACGATTAAGTTTCCAGGCGATAAGTATTTCTTCATTTTGATTTAGTAGAATGAGTTTTAAATGGGCTAACAAGTATTATGCAAGATCCTAATACTGCTAATCAAGGAGATTTAATTTTTAAACTTGATCAAGATAGAGCATGGCTACTAGAAAATCTTGATAAGGGTAAATGGCCAGAAATCAGAAGCGAACTTGCCGCGCTTGAAAGAAAAATAAGCAAACTAATTATAAGTGTTCAAGAAAATAATGTTGATATTTGATTTAAAAAGGTATTTCGTCCACTTCAGGTACTAAAGGTGAACTATCCCAACTAGATTTTTTGGCGGTTTCTTTATTTTCAAATGAATCATTATTTTCTTTTTGATCAGACTTAATAACATCAACTGGCGATATTTGATGAATTTTTGAAGCTGTTAGTTCTGGTTGTTTTTCTTTAGTTCCGTCTTTTCTAGTGACAGAATTCATCTTTAGACGTCCCTCAATAACAATATTTTGACCCTCCCTTAGTTCATCTACCATTCCTTGGGCAATATTTCCCCATCCTATGATCTTGAGATCTCTGGTTGGATCTTCACTACGTAATCCTTTAAAATTAACAATCATTTCTGCAATTGGAGTTTGGTTTTCTTTGGTATACCTCATTTGGGGAGCGCTATTAATGACCGCCTGAATTAAACAATGATTCATTACTTACTATTTAATTAAAGACATACTGATGCAGAATAAAGGAAATTGCCATAAAAATGTTTGGATCCTATCAGGAACTTCGGATGGACCTGTAATAGCTAATAGGCTTCTTGAACTTAATTATTCAGTCTTTGCAAGTGTTTTAACTTATAAAGCAGGGCAAGCCTATATTGAGAATCCAAAGTTACATATCATTACGGGGAAATTAAATAATAAAGATCAAATAATTAATTTCATAAATAAAAATAAAATCACATGCGTTATCGATGCTACTCATCCATTTGCCATAGTAATTTCTAAAAATCTTAATAATGCATGTAAAGAGATTGATATACCTCTTTTACTATTCGAGAGGAAATCTCTAATAAATAACACTAATAATTTTTTTTATATTGATCATTTAAAGGATATAAATAATGTTGATATAGAGAATAAGAATATTCTTCTGGCAATAGGATCAAGGTTCCTTAACGATACAGCTAATTATTATATGAATTGTAAAGCAAATGTATTTACAAGAGTACTTCCAACTTATGAAAGTATAACTAAAGCTTTTGGATCATGTATTAAAAATTCAAACATAGCGATACTTGAACCGAGTAAAAATAATAAAAGCATTTTAGAAAAAAAACTTTGTGATTTTTGGGAGATAGATTATGTTCTATGCAGAGAATCTGGAAGTTATTCTCAGAAAAACTGGGAGAGTATAGTTTCTGGAAGTAAAATGAAGTTATTTTTGGTTAAAAGGCCGAAAGTTAAAAATGATTATTCTTACTCTTTTGATCAATATCACAATTTGATAAATCACATAATTAAAAAATATTGATGTTTAATTCATTATGAAAGTATTAGTTATGATCACAACTGAATCAAGTAAAGCAAATGCTTTGCGAATGGCTAAATTACTAATACAAAATAAACTTGCAGCTTGTGTTTCGATAAAGCAAATTTTTTCAATTTATCAGTGGGATGATGATATTGAAGAAACTAAAGAGTTTGAAATCACAATAAAAAGTAAACTAGAATTTAAAGATTGTTTAATTGATTTCGTAAATAAAAATTCCACATATGATGTCCCTCAAATTATTTACAAAAAGTACCATGCTGAGATGAAATATTATGATTGGTTGAATAACACTATGTGATTAAATCTATTTTATTAACTCTTTAAGATCAATATCTGATCTAGATCCTAATTGCGTAATTATTTGCCCTGCACAAATTGAAGCTATCTCTCCGCATTTTTTGAGGGAATAATTGTTTATTAATCCATGGATAAATCCTCCCGCATAGATATCTCCCGCTCCTGTAGTATCAATAATCTTGCCTTTCGTTATTGACTCAATTATTTCAATATTATGTTTGTTAACTATGAGAGAACCATTGCTTCCAAGAGTTACTATGACTAACTCACATAAGGAAGATAGGTCTTCTTGGCAGCTTGCTAATTTATCATTTTGCAATAGATTTAACACCTCGGATTCATTACAAAAAACGATATCTACATATTCATAAATTAATTTCAAGAAACTCTCACGATGTCTATCTACACAAAATGAATCAGACAAAGAAAGGATTATTTTTGTATTAGATTGTTTTGCAATTTGGGCGGCTTTAATAAAAGCTTTTTTAGCTAATTCGCTGTCCCACAAATATCCTTCTAAATATAAGTATTTACTTTCCTTAATTACAGTAAAGTCAATGTCTTTTGGTTCAAACTCTACAGATGCTCCTAGGTAAGTGCACATAGTTCTTTGTGCATCAGGTGTAACCAAAATGATTGAATGAGCTGTTGGAGCACCTTCAATAGTTGGTGGAGTATTAAATATAGTTTTGCTTTTTTTTATATCGTCAGAAAAGAAATTCCCAAATTGATCATTTTTTACTCTCCCTATAAACTGCACATCATTGCCTAATTCTGCTAAAGAAACAACGGTATTTGCTGAGGACCCACCTGAAATTTGTTTGATCACCTTGCAATTTTCTAACAATTTCTGAGATTCATCAGAATTAATTAGATTCATTGATCCTTTTTCCAGATTATTTATCTCAAGAAACTCATCTTCAATATTCACAATAATATCTACTATTGCGTTGCCCAGACCAATGAGATCAACTTTTTTATTTTCAAAATGCCTAAAGGATTCCTTCATTAATTTGGAACTAAATTATCTAAGCAGTGCTCTTTTAGGACCATGTATTGGGTCTTCAATTACTATAGTTTGATCTCTATTCGCCCCCAACGAGACAATGGCAATTGGAACCTCCATTAATTCAGCTAAAAATCTTAGATAATTCATAGCATTCTCTGGGAGATCAGATAGTTTTCTGCAATCTGCAGTTGAACATTGCCAACCTTTTAATTTTTTGAAAATTGGCTTACATTTTTTTAAGTCATCTGAATTTGTAGGAAAGTAGTCTATTTCCTCTCCATCGAGATCATATGCAATGCAAACTTGAATCTCATCTAATTCATCTAACACATCAAGTTTCGTAACTGCTAAACAATCAAGACCATTTACAGATACAGCATATTTACCAATAACTCCATCAAACCACCCACATCTTCTCCTTCTCCCAGTAGTGGTTCCAAATTCACTGCCTCTATCGCAGAGTTGATCATTAATACTTCCTTGTAATTCAGTTGGGAATGGCCCTTCACCTACTCTTGTGGTATAAGCTTTTGCAACACCTATGACTCTATCAATTAAAGTGGGACCCACTCCAGCCCCAATACATGCCCCTCCTGAAATAGGGTTTGATGAGGTAACAAAAGGATAAGTCCCATGATCTAAGTCAAGTAGAGTCCCTTGGGCACCTTCGAAAAGAATATTCTTCTTGTTTTTTGAGGCTGCATGGATAGTTCTCGTACAGTCAACAACATGCTTTGATAATCTTTCCCCATAGTCAAGATATTCTTCAACAATATCTTCTAAATTAAGTGGTTTAATGCCATAGATTTTTTCTAGTAGACCGTTTTTTTCTCTTAATGGAATTTCGATTACATCACTTAGCCTTTCCTTATTGAGCAAGTCTCTTATCCTAATGCCGTTTCTTTGTGATTTATCCGCATAAGTTGGCCCAATCCCACGACCTGTTGTCCCTATTTTGTTTGAACCTCTATCAGCCTCCATCGCTTCATCTAATATTCGATGGTAGGGCATTGTTACATGTGACGTTGATGAAATTTTTAATCCTGAGATATCAATTCCATTATCAATTAACATGTCAATTTCTTTAAGCAAGATTTTTGGATCTACAACAGTTCCCGAACCAATTAGACAAGAAGTATTTTTATAAAGTATCCCTGAGGGAATTAAATGTAATTTTAATACTTTATCGTCTACGACTATAGTATGACCTGCATTTCCCCCCCCCTGATAGCGAACGACAACATCTGCCGAACGACTAAGTAAATCCGTTATTTTACCTTTTCCTTCGTCACCCCATTGGGCTCCGATTACAACAACATTGGCCAATTTTAGAAGAGCATTATTTTTGTGCGAATATTTAATATATTCAAAAATCTTGGTTTACTTTTAAAAAGTAAATGAATTGTATCAACTTTCTCTTAGAACCATTTTTTCAGCAAGAGAAAATTCTTTAGTTAAACGCTCCTTAAGTTTATCTGGTAAAGGTCTACTTGCAAAGTTTTTGTAATGGCCTGCCATAGCATTTAATGCTGTTTGCATTGTGGTAAATGATTGTGTTTTATTCACCATCCCTCGATTTCTATATCTGGAAATATAATCAGTTATGAGTGTAAGAGCCTCACTTCTTACTTCATCTTTATTTGGAGAATCTTTTGGAGTATCAACAGCTGTTTGTAATGTTTTAACAACTGAAATTGTATCCTTTGTATAGTCACCTGTCATAGCGGTTTTTGCAGCTATGGTAGGGGAACTAAATAGTGTAAAAGCAACAATTAAGGATATTGCAAAAGATATAGCTTTGGTAAGATTTTTAAAAAATAATTTTGATGTCCATTTCAGTAACATAACTTAGCTCCCAAAAAAAATAAGCCTCAAGAGTTTTTATTGTACATTATTTCAGATTCGGAAATAAATGTTTCTAACAATTTATCAGTACTAATTTTAAACTTAGTATTATTTGCTCTGCATAAAAGTTCAACTTCTTTATTAATAGAATCTCTGCCAATAATTATCTGAAAAGGAATACCAATTAATTCCGCATCTTTAAATTTCACTCCAGCTCTATCGTTTCTATCATCAAGAAGGACATCAATTTTATTTATTAAAAAGTTGTTGTAGATTTGCTCAGTAAGATCTTTTTGAATAGGATCTTTTAGGTTTGTTGGGATAATAATAACTTCAAAAGGAGAAATCTGGATAGGCCAACAAATTCCTTTTTGATCATGAGTCTGTTCGATAGCAGCTTGTGCTATTCTTGTCACTCCTATTCCGTAACAACCCATCCATAAATTTTTTAACTGACCGTCCTTATCAGAGAACTTTGCATTTAATTTTTCACTATATTTCTGACCTAGTTGGAAAATATGTCCAATCTCGATACCTTTTTTTTCTTTAAGTTCTTCATCATCATAAATACTTATTTTATCTCCTTTTTTGGCATTCCTGATATCCCCAATTAGATAGTCTTTAGAATCAAAAGAAAATTCTTGAAAAACTTTATGGAAATTAACTTTATTCCCACCACTTATAAACTTTGAAAGGTCACTTGCAGAATGGTCAATTATTCTGGTCCATTTTTTTTTCCAATTAGAACTAGCTTTAATAGTCTTATTATCTAAATCTGGCCCGATAAAACCTAAGGGTAAATCAACTAGATTTTTTTCGATAGTATTTTTGTCTTCAATCTTTTTAAGATTAAGGAGATTGAAGTGATGAAGTTTATTGATTAAGTTAAAAAGCTTTACTTCATTAATGTGTTGATCACCTCTTATGCATGCAAGAATTGGGACCTCCAATTTACCTTCGAACTGTGCAAGGAATATTACTACTTTAATAATCTGACTTGGGTCTAAATTGTTATTATTGCAAAGGTCTAGGATAGTTTTTTGATGAGGCGTTTCCAACCACTCTGCAATATTATCTTTTAGTGGAATAGGTTGAGAGGGTAGAGAAATAGCTTTTTCGATATTGGCAGCATAAGAACCACTTTGAGTGAACAAAATGGAATCTTCCCCAGCATCAGCAGTGACCATAAATTCTTTAGATGAAGCACCGCCAATTGCTCCACTATCAGCTTCAACCCCTACTGTCTGCAGTCCACAGGATTTAAAAATATTTTCATAAGCATTGCCCACTTTTTCATAAAAAGATGCTAGATCGTTTTCTGAAGAATGAAAAGAATAACCATCTTTCATTATAAATTCTCTACTTCTCATCAATCCAAACCTTGGCCTTATTTCATCTCTAAATTTTGTCTGAATTTGGTAAAAACATTGAGGTAATTGCTTATAGGAGTTGATGGTCTCTGATGCAATACTCGTGATCACCTCTTCGTGAGTTGGTGCTAAACCAAATTCTTTACCTTGTCTATCTTTGAGATTAAACATTATTCCTTCACCTGCTGTATATCCTTCCCACCTTTCACTTTTTTTCCATAAATCTGCAGGATGAAGTTGGGGTAATAGTAATTTTGTACAACCAATACTATTAAGTTCTTTCTCTATTATTGCGGATATTTTTTCAATAACTCTAAGCATTAATGGCATGTATGCATAAATACCGCTGTTAACTCTGCGAATATATCCAGCTTTTAAGAGTAATTGATGTGAAATAATCTCAGCTTCAGAAGGTGTGTCACGAAGTGTCCCCAGAGGAAATGAGGTTGTCACGCGCATACAGAAAAATCCTTAGATAATATTTAATTTTATCAATTAAGATGAAAAAATAATTCAAAGTGTCTTGAGTCCCTCAACGCGGCTAGTCTAAGAATATTCTTTCTGCTAACTTCTTCAGTAATGAAGTTCAAACTCTTTAAAAAATTCATTACTACTTAATCATTTTCTTAAGTTTATGGAAAATATAAATTCCAACATTTCTAGTGAAGAGGAATTAGTAGGTATTGATGAAGTTCAAAAATTCCTAAATAGATCAAGAGCCTCAGTCTATAGGTATACAAATACAGATTTAAGAAATCTAAACCCTAGTTTTAACCCAAGAAAATTAAATCCCGAATTTAGGACTGATCAAAAAGATCCTTTAAAATTCCATCCTAATGAAGTCGCAAGATTTGCAAAAGATATTTTAAGAATAAAGGAAGTTACTGTAGAGGTCTTTAATACACCTTCGTCTGCTGCTCAAAATATACTTGCGCAAATATTAGACGAACTAAAATCTATAAGGTCTTTGCTAGAAAAAGAGTAATTAAAAAGTCACCAATCAATGTTTTGATTTATTGACATTTTGAATGTAGGATAATGATGTTTAATTATCTCCTTAATCTTTACCAATTAAGAGTTCTTGAGTTACACGAAATCAAAGCAATTTATTCAAAGTAAATCAAGCGAAGAATCTTCTCATGATTCTGCTCGAAATGATTTTGAAAGAGATGATGATGACCCCTTAAGTATAAGGAGTTTATCAATAACATCTTTAGGTATAATTTTTGCCTTTTTGACAATTTTTTTACCATCAATAAGCATTTTAATTGGCAGACCTTTACCTCAAGGAAACGAGATAATTCATAATCACGATTTTAAAAAAGATGGACCTTAGTTCAATACCTCCATCTCCAATGAAGGGAATAGTGAATATTGTTGTTGAAATACCTGCAGGGAGTAGGAATAAATATGAATATTGCTCTGACGCAGGAATAATGGCTCTAGACAGAGTATTACATTCTTCAGTGAGGTACCCTTTTGATTATGGTTTTATCCCAAATACCCTTGCTGAAGATGGAGCTCCCCTTGATGCAATGGTGATAATGGACGAACCTACTTTTGCGGGTTGTCTAATAAAAGCTAGACCTATTGGAGTTTTGGATATGCATGATTGTGGTGCATATGATGGAAAACTTTTGTGTGTGCCTATGGCTAATCCTAGGCAGTCAAATATAGTGAGTATTAATCAAATTGCTCCTAATCAGCTTGAGGATGTTGCAGAATTTTTTAGAACAAGTAAAGGACTGGATGGAAGAACAGTTCAAATTGATGGTTGGAGGGATTTTGATGTAGTTGATAATTTATTGAAAAGTTGTATACCTCTAAAAAAGAAAAACTTTAAAGTACTTAAGAAATCAAATATTAGTAAATTAAATTGAAAAAAATAATTTTTTATAGTTATTTAAAATGCTCTACATGCCGAAAAGCTGCAAATTGGCTTGAAAGCAAAGATTTTGAATTTCAGTTAATTGATATTGTAAAAGAACCTCCACTTGTTAATTACTTAAATCTAGCCTTAGAACAATACTCTGATGATAAGAAAAGGATTTTTAATATAAGAGGTAAAGCCTTTAAAACTCTTAATTTTGATATTGATCCTTTGTCAAAGGAAGAAATTATTCAACTTCTTTTAAGTGATGGCAAATTAATAAAAAGACCATTTTTGATTTACGAAGGAAAAGTAATATTAGGTTTTAACGAAATTGAATATGCAAAACATTTTATATAAGTTTAGAAAATCAAAACTTGCTTAATCCTATGCCTGGTTCTATAAAAAGTTTTCTAAAAGAATGGGGTCTACTAATTCTTTTAACTTTTTTTGTTTCCTCTTGTAGATCATTTTTGGCAGAGCCACGTTATATCCCTTCTGGTTCAATGCTCCCAGAACTACAAATAAATGATAGGTTAATTATTGAAAAATTTTCGCTAAGACACTCTTTCCCAAAACGAGGAGATATTGTTGTTTTTAACTCACCTTATTCGTTTGACAAAAAATTAATTTCATCAAGATCTAAGCCTTTACCAAAAAAAAGATATTGTTTTTTTATGAGTTTTCCTCCAATGTCGTTTATTCCTGGTTTGAGGGATCAAGCTTGCGATGCTTATATTAAAAGAGTGGTGGCCCTTCCAGGAGAAATTGTAAGTGTAAACTCTAATGGTGAATTAATAATAAATAATAAATTAATTCCTGAACCCTATGTTTTCTATAAGTGCTCATTATCCCTATTTAATAATTGTGGTAAATTTGAAAACATAAAAGTTCCAGAAGATCATTTTTTAGTTTTAGGTGATAATAGGGCAAATAGCTGGGATGGAAGATATTGGCCTGGAAGTAAATTTCTTCATAAAAAAGAGATAATTGGTAAAGCATATTTCAGATTTTGGCCTCTTAGTCAAGTTGGCTTTTTCGGTAAATGAAGCCTTTTTTGACTCTGACTTAATCAAAATAAATT
>NZ_CVSZ01000077.1 GCF_001180325.1 Prochlorococcus marinus
AAACAATAAAACAATACTATTTAAATTGCCTTCATTTGCGGCCCAGGGAATTAAGACAGCAAAACCCCAGCATATGGATAAGATTAATTGAGGATATTTAAACCATCTTTTGGCAGAAGGATAAATTAAAATAATAGGTAAAGCTAAAAAAGCAAGTGAAATGGCCAGGATTCTGCCAGGTTGAGGCAGTGACAAAGTTAAAAAGAAACTAGATAAAATTAAAATGAAAAGAATTGAATAAGCCGTTTTAAGACCGATTTTATTTGCAGCTATAGGTCTATTTTTTGTCCTGAAAACTCTTTGATCAATTTTTTTGTCCCAAATATCATTAACTACGCAGCCTAATCCACTTACTAGTAGCCCT
>NZ_CVSZ01000078.1 GCF_001180325.1 Prochlorococcus marinus
ATTTAAAATCTTTAGTGATTGATTTATAAAGGAAGTTACTGAAGGTTCATCATGACTGAAATTATTTAAATTTTCTAATGATGATTTAATTGAATTATTAATTTCAAGATTATTTACAAGCTTATTTTCTAATAACTCTAATTCTAAAATTTCTTCACTTGAATTTAAATCGGCTTCTTCTAAACTCTTCAACATGTGTTTAATTGCCAAGTTTTTTTCTTCTTGATTCCTAGAAAATTCTATTTTTTCATT
>NZ_CVSZ01000079.1 GCF_001180325.1 Prochlorococcus marinus
AATTCAATATTATTTAAAAAATTATTTATATTTTCTCCATTTCTTCTTCTTATATTTTCTGTAAATGAGTTATTGATTTATCAATTTCTGAAATTGCATCATTAAATCTATCCTGGGCAAGTGAAACATTTTTACCAACTGCATTTTTGAATTGCTCAAGAGTATTTTCAAAATTAGTTATGTCAAAATTCTCACGTTTCATTAAATCAATTTGTGATTTGTATTTTAAGGTTTCCATAGATGCATTTCTTAGAAGAGAAATAATGGGCAAGAAAAATTGAGGTCTTATGACATACATTTTTGGGAATCTATGAGAAACATCTACTATGCCAGCATTATATAGTTCACTATCTGGTTCTAGAAGGGATACGAGAACTGCATATTCACAAGATTTTTGTCTTCTATCTTTATCTAATTCTTTTAAAAAATCTTCGTTTTTTCTTTTATTAGTTCCATTTAAACTTTCATTCTTCATCTCAAACATTATGGATACGACTTCGGTTTTATTTTCATCAAATTCTCTAAATATATAGTCACCTTTACTTCCTGAAGTGGCATCATTATCCTTTTCGAAATATGAGTTTTTAAATGCAGAGGCACGATTCAGATTAAATTGAGTTTCGCAATGGATTTCTAATGTTTCTCCTATCATCTTTGTAGATAATCTAGATTTCATTTCTCTTAACTCCTGAATAGTCAGGTCCCTTTCACTAATTTTGCTTTTAAACTTTTCTTCAATTAATTTTTCATTAATTGAATTTTCAAGCTTCATCTTCTCAATGGAATTTGTTAAAGATGAGTTTTCTTTTTCTAAATTAGTAACAGCTTCACTAATTTTGTTTTTTAAAGATAATTCTGAAATTAAAGACTGGTTTTTAATTTCGTCTTTCAACTTGATTAATTCATTATTCAATGAATTAATTTTATTTGTTGCTTGATTTTTTAAATCATTAAGGGCATTTGTCTTCTTTTCTTCAGCTATTTTTAATTTAGATTCAAGAGTTTGGTTCTCAACCTCTTTAATCCGATTCTGCTCTATTAACTGTATTTTGAACTCACGTTTTAAAATTTCCAAAGCTTTTTTATTATCTTCTTCAGCCAAGATAAGTCTTTCTTTTAATTGTTTATTAAATTCTTCGTCTTTTATCTGAAGAAGTATTTCTTCAAAGCTGCTGGGATCAATTCGGAAAGTTTTGCCGCATGAAGGACATTTAATATCTTTCATTTTTTAATTACAAAATTAATATTAGAAAGGATTTAATATTCGAATTATGTAAAAAGAATATTATTCTTGACTAAGAATAAACAATGAACCAATATTATGCATTAAAAAATAAAGTAATTACTCAATAAAAGTTATATTAATCCTGATTCCTTAAGAATATTTATTTTATTTGCTAATTCTATATCTGCAGAAGATATTGAGCGGTCTAAAGTTTTGTGAGAGGAAACTGTGTAACCACTGTCATCAACAAATTCGTCTTCCCCATCTTTTAAGTGGGCATTTTCATTTTGGAGATCTTTAAAATTATCCGACTTGTATATATTTGACTTGCTGAAATTGCTATATCCAAAATTCGCAATTCCTCTTGCATCTAATGCTTCCTCAACTAATATTCCAACTACTTTAGATCTACTTATAGATTCGCTCTTGGAAATTTCATCAATAATTTCAAGTACTCTTTTTCTGGGAAGATATCCTATCCTTTTAACTTTATTTTCCATAAGTCTTTACATATGCCAATATTGTAACACTTCTGTCAAATTAACTCAGATTTTGATTAATAGCACTTATGTATAAATTTAAATAGTAGGATTAAAGTATAATTTCAAAAAGGCACTCATTCAAAGTTATTTCTCAAATACTCATGGGGATAGTTTTAAATGCTTCTTCCAATTACTTTTTCAGTTTGGTTCTGATTTTTGAAATTTTTTAAATTTAAATTCCAAATATTATGAAAAATAAACTATATGATAATGCTGATAGCTTTGCAATGTCATTTGATGAGGAATGGGAAAATGTTGATTGTAATGATATACGATTAAAGATAGATAAGGTATTTGAACTTTTATCAGATCACCCTTTTTTGATATCTAATCCTGAAAATGCTAGAAAAATGGCAGAATTTAGGATATTTTCATTAAAAAAATTTCAATAATTATTTTTAAATTTTTTAAAGTTAATTATTTTAAGATAAATTCTAATTACTTAAGATTTAAATAGTAGGTGAATTAAAAAATCCCTTACTGTATAAAAATATTAATATGCCAATAATTGGACCTATCCCAAAAACAAAAAGTACTAGTTTGGCAGAATTTTTTGTTTGACCTAATTTTTGGTCTTTTAAATTTGAATTAGTTTGTTTTTTTTTAGATTTTTTCTTTTTCATGAAGGATATATTACTACAATTCGACTTTAAAAGATTTTGATATGTTATTGGGTTTGAAAAAATTTTTTCAAATTGACAAAACTTATATTGGAGTCAAAAAAGATCGTATTGTATAATGTTAAGAACATAAAGAAAATATGAGTGCAACTAAGAGAGAGGAAGTTTGTTCTCACCTTAGATATATAAGGTTAGAGCTTAGAGAGATGCATCAAATGCTCATCAAAGAAGATTTGTTGCCAGATCTTAATGAAGCAAAGGAAGTACTCGCTCAGCTTGATGCTTTATTGGATTTATTATCAGAAAAAAAAGTAACAAAAATCAAAAGCCAGTTTTGAGAGCTTTCAGTAAAAAATGATTATATTAAAGATAATTTGTAGCTGATTCAATTTTTTTTCTATTGTCGTGCATCTGCTCTAATTTATTGTAAATTTCTTTAATTTGGATTTGTATTAGATCGGTCGAATGTATATTACTTAACGCATCTAATGTTGATAGAAGGCTTTCTTTGGCTTCAATTAAATGTCTACATTCTTTACTGCCTGCTTCGTAGGACATAGGATTATTGTAAGGAAAATTATTATCCTAAATATATTAAAAATTCTTCCGTATTGCTTGATACTCTTATTAAATCAACGCTTATTATTGTAATTTTCAATACAGAATAAGAAATTATTTTTACTAGGATTTAATAAAAACAAATGCAAGAAAACTTCAAAGATTATAAATTCTGTATTAATTTGGCATTAGATAATGCAAAAAAAAGAATAAATTTATTAGATAATTTTGATAAAAAGTGTGTTCTAGAAGAATATAAAGAATGGATTAATGATGGTTTAAATAAGGATACTGTTTTACTACTAAGAGATGATCCGATCATCTAAGTTATGAAAATATATCTTAATTCTTTGTACTAGAAGTAACCCTAAATAAAAAATAAAGACTTACGATAAAAATTACTGACAGAATAAAAGTTAATGATGAAAAATTATCCATTTCTATATTAATTTAAAAATTTATTTAACTATAGCAGTTAAGTTAAATAAGTCCTGAATTCAGTTTTCTTTGAAAAGTGAAAGAATAAATTTATTCAAACTTTCTTTTTCTAAAAATATCTTTTTCTTCTTATAGGTCTTTAATTTCTTAAAAATTAAATCAACTAAGTGTTCTGATTTTGGAGTCATATATTAAATATATTTCTCCAATAAATAAATTTTTTCTTCACCTATTTTATCTGGCTTTGTTATTTTACATCCTTTATCTTTTTCCATATTGCAATCTTTTGTGGCAGGAACAGATTTCCACGTACAAATTTTTTCTTGGGATTCTTCTTTTAAAATATTCCATCCATCGTCTAAGTATTCTGAAATACCATCCTCTCCACAAGAAAAACTTATTTCCATTCTTTTCTTTTCTGAATTATGATTATTTTCAATATTTTTTTCCAAATTATTTGCGGGATACTCTTTATTTGTGGGTGTCCTACAAGAAATTAAGAAAATTGCGATTAGAATCGAGATAGGTACTTGTTTTATTATTTTCATTTTTTTTACTTTTGATGATTCTGAAATATTTTAATCATAGTTTATTTTGATTCTATTAATTTTAATAGTTTGTCCATTTTTTCCATCAAATCTTTTACATCATCTGGCTTCGGTAATATTAATTCTTCGGTAACTTCTAAATGCATTTTCTTTAAGTTTTGCCTCAAATCTTTTAAATGCATTTTTACGTTTTCTTTCTTTTGTTTTATATCAGTCATAGGAATAAAATTTTAACTTTATTAAACTTCAAGTTACTATCATAATATTGAGATGCTTGTTTATAGAAAATAATTCAAAATTTAATTTTTTAAATTTTCTATTTCATAGATTTCTTCGCCACCATAACAAAAATTTGTAGATAACATTTTTATTTCTCTATTATTGATTTCGATTATATTTTTATTTTTAATAATATAATTTTTAGCAATCGCTTCACAATCTAATTTATTTTTTGCATGTTTAATAACTGGATAAAAATATGCCAATGTAGTAATTACAAATAAAAATATTATTATTAATTTTTTTTCATTTTTAATAAATTCTTTAGATGTTTTTTTGGCTTTTAATATTTTTATTAGTAATTTATCTGGTAATCCTATTTGAACAAATAATAACTCTACCCACCATGGAAGCGCCTTATCTTTCTTTTTCTTTAAGTTTGAGGAAGTATTCATTTTCTTTGCTTCATAATTTTGGTTTTTCAGTTCTTTAGGATTAGTTGTTTCTTTTTTATTCATATCATCCAATGATTTATTTGGAATGTAGAGTTTTATTTTGATTTGGAAACTATATCTTTATTTTATAAGTTTTAATTTAATTTATCTATGAATTTGAGTATTGTTAATCTGTATTTAGAATTATTAAATGGCCAAAAAAAGAAGGAAGTTAAATAAGGATTTTGAGAGAAAAATATATTCATCAAAAAAAAGTGTCGAATTAGTGCTGGCAAAAATCTATGATATCGATGATGAAGACATACAAAAAGAATATATGAGCGCCTTTAACAAAGTGGTTTACTTATATGATGAATTAAAAGAAGATTACGAGCGTCAAGGATTCTCTGATAATTCTGAAGAACTTCTCACAAGCTATAAAAATGCATTTAATCTTTTCGAATCAGAATTTGAAATTTAAATTCAATTTCTATTTACCGTTTGTGACGGGTTACAGGTATTTCAATTAGCTTTCCTTTTTGGAGATCAGATCTTTTCTCTTGTAAATTTTTGATACATAAAGATACTCTTTTCTCCTTTGCGCAAAATCTTTTTATTTGGTAATCAGTAAGTGATAATGATTTATTACTAAATGAAAAAAAGGCTAATAAAAAGATAAAAAAATTTAATACCAATTTCATTTGTTCTCTCCTAACTATTTTCCTATACCCTTTAATTTAGTTATATTTTATTATAAAGATCTATTATTTCTTTTAATTCATCTTTACTTAACTCTGTTGAAATAAATACTTCTTGAGCAGTATTACCCTTTCTTGCAATTGCTTTATATCCGTTTATAGTTTTCACTGACAATCTAATTATCAATTTGGAAGATCTTCCCCTGGCTCTTGAAATAACAGCTGGAGTTATTGTCTTGATATTATCTTCAAGTGCTAATTTTTGAAGTATTGGAATTAGACCTTCTATATTTGTACTATGATTTAAAACTAACCTTCCCAATTTAATTTTATTACAATTCTATTGGGAAAATTTTGTTTCCGAGAAATTAACTTTAGCTTTAAAATTATTAAAAAATTTTGAGGTTCTGTTATATTTATAAAAACGATTAAATTCTAATGATCTTTCAAATAGGCTGGGCAGCATTGGCTGCTATTTTTACTTTTTCAATTGCTATGGTTGTTTGGGGAAGAAATGGGGACGGATCCATTGACATATGATTTCATTTTTAACTTATGAAGTCTATATAAGTAAGTTTCTTATCTTAACATCGTTTGTTTTGCTTATATTCATAACATTTGCTGTAATTTATATATCGTATGTCTCTTGGAAAGATAAAAAAAGATTAAAAAAATAATAATTATCTTTTTTGGTTATTTTTCTTATCCTTAATTCTTAGCTCTTCAATTAATTCTTTTGCTTGTTCCATTTTTGATATACTGCTTTTATAGATTCCAATATCTTTTTCTGCTTTATTAGCAGATAAGCTTAAATTCTCAAAAATATCAGAGGTTATTTTATTTTTATCTGATTCATTTTTCTCTTTGAAATCTTGGGAGTTTGAAATTAATATATATATCCCTAAGTTCAAAATCCTTGAAGGATAAAGTTTAGAACTGCTTTTTTCCATTAATAATTTCAAAATATCTTTAGTTGTTTTATTATTGAATTCCTTTTGAGAATTTTGAGATATTTCATTAATTTCCTTTGCATCAAAATTTGTAGAATTGCATAAAGATTCAAAAAGTAAATCTAAGTGTTTTTCAGGTTGATATCCCTTCATTAATTCTTTGTATGTTTGAGTGAGGCCAATACAAAAAAGATAATCTTGCGTAAATTCATTTTGATGGTTTAGAAGATTAAGTTCTACAAGCATTTCATCAACTATTCTTTTATATAAACCAGGAATAACGTAAGGAAATTTTTGATGAAATACCTTTTTGCTATCTGAAACAGTCAATTTTTCTTTCAATTTTTTATATGTAAACCTTAATAAGGTTAGCGTATGTTGACTCAATATCGTTAATATCTAATAAACAGATAAATATTATTATGATCCCCTTAGTATTAGAAGAATCTGGTGGTAGTGAAAGAGTCTTTGATATTTATTCGAGACTATTAAGAGAGAGAATAATCTTTTTAGGAGAGCAAGTTACTAGTGAAACTGCTAATAGAATTGTTGCTCAATTATTGTTCCTTGAAGCTGAGGATCCAGATAAGGACATTTATATGTATATAAATTCACCAGGAGGATCAGTATATGATGGATTGGGTATCTTTGACACAATGCAGCATGTTAAGCCTGATATTCATACAGTTTGTGTAGGCCTTGCAGCAAGTATGGGTGCATTTTTGCTTGCGGCAGGTACTAAAGGTAAAAGAAGCAGCCTTAGACATTCAAGAATAATGATTCATCAACCACTTGGAGGAGCTAGAGGACAAGCCAGTGATATAAGAATCCAAGCAGATGAAATTCTGTTCTTAAAAGAGCGACTTAATACTGAATTATCTGAGAGAACTGGAAAGGATTATGACACTATTAAAGAAGATACTGATAGAGATTTTTATATGTCACCAGATGAAGCTGTTGAGTATGGTCTAATTGATTTAGTTTTAGATAAGAAACCTATTAAAGTTTAGCTTAATAATTGAGGTGTTCTTTCTTTCTCAGGAATTTTGGTGAATTTGGAAAGAATACTTAAAAATTCATCACCATCTAATGTTTCTTTTTCGATTAATAGATCAACTATCTTATCCATAGCATCTCTATTTTTACTTACTATATCGTAAGTTTCCTTATAACACTCTTTAACCATTACTCTTACACTTTCATCTATTTGTTTAGAGATTGAATCAGAAACTTCACTTCTTGTCATTAAATCTCTACCAACAAATACTTCTTGATTACCACTTTCTAAAGCTATAGGGCCTAAATTACTCATTCCAAATCTGGTAACCATTTGGCGTGCCATTGAAGCAACTTGTTGGAAATCACCTCCTGCTCCTGTAGTAATCTCACCTTTTCCAAAAACTACATCTTCAGCAGCTCTTCCTCCTAAAGCACCCATTATTCTCGCTTTTAATTGAGCCCTGCTTACAAGAGTTTGTTCATCGTCTGGGGTAAACCAAGTTAATCCTTTAGCCTGGCCTCTTGGAATGACCGTAACTTTTTGAACAGGATCATGTGCTTTAACAAGTGAACCTATAAGAGCATGGCCAACTTCATGATAAGCGATTAATCTCTTGCTTCTACCATCTGTTAATGGAGAACCTTCCATTCCTGCGACAATCCTATCTACAGAGTCATCAATTTCTGAAATACTTATAGAGTCTTTCCTCCTCCTTGCGGTTAATATGGCAGCCTCATTTAATAAATTTGCTAAATCTGCTCCAGTAAAACCTGGTGTTCTTCTCGCAATACTTTCAAGTGTTAAATCCTCTTGAAGTTTCTTATTCCTGGCATGAACTTCCAGTATTGATAGTCTGCCCTTGATATCAGGTGCATCAACAGTTACTTGTCTATCAAATCTTCCTGGTCTCATTAGAGCCGAGTCTAGAACATCGGGCCTATTTGTTGCAGCAATTATTATTATTCCACTATTCCCTTCAAAGCCATCCATTTCAGTAAGTAATTGGTTTAGAGTTTGTTCTCTTTCATCATTACCTCCACCAATACCTGCACCTCTTTGCCTTCCGACAGCATCGATTTCATCAATAAAAATTAAACAAGGACTATTTTCTTTTGCTCTTTTGAAAAGGTCTCTAACTCTACTAGCACCGACACCTACAAACATTTCAACAAATTCAGAACCTGATAATGAAAAAAATGGTACACCTGCTTCTCCTGCAATTGCTTTTGCTAAAAGGGTTTTCCCAGTACCAGGAGGTCCTACCAATAGAACGCCTTTCGGAATCCTTGCTCCTACAGAAGTGAATTTTTCTGGTTTTTTCAGGAAGGTGACAACTTCTTGTAAATCCTGTTTGGCTTCATTAACACCCGCAACATCATCAAAGACAACTCCAGTTTCAGCTTCCATTGCAAATCTTGCCTTTGTTTTACCAAACTGCATTGCTTGGCCAGGACCCCCAGGCATACCATTTGATCTCCTTGCCAACAAAATTAAACCTCCAATCAATATGGCTGGGAAGAGTAAATTACCTAAGATTCCTAATGCAGGAGGAGCTGTTTTAACCGGATGTACATCAAAACTGATCCCCTCATTTTTTAAAATATTTATAAGTTCTGGTGTTAAGCCTGGAAGATCTACGCGCAACCTTTGGACTTTATTGTCTAAATCGGAATCAATTGTCTCTATAACTGCATTTCTGCCTCCTTCAAAAATATCAACAGATGTAACCCTTCCTGAATTAATGTAATCTAAAAATCTTCCGTAACTAACTCTTGCTACCGCAGTATTTCTTGGTGCAATAGTAGTCCCATTAGATTTAAGTGAATCAACATTGCTTGAGGATAAAAATTGGTAAGAAAGCGCTATGACTAAAATTATAGGTAAAGCCCATAAAACTAATGTTTTAAATTTCTGATTCATTAATTTGGAAAAATCTATTATAAGATTGTAGAATGAATACATGCATTTCGTTGATATTTGCTCTAACTTTATGCTTATACTACGCTTAAATGTATCCAATTTATAAATGAAATTTGAGATCAAAGATAAGGTTAAGTTGATCGCGCCAGTCTCCTACTTAAAAACTTCAGATAATATGCCGATGTTAAGACCACCTGATCTGGTTGCAATTGATGAAATTGGGGAAATCCTATCAATCCAATCCCCAGATACTGTTGAAGTAAAGTTTAGAAGAGGTTCTTTCTTAATAGATATTGATAAGATTGAGAAAAACTAACTTAAAAGTTTTTTTCCCACCTATTAGAAATTTCTGAACATATTTTTTTCTTCCCCGAAATACTCAAAAAAGGTTTTGAAAAATACTTTTGAGATAATTTAAGAATATCTAACGAAGATATTTCCTCTATTTTTGAATTAAAATCGATTTCAGAAATTGGTGAAATACCATAACTAATTAATTGAACCTTTCTCTGTAAAATTTCATCTAATGATTGATTCCCTAAAAGAAAAGAACCTTTTAGTTTTTCTTTTGCTAAAAATATTTCAGCATCAGTCAAAGTATTAAAAAGTAAATTTTTCCATAGTGTTGATAAAAGTTCAAAAGCAAAAAGTGCTTGCTTATTAGAAACGGATAAATAAATTAAAAATGGGGCATTCCCACTCCTAATAGGATAATAAACACCTAAATCGTAAGTAATACCATGTTTTTCTCTAAAAAGTTTAAATAAAGCAGCGCTCATTCCATATGACAAGTATGACTCCAAAACCTTAAGTGGCAAATATTCACTACTTCTTCGCGAGCAAGTTTGGTCCCCCATCATTATTATTGTTTGATTTGAATCATTATTATTAAAATCAATTCTATTTTTAGAACTTAAATCGTGATTTATAGTTCTTGATTTTTCTTCTAAGTTGTTTTTTTCTAATTTTTCTATACTCACTCCATTTATTGCTGAATTATTTGAAATTAAATACTTATCTCGACTTTTAAAATTTTTAAACTCAAGCAAAACATCTTCATAGGTAATCTCAGGGACATCATTTGCATTGCCATTTGTGTTAAAGGCATAAGGATGATTTGAGTAAACAATTCTTCTCCAGTTTTCAAAACAGATATTAAATGGATTCTCTTTATCTTTTTTTATAAAATTAATTGATGATTTTTTTACTTTTTGAAATTCAATTTCTAAGAGAGTTGGTTTGTTAATTATTAAATCTAATAAAGGGAATAATTTGCTGAAATGTTCATTTAGGGATTTAATACTTATTGAGATACCATCTTCAAATATTTCTTGATTTAATTCTGCTCCATAGGACTCAACAAACTCCGAAAGAGTGAAATTATTAAAACCCTCACATCCTCTGGTAAGTAATGAACTGAGGATCTTGTTTATACCTTTTTTGCCAATACTATCCATATCACTGCCCCCCTTAATCCAAATTAAGGAAGTTGAAAAACTCCTTTTTTTATTATTTAAATAATATTTTTTTAACATTTACCAGGTGATGCAACTAAAGTATATTTTTCTCCACGGATATATTCTGTGATCTCTTTGAAATTATCCAAGTCATTCCAGTAATTTAAATGACTATCTAAATTACTGATTGAAGATTTTCTACCCCAAAGAAGTTCATTTCCAAAGAATGAAGAAAGCTGTGTAGATGTTTCTAAATTAAAGATATAGTTACTTTTTACAATATTAATTGCTTTTTTTATTTCATCCAAAGCCAAGGCTTTAAAATTTGAAATCTCATCAATTGTTTTATTGATTTGCTTTTCTACAAAATTAATATCTTTGGCCTCACAACTTGCTTCAATTATAAATAATCCGCCTAATTCTCCAGCATTTACATCTACATATACTGATTCAACAAGATTACTATCTTCTTTTAAAATTTTAACTAATCTGCTGTTTCTTCCAACAGAAAGTATTGATGCTAATATCTCTAGTCCAATAATATTTTTTTGTTCATTTAGGTTTGGGATAAACCAAGCCATAAATATTCTAGAAAACTCTAAATTATCAAATTTAACTGACTCTCTACCATTCCTAATCTTTAAGGAGGGTTTATTTTTTGGATTTATTAAATTTGAACTTTTTTTTATGCCAGATAGATCACTTTTTTCAAAAATTTTATAAATTTCTTCAGAGAGATTCCCAGCAATTGCAATACAAATTTTTTCGGAAGTGTAATGTTTGCTATGAAATTTTACGAGGTCATTTATCTCTAGGTTTTTAATACTATGTTCAGTTCCAAGAATCGAATTGGCATAATTCGGACTTAACCAAACCCTTTTTAAAAAATAATTAAATAATCTTTCTTCAGGCTGATCATTTTGTTGTTTTATTTCATCAAGAACAACCCCTTTTTCTTTTATAAATTCATCAGGATTAAAATCTGGAGTAACGATAATATTTGTCAAAAGAGCAAGTGATTCTTTAAAGTTACTGGGTGGAACTAAGACATGGTAATGTACATCATCATAACCTGTTGAAGCGTTACTTAATCCGCCTAATGATTCAATTTTGTGGTCAAACTCACCTGGCATTATTTTGTTAGATCCTTTAAAAATCATATGTTCTAGAAAATGAGCAGTGCCGTTTTTATTAACATCCTCAAATGAAGAACCTGCTTTGCACCAAATATCAATGCTTATAAGCGGCAATTCCTTATTATCCACAAACACACATCTAGTTTTGCTTGAATGGGTGTAGTAATTAACTTCTCCTACGTTCATTTCGGTTCTCTATTTAAATTCTATTTTGGTACTTTTTAGCCTTGTTGTCTGAATCTTTAACTAAAACAAAATTAACTGATCCTCTTATTTTGGAGTTATTACAAAATATTAGAGAGCATAGATCCATGCTTGAGGACCTTAAGAGTATAAAAATTGATCCAAAACTAACTAACATAACCTCTAAAGAAACAGGAAGAGAACTCTATATTGAAAATGAATTTCATAAAGCAAAAGGATTTAGAAAGTTACATATTGAAGTAGCAGAATTTTCAAGGAATCTTAAGATATTACACTGCGTTTTTTTCCCTGATCCAAAGTTTGATATACCAATTTTTGGGATGGACTTGGTAAAAATAAATGATATTGTTTCCGCTGCCATTGTTGATTTATCTCCGGCCTCACAAAACCAAGGTTTGAAATACGAAAAATCACTTTCTGAAGTTGATAAAAGTTCTTTTACTTCTTTGAGAGATATTCCTAAATGGGGGGGGATTTTTTCTAATAATGTATTTTTTGCTTCCTTAAAAAGTAAATCTGAAAAAAATGATTTTTGTAGAGTTGTGGATCAATACCTCTCTATTTTGATCAAATTAAGTAAGAAAGCTAAACCGGAAGTTAATGAGGAAATTATCAAAGAGAGAATAGATTTTCAAAAAAATTATTGTGTTCAACAAATGAAAAATGAAAAAACTAGTATGGTGCTTCTAAAATATTTTGATGAAAAATGGGTCAATAACTATATAAAAACAGTGCTCTTTGATTTTTAATGAAATTAAAAATATTAAAAAATTTATTTATTTATTTTTTATTATTTACACCAATATCTCTTGGGATAATTTCCTGTTCTGGAAGTAATAAATCTAATTCAAAATTTAAAGAGGAAATAACCTCAGATTCCATACCTCCCATTACAGCTGTTGCCGCACTAGGTCAACTTTCTCCTTCTGGAGAGATTAGGCAATTGGCAGCTCCAATAAGTCAGTTTGGCTCTTCCCCCCGAATTGTTGAAATTTTAGTAAATGAAGGAGATTTCGTAAAAAAAGGTGATATCCTCGCAATCTTTGAAAATAGAGAAAAATTAATTGCTGATCTTGAAAGGAATGAAAATCTAATTAATACTATTAACGAAGAAATTACCCTCAAGAAAGATCAAATTCAAAGGTATGAGTTAGCTTTGAGCAAAGAAGCTTATTCTTTTGTAGAGTTTTCACAAAGAAAAGATGAATTATTAAAATTGCAAAAACAGAAAATAAACCTTATCGGAGATCAAAAAAATATCAAGATAGATCTATTTAATTCAAAACTAAGAAGTCCAATTGATGGCTTTATTCTTGGAATAAATAAGAGAGTTGGTGAGAGGCCTCAAAATGAAGGGATTTTGGATATTGGTTCTAGTCAAAAAATGGAAGCTTTGATAGAAGTTTATGAATCTGATATAGATAGAGTCTTTATCTCTCAGAATGTTGAATTGAGCAGTGAGAATGGCGGTTTCCAAAAAAATCTTAATGGAAAGGTGATTAGGATTAGTCCTCAGGTAAAACAAAGAAAAGTTTTATCGACTGATCCAACAGGGGATGCTGATTCGCGAATTATCGAGGTACTAGTAAAACTAGATCAAGATTCTATAAATATCGTACAAAACTATGCAGGAATGAAAGTGATTGCAAAATTTATTCCCTAATGAGTTTTTCTTTTTTAAAATTTAGAAAAATACCATTAGCTTGGTTGTTATTAACAAGGCAACCATTAAGGCTAGCAGTTGCCATTGCTGGGATCAGTTTTGCAGGGATTTTGATGTTTATGCAATTAGGTTTTAGAGATGGTTTATTTGATACGAGCGTAACTATTCATAAACTTCTAGATGCCGATCTTGTTTTGATAAGTCCTAGATCAAAAAGCTCTATAAGCATGAGTGGATTCCCAAAAAGAAGGTTAATCCAAACTCTCGCAATAGAAGATGTTGAAAAAACTGCTCCTGTTAATCTAAATTATTTACTTTGGAGAAATCCCGAAAATCTTAAAACTAGATCAATCCTTGCATTAGGTTTTAATCCCTCTGATTCACTTCTTTTAGATGAGGGATTCTCAAAAAAAGCTTATAAATTGAGAAATCCATCAAGAGTTCTTTTTGACAAACTATCTAGACCTGAATTTGGACCCATTGAAGAATGGTTCTTATCTGAAAAAAAAGTTGAGACTGAGGTTGCTGGGAAAAGGGTAATTGTTGAAGGCCTTGTGGAGTTGGGACCATCTTTTGGTGCAGATGGTAATTTGATAACTAGTCGAGAAACCTTCTTAAGACTATTTCCTGCAAATCCTCCTGGCAGTATAGAAATTGGTTTGGTAAAGCTTAAAAAAGGATCTGATCCTGAATTGATTTCAAAGATACTAAATAAATCGCTCCCAAATGATGTAAGGGTTCTTACAAAAAAACAATTTATAGAATTTGAAAAGAATTATTGGAAAAATAGTACTGCAATAGGTTTTATATTTAGTTTGGGAGCTTTGATGGGTTTTGTTGTAGGATGTGTGGTCGTTTATCAAATTCTTTATAGTGACGTTACAGATCACCTACCAGAGTACGCCACCTTATTGGCAATGGGGTATAGACTTAAGTCCCTTTTCTTTGTTGTAGCTAGAGAAGGGTTTTTGTTGGCATTGTTTGGTTATTTACCTGCTTATTTCTCTGGTCAAATTCTTTACTCAGTTATAAGAAGTTCTACTAAACTCCCAATAATAATGGACGCAGAAAAAACTATTTTAATTTTCGTATTAGTTTTAGTTATGTGTATGGGGTCCGCCGCTGTTGCGATGCGTAAATTAGTTGACGCTGATCCTGCCGAAATTTTTTAACAATTAAAGATAAATGGTTAAAGCTAATAAATCAAAAAATAATGTTAAAAATTTTAAAACAGTCTCAATAAATAATTTGACTCACTTTTATGGGAAAAATCAGAATAAAAAACAAGTTCTTAATGACGTTAATTTAAATATTGATAAAGGAGAGCTGGTTCTTTTGAAAGGACCTTCTGGATGTGGTAAAACGACTCTTTTAACATTAATTGGTGCATTGAGAACTTGTCAAAGTGGAGATTTAACTGTATTAAATAATCAGTTAAATGGAGCATCAAGGAAAACTCGTCAGATTCTTAGAAGAAGTATTGGGATGATTTTTCAAGGTCACAATCTACTGAGATGTTTAACAGCAGAACAAAATGTCCAGATGGGCGCCGATTTAATAAAAGGTTTAACATATTTACAAAGACGGGAAATAGCAAGGAATTGGTTGTCAGCAGTAGGATTAGAAGAACATCATAAAAAGTTACCAAATGACTTATCTGGTGGGCAGAAACAGAGAGTAGCAATCGCTCGAGCTTTATCTGCTAATCCAAAGCTTTTATTAGCGGATGAGCCCACTTCTGCCTTAGATAGCGTCACAGGAAGAGAAATAGTAACCCTTTTAAGGAAACTAGCAAAAGAGCAAAATTGTTCTGTACTTATGGTGACGCATGATCCAAGGATTTCTGATATGGCTGATAGGATATTAAATATGGAAGATGGTAAAATATATAGTGCTCATAGTGAGCTAATATAATTAAAAGTTAAAAATTTTATGTCTAAGAGAAGGAATCTAAAAAAAGAAAAGCAGGAACGTAATAGAGCCTATGCTAGAAAATTCAAAAAAAGGAAATTAAGAACTGATGGAAGACCTGATGGTGGAAACGTTACAGGTACAATAAATAATGGCGGTGCAGCTGATTAGGAAATATCTATTATTTTTATCTTTTGGAGTTCAATATATTATGCATATTTAAGACATAATCATGAATGTAAGTATTGTTATACCGACTTACAATAGATTACCTATATTAGAGAAATGTCTCTTTGCGCTTGAGAATCAAAAATTAGATACAAGTATTAGCAATTATGAAGTAATTGTAGTTGATGATGGATCAACTGATGGGACAACCTCATGGATAAATAAAAACAAAGCTAATCTCCCACATGTTGTTCTATTTCAACAAGAACATGGAGGCCCTGCACTAGGAAGAAATCTGGGAGTAATTAAATCAAAATATGAAATTATTATATTCATTGATAGTGATCTTATTGTTTTAAACAATTTTATTAATTGCCACGTAGAAAAATTACTTGCCTTTTGGAGAAAAAATGATAAAAAATGTTTTACCTATGGCTCGGTAGTCAATACATCAAATTTTCTATATCCTCAGAGTGAAAAACATAAAATAATGGACACTTCTTTTGCATACTTTGCCACTGGGAATGTAGCGATATCAAAAGAATTGATTTTAAGTGTGGGATTATTTGATACTTCTTTTAGTCTTTACGGTTGGGAGGATTTAGAACTTGGAGAAAGATTAAAAAAAATTGGGACAAAATTAATTAAATGCCCAAATGCAGTAGGTTTTCATTGGCATCCGCCATTTAATTGCGAACAAATAGATGCATTAATAGCTCAAGAAAAAGAGAGAGCAAAAATGGCTTTAGTGTTTTATAAGAAACATCCAAATTTAAGGGTTAGATTTATGATTCAATTAACTCCTCTTCATAATTTACTTTGGCAAATTCTTTGCTTGGGAGGACTAATCAGTGTAGATAGAATCATTCCTTTATTAAGATTCCTAGTAAATATAAGAAGAAATAGACTTGCACTTGAGATACTTAGGATCCCTCTAAATATGATCTACATTAAACAGTTAACCAAATCAAGATAAAAAACTTTTAGAAATACACATCACTTGCTAGAATCTATGAAATTAAATCCACACATCTGACAGTTTCGGGTGATTTATTAATATTAAATCCCCGTCAGATGGAGGCTAACCCGAAACCCCTTTTAAATTATGGCTGTTGTATCACTATCAGAAATGATGGAAGCTGGTGCTCATTTTGGGCATCAAACTAGACGTTGGAATCCAAAAATGTCTAAGTATATATATTGTGCGAGAAATGGAGTTCATATTATTGATCTTGTAAAAACAGCATTGTGTATGAACAATGCATATAAATGGACGAGAAACGCTGCAAAAAGCGGTAAACGTTTCCTCTTTGTCGGTACAAAAAAACAAGCATCAGATGTAGTAGCTCAGGAAGCTACAAGATGTGGAGCTGCATATGTAAATCAAAGATGGCTTGGAGGGATGTTGACTAATTGGACAACAATGAAAGCTAGGATTGAAAGATTAAAGGATTTAGAAAGAATGGAAAGTAGTGGCTCAATAGCAATGAGGCCAAAAAAAGAAGCTGCAGTCTTAAGGAGAGAACTTGAAAGATTGCAAAAATACTTAGGTGGACTTAAGGGTATGAGAAGATTACCAGATGTGGTTGTATTGGTTGATCAGAGAAGAGAATCTAATGCAGTACTAGAGGCTAGAAAATTAGATATCTCATTAGTATCAATGTTGGATACAAATTGCGATCCTGATTTGTGTGAGGTCCCTATTCCTTGTAACGATGATGCCGTTAGATCTGTGCAACTTATTTTAGGAAGACTTGCAGATGCCATAAATGAGGGCAGAAAGGGCTCTAATGCCGAAAGAAAAAATTAAATTACAATTTAAAACTTACTATTCATTATTTTTTATTACTTAAAATGGGAAACATTACAGCAAAACTTGTAAAAGATCTTAGAGACAAAACTGGCGCAGGAATGATGGACTGCAAAAAAGCACTTAACGAGACTGAAGGAAATCTAGATAAAGCTTTGGAATGGTTAAGAAAGAAAGGTATAGCAAGTGCTGAAAAGAAATCGGGAAGAGTAGCGGCCGAAGGGTCAATTGGTAGTTATATACATACTGGATCAAGAGTGGGAGTTTTACTAGAGTTAAATTGTGAAACTGATTTCGTTGCTAGAGGTGACATATTCCAATCTCTGTTGAAGGATGTCTCAATGCAAGTAGCAGCATGCCCAAATGTTGAGTATGTATCAATTGATGAAATCCCAGAAGATGTTGTGGAAAAAGAAAAGCAGATTGAAATGGGTAGGGATGATTTATCTGGAAAACCAGAACAAATTAAAGAAAAAATAGTTGAAGGGAGAATAACAAAAAGACTTAATGAGCTTGTTTTGCTTTCACAACCTTACATTAAGGACAGTTCTTTAACAGTTGAAGATCTTGTTAAACAAGCCGCTGCAAAAATTGGGGAAAATATCAAAGTAAGACGCTTTACAAGATATACATTGGGTGAAGGTATTGAAAAAAATCAGATGGACTTTGCTGAAGAGGTTGCATCAATGCAAACAAATTAGTCACTTGAATGATTTGAATAATTTCAACAATTACATAGGTATAGATAAAATCAATGCTCAATTAGAGAGAGCAGACATACAAAAAAGAATATTAACTAAAAATATCTATAGGCAATATGAACTTTATCTTAATCTAGTAAGAGATCTACTTTTCATCTCTGTAGAAAAAGGCATTAATCAAATATATAGTTATCCAACAATTAATGATAATTTCTTAAATGAAAATGAATTCTATAGTCTTTTTGAAAAAAAAATAAGTAAATTAATATTTACGAATTTGCCTTTTTTAACAGTAGAACAATTAAAGATAAATGAAATTGAAAAAAATATAAATAAGGAAATTAATCCTACTATTTTTGATAGTTCCACAAAAATAAAGGATGATCAAAAAGAAAAATTTCAATACGAAGAAGGGTGTCAATTAAAAGAAACCACTCAATTCGAGATTACTGAAGACTTTTCAAATACTTCTGAATATTATCAAGCCCATAATTACGAGAAATTTTTATCACTTGATTTAGATAATAACAACCAAAATAATTTTTTATCTAAAAACAATATTTTTGATAATTCAGGAATTGAAAAACAATTTATCTACTCATTACTTGAATTAATAGGAGAAGAAAAGGTTGAAAAACCAAGACATCTAGAAAAAGAAAATATCAATCAAATGGATAATTTACCAAAAAATCAGATTCTTAATAATTTTGATTTAATAGACAAGTCATTGGAAAATTTACTATTGAACCTTTCATATAAGGTTAACCAAGAATTATTCAAGGCTAATCTAATAAAAAAGATGATATCTAAAGATTCCTTTGATTACTTAGTAGGCAAAAATTTTATGATAAAACATCCATACCCTTTTGTTATTAATTTCGAATTAAACTTAAACCGTTCATCATTAATCGGAAATAATTTTTCAAGCATTATTTTCTTTAATATATCTATTGTTGAGTTAGAGTTTAAAAATTTAAATCTTTCTATTCAAAGAAACAAAATAAATCAGCTAAAAAATCAATTTCAGCGTTTGATTAAAAAAGAGACATATTGGAGGCAAAAAGAAATCTCTTTGAATAAGATACATTGAAAAAATAACTCTTTTTTCAAGTGTGACTGTCAGCGGAAATAATAATAAATTAATTAAAGACTGGATAAGACCGCTTCAAAAGTCTCTTACTATTGAAACTGAAAACAAATTTATTAATACATTAGGAAGAGAAAAATATTTTAATGATTATTTGCATGAATCATTGAAAAAATTAGATAATCTAAATCTCTCAGACGAATATTTAAGGATATTTTATGAATTTTCTAAAAAATATAATGAATATAATAAATTAGATGAAAATCAAAGAAAAAGGTTAATTATAGATACAAGAAAAAATCTTTATAAACTAGGCAAAACTCTAGAAATAGAAAGTTCTAATAATATTTCTAATAATGTTTTTCTGAATAAAGCTGATTCAAGTTTGTCTTTTGATTCAGATATTTCATTAATAAAAAATGTAGGAAAAGTTTATAAAAATAAGCTTAATGAATTAGGGATATTTTATATAAAAGATCTTATTAATTATTTCCCACGAACGTATCTTGACTATACGAATAGAGTCAAGATAATAAATTTAAAACCAGATAATTTATACACGTGCATCGCAAACGTTAAAAGATTTTATATTCATAAGAGTAAAAAAAATAGTAATTTATCAATAATGAATATAGTAGTTTCTGATGAAACTTCTTCAATAAAGGTTACAAAATTTTTTTTAGGGAGGAGATTTAGATCTTACTCCTTCTTCACATCTCAAAAATCTTTGTATACTGCTGGTACCAAATTAGCAATTTCCGGTAAGGTTAAGTTGACAGATTATGGCAAAACTTTTGTGGATCCTCAGATTGAAATTCTTAAGGATAACAATGAAAATTTTAATTTCTCAGGCAAAATATTACCCTTGTATTCATTAGGTGAAGCCTTTTCAAATATGAGTTTTATAAAACTTATTAAAAAGGTACTAATTTATGCAAAGCAATATCCAGAAATTTTAAATAAAAAGCAACTTGATTCATTATCTTTATTATCAAAAGGAGAGTCGTTGATTAATATTCATTTTCCACCAACTCAAAAGGCACTGATTGAGTCAAAAAAACGTTTGGTTTTTGATGAGTTATTCCTACTGCAAATAAAGTTCCTACTAAGAAAAAGAAAGACGAAAAAAAATGTAACTTCCCAACAATTACCTCAAAAGAAATCTTTATTAAAAGAATTTTTAAATAATTTTCCTTTTGAATTAACAAAATCTCAAGAAAATGTTTTAAATGAAATCAAGAAAGATTTATCTAATCCCGTACCAATGTCCAGATTGCTTCAGGGAGATGTAGGAAGCGGAAAAACCATAATTGCAATAGCGTCTCTTTTACTTGTCATTGAAAAAAACCTGCAAGGTGCATTTATGGTCCCAACTGAAGTATTGGCAGAACAGCACTATAAAAATTTATTGAAATATTTGAACCCCCTTTTAGTTTCTGTTGAACTACTTACTGGGAATACTCCTCAAAAAAAGAGAAAAGAAATTTTCTCTAACTTGAATAATGGATTAGTTGATATCCTCGTAGGTACTCATGCATTATTTGAGGATAAAGTCATCTTTAATGCATTAGGGATGGTCATAATTGATGAACAACATAGATTTGGTGTTACTCAAAGAAATAAATTACTAAATAAAGGAGAAAATACTAACTTGTTATCAATGACAGCAACTCCAATTCCAAGAACTCTTGCGCTTTCTATTTATGGTGATTTAGATGTGAGTCAAATAACAGAACTCCCTCCTGGAAGAGTTCCTATAACTACAAAAATAATTTCAGAAGATGATTTAAATAACTTGTTCAAGATTGTTGAGGATGAGATCAATAAGGGAAAGCAAGCTTATGTGATTTTGCCACTTATTGAAGATTCAGAAAAAATGAATTTAAGCTCCGCAAAGAAAACATTCAAACATTTATCAGAAGAGGTCTTTTTTAACAAAAAAGTTGGATTATTACATGGGAAATTAAGTCCACAAGAAAAGAATGAAGTAATTAATTCTTTTTTAAAAAATGAAATAAATATATTGGTTTCAACCACAGTAATTGAGGTTGGCATTGATGTGCCTAACGCCACAATTATGATTATTTATAATTCGGACAGATTTGGATTGTCCCAGCTACATCAATTAAGGGGGAGAGTTGGTAGAGGGTCAACAAAATCTTTTTGTTATCTGGTAACCACTGATAAAAATGGATTAGAAAACAAACGACTTTGTGTTTTGCAAAAATCTAATGATGGCTTTTATATCGCTGAAAAAGACTTGGAGCTTAGAGGACCAGGCCAGATTTTAGGGTATAGACAATCCGGGTTGCCTGATTTTGTACTCGACAATTTACCTAATAATAAATTTCTTATTGATAAGGCTCGTGAAGAGGCTATTAAGGTTATTAGTGATGATCCTGATTTAAAAGAAAATATCGTTTTAAGGAATATACTTATTGATAATTCTAATAATAAATTCATTCATGATTTCTTAAATTGAAAACTGTTATTGTAATTTATGAAATATATGCCATTATAAATCAATTACAAATTTCAATTGAAAATTTGGAATAAAATACCAATTAAAGATAATGGAGATAAATTAATAGCTATACCTAGCTGCTTAATGTTTTTAGATCCCCACCCTTACTTTCATTTGGGAGCACCTTACAAAGATAAAACTTCTATTTGGAAATTAAGAGAAGATGTCGTAAATAGGTTAGTAAAAGTAAATGATTATTTGATATCAAAGAGTAGTTTTAACCTTTTAATTTATGACAGTTGGCGACCTTTAGAAGTCCAGGAATTTATGTTTAAAAGAGCATTTTTATTAGAGTGTGAAAAATTCGATATTGATATTTCTTTAGAAAATATAAAATCTTATCCTTCAATTATAAAAAAAGTTGAAAAATTTTGGGCATATCCTTCTTATGACACTTGGTCTCCTCCCCCTCATTCAACTGGGGGTGCAGTAGATGTTTGCTTATCAGATAAAGAAGGAAATCTTGTTGATATGGGAAGCATGGTTGATCAAATGGATGAGACCTCAAATCCTAATTTTTATGCAAACATAAAGAATAAAGAAGCAATTATTTGGAATAGTAGAAGAAATTTATTAAGGGAAATTATGACTAAATTTGGATTTGCTCAACATCCTAATGAATGGTGGCATTTTAGTTATGGTGATCAATTATGGGCTTGGACAAATAAAAAAGCAAATGCTATTTATGGAAAAATATAAATTCTATTGATTTTTATTTAGTAAATTCAATATATAATTTTCATCTTGAGTATTAATAAAATCTCCGAAATCCAAATCCAAATTATCCTTCCAATTATCAAATAATGGTTGAAGAGTTTTTTCTAAATCGTTAAGTTCCATTCTTTGTAAAAATGGTTTAGCCAGCCTTTGTAGATTTTTACTTCCCCCCAACCATAATTGGTATTTGTTTTGCCCACTCCCAACAAGTGCTAATTCGGCCATATAAGGTCTGGTACATCCATTCGGGCATCCTGTCATTCTAAATAATATTGTTTTTTGTATTTTTAAATCTAAAAGTAAATTTTCAATTCTTTTTAATACATCAGGTAATATTCTTTCAGCTTCAGTCATCGCAAGGCCACAAAGTGGTAAGGCAGGACAAGCTAACGCATGTCTTTGTATTTCATTAATGTCTTCTAAATTTTCGTATCCAATTTTTGATAGAGATATTTGAATTTCACCTTTGTTTTTATTGGGGATATTACAAAGTAAAATATCTTGATTAGGTGTAAGTCTTAAATCTAAATTATATTTTCTAACGATATTTGTTATGGTGTTCTTCTTATCTCCAGATAATCTCCCTGATAATAATGGTAAACCTACGAAATAGGAGGTTTTATTTTGTTTATGCCAACCTAGATAATCAATAAGAACCTTTTCCGGTTCTTTTCTAATTTTTTTAATTTCTTTTTTGAAATACTTTTCAAAAAGAATCTTTTTGAACCATTTAATGCCTTTTCTATGAAGAAGATATTTCATCCTCGAATTTTTTCTTGATTTTCTATCGCCATAATCTCTTTGAATAGCAACAATACTTTGTATTAATTCATAAACGTCAGGTTCTTCAACATATCCAAGTGGATCTGCAATTCTGGCAAAGGTCTCTTCATTATTATGTGTGCGACCCATACCGCCTCCAACATAGAAGTTGCATCCCTCTAAGTTTCCATCTTTAGAAGTAAAGGCCACTATTCCTATGTCATTGGTAAGAAGATCAACGGAATTATCCCCAGGAACCGTAACAGCACATTTGAATTTTCTCGGTAAATAAGTTGAACCATAAAGAGGCTCATCTTTTATCCCACTAAAAACATTATCTTTGAATTGAAGCTTCCTAATTGCTTCAATATCTTTGTCAGGCTTTATGGTGTACTCTAAATCCCCATCAGCCCAAAGCTCTAAAAAAGTGCCTTGGCCAGCCATTGGGGTGAGAAGATCTGCAACTTTTTTTGCCAATGCTTTTGCAATTTTATAGTCTGGCTTATCAAATGGAGCCGCAGGGGCCATAACGTTTCTATTTATGTCTCCACATGCCGCTAATGTGGAGCCCATTGAATTTACTATTGTTTGAATTACTTCCTTTAGGTTCTCCTTTCTAATTCCATGCATTTGAAAGGCTTGTCTTGTAGTGGCCCTAAGTGTCCCATTACCTAGTTTGTCAGATAATTCATCTAATGCTAAAAATAATTTCCCAGGGACTTCACCGCCAGGATTTCTTAACCTAAGCATCATTTGCCAATCTTTACTTTTGCCCGGCCTCCTATTCTCTCTGTTATCTTGTTGATAACTACCATGAAACTTTAATAACTGAACTGCATCATTGGTAAAATGATCGCTCTCATTGACTAATTCCGTAGCAAGTGGTTCTTTAAGAAATTGACTACTTTTTTTAAAATTTTCAAATTTAGAGACTTCTAGTCCATTTGCTAAACAAACAGTTTCTTCCTTGGTAGAATCTTTTTTCTTTTTTACTTTCTCAACCTTGATCAAAGGACCAAAAAATATCTCTTTTTATACATTAGCGAAAAGCTTATTTAACTGGTAGTAAATTATAGTAAGTGTAGTCATATTTTTTTCTTGTCTAAATATTTACTTGAGATAGGAACAGAAGAGTTGCCCGCAAAATTTTCTCATTCTGTTCTAGAGCAATTTAAATCTCTAATAGAATTTGAATTGGATAAAAAGTTAATCAAATTCGAACATATATTTGTAACCTCCACACCAAGGAGGATAGTTCTACTTCTCGAAGGTTTAGTTGATTATGCAGAAGATAAGATAATAGAAAGAAAAGGGCCAAAAGCAAATGCAGCTTATTTAAATGGATGTCCTACTAATGCTGCTTTAGGATTTGCTAATAGCTTAGATATAGATGTGGGTGAGCTAGAAATAAAAAACACAGAAAAGGGTGATTTTGTATTTGGAAGGAAAATTGTGAAAGGACTTTCAACAAAAATTTCCTTGTCTTCGATTATCCCAAAATTAGTAAAGAGTCTTCAAGGCCCTCGATTTATGAAATGGGGGGCTGGGAACATAAAATTTTCAAGACCTATTAGGTGGATTGCCTCTATTTATAATAATGAAATTCTTGATTTTGAATTTGATGAGTGTGATCCAAAGATCAAAATTAGTAATAAAACAAAAAGTCATAGGCTAATCAATGAAGTTTTAGAAGTTCAGAATCCTGATGATTTTTTTGAATTATTAAAACGAAAAAGAGTAATAGCTATTCGAAAAGAAAGAAAAGAAAAAATTGAAAGTTTAATAAATCAGGCATCTAAATCTTTAAATCTGAAACCTGACCTTTCAGATGGATTACTAAATGAACTAACTGATTTAGTTGAATGGCCAGACTTAATTATTGGCAAATTTAGTAATGAATTTCTTGATCTTCCAGTTGAAGTTCTCTCAACAGTAATGAAAAATCATCAGAGATACGTTCCTCTTTTATTGAAAAACAAAAGTTTTTCTAAACTAGATTTAAGCTCTGAAAAAAATATTAGTACAACTTTCTGCGTTATTTCAAATGGTCTAGAAGAATCAAATAATAATATTGCCAAAGGTAATGAGAAAGTATTAAGGGCAAGGTTTTCAGATGCAAAGTTTTTCGTAGAAAGTGATAAAAAAGTTGCTTCAATCGAAAGAAATGAAAAGCTTAAATCTGTTTCATATTTGAAAGGATTTGGAAATATATTTCAGAGGGTTGAAAGGATAGAGGAAGTTTCTAAAAAAATTCTTAAATTTTTAAATGATAAGTCTTTAGAAGAAAAAAAAATAATAGAAGCTGCTAAATACTCTAAAAACGATTTATGTAGCGAAATTGTTTTTGAATTCCCTGAGCTGCAAGGAATAATGGGTGGTAAATATCTTAAATATGAGGGATTTAGTGAGGATGTTTGCTTGGCTGTAGCTGAACATTATTTACCTTCTTTTTATAAAGATGCATTGCCCTCCACAAAATATGGTGCAATAGTTTCCATAGCAGATAAGGTCGAAACTTTAATAAGTATATTTATTTCTGGTAAACGTCCCAGTGGATCATCTGATCCTTATGCTTTAAGAAGAAATTTGAATGGAGTGATTAAAATAATTTGGGATTATGAACTTGATTTACCTTTAGATAAATTATTCAACGAACTTATTGATTTTTGGAAAATCTTATTTCCGAATTTAAACTTCTCAAAAGAAACAGTATTTAATGATTTAAATGAATTTTTAGTTCAAAGAATTGTAAGTCATCTAGAAGAAATATCACTAAGTAAAGAATTAATAAAGGCCGTTTGCTCTTCTGATGAATTATCTCAAAAAAGGTTATTGAATATTGTTGACCTTAAAAATAGGATTAAATCTATTATAAATTTTAACGAAAAGGATAATCTTGTTGAAATTCAGAAGGTAATCACCAGGGTAAGCAAATTAGCAAGTAATAGTGATCTCTCAAGAGATGTTCTCTCAACAAATGATTATGTAAACACAAAACTTTTTGAAAAAGATTGTGAATTGAAAGTTTTTGAATTTATTAAAGAATTAGAAAAACTTTTTTCGGAAGATTATTGCAATTATTTGGAACTTCTAAATTTGTTTGAGATTAATGTAAACACTATCCAGAATTTATTTGATAATGAAAAGGGAGTCCTAGTAATGTCAGAAGATTTAAAAATAAGAAATAATAGACTCAATTTGTTGAGCTTAATTAGAAATTATTCTCTAAAAATAGCCGACTTTACACTTTTGAACTCTTAACTTTAATGCCTCCCTTTATTGAATAATTTTCTAGCATTTTTTCTACTTCTTTATTTTCCCTAACAGCACTATCAACGGGTTTATATTTTAGAGGTGCTAGGGCTTTCCCTCTTAAAATCGAACCAAGTGTGAGCATTGTAATTTTTAGTTGCTGTAATGGTTTCATGGAGACAACTCTTTTGTATAAGTAACTATCAAAAGTAAGTCTTTGTACATCCATGTCATCACACATCTCAACAAAGGCTTCTCTAGCAGAATCATTTCTGTAGAAAATATTTTGAAGGATTTCTAGCACCTTGTAAGTTGTGCCATATTTTTTATCCCATTTTTTAAGATAGTTTTTTAAATCTTTTTCTGATGGAATTACTTGACCGTTTTTAGATGCTTCAACAATTTCTTCAGCACACATTCTTCCGCTTTTTGCAGCAAAATAAATACCCTCTCCAGAACTTTTTGTAACATAACCAGCTGCATCACCGACCAATGCCATTCTCCCAACTACTCTCCTTGGCCTTGGATGCTCTGGAATAGGGTGAGCTTCTACCTTTATTACTTCACCATTAACAAGTCTTTTCTTTGCCCTATTTCTTACACCCTCTTGAAGCCCTTTAATTAATGACTGATTCTTTTGCATGGTTCCAGTACCCACAGCAACATGATCATATTTAGGAAATACCCACCCATAAAAATCAGGAGAAACATCTGTTCCGACATACATTTCGGCAAGATCTTCGTAGTAACTCATTTCTTCTTTAGGCAATTTAATTCTTTCCTGAAATGCTATAGCAACTTTGTAATCACCTGCGTCCATTGCTTTTGCGACTCTGCTATTGGCTCCATCAGCTCCGATCAAAAGATCGACAGTAAGCTCTTTGAGTTCCCCTTTTTTATCTCCATTCGTAAAATCTGAGTAGGAAAGCTTATATGGCCCTTGATTATTTTCGCCAGTATCAATAGAAGTAACTAATCCATTTATTAATGTAGCACCAAGATCTGATGCTCTGTTGCGCATAAAGGCATCCATAACTTCTCTTCTACACATCCCAATAAACTCATTATCACTTTTCCCGTAAACTCTATCTAAACTTATATCTACCTCTCTATTTGATGGGGATATCATTCTCATATGCCTTACTTTTCTATCAATAATTGACTCAGGCAAATCAAATTCTTCGACCATGCAAAGTGGAATTGCTCCTCCACAAGGTTTCGCATTATCTAATTTTCTCTCGAAGAGCCAAGTTTTTATTCCAGCTTTAGCAAGTATTTCAGCAGCACATGAACCACTTGGACCTCCACCAATAACAGCTACCCTCAACATATGAAAAAAATATTACTGTATATAAAAACTACATCTTTTTTGCTTATAAAAGTGCATTTCTTAAAATAATGGTTAATATCGAAATATCTTTTCCAAATTCACGTATAAATATTGGAACTAAACAAAGATATCGATCAATTTGATATACCACTTGCCAAAAGAACTTACCTAAATAACCCGAATTCAATATTATTTAAAAAATTATTTATATTTTCTCCATTTCTTCTTCTTATATTTTCTGTAGCTGCATTGCGATTTAATAGAAATGTAGAATTAATACCCCTTAATAATCTTAAATTTCAGGTTGAAAGAAATCTTGATACTAGAATTTTAGGCCATCTTCCTTATAACGAAACTCCTAAAGAGAAACTAGTTTTAATTGAGCCTAATATTCAAGTTCATATGGATATGCGCGATTCTCTACTAAAAATGAGGGAAGAAGCCAAAAAGGATGGGATATATCTGGTCCTTTTGAGTGGTTTTAGATCAATAAATTTGCAAAACGATATCTTCTATTCTTTAAAATCTATTAGAAATCAAGAAGCGGCAGAAAGAGCTAGAGTTTCAGCCCCTCCAGGGTATTCTGAACATAGTACAGGTTTCGCAATCGATATTGGTGATGCTACTCAAAGAGAGACAGATTTTGAAACCGACTTCGAAAATACTGACGCCTTTAGATGGCTAATAAAAAATGCAGCTAAGTTTCACTTTAAGTTATCGTTCAACAAAGATAATAAATATATAGATTACGAACCCTGGCATTGGAGATATGAGGGTTCAATTGAAGCATTAAAAGTTTTTGAAAGCTCAAATAGAAAATCATAAATCTAATTGATTAATTTAATTATTCAACAGATACTATTTTTCAAAGTCTTAAAAGGAAATTCTCATAATATGCATACTGTGAGTTAGCCTTAATAAAATCAATCTACTATTTAAATAAATTCTATAAATGTCATCTTCGATAAAAGAAATTAGAAATGTTGCAATTATTGCTCACGTAGATCATGGTAAGACAACTCTTGTAGATGCATTGTTATCTCAATCAGGAATATTTAGAGATAATGAAGTTATCCCTACATGTGTAATGGATTCAAATGATCTTGAAAGAGAAAGGGGGATAACAATTCTCTCAAAAAATACTGCAGTCAATTATAAAGATACCAGAATTAATATTATAGATACACCTGGACATGCTGATTTTGGAGGAGAAGTTGAAAGGGTTTTGGGAATGGTTGATGGTTGTCTGCTTATTGTTGATGCAAATGAGGGACCTATGCCTCAAACAAGATTTGTTTTAAAAAAAGCATTAGAAAAAGGACTCAGGCCAATTGTCTTTGTAAATAAAATTGATAGACCACGAGTAGTACCAGAAATAGCAATTGATAAGGTCCTTGATTTGTTTTTGGAATTAGGCGCTGATGATGATCAATGTGATTTCCCTTACCTTTTTGGAAGTGGCTTATCTGGTTTCGCAAAAGAAGAGATGGAATCTAATAGTGACAATATGATGCCTCTTTTTGAAGCTATTATCAGACACGTTCCTCCTCCTGTAGGTGACTCTAATAAGCCTCTTCAGCTACAAATAACTACTTTGGACTATTCTGATTTCTTAGGCAGAATAGTAATTGGAAAGATCCACAATGGAACTATAAAAAATGGCCAACAGGCTTGTTTGATTAAAGAAAACGGAAAAACTATTAAAGGTAAGGTTAGTAAGCTTTTAGGATTTGAAGGGTTACAAAGAATTGATATAAATGAAGCATTTGCAGGTGATATTGTTGCTGTTTCTGGTTTCGATGACGTCAATATTGGTGAGACCATAGCATGTCCCGATTCTCCTCATCCTCTTCCGTTAATCAAAGTTGATGAACCTACCTTAAATATGACTTTTGTTGTCAATGATTCACCATTCGCGGGTAAGGAAGGGAAATTTGTTACTAGTAGACAATTAAAAAATAGATTGGAGAGGGAACTTTTAACAAATGTTGCCCTGAGAGTAGAAGAAACTGATTCTCCTGACAGGTTCTCAGTCTCAGGAAGAGGAGAATTACATCTAGGGATATTGATTGAAACTATGAGAAGAGAGGGTTTTGAGTTTCAAATCTCACAACCCCAAGTAATTTTCAGAGAAATTGATAATGCTGAATGTGAGCCTATAGAGACTTTGGTTTTAGATGTACCTGAAGCATCTGTTGGTTCTTGCATCGAAAAGCTTGGATCTAGAAAGGCAGAAATGAAAAACATGCAGACAAGTTCAGATGGTAGAACTCAATTAGAATTTCTTGTTCCATCAAGAGGATTAATTGGATTTCGCGGAGAATTTGTAAGGATAACTAGAGGTGAAGGTATCATGAGCCATTCGTTTTATGAATATAAACCTAAAACAGGAGAATTTGAAACCAGAAGGAATGGCGTTCTTATAGCTTTTGAGGAAGGTGTAGCCACATTTTATGCTTTAAAGAATGCTGAAGATAGGGGAGTCTATTTCATTAAACCTGGAGTTAAAGTTTATAAAGGAATGATAATTGGAGAGAATAATCGACCTCAAGATCTTGAGTTGAATATATGTAAAACTAAGCAGTTGACTAATATGAGATCTGCAGGGGCAGAAGAACTTGATACTTTGCAGTCACCTGTTGATATTACCCTTGAAAGAGCACTCGAATATATTGGTCCAGATGAAATGCTAGAGGTGACACCGGATTCAATAAGAATGAGAAAAATAAATAAAAAGAAAAAATAAGTAATTGGTTTAATGAACGAAGAAAGTGCAAAAAGTTTTCAAGATTCCCTTTTTACAGCTTTAAATCTTTTTAACAATCATGAATGGTATGAGGCTCATGATGCTTTTGAAGAAATATGGAATTCCGTAGATGGTGACGAAAGACAAGTTATCCAAGGAATTTTACAAGTATCTGTTTCTCAGTTTCACTTAAGTAAAGGTAATTTAAATGGAGCTACTATTTTGCTTGGAGAGGGTTTAGGCAGAATAAAGACTAGAACCAAGATTGATTTAGGGATTGATCTTGAATCCTTCTGCCAATGTTTGGAAGATTTATTAAGGAAATTACAATATAAAGAACTATTAAACGAGAAAGATAAGCCTTTTTTGAAAACTCTTTGATGAATATATCTTTATCTTCCATTAAATTATTATTATATGTATCATTTTTTTTTCAAGAAAATAAGAAAACACATCGATCTCAAGGAAAATGAACCTAAAGATTCATAATGTATCTCTCTCAATTAAAGGAAGATTAATCGTAAATGATGTTTCCATAACTGTTAATCCAGGGGAAGTTGTAGGTTTGATGGGACCTAATGGTGCTGGGAAAACTACAACTTTTAATCTTGCAGTTGGGAATATAAAACCAGATAAAGGTGAAATCTTAATGAATGGGAAAAATATAACCAATCTTCCTCTACCAATTAGATCAAGACTTGGACTAGGGTACTTAACTCAGGAAGCGAGTATATTTAGAGACCTCACAGTTAAGGATAATATAGATTTGGCTTTACAAAATTCATCTTATAGTAGAGCAGCTATAAGAAATAGAAGAGAACAATTAATTAATGAATTTAATTTGAATAACTTTGTAGATAATTATGGTTACCAACTTTCAGGAGGAGAGAGGAGGAGGTGTGAGATAGCTAGGGCTCTTACTGTAGGCAGAAAAGGACCTAAATATTTGTTATTAGATGAACCTTTTGCTGGGATCGATCCTCTTGCTGTTAATGATCTTAAGAAACTAATTCTTAAATTAAGTAGTGATGGGGTCGGAATTCTCATTACAGACCATAATGTTAGGGAAACTCTTCTAATTACAAACAAATCATATGTATTAAGTGAAGGGAAAATTTTAGCGAACGGTTCATCAAGTGAATTGGCTGAAAATCCAATAGTCAAGAAATATTATTTAGGAGATAATTTCAAACTTTGAAATGCTTTTAATAAAATAAATTAAAACTTTATTATTAAAGATTTACTCATATAAGAATGATTTTAATTATTATTTGTTTGTCATTGAATATTAAAACTTGAGAAATTTCTAGAAATGATACTAGATAATTTTTTTAAAAATTTAATATATGAACCGGTTTCAGTTTTAGGTCTTTTAGTCTTTTATTTTTTATTAATTAACTTACCTATATCTTTGAGTGCAGTTTTTAAAAAAAAGTCTTCCTCTGCTGTAAGACTTATTACGATTTTAGTGAACTTATTAATAACATTACAATTACTTTTTAGGTGGTCAATTTCTGGGCACTTTCCTATTAGCAACTTGTATGAATCTCTTTATTTCCTTACTTGGGGTATCACATTAGGTCAATTATTGATTGAAAGGGAATACCAAGCTCCAATAATTCCCTCAATCGCTATACCTATTGAGTTACTGACTGTTGCTTTTGCTTGTTTTGTATTACCTGAGGATTTGAAATTATCATCCAACTTAGTTCCAGCTTTAAGGTCTAGTTGGTTAGTGATGCATGTTAGCGTCGTAATGCTTAGTTATGCAGCATTAATAATAGGTTCTTTACTTTCAATGTCCGTTTTGTTTATTAATAAAAATAAGCCGCTTCAAATCAGAAGCAGTTCTACAGGCATAGGAGGATTTAAACTTTCAAATAACTATCCTGTAAATGATTTAGTTGAACCTATTGAATTTTCTCATTCAGAAGAATTAGATACATTAAGTTATCGTTCTATATTAGTAGGTTTTGTCCTTTTGACTCTCGGTTTAATTTCAGGCGCAGTTTGGGCTAATGAAGCTTGGGGCACATGGTGGAGTTGGGATCCAAAAGAAACATGGGCATTTGTCTCATGGTTGTTTTATGCCGCTTATCTGCATATGAGAATAAGCAAGGGTTGGCAAGGACGCAAACCAGCATTATTAGCATCTACAGGCTTTTTAGTTGTTTTAGTATGTTATTTAGGAGTTAATTTTTTAGGAATAGGGTTGCATAGTTATGGATGGGTATTTGGGTGATTTGTTAATCATCAGAATATTTATTGAGGTTCTGAAAGAACATTCCCTTTTTGTGCTTCTTGTGCAACTTTTCTCAAGTCATCGCATCCTTCTTTTAATGTTGGGTAAGCAAACATTCCGCTACCTGCAATAAAACAATTAGCTCCAGCATCTGCACATTGTGAAATAGTCCAATTTGCTTTTATTCCCCCATCAACTTCAATGTCTATATTTAAGTTTTTTTCGATAACAAAGTTTCTTATTTCTCTGATTTTATTAAGCATTGTTGGTATGTAAGCTTGTCCACCAAAGCCTGGATTAACTGTCATAACTAAAACATGATCAACCATATCCATAATGTTTTTAATCATTTCAAAAGGAGTATGAGGGTTTAATGCAACAGAAGGAGATCCGCCTAAATCTCTTATTCTTCCGAGAACTCTATGCAAATGAATATTTGCTTCGGCATGAGCTATTACTACTCCTGGTTCACCATTCGCTCCCTTAGTAGCGTTTACATAAGATTCAAGCATGGTTTCGCAGTTGTATTGACTAACCATTAATTGAGTTTCAAAAGGCACATTACAATATTTCCTGCATGCAGCAATCATTTCAGGACCAAATGTAAGATTTGGTACGAAATTTCCATCCATTACATCAAATTGAATTCTATCTACCCCGGCTTCCTCGAGCTCTTTCACACATGCCCCCATATTTGCCCAATCTGCAGGTAAAACTGAAGGAATTATTTGAATTGGTCTATTAGCACCAGTTAAATTTGCTTGATTTGACTCAGTCATTTAATTTTTAAAATATTTAATAAAGATACTATATTTAGTTGTTTATTCCTAATTTCAAGTCGCGGCCTGATAAAGTAACAGCTGTAAAGAGTTAAAAAAAGCTTACTAGCATAATAATTCTCATAAAAAATACCATTTTTTATGAGATCATACTCAAAACCTTTAAGAAAATCCTCAAAATTTAATTGTGAATCAAACTTTAATTCAAGAAATTCTCGAAGTTGTCGAGCAAGCTGCTATTGCCTCAGCAAAACTAACAGGACTTGGTCAAAAAGATGAAGCTGATGCTGCAGCGGTAGAAGCAATGAGATTGCGAATGGGCAAAATTGAAATGAAAGGGAAAATTGTTATAGGAGAAGGTGAAAGAGATGAAGCACCTATGCTTTATATAGGTGAAGAGGTTGGTAGTGGAAGCGGGCCAGGGGTCGACTTTGCAGTAGATCCTTGTGAAGGAACTAATCTTTGTGCGAATAATCAAAGAGGTTCTATGGCGGTTTTAGCTGCTTCTGATACGGGCGGCCTTTTCAATGCTCCTGATTTTTACATGAACAAATTAGCAGCACCTCCTGCGGCCAAAGGTAAAGTAGATATTAGAAATTCAGCTACTGAAAACTTGAAGATACTAAGTGATTGCTTGGGTCTTTCTGTTGATGAGCTTACCGTTGTTGTAATGGATAGGACTAGGCATAAAGATTTAATTAAAGAGATTAGAGGATGTGGTGCAAAAGTACAACCGATTTCTGATGGTGATGTTCAAGCTGCGATTGCATGTGGTTTCGCAGGAACTGGAACACATTGCTTGATGGGTATAGGTGCAGCTCCTGAGGGTGTTATCTCAGCTGCTGCAATGAGAGCTCTAGGCGGACACTTTCAAGGACAACTAGTTTATGATCCAGCAATCGCTCAAACTTCTGAATGGGCTGATTACACAAAAGAAGGAAATATAAAACGTCTTAATGAAATGGGTATAACCGATATAGATAAAATCTATGAAGCTAATGAATTGGCATCGGGGGAAAATGTTGTTTTCGCTGGAAGTGGAATTACAGATGGATTACTATTTGACGGAGTTAAATTTGAAAGAGATTGTGTCAGAACAAGCAGTCTAGTTATTAGTACATTAGATAGTACTGCAAGGTTCACAAATACTGTCCATATAAAAGATGGTGCTAAGAGTATCAGCCTTTAAAGATTCACTTTTGATTTTATGCATATTGTTGTCGTCGGACTGAGTCATCGCACGGCACCTGTCGAAGTGCGTGAGAAGTTAAGTATTCCTGACCAATCCATAACAGAGTCATTGAAAGCATTAAAAGCTTTTTCTGATGTATTAGAGGTGTCAATTTTAAGTACTTGTAATAGGCTGGAAATATATGCGCTAGTAAAGGATAAAAATACTGGAATTTCATCTATTAAAGAATTCATATCAGAATATTCTGGAATTATTTTTGAAGATTTAAATCCTCATCTTTTTTGCTTTAGACAGGAAGAAGCAGTTTTGCATTTAATGAAAGTCTCGGCAGGACTCGATAGCCTTGTTTTAGGGGAAGGACAAATTCTTTCGCAGGTAAAAAAAATGATGAGATTAGGTCAAGAGAATCAATCTACTGGACCAATTCTTAATAGATTATTAACTCAATCAGTTAGTACAGGTAAAAAAGTAAGATCCGAAACAAATTTAGGAACTGGAGCTGTGTCAATCAGTTCAGCAGCAGTAGAACTAGCTCAATTAAAAATTGGACAAGAAAAGGGTTTTGATACTCTTGTAAGTTTGGAATCAGAGAACGTTCTTGTTGTTGGCGCCGGACGAATGAGTAGGCTTCTAATAACTCATTTGAAATCAAAAGGATGTCATAAACTTATCCTTTTAAATAGAAATATTGATAGAGCATTAAATCTTGCTCAAGACTTCCCTGATTTAGAGATTGTTTGTAAAGGGTTAAACGAATTAGAAGAAAACATATCATTATCTTCACTTGTTTTCACCAGTACTGCTTCTGAAGAGCCAATTATTGATCTCACAAAAATTGAAAAAATAAATTTGAGTAATAGACTTAAATTTATTGATATTGGTGTACCGAGAAATATATCTAATGATGTCAAACAACATGAATTTGTTAAATCATTTGATGTTGATGACTTACAAGAGGTCGTTTCAAGAAATCAAGAATTTAGACAGAAAATAGCAAAGGAAGCGGAATCTTTAGTAGAAGAAGAAAGGATCATTTTTCTAGAATGGTGGGCAAGTTTAGAGGCCGTTCCAGTAATTAATAAACTTAGATCAGATTTGGAGTTAATTAGAAAAGAGGAATTGCAAAAAGCACTTAGCAGAATGGGACCAGATTTTTCGGCTAGAGAAAGAAAAGTTGTGGAAGCTCTGACTAAAGGAATAATTAATAAAATACTTCATACGCCGGTCACCAAGTTGAGAAGTCCTCAATCAAGAGAAGAAAGACAAGTTTCTTTGAAAATCGTCGAAAAATTGTTTTCTTTGGTAGAAGAGGATAAAAATAACTAACTTTTTTTGATTTATATTAAGTTTTTCCAGTGATTTATCGAAATACCTTTGTAAACTGACCATTTGTATTTCTAAATATGCCCATAATCAGTTACTTTAAATAGTTGTATATCTACCTCCATTAGATTGAATGAAGCGTGTGTTGGCCATAATCCTCGGAGGAGGAAAAGGTTCTAGACTTTACCCTCTAACAAAAATGAGGGCTAAACCTGCTGTGCCATTGGCAGGTAAGTATCGTTTGATAGATATTCCTATTAGTAATTGTATAAATTCAGGCATTGAAAAAATGTACGTATTGACCCAGTTCAATAGTGCATCTCTAAATAGACATATAGGAAGAACCTATAATTTAAACGGTCCTTTTGGCCAAGGATTTGTGGAGGTTTTAGCTGCACAACAGACTCCTGATAGTCCGAAGTGGTTTGAAGGTACTGCTGATGCTGTAAGAAAATACCAATGGTTATTTCAAGAATGGGATGTTGATGAATATTTAATATTGTCAGGTGATCAACTGTACAGAATGGACTACAGTTTATTTGTTCAACATCATAGAGATAATGGTGCTGATTTAACTGTTGCAGCTTTGCCTGTTGATGAAGCTCAAGCAGAGGGTTTTGGCCTCATGAGAACTGATGATCTTGGGAATATAAAAGAATTTAGTGAAAAGCCAACTGGAGAGAAGTTGAAGGCAATGGCAGTAGATACTTCAAAATTTGGATTAAGTAAAGAGTCAGCTGCAGAAAAACCTTATCTAGCCTCTATGGGTATTTACGTTTTTAGTAGAAATACCCTTTTCGATCTTTTAAATAAATTTCCTAATTATACGGATTTTGGTAAGGACATAATTCCCGAAGCACTTGATAGGGGAGATACTCTTAAAAGTTATGTATTTGATGATTATTGGGAAGATATCGGAACCATTGGGGCATTCTTTGAGTCTAACCTTGCCTTGACTGAGCAACCAAAACCTCCATTTAGTTTTTATGATGAAAAATTTCCAATTTATACAAGACCAAGATTTCTCCCCCCTTCTAAACTTGTAGATGCTCAAATTACTGATTCAATAGTCTGTGAAGGTACAATCTTGAAGTCATGCAGTATTTTACATTGTGTTTTAGGGGTAAGAAGCAGGATTGAAAGTGATTCGGTTCTTGAGGATACTCTAGTTATGGGGGCAGATTTCTTTGAATCGCCTGAAGAGAGGATTGAATTAAGAAAAGGAGGCGGAACACCTCTTGGGGTAGGTGAAGGAACTACTGTAAAAAGAGCAATTCTCGATAAGAATACAAGGATTGGGGATAATGTTGTGATAATTAATAAAGATCGAGTAGAAGAAGCAGATAAGCCAGAATTAGGCTTCTACATAAGAAATGGAATTGTTGTAGTTGTTAAAAATGCAACTATTGCAAACGGAACTCTTATTTAAATTTTTTCGATCATTTTTCGCTGACATAAGTATTTTTTTTGAGCAATTTTGTTAAGTTGCATGCACACTATATTTATTGAGTTTTTTAATTTTTTATGTCCAAGGCACATTTTGGTTTAGTAGGTCTTGGTGTTATGGGCGAAAATTTAGTTCTTAACGCAGAGAGAAATGGATTTTCTAGTGTAGTTTTTAATAGAACTTACTCAAAAACTGAAGAATTCTTACAAGGTCGAGGCCTTGGGAAGAATATAGAAGGAGCTGAAACTCTTCAGGAATTTGTTAATAAGTTAGAGAGACCTAGAAGAATTCTTATGATGGTTAAAGCTGGGCCAGCAACAGATGCTGTCATTGATAATATTTCTGGATATCTCGAGGAAGGAGATTTATTAATAGATGGCGGTAACTCTCAATTTAAAGATACAGAAAGAAGGGTGAATACTCTTGAAAGTAAAAGTTTTGGATACATCGGAATGGGAGTCTCTGGGGGTGCCAAAGGAGCTCTAGAGGGTCCAAGCATGATGCCCGGTGGTACTAAGGCTTCATATGATGCAATAGAGAGCTTACTAACAAAAATGGCTGCCAAAGTTGAAGATGGACCATGTGTTGCATATGTTGGCCCGGGCGGTTCAGGTCATTTTGTAAAAACTGTTCATAACGGAATTGAATATGGAATTGAACAAATACTTGCAGAAGCTTATGACCTTATGAAGAGAGTCAAAGGTATGAATGGAGAGCAGATGTCAGAGGTATTTGGTATTTGGAATAATACTGATGAATTAGCTTCTTATCTTGTTGAGATAACAGAGATTTGTCTAAATACAAAAGATGATATAACTGGAGATTATGTCGTGGAAAAAATATTAGATAAAGCTGGCCAGAAAGGTACAGGTTTATGGACTGTTGTGAGTGCTCTAGAACTGGGGGTATCAGTCCCAACTATTTATGCATCTTTAAATGCAAGAGTAATGAGTTCTTTAAAAGAGCAACGTAGTGAGATTGAAAAAACTATTCCATCTAAAGAGATAGAGGATTTTGATTTAGGAAATGTATCAGATGGTATGAAACCTTTATTTGATGCTGTAGTCCTTTCCACAATTGCTAGCTATGCCCAAGGTATGGATATTTTAAGAGAAGCATCTGCAGTATATAACTATGGTTTGAATATGCCGTCAATTGCACAAATATGGAAAGGTGGTTGCATAATTAGATCAAAATTATTAAGTAAAATTCAAGATGCTTATAACAAAGATCCTGATCTAAAAAATTTAATTTTTGATGATTGGTTTAATAATGAAATTGCGACAAGATTAGATAACTTAGCTAAGGTAGTTTCTCTATCCACAAAGGCAGGTATACCAGTCCCATGTTTATCCAGTACTTTAGATTATTTGAATAGTTATAGAACCAATAGACTTCCTCAGAATCTTGTGCAGGCAATGAGAGACTGTTTTGGCTCTCATACATATGAAAGAATTGATAAGGAAGGTAGTTTTCATACTGAATGGATGAAATGATTGAAAAGGTCAAAAATGGATACACCTTAAATATTTACAAAGACAAGTTAGAACTATCAACAGCGGTTTTTAAGTTTATTCAAAGCCATATTATTCTTACTTTAAAAAAGAAAGATAGATTCAAATTTTGTGTAAGTGGAGGTTCAACTCCTAAATCTGTGTATCATCTCTTATCTAATAATGATCTTCAATGGGACATGGTTGATGTCTTTTTAGGAGATGAAAGATGTGTTGATCCAAATTCAGAATTAAGTAACTCGTTAATGTTGAGAAATTCTTTGCTAACTAATTTTGGATCTAAAGCTTATTTTTATGAAATTTTCAATAATTTAAACGCTGATGATGAAACTACTAAAAATCAATTTATTTCTAAATTATTTGAAAAATGCGGATCAAACCCTCCAACTTTTGATTTGACATTATTAGGTCTTGGAGATGATGGTCATACAGCCTCACTATTCCCTTATCAAAAAAATAATAATGTAGATGATTTTGTTATTTTTAATGAAGGTAAAGGTTTAAAAAGAATTTCATTAACTCCAAAGGTTCTTTCAGCTTCTTCAAAGATAGTATTTTTAGTTAGTGGAGCTTCTAAAAGAATTGCTCTTGAGAGGTTATTAGATGAAAAAGAGCCACCAGATAGAACACCATCAAAATTAATAAATTCTATTAATCAAATTTCAATATTTTGTGATCAGGAATCAGCAAAAGAATTAGAAATTTAGTTAAAGTCTATTAATAATTTAAATTAATTAATGAGTAAGAAAAAATTTTTATTCCAGAAAAAGGAGTTCGATGGTTGGAAAACATTAAATGATACTGTTATGGGCGGATCAAGTTCAGCTTTTTGTGAAACCTCAAATTCGGGATTGATATTAAAGGGTAATATTGTCGAGAAAGCTGGAGGATTTGTGAGTTGTAGATCTTCTATATATAAACCTTCTTTAAATGTATCTGAGTATTCATCCTTTGAATTAAATATTGATGGACAAGGAAGAACTTTTAAATTTGCTGTCGCTTGTGAAGATGATCTACTAGGACTAACCGAATTTATTCCTGGTGGACTTAGATGGATTAAATCATTTCCAACAAAAAAATTCGGGACAACAAATGTTCAAATTCCTTTTAGTGAGTTAAAACCTTCAGTAAGAGCTAATAAAGTACGTTTTCCATTTAAATTCAAGCCATCTAAAATTAAAAGATTGCAACTACTACACTCTAAGTTCGGTGATGATGGATTACTTAATAACGAGTTTAAACAGGGTTCAATAAAAGTTTTAATTAAATCAATAAGTGTTATTTGAAAATCGACCTAAAAATATAGAGAGCTTAATCGCTAAGTCAGCAGATTTAACAAATAAACCTTTTGTTCATTCTGTCGTAAAAATAAATGGTGAATACGAATTCGAAGATGAAGATATTGACTTAACAGTTAATATCTTATGTAGAGATAAAGAAGGTAAAAGATTAGAAATTTATGATCTTGAATTAGAACTTTTTAAATCAAATAAAGAGTTGGTTTTAGTAATCTCTAAGCTTAACTTCCCTGATGAACCAATATTATGGTGTGGAGTTAAAACATTATGGATGGATGGCAATAATGGGAAAAAATGCAATTCACCAAAATACAGCGCTAGATTGGAAAATTTAGCAAATAGGATAAAAAGTTTTATTGATTAAGAAAAAAAAATTTGAGCTGATTTATAAATCAGTAACAGCCCCTAAACTTGATGTGCTTACGATTCTGGAATATTTTGAAAGAATTCCTCTTTTGTATTTTTGAATAGGTTTTACCCAATCTTTTTTTCTTTTTTCTAATTCTTCGTCAGATAAATCAACTTGAATTAGTTGTTTTACAGCATCTACTGTAATTAAATCGCCTTGTTTTATTAGAGCAATATTTCCTCCTACAGCAGCCTCTGGAGCTATGTGACCCACAACAAGACCATAGGTACCGCCGCTAAATCTGCCATCTGTTATTAAGGCCACCTTCTCTCCTAGCCCTTGACCAACAATTGCAGATGTTGGAGCTAACATCTCTCTCATACCTGGTCCTCCTACAGGACCTTCGTTTCTAATAACAACAACATCACCAGCTTTGATATCGTTATTTAATATCGATTTTAAACAATCCTCTTCACTTTCAAAAATCTTTGCGGGACCAGTTAATACAGGGTTTTTTACTCCGCTAATTTTGGCTACAGAACCTTCGCTCGCTAAGTTACCTTTTAATATCGCTAGATGTCCTTTTTTATAAAGAGGGTCATCTATGTCTCTTATGACATTTTGATTTGTTGGAGGCTTATCTGGAATATTTTGTAAGTATTCTGAGATGGTTTTTCCTTCAATGTTTTTGCAATCGCCATGAATTAATCCTGCATTCAAAAGTATTTTCATTACTTGTGGAATCCCACCTGCCTTATGAAGATCCACCGTCACATATTTGCCACTCGGTTTAAGGTCACAAATAACGGGTACTTTTTGTCTGATTCTCTCAAAATCATTAATGTTGATATCTATTCCTGCAGTATTCGCGATAGCTAAGATGTGCAATACCGCATTTGTTGATCCGCCAATTGCCATAATTACTGATATTGCATTTTCAAATGCTTTCTTAGTCATTAGGTCTAGAGGTCTTATATCTTTTTCTATTGCAGAGACTAATATCTCAGCACTTTTATCTGCACTTAGTTCTTTTTCAAGATCTTCCGCAGCCATTGTGGAACTGTGAGGAAGACTTAACCCTAATACTTCAATAACCGCAGACATTGTATTAGCTGTAAACATTCCTCCACAGCTACCAGCACCAGGAATACAATTTTTCTCAACTTGGATTAGCCTTTCTTCATTAATTTTGCCTGATGTTAATTGTCCAACAGCTTCAAATGCACTAACGACAGTAAGATCTTCTCCATGCAATTTCCCAGGCTTTATTGTCCCTCCATAAATGAAAATTGAGGGAATATTCATTCTTGCAATCGCAATCATGGCACCCGGCATATTTTTATCACATCCACCTATAGCAAGTACTCCATCCATACTCTGAGCATTGCATGCTGTTTCAATTGAATCAGCAATAACTTCTCTTGAAACTAGGGAATATTTCATGCCCTCTGTTCCCATAGAAATCCCATCACTTACTGTTATAGTCCCAAACATCTGAGGCATCCCACCTGATCTTTTTATAGATTCTTCAGCTTTTAGAGCTAACTTATTTAAACCCATATTGCATGGTGTTATGGTGCTGTATCCATTTGCAACTCCAATGATAGGTTTATTAAAATCTTCATCATTAAATCCAACAGCTCTTAACATCGATCTGTTAGGTGATCTTTGCACACCTTGGGTTATTGCAGATGATCTGAGTTTATTCATATTATTTGAGAACCTTTTTTATTCTATTGCCCCAACTCTTCAAGTTGCTTCCTCACATCAGCAATTGCAGAATTAAGTTGTTCAACTTTCTTCTCCAGATTCTCTCCTTCAACTTCATTTATGTTTTCATTTGAATCAATCGCTTCTGAGCCGTCTTGAATTCTGGAGGAATACATCATTGCTTTTTGTTTTTTTTCCTCTTTTCTTTTGTCTGCTTCGGATATTAACCACCATGCTAGACCTGCTGCTCCAATAAAAGCACCACTTATTAATGATAAAAGATTATTTGAAGACGAATCTCTGTATTCAGACATTGGTAAAATATTTACTCCTATATTCTATATTAGTTCTTATCTTGAAATATAGTACTTAAACGCGATAAAGGATTCCCAATACCGGGTACCAATAATGGTGTTTTTTCGTCTTCCTCATCTATGCAAGAAGTGTAAATTACCTGATTCGGGAATAATTTCGCAATTTCATTTAACCCTTTATTTGAGCAAATAGCAGTTATTAAGAGAATCCTATTTGAATCAACACCTAATTCCTTTAATTTAATTAAGGTTTCTAATGTGGTTGATTTTGTTGTTATTTGTTCTGAATAAAATATAACTCCTTCATTTGATTCAATAGTTTTAGGAAGTTCTCCTAATGAGAGGGTTGAATTAGGAATTACTTCTTTAGATCCAAACCAAAGAGATAACCCTTCGGGCAACATTGCGAGCACTTTAATTGGATAATCTGTATTAATAAAGAATCCATCTGTGTCCCCATTATCAGTATTTACTATTTCTTTTTTATATGGCAGCCAATTACGTAATGCTTCATATGTAAGCCATTTCCCTAATTGCTCATATCCTGTTGAGTACAAAATATCTGGAGTATTTTTTTCTCGCAATATTGAAAGCCAATGTTTTATTAATGGATGAGGAGGAACAATAACCTTTAGTGACATTGCCATATATTTTCCTTTAAGATACTCTTACAAACTTTAAATACTTAAGTTCTAAAATACAGTCTTATTATGATTAAATCAATTGTTTTCCCCTCACTAAAGAATGCATTAATTACTTTGTTGTTCGTTGGGATTTTATTTTTTAATTCTGTAAATTCTGCATGGGCTAAACGACCTCCTGAGATTAGAAACCAGCAAGACCTTAATTTAGAGCCAGATATGCATGGTCAAGATTTAAGCGGTAACGAATACGTTAAGTTTGATTTGAATGGGTTTAATTTTAGTGAAAGTAATTTAGAAGGCGCGGTGTTCAATAATAGTAAATTGCAAAATTCAAAGTTTAACGGAGCCAATTTAAGAGATGCACTAGCTTATGCAACAGATTTTACAGATGCAGATCTTTCGGATGTTAATTTTACAAATGCTTTATTAATGGAGAGTAATTTTGAAGGAGCAAAAATAGATGGTGCAGATTTTACTGATGCTGTTCTCAGTCGTACACAACAAAAACAATTATGTGCGATTGCTAATGGCACAAATAGTTCTACAGGAGAGAGTACAGAATATAGCTTAGGTTGTTAATCATAAAAAAATGAAAAAAAAAATACCAGTTATAGTTGTTTCAGGATTTCTTGGTTCAGGTAAAACAACTTTTCTAAGATATCTATTAAAAGAGAGTAATAAAAAATTTGGTTTAATAATTAATGAATTTGGTGATGTTGGAATTGACGGTGATTTGATTAAAAGTTGTGATAAATGTGATGAATCTGAAGACGACTGCGTTATCGAATTAAACAATGGATGCTTATGTTGCACTGTTCAAGATGACTTTGTCCCATCAATAAAAGCTCTCCTAGAATTTAATCCTCCTATCGAATCAATAATTATCGAAACAAGTGGGTTGGCACTACCAATTCCCTTAATTCAAGCACTTAACTGGCCTGAGATTAGGTCTTCCATCTACCTTGATGTTGTTGTTGGTATCGTTAATGGAGAATCAATGCTAAATGGTTCCCCAATTAATGATTTAAATAAAATAACAAAACAATATAATGAGACAGATAAAATTGATCACAACGCCACTATAGATGAACTTTTTGAGGAGCAACTAGAAGTTTCTGATGTCGTTTTAGTCTCAAGATCAGATATCTTAAATGATGATCAGTTTGAAGTTGTAAAAAATAAAATTCAAGGAAGTCTAAATTCATCTACACCAGTCCTTAAATCCAAGAATGGCAAAATTGATTTAAATTATCTATTTGATTTTAATTTTAAAAAAGAGACTTATAAAGAATTTTTAACGGAAGAACATGACCATAATCATGTTGAGCTTGTATCAGATTCATTTAAATTAAATTATTTCCTTGAAAAAAATGACTTTGAAAAGGAGATGTCAAATATCTTGGATGAATTAAACATTCTTCGAATAAAAGGACGTATTTGGATACCAAACAAATCATTGCCTTTACAAATACAAATTGTAGGAAAGAAAATTAATACTTGGTTTGAAGAAGCTCCAAACAATTGTTGGAGACCAAATGATAATGCTGGGCTTGAATTAGTAATAATTTCCTTTGATGAAAAATCTATACAAACTTTCAATAAAAAAATTAAAGAGAAATTTAAGATTTTAAGTGACCCAAAAATAGCAATTTGACATTATAGTTAGCTGTCGGGATACTTACTTTAGTAGACAGCCCAAGATGGAAAATTCAAAAATTTCTTTAAAACAAATAATCTCTGACGAAGTTACATCAATTGATAAAATAAAATGTTCAAAATGTGGAGGGGCAGGAAATTTTAAAACACATGAAAATTCAAGAAGAACCTGCTTAGTATGTTTTGGTAGGGGCTACATAAACATCTAATAACTCAGAAAACCTTAAGGTAAAAATATTTGTTTATTAATCAATAGTACTTTTTATTAAAATTTAAACTAATCTTCTAGTAGAAATCAATTTTTAATTGGACCAATTTGCTGTAAAAGTTTTTGTAAGACTAAGACCCTCAGTTTTAGATCCAGCAGGGGAAGCTACCAAATCTGCCTCTATAAAACTTGGAGCCGAGGGAATAAAATCATTACGTATAGGAAAAATGATTGAGGTAAAAATAGAAGGTAATGGTGAAAACGAAGTAAGAGAAAAAATTGATTTATTGTGTGATAGGTTATTCGCAAATACTGTTATTGAAGATTATGAGTATTCACTAGAAAAATTATAAGATGGATAATTTCACTGTAGGAGTTGTTGTCTTCCCTGGTTCTAATTGTGATCGTGATGTTTCATGGGCATTGGAAGGTTGTTTAGACATAAGAACAAAATACTTGTGGCATGAGTCTTCAGATTTAAGTGATGTAGATGCAATAGTTTTACCCGGAGGATTTAGCTATGGTGATTATTTAAGATGTGGCGCAATTGCGAGATTCTCTCCATTAATAAATGCCTTGGATGAGTTTGTTAAAAGCGGGAAAAGAGTTTTAGGAATTTGTAATGGGTTTCAAATTTTGACAGAATCAGGATTTTTGCCTGGTGCTCTTGTTGCAAATAAAAATCTTAATTTTATCTGTGATGACGTTGAACTGGACATCGTTTCTTCAAAAGGAGGTTGGTTTAATAATGTAGATGAAAAACAAACGATTAAATTGCCAATAGCGCATGGGGAAGGAAGATATCATTGTGATTCTGATACTTTAAAGAAACTTGTAGATAATGAATTGATCGCTTTGAGATATAAAAATAATCCCAATGGATCTTCATTCGATATCGCAGGCATAACTAATGAGAAGGGAAATGTTCTAGGTTTAATGCCTCATCCAGAGCGAGCATGCGACGAGACAATTGGTGGAACTGATGGTCTTTTTACATTAAAATCATTAATATTGAAATAAAAAAAGACCCCCAATTTTGGAGGCCTTTTTTTATTTAATTTGGGAAGAAATTAAACAGTAGCTTTTACTTTTGGATCCAAATCACCTTTTGCGTAAAGATCAGCAAAATAATTAGTGCTGTTTTGTTTGATCTTACTTGCTTGACCTTCGCACCAGAACTGCTTGTATCTATCAAGACAAACTTGCTTCATGTATTTTCTAGCAGGCTTGTTGAAATGTCTTGGGTCGAAGTTTGCCTTATCAGCAAATGCTGCCTCTCTAACCGCGGCAGTGAAAGCAAGTCTGTTATCAGTATCAATGTTGACTTTCCTAACTCCATTTCTTATTCCCTCTTGAATTTCTTCAACAGGAACACCATAAGTTTGAGGAATTTCACCGCCATATTTGTTAATGATATCCAACCATTCTTGAGGAACTGAACTAGATCCATGCATTACAAGATGGGTATTTGGAAGTGCTTTATGAATCTCAGCAATTCTGCTTATTGCAAGAACTTCCCCTGTAGGCTTTCTTGTAAATTTATAAGCACCATGACTTGTTCCTATAGCAATAGCTAAAGCATCGACTTTTGTTTTAGCTACAAAATCTGCAGCTTCTTCAGGATCAGTCAAAAGCATATCTGTAGAAAGTTCACCTTCAAAACCATGACCATCTTCAGCTTCTCCTTTCCCTGTTTCTAATGAACCTAAGCAACCTAATTCTCCTTCAACACTAACCCCAACTGAATGAGCAAAATCTACAACTTTTTTAGTAACTGCAACATTATATTCGTAACTTGCGGGTGTTTTTGCATCTGCCTCTAGAGAACCATCCATCATTACTGATGTGAAACCATTTATTGCTGCTGAATAGCATGTTGATGGCTCATTACCATGGTCTTGGTGCATTACAACTGGAATATTTGGATATGTTTCTGTAGCGGCAAGAATTAGATGACGTAAGAAAATTTCTCCTGCATAATTTCTTGCCCCTCTTGAAGCTTGGAGGATAACTGGACTATCAGTTTCATATGCTGCTTCCATGATTGCTTGAACTTGTTCAAGATTATTAACATTGAAAGCTGGAATACCGTAACCATTCTCAGCAGCGTGATCTAAAAGTAGTCTTAGTGGAACGAGGGCCATAATTAAAATAAGTTAGATGCTATACAAAGCACTTGTTTTCGCGAGTTTAGTACAAAGAGGGATCAAATGTCACGTAATTAGATATACAAAATCTATATTTTTATATTTAACCCGCTCTTCGACGATTCTCTTATAGCTTCGCAAACTTTATGACTTGCAAGTCCCTCGCATAAGCCTGGAATGATAGGTGTTTTATTAAAAATACTCTCAGCCCATAAATTTTGAATTCTCAAAACTGGAGCTATTCTCCCATCAGTCCATGTTTTTTCAAAATTAAAACTTGAATCTGCAGTTAGATTTTGTATTTTATTTTTGTTGTTTGAATATTTTAAATTAAAACCATGTACATAATCTTTTTGGTTTTCGCTTTTAAGAATTAGTGAACCTTCGCTTCCATATATTTCTAAACTAAATCCTCTACCATTTTTAGAAATTGATGATAAAGATACCTGACATGGAATAAGATTCGAGCTGTAGTTTGATATTTCTATATTGGCTAAACATACATCTTCACTCGTAACATCATTTAAATCAGATGAATTAGGTAAAGGTCTTTTTTTTATTGATGTTGCTAACTTGCCAGACACGTTTATTGCTTCTCCAAAAAACCAATTCAACATATCGAATGCATGAGTACCTAAAGCGCCAATAACTCCTCCACCTTTTTCTTCCAAAGAATACCAATTCCAAGCTCTTTTAGGATCGGATCTGCTCCCCATTAACCAATCTAATTTGACTAAATATATTTCTCCTAAAATATTTTCATCAATAATTTTTTTTGTCTGAAGGAAAAGAGGTACTGCTCTATATTCAAAATCAACACATACGCTTAAATTATTAATTAAAGATATTCTCTGAAGCTCTTCAATTTCTGAGGAGGATAATGAAACGGGTTTTTCTAGGAGCAAATTTTTATTATTCTCTAGAGCTTGTTTTGCTAACTTAAATCTTGATTCAGGAGGAGTGGCAATAATAATCCCATCAATTTTTGGAGATTTAACTAAGTCTTCCCAATTATGAAAAAAATCTAAGCCCGTTTCTTTTTCTATAATCGATTTTTGCTCTTTCTCGTAATGATAAATTGCTACAGGAGTTAAGTGATCAGACTCTTTTAATGCCTCTAAATGAACTTTTTTCCCAAATCCTAGTCCAGCGATTGCTATTTTTAATTTTTTATTTTTAGTATTCATTCTTATTCATTAATAAACTCTGAACAGCTATTTTCAATAACAACATCTATAAGTTCATCATTATTAGAAGTTTGCCATTTTGAATTGAATTGTGGAATTCCATTTATTGATGTATCTTTAAACTTTTTTCCATTGCAATTAATTCTCATTACATAAAGTGATAACTCTCCATCATCATCAGAATTAGTTGGATTCTTAAAGAACTTTGTTAATACACTTATTTCACCATTTGGGAGCGACTTAATACTCCCTTTATCAAGCCATTCTTTCCCATCATCATTCTCTTTTAGTAGCACCCAGTCAACATTTCCTATCGCATATGAATAGGAGGCAAAGTTAAAAATAAAGAGTAGAAGGCTTAAAGAAAAATAAAATAAATTAGAAATTATTCTCATTTTATATATTTACTTCTGTAAGTTCTTTTACACCATGAATTTTTAAAATTTTAGTCAGAGTTTCCTTGAGATCTTTCCTTTTTACTATTACATCAACAAAACCATGCTCAAGCAGATATTCAGCTGTTTGAAAATTATCGGGTAATTTTTCTCTTAATGTTTGTTCTATAACCCTTCTTCCAGCAAATCCAATAAGTGCTTTAGGTTCCGCCAAAATTAAATCACCTAACATCGCAAAGCTGGCTGTAACCCCTCCAGTAGTTGGATGAGTTAACAAGGGCATATATAGGAGATTTTTCTCTTTATGTTTTTTTAGTGCTCCAGATATTTTTGCCATTTGCATGAGACTTAACATACCTTCTTGCATCCTTGCTCCTCCTGATGCGCAGACAATAAGAATTGGAAAATTTTCCAAAGTTGCTCTTTCAATTATCCTTGTAATTTTTTCACCAACTACTGAACCCATGGATCCTCCCATAAATCTAAAATCCATAACAGCTAATGCTAAAGGCATTGAATTCACAGAACAGATACCTGTTACGACTCCATCTCTTAAACCTGTACCTGCTTGACTTTCTTTAATTCGATCAGCATACGCTCTTCTATCTTTAAAACCCAAAGGATCTGTAGGACTTAGTGAACTATCAAATTCTTTGAATGAATTTTTATCAGCAATTATATTTATCCTTTCATCGCTATTAATCCTATTGTGGTGTCCACAATTACTACAAACATTGAAATTTGAAATTAGGTCTTTTCTATAGGCTACTTGCGAACACTCTGAACATTTAACCCATAAACCATCTCCTTCGTCAGTATCTTGAGAAACTTTCCCAACAAATTGATCTTTACGCCTTGCGGCAAACCAGTCGATTAATGACACAACTTTTCCTGTTTTTTCTATTTAAATCTAAGTAAGGTACTTTTATCAAGAAAGATATATAAAAATTTGAGATCCTCTAGATTAAAAACTTCTCAAAATAAGAAAATAATGATTTAAGTTGATAATCGAAAATTAATTATTATTTATTTTTCTCCTCAATCATTTTATGAATTATTGGAGTGAGAATTAGTTCCATTGCAAATCCCATTTTCCCTCCATTTACAACGATACTTGTTGGACTTGACATAAATGAATCATTAATCATTCCAAGCAAGTATTGAAAATCAATCCCCCATTTCTCTCTTGCCCCTTTTCTGAAATGTATGATCACAAAGCTCTCATCAGGAGTTGGGATATTCCTGCATATGAAAGGATTAGAAGTGTCAATTGTCGGAATTCTTTGGAAATTAATATCGGTTTTGCTGAATTGTGGGCATATATGATTTATATAATCAGGCATTCTTCTCAATATAGTATCTACAATGGTTTCCGCTGAGTAGCCTCTTTCTGCGTTATCTCTATGGATTTTTTGAATCCACTCTAAATTTGTTATCGGAACAACTCCAACAAGTAGATCAGCATAAGAGGCAACATTGTATCCATCACCTTCTACCCCGCCATGCAAACCTTCATAAAAAAGTACATCTGTTCCCTCAGGAATATCTTCCCATGGAGTAAATTGCCCAGGTTCTAGGGATGTCCCAAGTCTTGTATTATGTTCTTCTGCTTCTTCAAGACTATGTAGATAATACCTTTTCTTTCCTCCTCCAGTTTCACCATAGATTTTAAAAAGTTCTTCTAGTTTGTCAAAAAGATTTGCCTCTGGACCAAAATGTGAGAAATTTTCACCTTTTGAAAGAGCGTCTGCCATAGCTTTTTTCATAGGCATTCTTTCAAATCTGTGGTAACTATCACCTTCAACAACAGCGGGAACAATATCTTCTCTGGCAAAAATATGCTCAAAGGCTCTTTTTACTGTACTTGTTCCTGCTCCTGAAGATCCTGTTACAGCAACTACTGGATGACGTTTTGACATTTTTTAAAAACAATATCTAATGATTCTGACAGGTCATATGCCAACTTTATGTTTTACTTAAAAATATTTTTTTATTTATTAATTTTTTTTTAAATTTCATCAATTATTTTATCTCCGATTTCACTGCAAGATAAAACTTCAGTAGACCCATCAGCTAAATCTGCTGTTCTAAATCCTTTTGATAAAACTTTATCAATGGCAGTTTCTAAATTTTCTGCAGCTTCTTCTTCATTTAATCCAATTTTTAACATCATCGAAGCAGATAAAAGCATTGCAATAGGATTAGCTATGTTTTTACCAGCTATATCAGGAGCCGAACCATGAACAGGTTCAAAAACGCCTGGGCCATTATTGTTTAAAGAAGCAGATGGAAGCATACCAATAGAACCAGTTAACATTGCGGCTAAGTCGCTTAAAATATCTCCAAATAAATTACTAGTTAAAATCACATCAAATTGACCAGGATCTCTAACTAATTGCATTGCTGCATTATCAACGTACATATTGCTTAGAGATATATTTTTATCTTTTGAGGTGATATTTAAAACTGTATCTCTCCACAATTGACTAACCTCAAGAACGTTTGATTTATCAACAGAACATATTTTTTTATTTCTTTGGTTAGCAATTTTTATTGCTATTTCGGTTATTCTTTCTATTTCATTCGAATCATAAACCATAGTATTGAAAGCTTTTGGGATTTTTGTATTTGTTATGTGGCCTCTTGGTTTTCCAAAATAAATTCCTCCTATTAATTCTCTTACGACAATAAGATCTACATGCTCAACGATTTCTTTTTTTAATGTACTTGCATCTAATAGAGATTTTCTTATTTTGACAGGCCTGATATTTGCGAAAAGGTTTAGGGCAGATCTTAACTTTAGTAACCCACTTTCTGGCCTTAATTCTCTTGCAAGAGAATCATATTTAATATCTCCAACACATGCTAAAAGTACTGCGTCACTTTTTTTACATTGATCTAGTGTCTCATCTGGAGCAGGAGTACCATATTTTTCATACGCTATCCCTCCAAATAATTTTTCAATAATCTCAATATCGAAATTATGATTTTTTGAAAGCTTTTTTAAAACTTTTTTTGAAACTTCTGAAATCTCTGGTCCAATCCCGTCTCCTGACAATAAAACAATCTTATATTTCTTCATTTAAATTTTTGTTTAATAGAACAATAAATTATTGCTTGTCTAATTGTCTAAGTTTTTTTGCTAATTCTGGTAATTTTTTAAAAATACTTGAACTCCTTAGCCATGATTTATTTTCCATCGCGGGGAAACCACTTATTACCTTGCCATCTTCAATGTCACAATGGATTCCGCATTTTGAACTCGCAATGACATTATTACCAACTTTTACTCTATTATTGACTCCTACTTGCCCTGCCAAAATAACACCATCTCCAATATTTGCGCCTCCAGCGATACCAACTTGAGCTGCAAATGCACAATTCTTTCCAATTTTTACGCCATGACCTATTTGTATTAAATTATCCAACTTTGTTCCCTCATCAATAAAAGTAAATCCAACTGCGGGTCTATCAATACAACAATTAGTTCCAATTTCTACAAAACTCATTATTTTTACACCACCTTTTTGCGGCATCTTTACCCATTTGCCATTTTCAGGAATAAAACCAAATCCCTCTGATCCAATAACAGAATTTGAATTAATTACACAATTATTTTTTAGAGTGGTATTTTCGTAAATAACACAATTAGGATGAATTATATTATTATTTCCTATTTGAACATTGCCTAAAATTGATGATCCAGGAAGAATATGATTATTGTCTCCAATTACGGTATTTTCTCCAATATAGACATTAGGTCCAATATGGCAATCTGCTCCAATTATTGCTGTTTTATCTATAACTGCTGAAGCATGAATTCCTGGTTTGAAATTGATAGTTTTATATAAATAATCCAATACTTCTGCAAATGCAATTCTTGGATTTTTAACGATTATGTTAGATATATTGAGTTTTTTTAGGGCACTAACGATTTCATCGTTGTTAGTAGTTATTATTGCTGAGGCTTTAGTTTGATCTAATTTTTCTTTAAGGATATTATTTTCCTCTAAAAAAGATATTTGATGTTTAACTGCAGCATCTAATGAGGCAGCATCATCTATGTTTAAATCTTCGAAAATATTGGCACTAATAAAATTTGAATTTCCTTTTTTTATTAGATCAACTAAATCACTTAAAAGCATTTTTCAGTTTTAATTTTTTCTAAGAGAGAGCAAGAACATCTCTATGAACGACAATTATCGAGGAGTTGTTATTTTCTTTATTATTTAAGATACTTCTTAATTTGTCGCTACTTATTGATACTAAACCTTTTGCAACTTCTTTATCATTTGTATTTACGATTTTAACTGCCTGATTAATCGTAAAGTTTCCTTCTACATTCTTAACACCAACCGCTAAAAGTGAGGCACCTTTTTTTTTAATTGCAAAAGAAGCGCCATCATCTAAAGTAATTTTCCCTACTGTTTGAATTGCGTGTGAAAGCCAACTTTTTTTGTTTCCAATAGGTTTTTCTACTGGATAAAATAAAGTTCCAATTTTATTATCATTAAATATTTCAATTAAGTTTTTTTTATTAGTTCCATCAACTAGTTGGACTTCGACTCCTCCTTTTGTTGCTATTTCTGCAGAAATTAATTTTGTAGAAATTCCTCCTGTTCCCCATTCATTATTTGAGTTTTGAATATTTTTATCTTTAATTTCCTTTAATTCACTATTATGAACTTCTTTAATAGGTTGCGCATCTTTATTATTACGTGGATCTTTTGAGTATAGATTTTCAATATCGGTTAATAAAATAAGCTTGTTAGCATTTATAGCCAAGGCAACTAAAGCAGAGAGGGTATCATTATCTCCATATTTAAGCTCTTCATTTGCTACGGTATCGTTTTCATTTACTATTGGAATAACATTCAAATCGATTAATCTTTTTAAAGTTTTAGAAGCGTTATTAAAGGATTCTCGTGAATTAAAATCAGCTTTAGTTATTAAAATTTGAGCAATATTAAGACCTAATTTATTAAATACTCTATCGTATAAGGACATTAAATTAACTTGACCTACTGCAGCAGTAGCTTGAAGGGTACTTAAATCATTTGGTCTTGTTTTAATATTTAACTTTTGGCAACCTAATCCAACGGCTCCACTAGTTACTAAAATTAACTTGTTTCCTTTTGAAAGAAAACTTGTAAAGGATCTAGAAAGGTTTTCAATAACTTCTTCTGTAGATGTTTCCTCTGTTCCTCTTAAAATACTAGTACCAATTTTTATAACCCAAGTTTTCATTTTATAAAATAAGAAATTAATTTTTCTATTGTCAAAGTTAAATTAAATTTTATAGGCAGGCCATCTCTATTTAATCTCTTAACTAATATTGTTTTTATATCACATCTATTCCCAACAATAATATCTGTAAAAATTCTGTCGCCAATAATGGCTATATTTTTTGGATCTCTGCCAATTTCTTTGATAGCAGACAAAGTTACTTTTTTTCTAGGTTTTGATGCATTGTATTTATAACTTAAATTTAATTCTTTCGCTATTTTTTCGATTCTTTTTTTTGATGGATTATTACTTATTAGATATAAGGAGAAAAGTTTTTTAGATTCTATGATCCAATTTTTTACAGCTTTTGGGATCATATTTGATTTTCTATTTACTAGAGTCCCATCCACGTCTAGCAATAAAGAATTAATTCCTTTTTTTTGCAACTCAGATTGAGAAATATTATATATTGGTAAGTTTGAATCCCAATTGATATTTAGGATAGATCTCATTTATTTTAAGAACTACTTTTTTCAAGCTCAGTTTCAATCAAAGGTTGAATTTTATCGAACTCATCATCTTCAACTAATAAGGCACCTTTGTCTTTTAATTTACCAACAATAAAAAAAGGATCTAGTGGTATATATAAGCCATATTCTTGGTCAAAAAGATTAAAGTTAACTAGCAATTCATAACTCTCACTATCATCATCGACGTAATCTTCTTCTAATTCATCGTAAATTGGTTCTTCAAGTTCTCCTGATACTGTTAATGTAACTGCTGATCTGACAAGTCTTAAATCATGTTCTTGAAGGACTGCTTCAGCATTTTTTAGTATTTGTTCATTTTTATCTATTTTCTCAATTAGTTCAGGTTCATCTTTTTCATTTATCTTAAAAAGACTTACTGGTGTATCAACTGGCGTTAATAAAGCATATTCTTGGCCTTCAACACTTACTAATTGTTCAAGATAACAAAATAGCTCGTTTCCATTTGAGTCATTTAATAAAAGAGTCTGTGCATCATAATTATCATTTGAATTGGCTTCTTTCATTTAAAAATTATCTATCCTTTTTAATACTAATATTTTATCTGACGTTTACCAGCTATTTCTTCTAATTCAGGACCTTCTTCGATCCATTGTTCAAGTATTATTTTTGCTGAAAAACTATCAATTAATCCGGATTTATCTTTTTTTATTCCAAATCTTTCTGAAGATTCCCAAGTTGAACTATGTTCGTTGACATAAGAAAATGGAAGCTTTAATTCATTTGAAAGTAATTGACCGTAATTTTTACAGTCAATAGCTTGAGTGGTCATTTTACCTTTCTCATCTAGCGGAATACCCACAATAAAACCAGTCAAATTAAATTCATTTATATAATTTCTAATGATTTTAATCTCTTGATTATTTTCAAATCGTTTTACTGCTGGAAGTATATTTGATGTTATGCAGAGGGGATCACAATAAGCTAATCCTATTCTTTTGGAACCTATATCCAAACTCAAAATTGATTTGGGCTTGGGTTTGCAAAATTTCACTTTGTTTTTAATGGAAAAGGAGATGGATATGGATTACCTTGTGGACTTAATTTTTCAAAGATTGATTCCAAAGATTGATTTATTATATTTACTTGTTTGGCTTCATTCTTAATTATTGTGTTCCTAATAAGAATTATTTCTTGATTTTTTTCTTTGATATTACACTCTTCAAGAAAAACATTTAATTGAGAATTTTCTTTATAGGTTTTTAAATATGAAACAGGTGATTTTTCAAAAAATCTTTTTATAAATTCTTTTAAAATAGAATTGAATCTCTTATCCCAATATCTACTAATAGTTAAAGTATAAATTTCTTCATTTTGATAATTAATATCTTTTAAAATTGTACATAAAACTGAATTTTCATATATTAAGGCACCACTCTTAGAATTATTTCTTTTAAGAATGTCGTCTTGATCAAAATCTAAAATATTTCTTATTAAGGGAGATTGATTTGATCTTATGAAATTAACTATTTTTAATATATTTTGTTTATTAATGTTTTGGAATTCATTAATTAATGTATAGGAATTGGTATTTTGATTTTTAGGTTTATTTAGATCAGAACCATCCCAAAGGATTATCTCTCCTAAAGGTTGAAAGCCTAATTCTCTTGCGTTTGATATGAGGTCAAAATTATTTATATCTGAATTAATTATCCAACTTGAAGTTTTGATTTCTTTTATTGAGATGGATTTTTTTATCAATCCTAAAGTTAATTGTTTATCGGTTAAAGAACACTTGCTTTTAATCAACTTGGGCTTAGATATTTTTAAGCAAGTCTCTTTTTTGTTTAAAGGAAAAATATTCAAATAACCAATAATTTCGTTTCCATATATAGCAATTATGCATTTATTTTTATTTTTCTTAAGATTATTCAAGAAGATTTTTAAGTCATCAAAGGTATTGATAATTGCCATCTTTAAAAACCAATTATTCAATTCCTTATTTTTAATATCTATTAAAAGATTAATGTGCCGTATATGGAGTTCTTCAAAAGTTACTTCCATTCCTTTTTTTGATTGAAAAGAATAAGAGGTATCTTTTTTCATTTACTTTTTTTCTCTTATTAATACTATAGGGGTTTTTTCATCTCCATTGCCAGCTGGATTTGATAATAAGTGTTTTTTGAGTATTTTATTTACCTTTTTATTTGAACTTGCTAAGACTTTCACACCTCCAAGATCATTAACATCGACAACTGCAACATCTATATTTAGATAGTTCGAGACCTCCTTACAAAATAAATCCGCATTGAGAGGACCCATAACTATACTCTTGTCGTAAGGTGTAACTGTACCGCTTATATCATCAATGAGGGATGATTCTGAACCAGTTAACCTATAAAACATACCTTTAATCCCAACTAATTTGAAGAGATATCCAACAAATAGTGCAAAGGTTATTCTTGTGACTCCGATTCTATTTATTAATAATTGCATCCCGCATGCTGTTGCGAGACTGCTTGTAGGGTGAAAAAAATAACATAAAGCTTTCGAAAATAAACTATATTTTAAATTTTGAGGGGAAATATATCTATTTTGCATAATCGCTAGCGGACTCTCACCGATAGTTAAAATATCATTTTCTTCTATAATTCCTTTACAGTATTCAATCACAGTATTTACTGGGTTATCAAAGCAACCAAGTAAATCAGTTTTAATAGCAAGTGCTTTATATTTATTATTTATTGGAATTTCAAAAACTTCTTTCGGCCTTTGTTTTTGACCATCTAAATTAATTAAGAAACAATCCTTATTATTTGAAATACCAAAATGTCCATAGTTCTCCCAATATATTTTTAACCATAGATATTTTATTTTTTTTCTAAAATTATCATTGCTAAATTTATATATGATTCTTACAAATAATTCTGAATTTGACTTGATAATTGTTGTTGGCCAGTAATTATTTAAATTCTTAATTTTATTATTTTCATATATGTAAATATCTTGTTGATAATTAAAATTTTGGCAATATTCGTTACCTTTACTTTTAAAACAATCTAACTCAAAATTTATATTAGAAACCATAGTCTCTTTAGTTTTACTTTTATTAGTTATTTTTAAATCAATAATTAATTCGTTTAAACCATCCTTTTTTTTGATTTTGTAATTTATAGGTACCAGATTTAACTTTGATTTGGGTGAGTTTTTAATATATAAATCTGAAATAATTAAAAAAATTAAAAGAACTAGGAAGATATTTATTAATATCATTTTTTTTAATTAATTTTTGTTTTTATTTTTTTTTTCAGAAATGATACTGTTGTATTCATTAAAACTTTCTACAGAAAATGTCGTTTCTTCTATATCAATTCCCTTTAGTTCTCCAATAACTTTGTTTAATTCATCGATATTAATCATTCCATTTTTATCAAATTTAACTTCACCATCACTATTTAAAATAATGGTTTGTGGAATTAATCCGTTCCAATAATAATTAGGTTCATTTCTAAGATCAGACTTTTCTTTATCCTGTAATTCATCAGTAGTTAGAGCAATGATATCTATATTATTTCTCCATATCAAATCTAAACCGGATATTATCGGAGCCATAGCTTTACTATCCGAGCTGTCGTCAAGATAAAAAAATAAAACTGCAACTCTTTTATTTTTTAATGATTCCTGAAGAGTTGTCTGGGGAGGAACTATAGCCCCATTACCTGCGTATATTGGGAAAATGTTGCCATCGTAACTATCAGTATCTCTAGAGGCATTTGCTTTAAATGGGCTTAAGAAAATTAATGCTATCAGGATCCATTGAATTATTTTCATTAAAGTTTAATAACTTACTTTGAACTTGATCTCCCTAATCCTTGAAGGATTCCTTTCCCCACTAAACCGATAGCTTTACCAACGACCTTTGTAAGGAAAGTTACGAAAAGATTACCGATATATTTTACAGCAACTTCTAACTGCGGTGCTACAGCATCTCTTATCTCAACTAACAATGTAACTTGTTTTTGTAGCCATTCTAGATTCTCTAATTCTTTCTCCCTATTTTCATTTTTAAAGTAACGGGTAAATTTTTTATCGATAATATCAATATATTCTCTTTTACTCTCATACAAGTAGATAGGCATATAAATGTAGTCATGCCAGCGATTGTAGTTATTAATATTATTTCTAAATCTTTCAAAATTTCTTGTCGATTGTAATTCGGGATTTATAAGTACAGTTCTTAATTCAGGCCAAGAAGAACAAATATTAAAGATTTCAGAAGCTAATAAATTACAGTTCCTTATTGTCCAGTTTGAAATAATATTTTCAAGGATCAAAAACGATTCTATTTCATATAGAGGGAGTAATTTTCCATCATAGTCAAGAGCTTCATTTTTAATAATTGGCTCAATAAACATAATTGATTCATGTGATTCTCTATCTATCTCTTCGCAACTTACCTCACTATAAATAAAATCATTTATTGAAATAGATTCGCCTCCTTTTTTTAATCGAAAATAGCTGTCTGTGATATTTGAAATTGTATTAACTTTAAGTTCTTTTATAAGAGAATTTAAATCATCTTTAAAATCTTTCTCCTTATAGTTTTCTTTAATATTTTTAACTAAATTTTCTAACTCATCCAACATTTTGCATATTAGTCGTGAAATGAATTCTTTCTTTATCCCAGAGAGAATTATTGATGAATTATTAAATTCAACCTGTAAGTTAGTTGTGCTATATCTTTCTTTTAGTCTATCTAAAATTAAATTCCATATTTCTGCAGTGTTTTTATCTTTAATGAATACAGTGTTCTTATTTTCAAGATTAATTTTATTTTCAGTGTAAACTGCCTCTGTATAAAGTTCTAGTGAATTACCCCATAAAAATATTAGAAATGATTTTGCAGTAATAAGTTCTCTTAATCTTCCTTTTAAAATGAATTTATAAAATTCTGGTGTTGAATCAGAGTTGACATATTTGAATATATGATTAATTTCAGAATCTATTTGTTTAAGACCTGAAGTTAGAATTTTTTGACTAAAAGAGAGAGGCTTATTTTTGTTTAATTGAACTCGGGAATTATTATCAATATCAAATACCCTTCCTCCATTAAAAATGGTATCAATAGATTCAAGAACTTTTTCTGCACTGGGATTTAAAAGAAAACCTTCAGCATTTAACGATGGATTGGTATTTGCTTCATAAATAAGTTCGCCAGAGAGAATTATAAGAAACTTTGACTCATCATATCTTTCTCTTAATTTTAATAATTCTAACCTTATAAGATCTTCTGATTGGAAATTAAGAACATTCCATATAACTAAATCAGGAGTTTTATCACCTGTTCCATTATTAAAATTAATGTCTAAATTTTGGTCTAGTGATGTTAATTTAAGCGATAAAGATTCTGCTATTAAGCTTGGAGCAATAATCAATATCGATTTTTTTGAAATTAATTCCAAGACTAGATTTCTTATCTCTTATACAAAATTAACTAACAATTACAGTAAACACCAGCCTTAAATCAATTTTTATACTCATTTAAGCGTAGTAATTTCTATTTAAATCAAAGTCATCTAATCTCTCTGATGACAATACATTATTCGCTTCATTTATCGTGAATTTATTTTCATATAGAGCTTTACCTACTATTATTCCAAAAAGTCCCGAGTTTTCAAATTTTACTAACGATAATAAATCAGAAATTGAACCAACACCTCCTGATGCTATTACTGGAATATCTGTAATTTCAAGTATGCTTTTTATGAATTCTTCATTTGTCCCTTCTAAAGTCCCATCTGTATTTATATCTGTAACAATAAAACTAGCAATTTTAAATGAAGAAAACTCCTTTACTAGATCTGTGGCCAAAATATTAGATTGTTCAAGCCACCCCCTTGTACTAACTTTTCCATCTTTTGCATCTATCCCAACAATTATCCTTCCAGGAAATTTATTTGATAAGTCTTTAACTAGTTCTTTATTTTCTATTGCAGAGGTTCCCATGATAACTTTCTCAATACCATAAGAAAATAATTGTTCTATCCTTTCTTGAGACCTTATACCCCCACCTATTTGAATAGGTATGTTTACTGTTTTTGCAATCTTTTTTATTGATTTATCGTTTTTTGGGGATCCAGTTTTTGCAGCATCCAAATCAACTATATGTATATATTTTGCTCCTTCGCTTTCCCAAAATTTAGCTTGCTCATGAGGCTCTTTTGTGAAGTCTTTTCTTTTATTAAAGTCGCCTTTAAAAAGCCTTACACACTTACCATTCATTAAATCAATTGCTGGTATTAGTTCCATAGAATCATCCTTTTCATTAATTACTTATTTAGTAGTACTATTCAATATGTAATTCTATTTAAGATTACTACTTCAGTTAAATATTTTTTGAATATGAAAATTCTTGTAATGGGTGGCACTAGATTTGTTGGCAAGTCTTTGGTTGGAAAGTTATTAAGTAAAAATTATGATATTGATATTTTCACGAGAGGTAATAAAAGTAATCCTGAAAAAACAAACTTAATTAAGGGTGATAGAAATAATTCAGAAGATATCTTCAAGCTAAGAAATGAAAAGTATGATGTTGTTTTTGATATTTCTGGACGAGAGTTAGAACAAACCAAACTTCTTATAGAAAATTTAGATAACTCTTTCCAGAGATATATATATGTAAGCTCTGCAGGTGTTTATAAAGATAATTCTGAACTACCCTTATCCGAAGTAGATCCAATTGATCCAGAAAGTAGGCACAAAGGAAAGTTTGAGACAGAAAATTGGTTAAAAAAACAAAAAATTCCTTTTACAAGTTTTAGACCTACTTATATTTATGGACCAGGAAATTATAATAAAATTGAAAATTGGTTTTTTGAAAGGTTATTTACTAAAAAATCCATACCAATCCCTGGTGACGGTTCTTTAATTACTCAACTAGGCCATGTTTCGGATCTAACTGATGTAATGATTAGGTGCACAAATTTTGAAAATTCCAGAAATAATATTTACAATTGTTCAGGTGAAAAAGGAGTAACAATCAAGGGTTTAATCTTTTTCTGTGCGAAAGTTCTTGGATTAAACCAAAATGAGATTTCTCTAAGAACATTTGATTATCAAAAATTAGATCCTAAGTCTCGAAAGGGATTTCCAATTAGATTAAATCATTATCAGACTGATATCTCTAAGATAAAACGTGATTTAGAGTGGGCGCCAACTTTTGATTTACTTAACGGTCTAAAGGATAGTTTTGTGAATGATTTTAATAATAAAAAGAGTGAGGGGTTTGATGAAAATTCAGATAATATTCTTTTTAATTCTTAAATAGCCTAATAAAGTCGCAAAAGTTAGAATGAATCCTAACCAATAAAAAATTAAAGCCAAATTATTCAATAAGCTAATTTTTAATGGTGAAAAGAAGGTGATTACTGAAATAAAAAAGAAAAATGTTTTATATTTACCTAACATAGATGCTGGTAAACCGTCTTTTGTAGAGTTTCTTAGGCTAGAGATAATTAATTCTCTAAATAAAATTAATGAAAAAGACCAGAAGGGTATAAGATTATTTTTACAAAGGAATGTTAAAGGAATTAAATAGAATACTTTATCGCTTAAGGGATCAAGGATAGCTCCTAATCTAGTTTTAAGATTAAATTTCCTTGCAATTAAACCGTCAAAATAATCAGTTAAACCTCCAATAATAATCAATATAAAAACATAAAAAGGTCTGTTAATTTCTAAAAAAAGTATTAATGGAAATACAAGGAAAAGGCGAGATATCGATAATAAGTTAGGAATATTCAATGTCAAAATTGTTAAGATGTTTTTCTTAATAACAAATGAGTTTTTGTTTATAAAAAATATATTACACTCTCAACAAGCTTAAATTTTTAGTGAAAACTTTTAATGGTTTTTAATGTTAGATTCTAAAATTTAATTTAAATCTGAATCCTAAAGATTATAAACTCAACTTCTCATTATGAATGATGATGTTTTATATTACAAAATTATTCCTTATATATAATGCAGCCTCATAGCCTAAAGCTATCTCCAGAATCTGATTTGATAAATTCAATTAAAGAATATTCTTTATCGAATAATTTATATGGGTATGTTTCTGGAGTGGTTGGCAATCTTAGAACAGTTTGTATTCAATGTCCAGGAAATCAAGAGATAAATAAATTTGAGGGAAATCTAGAGATAGTTTCTTTAAATGGACATTTTAATAAAGGAGATGTTCATTTACATTTGAGTTTTGCAGATGAGGGATGTAATGTCTTTGGCGGGCATCTTGAGGAGGGATGTATTGTAAAAAAAGGTACTGATATATTATTACTTTCTTTTGAACAAAAAATTATTAATATCTCAAGTAATGATTTTTTAAAAAATGAATCACGCGTAAAAGCATATATTTTAAAGGATTGTCCTTGGTCTAAAAGAGCAATTAGGTTGCTTAATTCCTTATCTATCCCTCATGAAGTTAATTTAATAGACAATGATGAGAGCTTTCAAAAAATAATGGCTCAAAGTAGCCATAATACTTTCCCTCAAATATTTTTGGATAATAAATTTTTTGGAGGATATGATGAACTATCAGAACAAGCAAAATTGGATAACTTAATTTCATTTAAGTAATCTAAATTTTTTAATTATCACGATTAGTAAGCTTTTCAGCAACTAATTCTTCTTCTAACTGCTTTATTAATCTTGATACAAGACTTTGAAATTCTGGTTGACAACCTTTAAATGCAGCTTTATGTCTTATTGGCTCATTTCTAGTTCTTAAATCAGTAAGCATTAATTGTAATGCGTCAATTTTGGGATTTATTTTCATAGTTTTAATTAATATGTTTACATCTTTTAAACCATTTGCATAGCTTTTTTAAAAGATATCTTTTTATTATCATTCGAACTTGTGACTTCTATTAATTTATTTATGGATTCTTTGTTTTTTAAAGAATCTATACAACATTGCGCAACTAATCTTCTTGGGATTGACCCATTAATTTGAGTATCCTCCTTTGAATAATTTATATTTTCTGATTTAATATCTTCATTTTCATTTAATCCTCCGGGTCTAATAATAGTCCATTCGAAATTTGAATTTCTTAGAAAGTTTTCACCTAATTTCTTCCAAATTAGAATTAAACCAAATAAGTTTAATGGGTGAAATAATTTACCAGTACAAAGGGAACTAACTAAAATAACTCTTTTAATACCAACTCTTTTGCAACTCTCTAATTGCCTGTATACACCTAATGCATCAACCTTTGCAGGACCAGTTAAATCTAATGATGCTCTCGCTCCAGTAGCAATTATCAAAGCATCAATATCTTTTAAAGCTTCATCAAGTTCTCCTTTTTTGTCTAATGAAACCCTAATTGTTTCTAAACGCTCTAATCCTGCTGAGATTTTTGAATTCTTTCTGATGATTTGCCTTACTTTATATCCTTTCTTAACTGCTTCTTCGGAAATTCTATAACCCGTCTTCCCCGATGCACCAGTAATTGCTATTTTCATGAATAAAAAAACTAATTTAAATATTATATAAATTTCCTAAGGCTTTTTACATATAAATTTCTTTTTTCTCTTGGGATAAAGAGTGCGACATAAATAACATTTTGTTCCATCACAACCTCTTGCTGTACAGTATTCTCTGCCATAAAAGATTATTTGCAAATGTAAGGTATTCCAATCATTAACAGGAAATATTTTTTTTAGGTCTTTTTCTGTTTGAACTACGTTATCTCCATTAGAAAGCCCCCATCTTTGTGCCAACCTGTGTATGTGAGTATCTACTGGGAATGAGGGTATTTTAAAAACTTGAGACATTACAACTGATGCTGTTTTATGACCTACCCCTGGAAGAGATTCAAGCTTCTCAAAAGAATCTGGGACCGCGCCATTATGCTTCTCAATCAATAATTTAGATAAGTTATAAATGTTCTTTGATTTTTGATTAGATAGACCTAAAAATTTTATGTATTCGTAAATGCCATTAATACCTAGCTGCACCATCTTTTCTGGATTATCTGCAACTTTGAATAGGCTTTTTGTTAATTCATTAACTTTCTTGTCTGTTGATTGAGCACTTAAAACTACGGCGACGAGAAGCGTATATGCATTTGTATGATCAAGAGGTATTGGAGGCGATGGATATAGCTTTTTTAGTTCCTTACGGATTATTTCTGCTCTTTCGGACTTTCTCATTAAATTTGAAAATTAAACGGTGTATAAAATTATACAAGGGATATTTTAGGTGAATATTTTCTGCTAACTTAATATATTTGAATAAGAAAAACTTAGTGAAAAATGATGCGTTAATAATTGATGATTTGCATCATAAATATGATAAGCGAGAATGTTCAAATTGGATATTAAACGCAATTAACCTGAAAATTGAAAATGGTGAATTGTTAGGGTTGCTTGGACCTTCTGGTTGCGGAAAAACGACTCTTTTAAGATTAATTGCGGGGTTCGAATATCCCTCTAGAGGGAGGATTTCTCTAAATGATAAGGAAATTTCAAGTGGAAAAAAAATTCTTAGTCCTGAGAAAAGAAATATTGGTATGGTTTTTCAAGACTATGCACTATTCCCTCACTTAACGGTTTTTGAAAATGTAATTTTTGGTTTAAAAAACAAAAAAGATAGATCTAGAGTTGACTATTTGTTAAATGTTGTAGGTCTTGAAAGTTTTATTGGAAGATACCCACATGAATTATCTGGAGGCCAAAAACAAAGACTAGCAATTGCGAGAGCTCTTGCTCCTGGAACTAATTTTATTTTATTAGACGAACCATTTTGTAGTCTTGATATGCATGTCAAACTAAAATTGAGAAGTGAACTCCCAAATATCCTAAAAGGTTGTAATGCAAGTGGATTGATGGTTACTCATGATCCGGAAGAGGCAATGTCAATTTGCGATAAAGTTGCCGTCATGAATGAAGGCAAAATACATCAAATTGATACGCCAATTAACCTTTTAAACAATCCCAAGACCCTATTTGTTAGTAGTTTTATTTTGGGTAATAATATTATTAATCTTCAAAAAAATGGTAATTCATATATGTCTTGTTTAGGTGAAATAAATAGTTCAGGGTTTGTACAAAATTCAAATATTAAAAGTATGTCAATTTCACCTAAATTTATTTCAATTAAAAGATCAGAATCTGGAACTGCGAATGTATTATCTAGAGAGTTTCTTGGAGAGTTTCTTATATATAAAGTAACTATTAATGGAAACATATTGCGGGTTAGAACTGATATTAATAATCTCCTAAATAATGGTGATAAATGTTCTCTTTCTATAAATAAAAATAGTTATTATTTTTTATATCCTGGAGCACATAAGGTATATATATAGAATTTATTTATAAGCAATTACACTTGCCTCCCTTCCAATTAGAGCATTTTTTCTTTTTACATTTCTTTTTTTTATCTTTATATATTTTATTAGTTAAAAGCAGTTCAGAAAAACTGTACTCTAAATTCATTTATAGTATTGCGAGTGATTTTCATTATCATATTATTTAATTTAATTTAAAGGATTTATTAATTACTAATTTATACAAAATGTTGTATTATTTTCTTAGATACTTATCTGAAAATGAATGAAAATAACTTAAAAACAAAAAAATTAGTTAATTTTGGTCCATCTGGAAGAGCTGTTGCTCAACCGATAGACAAAAGCTTGTTGGATAACATTTTTGAACATCTAACAATGGAAAGATATGCCAATGTTCAATATTTTTCTATGTATCTATGGTTTCAAGAACGTGATTTAAATGGATTTGCCTCTCATTTTCTAAGTGAATCACAAGGGGAAATGGAACATGCTCAGAAATTTGCAGATTACTTAATCGCAAGAGGACAAAGCGTAAAGTTAGATGAAATTCCTTCACCCGTTCAAACATGGGATTCTATAGAGGAGCTGATTTCTTATTCTTTTAATATGGAGGCTGATTTAACTTCATCACTACAACAACTTTATTCCATATCAGAAAGAATTTCAGATACAAGAACTAACGTATTTTTAGATCCTATTATAGAAGCTCAAACACAATCAGAAGATGAATTTGCGAACATACTTGGCAAGGTAAAGTTTGCTTCTAATCAACCTTCGGCAATATTACTAATAGATGGTGATTTAAAGAAAAAATAAATTACTTTCAAATTTATTTTCATTCAATGTCCTTTTGGTTATTTCAAAAAGTAAATTCGAAAAGTTAATTTTCTCATTATTTTTATTTAAGAGTTCAGCTATTTTATGAATCTCATTAACTCTTTTAAAAATATTTTTGTTTTCAGCAAATAATCTTCCCCTCAATGCTTTATTTTCTGTAGTTTTATAGGATTGCTTAATATTTCTGAGTCTATGCGATAAAACATCAACTTCCATTAACAAGTTGTTTGTAATTGATTGTGATTCCTTCATGTTTTTAAAGCGGCGATGTTTCAATAAAAGAAGGAGCAACACTGACTGTTTGTGTCCCGATGGGAGCCATTAATAACTCAGATGATCTTAATTTAGAAATTAATCTTGTTGATGTTACTCGTGTAGAACCAATTAATTCGCCAATCCTTTCGTGAGTTAACCTAAAAGGTAACTCACACCATTGGCCACATCTTCTACCTAGACGATTTACTAGTATTGAAAACAAGGCTTGTAATCGCTGTTCTGCATTTCCCAAGTGTCTAATCCTAAGGAGTTGCAAAGTCCATTCATTTACTGCATCGAAACCCATGTTCTCATCAATATTTACATTGCTGTGAAACGACAAATCTGTTAGTGCTTCAACGCAGACTCCTTCGCTACATAAAAGGTCTGTCCTTAATTGATCTCCTGATTGTAAAAATGCGAGTGTCATGCCTTCAGTTTCTTCACAAGGACAATAAACTCTTGCAATTCCACTCTCGACTTCTAGGCAAGTCCCTTTTGGTCTGGATGAAGGATCTATTAATACAGATTGTCCAGTTATTATCCTTACTAATTTTGACGGAGATTCTCCAAAACTATGGAAATTCATTAATTAAAATATGATAATGAGAATTATTATCAATTATGCACTATAAATTTACTTATTGCAATAGATTCTCATTATCATATTGATTTTGAAGTTTTTCTTTACATAGTTATTAGCAATATAATTTAGATAGAATTGCTAAAAATTTTATTTTAGATGAGCGTAAATAGAGTTTGTTTTAATTGTGGAAGTTCTTCGTTTGTCTCAGATCGTTCTTTAGGAGGTAAGATTGTCTGCTCTAAATGTGGATCTTCTTCATTTAAAAATAAATCCTCTTCATTTTTAAAAAGCAAAAAGTTTGTATTTCTTGCAATTGCCATAGCTATTTTTATAATTATTATTTAGATAATCTGTTTATATTCCAAAGTCCATTATTTTTAGCCACCTCAACATCAATGCCGTATAACTTATTAAGATTCTCACTATTTATAATATTATTTTGATGACCATCAGCAATTATCTTGCCATCTTTTAGCATTAGGACGCGATCATATATTCTTGTAATCATAGAGATATCATGAGTAACGCAAAAAATTCTCGTATTTAATTTTGATAATTCATTAATCTTATCAACAACAAAAAACTTTGATTTATAATCTAAATTTGCAATTGGTTCATCTAGAATCAAGATATCTGGTTTTTTTATTAATGCCCTAGCGATGAGAGAAATTTTTTTTTCTCCATCTGATAAATAGGAAAAATATCTTTTAGATAAATTAGAAATATTCATTTTCATCATTAATTTTTCAACCTTATGAGAGTCTCTTTCAGATTTATTTTGTACGTAACAATACCTTCCATATAGTCCACTTAAAATTAAATCAAAAACTTGCAGATTTGGATTAATTCTATTTTTTATATCATTATTTACGGTACTTATTCTTTTTCTTAGTTCCCATAAATTTATAAGTTCTTTGCCAAATATTTTTAATTTCGATTCATCAGCTATTACAGGATATATGTTTCTATTAATTATTTCTATTAAAGATGATTTACCTGAGCCATTTGGTCCAATTAATATTACATTCTCTGAATACGTTATCTTTAAATTTAAATCTTTAATTACTCTAATGCCATTTTTAAAACAATTTATATTTTTTGCCTCAAACCAAAAGTTATTAACCACTAGAACTTATTGCTCCAAAATATAATTAATTGAATTGAGCTTAAAATAAATATCAAAAGATAAAGCCAATTCAACCATGAAGGTCTATTTACTTTCTTCATGAATTATATTATTAACATAAAAAATATAAGCGGAGCAGCAAATCGTATAAATGTTTTTCTTATAATATTTATATTATTTATGATTTCTAATTTCTTTACCTCAGGTGGATATTTCATTATAACTTTATCGTATACATTGAGATTTTGAGTTTTATTAATATTTCTCCAAGGTTGATCTTTATCTTCAGACTTCTCATACCATTTCCAAAAGTAATTTATTATTCTATCTTCTCCCAATAATTTTATTTCATCTTTACTTACATATCCCATATTATGATTATATGTTTGCGTTTTTAAAATCATATAATCCTCATCAAATATCTTATAAAAAATCTTTCTTTGATTTTCTTTAAATAATAAGAGGTTGTTAAGTAGTTTATTTTGTAGAAATTTCCTGTAGTGCCTAACTATTACTCTTGCTTTGTTGTCTCCTAGTGGAATATGATCTAAAACTTGTAAATATCTAGCTGCAGAAGGATCGCCTTTATAAATTAATATCCGTCCAGGTGGAATGTATTTTATTCGGATAAATTCATTTTTAGGGTTTTTCTTATAGTAATAAATACTTTCAATATATTTAGGTGTAACATTAATTTTCTGGTTGAAACTAACTAGTACATTTTTATTAACATCATTATCAGGAATTGTATCGCCGTGAACCCAAAATAGATGAAGGATATCTAAGTGATTTTCAATTATCCTTGACCAATCACATTTAAAGTCGACTAATGCTTCTTCAAATACATAATCATTTCCTGAAAAACCATTATCAGTTAAATCGTAATTACTTATTGGTGAATCTTCACTAATGTTGTTTAAATCAGTGTCGGATTTTTTAGAGTAATGTACAAAAATATATCCATTCTTTTCTAGAGCTTTGTATTGAGATAAGTGAATTCTTTTGGCGTAGTTATCGTAGTTATTATCAACTATGTGACTACAAGTTATTCTATCTAGATTTTGGCAACTTCCACCAGATGAGAATTTAGCTCCATGATATGGACAGGTTATAACTCCATCTAATAGTGTTCCTCCAAAAAAAGAGGCTCCCCTATGTGGACAAATATTTTTAATGCACCTAACGTTTTCATTCTCATCTCTATAAAGAACAAGAGGCTCATCATAGAGCGAAAAATAATTCAGATTATTTTTTTTTAGTTCTTTTGAAGGACAAATTGCATACCAACCAAATAAACCTATTTTTAATTCATTTTGATTTTCTCTAATATCTAACGAGTCAATTTTTACTACCGTCCCTTTTTTAAATGGCTTAAGAACGGTATTAAAGTCTTTTGATTTAAAAAAATTAATTTGTCTGTTTTCCATAAATTAATTTCTTTTTTAATTGACTGTTTATCTTTCGGAACTATAACCCAACTAAATAATCAATTTCTTATAAAAAGAAAATTCTCTATTATTTGTAGCAATAATTATGTAGTTATTTAAAAATACTAATTCCCTGTACTATTTATGTATCTTTATCTCATGTATTTTGTATCTTTTGCGATTCTTTCAAATTTTTTATGTAATCAATAGCATCATCAATATTTTTGTGGAAATTACATTGGCCTAAATAACAACCTATAAATCTTAAGAATTTTCTCTTGCCACCACTAATCTCATATCTATGTATAGTTCCCCCATCTATAGGAGCGTATATAAGTTCCGGTAGTGCCATATTTAATTTGTATTTAATACTCAATTAAAGAATAATTCATGTTCAAATACATTTCCATAGTTCAATTCACATATTTAATAATTAATTTACTTATTTTTGGATAATTATTTATTGAATACCAAAGTATTATTTGTTATCTATTAATTATTGATAGGGATTTTAGTATGCCAAAAGCATTCAGGCGTTTTTTAAAAAAACTCCCAAAAAAAATTCAAACTTTAAAGTACTCATTTAGAGAGTTTTTATCTTCAAAAATATGAAATAGCTGTTATGTTCAACAATTTTTTAATTTCTATATTTTTAATAAAACATAGTCCGCAAAGTTAAATTCTAAACTATATTAATTCTGAAATTTATTAAATTTTATGATCAAAAGAGTTTTTACGATATTCATTTTAACTTTTCTTCTTCTATTTAATAGTCCAGTTTACTCATTAGATACTTCCTCTAAAACTCTTGAAAAGTATACTAAAAAGATTTCTAATAAGTTCACTAGAACTTATTGCAACACTACCAAATTCGGGATTTCTTATGATGGAGCTTTGGCATTTGCTATTGGAGAGACTAATAAGGAATTTAAAAATAATAAACTCAATAAGTTTATAGATTATTCTCTATTAAAAAATTCAATAGTTAATGATTTAGAAAATAATTGCCAAGTTTATGATTTTGCTATTAGTAAATTAGAAAATTTAAAATTCAACTAGAAAAATGTAAATTATTAAAGTCTTATTTTTTGCCTATCCAATCATTGGGTTTCTCCATCATCCATTCGAAAACCCCCTTTGCATCAAGGTTTTTAGATGCATAAACAAATAAAACTGGAAATATTAAAATTACCGCGCCAATAACTGCTAACTCTATCTTGCCGATCCCCATCTCAGTTACTGTTAAAGCAAAATAATTAGTCATTATATTTATTGAATAAAATTTATATCTACATAATTTACAAAAAATTTTAATTCTTTCACTTTTCTATGAGAAATCTTAATTTTTTATAGTGAAAGATATTTGTATAAAGTACCTATTTTATTGGTGCAGACTTTTTAATTATTTTAATAATATGCTTCTGTTTGATGGTTATGAATCATGAAATTATTATTTTCACACCTATTTTTGCAGTATTGATTGGATTTATAGTTTTTAGAATTTTAAAAAAAAGGAAGAGATCAGCTAAAAGTATTTATAAATTAATAGATGATTTAGAAAAAAAATACATTTATTAATTTCTTTTGTAGGAAAAAATCAATCAAATTCTATACCAACTTCTTCTTTTAGATCTCTCTCCAAATCTGGAAGATGTGGTTCAACCCAATGGTCTTTGTTATCAATACCAGCTGCATTTACATAATTCATAATGTGTTGATCCACTTGCTTGTAAAGATCATGCAAATTTAAATCCATACGAATATCATGCGCAATTTCAGAGACTTGTTTTTCAGTTAGACAATGATCTGGATGAAGTAAATCACAACATGGAATTCTCTTCTCAATCAATTCATTTAAATTGATTTTTATTTCGTAATCTTGATGAACAGTCATTTACTTTACGTCTATAGTTTTATTCTAATTATGTTTAAGGTTTTGTATGTATTTAGTCAAGAAACAAAGTTTTTTATTATGAAGTGAATAATTTTAAATAAATAGATCTTCTAAATCTTTATACAAATCATCATTTTCTTTTTCTTTAGGGTCAAGTTGATCTAGTGAAAGTTCTTTCTTTGAGGTGTAGAAAAGATATCCAAGGGCTCCCAAAAGTAAAGTTGTTGGTAAAATCATTAGTATTTAATTGACTTATAATGAATATAGTGCAACACTTATTACAGTCAAGTGCTGAACTTTAATTAATTTATAAATGCCTACCAAGAAAAAAAGAGTTGGTTTTATCCCTAGAGAAGATGTTATGAGAATAATTGATAAGTTGAGCATCGAAAACAATTTAAGTAATTCAAAAGTAATAAGTATTTTGGTAGAGGAAGCACTTTCTATAAGGGGCATATTTAATAAAAATAATGGTAAAGCAAACCCATCATTTCAATTGTCTGAAGACCATTCACAGAACTTATCTGATAATTCTGCTGACTTTATAGATAAATCAGAACTCTCAATCGATACTAAATTAGTTAATCATTTTAATCCAAGTAATTCTAAGCATCTTAATGAAATAAATAACGAGGCTTTTAACTTGAAAACTTATAAAAAGTTTTTATCATTCCTTAAATTTCAGGAAATGACTGAAAAATATGATATATAAAAAGTGTTGCTTAGTGCTGTACTGTGCGCTAAATTTGATTTGCATTTATAGGTGATTATCGTATTAGAAATTATTTATTACCATTTCAAAAACCAAAATTCAATTTATTAATTTAATATTTATTCTTATGAATTCATCTCTACCAGTTTTATCTGTAAATCTTCTCCCTCCTGACAAATTATATTGTAATTTTGGTTATTGGAGTTCTTTGTTCTCTCAGGATATGCAAATTTTATGGGATAGAGCGCATGGAGTACCTTTAGAAAAGCTTCCAAAAGGCGTTTCTGATATGATTTTTCCATATTTATTGCTTGCACTTTCAGACTATAAGACTTCTCAAATAAATAAGATGAATGGAATAGGATTAGACAATCTATTAAGCCTTTGGTTTGATAAATACTTATTAAATAAAAATGGTTACTTCGAGCTAATTAAAAAATAATATTTAAAAATAGCTATTAATATTGAATTTGATTGCTATAAAAATTTATTACGTTTAAAACTTTTTAAGTGATTCTTTCCTAATTGGCACATAAATAGTTTTGCTATAAATATATTAAAAGGTTTGATGATGCATTCTTTAAATTTCTTTTTAGCAAAGTATGTGTATTATCGTTTTGATAATGCAAATCAGGAGTGATATAAAAATTAGAAAAGTAAGATAAATGAAATTTAATTCAAAAACCCTAAGCTTGATATTAAATCTATTATTTTGCTTATTTATATTTATTATTTAAAATTTTAGTCTTTATTCATTAATTTTTAAAATATAAAAAATTAATATTCATGTTTGGTTGACTTTTATTTTTAATGAGACGATAATGACAAAAATTAAAATTAATTGTGAATCCCCTTTCAGATACTTTTGATGATTTTGTTGATGATCTACTCTCATCCGATGTTAATTTGCTAAAAGGGGAACTTGATTTTCTCCTTATGCAACATTTATTTGATTCTATAGATTTGAAGCTTATAAATAAAAATGAAACTCAAGATGACCAATCATTTGCTGCTTAATTTTTATGAAATATTTTTATGAAAAGTTTTGGGTTCCAGTTTTTGGCTATATTTTATCTAAATTTGTTTTTTTAATAGAAGGTAAAAAGCAGGACTCTAGAAATAAAATAAAATAGATTAATTACTTTTTTTCTTCATAAAGTATTTTTAAATACATAAATTAATTGAATATATTTTGATAACAACAAAAGTAGTGCTTTAATTTTAATACCATATGCATGGTTGAATTATAACTTAATTGCTTTTTAGCAAATAAAAATGAACAAAAATAATATGTTGAAGCCATATACAGTGCATTACCGTGATTTTCAAAATATAAGATTAGAAAATTGTTTTTATGCTTCTGACGCTTACGAGGCTAGAACACTAGCAATGGAATTTAATAAGTATATAAATGAACATCCAAACAGTATTGACCTAATAAGATGCGAAAAATGAAAAAATTTTTTGGTAATCTAGAAAAATTTATTTAAACACTTAAAAACTTATCTATAACTGCTTGACTCAACTCACTAGTATTTCCGCTAGCAACAATACCTCCTCGTTGCATCGCATAATATCTATTGGCTTGTCTTACAAAATGCAAGTGTTGTTCTACTAATAAAACACCAATTCCTGTATCTTTAATTATCTGATTGATTGCATTTTCTATGTCTAAAACTATATTTGGCTGAATACCTTCCGTTGGTTCGTCAAGTAATAGTAGTTTTGGTTTGCCCAGCAATGCTCTTGCTATAGCTAGTTGCTGTTGTTGTCCTCCACTGAGATCTCCTCCTTTCCTTTGTAGAAAATCTTTTAGGATTGGGAAGAGATCATAAATAAATGGATCTATTTTCTTGTTCTTAGATAATCCACCTGGCAGCGACTCCATTCCTAACATAAGATTCTCTTCAACTGATAGATATGGAATAATTTCTCTCCCTTGAGGAACGTAAGCCATTCCCTTCCTCGCCCTCTGATGAGGTGCTTTTCTATTGATATTTTCGCCAATCAAAAAAATATCGCCTTTTTTTTGCCTTAACAAACCAATAAGTGATTTCAATAAAGTTGTTTTGCCAACTCCATTTCTTCCAATCAAACAAACCATTTCTCCTGATTTAACATTTAAATCTACATCTCTGAGAATATGACTTTCGCCATAATATGTATTCAATGATTTGATTTCCAGTAAGTTTTTCATAACTAATCCTCAGGCCTTCCTAGATAAACATCAATAACTTTTTGGTCCTTTTGTATAGTTTCCATTGTCCCCTCGCATAATACTGTGCCTTGATTTAATACTGAAACATTACTATCAAGTCTTCTTATAAATTCCATATCGTGATCTATTACCACTACAGTATTTTCTCCTGATAATGATTTTAATAAATCAGCTGTAAGATCAGTTTCTTCATCAGTTAAACCAGCAACAGGTTCATCAACTAACATTAAATCTGGTTTCTGCCCTACTAACATGGCTATCTCGAGCCATTGTTTTTGGCCATGTGATAAAGAACCAGCTTTAGAATCAACTTTTTGAGCTAAATTGACTATCTTCATAAGACGTTCAATCTCATTAATCTGCTCATCCTTAATACTTTTATTTATAAGGTTTAAGGGGCTTTTAGGAGTTGTCACTGATATTTCAAGATTTTCTTTAACTGTTAGATTTTCAAAGATTCTTGGACTTTGGAACTTTCTCCCCACTCCAAGTCGAGCAATTTTATGCTCCTTTCTACCTACTAAAGATTTTCCTTTAAAAATTACTTCACCTTTTGTTGGCTTAACCTTTCCAGTTATTACATCTAGAAATGTTGTTTTACCTGCCCCGTTGGGTCCTATTACAGCTCTTAATTCTCCTTTCTTTAAGTTTAAATTAAGTTTGTTGAGAGCTAAAAAACCCTCGAAACTAACAGTAATATCTATTAAATTTAGAAGATCTGTATTATCCATTATTCCCCTCATTATTATTAACTTCTAAGCTTGGATAGGTTTCAATCTTCCTTTTTAAACCAAATCTTTGAAGAAGATTCCTAGGACCATCTCCTTGAATCCATCCTAAAACTCCCTCTGGCAGAGCTGTTACAACTAAGATAAACAATCCTCCTTGGATAAACATCCAGCTAGCGGGTAAAGCTTCACTTACTAGACTTTTTGCATAGTTGATAAAAACTGCTCCTAGTATCGCTCCCAATAAAGTTCCCCTACCTCCAACAGCAACCCATATAACCATTTCTATAGAAAAGGGGACTGTCATAAATTGAGGAGATACTATTCCAGACTGAACAGTATATAAAGCTCCCGAAATTCCAGCAAGACCTCCAGCAATAGAAAATATTATCGTCTTGAATATAACTGGGTTATATCCTGTAAACCTAACTCGTGGTTCATCATCTCGTATTCCAATAAGAATATTTCCAAATCTTCCTTTAACTACCCACTTTGCAAAAAACCATGCGGCTATTACTAGTATGGCGGTTATCCAAAAGAATATTCTTTGCATCGACTCGGAACCTACCATCTGACCAAATAGTTGTGTTACATCTGTTTTTAATCCATTTGTTCCATTTATAAGTTTTTGTTGTCCATTAAAGAAGTTAAAGAATACAAGAAGAGAAGCTTGAGTAAGTATAGAAAAATAAACCCCTTTGATTCTATTCCTGAAAACAAGAAATCCAATTAAACCCGCAACCAGCGCTGGAATTATCCAGATAGCGAAGAAGGTGAAAATTGGCGATCTAAAAGGTTCCCAGAAAAAAGGCAATTTTTCCACACCATATAAAGCAAAAAATTCAGGTATATTATTTGGGAATTCAGAAGAGCTGGTTATTTGCAAATACATGGCGGCACAATATCCACCTAATGCAAAAAATATACCTTGTCCAAGACTTAGTAAACCTGTATATCCCCAAATAAGATCTACACCAAGAGCAACAATGGACAAAGATAAGTATCTACCAAGAAGATTTAGTCTAAATACAGGGAGTAAGGTTGGTGCTGCAATAATTAGAGCTATTAATATTATCCAAAATGATAATACTATTTTTTTATCAAATTTAATTTTACTAAAGGACATTAGTTTTCAACCATCCTTCCTTTTTGAGGAAATAAACCTGTGGGTTTAAATTGTAAGAATATAACAATAAGTGCAAATATCATTACTCTTGCCATACTTGTGGTTGCAAAAAAGTTGATTGTGTTTGATAAAGGTAAAGGCATATCTGGCCATATTGATAAGAGCCTTCCAGCACCAATTAAATCAGTCATTATTCCTATTCCAAACGAAGCAAATACTGTTCCTAATAAATTTCCTACTCCTCCAAGCACTACAACCATAAAGCAACCAACAATATAGTTTCCTCCAACATTTGGTCCTACAGAACCTAAAAGAGATACTGCTACCCCGGCGACTCCTGCTAGGCCAGATCCAATTCCAAAAGTAATTATATCTACTTTTTCAGTAGATATACCAAGGCAATCACTCATTTGTCGGTTCTGAGTAACTGCCCTTATACGCATCCCCCAAGCACTTTGATTAAGAAATAATGTTATTGCTATTACAGAAATTAGAGTAATGACAATTATCATTAATCTTGTTTTAGGAAATGTAGTGCCAATAATTTCTACTTGACCTCTCATCCATGAGGGTGCTGTTACATCAACATTACGAGCACTTGCTCTGCTAAGTTTGCTGACAGAGGATGAAATTAGACTACCAGTAAGAACTCCAGTTAAAGCAGCAAATATCCAAGTACTAAATTTATAATATTTGAAATTTATTGATTCTTTTATTTTTAAAGGGAATATTGTTGGTAAGAATAAAGCTATTAATAGACTTATAACCAGACCGGTCCCATAAGCTAGAGGTACACTTCTTACAAATTGTTGAAGAATTAAGCTTACGCCCCAAGTTGCGAGAAGTGTTTCTAGTGGACTTCCATAAAGCTTTCTTATTATAGTTTTTTCGAGGAGAATACCTACCACTCCACTAACAATAAATGCAAGGAAAATTGAAACTATTATGTACGAATTATAGAAGGGTTTTAATATAGGTAATTTGAAAATTAGTTGTGTTACATATGTTGTGTAAGCCCCAAGCATCATAAGTTCTCCATGGGCAAGATTTATTACACCCATAAGACCAAAAACAATTGCTAGACCAAGGGCAGCAACAAGTAGTACAGATCCGATTGCAACACCATTAAAAAGGCTATCGAGAAGTAACTCCAATTTAGAAAAAGAAAATATTTGATTTTATAAAATAAAAGGAGGTGTTAACCTCCCTTTATTTTGAAGTATAGATTTAAATTAGATTAAAGCTTATACTTTTCTCCTTTTGAAGGATCTGTCCAATCGCATGCAAATCCTTTTGAACTTGGATGCTTTTGGTTCCATGCTTGAGGAAGAACAACACCTGTCTCTTCAAGGATTGTAAATCCACCCTCTGCATTAATCTCTCCAATTCTTACCGTTTGAGATAAGTGGTGATTAGGCATAACTTCAACAGGACCTTGTGGAGCGTCAAACTTTTGTCCAACAAGTGCTTTCCTTACAGCGTTGTCGTCGAATGTTCCGGCATCTTCAACTGCCTGTTTCCATAAATAAACCATGTTATAGGCAGATTCTTGAGGATCAGCTACAACACGATCAGCTCCCCATCTTTTCTTGAAACTTTTAGCAAATTTCTTAGATGCAGGAGTATCAATTGACATCATGTAGTTCCAAGCACCATAGTGACCTTCAAGGAACTCGGGACCAATTGTACTAATCTCTTCTTCAGCAATTGAGTAGTTCATAACATAGTAGCCACTTGAAGGTGTGATACCCGCGTCTTGAATCTGTTTGAAGAATGCAACGTTTTGGTCACCATTAAGTGTGTTAATGATTATTCCACCTTCAGGAAGAGCCTTCTTGATTTTTGAGATAATTGGAGCAACTTCAGTATTTCCTAATGGAAGGTAATCTTCTCCTACGACATTACCGCCTAACTGCTTTACCTGAGCTTTTGTGATTGTGTTTGAAGTTCTTGGGAAAACGTAATCAGAACCTACAAGGAAGAAATCCCCACCAGCTGCGGGAGAACGCTTATACATGAAATCTGTAGCAGGTTCTGATTGTTGGTTTGGTGTGGCACCTGTATAGAAAATGTTGTTAGAACATTCTTGAGCTTCATATTGAATTGGATAGTATAGGAAGGCATCTTTTGATTCGTAGACAGGTAACATTGCCTTTCTACTTGCAGAAGTCCATCCACCAAATACGACAGGTACTCCGTCTTGGTCTATAAGTTTCTTTGATTTTTCAGCAAAAGTTGGCCAATCAGATGCACCATCTTCAACTATGTATTCTATTTTGTAGCTTTTGCCGCCAACTTTTACACCACCAGCAGCATTTATCTCTTCAATAGCCATTTTTTCTGTATCAACAAGAGTTGATTCAGAGATAGCCATTGTTCCAGATAACGAATGCAAAATACCAACGGTTACTGTGTCATCGAAACTTCCGGAGGTTCCGCCTCCACCACAGGAAGTTGCAGTGACAGCAAGTGAGGCAGTAGCTAAACCTGCCAAAATACGCCTTGAAATTCTCATGAATTAGGATAAATTAGGTAATTGACCCTCATTAGGGGGATAAAATAAAAGTTATTAACGAGTGAGGATTCGTTTTGTATCAGTCGTAACTTTTTGTTGAATCCAATATATTACTAATGAACTTTTTTCTAGTTTCGATTGTTGGGTATATGTGATTCTAAAAATTGAGTTATTTCTTTAACTCCTCTGCCGCTACTTAGGTTGGTAAAAAACCAAGGTTTCCCTTTTCTCATGAATTCAGTATCACTTTTCATTATATTTAAATCTGCACCAACTTTATCTGCTAAGTCAATTTTGTTTATTAATAATAAATCCGACCTTGTTATACCTGGGCCCCCTTTTCTAGGGATTTTGTCTCCTGCAGATACATCAATTACATATATTGATAAATCTACAAGTTCTGGACTAAAACTAGATGCTAAATTATCACCCCCACTTTCTACAAAAACAAAATCTAAAGGATTAAATTTATTTTCTAAATCTAAAACTGCTTTTTTATTTAATGAACAATCCTCTCTTATCGCGGTATGAGGACAACCTCCTGTTTCTACACCAATAATCCTTCCTTCCTCTAAAATCTTCTTATTTATTAGAAAGTTAGCATCTTCTTTGGTGTAGATATCATTGGTGACAACTGCTATCTCATAATTTTTTTTCATGTTTAAGCATAGATTCTCTACTAATGCAGTTTTCCCTGAACCTACAGGCCCAGCAACACCTACTCTCAACTTGCTGCTCATAAATTAATTTCTAAAAAGTTTTGTATAAAGGTCATTATGATTTTGTTGTGCCATAGCTAAACCTACATTGCCAAAATAGATGTCATTAATTTCTTTGTCCATAATTTCTTTAGAAACTTTTGAAATTATTGCTAATAAGTCTCTCTGAATTAATTGTGCTTTTGTTGACCCAATAGGAATAATTCTTAAGGCAGCACTAAGTTGGTTAGCACTCCATGCATAGAAAAAATTCTCAACCATTTCTAACTTGGTAATTTCAAAACAATAACAAGCCCAACTCCAAGCTAATGACCAGGAGCTTTTTTTATTATTTTCATATAGATATTCAAATCCAAATTCTTTGGTTAAATCAAAGAGAGATTTTGCCATTTGAATTTGTTGTTCTCTAATTTCTAGAGAGTCCTTTGATGAGAGGATCCATTTATCCAAACTAATTAGCTTTTGCAAATTACCTTTTAAATTTTTGCGGTCGTTTATCTCATTGAAAATATCAAAAAAATCTATTAAAAGTCTCGCATCTAATCTTATCTGACCAATTTTTAGTTCACTTATTATTAAATCTTTTACCGAATTTGAATCTGTTAAATTTTTGTTATAAAGATAACTCTCCATTCCCTCCGAATAACAAAATCCACCAACTGGTAAGTTAGGACTTATTAATAAATATTTTAATAAGTGACTTTTACTCATGACTATGGGCACCTCTTTCCGGAAAGAACTTTTTTTGTGTATTTTTTACATCAACCTTAAAATTAAGAAGCATATCTTCAATAACATAATCACTTTTTGTTAGAAGTTTGCCTTCTTCGATTGCTACTTCCACATGCCTATTTCCAAGATGATAAGCAGTTTTAATAAGTTCAATTTTAGAATTTGAACTTATTTCAATTAAATCTTCTGTTTTGGCAATTATCTCTACATAAAAATTGGACTTATTAGTTGAAAGAATATCTCCATCATTTAATTTGCCTTTACGAGGTAATTGTAAAATTATTTCTTGATCACAATCAGTTAATCTTTTGCCTCTTAAGATTCTTCTTTCATCTGAACTTAAGGTAAGTTTTAAAAATAAACCTAATTTAGGTTTTTCCTTAATCCAATCAGTTACAACAATTTGTTTATTCATTCTCATAATCAAAATTTTTGGTTACTTTAATTTAGTAATTAAAGAAAACAATTTATGATTAAAACTTCATGGGAAGGTAATTGTTTCTTAAATTTTTTCAATAATAAATCAAGTTTAGGAAATGTTGATAAAACAATCTTTAAATCTAAATCAACTTCTCCTTATAAGTTATTAAAGGCTACACATGATCAAGAGGGCAGATGCATTTTGCCTGTTCTACATACTGCAGGGGGATTGGTAGGAGGAGATTTACTCGATTTTGAAGTAAATCTTGAAAAAAACTCTAAGGTGTTGTTGACGACTTCTTCAGCTCAGAAAGTATATGGATCAGTTGGAAGATCTAAAATCAATCCAAAAGGAAGTTTTTCAAAGCAAAAGAATCTCATAAACATTCTTGACAATTCTCATTTAGAGTATCTTCCCCAAGAAACAATCATCTTTGCAAATGGTCTATATGAGCAAATTTTTAAAGTATCTATTTCAGAAACTTCAAGTTTTTTATTTACTGATTTAATAAGACTTGGAAGATCATCTTCCGGAGAATCTATTGAGAGTGGAGTTTTTAGGTCTAAATTAGAAATTATGAGAAATAATGATTTACTTGATGATTGGGAATATGTTGATCAGGTTGAATTATCTAAGGCAAGTTTTGTAGCCAAGTCAGGCATGGATTGCATGCCCGTTTTTGGATCCTTAATTTGGATTTGCGAAAAAGATTTTTCCAAGTCAAAAATAAATGATCTTGTAGGAAATATAAAAAATATTTTCAATGAAACTAATAATAATTTATCTATTGGAATCCTTGAAAATGGAATTTCTGTTCGATTCCTAGGGAGTTCTTCTCAAGATGCTAGAAAATGTTTTTTTTGTATTTGGAAACAAATTAGGTCTGTTTGTGGATTTTGTGAGCCAAAATATCAAGGTGTATGGCCCTTACAAGATTCTATGAATTATTAATTATGTTCAGAAAGAACCTTTTTTAAGAATTTATAGATTAATTTTTTATTATGCATCTTTCACCTCAAGAAAAGGATAAATTATTGATTTTTTCTGCTGCGCTCTTAGCTGAAAGAAGGCTTAGTCGAGGTCTTAAGCTTAATTATCCTGAAACAATTGCTTTTTTAAGTTTTCAAGTACTTGAAGGAGCACGAGATGGTAAAAGTGTAAGTCAATTAATGTCAGAGGGAACTACCTGGCTTTCAAAATCACAAGTTATGGAGGGCATTCCTGAAATGGTTGATGAAGTTCAAATAGAAGCCGTTTTCCCTGATGGGACTAAATTAGTTACTATTCACAATCCGATTAATTAGTTATGAGTAATTTAATTCCTGGCGAAATAATTACTGAACAAGGTGAAATCGAACTAAATTTCAGTAAGCCAGTTAAAACAGTAACGGTTTCTAATTCTGGAGATAGACCCGTGCAAGTTGGATCTCATTATCATTTTTATGAAGCAAACAAGGCTTTAATTTTTGATCGAGAAATAACACATGGTATGCGTCTAGATATTCCTGCAGGAACAGCAATTAGATTTGAACCTGGTGATACAACAGATGTCAAATTAGTGCCATTTTCAGGTTTAAGAAATGCATATGGTTTTAATTCATTAGTTAATGGTTCTTTGAATAGTTAAAATTATGTCTTATAAAATTGATAGAAAAACTTATGCTCAAACTTACGGACCCACTACCGGAGATAGAGTAAGGCTTGCTGATACCGAACTTATTATAGAAGTAGAAAAGGATTTAACTACATACGGAGATGAAGTTAAATTTGGTGGAGGTAAAGTTATTCGAGATGGGATGGGACAGTCTCAAGTAAGAAGAGCTGATGGAGCTGTAGATACTGTAATAACTAATGCTTTGATCGTTGATTGGTGGGGAATAATTAAGGCTGATGTGGGGATAAAAGATGGAATGATTTTTGAAATTGGTAAGGCTGGCAATCCTGATATCCAAGATAATGTTGATATTGTTATTGGTGCATCAACAGAAGTAATAGCTGGAGAGGGGCATATTCTTACTGCAGGTTCAATAGATACCCATATTCACTTTATCTGTCCCCAACAAATTGAGACAGCACTAGCCTCTGGAATTACAACCATGTTAGGAGGAGGAACTGGACCTGCAACTGGTACAAATGCTACTACTTGTACGCCGGGTTCTTTTCATATTTCAAGAATGCTTCAATCTGCAGAAGCATTTCCCATGAATTTAGGTTTTTTTGGAAAGGGAAATTCAACAAACGAGAGCAATCTTATCGATCAGGTTGAAGCTGGTGCATGTGGGTTGAAGCTTCATGAGGATTGGGGAACCACTCCTTCTACAATAAATTCTTGTCTAAATATTGCAGATAAGTTTGACGTACAAGTATGTATTCATACTGATACTTTGAATGAGGCAGGCTTTGTTGAAGATACCATTAATGCTATTGCAGGAAGAACTATTCATACTTTTCATACCGAAGGAGCAGGTGGAGGTCATGCTCCAGACATTATAAAAATCTGTGGAGAAAAAAATGTTCTTCCTAGTAGTACAAATCCAACAAGACCTTATACAAGGAACACATTAGAAGAACATCTTGACATGTTAATGGTTTGTCACCATTTAGATTCTAAAATCTCAGAAGACATTGCATTTGCTGAATCAAGGATCAGAAGAGAGACTATTGCAGCCGAGGATATCTTGCATGATCTAGGTGCCTTTTCAATTATTGCTAGTGATTCTCAAGCTATGGGAAGAGTTGGCGAAGTAATTACAAGAACTTTTCAAACCGCACATAAAATGAAAGTCCAAAGGGGGCCACTAACCCAGGATTCTGATAGAAACGATAATTATAGAGTAAAAAGATATATTTCAAAAGTCACAATAAATCCTGCAATAGCTCATGGTATTGATAAACATGTTGGGTCTATAGAAAAGGGTAAAATTGCGGATTTGGCATTGTGGAAACCTTCCTTTTTTGCAGTAAAGCCTGAATTAGTTATTAAAGGCGGATCTATAGCTTGGTCCCAAATGGGTGATGCAAATGCTTCAATTCCTACTCCAGGTCCTATTCATGGTCGACCTATGTTTGCAAGTTTCGGCCAATCTCTAATTAAGAGTTCTTTTACCTTTTTAAGTAAAAATTCAATTGAACAAAATGTTCCAAATAAATTAGGCTTACAAAGGAAATGTATTGCCGTAGAAAATACCAGAAATATTAATAAATCAAATTTAAAACTTAATAGTAAACTACCAAATATTTCAGTTGATCCACAAACTTATGAAGTTTTTTCCGATGGAGAACTTCTTACTTGTGAACCCCTTGATGAAGTACCAATGGCTCAGAGGTATTTTTTGCTTTAGAAGTTTTTAATTAATTCTTTTTCACTTATCTTTATGTCTTTTGACCCTGCAATCGTTAAATCTTCTTGCAGTTTGTTCTCACAAGATAGAACTCTTGACCAACTTGGTAATTGAAGTGTCCTAGGACAGGCAAGATAATCTTCTGTAGCAGGTCTTAATAGTTTCGCAAACTTTTGTACTGATAATTCTTCTTCGTGTCGATCGTAGGGAAGTTGATTAACTGCTGAATCTAATCCAAATTGTTTTACCCGATCTTCTCCAACTCTTTTGTAGAGAACTTCTAAAGTTGCTAATTGAGTGCTAGTTAAAGTCTCGGCTTGATGCTCCATGAGACCTCTTAAAACACTTGAAAGTATTTCTGTACACATTTTTTGCAATCCTTCTTTAGAAGAATCTCCAATATTCTTATGTTTGTGATCAAATAAACCTAGGTCAACCTGGGCTATTTTGGAGGTCCTTACGTTTCTATAAACCTCTGATAATAAACCTATCTCTAAACCCCAGTCACAAGGTATTCTTAAATTCATAGCAAGATCTTTAGTAAAAGCAAACTCTCCTGCCAATGGATATCTAAATGATTGAAGATATTGTAAAAACGGACCATTCCCAACTAACTGCTCAAGACTTGCTAATAAAGGACCCACGAATAATCTTGTTGCTCTACCTTGCAATTGATTCGTTTCTAAAGATAATCTACTGTAAAAAGCCTTTACATATGATATTCCATATGATTCATCCAGAAGTGGAAGTATCATTCTTGAAGGATATAAAGGACTAAAAGTTCTTATATCAGCATCAAAAAGAGCGACAACTTCCGATTTTCTAGTCGCAACTCCTATGCCTTGCCATACAGCCCATCCTTTACCTGGAGTTCCTAAAAGTTCTAATCCATTTTTTTCTTGGCTTTTTAATAGCTCAATTACAGAGGGTGAATTAGTCCATTGAACGTGAACTGGGAATGGCATTGAGTCAAAAAATGATTTTGCTGCTTTAACTTGCTCAACAGTTTTTGCAGATAGGGCAATTACTAATTCATTTAAGCCTGTAAGGTTTTTTAAAACTTCTCTAATGTCTTTTAATGCTGGGCGCTCAAACTCTTCATATAAGCAAGGTATTAAAATGCTAGTTGATCTTTTTTTAAGACTTTTGTTTAATTCTTTAAGTAAATTCCCTGTAACTCCATATTCATGTATTGTTGTGATTAAACCTTGTTGAAAGTCCATTTTCTAATTGATGTGCAGAATGGTATTAATACTTCAATGATTTTTTCAAAGTGAAGCAAATTGATTCAGAGAAAAAATTAGATAGATTAAAAATTGAAAAATTGTTAAAAACAATTTATTCAAATCATACTACAGAAGAAATTAATTTTATTTCAAACCAATTATTACAGATTTTAGATGATTTCTCAGAGAAATCTGCTTATGAAGAAATAAGAAATAAAGAAAGGTGGAATGAATCTCATTCAGTTTTGATTACTTATGCAGATAGTATTTATAAAAATGGCGAGGCATCATTAATAACTCTTAGGAAGTTGTTAAGTAAGCATTTTGGCAGCCTTTCGAAAGTTGTACATATTCTTCCTTTTCTGAAATCTACAAGCGATGGAGGTTTCGCAGTCTCAAGTTATGATTCTCTAGAAGAGAAATTTGGTGGTTGGGATGATCTTAAAAATATTTCTAAAAATCACGATTTGATGGCTGATTTAGTATTAAACCATGTTTCATCATCTCACCCATGGGTTCAACAATTTATTAAATCGCAAGAACCAGGTGTATCAAATGTTTTTTCACCGAAAAAAAATCTTGACTGGTCAAATGTAGTTAGGCCTAGAAGTTCTTCTTTGTTTTCTCAAATAAATACTGATGATGGTCCTAAACAAGTTTGGACAACTTTTGGGCCAGATCAAATTGATTTGAATTGGCATAATCCTAAAATGACTCTTGAGTTCTTAAATTTAATTACTACCTATTTATCTAATGGAATTAAATGGTTAAGGCTTGATGCTGTAGGTTTTATTTGGAAGGAATCAGGGACTACATGCTTACATTTACCTAAAGCACATTCAATTGTGAAACTCTTAAGAGTTCTTTTAAATAATCTTCTTGATGATGGCGTTTTAATAACAGAAACCAATGTTCCTCAGAAGGAGAATCTATCTTATCTTATTACTGATGATGAAGCACACATGGCATATAATTTCCCATTGCCTCCACTTCTATTAGAGGCAATTATTACTTCAAGAGCTGATATCTTAAATTCATGGATATTTGATTGGCCCACATTACCTGAAGATACTACTTTATTTAATTTTTCTGCATCGCACGATGGTGTTGGGCTAAGAGCTCTAGAGGGTTTAATGAATGAGCAGAGAATTAAGGATTTATTAATTAATTGTGAGAAAAGAGGAGGATTAGTAAGTCATAGACGTTTATCAAGTGGTGAAGATAAACCTTATGAATTGAATATTAGTTGGTGGAGTGCAATGGAAGACTCAAGTAGAGATGCTAAAAGATTTCAATATGAGAGATTTATTTTGAGTCAACTATTAGTAATGGCTCTAAAAGGGGTGCCTGCATTTTATTTGCCAGCATTACTAGCTTCAGAAAATGATGTTAAAAGTTTTTCTATGACAGGTCAAAGAAGAGATCTAAACAGAGAAAAGTTTAAATCAGAAAACCTTTCAGCTATTTTAAATAATCCTGAATCTAATGCAAATAAAAACTTAAAATATCTTCGTAATGCTATGGATGTCCGATCAGAATTAAAGCAATTTCACCCTTGTTCACAAATGAAATGTTTGTCTAAAGGTAGAAGTGATATTGTTGTAATCAAAAGAGGTAAAGGTCTTGATTCTGTTTTTGCAATCCATAATATGACTGAAAATAAAATTAATTATCAATTAAATGATAATGATCTACCAAAAATAGTTGATAATGATTTCAATACCCATGATTTTTTAACATCCTCTAAATATAATTGCAAAAATATTAGTCTTGATCCTTTTCAAGTACTTTGGCTTAGTGCTTTGTAAATATGATAGAAAAATCTTCTATTTGGGTAGTAAGTGATGTAGATGGTACATTAATGGATCATTCATATGATTTGTCACCTGCTAAAGAAACTATAAAAAAACTACAAAATTTATCTATACCCGTAATTCTTTGTACAAGCAAAACTGCTTCTGAAGTAAAAGTTATTAGAAAGGAACTTAACTTGACGGATCCTTATATTGTTGAGAATGGTGCGGCAATATATGGTGAATCTCTTAAAAGAGTAAATGGAGAAATTATTCTTGGAATAAAATACGAATCTCTTGAAGAAATCTTAAATTTTATTTCTAAAGAAATTGATTATAAACTTACTCCTCTTAATAATCTCACTGATCAAGAAGCCACTCAGCTTACAGGTTTAGTAGGTAACTCATTGAACTTAATGCGTGATAGACACTGGAGCATGCCTTTTTTAAATCCACCAAGTTATTTAGAAGAGAAAATTAATATCTCTTGTAAAAAATTTAATGTTGAAATTTTTAAGGGCAATAGAATGAGTCACTTATTATCTACAAAATCGAATAAAGGTAAAGCAATAAATGCTCTTAAAGAATATTCAAATGTTCATAATATTGAAATTATAGGTTTAGGCGATTCTCCAAATGATTTGCCTCTACTTTTAAGCTCAGATATTAAAATAGTTATTCCTGGAATAGATGGGCCTAACTTAAATTTACTAGATCAATTAAAAGATTTGGAATTTACTTTGGCTTCTGAACCAAATGGCTATGGTTGGAAAAATGAAATCAATAAATTAATAAATAAGAGAGAACTTAGTTAAAGAGATGAAAGATTTAGATATTAATTTTCCTCTTGATAAATTTGAAAAATTAATTATTGATATTGGTTGGGAATCCTTGGATGATTGGTTCAATTTTTGGAATAATAAAAGAAACATTCTTTCAATTGATCAATATTGGAACAATAAAGTAAATGATGATTGGATTTGGGGTTTGGCTTTACCTCTTTTATCTCAGGCTTATAATTTTCAAAATAATTTTTCTGATAGAAAAATTATTGGAATTTCAGCTTTGCCTGGCACAGGTAAAACAACACTAGGTAAATGGCTCGAAGCTATATCGTTAAAGTTAAACTTCAAAATTGCGGTTATTTCAATTGACGACTTTTATCTCCCTTCAAATGAAATGAAATTAGCAATTAAGAATAACCCTTGGAATGTTTCAAGAGGGTTTCCTGGAAGTCACTCAGTAAAATTAATGTATGAAAAATTATTAAATTGGAAGATAAATGGAGAATTAAATGTACCAGTTTTCGACAAATCCTTAAGAAATGGTTTAGGAGATAGATCTCATTGGAGATTAGATAATCCTGATTTATTAATTCTTGAGGGATGGTTTTTGGGAATAAAACCTTATTCTATTGACATAAATGATCGATCTCTAAATACAACAAATTTGAGTTTTGATGAATTATCGTATGTATTAAAAATTCAAAATAACCTAAACGATTATTTAGATATTTGGACTTTAATTGACAATATTTGGCACTTAAAGCCATTGAAGATTGAATACATGAATATATGGAAAACAAATCAGGAAAAAGAAATGTTTTTACAGAAAGGTAACGCCCTTATAAATGAAAAATTATCTAATTTCTTGAGAATGCTTAATGTCTCAATTCCTCATAAAAGCTTTGATGTTTTAAAATCCTACGCTCTTTTATTAATTGATCAAGAAAGAAATTTAGTTGAGGCTGGATTGAATTTGTAGTATTTTCTAAATTTCTTTTTTTTCAGTAATTTTTTATACATTTTTTTCAGCTCTTAATAGTGTTTAATTGTATTTATTTTGCTTCTTAGCGATGGTTGAGTTTTCTTACAAAAATGAAGGCTGTAGCATGGTTGTCTTGAGATGTATTGGTCCATCAAATTTTTTCTTAGAAAGAGTTTTATTCCCAACTGACATTCTTACTTTTATGGCTCCAAATGATTCAAGAGTTGAAATCTGGGGAAATGAATTATATGGCCCTAAGTTGGAAGAGAGAATAAGAATTTCTGCTGATAACGAAGATTCGACTTTAGTGGCATAGAAGAGTTATTTAATTGTCTTCGAGTCAAAATTTTTTACAAATACTTAGTTTTTATTGATATTATCAAACTAGTTTTAGTTTTATAGATGTATTCTTTTTCTTCCTTTGCAATAGGAGGTTTCGTTCCCTCTGCAGCAATCGCTGGAGTTTTACTTTTAGTTGGTTTAGGAGCCTTCTTTTATCTTGGTATTAAAGGACCCACAGATTATTAAACATGTGTAAATAAAAAAATTGAAATTTTTCATACCCTCCTTGAAAAAATTAACACTATGGATTTAACAACTATTTTATTTATATTAAGCTTACCTTTCGTTTTATTAACAGTTTATTTTGGGACAAAAAATGATTTTTACGAAAGTGAAAACTATAAAGGTGATGGTTGTGCCCACGATGTTAAAAGGTAACTTTACTACTAATCACCTCTAAATACACAGGTCCATTTACTATCAAAATGCCAAACTGGTTTGTATATTTCATTAGTAATTTTTTCTCCTGCCTTATTACAATTATCTAAATCTTTCATGGGAATAGAATGTAAGGAAGGACTCGTTATTCCACTAACCTCTGGCCTTCCTCCAGGCCCTTGTCTATAAGTTCCAATTATTAACCAATACTTAGCTTTAGCAGAACCATAAAAGATTAAGGGAAAAAGAAAAAATAATATTAAAATAGATTTTATTTTCATTTTTTTATACTAGCTTTTAATTTTTAAATGTAAATTGCTATTAATTAATTATGTATTTTAATATTTTTTGGAATATTTAAAATTCTTTT
>NZ_CVSZ01000080.1 GCF_001180325.1 Prochlorococcus marinus
ATTAATGGACCTATTGGTGTTTTAACCCCAACTCCCCCTCCAAGGGAAAAACCAGATCCTGATTTTTGCAACAATTTACCTGGTTTTCCAGGGACTTCCTTTTGAGAATCTAGATCACTTCCTGCATCTACGAATAAAGCTCCAGATATCATTCTCCAAACTGGGAATCTATATTCTGCTGTGGCCTCTACAAAACTTCTACTTACTGCCAAATCACAAGATCC
>NZ_CVSZ01000081.1 GCF_001180325.1 Prochlorococcus marinus
CACCTTAATAATTCAAAGAAAGTACTTAATTTAATTTGTCGATTTGTATTTTGCATATGACCTATTGTATATTTCATAACTTTAAATAATTTTACTAGGATTAGATGTTTCCTATTATTTAATAATCAATCTTGGGTATATTTATTAATGGATTAAAGATATCTGCATCTTATAAAAAGAAATGATACAGAAACAAGGTTTAAGATATTTTCAAGAAAAGCAAATTTTATTAGCTTCTATAGATATTGGAACTAACTCTACACATCTCTTGGTAGCAGAAATTAATCTAGAATTAAAATCATTTTCAATAAAATTCACTGATAAATCAACCACTCGTCTTGGAGAAAGAGATGAGGAGGGTAATCTTACTGAAGAATCAATCCAAAGAGCATTAGTGACTCTTAAGCGATTTAAGGAATATTGTAAAAGTAATGGAGTAAAACAAATAGTAACAGCAGCAACAAGTGCAG
>NZ_CVSZ01000082.1 GCF_001180325.1 Prochlorococcus marinus
GAAATCTGTAAGGCAAAAATTAAATGCCATGAGCGCTGAGTTTAAAAATAAAAATGTATTAATTGTTGATGACTCGATAGTAAGAGGTACTACTTCAAAAGAAATTGTTCAGATGGCTAAAGATGCAGGAGCAAATAAAGTTTTTTTTACATCAGCAGCTCCCCCTGTTCGTTATCCTCACGTTTATGGAATTAATATGCCTAATAGAGATGAATTAATAGCTCATAATAGGACAATTAGTGAAATCGCCGATAAACTTGAAATTGATAACCTTGTTT
>NZ_CVSZ01000083.1 GCF_001180325.1 Prochlorococcus marinus
ACTTACCCTAAAGGTTGGATCCTCTTCAGACAAAGCAGTTAAAGCTTTTGATAATTTTTCCATATCCCCTTTAGTTTTTGGCTCAACAGCTACTGAGATAACTGGCTCAGGGATAAACAATGTCTCCAAAACAATTGGATCTTCTGTATTACACAAAGTGTCACCAGTTGTTGTGTTCTTAAGACCTAATACAGCTCCTAAATCCCCAGCCCTCAATTCATCAACCTCCTCTCTTTCATCGGCTTTAAGAATCACTAATCTAGAAATTCTTTCTTTAGCATCCTTAGTAGAATTCATTACATAACTTCCCTTTGAAAGAACACCTGAATACATTCTTACAAAAGTTAATTTTCCATAGGGATCTGACATTACTTTGAAAGCCAATGCACTGAAAGGAGCATTATCATCTGAAGGTCTAACATCTTCTTTGCCACTTGGCAAAACACCTTGTATTGGTTTCACATCCACTGGAGCTGGCAAGT
>NZ_CVSZ01000084.1 GCF_001180325.1 Prochlorococcus marinus
ATACCCAGAGGCTCTGGGTTAGGAGTGGCTGTAATGGATGAGGGTTGGGAACCTTTGAATATCGGCGAAGCTGAAATACTTGAAGAAGGAGAGGATATTTTAATTATTGCTTATGGTTCAATGGTCGCATCATCTATCGAAACAGCAAAGATACTAAAAAATATGAACATTAATGCATGTCTTATTAATGCAAGATTTGTGAAACCTCTAGATAAAAATCTTATTTTGCCTTTAGCAAGTAGGATTCAGAAAGTTGTAACTATGGAAGAAGGAACCCTGATAGGTGGATTTGGTTCAGCAATAGTTGAGTTATTAAACGATAATGAAATAAATATTCCTGTATACAGAATAGGTATACCTGATGTTTTAGTTGATCATGCTTCACCTGATCAGAGTAAAGAAAAATTAGGACTTAAGCCTGATCAGATGGCAGATAAAATTGTTAAGAAATTTAAGTTAGATAATTAAAAAT
>NZ_CVSZ01000085.1 GCF_001180325.1 Prochlorococcus marinus
TAATTTCTCAAATGAAAGAAATATTTTTAGGTTGTAATAAGGTAGGCATAAATCTTGTTGTTTTACCTTTAGTTGATAATGGAAGCTTAACTAATATTTTTCAAGAGAACTTATTAGTTAGTACGTTATTATCAATGATTGATTTTTTAGAAGAATTAAATTTGAAAATTATTTTTGAATCAGATTTTCCTCCTAAAAGATATTCAAAATTC
>NZ_CVSZ01000086.1 GCF_001180325.1 Prochlorococcus marinus
CAACCACCAATAATAGCTTTATCTTCGATCTTCACATGGCCCGCAACTTGAACACTATTTGATAAAACTATCCTGTTACCGAGTTCACAATTATGTCCGATGTGAGTATAAGCCATCAACAAATTATTATTGCCAATAATAGTTTTTTCTCCTTCATCAGTTGCTTTATTAATAGTTACACATTCTCTGAAAGTATTATTATCTCCAATAATTA
>NZ_CVSZ01000087.1 GCF_001180325.1 Prochlorococcus marinus
TTCCTTCTGGCAAGAGAAGAATTTGATCAACCATTTCATCAATTGTTTGAGGCGCAATTGGAATCCCGCAGTGGTGACAATGCGGCTCTCCAGCACGGCCAAACAATAATCTTAAATAATCTTGTATCTCTGTTACTGTTCCAACTGTTGATCGAGGATTATGACTTGTAGATTTTTGATCAATTGAAATAGCAGGTGACAAACCTTCAATATTGTCAACATCTGGTTTATCTACTTGACCCAAAAACTGCCTTGCATATGCCGAAAGACTTTCAACATATCTTCTTTGACCTTCAGCAAAAATAGTATCAAAGGCTAAAGAACTTTTACCACTTCCACTCACTCCTGTA
>NZ_CVSZ01000088.1 GCF_001180325.1 Prochlorococcus marinus
AGAATAAATAAATGTGAAAGAATAAAAATTGACATAAATAATAAAAATGAACTAGTCGAAAAGCTTAATTTTTTTAAGATAGATTTAGTCGTTATTGGACCAGAAATACCTTTAGCAAATGGATTAGCTGATTTTCTTCGAAAAAAAGATTTTAAAGTGTTTGGTCCTAATAAAGATGGGGCAAGACTTGAATTTAGCAAATCTTGGGCG
>NZ_CVSZ01000089.1 GCF_001180325.1 Prochlorococcus marinus
ACGAAACTTAGTGCTATCCAATCTACTCCTTCAGATAAACCGAATTTTAAATCCTCTTTATCTTTTTCTGTTAATGCTTTTACTGATAATTGAACATCTGGAAAATTAACACCTTTATTGTTTGAAAGTACCCCTCCTACAGTTACAATACACTCCAAATTATTAGCTTTTTTATCAACTTTTTCTACAATCATTTCTATTT
>NZ_CVSZ01000090.1 GCF_001180325.1 Prochlorococcus marinus
CTAAATAAGGAAAGAATAGATGCATGGAATAGTAATGATTTAAATAAATTACCCATCTATGAACCTAAATTGAAATCTTTAGTTGAAAAGAACAGAAATAAAAACCTTTTCTTTAACACACAAATAAAAAAATCAGTAGAGGAGGCAGATTTAATATTTATATCAGTAAATACCCCAACTAAAGACAGAGGACTTGGCTCTGGTTATGCAAGTGATTTAAAATGGGTTGAATCAAGTGCAAGAACAATTTCTGAATTTGCAAGAAACCACACGATAGTGGTTGAAAAAAGCACTGTACCCGTAAGAACAGCTGAATTAATTAAAAAAATACTGTCAAGTTCCAATCTTAGTACTTCCAATCAATCATCATCTAAAACATTTTCAGTATTATCTAGCCCTGAATTTCTTGCAGAAGGAACAGCTATAGAAGACTTAGAAAATCCTGACAGGGTATTAATTGGAGGAGAAGACAATGAAGCAATGGAAGAACTAAGCAAAATTTACCAAAAATGGATACCAAAAAATAAAATTTTCATGACAAATTTGTGGAGTAGTGAATTATCAAAATTAACTGCAAATGCTTTTCTTGCTCAAAGGATAAGTTCAATTAACGCTATTTCTTCTTTATGCGAGAGTACTGGTGCGGATATTATGGAAGTTGCTAAAGCAATT
>NZ_CVSZ01000091.1 GCF_001180325.1 Prochlorococcus marinus
GAATGAGAATGGTTTGGTTCTTACAAACGCTCATGTCGTAGAAAGAGTCGATAATGTTTCAGTTACTTTGGCAGATGGATCTATTTGTGATGGTGAAGTTTTGGGTACGGATACAGTAACTGATCTTGCTTTAGTAAAAATTGATGAAGATACTTATTCTGGTTTTGCTCCACTTGGAAATTCTGAAGATCTTGAAGTCGGGGATTGGGCAATAGCTCTTGGTACTCCCTATGGTCTTGAAAAAACGGTTACCTTGGGGATTGTGAGCAGCCTG
>NZ_CVSZ01000092.1 GCF_001180325.1 Prochlorococcus marinus
CGATATGTACTGAAGTATATAAATCATCAGTTACCATCCTCTCGCTTACAAGAATTGCATCTTCATAGTTGTATCCCTCCCATGGCATGTAAGCAATTAAAACGTTTTGGCCAAGGGCTATTTCCCCTCCCTCGCATGCAGATCCATCTGCTAAAACCTGACCAGATATCACTTTATCTCCAATTTTCACTATGGGTCTTTGGTTGAGACAAGTATCTTGATTTGATCTTTGATATTTTTGAAGATAATGAAAATGTTCATTATCAT
>NZ_CVSZ01000093.1 GCF_001180325.1 Prochlorococcus marinus
AAACCATTCTCATTAATAATAACCCCAGATCCTTGTCCTCTCTCTCTTTCAGGAGTAATGCCTTGCTCACCGAGTAAATCCCTTAATAAAGGGTCAAGTAAAGTAGGATCAAATTGTTGCCTCTCTACTAAGCGCTCAGTGTCAATTTTTACAACTGAAGGACCAATATTTTTAACTGCCGATGATACGAAATTATGACTTTCAAAAGAAGTTAAAGCTAAAACTTCAGCTTCTTGAAAGAAATTGAGTATGCAAAAACAAATAACTATGAATATTTGGATTAAATAAATAAATTTAATCTTGAGATACTTCATTACATTAATAGTTTTTGAGTTTATTTAATAAATCTAATTGAAGGAAGAGATTATTGTTGTTTTTTTGTTTACATCCAGAAAATGCAAAT